>NZ_JBEWZG010000002.1:0-351676 GCF_045310505.1 Aquirufa novilacunae
TGATTTAAACACAGTATCTCTTCTTTATTTCTATCAACACGTCAAAGAACTCTTGTACCTCGATGTAAATTAAACAAAGCAACCCGCTCTGTCGTGAACTTAATCACCTAATCTACTCTCAGTCTTGCCCTAGAAACCTTTTGTTCCTAGCGATTGGGAGTGCAAAGATGTAGGATTATTTTTTTAAACGCAAGTCTGCATTAGAAACTTTTTTTGGCATAACTTCTAAACATCTGATTATCAAGTAAAGAAATAAGCATAATAATTTATAAAATTCTAAATTATCAGTTATTCCTGACGACATTCTTGAATTTTTGAATACATTCACCTATTCGTATCTGTTCTTGCAATGAATCAATAATTATCCATCGTTTGAATTTTGACCGATATGAGACCTAACCTACTAATCCCCATTTCTCATCTAACCTATAGAGAAATAGAAATCGTCCAGTTAATTAGAATGGGCTACTCCACTAAAGAAATGGCCAACAATCTAGGACTTTCTTATTTTACCGTAAAAAAGCATAGAGAAAATATCCTACTTAAGGTAGGAGCTCGAGGAAAAACGGAATTTCGAAAATTCGTATTTGAATATGAGCTTTCGCCAAAACAAGCAGAGTAGCAATTACAACCATTATATATAGGACTAAAATAGTACTTTTTATCCTATTGTATCAGCCGATCGTTTTCGAAAACTTTGTCCCACACTTAACGAATGGTGAAACCCGAAAAACCAATAATAAGAGTAGGGGCAAAATTTTAAATAGAAACGAATGAAATTTTTAAAAACAAGTTTTGCATTATTGTCAGTTTGCTTCGCATTTGTTGTTCTCACCAATTCTGCCCAACAAAAATCTGGCAAAGTTTGGCTAGCGATAACACATGTTATGAGTAAACATGGCGCATCCGCTGGTGCTACCACAGCTGTTGGGGCAATAGGAATAATGGACGCCGCAGCTTGGGTCTTTGCAGTTGGTT
This sequence comes from Aquirufa novilacunae, assembly GCF_045310505.1. Classification (NCBI taxonomy): domain Bacteria; kingdom Pseudomonadati; phylum Bacteroidota; class Cytophagia; order Cytophagales; family Flectobacillaceae; genus Aquirufa; species Aquirufa novilacunae. The sequence continues at coordinate 979 of NZ_JBEWZG010000002.1, forward strand.
CTGTCGGTACTCCAGTGGCAGGAGTGGTTGCAGGAATTACTGCAGGATTCTAATTAGTAGTGGGAGTTCATATCATACTCCCATTACTTCATTTTCATAAATTAAAATCTTATCTAATCATGCCTTATAATACTTCATTTTCTTGTGATAGATGTCATGCTAATATCTCTGTAAAAGAGCTTTTTAAACTGCAAAAAAATAGTACGACTACCTGCAAATCGTGTCACGCTACACTTCATTCGAATGAAACTATCTCTTTCAATTGGGCATTTTTTATAGGATTTTGCTCAACCGTCATCCCAGCTGAAATAAGCTTTAATATGACAAATAGTTTGGCCATTATGATTGTAACGGCTATGATTGGTGGCATTTTGGCCGTGATAGGAATAGCATTTTACACCTACAATACAACGAGATTTAGTAGCTAGACAACTTACTGTAGATGAAAAAATATGTCCTTTTAGCTATATCTATATATATCATTGGTTTCGCCACTGCCTTAATATCAAGGAATAGTTTTTTAATCGTAAAAATCAATTCGTTATCTGTGGACTTTGTAAGCGATTCTAATAAATCAAGCAAGGATTTATTTTTTGAAATTCTTAATAATAACACCTCCGTGTATTTTGCGAGTATATCAGGCTTTTTAACCTTGGGCTTATTTACCGCCATCATTACGTTTTATAATGGCTTTGTTTTAGGCTATCTATTAGTTACACTCAATAGATTCTCAAACAGTCCTGCCGATTTTCTTCCCCGATTACTCCCGCATTCAATTGAAATAGGAGGATTTATCCTTGCCTCGACGCTTGGTTTTTACTTGACTAATTATGTGACCCAACACTATTTATTAAAAGCAAGACCCCAGTTTGACTACTTACTTTTTGGCTTTTTATTCATCTCAGGGTATGTGATCATTTTAGTTTCAGCGTTTATCGAATCTTATGTATCAGCTACCTAAATTATTTCCAGCATTCATACTTTCCTGCTTATCAATAAACTTTTATTTGATATCAAAGGAGGCGGCTATCCTACAAGAAAGCATCTCTGGAAAATTCAACTCATTTCAATTATTTGTATTTGAATTAAACAACTATTCTTCTGCCCTTTCACCCTTGTTAATTTTTATATTTATTTATGCCACGACAAGCATCATTTTTGAATATCTAGAAATAAAAAAGCAGAAGGCATCCTTAACTTGGATAATCAGCATTGCTTTTATTCCTATTTTGATATTCTCGTTTTCCTACCTTTTTTTACTTACGGATTTTGTGGAAAATGCAGATGATATAAGTGGAAAAGGCGTAGAGGATCTACACCTTTTCCAAGAATATACCTTTCGTGATATTAAGCAAATTGGCAACCTATTTTGGGGACTCTTTTACTTGATTCTAATCGTTGAAATAAAATTAAATTATGATATAAACTATTTCAAGTCATTAGTAATCAATTTGACGCCTATTGCCATTTTGCTTTTATTAATCAAAATCTATTAAAAAAAGGCAAAACCAATTTCTAGTATGAATTATAAAATTACTTTTCTAAGAATGGATACCTAAAATCTGTAGGTGAAACGAAGACTTCCTTCACCGTGCGCGGTGAAACCCAACGCAGCAAATTCAAATATGAACCCGCCTTATCATTCGTTCCTGAAGCACGCGCACCACCAAATGGCTGCTGGCCTACCACGGCTCCCGTACACTTATCATTTAAGTATAAGTTACCTGCCGCGTTTTCTAGCACTTTCATCGCTTCCAGCATCGCGTATTTGTCTTGCGCGAAAATCGCGCCCGTTAAAGCATAAGCCGAAGTCGAATCCACTAAAGTCAAGACCGAATTCCAATCCGCATCATTATATACATAGATCGTTAGCACCGGGCCAAATATCTCCTCCACCATCGTGCGGTAGGTCGGATTAGTCGTTAATAAAACCGTAGGTTCTACAAAATAGCCTTTTGAATCATCGAAGTTTCCGCCGGCGATCACCTGAACTTCTGGAGATTTTTTGGCTTCACTTATATAAGAGGTAATTTTGGCGAAAGCTTTCGCATCGATCACCGCGTTTACGAAGTTTTCAAAATCTTCTGTGCCGCCCATCTTAATAGCTGCTAAATCTGCTTTCAATTGTGTTTCCACAGATGGCCATAAAGAAGCTGGGATGTAAGCACGAGAGGCTGCGGAGCATTTTTGGCCTTGGTATTCGAAGGCGCCACGGACTAATCCAGTGGTTAACGCTTTTACATCAGCTGATGCGTGAGCTACGACGAAGTCCTTACCACCTGTTTCGCCTACGATGCGAGGATAGGATTTATAGTTGGCGATGTTTTGGCCTATATTCTTCCAAATCGTCTGGAAAACGCCTGTCGATCCCGTAAAGTGAATCCCCGCAAAGTCCCGGTGAGAGAAAACAACCTCCCCTGCTTCCGGACCATCCGCTAGCACTAAATTGATTACGCCAGCCGGCAAACCTGCCTCCTCTAAAATTTCCATTAATAATCCCGCCGAATAAACCTGCGTAGGCGACGGCTTCCAAACCACCGTGTTCCCCATCAAGGCAGGCGCCGCTGGTAAATTACCCGCGATCGCCGTAAAATTAAATGGAGTCAAGGCATAAACGAAGCCTTCTAATGGACGGTATTCCAATCGATTCCAAACGCCAGGCGACGAAATCGGTTGTTCACTGTATATCTGTTGTGCATAATGCACATTAAAACGTAAGAAATCAATCCACTCACAGGCCGCATCGATTTCAGCCTGGTAGGCATTTTTCGACTGACCTAGCATCGTGCGCGCATTTAATTGCATTCTATATTTCGTCGCCGAAAGATCTGCTGCCTTTAAAAAAATAGCCGCGCGATCCTCCCAAGGCATCGATGCCCAAGCTGATCTAGCTTCCAGAGCCGCGTCAATTGCCTGAGCCACTTCCGCTTTTCCACCTTCATAATAATGACCCAACACATGTTGGTGATCGTGCGGGCAAGTCATGGCGACTTTTTTGGCACCCTTCACAGAACGACCCGCGATACGCATCTGCACATCAATTTGCTGGTTACACAAATCAGAAAGGGCTTGCTTTAATTTAGTACGTTCCGCTGAATTCGCACCGTACTGCAAAATCGGCTCATTAATAGGGGTAGGGACTTGAAAAACTCCTGAGGACATATGGTTTCGTTGATGTGTAATAAATAGGATGCTAAATTACGGGTTTTCTATATATTATCAAGGCGCGGCAAAGCTGAGGTAGGGTTTCAATCTTTTCCACGCCACGAGATCCAGCAATTGTATTTTTTTCAAAGCTTCGAAATCCTTCAGCACCCCATGTTGTTTACGATAGGCCAAAACCACCTTCGACTGCCCATAGGGCAAATAAGGGTGCTTGAAATCCTTCCACTCCACCTGATTGATGGCTAAAAACCGATACACCCCAGCCCCTACCTTTAATAAGGCCTTATTTTCTTTTACCCAAAGCGAATCCAAGCCATACACCTCCTTCAATTGATCCACCTGATAAAACCCGCCTAACTTCTCCCGATAAGTCATTATCCGTTTCGCGAACCCCGGCCCTATCCCATTCAGCGCCACCCACGCCGCCGAATCTGCCGTATTAATATCGATCGCTTGCTGCTTCCTCCGGACTCCGGACTTGTACTCCACCCACTTCCTCCGGACTCCGGACTCTCTCCATCCAGACTCATTCTCTCCGAACTTTCGCGAACCGAACACCTTCGGACTTATCGCCTTATAATTCGCCTCCCAAAGCACCGGCTGAAAATCCAATTTAGCCACTTCTTTTTCCCGCCATTCGTAACCTATATATAGAAGGACATAAACAACCATCATTCCCAGCAGCACGATTAGCCCTTTGATCTCGGCGTGGGTATAGGCGAGGGTGAAGCGGAGGAGGTACATTAGTTTGGTTTTCATTAGTGGTGGGATTGAAAGCATAAAGAATAAAGCACAAAGAATAAGGCACAAATAATAAAGAATAAAGCTGGTTAAAACATTTCAAGTATGCATCGCCTATGGCGATACCAACTTTATGCTTTATTCTTTATGCTCTATGCTTTATTGAAAATGCTCTATGCTTTACCGAAAAGCAAGTTCAAACAAAAATCCCACAACCCCCTTGCATCCTAAAAAATTATCAGTACCTTTGCAGGCTATTTTAGGGTACAAGCCTTCGGGCCTATCCAAAAAGAAATGATTTCTGAAACACAATTCCTTTATCGTAGGGGAAGCGCAAAGGGGAATCATTTTTTCATCTACGAGGCATTTCAGCTTTAAATTGTGCCCAGAGGGCCATTTTTCATTTAATTTAAAACGTATAAAGCCTTGAGTAACATCACTGCCACCGGAAGACACAGCTTTGCAAAAACGCAGTCTGTGATCGATTATCCAGATTTTCTGGATATCCAAATCAAATCCTTTCAGGATTTTTTCCAGCTAGAGACAGCTGCTGAGAATCGTACTGACGAAGGTTTATTTAAAGTGTTTGCTGAGAATTTTCCAATCGCGGATTCGCGGGAAAACTTCGTTTTATCGTTCGTTGACTACTCTGTAGATCCGCCGAAATATTCGGTAGATGAGTGTATCGACCGCGGTTTAACGTATTCAGTACCTTTAAAAGCGAAATTACGTTTGATCTGTAATGATACAGACAACGAGGATTTCCAAACCATCGAACAGGAAGTATTCTTAGGAAACATTCCTTACATGACAGAGCGTGGATCATTCGTGATCAACGGTGCTGAGCGTGTCATCGTTTCCCAGCTACACCGTTCACCAGGTGTATTCTTCGCGCAATCGAAGCATACAAATGGAACGAAATTGTATTCGGCTCGTATCATTCCATTCAAGGGTTCTTGGATTGAATTTGCAACGGACGTAAACAATGTGATGTACGCGTACATCGACCGTAAAAAGAAATTCCCTGTGACTGTATTGCTTCGTGCGATTGGTTACGGAAATGACAAGGACATCCTAGATTTATTTGGCCTAGCTGAAGAAATGAAGGTGGACAAGAAGAATTTAAAAACTACGGTAGGACGTCGCTTAGCTGCGAGAGTTTTGAAAACGTGGCAAGAAGACTTCGTAGATGAAGATACAGGTGAGGTAGTTTCTATCGACCGTAACGAAATCTTGATCGAACGTGATACTGTTATTACGGAGAACGAGATCGAGACGATTTTGGAATCAGGATCAAGCACGATCATCTTGCACAAAGACGATGTGAACGTATCTGATTACAACATCATCTACAATACTTTACAAAAAGATACTTCGAACTCGGAGAAAGAGGCGGTAGAAGTTATCTACAAGCAATTACGTAACACGGATGCTCCAGATGAGCAAACGGCACGTGATATCATCCAAAACTTGTTCTTCTCAGACAAGCGTTATGATTTAGGCGAAGTAGGTCGTTACCGTATCAATAAAAAATTAGGCCACGATATCCCGATGGATATTAAGGTATTGACAAAAGAGGATATCATCTCTATCGTGAAATACTTGATCGGTTTGATCAACTCTCGCGCGGTTGTCGATGATATTGACCACTTGTCTAACCGTCGTGTACGTACTGTAGGTGAGCAATTATATGCTCAGTTCGGTGTAGGTCTTGCACGTATGGCTCGTACGATCAAAGAACGTATGAACGTTCGTGATAACGAGGACTTTAAGCCAGTAGATTTAATTAATGCACGTACGTTATCGTCTGTGATTAACTCGTTCTTTGGAACGAATCAGTTATCTCAGTTTATGGACCAAACGAATCCATTAGCCGAGATCACGCACAAGCGTCGTATGTCTGCCCTAGGACCAGGTGGTCTTTCTCGTGAAAGAGCTGGTTTCGAGGTTCGTGACGTTCACTATACGCACTATGGTCGTCTTTGTACGATTGAAACACCAGAGGGACCGAACATCGGTTTGATTTCTTCTCTTTGTGTTCACGCGAAAGTAAACGGAATGGGCTTCATCGAAACTCCTTACCGAGTGATCGAATCAGGTAAAGTAGATACATCTACAACTGTTTCGTATTTAACGGCTGAAGAAGAAGATGGAATGAACATCGTTCAGGCAAATGCACAGATTGACAAAAATGGTAAATTCTTATCTGAGCGTGTGAAGGCACGTTTTGAGGGTGACTTCCCATTAGTGAATCCAGCAGATGCACAATATATGGACGTGGCGCCTAACCAAATCGTATCCGTTGCTGCTTCTATGATTCCTTTCTTAGAGCATGATGATGCGAACCGTGCCTTGATGGGATCGAACATGCAGCGCCAAGCGGTGCCATTGTTACGCCCTGAAGCACCGATCGTAGGTACAGGTTTAGAACACCGCGTTGCGATTGACTCACGTACTTTAGTAGTTGCTGAAGGAAGTGGTGTGATCGAATACGTAGATGCTTTACGCATCGTAGTTAACTACGATCAAACAGAAGAGCAAAAATTAGTAAGCTTCCACGGCTCTACAAAAGAATACAAATTAATCAAGTTCCGTAGAACGAACCAGGATACAACGATCAACTTAAAGCCAATTGTTTTCAAAGGACAAAAGGTGGAGAAGGGTCAAGCGCTTTGCGAGGGTTATGCAACTCAAGCAGGTGAGCTAGCTTTAGGTCGTAACATGAAAGTGGCGTTCATGCCATGGCAAGGTTACAACTTTGAGGATGCGATCGTGATGTCTGAAAAAGTGGTTCGTGACGATATCTTTACTTCGATCCACATTGAGGAATTCGAATTAGAGGTACGTGATACGAAACGTGGTGAGGAGGAATTAACTTCTGAAATCCCGAACGTTTCTGAGGAAACAGTTCGTAACCTAGATGAGAACGGTGTTGTTCGCGTAGGTTCTGAGGTGAAAGAAGGAGATATCTTAATTGGTAAGATTACACCAAAAGGAGAGTCTGATCCAACTCCAGAAGAGAAATTATTACGTGCCATCTTTGGTGACAAAGCAGGTGACGTGAAAGATGCTTCGAAGAAAGCGCCACCATCATTAAAAGGTGTGGTTATCGACACGAAGTTGTTCGCTCGTCCTAAAAAGGATAAGGATCAACGTGATAAGTCGAAAGCTGAATTGAAATTGGTTATGAAGCAATACGGTAAAGACCTTTTAGAGGTTCGTAAGATCATGATCGAAAAGACCGTTGCTTTATTAGCTGGTAAAACATGTGGAGGTATCCGTCACAAGTTTGGTACAGTGATCGTAGAGAAAGGGGTTAAATTCACAGCGAAGAATATCGAAGAATTATTATTCCCAGATAAAAACTTATACCGCGATGAGTCAACGTATGCCGTACCAGAGGAAGCGAATTTACTTTCAGATTTGATCGTAGAAGAGGCTACTGCGGATGCAGCGACTAACGCAACTTTCTTAGCGTTAATCAAGAGCTACCACGTTCGTCGTAACGAAATCGCTGGTAACTTCAAGCGTGAGCGTTTCGTGTTAGAAGTAGGTGATGAATTACCTGCTGGTATCGTGAAATTAGCGAAGGTGTATGTGGCTAAGAAGCGTAAGTTAAAAGTGGGTGATAAGATGGCGGGTCGTCACGGTAATAAGGGTATTGTTGCTCGTATCGTTCGTGAAGAAGATATGCCATTCTTAGAAGATGGAACACCGGTAGATATCGTATTGAATCCACTAGGGGTACCATCTCGTATGAACTTAGGACAAATTTACGAGACCGTATTAGGTTGGGCTGGACAAAAATTAGGTAAGCGTTATGCGACGCCTATTTTCGACGGTGGAACTGAAGCAGAGGTAGCAGCTGAATTAACATTAGCTGGTTTACCAGACTGGGGTCGTACGTATTTATACAATGGTTTAACGGGTGATAAATTTGATCAACCGGTGACTGTAGGTATCATCTATATGTTGAAACTGGGTCACTTAGTGGATGATAAGATGCACGCACGTTCGATCGGACCTTACTCATTAATTACACAACAACCATTGGGTGGTAAAGCTCAGTTTGGTGGTCAGCGTTTTGGTGAGATGGAGGTTTGGGCATTAGAGGCCTTCGGTGCAGCGAATATCTTGCAAGAGATCTTAACTGTGAAGTCAGATGATGTCATCGGTCGCGCAAAAGCTTACGAAGCTATTGTAAAAGGGGAGAATATGCCAAAACCAAACATTCCAGAATCATTCAACGTATTGATTCACGAATTGAGAGGTTTAGCCCTTGAAATCACCCTTGAGTAAAACCATTGGGCTTTGGCCCTGAATAAAAGAGTTCATTTTCCAATAAAATACAAAGAAAATGTCATTTAAAAAGACTAGAAAGCTGAATAGCGATTTCCAAAAAGTAACCATTTCCTTAGCCTCTCCAGAGTCAATCTTGGAGGGTTCTAACGGGGAGGTAACACAACCGGAAACCATCAACTACCGTACCTACAAACCCGAAATGGGCGGTTTGTTTTGCGAGCGTATCTTCGGTCCTACAAAGGACTGGGAGTGTCACTGCGGTAAATACAAGCGTATTCGTTACAAAGGCATCATTTGCGATCGCTGTGGTGTAGAAGTAACGGAAAAGAAAGTACGTCGTGAGCGTATGGGCCACATCGAATTAGTGGTTCCAGTTGCACACATCTGGTACTTCCGTAGCTTACCTAACAAGATTGGTTATATGCTTGGTCTATCGACTAAGAAATTAGACCAAGTAATCTATTACGAGCGTTTCGTAGTAGTTCAACCAGGTATGTACGCGGAAGAAGGAAAGATCGGTAGCCAATACCTTGATTTCTTAACAGAAGATGAGTACTTAGATATCTTAGACAAATTACCGCGCGAGAACCAACATTTACCTGATGAAGATCCACAGAAATTCATCGCGAAAATGGGTGCTGACGCGTTAAATATGTTATTATCTCGTATTGACTTAGACAGCTTATCGGCTGACTTGCGTCACTCTGCGGATACAGAATCATCTCAACAACGTAAGGCTGAAGCCTTGAAGCGTTTGAAGGTGGTGGAAGCGTTCCGTGAGTCGATCGGTCGTATCGATAACCGTCCTGAGTGGATGATCATTAAAATGGTTCCAGTAATTCCACCAGAATTACGTCCATTGGTGCCATTAGATGGAGGTCGTTTTGCAACGTCTGACTTGAACGACTTATACCGTCGTGTGATTATCCGTAACAACCGTTTGAAGCGTTTGATCGAGATCAAAGCTCCAGAGGTAATCTTACGTAACGAGAAGCGTATGTTGCAAGAGGCTGTAGATAGCTTATTTGACAACTCACGTAAAGTAAATGCGGTTCGTTCTGAAGGTAACCGTGCCTTGAAGTCTCTTTCTGATATGTTGAAAGGAAAGCAAGGTCGTTTCCGTCAAAACTTATTAGGTAAGCGTGTCGATTATTCAGGTCGTTCGGTTATCGTCGTAGGTCCAGAATTGAAAATGCACGAATGTGGTCTTCCAAAAGATATGGCGGCAGAATTATTCAAGCCGTTTGTTATCCGTAAGTTGATCGAGCGTGGTATCGTGAAGACGGTTAAGTCTGCGAAGAAGATTGTAGATCGTAAGGATCCAGTGGTTTGGGATATTTTGGAAAACGTGATGAAAGGGCACCCAGTTCTTTTAAACCGTGCTCCTACCCTTCACCGTTTAGGTATCCAAGCTTTCCAACCGAAATTAATCGAAGGAAAAGCGATCCAATTGCACCCATTAACTTGTACGGCCTTTAACGCCGATTTTGATGGTGACCAGATGGCGGTTCACGTTCCACTAGGACACGAAGCGATTTTGGAAGCCTCTTTATTAATGCTTGCCTCTCATAACATCTTGAACCCAGCGAATGGTGCGCCTATTACGGTACCATCTCAGGACATGGTGTTAGGTTTATATTATGTAACAAAAGGACGTAAGTCTACTCCAGATCACAAAGTGGCTGGTGAAGGATCTCGTTTCTACGGATTTGAAGAGGTTGTTATCGCCTTGAACGAGAAGAAATTATCGAAGCACGCGAACATCGTGGTGAAAGCTACGGTTCGTAAAGAAGATGGTACATTGGTTCAAGAAATGGTGGAAACTGTTGCGGGTCGTGTATTATTCAACTTATGTGTTCCTGAGCAAGTAGGTTACATCAATGAGTTATTAACTAAGAAGAAGCTACAACAAATCATCTCACACGTTCACAAGATCTGTGGTATGGCGCGTACAGCTCAATTCTTAGATGATATCAAAGAATTAGGTTTCCAACAAGCCTTCCACGGTGGTTTATCGATGGGTATTGGTGATGTTCAAATTCCTGCTGAAAAAGCTTCATTAGTGAAGAAAGCACAGGATGATGTTCAAGCGGTTTGGGACAACTACTTAATGGGTCTAATCACAGATAACGAGCGTTACAACGCAGTTATTGATATCTGGACAAAAGTGAACTCGAAAATTACCGAGACGCTTATGAAGCAGATGGAGGAAGACAACCAAGGATTTAACGCGATCTACATGATGATGCACTCTGGAGCCCGTGGTTCTCGTGAGCAAATTCGTCAACTAGGTGGTATGCGTGGTTTGATGGCTAAGCCTCAGAAGAACTTACAAGGTTCAGTAGGTGAAATCATCGAAAACCCAATCCTTTCTAACTTTAAAGAAGGTCTTGACGTATTAGAGTACTTTATCTCAACTCACGGTGCGCGTAAAGGTTTAGCAGATACTGCCTTGAAAACAGCCGATGCGGGTTACTTGACTCGTCGTTTACACGACGTTGCGCAAGACGTTATCGTGAACGAAGAAGATTGCGGTACCTTACGTGGTATCGAGGTGTTCCCATTGAAAGACAATGAGGAGATCATCGAGCCATTATCTGAGCGTATCTTAGGTCGTGTGTCTATTCACGATGTGTACGATCCGATCACAAATGAGTTAATCGTTGCTTCAGGTGATGAAATCAACGAGGCAATCGCAACGAAAATTGATGAGACAGCGATCGAATCAGTTGAAATTCGTTCGGTATTAACTTGTGAGACGAAGAGCGGTGTGTGTGCGAAATGTTACGGACGTAACTTAGCAACCGCTGCGATGGTGAACTTAGGAGAAGCAGTAGGTGTAATCGCCTCTCAATCGATCGGTGAGCCAGGTACTCAGTTAACATTACGTACCTTCCACGTGGGTGGTACTGCCCAAAACGTTTCTCTAGATGCGAGCGTTAAAGCGAAATTCGACGGGGTGATTAACTTCGAAGAGGTTCGTTCAGTAAGCTCTACAGATGCAGATGGCAACCCAGTTGAAATCGTTATGGGACGTTCTGGTGAGGTTCAAATTGTGAACCCAGCGAACAAACAAGTATTGATCTCTTCTAACATTCCTTATGGTTCATTCTTACGTGTTAAGGAAGGCCAAGCGGTGAAAAAAGGAGATGAAATCTGTGCTTGGGATCCATACAATGCGGTTATCCTTTCTGAGGCTGAAGGTAAAATTGAATTCGAGGCAATCGAAGAAAACAATACCTACAAAGAGGAAGCGGATGAGCAAACGGGTATGCGTGAGAAGGTAATTATCGAATCGAAAGATAAGACGAAGAACCCATCCGTAATAGTCAAAGCAAAAGGTAAAGAAGATTTAGTATACAACGTTCCAGTAGGTGCGCGTTTAGCGATCGACGAAGGAGATAAAATCAAAGCGGGTCAAATTATCGCTAAGATTCCTCGTGCGGCAGGTAAAACCCGTGACATTACGGGAGGTCTTCCACGTGTAACGGAATTATTCGAAGCACGTAACCCATCTAACCCTGCAGTTGTTACTGAGATTGATGGTGTTATTTCTTACGGTGTGATTAAGCGTGGTAATCGTGAGATTATCGTGACACCGAAAGAAGGAGCTGAGCGTCGTTACTTAGTACCTTTGACTCGATTCATCTTAGTACAAAATAATGACTTCGTACGTGCTGGTTCTCCACTTTCTGATGGTGCAATTACACCTTCAGATATCTTGAAGATCAAAGGACCTACAGCGGTACAAGAATATTTAGTGAACGAAATCCAAGACGTATACCGTCTACAAGGTGTGAAGATCAATGATAAGCACATCGAGTGTATCGTTCGCCAAATGATGCAAAAAGTGCAGATTTTAGAGCCAGGTGATACCCAATTCTTACAAGGTCAAAACGTAGATCGTTTCGTATTCCGTCACGAGAACGACTTGATCTTAGATCAGAAGGTGATTACTGATGCTGGAGATTCTGAGAAATACAAAGCAGGTATGATTCTTTCAGCTCGTGCTTTACGTGATGAGAACTCTTCGTTAAAACGTAGAGACTTGAAGTTAATGAAAGTACGTGATGCGCAAGCAGCGGTATCTTCTTCTAACCTACAAGGTATCACGCAAGCTTCGTTAGGAACAGAATCATTCATCTCAGCTGCGTCGTTCCAGGAAACTACGAAAGTGCTTTCTGAAGCGTCTATCCGCGCGAAACAAGATACCTTAGACGGCTTGAAAGAGAACGTTATCGTAGGTCACTTGATTCCAGCAGGTACAGGTCTTCGTCGCTACAAAGACATCTTAGTTACATCGAAAGATGAATTAAGAGCAATCGAAGCGAAGAAAGAAGCTGCAGAAATCGCTGAGGCGAAAGAAAAAGTAGAAGCTGCAAACTAATTTGTAGATTCATTTGAATAGACCCCCGGCTTTTCTTAAGTTCGGGGGTTTATTTTTTACCAAAAAAGAAATATGGAAAACCCCACTGAAGAAAATCAATTAAATATCGAACTTCCAGAGGAAATGGCGGAAGGTCATTATGTGAATTTAGCACTCATCGCGCACAGCCCATCGGAATTCGTGATGGACTTTATTCGCATCTTACCAGGTCTTCCAAAGGCCAAAGTAAAGTCCCGCGTTGTCATGACTCCGGACCATGCCTATCGCTTAATGCAGGCGTTGCAAGAGAATATATTGAAGTACGAAGAGGCCTTTGGCCCTATTATGAAGGAGGGGAATGCCTCAGGTTTCCAATTCCCGATGAATTATAACGGCCCCATAGGCGAAGCGTAAACGTTTTAGGTCATTTAATCCCATTTTTTTAGCTGAAAATCAGGTAAAAAGGTGGGATTTTTGCCTTTTAAAGGAAATTAGAATTATATGCGCTTATCGAAAAAATTCCTGGAGTCAGGCACGTTGAACCCATCCATTCCTTTACAAACCCCTCCGGCAGACGTTTTCAGTTATCCGGAGAAAGTCCTGCAATTTGGGACTGGAGTTTTGCAACGCGGTCTTTGCGATTTCTATATCGACAAAGCAAACCGCGCGGGCATTTTCAAAGGCCGGGTAGTCGTAGTGAAGTCGACTTCAAAAGGGGGTGCGGATGCGTTCGACGAACAAGACGGTTTGTATACGCATAGCATTAAAGGAATCGAAGATGGCGTAGCGAAAGAAGAGAACATCATTAACTCCTCTATTTCTCGCACGATTACTGCGTCTAAAGACTGGGATGCCATTCTAGCCTGCGCAAAAAGTGAAGACATGCAAATCGTGTTATCCAACACGACCGAAGTAGGAATCAGCTATGTAGCGAATGATCCAATTGCCAATGGATGTCCTAACTCCTTCCCTGCAAAATTATTAGCGTTCTTACATGCGCGTTTTACGCATTTTCAAGGATCGGCTTCTTCCGGAATGGTCATTGTGCCTACCGAATTGATTATCAACAACGGAGATAAATTAAAGGAGATTGTTTTAAAATTAGCAGCAGACCACGGTCTCTCGGCTGATTTCGTAGCTTGGTTAAACAACGCGAATCATTTCTGTAATTCCTTAGTGGATCGCATCGTTCCGGGTAGCCCAGATGCGGCGACAAACGCGGAGATTTGTGCTAAACTTGGTTACGAGGATTCGTTACTGATCATCTCAGAGGTGTATAGCCTGTGGGCAATTCAGGGTGGAGCGAAAGTGAAAGAGGTATTGTCATTTGCGCCGGCTGATAAGGGAGTGATTATTGCAGAGGATATCGAGATTTACCGCGAGTTGAAATTGCGTTTGTTGAATGGTACGCATACCTTATTGTGCGGGATGTCCTTTTTATTAGGCTTCCGTATCGTGAAGGATGTGATGGCGAATGGCTATTTGAGCAAGTTGATCATGAATTTGATGCTGAGCGAATTAGCGCTGGGCATTCCGTATAAGATGGACTTTAAGGTGGCGGATCGTTTCGGGCGTTCGGTATTAGACCGTTTCCGCAACCCCTTCATTAACCACAAATTGATAGACATTACGGTTCAGTATACGACCAAAATGCGTATGCGCAACGTTCCTTTGTTAGTGAACTATGCAAAGAATTTTGGCAAAGCTCCAGAGCTATTCTGCATGGGATTCGCGGCGTACTTGCAGTTCATGCACGCGGTGAAAGAAGAAAATGGAAAGTATTACGGCGACAGCAATGGCGAGGCCTACCCTATCCAGTGCGACTATGCCCCTTATTTCTATGAGGCATGGAAGAATTTTGATTTGAAGAAAGTATTAGCTGATAAAGAACTTTGGGGAGAGGACTTAACAAAGGTTCCAGGGTTTGTGGAGGGGGTTTCGAAGTATATTTAATAGAGTAGAGATTAAAGAGTAGAGAGTATAGATTTAAAGCATAAAGAATAGAGCACAAAGCATAAAGGAGGAATCGCCTACGGCGATGAATATGAAATGTTTTAAATCATTCTTTGAACTTTGAACATTGAACTATGCCCACTGCCCACTGCCCACTGTCCACTGATTACCGATTACATTAAACGACCAATTATGAAAGCGTTTTTAGATAAAGATTTCTTGTTGCAGTCAGAGACCGCGCAAACTTTGTACCATCAATATGCGGCAAAAATGCCCATCATTGATTACCACAATCACTTGATTCCGCAACAAATTGCGGAGGATAAGCAATTCGATAATGTATCCCAAATCTGGCTAGCCGGCGACCACTACAAGTGGCGTGCGATGCGTGCTCATGGGGTGGATGAAAAATACATCACAGGTAATGCGTCTGATGAAGAGAAATTTTTGAAGTGGGCAGAGACCGTACCTTATACGATGCGTAACCCGCTATATCACTGGACGCACTTAGAATTGCAACGCTATTTTGGGATTACGGAATTATTGAATGCCGAAAGTGGAAAGCGCATTTATGATCAATGCAACGCTTTGTTGCGTACGAAGGAGTTTTCTGTACGCAATTTATTGCTAAAAATGAATGTGAAGGCACTATGTACGACGGATGATCCGATCGACAATTTGGCCTATCATCAACAAATAAAAGAGAGCGGTTTCGCGATCAAAGTATTGCCTACCTTCCGTCCGGATAAGGCGATGGGCGTGGATGATGAGATCGTGTTCGTGGAGTATGTGAATTCACTAGCGAAAGCGGCGGCGATGGAGATTCACACCTTAACTGATTATAAAAAGGCGATCGCGGCGAGACATGATTTCTTTCATTCTGTGGGATGCCGTTTAAGCGATCACGGATTAGAGCAGATTTATGCGGACGAGTATACGGAGCAGGAAATCGCGCATATTTTTGATCGATTGATGACGGGGAAAACGATTAATCAGAAGGAGAAAGTGCAGTTCAAATCAGCGATGCTGGTGTATTTTGCGCATTTAGATCATGCAAAAGGTTGGACACAACAGTTCCACTTAGGTGCGATTAGAAATAACAATGACCGTCTCTTAGGGACTTTAGGGCCTGATACGGGATTTGATTCGATTGGGGATTTTGAGCAGGCACGTCCTTTATCGAAATTCTTAAATCACTTAGATTCGACGAATCAATTAGCAAAGACGATTTTATATAATTTGAATCCACGCGATAACGAATTATTAGCGACGATGACGGGTAATTTCCAAGATGGAACCATCGTAGGAAAGATGCAATTTGGGTCAGGCTGGTGGTTTTTAGACCAAAAAGACGGGATGGAAAAGCAAATCAATGCGCTATCAAATATGGGGATGTTAAGCCACTTCGTGGGGATGTTAACAGACTCCAGAAGCTTCCTTTCGTTCCCTCGCCATGAGTATTTTAGAAGAATCTTGTGTAATTTACTGGGCGCGGATGTGGAAAATGGCGAATTGCCAGCAGATATCGCGTGGTTAGGGAAGTTGGTGGAGGACATTTCGTATAACAACGCGGCAGGATTTTTTAATTTCGAGAACTAATGAAGAAGGTTATTACTTTTGGTGAAATCATGGGGCGTTTAAGTCCTGCAGGTTATGGCCGAATCACGCAAGCGCAATCGTTGAACATCACTTATGGTGGCGGTGAGGCGAACGTAGCAGGTGGTTTAGCTCACATCGGTATCCCGGCAGAACACGTAACTTGTTTCCCAAACAATGAATTAGGCAAAGCAGCCACGGGTTATTACCGCCAAGTGGGTGTGGATATGTCCCATACAGCCTATAAAGAAGGGCGATTAGGTTTGTATTTCGTCGAGTTTGGGGCAGCCATGCGCCCGAGCAAAGTGACGTATGACCGCGCTGATTCTGCTTTCGCTAATTTAAATCCAGCTGATTTTAACTGGAAAGAGATCTTCGCAGGTGCGGGCTGGTTCCACTGGACGGGCATTACGCCAGCGATTTCAGAGGCGGCGACGGTTGCTTTGAGAGCGGCCTTGAAGGAAGCAAAAGCGCAGGGTTTAACGATTTCGGCGGATGTAAACTACCGGAAGAACCTTTGGCAATATGGTAAATCAGTAAAAGAAGTGATGCCAGACTTGATCGCGCAATGTGATATCATCGTGTGCGGAAAAGCGGATGCAGAAGATATATTAGATATCGTTCCGGATGGCCGCGTGAAGAGTGGCTGGCACGATATTTGTCTTCAAATCAAAGCGCGTTTCCCGAACTTAAAGAAGATTATTAATACTAAAAGAGGCCAGATTTCAGCTTCTCAAAATACCCTTTCGGCGACTTCATTTGATGGCTCAAAAGTCATCAAATCAGATACCGTAGAAATCTCCCAAATCGTCGATCGCATCGGTGGTGGGGACGCTTTTATGGCGGGATACATTTACGGAAACTTAGTCTATGGCGACGAGGCGAAATCTTTAGCTTTCGCTGTGGCGGCTTCCGCTTTAAAACATACAATCGAGGGAGATATTAATTTATCCAACTTAGACGAAATTGAAACCGTCATGGGCGGTGATATTACTGGACGATTAAAAAGATAATAATGGCTAGAAATTCAGCAGATGTAGTGTACTCTCGATTAGCGGAAACGCCGATCGTTCCTTTATTTTTCAATGCCGATCAAAAAATCGCAGAAAACGTCCTAAAAGCCTGCTACGATGGCGGAATTCGCGTATTTGAATTCACGAACCGCGGCGAAGCCGCTCCGGCAATTTTTGCGAAATTAATCGACTTCTGCGAGAAAGAATGTCCAGATTTAGTGCTTGGAATCGGAACGATTTTTGACGAAAAGCAAGCAAAAGAATTCATCGAAATGGGTGCAGACTTTATGTTGCAACCATTCACTACGGCTTCCGTAGGCGAGATTTGTGCGAAACACGATATCCCATGGATGCCTGGAACGATGACCCTAACGGAGATCCGCAATGCGGAGGTTTTAGGCGCGAAGTATGTGAAAATTTTCCCGGGTAACGTGGTAGGTCCAGCTTTCGTGAAGGCGATTCAAGGACCGATGCCGAAGACAAAAATTATGGTCACTGGTGGCGTGGAGCCGAATCGCGAGAGTTTACAATCGTGGTTCAGTGCGGGTGCTGCGGCCGTGGGTATGGGATCTCAATTATTCCCAGCCGAATTAATAAAAAAACAAGACTATACCTCTATATCAAACACGATCGCTAACCTGATCAAAACCTATCACGAACTATAACATGGAAACAATTGGAAAGTACCGCTGGAAAATATGCGCATTGCTATTTTTCGCGACGACGATTAACTACCTAGACCGCCAGGTAATTGGATTACTGAAGCCGGTGTTAGAAAAAGAATTTGATTGGTCAGAAACAGACTATTCGAATATTGTGATCACTTTCCAAGCAGCCTATGCGATTAGTTTATTGGGTTTTGGCGGAATTATTGACCGTATCGGTACGAAATTAGGCTATTCCATTTCGATCGTGGTTTGGAGTATTGCGGCGATGATGCACGCTTTAGCCACAGGAACGATGAGCTTTGCGTTTATGCGTGGCTTATTAGGTCTAGGCGAGGCGGGTAATTTCCCGGCGGCGATTAAGACCGTAGCGGAATGGTTCCCTAAAAACGAACGTGCGTTAGCGACAGGTATCTTTAATTCAGGAGCGAATATCGGCGCCGTAGCTGCGCCTATTTTAGTGCCTTGGATTTTAGGAGTATACGGTTGGGAAATGGCTTTCATTGCGACTGGAGCGATCGGATTTATTTGGTTGATCTTCTGGTGGTTCTATTATGAAGTGCCTTCTAAGCATAAGTCTTTATCAAAAGCAGAATTCGACTATATCCACGCGGATATGGAGGCGAAGGATGACAACGTGACTCCGGTTCAATGGAGTAAATTATTTGGATTCAAGCAGACCTGGGCTTTCTTTTTTGGGAAGATGTTTACGGATCCGATCTGGTGGTTCTTCCTTTTCTGGTTGCCTTCTTATTTCTCTGAGCGCTTCCATTTGGACTTAAAGAAGCCTAGTTTAGAATTGATTATTGTCTATACAGCGACGACCATCGGTAGTATCGGTGGGGGTTATTTATCTGGCTATTTAATCAATAAAGGCTGGCCTTCATTCAAGGCGAGAAAGTGGTCGATGTTCAGTTTCGCGATCGCGGTGGTACCGATTATGTTAGCGCGTTACTGCGATAATATCTGGCAGGCGGTAGGATTGATTTCCTTAGCGGCAGCGGCTCACCAGGCTTGGAGCGCGAATATCTATTCGATTGCGACGGATATGTTCCCGAAGAAAGCCGTTAGTTCGGTGATCGGAATCGGGGGTATGGCGGGTTCTGTGGGCGGTATTTTCTTCCCGGTGATCGTGGGATCGTTATTAGACAAATACAAGTTATTAGGTAATATCAACGATGGTTATAATATCATCTTCTTGCTTTGCGGAAGTGCGTATATGATCGCTTGGGTGATTATTTACAGCTTAGTACCTACGCTAGAGACAGCGAAGATCGACGACTAATCTTTTTTAGGGAAGATTAAGTTCTTCGTCAATTCATTTAATTGGGTGATTTTCTCTTGAAAGTCACCCTTTAAATTTTTACGGGCAGCCTCTAATTGTTCGAGGGAAGTTTGGATTTCGTCTGGGATGACGTCCTCGAGGAAGGCTCTGATTCTTTTGGCCAAAGTAGGTGATTTCCCGTTCGTGGAAATCGCAATCTTCAGATCGCCTTTTTGGACGATAGACCCGAGGTAGAAATCACACAAAGGAGGCGTATCAGCCACGTTGCACAACAAATGCTGCGCTGCAGCTAATGCCTTTATTTCCGCGTGTAATGCGGGTGAATCCGTCGCACAGATAATCAAGTCTAATCCTACTAAATCGGAGGCTTGAAAGCCGCGCTCAATGATACGAACCCGCGGGAAATCCTGTAAATACTCCAACGTTTCCGGTCGGAAGAAAGGGGCCACTAAAGTCAAATTTGCCTCCGGCGAATTACGCAATATAGCGGATGCTTTTTCAAGCGCAACGTTTCCTCCTCCCACGACCAAAGTCTGGATCTGATCCATTTTCAAGAAGATCGGAAACATCGTATTAGGCATCTGCTGGTGCTTTTTTGCCGGCTAATTGACCACAAGCTGCATCGATATCGCGACCGCGAGAACGGCGAATATTCACAATCATACGTTTGCTTTCAAGGAAAGCCGAGAACTTTGCGATCGCATCTGCCTCCGCATTTACGAAAGAAGATTGGGCAATGGGATTGTATTCGATGAGGTTGATTTTGCACGGGATGCCTTTGGCAAACTCATACAATTCCCGAGCATCCTCGATGGTATCGTTAAACTTATTAAATACGATGTATTCGAGCGTAATCTCGTTGCCCGTCTTCTCGAAGAAATACAATAAGGCGGCTTTCAAGGCCTGCAAGGTATTGCTTTCGTTGATGGGCATAATCTGATTACGCTTCGTATCGTTCGCGGCGTGCAGGGAAAGGGCTAGATTGAACTTGACCTGATCATCGCCTAGTTTCTGAATCATCTTCGCGATACCCGCCGTGGAAACCGTAATGCGGCGCGGCGACATGCCTAATCCTTCCGGCGAAGTAATTTGCTCGATGGATTTTAAGACATTCGCATAGTTCAAAAGCGGTTCGCCCATCCCCATGTAGACGATGTTCGTCAGCGCTTGACCGTATTTTTCTTGTGCCTGATCGCGGATTAACACGACCTGATCGTAGATCTCGAAAGACTCCAAATTGCGTTTGCGGTCCATATACCCTGTCGCACAGAAGCTGCAGGTTAGCGAACATCCCACTTGGGAAGAAACGCAGGCCGTCACTCGCTCGCGGGTAGGGATTAAAACCCCCTCCACGAGGTTATTATCGTGTAATTGAAAGCTGGATTTGATGGTGCGATCGGAGCTGTATTGTGCCTCCGCGGTGGTCACGATTTGCAAAGAGAATTTCTCCGAAAGCCACTCGCGCGTCGTCTTCGGGATATTTCCCATCGCATCGAAACTACGTGCCGCCTTCTTCCAAATCCACTCGTACACCTGTTTTGCCCGGAATGCAGGTTCCCCAGCCGCCAGCATTTCTGCTTTCAACTGTTCAAAACTCAAGTTCCGTATCGCAACTTTCTTCTCCAATCTTATTTCTTTAATAACTCACTTACTTTCGCAGAAATGGCTTTACCATCCGCAAGACCAGCTAATTGCTTCGAAGCAACACCCATCACTTTACCCATATCAGCCGGGCTACTTGCTCCCACTGAGGCGATGATTTCGGTGATTTTTGCGGTTAATTCTTCGTCAGATAATTGCTTAGGCAAGAATTCTTCGATGATCGCTAATTCAGCTTGTTCTTTTTCCGCTAGGTCTGGGCGGTTTTGAGACACATACACTTCTAATGAGTCGCGGCGTTGTTTCGCTGCTTTCATTAAGATTTTCATCTCAGCATCTGCGCTTAAACCATCGGCGCTAGAGCCTGAAGTTTCTTCTAATAAAATCAATGATTTGATAGCGCGTAACGCACGTAAACGGTCTGCGTCTTTCGCACGCATGGCATCTTTGATACCATTCTCGATAGTTAATTTTAACGACATAGCTTGTATTGATTAAAAATGAGCCTTCACTCCTTCTAAAAATTCCCGGTGGTTACTTAACCTCGGAACTTTATGCTGGCCTCCTAATTTCCCTCGTTCCCGCATCCAGTTGTGGAATGTTCCGGCTGGGGCGATATGGACCAAAGGCGGGCCAAGCACTAAATCATAAGACCTTTTCGCATCGTAATCCGAGTTTTGCTCGCGAAGCGTTTGGTCTAAAATCTGTGCAAAGGTACGAAAATCTTTTGGGGCTTTTGAAAATTCGATCACCCATTCGTGGTGCCCATTCTTGCCCTCGTTCATGAAGGCCGGAGCCGCGGTATAATCCTTGATCTCTGCCTGCGTCGCGGCGCAAGCGCGCGCAACGGCCGTCTCGGCATTCTCGATGATCAGCTCCTCCCCAAAAGCATTGATGAAGTGCTTCGTCCGTCCGGAAATCTTGATCCTGAAAGGACTCAAAGAAGTGAATTTCACCGTATCCCCAATCTTATAGCGCCACAATCCTGCGTTCGTCGAAATGACCATTGCATAATTCACACCTATCTCGACTTGATCTAAAGCCACGATCGTATCTGACTCCTCGCCCTCCTCACTAACGGGAATAAACTCATAAAAAATGCCGTAATCAAGCATGAGAAGCATCTCATCCGGTTTGGAAAGATCATCCTGAATCCCAAAAAACCCTTCCGACGCATTGTATATCTCCAGGAATCCGACCTGCGATGACGGGAATATTTGGTTCTTAAACAACTCGCGATAGGGCCCAAAAGCCACCGCCCCGTGAATCATAAACTCAAAATTCTCCCAGACCTCCAGAATCGACTTCTTCCCGGTAATCTCTAATATCTTTTCAATCAACACGAGCGTCCAGGTAGGCACACCCAAAATACTCGTCACATTCTCCTTCGACGTCTCCAGCGCCATCTTCTCGATCTTCTGATCCCAGTCCCCCATCAGAGCCACATCCAGCGAAGGTGTTCTGATCATCTGCGCCCAAATAGGCAAGTTCTTCATCACCACCGCCGACACATCGCCCATCAACATCCGAGAATTCACTGGGCTTTCCGATAGACTTCCGCCGATCGACAATCCTTTACCTTCAAATACTTTCGTGTCTGGTTTATTGTTCGCCAGCAGGGTAATCATGTCTTTCCCGCCCATCATGTGGCATTCTTCCAGCGATTCTTTCGAGACAGGAATGAATTTACTGCGGGCATTCGTCGTTCCGGACGACTTCGAAAACCAGTTAATCGGCGTATCCCATAGGACATTCTGCTCCCCCTGCATCATTCGATCGATGTAGGGAAAAATCTCTTCGTAAGTCGAAATGGGAACTTGTTGCTTGAACTTCTCGTAGTCGGAAATGTCTCTGTAACCGTGCTTTGCGCCCCACTCGGTCGAGCGGCCGTGGGATAGAAGTCCCTGTAACATCTGCTCTTGTAGCTCCAAAGGCCTGTCGTACATCGCCTCGATCCGCGGCATCCGCCGCTTCATGAACCACAACAAAGTCTCATTAAACAGTGACATGTTTAGTGCTTTAGGAATTGAGGTGCTCGGTTCGGGTAATCCGTGATGATGCCATCCACTTTCCAATCGCTGAATTGCTGCATTTCGGCCGTCGTGTTGATGGTCCATGGAATGACCTGCATCCCTTTCGAATGGCAAAAGTCAATCTGCTCCTTCGTTAAATACTTGTGCGAAGAGCTGAATATTTCTGGCACAAAACCAAGGTCAGCGAGCATCTGCTCCGGCGTCTCCTTCTCCACTAGGGCAGAAATACGGCCCTGGTGAATCGCTGTTTTCCAATACTGCAATACCGCAAAATCGAAACTCTGCAATATCAAGGCAGAAGGAGAAATACTTGCTGAAATCACTGTCCAAACTTTATCAGCGAACTCTTTTACGGTTGCTGGTTGAGAGATTCCGTATTCAGCGGGTTCAGATTTGATCTCAATATTATACTCGATTCGACGACCGGTTTTACGGGCATAGGCCTCGCCTAGGGCTAATACTTCGGAAAGTAAAGGCTTGTAGGTCGCCAAGTGTGCTTGTTCCGGGAATAATTTATTACCTCTGGAACCTACATCGAAGGATTTGATTTCCGCGTAAGTTTTTTGGTATAAATTAATTGATGCATCGCTCACTGGACGTCCATCCGAGAAAGAGGCATACAAGGGATTCATGTAAGGCTCGTGGGAAACGTATACCTGTCCGTCTTTAGAGAGGCAAACATCCATTTCCAGGACCGTCACTCCCATCTCTAAGGCATGTTGAAAAGCCGGCAAAGAGTTTTCCGGATACAATCCCCGGCAACCACGGTGTCCTTGAATAATGGGCGATTGAGCCATAGAAACTAGATTAATGCACAGTAATAGCAGAATAATTCTCATGGTTTCTTGCCTGCGGATTTTTTCCCTCGCTCCTCGATAATTTCATTCACACGGGTGTATAATTTGACGAAAGCGGCGGGATCTTTCACGTAAGAGCCATAGCTTTTCGCGACTTGCGTAGAATCTAGGCCGCGTTTTTTAAGCGTCTGCTGAGATAATTCGTGGTAAAGGACTAAGGCCGTGTCGGAATTGCCCACGTGCATGTTTTGGATGATGGCTTCATCGATGTGAATATCTGCCAAAACCTGCGCCATCTGTTCCTGTTCTAGTCGATCACTCGAGGATTCCCCCGTGCACCCGACTACAGCCAAGAAAAGCAATAAAAAGACCTTTTTCATCTTGTAAATATACCCGTAAATTAGAAAGCTTTTCGCTCATTTCATTCAGATTGCCTAAAATTTAGGTAATTTAGTCTTGTGGATATGGATATCAAAGCCTTCCTGACCCATGTAGTAAAGCTTGAAATTCGCATCAGAAAGGCGATTAACACGCAAATGCATGGAAATTTCTCCTCCGTCTTTAAGGGATCGGGCTTAGAGTTTAGTGACCTACGCCAATACCATTATGGAGACGACGTGCGGCACATTGACTGGAACACCTCATCGAAAGGTCACGGGACTTTTGTGAAGCTTTTCAAAGAGGAAAAAGAACAAACCGTTTTCTTTTTAATCGACGTCAGCGCCTCTGGATCCGTAGGGAGACAGGGCAATAGTAAAATCAAAACCTTGAAGGAAGTGGCGGGTGTTTTGGCTTTTGCGGCCATTCAAGAGGCGAGCCATTTAGGTTTTGTGTGTTTTAGTGATAAAAACGAGAAATACATGCCGGCAGCCATGGGCAAAAAACATGGCTATAAAGTAATATCAGAGCTTTTCAGGGTAGAACCAGAGAATACGGCAACGGATTTGAAAGCGGGTTTAACCTTCGCTCTTCAGACCTTGAAGCGGAAGAGTTTACTTTTTGTGCTTTCTGATTTCATCGACGAAGGATACGAAGATTTATTACGCGCAGCGGCATTGAAGCACGATTTAGTGGTCTTGCACGCTTTGGATAAACAAGAGATTCAATTGCCTTCCATGGGCATTATTCCCATCTATGATCCCGAACGTAAGCGGACGACTTGGGTGAATACCTCTGCGCGCTCGTTCAAAAATCTGTTGCAGCAGCAGGTCAAAAACCGAGGCGGGGAGTTGAAAGAGATGTGCAAGAAGTGGCATGCGGATTACGTGGAATTGCATTCGGGAGAGGATTTTGTCCCAGCATTAGTGAAACTATTTAACGCCAGACGCTAATGCAAGAGACGCCATTTCGAATTAAGGGAAAGTTTTTAGAGGATTCGGTTGTCATCGGGCAGCCGGTTCATTACTCCTTGTATGTGAGTCACCCGAAAGCGCAGGAGGTGTTTTTCCCGAATGCGAACCAGAATTTTGGGGCATTTGAGACCGTAAAAAGAGAGTTTTTTGCGACGAAGACGACGGCATCAGGTTCATTGGATTCTGCGGTCTACACGCTACGTTTATTTAATTTAGCACCGGTCCAAAAACTCCAAATTCCCATCTACCTCCTCCAGGAGCCGGATTGCACAATCATTTACCCGGTGGTAGACAGCGTTCATTTGAAGCGTTTACTGCCTCATCCGGAACAAATTGATTTAGATTCTTTGTACCAAAGCATCCCCATTCAGCCCATCAGCCCTAAAACGGAGCTGAAAAATGTATTTGCGGCAGGGATCAGTTTCTTGATTCTGGCGGGATTCATTTATTGGATTTTTGGGAAAGCCATCACGAAATTATTTAAGCGTTACTTACTCTGGAGACGACACCGAGAATTTAGGCGTACTTTCTTACGCTTTTCACGTCAAGTAGCGGGTACGCCGGTGGGTTTATCTAACCTGGAGAAGGCCTTTTCTGCCTGGAAGAAATACGTGGAGGAATTAACAAAACTTCCATTTACTACGTTTACCTCAAAAGAGATGCTGGATAACCTAGCTGATGAGGCGATGGAAAAAGTGCTTAACGAGATGGATTCAGCGATTTATGGCGGAAATTTCTCCACGAAGACGACGGAATCGGTGGACTATTTAGAGTCTTTGGCGACGAATTTATACGAGTCAGAACAAGACAAGATTAAGAGCAATGAAGTTTAATCCCCTCTATTCTTGGTACCAAATTCAGGATTTTTTCACCTTTGAGTGGGAGAATGGCCTGTTTTTGTATGGATTGATTTTGCCCTTCCTGTTCTATTTTATCAAGTATTTACGCCAGCGAGGGAATCAACCGCGCTTAGAATTGTCTTTGTCAGTGCCGCTGAAGCAAAAGCGTATCACCTTGCTGCTCAGCTATGTACCCATGGTCATTCAGATGCTTTGTATCGCCTCCGTGATTATTGTGGCCGCAGGCCCTTACCGGGTCATCAAACATCAGAAGAAACAGGTGGAGGGAATCGATATTGCGCTGGCTTTGGACATATCCTCCTCGATGCAGACCCGCGATATCAACCCTAGTCGTTTAGAAACGGCGAAAACGATGGGTACCGCCTTCATCCGCCAGCGAAGTTATGATCCCATTGCCTTAATTGCCTTTGCCGGTGCGCCCTATTTAGCGAGCCCCATTACCACAGATACCGCCTTTTTATTGCATCAATTGCAGCAGTTTACTACGAATCAAATTCCGGAAGAGGGGACGGCTTTAGGGGATGCCTTAGGGATGTGTATTAACCAAATCCGCGACAGCAAAAACCCGAAAAAAATCAGTATCCTGATTTCTGATGGTAATAATACAGCTGGAAATTTAGACCCCGTTACCTCCGCAGAATTAGCTAAAAACTTTAACATCAAGGTCTACACGATCGCCGTGGGAAGCCTTCAACCTAGCACGGACCCGGTAGACGAAAGTACGTTGCGAGAGATTGCCAGCCTGACGAAGGGGAAGTTTTTCCGGGCTACGAATGGCCAAACCTTGCAACAAATATTTCAAGAAATTGATAAAATGGAGGCTTCCGTCGTGAAAACAGTCACGTGGGAGGAACACCTATCGCTCACCTATTTATTCGCTGAAATAGCGCTCATCCTCTTCTTTGTGGGATTATGGGTGCGCATCAGTTGGATAGGCAACTCATTAGAAGATTAATATGGTTTTATTTCCGCACGCGAAGATTAACATTGGTTTATTCATCACGAAGAAACGCAAAGACGGGTTTCACGACTTAGAGACTTGCTTTTTCCCGGTGCCGTGGACGGATATTTTAGAGATTACGCCCGCCTCTGAATTCAGTTTCAGTTCTTCCGGACTCGAGATTTCTGGAGCCATCGAAAACAACTTGTGTTACCGGGCTTACGAATTATTACGCCAAGACCACGCCTTCCCGCCGGTTCACATCCATTTGCATAAAATCATCCCGATGGGCGCTGGTTTAGGTGGTGGATCCTCTGACGCGGCTTTTACGCTAATGGGATTGCGTGATCTATTTCAATTACCTTTAACGAATGAAGATTTGCAGCCTTATGCCGCTAAATTAGGCAGCGACTGTGCATTCTTCTTGTCGAATCAGGCGGCTTTTGGCAAAGGAAAAGGTGATGTACTTAGCCCGATCGATGCGAGCCTGAAAGGCAAATTCCTCGTGCTTTTATATCCAGCGGTGGGTATTTCTACGGCTGAGGCCTATGCGGGCGTGACGCCGGCAAAGGCTCCGGTGGATTTGCGCAAAGCCATTTTGAAGGCAGATTGGAAGGAGACGATTTCGAATGATTTTGAAAAGAGTATTTTCCCCCATTATCCGTTGCTTGCCTCTTTAAAAGAGGAAATGTATACCTTGGGCGCTAGCTATGCCGCGATGAGTGGATCGGGATCGACGATTTTTGGGATTTTTGACAAAAAAATCGACCCACCTGCGGGATGGGCCGATTATACGGTTTGGTCTGGCTTAGTAGATTAATCTTTCGCGAAGATTGCCTCTAAGGCAGAAGCCCCTTTTGTGACCACTTTGCCTGCCGGCAATTCTTTCAATAATTTGATTCCTGCGAATTCCGGAGTGGAGCTCAAGATTTCCACCGGCACCTGCGCCATCGCACCATTGCTCATTTCTATGTAGATGAATCCGCCTTTTCCTACGCGAGCAAGACCTGCCTGTGGAATGCTTGGGATTTTCTGTGTTCCCACTTCGATGCGGGCGCTCACAAATTGTCCTACCGTGAATTTCTTCTCGTCTGCCTTATTCGCAAAATGGCCGTGAACAGAGGTCGTGCGGTCGGTTAAATCTACTTGTGGGGCGATTAAGAAGATCTTAGCCGAGGCTTTTTCTCCTTCGGATTCGAATTCGATGGTTTGGCCGATATTTAATTTTGCCAAATCCTTCTCGAACACCTTCAGCTCCACATGCTTGTCCGCCATCCCTACGACCTTAATTAAGACATCAGAAGGCGTCACGTATTTGCCAATCGCTAAGAATTGGTCTTGAATGTAGCCATCGATGGGCGAACGCAAAGTTAAAACGGACGAGATGTTTCCTTTCGCCAGCGATTTCAAATCACAGCCTAAGACCTCTAATTTCAGCCCCAAAGCCTTCACCTGCGCATTCACATTCCCTAAATCTGCCTCCGATTGTTGCAGTTTCTTCTTCGATCCCACTTCCTCATTTGTCAATACCTGTTGACGCGATTTCTCTGAGCTCATAAAGGTCTGAGACGAAAGCGCTTGCAAGTATTCTTGCTGCATTTGGATGAATTCAAGAGAGGTTAAAGTGGCTAAAGCCTGGCCTTTCGACACCTTTTTGCCTGGAAGCAATTCGTAGGTCGTCTTCACGTAACCTGCGATGGGAATCGAGATGGAGGCAAGCGAAACGGGTGGCACATCGACCACTCCCGTGCACTTTACTTCCGTGGACATTTCTTTCTCTTCTAATGCCCCGAATTCGATGCCCGCGTTTGTCTTCTGCTCCGCCGTTAATTTAATTTCGGTCACCGGCGTTTCCTCCTGTGTTTCTTCTTTTTTCGAGCAAGCGCTTAAGCCGATTAAGAGGCTTAGCGTTGCATATTTCAATAGCTTATTCATTTCCAATGATCGTTTGACGTGTGATAATCGCCTGGTTGTAGGCGTTGACTTCTTGTAAATAACTCTCGCGAATCTGCCAGGCTTGCTGTGTATTTTGCAGCATTTCGACATATTCGATTTCCCCTTGTTGGTAACTTTTCAGGGCGGTCTTTTCTAATAAAATGGCCTGAGGAAGAGCCGTAGTAGTGTAGTAGGCCAAACTCGCCCGGTATTTTGCAACCGCCGCCTCCGCATTCTTGTAATCCGTTTGCAAGGCAGATTCGGTTTGGATTTTTTGGCTAACAAAAGCCTCCTCCTGAAGTTTCGCAGAGGCAATTTTCGCTTTTTGTGCTTTGCCAAAAATCGGGATAGCTAGGCCGGCCTGCACGAAATTTTGGCCCCCTACGTTGTCAATACTCTGCGTCGTTACTCCAATTCTTACATCCGGCTTCAAGCGTTCCCGCTCTACCGCCGTTAGTAATTTCCCGTGTTCCACCTGCTCCGCTAAGAGTTCAATCGTCGGGTTCTTAGCCGGATCAAACCCCGCGATGCCAGATTCCATCGTCAACGGCTCTAGCCCTTCTATCGTAAATTCGTCCGGCTCGTTGATCCAATAAGCGAGGTTTTGATAGGCCGTTTTTTGATCAGCTTCTAAAGCAATTCGCTTCTGCTGAAACTCGCGTAAACGCGTCTCCGCCGCCATCAATTCCAGTCGATTCGTCTCCCCTTGCTGAAACTTAATTGTCGCCGCACGTTTCATTTGCGAGTACAAACTGTCTTGTGAGGCTAGAAATTGAAGATTTTTTTGCTGTGCCAAAATCTGATAATAATAGAACTTCACACTCGAAGCCACTAAATTCTGGGTAATCTTCAAGCGCTTTTCGCTCAACACCTTCGCCGAAGTCAAGGCCTTCACCTGTGCCTTCAAAAGCGTGGGCCAAGGGATGCTTTGGGAAGCCATCACCGTATAATCTTGACTCGAAAAGGTCTGCGTCTTTCCGTATTGCGCATCCAACGTTCCCTTCGGCAATTCTTTGCCAGAATTGATCAAGGCCTCCGCGGTTTTTACGTCGGCGATGCCAGTAGCGAGGAGGGCATTCCGGGTGGAAGCAAGGGACAAGCAAGACTTAAGCGAAAGGCGGGTGTCGTCACTTCGTGACTTAGTCGACTTCGTCTTAGTCAATGGGTCGTCGCTGTGCGGTATAGTCGCTAGTCGGGAGTCGCTAGCCGAATTTAGATAGGAGATAGGAGAGTATAGAGTAGAGATAGGGTTTTTCGCAAATGATGCAAAAGATAGCACCATAAACAAAGCTATCATCCCCAAACCTTTGGCCTTCAGCTTCGCTTCTCTGCGGCCCATCACCAGCGAATAGACGACTGGGATAACTACCAGCGTTAAGAAGGTCGCGGTGATCAGTCCGCCGATCACGACTGTTGCTAATGGACGTTGTACCTCGGCACCTGGCGAGTGACTTAATGCCATGGGTAAGAAACCTAAAGAGGCCACCGCCGCAGTCATAATAACAGGTCTGAAACGTAATTCTAAGCCTTTCTTCAAACGCTCTTCCACACCTAATCCTTCGTCCGCTAATTGCTTAAAGAAGGAAAGCAATACAATCCCGTTCAGAACGGCAACACCGAATAAGGCGATAAACCCGATCCCGGCTGAAACAGAGAAGGGCATGCCACGCAACCAGAGCGCTACTACGCCACCGATCGCGGATAAAGGAATCGCCAAATAAATAATGGCCGCCTCCAGGAAGGATTGGAACGTAAAAAATAGCAATACAAAAATTAGCGCGAGCGCGATGGGAACCACTAAGGCTAAGCGGGATTTCGCGGCTTGCAAGTTTTCGAAGGTGCCGCCGTAGGTCACATAATAACCGGCTGGCAAGGTAATCTTGTTCTTCATGACTTTTTGGATATCAGCTACGACACTTTCCACGTCTCGGCCACGCACGTTAATTCCGATAGTGATTCGGCGGTGCGTGTTATCGCGCGAGATTTCTAAAGGCGCATTTTCGTACCCCACCTCGGCTACTTCTTGCAACGGAATTTGGGAGCCAGAAGGTAGGTCGATATAGAGTTCGCGTAAGTTTTGGATGTCCTGGCGATGCACAGAATCCATACGCACCACGAGGTCAAAACGTTTCTCCCCTTCCATCACGATTCCCGCCGTTTCTCCAGCGAATGTCATCTTGATGGCCGAGTTTACCTCGTTCACATTCAAGCCATATTGCGCCATCTTCACGCGGTTGTATTTCACCACGAGCTGTGGAATGCCATCAATTTGTTGCACTTTTATATCTCCCACCCCCTCAATGGATCGAATGTAGCGAGAGGCCTCCGTGGCGTGATCGAATAATTCTTGCAGATCTTCTCCAAAAATCTTCACCGCGATATCGGACTTCACGCCTGCGATCAATTCGTTAAAGCGCATCTGAATCGGCTGTGTGAATTCGAAGTTCACTTCTGGATAGACATCCAATGCCTTGTCCATCTTCTCCTCTAATTCCTCCATCGTCTCTGCATTCTTCCATTCTGATGGATCCTTCAGCTGGATGATTAAGTCGCAAGAGTTAATCCCCATCGGGTCCGTCGGGATTTCAGAGGCACCGATTCTAGAAACGACTTGTTTGATTTCTGTTGGAAATTTCTTCAGTAACATCGCTTGAGCGGCGGTGTTGACTTTGATGCTTTGGGACAAAGAGGCGTTCGTCGGTAACAATGTTTCCACCGCGAAATCGCCTTCGTTTAATTCCGGAATAAACTCGCCGCCTAATGACATAAATAAAGCGATGCTAGCTGAGAAGAGGCCAAAAGCCCCGATCACCACCCATTTGCGTTGCTTCAATGCCCAATTAATGATCGGCTGGTATTTACCATACAAGAATCCCATAATTCGATCCGCGATGGTCACCTCGTGGCTGATTTTCTTGCTTAAAAACAAGGCCGACATCATCGGAACGTAGGTTAAGGAGAGAATCAAGGCGCCTAGGATGGCGAAACTCACGGTTTGAGCCATCGGTCTGAACATCTTTCCTTCGATACCACCTAGTGCCATGATGGGTAGGTAGACAATGAGGATGATGATAACGCCGAAGGCAGCGGAGCCGAAAATGGCTTTGGCAGAAATACCCACTTCCTCATCCATCGCCTGCTGACTTAATTCCTCGCCTTTTCGATGGCTGTGGAGCCGGTGAATAATGGACTCCACGATGATGACGGCGCCGTCTACAATCAGGCCAAAGTCAATCGCACCCAGGCTCATCAAGTTCGCGGACACCCCGAAAATGTGCATCAGCGCAAAGGCAAACAATAAACAAAGGGGAATCACAGAGGCCACGATCAAACCGGCACGCAGATTTCCGAGCAATAAAACCAAAATAAACACGACGATCATTCCCCCTTCAATCAGGTTTTTTTCCACCGTATTGATGGCGCGACCGATCAACACACTGCGGTCTAAATAAGGGACAATCTTAATTCCTTGCGGCAATGTTTTACCGATGATGTCCATTTGGGCTTTCACGTCTTGCACGACCTGGTTTGCGTTCGCTCCTTTTAAAAGCAACATCACGCCACCCACGGCCTCACCCTCGCCGTTTCGAGTCATGGCGCCGTAGCGGACCGCTTTACCGAAGCCTACTTTGGCCACATCCTTCACTAAAATAGGTAATCCGGCCTCGCCTCTTTGGGACACCACCGTATTTTCAATATCCTCTAAGGAGGTTAACATCCCCTCCGAGCGAATGAAATAGGCATCGGTCCCCTTCTCTAAATAGCTACCTCCTGAATTAGAATTATTGATAGAAACGGCCTTAAACACGTCATTCACGCTCACATTCATGGCACGCAAACGCTCCGGATTCACGGCGATTTCGTATTGTTTCAAGTTACCCCCAAAAGAGCTGACCTCCACCACGCCCTTGATTCCCAATAGCTGTCTTTTAATCAACCAATCCTGGTAAGTTCTCAAATCTGCCAGCGAATATTGGTCCTTGAAGGCCGGGTCGACCACCAAGGTATATTGGAAGAACTCTCCTAAACCCGTGGTGATAGGCGCCATTTCCGGCACCCCAGCCCCTTGTAATAAATAGGGTTCTGCCGCTTTTAACTTCTCCGCCACCTGCTGACGCGTGACCTCCGTGGCGACCTCATCCTCGAAAACAACGGTAATAATGGACAGACCCATCCGGGAAACCGAGCGAATATCCTTCACATTCGGGATCGTACGTAAAGAAATCTCCAGCGGATAGGTGATGAATTTTTCGACCTCTGAAGTCGCTAGCGCCGGGGATTGCGTAATCACCTGTACTTGGTTCGAGGTAATATCTGGAAGCGCATCTATGGGTAATTTACTCAGCGAATACCCTCCCCAAAAAACCAGCCCCAGGACAAATAGCCCGACCACTAATTTATTGCGAATACTAAAACTAATAATGGAATTAATCATGATTTTAAAATTAAGCATTTACATGACGGCATATGCCGTGACCTGCAGGCGTTAATTTAAAACCGGGGAGGCGCGATTAAAACGCGCTCCATTGCGAAATGGTAGTTGTTTTCGTAGAACTCGGTGCGACGGCGCGCGATAATCAAGGCAACCGCAACAGTAAAAAGGAAGGCAACAGTGGGTAATACAAAACCCATCGCGCCTGAGAAATCAAAAGAAGGTAAACTAGGATGACTGGTTGTTTTCGCGTGCTTTGAATCCGCTGAATAGTGCATCCACAAAAAATCGGCAAAACTGAAACCAGCCGGAGCTTGTTTCTTGTGATCTTGAAAATGCTTCACGAGTTCATTTGCCTTAATGGCCTGCTCCATACCAACCTTTGGCAACAAGCCGCCAGCGAACATGATCGCGAAAAGAACGTATGCAAGGACATTTTTCATCTCCCAAATGTAACAAAAATTCGAATTTTTCACCCATATTTATACTTTCATTTTAATTTAAGATGAAATGACGGCCTAAATCATGGATGAAATTAATCTTTTGTGGCATCAGCTCACTGATTCTGAAACCATTATCCGCTCTGGATTGATGGTGATTACCCTGATTGTTTTCGCCGAGAATGGCCTGTTCTTTGCTTTTTTCCTTCCAGGGGATTATTTGTTGTTTTTGACGGGGGTTTTTGGGGGTACAGGCGTGTTAAAAGAGCCATTATCCTCCCTTTTGATGAGTATTTTCCTAGCTGCGGTCATCGGTTCACTCGTCGGTTATTTAGTGGGGCGCTTTTTCGGAAAATCGCTTACAAATCGACCAGATGGCTTGTTCTTTAAGAAGAAACACCTGGAATCGACCCGGGAATTTTTCGATAAATATGGATTTATGGCGCTAGTTATTAGTCGTTTTTTACCCATCGTTCGCACCTTTACCCCCATTTTAGCGGGAATTAGCCACCTTTCGTGGTATAAATTCATTGTTTTGAACCTCGTAGGTGCCGCCTTGTGGGTGGGAATTTTAGTAACGGGAGGCTATTATTTAGGCCAAAGTTTTCCCGGCATCATCAACTACGTACAATACATCATCCTATTCTTCCTGGCGATTACCACCTTTACGGTGATTAAGGGGTATTTGAAATTGAGACAATGATCGAGCAATTTGGCTATGTGGCGGCGTATCTAGGGGCTGGAATACTATTTCTAGCTTTGATCTTAACGATTGCCCGAATCATCCGTCCGAATCGCCCGAATGTCGAGAAATTAAGCACCTACGAATCTGGTGAAGCACCAGTGGGGAATGCGAACATTCGTTTTAATCCCCGTTTTTATGTCATCGCCCTCCTATTCGTATTATTCGAAATCGAACTCGTTTTCTTATTCCCCACAGCGACTTTATTGAAGAATAAAGAACTCGCCGCTGCAGCGCCCGAATTTCCGGTATATGCGGTGGTAGAGATCTTATTGTTCGTTGGAATTTTAGCCTTAGGCCTGGCCTTCGCTTGGGTGAAGGGATATTTAAACTGGGAAAAACCAGCGAGTTCAGCAGAGAAATTGAACATTCCGATTCCAGATAGCGTTTACGATAACATTAGAAAGAAACATTCCACGCCTACAAATGTCCTATAAAACACATTCCTTTGCTTCTCTGAATGCTTTTTCAAAGCTACTGCTGGATTACCTAGCGGAGAAGCCGGCGTTACAAGGTTTTTATGGGAATGGGCCGCAATTATCAAAGTTCAAAGACCAAATTGTCGCGAAGAAATCATTCCCCGAGGCTTCACGGGCGATTCTTCAAACTGTATTGGAAGAACAATACGCCGCCATCGGCGCTGAGATGCCGTCTGTGGATTTGCGGGATGAAAATACCTTTACCGTTACCACAGGCCATCAATTGAACATCTACACGGGGCCTCTGTATGTGATTTATAAGATAGTTTCGACGATTAATCTGGCCCGAGCACTACAAAAAGCTTATCCGGATCAGCAATTTGTGCCGGTCTATTGGATGGCGACGGAGGACCACGATTTTGAGGAGATAAATCATTTCTTTGCTTTCGGGACGAAATACGAGTGGACTACTTCCCAAAAAGGCGCCGTAGGTCGCTTTCATCTCAGCGATTTCCCTCGCATTCCACTTAGAAATGCCATTTTTGATAAAGCCTATTCTGAAGGAAAAACCCTTTCTGAAGTGGTAAGAATCTATATGCACGCGCTTTTTGGCGCTGAAGGATTAGTTTGTCTCGATGCAGATGATGCCAGTTTGAAATCACTTTTCGCCCCTATCATGGAGGCAGATTTGAATCAGCAGGTGCACGAACCGATTGTACGGGCGACTACAGAGAAATTAGAGGCTTTAGGTTATAAAACGCAGGTGGCTGCGCGTGAGGTGAATCTTTTTCGTTTGACCGAGAACGATCGCATTCGTCTTGAAAAGGGCGATTCAGTGGAGATGGCAGACGCCAGCCCAAATGTCATTTTACGACCTTTGTACCAAGAAGTCATTTTGCCTAACCTTGCCTACATCGGCGGGCCGGCAGAAGTCGCTTATTGGTTGCAACTAAAAGGTATATTCGATTTACACAAGGTTCCGTTCCCGATTTTATTGCCGCGTAATTTTGCGATCGTCAAGACGCAGAAGCAGGCGGAAAGAGCGGAGAAATTAGGCTTGAGTCTAGCAGATTTATTTACGGATGAACTAACACTACGTCGCTCGTTTGTGGCGGGTCGTACGGTGCATCAATTGGATACTGCCTCAGAATTGAAAGCTTTGCAACCCATACTGGATACTCTTGCGGGAAGAGCGAAAGCCATTGATTCTACTTTAGAAGCGAGCGTTTTAGCCGAGAAGGCGCGCTGGACCAAAGGTCTAGAGCGATTAGCGAAGAAAATGAAGCGTGCGGAGGAACGAAACCAAGGGGATGAAGTGAGACAGGTTTTGGCCTTAAAAGAGGCGCTATTCCCTGCTGGCGAGTGGCAAGAACGCCACACGAACTTCTTGGAATTCGTAACTGATCATCCCGAATTTATCAGCGATTTACTACAGACATTCGATCCACTGAACTTCGAATTCTACGAAATAACCCTATAATGCCTGAAAAACTTAGTCCGTCAGACTTCCTCGAAGCCGCAAAAATATACCCGGTGCTCGATGTACGATCGCCTGGCGAATATACGCGTGCACGCATCCCCGGGGCCATTTCCTTTCCTATTTTTGATGATGCCCAACGCGCCGCGGTAGGGACTTGTTACAAGCAAAAGGGGAAAGACCAGGCGATTGAATTAGGTTTAGCCTATGTGGGGCCACAACTAGCGAAATGGGTGAAGAAGGCGAAAAAACTAGCCGTCGACAATACCGTTTTAGTGCATTGCTGGCGTGGCGGAATGCGTTCTGGCAGCATGTCTTGGCTTTTTGAGACCGCTGGATTGAAGGTAAAAATTTTAGTAGGAGGTTATAAGGCCTACAGAAACGAAGTCTTAGCCATTTTCGATCGACCGATTCCCTTCCGTGTTTTAGGCGGAAAGACGGGATCAGGAAAGACCGAAATCTTGCCTGAATTAGCCAAAAGAGGCCACCAAGTCTTGGATTTAGAAGGATTAGCGCATCACCGGGGATCGGCTTTTGGGCATTTAGGCCTGGCTGAGCAGCCTACGAGTGAGCATTTTGAGAATGAAGTACACCGCGTTTTGAGCGGTTTAGATTATAGCCGAGAGATCTGGGTGGAGGACGAAAGTCGCCACATCGGTCAAGTATTTATGGGTGCGCCATTGTACAATCAATTGCGTGCGGCACCGGTCGTATTTTTAGACATCGAGCCGGTCTATCGTTTGCCTCATTTAGTGAACGTGTATGCGTCTTATCCGAAGGAGGATTTGGCCAAAGCTTTGGGCAAAATAAAAAAACGCCTAGGCTTAGACCGCTACGCCACTGCGATGGAAGCGCTAGATGCTGGGGATTTCAGTTTAGTCGCCGAAATCACCCTCCATTACTACGACAAGGCCTATATGTACGGGCTCGAATTACGCGACGAGGCACAAATCACCCGCATCGAGGTCCACACGCTGGACCCGATCGAACAAACCGAAATACTGTTACAGCATGCTACCTAAGTCCTTTTTAGACAAACTATTAGCGCAACACCAGCAGACGCCCCCTTTCCCGGCGACATCTGATATCAAGAAGTTGTTCACGAAAATCGTTTTGACGCTTTTCCCTGAACAAACTCAGCGGCATTTTAGCCAGGCATCTGAATTGAAAGCCGTTTGGGAAAGCATCGAAAATGGGCTAGAAAGCTTGTTGTATTCGATGAAAGACCAACTTTCAGAAGAACCATCGGTCATCGCTCATCGCTTTTTAGAACGCATTCCAGCCATCTATGACCTGTTACAAACGGACGTAGAGGCGATGGTGGCGGGCGATCCGGCCGCGACGACTTCCTATGAGGTGATTCGCACCTATCCGGGTTTTTATGCGCTAGCCTTCTATCGCTTAGCCCATGGATTGCATCAGGAGAAGGTGCCTTTGATTCCTCGAATTTTAACAGAATATGCGCATTCCAAAACCGGAATCGACATCCACCCAGGCGCCAGCATCGGTCGCTATTTCTTCATGGACCACGGCACCGGAATCGTGATCGGAGAAACTACCGTCATCGGAGAACGGGTAAAAATCTACCAAGGAGTGACTTTAGGGGCCCTTTCGGTCGATAAATCGATGGCCTCCACAAAGCGCCATCCCACCATCGAAGACGGCGTCGTGATCTATTCCGGAGCCACCATTTTAGGCGGGGAAACGATAGTCGGAAAAGATTCCATCATAGGCGGAAACGTCTGGTTGACGCGCAGCGTGCCGGCGAATACGAAGATTTACCACCAAGAAAACGTCAAAGTCATTCAAGATTAATATGAGCCAGCTCTTAGAATTAGTGGGCAACACGCCCTTAGTTGAATTATCTCGCTTGAACCCGAATCCGAAGGTGAAGATCTTCGGCAAATTAGAGGGGAATAATCCAGGTGGATCCGTGAAAGACCGCGCCGCTAAAAACATGATTGAAGGCGCCATCGCCCGCGGCGAATTGAAAGCGGGCATGAAGCTCATCGAAGCCACATCCGGCAATACAGGCATCGCTTTAGCCATGATCGCGCGCTTGTATGACATCGAAATTGAATTAGCCATGCCCGCAAACTCTACGCGCGAACGCGTGCTGACGATGGAGGCTTTTGGCGCTACGGTTACCTTAACGGAAAGTATCGAGTCTGCCCGCGATTATGCGGTAGAAAAGGCCGCGAGCGGCGAATTCTTTATGCTGAATCAGTTCGAGAATCCGGATAATTATTTAGCCCACTACAAAACAACGGGCCCCGAAATCTACCGTGACACAAAAGGCCAGGTCACCCACTTCGTCAGTTCCATGGGAACGACCGGTACGATTATGGGCACCTCGATGTATTTAAAGGAGCAAAATCCTTCCATTCAAATCATCGGTTGCCAGCCCACTGACGGCTCGAAGATCCCCGGCATCCGCCGCTGGCCTATCGAATACCGTCCCAAAATCTACGATCCCTCCCGCGTAGACCGCGTCATGGACATTTCCGAAGCCGATGCGACCGCAATGACACAAGCACTCGCGAAAGTCGAAGGCGTCTTCGGCGGCATGAGCAGTGGCGGCGGCGTTTTAGCGAGCCTCCGCTTAGCGACTGAATTAGAGGAGGGTATCATTGTCTGCATCATTTGCGATCGCGGAGATCGTTATTTATCGAGCGGACTTTTTGGCGAATAATTCCCTACCTCGCGAGAATTCTTCGTTTTTTTTAGCCCAAGATTGGGATTAAATAAAATTATACTTATTTTTGCACTCCCGATTAACGTGGGCAATTGAGGTGGATTAGCTCAGTTGGTAGAGCATCGGATTGAAAATCCGTGTGTCCCCGGTTCGAGTCCGGGATCTACCACTTCAATGAAAACAAGAACCCTTTCTATTCATTTAGGAAGGGTTTTTTGTTGGGTTTTAGTTCGTAAGGCAGCATAATTCCACTACTCTTTCCACGGTTTTGATAAAAATCCAAACCAATAACAGGCACGAAATGATAAAAATCCAAACCAATGAGCTACATATCGGCTGATACCTCCAGCTTTATCCCATAATTAATGAAGCGTTTGTCATCTTCCTTTGACTTGCGAAAAACAGCCTCTTTAATGGCATAATTGATAGTAAATTTTATTATTTTTAAGTACTTCATCTAGAATCTTGACATAGTAAATGATGCCTAATCGAATTTACGTTATTCTAACATCTGTAGCACTCTTCATGCTATTAAATGCTTGTAGCAAATCGGAATTAGGCATTGATCCGTCGATGAATTCTACTATTGCCAGTGCTAATGCAACGCCTTGGTTAGGATTTGGATATAATCAGGATCCCTTAAATCGAAATAGTGAAGGCCATGACATTGGCACTTGGGATGATGAACGTTGGCGATTAACACGTGAAAGGGTAAACTATATTAGGCCTTCATTTGTGCGAATCGTTTTGTACCGCTTTTGGTTTAATCCCTCAGGAATAGTAGGCAATTATGACTGGAATTCCCCCCAAATGCAATCCCTTTATAAAGTTTTGGATTATTATAAAGAAAAGAACATACCTGTTATGACGGGACTTTGGCAATCTACTCTGGATTACAAAGATGATGTCCCCTTTTACATTACTGAAGGAGAGAATAGTTTCCCAAGTCTTCAAGTGGATATGTTTCGCCAACTTTATACCACAAAAGGCTATAGCAATATAGAATGGTATACCCCTACGAATGAGCCCAAAGGAATGGGAATGGATTTCCAAAAATGGTCTCTTATGATGAAAAATACCTATAAAGCTTTTTCAAATGCAAAATTACCTTTGAATCATTTCTGCGGCGCCGATTCTTGGGAAGAGTGGACCTCCTCTGCAGCCATTTATAATCGACCAGAATTAAGTGGATATGACCACCATTATTACCTCAATACAGGTATTAACCAGGTTATTTATGGGGATTTAGAGAAACAACTTAAAAGTGAAGTGAACACGATAAGAAGTATTGACAACTCGAATAAACCTGTCTTTTTAAGTGAAGTTGGATTTACTTCAACCGCAGAATTAGATTATTGGTTTGTTATTAATCCTATACCCATCCTAAATCCAACTACAACAAAATATGGCCTTTTAGCTTTGGACTATGGCATACAAGTAGCCCGTTCTGGGGAGTCCGGAGCCCTGGCCTGGTCACTAGATGGATATGATTACGGAAAAGATCCTGGCATGTGGAATATTGCTGGAAATAATGGCGGAATTAAACTCAGGCCTTGGTATTATTCTTGGTCATTACTTTGTCGCTATTTCCCTTCAGGAGGAACTATTTATCCGATCAATTTTAATTCCAATTTAGCGAGAGGGGTGGCCATAGAAAAGAAGGTGCTTGATCAATCTCATTGGACATTTGCATTGGTTAACTGGGGAGAGAAGGAAATTAAAACACACTTTTCGATACCTAATTTTCAGGGAGGTGATTTTGCCAAATTTCAATTAACAGAGGCCTTATCTGGAGATGGGACATCATTAAGCTTACCCAAAGAAACGATTAAAATAAAAGCTTTAAAAGAGGGCTTTACAATCACCATTCCTGCAAAAGGCGGAGTGATTATAACTTCAATGGAAGATGTACCGATAGATAAAAATTGAATTAAAATTTCATAAGATTCTTAAAAAACAAGACCCCACTAAAAGCGGGGTCTTGTAATTGACTCTCTGTTCTAATATCTTTATTACTTAACAGCGCGTTTAAAGACTTTATCAGGCGAAATGGATGACTTCCATCTTTCTTCTAAAATTTGAATAAACTTCCCATCCAGAGTATACAATACCACAATACTCGTAGAACTACTAGACCATTCCACGGTAACAACATCATCATGAACTGACGATGTAAATTCCCAAGTCTTTAATTGCCCTCTCAGCTCATTCATTGAGTATTGGCGTAAATCTCCTAACAAGGCTAATTTTGAAAATTTCATGACATTATTATTGCCTACAATTTCGTTGAATCACTATTTCTTGACTTGTTCCACCGCTTGAGCCACCTAAAAAAATGGATTGAACAATGGCAGAAGGACAAGCATTCTGAACGACCTCTTCTTGAGTAGATCCAGAGCCTACTCCACCATAAAAAATGGATTGAACTACTAACGGGGGGCAAACACTTTGAACAACTGATTCTTGGGTAGAACCTGAGCCTTCTCCACCATAAAAAATAGATTGTACAACTAACGGGGGACATATACTTTGAACAACTGCTTCTTGAGAAGAACCTTCGCCTAGTCCTCCGTAAAAAATAGATTGAACGGCAAAGGGTGGACAAACATTTTGAACCACCTCCTCTTCCGCAGAACCTAAACCTTTCCCACCTGAAAACATAGTTATGTTTATCACAGAAGAAGAGATAGCGCCACGCATAGCCGGCATATATACTTGCGCCTTCACACTGAAACTAAATAAGAAGATAACCCCTATTATAATTCTTAATCGAGTCATACTTGATTAATTAGAGCGAACACCTCTACCGCCCTGTGCATTACCTCTATTACCATCATTCCAGTTCATTAATTGTCGACCAGAGACCGTATTATTGTAATAACCAGCTCCACTTGCAGATCCTCCTCTTCGCATAAAATAGGTTTCATATGTGTCCCGATTATTATAATCAATAGGCCAACCTACGACATTTGCAAAACCATAAGAGTCTAAATTCCCATCACCATTCGTTGTTGTAAACGCTGAATAATCATAATTATATCCTCCTATTGCTCTTTCAAAAACATTGGCTGTCATATCCATTATCCCATAATAAGTGGCTCCAGCATGAATTCTGTCAGAAATAGGCGTTGCTGAAACTCCTACACGTGACACCATATTCATTCCAAAATTTTGAGGACCTAATGGCGCAATATTTAGGGTTTCGTTTTTTGTATTCCTATTTATTCTATTCCAATACCAATTAACGGAATAAGAATCAGTAGTTCCCCAGGCGAATTCATTTAATAAAGGGACAACTGGTCCTCTGCAGGCTTTTTCATATTCAAATTCAGTCATGGGTCTTAAAGCTGCCCAATCAAGAAAAGCTAAAAAATCCTTAACACGAATAGAAACTGGAAGTGCTAAGCCATCATCGTCCTGATTGTAGATATTATTTTCATTCGCGTCATTCCCATAAACGGCAGGGGTTAAATTAATAGTTGAGACACCAGGAGTCACCACTTCTATGCTATATCCTAACGTCTGGTTCATAATTGTGCCAATAGGCGAAGTAGGAGGAGTTGTATTAGGATCTTCTTGTAATCTAAGTTGTTGATTGTATGTCAAAGTATTTAAAAATGCGGTATACTGAGCAGTGGTTATTTCATATTTCATGCAGTAAAAAGAGTTGTATCCTAATGGGAAAGTGGCAGGTAAATCCCCCGTACTACCATAGCCATTTTTTTGATAAATAGTATTTGCACCTAAACCAGTACTTTGCATGGACGCTGTAATCCGAAGTGGATTATCCGAATTTCCGTCTGTAAAAGCGTTTAAATCTGGTCGTCCATCTCCCACATAAAATTCACCTTGAGGAACATTGACCATCTCCATGCCAAAAAGCCCAATGTTATCTGAATTTATATCAGAGGCTAAAGTTAAAGTAACTGTGGATTGAGTAATATTTCCAATCCCGTCAGCATTTCTTCTGATAAAAACACCCCTTTTGTCAGCAGGTAAATCTACTTGCAATTGAGATCCTGTAACTGTATGACCAGAGCTTGCTAAAACCTCGTGTAGCCATGGATTTTCATTGGGTTGATCACAAGCTTGTCTTTTGACAAAAACCCAAACAGCATCCCAATTCGAAGGTGCCGGAGTCACCCGCCAGCTATTATCCCATTGTACCGTAAAGCTGATGGTTCTTCCAGAAATCGTGGGTGTTCCAATTACCAGATTATTTGCCTGAACATGAAAGGCAAACAGGAGAGCAAAAACGAAGAATAAGTTCTTTTTCATTATCATATTTAATTTAGATTTTATTGCATATCACCAGCCGTAACTAAAATGTTGCCCCCTATATGGACTACTGTTAGTAAGGCGTAATTACCTGCAGTTGCGGTATAATTATTTCTATTTTTAACTGTTACTCCTGATCCACCTGCTATGGTGATTTTATTCGCATCAGCACTTTTTTGAAGGATCATACAGTTAAATCCAGTGGGTAAGGAAGAGCTAAATGTGATGGTGATAGCATTAGATGGATTACAAATAATTATTTTCCCTTTATATGCCTCTGCGTTTGTTGGGTCAATGGTAAAATTTTCTGTGATCTCATTTGAAACCGCGGCATTTGCGGTCAAAGAGCCTGATGTATTTACATTGGTAATATCACCATTCCCTAGTTGAATGGTATTGCTTGCGGAAACAATAGCTCCATT
Source organism: Aquirufa novilacunae (assembly GCF_045310505.1). NCBI lineage: Bacteria > Pseudomonadati > Bacteroidota > Cytophagia > Cytophagales > Flectobacillaceae > Aquirufa > Aquirufa novilacunae. The sequence continues at coordinate 44,486 of NZ_JBEWZG010000002.1, forward strand.
TCCAATCGCAGTTGCATTGAATAACCCATCAGATGCAACATCAGCCGAATATCCTAAAGCCGTGTTATTAAACCCAGTAGTATTCGAGTAAAGGGAACGATATCCACTTGCAGTATTATTGTAACCTGTTGAGTTTTGTTGTAATGATTGATAACCGGTAGCGCTGTTATTATAACCGGTTGAATTAGCAAAAATAGCTTGAGAACCTATTGCAATGTTATTGGACCCAGTCAAACTATTCCCAAGTGCTTGGGTTCCAATGGCAATGTTATTATCTGCAGATGTATTTCTGAAAAGTGAACTTGTCCCTAATGCGATATTATCAGAACCAGTGGTATTAGCAGTAAGTGCTGCTTGTCCAAATGCATTATTATTATTTCCGGTTGAGTTAGATGCCAAGACTTGGAAACCAAGTGCATGATTGTAACTTCCTGATGTATTAGCGGTAAGTACCTGAAATCCAAATGCACTATTGTATACTCCATCAGTATTTGCTGCTAGTGCTTCATAACCTATTGCTGTATTAACCCCATTATTTGTTCCAGCTCCTTTCCCCACATTAATAGCATTGACTTTAATATCCTGAGTGAATCGCGCGTCTCCTTCCACATCAAGCTGATAAGCCGGAGAATAATTTGCCCCTATCGCAACTCTACCTAAGTCATCCACAATTAATCTTGAACAACACCCCCCTTGCAACAAATTTAGGCCAGTTCCACTGCCGCCTAACGCCCAAATCGCCGCACCATTATTAAATTCAAGACTAGGAATTGACACTTGACTTAAAAATGATTTAACCCCATTAATAGACTGATTATTTGTTAAATCAACAAAATTTTGAAATGAGGAGCCCGTACCTCCACTTGATATTGGAACTATTCCTGCAAGTGAGGATGCGCTATTTATTGGGCTAACCCATGTAAGTGTTCCACTCCCATTTGTGGTTAATATTTGTCCATTTAATCCATCAGAATTAGGATAAGTAATATCCCCTGCAGTGATTGTTCCACTTGTTTTCACATTACTGATTGATGTATTTCCTAGTTGAATGGTATTGCTTGCCATGGCTATTGCATTAAAGCCAAAAGCAGAAGCGTTAGATAATCCATCTGAAGAGACATCCGCCCCATAACCAATAACTGTATTTTGATTACCCGTGATATTACTACCTAGCGTATTACCACCTACAGCCGTATTTGAACTACCTGAATTATTAAGAATTAACGAGTTGACACCGTATGCAGAATTTCCCTCTCCTGACAGGTTATTTAGCATACTTTCTTTACCGATTGCCGTATTATAGCTACCTATTGTATTTTTAATTAAAGCATAGTCTCCTACTCCAATATTTTCAAGACCGCTTGTATTAAATTTTAAAGCGGCATTTCCTATACCTATATTTTTTCGACCTGTTGTATTTGATAAAAGAGAGGTATATCCTATTGCCAAATTATTTGCTTGAGCACCCCCTCCCTTGCCTATATTAATATCGTTAACAACTATATCATTTCTAAATGATTTGACTCCAGAAATATTTTGCGATCCGGTAGTTAAAATACCTGCATTATTTTCATCTGCTGGAGTCAGTTTAAATATTTTATTTGAGATGGTTGCCCCGCTAGGGTTAGAACTAGAGCTAATAGAACCTACAGATAGAGCGGCATCAATTAATGCACCTTGAACAAAAGTGGTAGTGGCGAAGCTACTTAAATCCTGATCCCCTGTATTTACCCCTGATTGATTACCTAATTTTGTAATTTCAGCCGCATTGATCAGTCTTTCACCGGCAATTTTATCCACCTTTAAATCCAAGGCAGACTGTGTGGCTGTAGATACAGGTTTAGACGCATCCGTTGTGTTGTCTACATTTCCTAAACCCACCATCGATTTTGTAATACCTGAAACCGTCCCTGTAAATGAAGGAGAAGCCAACGGGGCCTTCAATGCCAATGCGGCATCCACAGCACTTGTAGTGGCAAAACTACTTAAATCCTGGTCACCCGTATTTACGCCTGACTGATTGCTTAACTTTGTAATTTCAGCCGCATTGATTAATCTTTCGCCAGCTACTTTATCTACCTTTAAATTCAATGCAGACTGAGCGGCAGTGGAAATAGGTTTATCGGCATCAGCCGTATTATCCACATTTCCTAAGCCTAAATTAGCTCTAGCTCCTATGGCAGTTGAGGCTCCTGTGCCACCCCCTGTTATTCCCAGAATTCCACTTAGTTTACCGGCAGTATCGGCATAAAGTGAATAAGGGGTATAAAGCAGTTTTTGATCAGAAACTTTAGTGTAGGATGCTCCTTGGTTAAAGCTGACGTATACTTGTAATGTTTTTTGATTCGAATCCCAAACCAAGGAGTTAAACGCCGTATTGGCGACAGAGCCAATTGTCAAATTGACTAGACCATACCCATCCGTGGTCGTCTGGTGGACTTCCTGGAACTGGGTTACAGAGCCAGATAGCAGGGCAAATTTCACCCAAACAGGCCCATTCACAAATGGCTGACCAGCAATGTCTTTCCCAGGAATTTCGATCGGATTAGGATCGAGAATAACGGCCTGATAGGATATGCCTTTTTGTGCATTGGCCCAAAGCGGCAAAAATGCAATCAAGGCTAATAATAGAAGTTTTTTCATTTGATTGTAAATTTTATTGGGCGATTTTAATTCCAAAACTGAAGGTCGAAGGGATAAAATTCAGGGTAGCATTACCGAAGGTATTCGTGTCTAAATGTTGAAAACTAGTAAAGACTGACATCTGCTTATTCACTTGTTTCGATATAGCTAGTGTGTAACCCACGAATACTTTTAATCCTTTGAATTGATCATCAACAGCTAAATCGAAGTATCTATTCTGAAGAAATTGAGTGCCATTAACCATTCCCTGAATAGCAGCAGACGCTTTTGCGGATACTGTTAATCCATGCAAACCTGTATAGGATGGACCTATTCCTCCTGTTAAGCCCATAAAGTCCGCCTGATATGTAAAAGGAATATTTTGAACATCACCTACATTGTTGTATTGGTTGTAGGCCAAACCGATATCATAAATAAAGGCTTTTGATAATTTATTCTCTCGGGACAAACTCAGGTGCAGACCAGAGCTAGACTTTAAATAATCCGGATTATTACCTGCTGAATTTGTAAAGACATAACGGGTTAAGTTATTTCCCACTTCCATGTTCCAAGTCTGGGCAGAACCAGTAAAAAGAACAAAGGAAGAAAACAATACAAAAAAGATACTTTTCATAAAGGGCTGTTTCTGTTAATAAGTTGTGTGTTTTCAAAGGGGTACTCCATAAGCTTCTTCATTATTCGTCTATCAGAGGCTAGATTCTGAAGCACTTTAACATGACTTTGATTCTTAATTCCTGTCCCCACAAAGGAGTATAACTGATTTTCTAATAACTTAAATGCCATCTTTTGAACGGCTTTTCCATGTACTTCCTGAAGACTTAAAAGACTAAGGCTTAGGTAGCAACCACGACTTACAAGTGACTCAAAATAGAGGGCATTCCCATGTAATGAAATATACTTTTCAGGGTGAATTAGCACAGGTTTATATCCGGCATAGATTAACTCGAAAATCTCTGCTTCCATTGTAGATAAGGCAACCGAATCCACAAAATAGACTAAAACGTATCCGTCTTCCGTTGTTAAAAGATCTCCACTTTGTCTAATATGGGGAAAATCAATATCTAGGGCATACAAAGAGGTAGGTGATGCTAAATCAGGCAATATGCGGCTTGAGCTATCTATTGAATTAATTAAGGTAGAATATCTTCTAAGAATAGACTTAGGGGTATTTGGGTATTTCTGTGTTACCGTTTTCGGTGAAGAAATCACTTTAGAGAATCCGAGCTTTTTAAGTTCTACTAATAAGGAAATGGAGGACGAGTGATCTTTCGCTCCGTCATCTAAACCGGGTAGAATATGATTATGAAAATCTACATCCAGAAAATCAAATGGGAAAGCTTTAGAATTAAGCTTTCTTTTAAACAGACTAATTAAAAAATTCAATAAAATTTATTTCAATTTTTCGATGATGTCACGGATACTATCACCCAATAAGACCTTGCCAGAGGCCATCATGAATCCGATAAAACTCCAAATAACAATAATCATTAATCTTTTAGGCCCTGATTTTTCATTAGGAACTACCACAGGCTTTAGTACCGAGAAGATGGGCGTGTCCTTGCTCACTTGAAGCTTCGCTTGCTCTAGTTGCTTAGCTACTTCTAGAAATACCATGTTAGCCGTCGTGTATTCAGATTCTAAACGCATTGACTGCGTTTGAAAAGCCGTGGGGTTAATAAAGATGGTATTGTCTTTAAATCCATTTAAACGATCCTGAGCTGCGTATAATAAGCCCTTCTTTATTTTGTACTGTTCTTTGTTATACTGAAGTACTTCTTTCGCATGCTTCACTTTAAATTCAATCACTTTTTTTTGTAAAATTTCTTGCGCATTTTGAGCAATGATGGCTGCGATTAAAGGATCATCTAATTCTACATTTAGCTCGATAAATCCTTCCTTTAAGTCTACATTAATGGAGATTAACTCATCCATTGAATTATAGAAACGATTTTCCTCTTGATTTACAAAGAGTAATGAATTTTTCAAGTTTGCATCTGAGACTGTTAAAGAGGCAGCAGGAAAAACAGTCCGCATGATAAGACCCGGCAAACCTATCGTATACTTTTTTAAGCCCGCAATCAATCCTATTTTCTTATATAAAGTATATTCCTTGAACGTAACTGACTTCCCATCATAAGGAACCCTAACCAGTGATAATTCTCTCTTAAATGGAATACTAGCAATGATTTCTGGGTAAAGATTCGGTGCTATATCATTCCCTGCCATGGCTCCTCCTATGTCAATCCCCGCTAAAGAAGCTAAACCTGATAATCCACTTGATTTAGAATCAGAAGAAAGCATAGGAACAAAGGTGCTGCCAGCAGAGTATTTAGCAGGCATTAAAAAGGAAATAACCACACCAGCAATCATAAATGCAGCAGTTATTTTAACGACAAAGCCTCTAGCTTTTAATAGCTTACTTAGGATAGCGAGCAGGTCTATTTCTTGGATTTGCTTTCTTTGATCCATTATTTAGTATAGAGTGTGATTAATGCAACAGATGTAGCTACCGCTAGAATTTTATTCATGAATTTTTCCCAATCAAACGGCTTTTCATTTTGATTTTTAGTCTTTTCGACTTTATATGATAATAAAATTTTATCGCCAGAATTAACCCTAGGATAAACATTAATTAATCCGAGCCATTTCTTAGTAGAGACAATTGCTCCATTTCCCCTAATCACTCGAACACTTGAACGATCTGCCTCTTCACTAAAACCACCAGCAAAATTATTGATATACCAATTTGCCTTTCTAGCTCCACTAAAATTTACGTTTATCTCCGCTTGATTCCCTTGCAATAAGAACCTAGTTCCTGCTAATTCAATCTTGATGGTGTTAATTGTAAATGGAACCTGAATATAATCGCCTGGTAGCATAATGGGATCAAATTTACCATTGTGCTTATTTCTCATGGCTGATTCAGCATCGAAAATAAGCCTCCCGTCATTATTTTGATATCGAATGATTGTTATGTTAGATAAATCTGCATAGTTAGTAAATCCACTTGCATCCCTGATGACATCTGTAAAGTATTCCTGACGTGATTTTAAAATATAAAATCCAGGGAAGTTAACCTCTCCTTTAATTTCCACTTGTTCATTTAATTGGAACTCTGGAATTTTACGTACAACGACTAAATCATATGGCTGTAACTTTAAAATAGTATCATCTCCTAAAATATTGAAGTTTTGATCAATTGAAAACTTGATCAATTCTTTAATAGGAGCCTTGTCTTTTGAAAATTTTAACCTAAAAATATTAACATTAGTTAAATCAGCTGCAATGGTGAATCCTCCCGCTAGTTTTATTAAATCTTTCACTGAAATGGTGGAATCGAAACGTATGCTAACAGGGGACTTCACTTCTCCTACTAGATTAATGGTCGCATCAATTTCGTAAACATCCTTGTTTAAAATGACCAGTTTGTCGCCTGGATTTAATTTAGGTGACGATTTATCCATCAGATTCACAGGGATATAAACTGTCCTCTTTAAGTTAAAAGGATTGGTGCGGTAGATATAGCCTGATGCCAAAGCGGTGTTCTTTAAGCCACCAGCTAAATCAATGGCTTCTTGGATTGTCAGTGATTCATCGTATCTAAAATTTCGATCGAATGGATTACGCACCTCGCCTACTACGGCAATACTAAACTGATCTATATACCTAGCTTGATCGAAAATCACTAATGAGTCTTCTTTTTCTAAAGCATAATTCAGCTTACCTTTTAATACCTCTGTAATGTTAATCGCAATGATTCCGCTTGTTTGATCTAGGCGCTTTCTGAATATGAACGCTTGATCCGTTTTTGCCTCTGGTTTTAACTTTGCTTTTACTAAGAGTTCTTTAACTGTTTTAGTACTCCCTAATTCATAATTACCTGGATAATCAACCGCCCCAGATACCTTTACAATCGTTTTCAATTCGCTGTTAATCGATTTGATTGTAATCACATCCCCATTTAACAATTCGAGTTTTAATTTCCCACTTAAAATATCCTTTAGTGGGTAATCCTTAATAACGGCTACATTGTTCTCATAGCGTTGTAATTGAATAAAATCTGTTAAAGCATCTGATTTAATTCCGCCTGCAAAATCTAGTAACTCCGTAATACCTTCCTTACCTTTTAACTCATAGCGCATAGGTCGATTAACTGCTCCATTTAGGCTTACCACTTTCTGGGCTGGTGCGATATAGATAATGTCATTATTCTGAAGATAGAAATCAAATTGAAGAATTGGATTCCTCATGAAAGCGTAGACATCTAGTAATTTCTTTACACTCCCTCGAATGATTTGAATATTTCTAACAGTACCGAAATTCGTGGGTCCTCCACTCGCAGACAAAACATTTAATGCCGTGTTCAACGCAGATGTGGTGAATGAACCAGCCTTTTCCACTTCACCGAAAATATTTACATTAAGCGTGCGAGACGTATTAAGCGTTAAGGCAAACTGATCTTTATTAAAGAAATAAAAAGTGGAGAAGCGCAGTGCCACTAGGTTTTTAGCTTGCTTTAATGTCAATCCACTTAAGAAAATCTTAGGCATATTCGTAGGTTGAATAAAACCAGCACTATTAATCTCATATTGTAAATCAGCTTGCGACTTCCCAAAAATGACAATGTTGATTTTATCTCCAGCAGCTAAAATATAAGAATCTGGGGGGCTCGCATCTTTAGAGGTTCGATAGATTTCTAATGAATTATCGCGGAAAATCTTGTGTCCATAAATATCTGATGGAGCTGTAAGAGAAACTGGATTCACCTGTTTCGCTGCTAAATGAGTCGAAACCATTTTAACAGAGTCGGTAGATGAATCAATTATTGATTTTAGAACCGATTCTGCTGGTTTATTTGAAACATTTTCCAGAGAATATTTCTTGACTTTATTCTCCGCCTCAATTTCAGCTATAATCTGCTCTAAAACTCCCTGATTCTTTAAGAAATCACTTTCATTCATATTCTCTACATCCAGACCTCTAGATTTAAATTTTGCAAAAACCTCTCCTTCATTCAAGCCTCTTGAAGAAAGCAAAGTTTTCGCTTGATTCATAGCTTGAGAACTTACGTTCTGGGCGAAAGAATCTGTTATACTAAACAGGAAAAAAAAGGCAAAGAAGTATCGAATCAGTTGTTTCATGATATAAAATATAAAATGTAAAATTTATAGAATAAAGTGTTAATGTAAGTGCCCTGTCCATTATCAGACAGTCAAAACATTAGTGATTGAGTTTTTACGATCTTATCATTTTTTTTTTTGGCGCTAAGTTGCAAAAAGACAAATGAGGTATATAACAATCAAATACTTCCACCAATTCGTTACATGGCAATTAAGCTTTGTTTATCTCGAAAAAATATAAGCACCATTCGCCACTTCACAGAAAAGACGAATTTATTAATCGATTTGTATTTATTGTTTGTTGGCTTTACACCAAGAATGAATTAAAACTTAATAACTTCACCAAACTTCTAAATCCCCAAAAAAACTAGATTTTTTTTTGATAAAAAATAATAAAAATATTCACAAATTACCATGATCCTATCATAGAGTTAGTATGCAAAGCTCAACGGAAAAAGTAAATTCTATTTAAGTCGAAGAGTCTTCAATTAAGCAATCATTAACATTCTAATATTATACACATAACTATAAGGAGAATTCAATTTATAAAATCAATCCTATATAATATATTTACCATAATAGCTAAAATAAACTTGAAGAAATGAAAGACTACTTATTTAAATTAATATCCTAAATACAATTATTAATGATATCAAATTTTTCAAAATCATAAAATGTCTGGAATAAATTTCAAAACCTATAATAGGAAATCCAAATTATTCATGACAAAGATGATTACAAAATCATTATTAATAATTTAATAAAAAGAACAGGGAAATTTGATTATCGGACAAATCCAAATAAGAAGATAACATACAAATCTAAGATTTATTAAGTACCAAATTGTAAATCAATTAACACAGTTGTAAAATTAAATAATGATAGATAAAGTGAATCCAAAATATTAGATAGATACCATTACCACTAAAACTTAATTATATATAAATAAAACTATGTATTTACATTATTAGTGGTAATTAAATTAAAATCAAGATTTAAATAAACTTAATAAATAACGTGAAATATAATGAATATATATCCCCCTAAATAAATAAAATATAAAATAATAAAAAACGATTAGCAAATTAAGGTTAGTAACTTTCCTTAAAACGTAAAAATGATTAATAGCAGCTTTAAATTTATTTGCTGATAATGAATCATTTCTTAAATTATAATCAACAAAAGATTCCTTCATACTATATGCTAGACCTAAGTTTTTAAAAATAATCAACCATAGTGCATAATCTTGTCTGCATCTAAAATTTGGAAATTCTAATTTAGAGATAAAAAATGTATCATAGATAACTGTGGAGGTTCCAATTGGACAAAATTTAAGCAAATCCCTATAATATAAAATAGTAGGAGGGGTAACACATCCAATAATATTATTATTAACTAATTGATTATAGGAGCTAAAAGTAAAAGCCAAATTATTCTTATTTAAAAATTGAACTTGTTTTTCTAACTTATCAAATCTCCAATAGTCATCACTATCACAAAATGCAATATATCTACCACGAGCATATTTAAGGGAATTATTTCTAGAATAAGCAGCACCAAAATTATACTCATTTTTAAATAATTTAATTCTATTATCTAATCTTATAAAACATGAAACTATTTCGGTAGTATGATCATCAGAATTATCGTCAGTAATTATTAACTCCCAATTGGTATATGATTGAAAGATTATAAAATTTATACTATTAATTATATAGTTGGCATTATTATATGTGGGCATAATAATTGAAACCAACGAGGAAGAATTATCTGTAAACTCTTTCATATCCATTCAAATAAGAAATTACGATATAATAAAATTTCGTGCCAAATATTAACCTAAAAAAATATTTTAAAATTTCAGATATAAATTTCAAAGAATTACGTTTTAATTTAATCGTTTTAAGAGTTGGGAAATTTGAAATTCCTCCTAAATAAAATTTACAAATAACCAATTCAATTATTTTATACTGGTATTGAGTTAATAATCCCTTCATCCATTCAGTATCAGCTGAAATATGATTAAGCTCATTAAATAAGAATAAATCATATCTTTCGGAATAAAAAGGAACAATAAAACCCTGATGAGCCGGTGAAATAAATAACCTATTTAAACTTTTTTTGGGATTTCTTAAAAAACTTAAATTATTATACACCTGAAGTGTTTGAAAAATTAAAATCTTATTAGGATATAAATTTTCACAAGAATAAATATTACTTAAAGTATTATTATTTAAAAAAATATCCCCACTATTCAAGAAATACAAATAATTACCAAAAGCTTTCTGAATACCTAAATTCATCCCATTATAAATAGAACTATCTTTATTGAAAATAAATATTCTATAGTTTTTAGAAAAATTACTTAATAAAAATTCAATACTTGTCCCTTGTATTTTAGAAACAATGACTATATGTTCATGAGGTTCAACACTTTGATTTTGAACGGATTTTAATGTTTCAATAAGATTATTGTCAAAATATTTACTAACTGTAATGATTGTTAAATTCATCTATAACGTAATTATTTTTATAAAAATATAAAGGGACTACAATGCATAAAAAGTTATCAAACATAGATCCGGAGAATAAAGAACCTATGAAGAATGAAATGAAAATAAAATAGATAAAATTATATTTTTTATAAAAAATAAAAGAGAAGAAAATAAGAAAAGAAACAACCGTTATAAAAAGTGCGAAAATGCCATTATATATAATGTTTTCGACAAATATATTATGTGGATAAAAATTTAAATATTTATTTACGCTTGTTAAACCAAAGATGTCAGAAAAACTATAATTCTTATAAAATTCTAAATTTTTATTATAGTAGTTTAATCGAATATTTATACTATTATTCGTGTTGGCATAAAAAAAAATTCTTGCAAAAAACTTATTAATTATATTATAAATAAAGAAAATAATTAAGGAGAAAATAAATAAAATATCTAATCGGATGAGATACTTAAAAAATTTAATACTTGTAAATAACAACCCATAAAATAAAATAATAAAAATTACAGCCCTTGATCCAGTAAAAAATAAATTTATTAGAAAAATAAAAACAATAATATAAACATATTGAACCTTAATTACTTTAAGTTTAAAATAATACGGTAAAATCGACAAGGAAAAAAAATAAGAAATTATTCTATAAAAAACATTTGGCCCGAAAATGTAGGAATTCCTTATCAGGGAAGAATTGTATTTTGATAGGGAATAAATATTAACAAGAAATATAGAGATCAGAAAAAAAAGTGATAATTTCGAATTAAAGCTATACTGATTTGTTATAAAATATATAAAAGTAGGAATAGAGTTTACACTAAAAATTAACATCAATAACGAAAATGCGTAAAAATTCAAACTCCATATTTCATATATTATATTAATAAAATAAATCAGAATTAAAATGAACTGAAGAATGAATTCTCTATAATTATAACTAATCTTGAAATAAATCCTAGTAAGTAAATTTATAAAATAGAATACAAAATATAAAGGGAAAATATCTAGAGTATAATCGCCAACAAAAAACAGACAAAATATTAAAAAATAAAAAAATAATTTAGTTAGCACCGTCTATTTTAAAATTATCTATTTGATTAAGAATATCAACGTCTTTCCAATTCCACCAATTCATTTCCTCAAATTTTCTAATTTTATTTTCATCAAATCGAAATCTAATATGCTTAGCTGGAACTCCTCCAACTATGGAATATGGCAAGACACTTTTTGTGACGATTGATCCTGCTGCAACTATGGCACCATTCCCAATTTCAATACCTCCAATAATCGTAACGCGATCCCCAATCCATACATCGTTACCAATTAAAGTTGCGTCACTAGTAACAAAATTAGATTTACTATAAAATTCATTGTACGATGAATATATAAATGGATGAGTGCTAATAAATTGACTGATCGGGTGTTTAGATAACCCTATGATGGAAAACTTCCCAATACTACAAAAACTACCAACTTCACAATTTTTAATCATTGAATTAGATGATATATACGTTTTTCTCCCAATACTACAATTAATTACACTGCAATTATCATGAATTATATTATCTCCTAAAAAAACCACATTGGAAATATATGAATTAAAACCAACAATCACATTTGCATTGTAATTTAGACAAACTATATAAATTCTATTTACAAAATTTCTTATAAAAATAGTAAATGAATTTTTCAGAAAAATATTGAAAATAGGATTTCCCCAAATTAAATCTATTTTTGCTAGTCTCTTCATCAATTTTTATATTTGGATATTTTAAAGTCGGAGCATTTAATGTTAAATCAATTTCATTATCTAACATTAATTCAAATATTCTATTGGACTTTTTGGTGTGTGTTGCGTTTGAATTAAATCCTATGTTTTTTATCATATTATAATTAGGCCTAATAGTTAAACCATTGTTTTTCCATATAGTATAAAACCATTGATAATCCCAAGCATCGATTTTATTTTCATAGGCAATATCTAACTTATTATACCAATAATTAATTTCAGGTTTTGTGAAAAATATTTTGTTTAAAAAGTTTATTTTTTTTTGATTTGGAAAATCAATCATTTCTATATCATAATCCATCCAAGCTCTTTTCCATGTTGCCCAACCCCAAATTAATGCATATCGAGAATAATGATAAAGCATATTATCAACTGGCTGACAAAAATTTGTACCATCAATGTGATATATATTGTTATCAAATCTATATTTACACAATAATGTCTCACAGAACAAAAAAAAACTTAATGATGGCAAACAATCATCTTCTAAAATTATACCTTCGAGCTCATGGTCAAAAAACCAATTAATTGCACTAGCAGGTCCATATTTACATCCCAAATTAACATCACTAAATTTGAAAAATAAATCACACTCCCAATTGACCTTAGAAATAATTAAACTTCTTAATTCTAAAACTACCTTTTTTTCAACATCATTTCGATATCCATCTGAAAATATATAAACTCGACTAGGAGCATATTTTTGTATTCTTTCTAAAACTTTTAGAGTCTCATATGTCCTATTAAAAGTTATAAGTAAAACTGGAGATTTCATTAAAATTAAATAAGATAATTATTCATTATATTAAAATAATTAGAATCATAAATATTCATTCAAACTAAAAACTTTGATTAGATAAGCTCTCTATTCACAACATAAAAAATAATTACTTTTACTCGATAATACCAATATTTATATTTAAAAGGGTGTATGTTACTAAATTGCCATGGCTTACTACTTCCAGTGTAATGTATTATAACAGGCCTAATAGATTTGAAATAATTACTGAAGTTACTTTTCAATAACATATAAGATTGGCAATTATACTCAGCATTTAATTCCAACCAGTCCCCATTAATAACAGCATTAAGTCCACATTGATCAACATATTTTATCACATTTGATTTTGTCTTAACAAAATTTAAAACCTTATCTCTAATTCTATTATCTCTCAATTTTTTAAGATTTAAAAGCATCACACCTGAATTAAAATATTTTGCATTTGGCTTTAGTCCCAACTCTTTATGATTATTGTATGCAGGATCTTCAACAGCTGCCAAATAAAAATTTTGAATATCCTGTTCATAAAGATTTTTAATAGATCCATTAATTATAACATCAGAATCTAAATACAAACATTTATCCCCATCAATAAAATCTGCCGCATATAATCGAAAATAATTAGATACTTTGAAATGTTTACTTATAATAAGACCTTCGAAATGTTTCTCATCTAAAACTATGATATTTAATATCGCATCATACTTCAAACATATTTTATTGATTTTAAATTTATCACTTTCTGAAATTTTAGCAGTAAATAATACAATTTCAAAATGCAATGAGATATTATTTAAAAAAAGAGAGTATAAGGCGGTAGCAAAGTGTGGAAGATAATCAGAGTCTACAGTGAAAAGTATTTTATATTTTAGGTTTTTCATTTTCGTTTAGCATACATCCATGACATACCAGTTGGGCGATTTTCGTTGAACAAAAAATGTGTTTCGTCTGAAGAAAAGTCATTATAATTAAAACAGTATTCTTTTTCGCGCCAAGGATAATCTAGAATAATTTGAATTTTATGTGTCTGATTAAAAAAACTTATAATTTTCTCAGTTAAGCCTGGATAAAAACAATCATGCAACTCAACTAAAAAATCACATTCTTTAATAACAGGGAACTTTTTTGTGTCAAGTAAAATTCTTTCATCACCTTCTATATCCATAAAAACGAGGACTTTTTGATTTGGTTTACTTTTTAATAAGTTCTCTAAAAACTTATATTCAAACTGATTAAAAAACTTTATAGATTCTACAACATTGTTTAGGACAGCTAGTTTTTTTGCATTTTCTAAAGCCGTATTGTCGATGTCAAATGCAATAATTTGTGGATGATGTGGCGATTTTGCAAATCCAACTGCATAGTACCCCTCTGCGCAACCTACATCAATTATTGTTTTATAAATAGGATTATTAATAATTTCAAGTATCCAATTATGAATTGGTTCTTCATAACACCCAATTAATTTTGGCAATAATTGACTACCATTACTCTCAGATATATACTTCATTCCACTAAAAGGTCCATTTAAAACATATATTTCATTTTTGTATAATTTATTAATGATCGACAAAATTTTTTCTTCTAAATCTATAAGCCCATAAATTTTGTTATTACTTCCATAATGAAAAATTAAATTTAACCGGCGATATATAAGTTTTAATATAGATAACATTTTGTGTATTGATTATTAATTATTTAGAAAGCTAAAATAAAATTGCCTCTTTAATATATCCAAAAAATATTTTGGGCTTGTAAAACGTAAAAGAAACTAATGATGAAAAGAAATAACTTATTAATGTAGCAATTGCCGCTCCAAATGCGCCCCAATATGGAATTAAAATAAAATTGAGTGAAATGTTTAGAACCGCTCCAATAATTTGAGCAAAAAGGCCCAATTTTAGTTTTCCTTCTAATAAAATCCAATAACTCCATACTGATCCTATTGCAACGTTTATCCCAGACCATGCATGAATTTTCAAAATTGCTGCTGATTCAGAATAGCCCTGACCAAAAAATAAATTAATAACTAGTTTTGAAAATATTACTAAAAAAATAGCACCTATTAAGGAGATAATAAACATCCATCTATATAAATTCACCCAATAGTTATGAATTTTAGGGTTATTAGATGCATGCATTTTTGATAGTAAGGGATATACAGACGATAGTACGATTCCAATAGTAAAATACCAAATTTCACTAATTTTAATTGCTGCCGAAAAAATACCAACAACTTCATCTCCAACCATCTGACCAAGCATCACCTGATCAATTTTCATATTTAATATACTAGCAATTGAAGATAATAGAAGCGGCCAACTTTCTTTAAATAATATCCTAGCTCGAACTAAACTAACCTTAAACTTTAGAAAATTCACCCCATTATAACCCATTAAAAAGAGTAAAATAAGTGTTGCAAAAACAGATTCAATAACAGTAATCCAAACAAAAGCAAATATTGAAGCACTATTAGCAATAAGAAAAAACTTAATTATTGAAGTAATGAAAAATATAATATTTTGCACCCATACTATGTATTTAGATTGTATCTGAGATTCAAACCAAAATATAGAAACTTCCCCAGCATTAAAAAGTAAAATAGTTCCTAACAATATAACTAAACTTATAGATAATGTATCGCTTGGACGTAATATACAAATTGTTAAAATACATATAAGATATGTAACTACTCCCCCAATAAAAAGCATTAGAGTTGAGGTTCCTAGGGTTTCATTTACCTTTTCTGGCTCATTAATAAGGTTACGAATAACAATGTTTTTTAGACCAAAGGAAGCAAATGGCCCAAACAAACTAAATAAAGCAGTTGTAAAACTTAATAATCCAAATTGTTTAGGCCCAAGATAACGTACCAAATATATATTTATAAACAGTCCTACTCCTGCTCGAAATACTTTATCTAAAAATAACCATGAAATATTATTTATGATTTTTTCTCTCAATAGATTACAAATCAATTAATTCTAATATTAGAATTAAGATTAATTATTCAGAACAAAATTTGTATTTCTACACTCATAGATTATGATAAAAGTAAAGTATTTAAAACCATTATTGGCTCTACACCAATTATTCGATGAATTGCGAAAATAAAATTAAGATTTAACAAACTTGAAAAATATTAAGTAACTAATCATTAAAACAAAGAGCACCCAAATCCAATAAACAAATGAAAGACTAATCACGATTGCAATTTGTAAAGTGACAATCAATAAAATAGCCAGAACTGCCTTTTTTACTGAAATTCCTGAATCCACTAATATATGGTGCAAATGATTCCGATCCCCACTAAACGGAGAAGCCCCAGAAATCAAGCGTAGAAAGAATAAGCGGATGACATCTAAAACAGGAAATGAGATTGCGGCAAGGATAATATTGATTAGCTGAATCTTAGAATGATTAATCGAGATAACAAATCCTTTGTATGGAGTTGAAATCGTAAGAAGCGCAATGACAAACCCGGTGAGTAATGCGCCGGAGTCTCCCATAAAGATTTTGGCAGGATTAAAATTATAATATAAGAATCCCATTAAAGCGCCTAATAGAGACAAGGCCAGAATGGCAAGAGAATCATTCCCCTGCAGTAAATTCAGGACTGCAAATACAATCGTAATGAAAATCCCTATGGAGGCCGCTAAGCCATCAATACCATCTAATAGATTAATGCTATTAATGATGGTAACTAATGCAAACGACAAAATGATGCGGCTGAGAATATAGGAATCAATTAATTCCTGCAAGTAGAGTTGTATCACTCCTTTAGAATCTATGAAGGCAAAACAGATCGCAAACTGTACAAAGAACTTCTGATTAGCTGAATAACCGAACAAGTCATCCCCCAGACCATTCAGAAAAATAATCGTCATCCCGAAAAGTATAAAGAAGAAGGATGGATCAAAGTGTATCTCAGAATCCAATAGCCTAGCCGCAAACAAGCCCAGCACCACGGCAAAGTAGATGCCGACCCCCCCTAAGTACGAGATTGATTTTGGGTGAATCTTGCGATCACCTGGCTCATCATACACCTTATACTTATTCGCCACCTTAATTAAGATAGGGATTAAGAACAAAGAAACGATTAAAGAAACTGCAAACGCTACTAGATAGAACACGGTAAGAATGTCAAGTTAATGCACGGCTTCGCCATCTTGACTCACAGAGCGACACTCGCTACACCAGTCAAGGACTAAACTATATGCAATTAAGCTTTCTCTTCATTTGCAATTGTGTTATTTGAGTTATAACAAAATTATCTGCCCCAGGGGCTCGTTTTAGCGATTTTGTGAAAACATACCGTTAAATAATTTTATAAAGGTTATAACATATTTATGATGGAGAATAAGGCAAAAATCGAATAATTGTAACCATGAAATAGTTCTAATTGTAAAATTTGATTAGACCATAATGACAAATATTGTCCAATAACTGCTTTAAATTAAACTAGTATGCAATTTTCAGAGACCATATTTGTGCTATTATTAACCATCATAATATCCTGTCTAATAGCAATTTACTTTCTTGTAAAAGCTAGAGAACCTAAAAAAAAGGAACAATCTTACAAGGTAGACTATCAAAGTTTCAAAAACCAATACAAAAAGATCACTGATACCGATCAGTATGTATTAGATCCACATGAAGCTAAAATCCTGAAAGCAATACTAGAATCCCCAAATAATTCAGGGATAGATGTAAATAAAATAAATGAGCTTCTACATTTAACAAAACTTTCAAAGGAGAATCAAAGACAGCGACGACACATTGTATTGAAAGAGTTGAATCTAAAGCTTTACCTAATATCAGGAGTTAGAGAAACCATCACACGAATTCCTTCAGAAGCGGACAAGCGAGTAAAATACTATAGTTTCGTATCAGAAACACCTGAATTTGATACCATTAAGCAACTAGTATTGAAATAAATTTGAAAAATTTCCTGTAACCAGTTTCTAATAGAGTGTGTGTCTACCAGTAAACACCCTCCAATAGTAAAACACAAAATTTTTACTATTTTTAGGGGAAATTATCCTCTATGCGCAAATTCCTCCTAAGCCTCATTGAACAATTCGGTTACAAAGTCACTAAATTCGATCGCAAAGCGGCCGGTCCGTATGCGGATATTCAGGACAAAACCTTTTGGGAGTTTTATCAGGTTTGCCAGCCCTACACGATGACCTCGGTGGAGCGGATGTTTGCACTTTATCAGGCGACGAATTACGTTATTGATGAAAATATTCCGGGAGATTTCGTAGAATGCGGGGTTTGGAGGGGTGGTTCATCGCTGATGGTGGCGCAGGTTTTGCAGCATCGCGGGGTGAACGATCGCCACTTGTATTTATATGATACGTTTGAGGGGATGTCGGAACCTACGGCGGAGGATGTGGATTTTAGAGGCCAAAAAGCCGACCAAATGCTCGAGCAAACCCAGGATAAGAAGGAGACATCGGTTTGGTGTTTGGCAAACTTAGACGACGTTAAATTAACGATGTCAAACAGTAAATTCCCGTCTGAAAACATCCACTACGTGGAGGGAAAAGTGGAAGACACGATCCCCGTGACCGTGCCCGCAGGACCCATCGCCCTATTGCGTTTAGACACCGACTGGTACACGTCCACAAAACACGAATTAATCCATTTATATCCTTCATTAAGCTCAGATGGCGTTTTAATCATCGACGATTATGGCCATTGGGAAGGCTGCCGCAAAGCCGTGGACGAGTATTTTGCGGAACAAAAACAGACGATTTTCTTACAACGAATTGACTACACCGGCCGTTTAGCCATCAAAAAATAAACCTATGCGCTATCTATTCTTGACTCTGATTGCTTTTAGTACGTTCGCACAGCAAAAGCCGATGCGTTTGTGGTACGATAAACCGGCTACCTATTTCGAAGAGGCGCTGGTGCTAGGGAATGGAAAACAGGGGGCGACTGTTTTTGGCGGTACGAAGAGCGATAAGATCTTTTTGAATGACCTGACTTTGTGGTCTGGGGAGCCGATGGACCCTTATATGAACAAGGAGGCGTATAAAAACTTGCCGGCGGTTCGCGAGGCTTTGCGCCTTGAGAATTATAAAGCGGCGGATTCTTTGGTCCGTAAAATTCAGGGTAAATTCTCAGAATCCTATGCCCCACTCGGTACTTTATACATCGATTTCAACCACGAAAATCCGACGGAATACCGCCGCGAATTGAGTCTAGATAAGGCGGTTTCGACGGTGCATTACCACGCGGGCACGAACGAAATTCGCAAGGAATACTTCTTCTCGCATCCAGATAACGTGTTCGTGATTCACTTAACGAGTAGGGAGAAAAAGGGTTTGAATTTCACGGTACAATTTAAATCGCTTTTGAAATATGCAACGAAATCAACCATCAATCACTTGCATGCAAAAGGAGTAGCGCCGGTTAGAGCGGATCCAAACTATGTGCGCAAACAAGGGAATCCAATTATGTTCGATGATTCAAAAGGGACACGTTTTGCTACCGATATTTTGATTCAATCGGCTGATGGAAAGGTAGTTAGAACCGACTCCACTTTACAGATGGCGGGCGGAACGGACGCGACGATTTTAGTGACGATGGCGACGAGTTTTAATGGTTTCGACAAGAGCCCATCGAAAGAGGGTTTGAACGAGGATGAGCTATCTGAAAAGCGTTTGCAGGCGGCCAGCTTTAAGGGAGCGGAGCAATTATTAGCGCGCCATTTAGCAGATTACCAGCCATATTTCAAGCGTGTAAACTTGAATTTACCGGCAGATAATGCACCGGAGTTGCCTACGGATGAGCGTTTACGACGTTATGCCAAAGGCGAGAAGGACAACTACCTCGAAACGCTATACTTCCAGTTTGGGCGTTATTTATTGATCTCTAGTTCGCGTACTCCGGGCGTCCCAGCCAACTTGCAAGGTTTATGGAATCCACACATTCGACCGCCTTGGTCGAGTAATTACACGATGAATATTAATGCCGAAGAGAATTATTGGCTGGCAGAAAATACAAATTTAAGCGAGATGCACTCTCCGTTTTTGGGCTTCTTGGAGAACCTAGAAAAGACGGGACGCATCACCGCGAAGACCTTTTATAATGCCCCAGGCTGGGTGGTTCACCACAATTCTGATATTTGGGCGATGTCGAATCCCGTGGGAGATTTCGGAAACGGCGATCCGAGCTGGGCCAACTGGCCAATGGGCGCGACTTGGGCTTCAACCCACTTGTGGGAGCATTATTTGTTCACACAAGACAAGAAATTCTTAGAGTCAAAAGCTTATCCTTTAATGCGCGGTGCGGCAGAATTCTGCCTGTATTGGCTAATTGAGGACAAAAATGGGCGCTTAATCACATCTCCATCAACCTCCCCAGAGAACAAATTCATCACGCCTACGGGCTACCAAGGAGCGACAGCCTACGGGGCGACGGCAGATTTGGCGATGATTCGCGAGTTGTTTTTGGACTTAATCGCAGCAGAAAAAATCCTGCAGAAAGATCCTGCCTTCCAAGCATCTTTAGAAAAGGCATTAGCCAAAATGCTTCCGTACCAAGTAGGCGCAAAAGGCAACTTGCAGGAATGGTATTTCGACTGGGAAGACACGGACCCAAAACACCGCCACCAATCCCATCTGTACGGTCTTTATCCAGGTACGCACGTAACGGTGGCGGAAACGCCAACGATTGCTGCGGCGGCGAAAAAAACCTTAGAGATCAAAGGAGACGAGACAACAGGCTGGTCTAAAGGCTGGAGAATTAACCTCTGGGCACGCCTTCGCGACGGAGATCACGCCTATAAAATGTACCGCGAACTCTTGAAATACGTAGAACCAGACGGCGTAAAAGTAAACTATGCTCGCGGCGGTGGCACCTACCCGAACTTGTTCGATGCACACCCTCCTTTCCAAATCGATGGGAACTTTGGTGGATCCGCAGCGGTAGCAGAAATGCTGGTTCAATCCACTCCGGAATTAATTGAAATACTCCCTGCTTTACCGGCTGCATGGGCATCAGAAGGCTCCGTTTCTGGCCTAAAAACCCGTGGTGGATTCGAGGTTTCAATGAGTTGGAAAGACGGCAAAGTGACGTCCTTGCACCTGAAAGGGCTAAAAGGCAGCACGGCGAAAGTAAAGGTGAACGGCGAGATTAAAAGTTTGTTGATAAAAACGGGAGAAGTTCACGTTTTGTGAAACCTTATACTACCTCAGGAACCAGCGAACTCACCCAATCCTGAAATAATTCCGACTCGATCTGCACGGCCACAGTGGCGTGTTTTTCCCAGTCTGGCCAGGTAGACTTTAGCTGAGAAATCATTTCCTCCAGGTGCCCTTCCTCTTCCACGATGATGGATTTCACTTGGACTTTCGATTTCGTTTCCGTGAGAATTTGCTGGTAAATCGGATACAATTCGTCCGCGCGTAATTCGATGGCATAGGTCACTAATAAATAGGCCGCCCATTTCACGTCATAGCCCGAAAGGCCTAAGTTTTTCTTTGCATATTGGCTGACACGCAGGTCTAACACATCTAAGTAGAAGCGAGATGAGCGTGGGTTAATCAAAAATGAATCGTCATAAGTCTCGAAACCGGACGGGACTAATTTGCTGATTTGCTTCTTCAAATAATAAGCGTGGCGATGCTCTTCAGCGGCGTGCTTTAGGATAATCAGGCTGACTTCTTTTTTGTGCTCAAATTTAGAAATCTTGCGCGCACCGGAATTTTCCATAAAGGAAAGGGTGTTCAAAAAACGGGCATGTGATTCTGGATTCGCCACCAGGTGGGCGATGGTATTAGCGGTATGCATGATTGACTTAGGCAAAATGTGTAGACAAAGATAGGTCAAAGACAAAATTTTTCTATCTTTAAACTCTAACAATTAAATCAACGAATGAAAAAAATCTACTCCTATTGGCTAGGGGCTCTGTTCCTTTTCTTGAGCAGCCCACTCATTGCCCAGGTGACTTTCCCCATTAATGATGTGGCGAGTCCGTCGAATGGTTATTATGCCTTCACGAATGCGACCATCGTGAAAGATGCGAAGACGACTTTACAGAAGGCGACTTTGGTCATTAAAAATGGCAAAATTGAATCTGTAGGGACGGCAATCGTTCCGAAGGACGCGGTGGTTATCGACTGCGGCGGCAAATACATTTACCCGTCTTTCATTGATCTTTACAGTGATTACGGCATGTCAGCGGTAGCAGCAGGTGGCGGCGGATTCCGTTCTCCATCGCAAATGATCTCAAACACAAAAGGCCCTTATTCCTGGAATCAGGCCATTAAATCGGAGGTTTCACACGCGAAATTGTTCGAGGTGAATGATGCGAAGGCGAAGGAATTGCGCAAGCTAGGCTTTGGAACAGTTTTAACGCACCAAATGGACGGTATCTCTCGTGGAACCGGCGTTTTCGTGAGTTTAGCGAAGGAAAGAGAAAATTTAGTGGTCTTGAAAGAGAAGGCATCGGCGCATTATTCCTTTAATAAAGGTTCCTCTACGCAGGATTATCCAGGTTCTTTAATGGGTTCGATTGCGCTTTTACGCCAAAACTTCTTAGACGCCGCTTGGTACAAATCGAAGCCGGCGAAAGAGGGGACGAATTTATCTTTGGCCTCCTTCAATGAGATTCAAACACTTCCTCAAATCTTCGAGGTAACAGATAAATGGTCTGCTTTAAGAGCGGATAAAATCGGTGATGAGTTTGGTGTTCAATACATTATCAAGGCGAGCGGTAACGAATACCAACGTATTGATGAGATGAAAGCGACGAATGCGAAATTCATTTTGCCTTTGGACTTCCCGCAAGCGATGGATTTAGAAGATCCGACAGACGCGCGTTTTGTGAACGTAGCGGACATGAAGCACTGGGAATTAGCGCCTACGAATCCAGCGACTTTTGAGAAAGCGGGTCTTTCGTTCGCTATCACAGCAAACGGATTAAAAGACGTGAGTAGTTTTATCCCAAACCTTCGCAAGGCCATTCAATATGGTTTGAGCGAGCAAAAGGCCTTAGAGGCGTTGACTTCAACTCCGGCTTCTATTTTAGGAGTGTCTGATTTAGTTGGAAGCCTGGATGCTGGTAAATTAGCGAACTTCGTGATTACGAACGGTCCGGTTTTCTCGGATAAAACAACGATTATCGAAAACTGGGTGCAAGGCGATGCGTATCCGATCGCGAAGGAGCAATGGAGCTCTTTGGCAGGAAAATATGACTTACAAGTAGGCGCAAACAAAGCGACTTTAAGTATCTCAGGCGAGCCAGGAGGATATAAAGTGCAGATTTTAGCGAAAGACACGACGTCTGTAGATTTCTCCCAAAAAGAATCCTTAATCAACATCAGCTTCGCTTCGAAAGCGGACAAAGGCAAGCGCACACGCTTGAGCGGTACCTTCGCAAACGCGACTTTCACTGGAACAGGACAATTAGCGAACGGTGATTGGGTTTCTTGGAAAGCAACGGCATCTGCGGCGGCTGATACAGCTTCGAAGAAAACAGCGAAGAAAGAGGATAAATTGGAGGTAGGTTCAGTGATCTATCCTTTTGCGGCGTATGGAACTTCAAAACCAGCAACAGCAGAAACAATTTTGATTAAGAATGCGACGGTTTGGACAAATGAAAAATCCGGCGTTTTAAAGAATAGCGACGTCTTATTAAAGAATGGTAAAATCGCTGCGATCGGCAAAGGATTGAAAGATCCAGCTGCTCGTGTGATCGACGGAACGGGCAAGCACGTGACGGCGGGTATCATCGACGAGCACTCGCACGTAGCGGGTACAGGCGGGATTAACGAATGTTCACAATCGGTGACGGCTGAAGTACGAATCCAAGACGTGATCGATCCAGATGACGTGGATATCTACCGTCAATTAAGTGGTGGTGTGACGTCTAGCCACATCTTGCACGGTTCTTGTAACACGATCGGTGGCCAAACGCAATTACTAAAGTTCCGTTGGGGCGCTAACGCTGAGGGTATGAAGTTTGAGAATTGGGATCCGTTCATCAAATTCGCATTGGGCGAGAACGTAAAACGTTCTTGGAATACGTCGAATCCTCGTTTCCCAGATACAAGAATGGGTGTGGAACAGGTGTTAATGGATGCCTTTACACGTGCGAGAGACTATGAAAAACAAGGTCCTGGTAAGCGTATAGATTTAGAATTAGAGACTCTGGTCGAAATCTTAAACCACAAGCGTTTCATCACGTGTCACTCGTATGTACAGAGCGAGATTAACGCGATGATGAAGGTGGCGGATCATTTTGGATTCACTGTAAATACCTTCACACACATCTTAGAGGGCTATAAAGTGGCTGATATCATGGCGAAACACGGTGCAAATGCATCAACGTTTTCGGACTGGTGGACGTATAAAATGGAGGTGACGGATGCGATTCCACAGAATGCGTACTTGATGCAAAAGACGGGTGTGAACGTGGCGATCAATTCGGATGATGCGGAAATGGCGCGTCGTTTGAATCAAGAAGCAGCTAAATCCGTGAAATACGCAGGTATGTCAGAGGAAGAGGCGTTGAAAATGGTGACGTTGAATCCTGCCAAAATGTTACACGTCGCTGACCGTGTCGGTTCAATCAAGGAAGGTAAGGATGCAGATATCGTGGTTTGGTCAGACAATCCATTATCGATCTATGCAAAATCTGAACACACAATTGTAGACGGTGCGGTAGTATTCGATCGCGCGGCGGACCTAGTTCGTCAAGCAGAATTGAAGGCAGAGAAGCAGCGTTTGGTTCAGAAGATGATCGGTGCCAAAAAAGGCGGTGCATCGACTCGCCCAGCTACTCCATCTTACCGCGCAGAAAACGAGTGCGAAGAGGATCACCACCACGGAAACAGCATTTGGGACCGTATTTCGAACCGTTGGGCAAACACTGAAAACTAGAAAATAAGATGAAAAAACAGATCATATATACACTCTTCTTAGCTATCAGCGGTTTCTCTGCGGTAGCACAAGAAAATATGCACCCCTCTCCTGCCCAAAGCAAGACCATCGTCATTTCTGGCGGTACAATCCACGTGGGTAATGGTAGCATCATTGAGAACGGCACGGTCGTGATCGAGAAAGGCAAAATCAAAAGCGTTTCAGCTACTTCTGCTTCAATTACAGGAGATGTAGAACGCGTAGATGCGACGGGAAAACACGTTTATCCAGGCTTAATCGCGCCTAACTCGAGCTTAGGTTTAGTAGAATTCGCTTCTACGAAGTCGACTGTTGACATTGAGGAACTAGGTGAAATGAATCCGAACATTCGTTCAATCGTAGCCTACAACACGGATTCCAAAATCATCAATACCGTTCGTTCGAATGGTGTTTTATTAGCGCAAATCACGCCGCAAGGTGGGATGATCCCCGGTTCTTCTAGCGTCGTGCAATTAGATGCGTGGAACTGGCAAGATGCCGCTTACGCGATGGATAACGGCATTCACTTCAAGATGCCGGCTTTGATTAATCGTCCGGCGGCATTTCAAAGAAGAGGAGCGAATGCAGATCCAGTGGCGGCGGGTTTGGCGCGCCTCGAAGAGGCGCGGTCCTTTTTTAAAGAGGCGAAAGCGTATTTGAACGAGAAGACGCATACAAGTACGAACTTGAAGTTCGAAGCTACAAGAGGTCTTTTTGATGGTAGCAAACCCTTTTTCGTGCATTGCGATCTTGTGAAGGAAATGTTAGCGGCGATTAATTTTGCCAAAGAATTCAACTTCAAACTCGTTCTCGTAGGAGCTACCGACAGCTGGATGATTGCGGATATTTTGAAGGAGAATAACGTGGCGGTGATTTTGGGAGAAATCCATAGCCTGCCAGCCTCCGAAGATGATGCCGTAGATCAACCGTATAAGACGCCAGGCATGTTACAAAAAGCCGGTGTTTTATTCTCGATGGGCTTCGAAGGCGGAGACGGAAACTGGCGCCAACGCGACCTTCCCTTCCACGCTGGTACCATGGCCGCTTACGGTGTGACAAAGGAAGAAGCTTTATCAGCGATTACCTTAAACGCAGCGAAAATCTTAGGAATTGCGGATCGCACAGGAAGTATCGAAGCAGGTAAAGATGCGAACATCGTGATCAGCACCGGAGATATTTTGGACATGCGTTCAAGCGTCTTAACGAACGCCTATATTCAAGGTCGCGCGTTGAACTTAGATAACAAACACTCGCAGTTATTTGAGCGTTATAAATACAAGTACAACGTAAAATAATTTGAATTAAAGTTTAGTACAAAAAGTCCTCAAAAGCCGATTTTGTCTTTTGAGGACTTTTTTATATACTCTCATTGCGCATCATTATCAGTGTTTTTATAATCTTCTGTGATATAGTGGATTAAGTTTTGTTTTTGAATTAATTCTCTGAATATTATCAAAAATATCACTGTAACCACTAATAATTATGAAAACCAAACTCGTCTTTTCAACCGTTCTGATCAAGTCCCGCTTAACTTTACGGATGACACAATCACAGGTAGCTTCCGCCGTAGGAGTTTCCCAAAGCGCCTACAATTATTGGGAATCCGGAAAACATTATCCGAACGCCACGAAGATCTACCTCCTCATTAAAGTCTTGAAGATTCCCATAGAGGATGTTTTCTCCGCCTAAAAAATTCTTACCTTTGGGGGGATGATTCGCCTCAGCATTTTAATCTTTTTGACATTCATTGCGTGCACCAGCTCCCCGGAGCCGGCGACCCATTTCTACGATTGGAAAAAAGAGCTGAACCAGCTTTCCTCATCCCCCCTTTCGGTAAAAAAGACCGTCACTCTCGACGGCACCACCGAAGTCATTGACTCCGTTCAGCTAGATTTGAAGAAAGAATGGGCCCTTTTTGAGGAAGCGGACCTAAACAAACCTGCTTACGCCCTCAGTTACACGGATGAATCCACCCCAGGCCTAATCCAATACACCCTAAAAAAAGGCGAAAATCTTCCTGTTCGTTCCTTTAAAATAGCCCTGGACTCTGCAGGCCGCCCATCACAGGTAGACTTTGAGATTTCCTTTGAGAATTTAATTTATATTACGTCCAAAAAACTATCGATGCACCTCATCTCCGGTCGCGTCGTTTCCTACACCATTTCTGGATCTCAAGCTCTTCGCTGGTTTTCGTCTCCTACTCGGTATACGGTTAGTGGGGTTGCGCTCTAGCGCTGCGCTGCGCGAAGTCGTGATCGCTGCGCGAAGTCGTGACTTCATCACTTAGTCATCGCTGTGCTGCGCGAAGTCGTGACTTCGTCACTTAGTCATCGCTACGCGATTTAGTCGTCACTGCGTGACTTAGTCGCTGCTTCGCCGCTTAGTCGACTCCGGCTTAGTGTCTTTCCGGCTTAGTCTCATTTGAGATTAGAGAGTAGAGAGCATAGAGAATGGGGTAATGCAAACCTGCTGCCAATACCATACTGGCCGTGAAATGACTGAAACGGCATAATGTTAAAATAGCGGCGAGGTATGCAAAGGCGTTTTCAGCTTTTGACACAATCTGTCAATACCTGAAAATCGAGTTTATCAATTTGTCCAGTTATTCACAAAACCGCTTTTAACAGAGCTTAACACTGGATACTCTTGCTATTGACACATTCTGTCAATACGCCAAAATCGTTTCTACAGCTCTCGAAGATTTACAAAATCCGACTGCAAGCTGGCGCAAGGTTTGAAAACAACAGGTTCAAGTCGTAAAGGAGCAAAGAAGGCGTGGAGAAAAACATCGAAAATATTCGTATTTTTAAGGCATGATTTTACGGACAGAGAATTTAGTCAAGAAATACGGGCAGCGATTAGTGAATGATCACATTTCGTACCAGGTGGCGCAAGGGGAAATTGTGGGACTTTTGGGGCCAAATGGTGCCGGGAAGACCACTTCCTTCTATATCGCAACGGGATTGGTGAAGCCGAATGAGGGGAAAGTGTATTTAGATGATTTGGACGTAACAGACTTACCTATGTACAAGCGCGCGCGTTTGGGCATCGGGTATTTAGCGCAGGAAGCATCCGTATTCCGGACTTTAAGCGTGGAGGAAAATATACAGGCGGTGTTAGAAATGACGGATTTGTCCAAAGCCGCCCAAAAAGAAAAGGTCGAAAGCTTGCTCGAAGAGTTCTCCTTGACGCATGTGCGCAAGAGTTTGGGGCAGGTGCTTTCAGGTGGAGAGCGTAGAAGAACCGAAATCGCAAGGGCGCTAGCGGTAGATCCCAAATTCATCTTGTTAGATGAGCCGTTTGCAGGGGTCGATCCGATTGCGGTGGAGGAGATTCAAACAATCGTATCGAAGTTGAAGTTTAGAAATATCGGCATCTTGATTACGGATCATAATGTGGATGAGACTTTGTCGATTACTGACAGGGCTTATTTGCTTTTTGAGGGAAAGATTTTGAAGGCTGGTACGCCGAGAGAATTAGCGGATGACGAACAAGTTCGTCGTTTGTATTTAGGTAAAAACTTTAAGTTGAGAGAAAATAAATAGATGAAAAAGGAGACAATTGCGGTACATGGGAGTCATTTGAAGGATGAGACGGCGGGGTCGATTGCGGCGCCGGTGTTTTTGACGACGACTTTTGAACGGGCTTTGGACGGTACTTACCCAAAAGGCCACATGTATTCTCGCAACTCCAACCCTAATCGCACGGCCCTTGAAAAAGGCCTAGCGGCCTTAGAAGGAGCGTCGCGAGGCTTCGCCTTCGGCTCAGGCCTCGCCGCCGTCAACGCCGTTTTCCAATGTCTTCAATCCGGTGATCACATCCTAATGCCCGAAGTAGGCTATTACGCCTCTTACAAACTAGCGGAAGAAATTCTAGGCCCCTGGGGTTTAGAGGTAACGCAAGTGGACATGACGGATTTAGCGAAAGTCGAAAAGGCGATTCAAAAGAACACAAAACTGATCTGGGCAGAAACTCCTGCGAATCCGATGCTTTGTTTAACAGACATCGCTGGCCTAGCGAAGATAGCGCAGAAAAACGGTCTGAAATTAGGCGTAGACAATACCCTAGCGACTCCTATTATCCAAAATCCCATCGCCCTTGGTGCAGACTTCGTGATGCACGCGACGACGAAGTATATTGGCGGACACTCCGATATTATGGGTGGTGCGGTGCTCGTAAAAGAAGATGATGAGTGGGCGAAACGTATCGAGCGAGTGCAGATATTGATGGGGGCGACCCCTAATCCGCTGGATTGTTATTTACTAGCGAGAGGTTTGAAGACTTTGCCGTTGAGAATGAGAGAGCATAGTGCGACGGCTTTGGAACTAGCCAAACGTTTAGAAAAGCATCCAAAGGTAGAAAAAGTACATTACCCGGGTTTAGAGTCCCATCCACAATACGATCTTGCGAAAGAACAAATGAAACAAGGTTTCAGTGGTATGATTGCGCTGCAGGTGAAGGCGGGTGAAACGGAAACGCGTGATATGGCTGGCAAATTGCAGCTATTTCAACAGGCGACGAGTTTAGGTGGGGTGGAATCTTTAGTAGAGCACCGCAGATCCATCGAAGGACCGCAAAGTACGACACCGGGAAACTTGTTGCGTTTCTCGATTGGACTCGAACATGTGGATGATTTATGGGCAGACTTAGATCAAGCCCTGAATACTATTTAGAGAGGTCCTTCTCTAATTTCACTTCAATTTCTTTATCGATTCCTTTCAATTCGACACGCTGACGTTTGTATCCAGACTTCGAAATGGAAAGAAAATTGTATTGTTTCTCGTCGATCTTAATTTCTACGGGAGTCTTCCCTACGAAATAGCCGTTTAATATAACCTCTGCTCCAGCAGGGTCAGTTTTAACCGTTATCGTCTTTGTAGCAGGAGCCACAAATGAACTTAAAGCACTGATTAACAATACGATAAAGAAATTTTTCATGTAGGCTATGATTTAAGAAATCAAAACTACCGAAAAATAAACGAAATTGTATCCTGAGAGTTAAAAATATCTAGTTGCTGATAATTGCAGTTGGGTATTTAAGAAGACTTTGTCGACGACCCATTGGTAATTTCGAATGAGCGCGAAATTAAGTCGAGCGGAATAAGCCATTTTCTTCACACGGCGTTGGTAATATCCGCCAAAATTAACGTCCACCCATTTGGAATCATACACTTTAAACGCATCGTAATAATAGTCCATGTTATGGGCATAGCGCTCGATCGTAAAACCGGAGATGGTGGAAGGGCGAACGAAGGCGACATCGAAGGTTTGGAGATTAGAACCGGGACCAATGCCAGCACCTAAAACCTGGCCTTCATTCGTATAACCATGGCGCACAAAATCGTGGCGGTACCAAGGTCCATTATTGCGGACTAAGCGATCAGCGGTCATTTCCATCGAAGTATTCTCGAAGGTAAACCGCACGTATCGACCCGGAGATTGCAAGAAAACCTTGCGCATCCCAAACAAATAGGCCCTCGAATGTTCCAGCGATAAATACCAATCGATCAAACTGTTTTTGTAATCATTCCAGCCGATTTCGCCGTAGATTTCAAGCTGCGAAGCAGGAAATACCCAGCGAGCAGAAAAGGAAGCGAGCTGATCGCGTCGCTTTTCATCCTCTAGCGGAACACGCTTCTTCTCGAAAGGCAAAATAAAGGGGAAGACATCCGTTAAACCCGATCCCATATCCGAGATATACAAATGGAAGGAGCGCGAGAAACCGAGAAATAAACCCGGAATCCAGCGCGGCTGGTAATTAAAGGTGAGGGCAGAAATGTAGCGGGCATCTGCGATTTTAGGTTCTAAATAATTGACTCCGTTCACCACATAGTCTGCTGGAATGGGTTGAACACCAGAACCTTCGAGGCGACCGCCAATGATTTGAAATTCGAAAGATCCTAAAAAGGTTTTTAACGGTTTTACGCTGTTAAATGTACCATGCAGGAATCCTGGGGCATTGTTTGACATTAATAAAGAGTTCCTGAAACCGGGACCCCACCAGAGGTTTTCGGTGGAAATGCCTACTGAAACGGAGCGGGAGGAGAGGCGGAGGGCACTTTGGCCTAAACGAAAACGGGAATAAGAGCTCGTCCCAAAACGCTCCGGAATATCCGTGCTATTCCACAAAACCAGCATGGGTGCCCGGTAAGCGCCTTGCAAGGAGAAGGTCTCAAAGTCTCGGTTTTCAGCGTAGACAAATTCCGGTTTTACTTGTAGACTGAGGGCCTTGTGCTGGAGAAAAAAACCGGCCATTAAATAAGTTTGTAGCCCCGCCGCCGGGATCATCGCGCCGTCATTCCAGCCCATCGGCACATCGGAATTATACGAAGTCAGGACAGTGGCGGGCAGCAGGTGGGAAATGGTGGTATCCGAAACGGGCCGTATAGTAAACGATTTGTAAGCCCCAGAGATCAATTGTTGGTTGCGAAAACGCTCTTCCGAAAAATCATTCATCCCCACCGGAATCGTCTGGGCGTAGATTTGGATGGTCAAAAAGAAAAAAAAGATCCGTTTAAGCATGGACAAATTTAGGGAGGATTGGGCGCAATGTTGTAAATTTGAGTGATAAAGATTTCTATGAACAAAAAGTCCAATCGTTTTGCGCTGATTCGCTATGTGAACGATGCCCTCGTGGTGTTCGCGGCATATTTGGTGGCGCTTTGGAACACAGGACATCTCGATCAGTGGAATCCAGCCTTTGGATTGTTGGCATTAGTACTTTGGTATTTTGTCTCGTCTTTTTCCAAATTATACGCAGATAGACGCTCCAATAAGTTCGCCGAGGAGATCATCTTCATTATCTACCATCTGATTTTATTCACCATTTTGCTCAGCTCTAGTCTCTTCTTTTTGAAGCCGACCGGTGCCTACGATTTCAGCTTTTTCGTGTATTTCATCGGTGCAAATTTCCTGTTTGCAGCCGTAACGAAGTATATTTTGCGTAAAAACCGCCACGCCGCGTTCTACCAAGGGCGCATGAATGATGTAGTTTTATTAGTGGGTGCAACCGCGGCGGCGAAAAACTTCTTTGAGACCGTTCAGAAATACTATTATTACGGCTATAAAGTGGAGGGCATCATTGATGACGAAATGAATAATATCCAAGGTTGTGATTATTTAGGTAAAATCAGCCAGCTGGATTTGATTCTGAAGTCGCGTTATATCGACGAGGTGGTGATTGCCCTGCCTACGGACGAATATTCGACGATTCAGCGCTGCATCAGCATTTGTGATTATTACCGGACCAAAGTCCGTATCCTTCCCGATTTCAAGCAATATTCTACTTCGTCTGTCAGCATTCAGACCATCGGTCAAGTGCCCGTGATGAATGTGGGGCGCTTGCCACTAGACCGTATTGAAAACCGTATTTTAAAGCGCATTTTCGATGTGGCTTTTTCGGTATTGTTCTTCTGTACTTTCGGGTTGATTTTGTTTCCGATTATCGCCTTGTTGATTAAGTTGACGTCCAAAGGGCCAGTGATCTTCAAACAAGAACGTTGGGGCTTAAATAACGAGACCTTGATTTGTTATAAGTTCCGGACGATGGTGCAGGAAAGTGAGGACGTGGATGAAGACGGGAATTACCAGCAGGCGCATAAAGATGACCCACGCATCACGCGTATTGGGGCTTTCTTACGGAAGACAAACTTAGATGAGATTCCGCAGTTTTGGAATGTGTTGATGGGCGATATGTCTGTCGTAGGACCTCGTCCACACCCGACGCCGCTGAACATCGAATCGATGAATACGGTGGATAATTATATGTTACGCCACATTGTTTTGCCGGGAATTAGCGGCTGGGCGCAAGTAAACGGCTGTCGCGGGGAAACGCGTACGACGGAGGACATGCAGGAACGTGTGGACTTTGATTTGAGTTATATTCACCGCTGGTCGTTTTGGTTAGATTGCCAAATCATCCTCCAGACGGTCATCAACTTCTTTAGAGGCGACCAGAACGCTTACTAAGTTTTTGTTGAATGATGAGCGGAATGAACACCGGCGCCTCCACGAAATAGCGTTTGAACATCCGCTTAGGCTCCTGCAAGAAGCGATAGAACCATTCCAAACCGGCCTTCTGCATCCAAACGGGAGCTCTTTTGATCATTCCCGCGGCCACTTCGAAGGCTCCTCCGATTCCGATGGCTAGATGCGTATCTAATTTTGATAGATTATCCGCAATCCAAATATCTTGTTTCGGCGCCGTCAGACTCACCAATAAAATATCCGGTTTCACTGCATTGATCGCCTGAATCATCTGCTCATTTTCATCCTCTGAAAAGACCGCTCTGAAAGGCGGCACGAAGGTTCCCACGATTTGTACATCTGGGTGCTTCGCCTCCATCACTTGCTGTAGCGTTTCTGCCACACCCGGCGAAGCGCCGAGCAAAAAGATGGAGAAATCGTTCTTTAAGGCAAACGGAAATATCCTTGGCAATACATCCAACCCCGTAATCCGCTGCTTAATAGGCGTTCCGAGGAACTCGGAGGCCCATTTCACCGGGACTCCATCGCAAAGAA
This sequence comes from Aquirufa novilacunae, assembly GCF_045310505.1. NCBI lineage: Bacteria > Pseudomonadati > Bacteroidota > Cytophagia > Cytophagales > Flectobacillaceae > Aquirufa > Aquirufa novilacunae. Next base: position 77,763 of record NZ_JBEWZG010000002.1, read on the forward strand.
CATACTCCGCGTTCTTGTAGATGGTTTGAACGCGCGCTGCCGCGCGCGCCGCCAAAATAGAATTCACCGGAGTAATACAGACCTGCGCTTTTTGGCCCTGCTGAATCACAGCCTCCCAATCGCTGAACAATTCATCCATCGTCAGCGAGGAAACGGGGGTACCCAGAATATCAATCCTATTATGCTTCATTCGGTGCGGCATCTGGTCCCTGAAAGAAATCCCCTAAAAAATACAAGCCCACCCAGGTCCAGAATGGGAAAGCGCCCATGGGTCCTTCTAAGAACACATCGAAGCTTCCATTCAACCAAAAAGTGAATAATATGCAAGAAATCATCAGCTGCTGATCATTCAGCTGCCGCTTAAACATAGGCTTAAACAAACACAAAAGCCAATAGACCCACAACATGAACAGCGGCCAACCGAAACGCGCTAAAATGGTCAAATTAAAATTATGCGGCGACCGCAAATCCTCAATCTCCGTCACCACCTCATCACTCTCCGCCAGACTCATCCCTAAACCCTTGCCCTGCGCCGCATATTCCGGCGTGACACTGTAATCGATGATATTCGCCCACCACACTAATCGCCAAAACTTATTTTCATCTAAGGTTGAATCCTTACTCACCCCAAAAATCGAGCCCACATTCTCCACTAATTGCTCCATTCCCACCTTTCGGCCTTGGAAGTTTTCCTTCACCTTGATAGACGCATACAATGGCAACACAATCAGCAAGATGATAGGCAAATAACGCGCGTATTGTTTGAGCAAAACCCGCATCTCCTCGCGCTTCGTATAGAACACAAAAAGGCCTAAACTAATCAAATAAGCGAGCATTCCTGAGCGAGAATAGGCCGTTATTATCAATAAATTCAACAGAATCGCTACGGCTAGTGTCACCTGAAAACGAATCGATCGATGGTTTAAATACAACATCAAAACCAACGAAGAAATCAATAAATGCACCCCCATATCGCCGTACTTATAAAGGGCGAAGGGCACAGAACCGAAAAGAATGAAGTTCTCGAAAAATTCTGAGAAGTTTTGGAGGTAAAAATTCAACAAGGCGAAAAACGGGAACCACGTATAGATCTTGATGATATACTCCCACATTTGCGCGCGCAGATCCTTGAATAAAAACACGAAAAAGGCGAACCAAGCATATTGGATCACAAAAGAGTCGCGAATCACATCAAACAGGGCATAAGAACGCAATCCCCAGCCGATATAGCCTACCGTAACCGCCAGAAAAAAGGCCAAAATCTTCGTCCGCTTATCCCACCCAAAAGCATAGGATTTACGCGTTAAAAACAGGACGATGAATCCACCAGCCCACAAAGCCTCCGCCAAAAAACTGTAAGCAATCCCCTTGTTGAAGAACACATAGAGTGCCATCACGAAGAAATACGCCTGCAAATACAGCTTCTTAACGGCGTCCATTGATTTGGTATTTTAAAGAAACCTGCCATTGCTGGTTCATGTAATCCGACTTCGTGGATGATTCTGACCAATCTGCGATGTTATCTTCGATGCGCACCCACATATAATTATTCACTGCGGTGTGCAGATATGAACCACCTAAAAGCAAGTTCTTGGTGATTCCGATTTGGGCTTCGATGCCGGCCATCAAGTTCACCCAATAGCGATTTGCATGACCACTACCGAAATATTGGTACACGTAAAAGTCGTTATTACGAGCAAAGCGCTCAAGATTAAGACGGATTAAGCTTCTACCGCGATGGAGGCTTAGATAAACACTTTGACTGTTTGAACCTGGACCGATAGAGGCCCCTAGCATTTTGGCATTCTGAGTATAGCCTTGACGCACTTCCGTACTCGTGTACCAGCTGTTATGTAATGGCCCGCCACCCACGTTGTTATTATCTATTACTAAACCGGGATCCATCAACTGCAATTGCGTGAATTCGATGCCTAGCTGTAAATATGATTTCTTCTTTTTGCCCAAAGGAAATAACTTCCGTCCCCCTATCACAAACCCTGTCTTCGTGGAATCCCCAAAGAAACTGGCCGGCCCAACTAACTTATCCGGTTGGCCCAGTTCTGCATAAAATTCTGCATGATCCTTAGGCAAAGCAAAGCGGAAAAGGAAAGCCCCTAATTGCATTTTAGGATTCTCTACAAATGGCTTGCCCGGTTTCGGGTCTTCGTTTTCAAAATAGTTTTGCTGTGCAAAAGAATAGCCTAAGTAGAAATTAGGCACCCACTTCGGTTGCCAATTCACGATAAAAGCCTTCAGCATACGTACTGAATTGTTCTTATTTTCTATTCCGCCCGCCCAGATTGGTCGAAAATTCTTGTCTTCTGGTGAAAGCATGGTCGGATTTTCTAACATCCCGATAAGTCCCTTACCCTCGAATGTTCCGATGGGAGTGTGGACAGGCTTCCGGTTTTGGACAAAATAATGTAGGAAACCAGAGGCCTCATTCGTCATCATTAAGCTGTTTCTAAATCCAGGGCCCCACCAATTATTCTCTGTCGATACGCCTGTAACGACATTCCCAAACTTCATAGCGATACGAGATTGACCAGGGAAAAATGTTTTCAGAGGCTCATACCCAAAGTACCGGTATTGATCAATGTTATTATTAATGAGGAAAAAGATTCTTGTCCAATAGTTACCATCCTGCGGACTTCCTGCAAAAGGAACACTAGGCGAATTCTCTGCCAACACCCACTCTGGCTGTAGGTTTACATCGAGGAATTTCCAAGAGAAATGAACCCCTAGGCTCCAGCGACGCTGAAACCCAATGGAAGGATACATTGTTCCCTGGTTAAATCCTAAAGGCATCAGGCTATTATTCTGTAAGGTGTGACGTAATGAAATACTTTGGATTTTAAACTTATCGCTAGAAACCGTTTCCAGTTCCTGGAGCGCCGAAGTCGAGCGAATCAGAAACGATTGATTCGCATACTTAGCTGAATCCATGTTCATTAATTGCGCATTTCGGTGTAGATCCTGCAGACTAATATCATCCAATAAAGTCGTCTGAGCGAAAACCGTGCAAGAGAACAATAAGAGTCCTAGAACGTACTTTACCATAAGAAAATCGTATTAATGAAGGCGTATAGATTCGATTTTGAACGATCCTTTTCCCATAAATAGTTGCTGGAGTTTACCCACTTCAGATCTCCGGTAAACAATAATTTTTTATAGCGATATCCTCCTTGCAAACCAAAAGCGTAATCATCCCATTTAACTAAACGTGTCCTGACTGCCGATTGACCAGTTTCTAACATCGGATTTTGTGCCACATGTTGAAAAGTTATGCCAAGTTTCTTCCATCCTTGATTCCAGCTTACCCCCATCGTCTGAACATTATTACCATGGCCTGCACCTGCGCCTAGAATTTGATTATTATTGGTAAATCCTTCTGTAACTTGACTATGTTCATACCAATTCCCTGCACTACGCATTAAATAAGATGGACTCTGAGCCATCTTAGTCGCTTCACCAAAAATCTCAATAAAAGTTCGACTATTCAACGGATGAAGTTTCTTAAATCCCACTACCCAAGCCGCCGAATGCGCCATATCTAACCACAAATCACGCAAATTTTGTTTCGCATCATTGTATCCAAATTCAGCATAAATTTCTGCATGATTCTTCGGCATTAACCAGCGGGTGGAAATACTCAAAATCTGATCTTTACTCAGCGTATCGTCATTATAATCGTTCTTGAACAAATTATTTAAAACGGGTAAATAGGTATTCATAAATCGAGCACCTGGCTTATCTACCTCGTAGTTTTGGAATGATCTGGAAACTGAGAAAAACACGTTCTTCATAAACCTAGGCTGGTAGGTCAGAATCAGACCATTGTATTGGCGATTTTTAGGCCTGCCAGAAAGGTCTCTACGTTTAAGCGCAGCATTCTCATCACCTTGCAAGGAATCCCGAGTCATCCGCCCTAAAATTAATTGAAATTCAAAAGATCCGACGGGCGTCTTCAATGGACGTGTTGTATTCAAACTATAATGTAAGAACCCTGCTGCATTATTCGTCATCAATAAAGAAGAATAATGTCCTGGACCCCACCAAAGATTTTGGTTCGAAACACCAACTGAAATTCCACCAGCCTCTAAACGAGCAGAAGATTGTCCTAGGCTAATACGATCTAAAGAGGGATTCACTTGTCCCCATGCTCCACTTGTTTCATATTCTGCCGATCCAGTATGTACATATTCAGGTTTATATTGAATATGAAGAATACTAAATCGAGCATAAATACCGGCACTTGCTTGCATTTGATAACCATTCGAAAAAGACATCGCCTGGTCATTCCAGCCATAAGGACGTGAGGTATTTAGTTTTTGGGTCAAAGAAGCAGGCAATAAAATGGCTTGAAATAAACCTTTCTTATAGCTCTTGATGGAGTCGTTAGCAGAAGGATCGATTAATCGATACAGATCTTGCATACTTTGATTTCCCGTAGAATAAAAGGGGCGTGCAAGCATCGACTGATTTGCCTCTACCTTCCCTAAAAGTTGAAGATTGCGCACTTGCTCATCAATGTCAGAGAATCCGACAGGAATAGCGTTTTGGGCGCTAGCAGAAGTGGCTAGAAGAAAAAATACACAGCAAAGTGAAAAGAAAAACTTCATAAACAAAGTTAGGAATTCTTCCTAACTAAGTTCACATAATGCTTGAACAATTGAATGAGGTTTTTAAACTCTTGACCTATTCCGGCAGATCCAAAATGGATGGGTAAAACGTGTTTGTACTTTCGATGAACATGCAAAATCGCACTCAACCACCCTTGATGTAAATTACCCAGCGAATAATGCTCTACTACGATTTCTGGAATGACGGCTACCTTGTATCCTTTTTCCTGAACAGCTAAGGATATGTCCAAATCGTACCCGTGGAAACCTGTTAAAGTCTGATCAAAATGCGCCCCTGATTCTTTATGCAATGCCATGAACACGCCATCAATTATAGCGACTTCAACTATCTTTTCAGATCCAAAACCTTGATTTTGGTCTTCTTTACTCCCATTAGGTTTGTGTTGAATAACTCGAATTACCTTATCCTCTTCAGGGCAATCCCACCAAGCTGATGGAATGAACGTTTTAGATTTTGAACCAGCTATTCCTACTAAGCCCAATTGACTATTTTTCTTGAAATGACTTACGAGAATAGCCCCCCAGTTTTTAGTATGAAAGAGGATATCTTCGTGTACAAATAAGCAAATGGGATGTTGGGATAAAGCTAGCCCTTCCTCATAGGCTTGAGTGATGGAAGCCCTATCAGTAATTATCTGCAAATCATATGGACAACCAATAGTCTCGGCTATGTTTGAGACTAACTGATCACGCAAGTTTTTTTGCTTCGAACAAATTACGATAGAGATCATACTAGTCTTTTTGAAGGCGGTCCATCAATCTCCTTACCTGTGATTGGTAGGTATTTTCAGGTAAAATAAACAACTGCAACACCACAAACCAAGCCAGCGAAAATACCGCTATCACTAACAAACGCAATAAAAGCGTAGGCACGAAGAGTTTAAACAAGAACACGATTCCTAGGTACGGAATCAATCCCGCTAATTGTTGAAAGAACACCAGCGAATAATTCGAAAGCGAGATTTCCTTTCTCGTAAAGAAGATAAATGCCGTACAAACGGCTAATTCCGTTACCAAAATGGTAATCGCGGCACCAATTTCCTGTTGCGAAGGCACTAATAAGAAGGCCAAAACGATACTAATAAACATCCCGATCAAAGCAGAAATAAGGATCGATTTATCTTTGCCCACGGCACTAAGGATTTGGAAGCCAAAAATCCCCGACATACTAATAATCAAGATCAGCGGTGCCGTGATTTGTAAGGGCAATATGGCACGATCAAATGCCGTTCCGAGCAAAATATGAATGATCTCCGGCGCACAGGTGATGATTCCCACGACCAAAGGCATCGCTAGACTCACGAGCACATAAAAACATTGCTTCACTAGCAACACGAAGGCCTCTTTCTCCCCCTTGTGGTATAAACTCACTAAGCCTGGGAACATCGCCACCGAAATGGCACTTAACACCCCGATGAATAGTCGATTCAATTTCAGGGCAGAAGAGTAATAGCCCACGCTCTCATTGTTCGCTAAAAAGCCCAATAATATCGTATCCAAGGAGAAATACACCGAGATAGTGAAGATGGTTAAGAACAACAGCGCCATCGGCTTCAGGTGTTTTTTCAGTTCTAGGCTTTTCAAAGAGAAGTCAGAGAAATCCAATAATTCCCACAAGCGTTTACCATTAAGCGCTGCTAAAATAACAGCTAATCCCACCTGCATCCGGAAATAATTCACGTAATCGTTCGTGTTCCTAATGAACAAAAACACCGCAGCGATGAAGCAGAGGCGGATAACAAGGGAACGAAGTGCGATGAATTTGAATTGATTCATCCCGGAAAAGAACCACTCTAATTGGAAGACTTGCAAGATAAAATAGGCCAAAGCCCATTGGAATAGCGATTTCTCCGCAGCTAATTGTGGTAAAACGAAGATAAACACGAGGAAAATCACGCTTAAAAGCAGCGTTCCCAGGGAATTGATGATGAATATTTCGGTGGCCGTTTTCGTCAGCTGAACGCGGTCTGAGGCAACCTTAGCCACTTCACGAACTCCGTAAATAGGGATGCCAAGTGCGGCTAAGAGAACGAAGTATTTTGCGAAACTTTCCGCAAAATTTAATACCCCCACGTGTTCTGGACCTAGGGTTCTAGCCAAATAAGGGAACGTTATCAGCGGGAATAAAACCTGCGAAATCGCTAGCAACACATTATAAAGGACATTTTTCCGGGTCTCCATTAGCGGTAACTGGCGTCTACAATCAGTTTATACAAGTTGCGAAGCATCCGGGGAATGCGTTGAATTTTATAGGCCAAAGGCACCCCGTGCACATAACGTCTATCCAATACATGGAAATGGAATTCCGAGTCAAAAAGCTCCGGTCTTTCCGCGGCCATGGCACGGCAAACACCTTGCACATAGCGAATTTCCTCTAAGTTCGTCTTCCCGTTTGAAAACACCCGGTTATCCGTTCTAATCGGACGCGCATGCTTTAATTGGACGCCATGTACCACCGCTGTCTTCGTCTTTCCGATTAAGCGTTGAATTGTAGGAATCAAATAGACATCTAATCCTGTTCCGGAAATTGAATGCTTGAAATACGGCCCTGCAGCCTTAAAAACGGCCTCGCTATAAAATGGAGACATAATCTCTACCCACCAAGTATCTTGAACCAAGTAACCCGGCTTGTGTAAAAACTGGCGCAGGTTATAATAAGAATCGTGATTTAAGCTGGGCTGAAAAACATCTAATTTTTCTAAAGCAGCTATGAAAAATAGCTTGTTCAGGTCTGATACGGAGATGATTTGGTCATCATCTAGAAACCCTATGTAGGTTAAAGGAGTAGACTGTAAAGAGGCGTAGATATTTTGCATCACATCTCCCTTGCACTCTGATTTCTGCGAAATATAGTGTTTGACAGGCATCGGAGCCTCATCTATTGCGCCACTGTAATCGTAGAGCAACCAATCGAAAGCCGGCTCCGCATCGAAATGGATGTGGTCCATGGGGCTGGATTTCCCGTCCCAGGTAATGGCTACGATAGAAGCTGGTTGACTCATATTAACAAAAGTACGATTGTATCGTGTTTCGACAATAGAAAATCAGTCGAATTAATTCAGCGGTCAAAAGATGTCCGCGACTCTCTTTCCTTATCAGTGAATCAGATGTGCGCCAAGTGGAAATCACTTCCGGCACGATGGCCCCCAAAGAAATTTCCGCCGGATCCACAAATCGCTTATACATATCCACTGGATAAGCCACCTGCGCTGTCTTTTTCAATAGATAAGCCGCCGCCTTTGCATTCAGTGAATAGCCATAAGCGCCATAAACGGATTTAATCAGAGGTTCGCCCACCCCGTTCTTCTCTGTTGATCGTTTCAAACTCGCATAGCCATTCCAGGCTCCCCAGAAAAACAGATCGTATTTTTCTGCCGTTTCAGACTTTAAAAATTCTGGTTTAAGGATTCGACTATCTGACTCTAGCACCAGAACGTGCTCGTTCGAATTCTCTTTTACGATTTTAGCCCAGATCTTGCGATGACTTAAAATCACCCCAATCTCCGTAGGCAATAAGGCTTTGCCAGTCCTCGCGCGCGATTTCTCGACCATAGCCTCTAAAAAAGGCACATGGATTCGCGAAGGGAATACCGGCTCAACCACCTCTAATGCAGGCAAAACGCTATACATCGCTTCTAAATGCTTAATACGCTCCGTTTCATGCTCCGCAAAAAGGACAAAGGCGCGCTTAAACATAGGTAAACTGGTTAAACGTGCTGTAAGAACCAGACGCTAAGGCGTCAGGCGTAAAGAAGTCTAGCTTTCCGCCCTCTGGATATAAAATATAGTGGGACTTGCGACATAAATAGGCTAAGTGTAAAGGCAGGGAATCTGCGGCATAGATATAATCCGCAGATTGGATTAGGTCGATTAACTCTTCGAAGTTCTGATAGTCTTTTCCGAAACGAACAACGCGTCCTGGAATTTGCACTAACACACTCGAAGGGATTTCCCTTTTCTTTAATCGAGCATCTGGGAAGATTAGAATATTCCCCTTTTTTTCGCCGAAAGCATGTGAAGCTAAGCCATAGGCTTCATAAACCGGCTTCCCCGTTTCGAAAAGGGCTTGAAAAGAATGGCCTGTACAGAAATTCAATAGTCCTAACCGGGCGCTTTGTTCCACAAAATCAGAAAAACCAGGATTCGCGCGCGTATACTTTTTGATTTTCGATAATTGACATAAAGTGTCAATACCTAAAAAGTCCTTGTTCGTAAATAGATTTAATTGAGAACCTGTGATTCCGAAATCAACAAAGTCGATTGAACGCGGCGAAATACACCCACGGGAAAGCAAGGCATCGTACAAGGATTTCAAATGCAAGGACGCAACTATCTGATCCGATGAAGGCAGGGCTTGCACCGCTATCGCAAAATCTCCGTAAGCGCGCAATAGAAACACCCGACGCATTATTTATCCGTATAAAGGTAGAGGCAAAGGAAAATGGCCGCGAAAATACCCGCGATAAAACCGACCAAACCTAAGAAAAGGTAGGACTTGCGGTCATCCATTAATGGATATTTAGGCACATCTAATAATTGAATCACCGGCGTCTGAGAAACCAGCGCAATACGGCTCATCTCTAGGTTCTTCGTCACTTCCGCATAGATGCTGAAGACAATAGACTTGTCACGTGAGCTCACTTCCGCAGGAACGGACATCGATTTAAAAGCCACGTTAGGATCAAGGATCTGGAAAGACGCTGCGTTATAAGATTTGGCATTTAGCACACGTAATAATGAGTCTCCACGCGCCTGCAAGCGCTTCACATTTGCTGCTGCAGTGCTTGTTTTCACATTCACGTAATAGGTCGTCGTCTCTTTTAATAAACGCTCTGCAAAGTTCTTCGAGAACACTTGATTTTGTGATACCGTCACGATTTTGAAGATGGAGCCCTTCTTATTCAAACGATCTACGGACACGTTCTTCTTCGCGATTTGATCGTACATCACATACAATACCGAATCTTGATACACCGTATGAGTTACTGAAGGAGAAGCAAATGAAACCGGAGCCGGTAGCTTTTCTCCCATCCCAGAAAACTCTAAATATAAATCTGCCAAAGTCTTTCCCGAATTACCCGAAATAGGCGTCAACAATACTTTTTCAATGATCACTCGGGACTTGATGATATCTAGAATATTATCCCCCGTAAAAAGACTTGAACCGCTACCTAAACTACCTAGGTCCAAGCCCACCTGTGAAGCAATCCCCGCTAGGCCTCCACCCGTCGCTGATTTCTCCTCTAAAATAAAGCTAGTAGAAGCCGCGTAAGCCGGCTTTTGTAAAGCGCGGTAGATCAGTGGCAAGACTAAACCTAAAAGCCCGCACAAAGCTATTAACTTGATTTGTGAGCGCAGATACCCAAAGAATCGTTTAATCGATTCAATGACATCACCTAGAACGATGGTCTTTTTCTCTGCCATTATTTTACCGTGTTAATTAATGCGATGATTAAACCGCCTAAAGAAGCTAAACCTGTTCCCATTGCAATGTATTCCGGCGTAGAAATCGGTTTTTTGTCTTTCTTAGCTGGCACATATACTTCAGCACCCGGCTCAAGGCTAGGGTAGAAGCGGAAGAATAAGAAATGTTTCGTCGTTTTGATTTCGCCGTTAGGGCGGACCATATAGGCGTAGCGACGTGAAGCATTAGGAGCAAACCAACCTGATTCTGAGATCAAACGGCGGAAACCTAATCCGCTATGGTAGGCTACTTGGCGTGGCACATTCACCGCCCCAAAAGTCTGCACTGTTTGCGTTAACTTAGGCACCTTGATCACATCGCCCTCCTCTAAAATGATATCGTATAAAGACCCTGGCTTCTCCATGGCCTCAGCTAGGCGAATGCCCACTGGCTTTTGGTCCACTAATAATCCATTTATATTCGAAGCAATTTTCGCCGTATCTGTCGGCGCAAAAGAATTATTAGAACTACGTTTCGATTGATTCGAAATCGTATTAATCTTCGAAGAGAACAAAGCCTCATCCGTCGCTGTCTGGTTCGCACGCGTCTTGCGTAATAAGATCGCCCCCGTCGCATAGCCCGTTTGTTTCAAGCCACCAGCACGCGCAATGATATCTGAAAGTCGCTCTTTATTACCTGCCAAGGTATAATTACCCGGATAAAGCACCTCTCCCTCCACCGAAACGCTAATTTGTGAACGATACGAAGGGGATTTGCGCACCGAAACAATATCAAAAGGCTGCAAAACAAAGTTTAAATCCTCTGCCTTAGCGCTCCCTAAATCAATCGTTTGAATAATAGAATAAGCTGTCGTATCTGAGGTAGATGTAGACGAAAGACGACGTGAAACCTCGATACGTGAACGAGATGCCCCCTCCTTAAATCCATCCGCTAACAGGATTAAATCCTGAACGCGCATATTATCCGCATAGGCAAAAGTCGCCGGACGATTCACCTCCCCATTAATAGTCACCGAATAGTTCTCCCGTAGAGCAGTCAGCGAATAAATATGAATCTTATCTTCCCGCTGCAAGCGTATTTCTGTTTTCCCAGCCAGCACGTCCTTCACATTAAAATGCAACATCGCAGGAGTCAAATCCGGATTCAAGCGACTTAATAGCGCACGATCTGTCGATGCATTTTCCTTCACACGCACGGCCATTAATAAGTCCTTCAAGTTCGAAAACTCATTTAAGCCATATTCCCCTGGATAATAAACCGCACCATCAATTATGGTACGATTTGTATAGGTATTTGCCAAAGCATCCACCACCAGCGTATCCCCCGAATGTAAACTAAACGCCGCAAGTGCCTCAGCTTTCACGGATTGAATTTCAAAACCACTCGCCCCCATGCGCTTCACCCGAACGCGCTCCTTAAAAGCTCCATCCGCAAAACCACCCGCATAGCGCAAGATATCCGCTGCATTCTCCCCCTTCTTTAAATCAAACAAAGCGTTCTTCTTCGCTGCACCCGATACAGCTACGCGAGACTCATAAGTCCCTACACGAATCACGTCGTCATCTTGTAAGATTCTATTCTTCGATAAATCTCCCTTTAACAGGAAATCATATAAATCTAAAGTGGTTATCGTCTTGCCATTACGCACTAATTCGATCTTGCGGAAAGACCCTAAATCCGATGGTCCTCCAGATGCATACAAGGCATTCATCAAGGTAGAAAGAGAGGAAACAGAATAGTTCCCCGGCTTCTTAACTTCTCCCACCAAGGTCACGCGAATAGAGCGTAATTGCCCTAAGGAAACCATCACTTTCGTGCTTCCACCCGCAATGGTCGTATAGATTTTAGCGGCTGATTCACGGATGCGAACTTGGGCCTCCTCAATCGTTAAGCCGCTCACTTTAATAGGTCCTAAATTAGGGAAACGAATAAAACCTTCCGTGCTCACTTTAAGCTTTTTCGTGCTCTCGCTTAAGCCGTAGATGTCTACAATTAACTCATCTCCCACACCTATCACGTAATTACGCGGAGTAGAAATAGTTAAATTTGGCTCGAAACTTAGGTTCTGATTTTCGAAAATTTCCGCACCGAAAATAGGCAAGCCCACACGAGCAGTAGGACCCGTGATTTCAATTTTCTTACGAGGAACAGTGATTTCGTCCTTCGTTTTGGTCTTGTAGGCGTTAATGGAAGTCGCCGTTAAAGGATCCATCTCCGCTATGCGGCGGTTAAGAATGATGATCTGTTCAGGCGGGAGACCTTTTGCCTTCATAATCTGCTCGATCTCATCCGGAGATTTTCCCTGTAACTGGTAGCGCACCATAATCTGCGCTAATTGCTGATCGCTGATGTTATTGATGTCTACGGGAATCTCCTGGGCAAACGCGGGAATAGCCAGAATCAATAATATAAGTAGGCGTAATGCTTTCATCTCTGTTTTATTTAGGTCAAGTCCGAAGACAAAAAACCAGTCTATAAAATTACTATTTTATTTTATAAGATGATTGATAATTTATTGAGTGGAGGATAAAAACAAAAAAAGCCCGCCATCCGCGAGCTTCTTCTTATTAAATTCATCCCCGCAGGGGATTCCAACTTTATTCTTTGTGCTTTATGCTTTATTCTTTCAACCTAGTAACTCCTTCAAATTCACCGTCTTAAAAAACACATAAATCAACGACGCAAACACCCCCACAAACATAAACCCAATCGTAATCAAACTACGCTTAGGCCCATCCTTCTGTACCGCCACCTGAGCCGGTTCAAGGACCTTAAACACCGGCGTCTCACGATGTAATTTCACTTTCGACTCTTCGTATTGTCCACTAATTGTTGTGTACAAATTATAGGCCATGTCTACCTCGTATTGCAATTTCTTCTCGCGATCTTTTGCCACATTCAAAAACAAGTTCATGTTTTGATCGCGGTAAGCACTTAGCGTAAATAAAGCCTGATCGTAACGCGCGCGAGATTCCGTTAAGCGTTTCTCTAAAAAGGCAAGCTCTTGCCTAGCCTTTTGCGTACGGTAATCTGTTACATACTTCGTTAAGTAATGTTGAATCAAGGAGGTAATATTAGCAGCCGCAACAGCATTCGTTAATTTAGTTGTTAACGAAATCACACCTGATTTTTTATCAATCTCTAACACAACAGACGCTCTCAGTTTTTTGATAGCTGCCTGTTCTTTCTTGTTTAATTTGATTAAATCCGGAGATAGCGCTGAGGAAGGAACCTTCTCTAATTTAACATCGGAAGTCACATCGTCCTCAGATGGATCTCCCCCTAAATCTAGAGGTGCCGTATCTTGCTTTTCAGATAAGAAGTCCAAAACCGTTTGCCACTTCTTATGCTTCGTACTATAGATTTTCGCCTTCAATACCTCTTGTAAAAGAGGTGCACTTTGTACGATGTTAGGATATAAATCAGGTCGAATCGCTTCGGAGCTAGAAGAAGTCCCGCCCAAATCAACCCCGGCTAATCCTGCTAAAGACTTTAGCCCACCTAATCCGCCTGCGCCACCAGACTTTGAATCTAATTCCGGTAAAAGTTTTGCGTTTGAACTATATTCATTCGGTTGGGTCAATGAATAAATGGCCCCTAAAGCGGCAAATAATACCGCGCAGGCTGCGATTAAGATGCGATAGGACTTTAGCGTTCGGAATATCTCACCAAAATTGATCGAAATTTCCCCGTTATCTTCTATTTGTTTATTTTCTAAATTAGACATGGAGATTATTTAGTCAAATTGTTAATCAATGTGGTCAAGGTAAGCGCTACGGAAACTAAAGCTGACGAAAGACCTACCGCTTCAGCTGTCGTCAAACCTTTCTTCATGTTTGTAGGGAATTCTGGTACAACAATTTCTGATCCAGGAACCACCTTAGGGTTGACGCGGAAGAAAAGAACGCGTCTACGCTTCGTAGAAATTCCATTAGGCGCCTTAACGTATACATTTTTCTTGTCAGCATAGTCGGTAAAACCACCGGCTCCATCTAAGTAGTCCTGTAGTGTATACCCTTCTACGTAAGCGATAGCAATCGGGTTCTGAACCCCTCCTGATAACTTCACAGTTTCTAATATACGCGGAATGACTAAACGATCATTTTCCATTAAAAGTAGGTTGTTTTTAGAAGCGGGGTTTTTCAAAACTTCAGAAAGTTTTACCCCAACTACCGTCGAATCACGGTAAAGGATTGCACCATCCAAATAGCCTTCAGGCTTTAGTCCACCCGCCTCAAAAATCAAATCAGAGATTTTCTGGTCATCTTTCGGAATGGCATAGCGACCAGGGAAATTGACTAAACCTTCTATCGTCACACCTCTTTGTACTTCATAATTAGGTGATCGACGTATGGAAATAATGTCAAAAGGTTTTAATTCAAACTGGCTAGCTTCATTATTAATATTCAAACTTCCATCGATGTCAAAAGTCTTCACTTGAATTTTCTCCTTTGTCGCATCATCATTCCCATGCGTAATCACTCGGCGAGACAATTCAATTTTCGCATAACTAGCTGCCTCTTTAAATCCTTTCGCGAGCAATATTAAATCGGCTACTTTCATGCCAGCGCGGTATTCAAAAATACCTGGCTTATTCACCTCCCCATAAATACTAACACGTTGGTTCTCTCGTAATGAATCAAGTGAATACACCGTTAAGGAATCCTCCCGATGTAAGGCGATATCTGCAAGCTCACCTCTCAACACTTTTCCTAGATCAAATGAGATCATTTCTGGATCGTAATTCTCTTTTCTACGAGAGATAGTCGCACGATTCAAGAAGGCATTTTCACGCGGACCTTCCGCACGCTTGATCAAATCCTTCACCGTTGTTAACCCACTTTCAATCGCGAAAATACCTGGTCTAAATACCGCTCCCGTTACGGTCACTCGGTTTTCATAACGTTCGATAATTCTACCCACTGAAATAGAATCTCCATTTTGTGGCTGAAAAGTAGCGACTTCATCTTGTGTGATGTTCAATAATTTCAATTCACGTGATGTGTTTCTTCGCACATTCAATGAATAGGTATAGGCTTTGTCTGTGAAGCCACCAGCATATCGAAGAATGTCTTTAAGCGTTTCCCCTTTCACTGCCTCGAAAACCATCGGACGTCTAACTTCCCCTGCTAATTCCACATGGGAATCAAAATCTCCCACGCGAATGATATCTTGGTCTTTTAATTGAATATTGTCTTTTTGATCTGCTTTTAATAGGAAATCATATAAGTCTAATGTGCGAACCACTTTATTATTTCTAATCACGCGAATGCTACGGTAAGATCCATTTTCATTAGGACCTCCTGCTAAATACAAGGCGTTGAATACGGTGGCCAAAGAAGAGATGGTGTATGAACCCGGGTTTTCCACTTCACCTACTAGTGTCACTTTAATACTACGTACATTACCTAGCGTAATTATAGCAGATGAGCCACTGCCTGGTCGATTCAAACCTTGATATAATTGTCTTAAACGACTTACAATACGAGCTGATGCCGCTTCTACTGTTAATCCATTCACATAAATTGGACTTAAGTTTAGGATCTTAATCGTTCCTTCTGGACTAACCGTAACAGTATAATTGTCCATCACTTCACCAAAAATATCAATATTCAACTCATCATCAGGCCCTAAGGTATAGTTCACTGGCGTGGCAATTCGCAAATCTGGTTCGAAGTTTAATTTTTTGTTATTAAAAAGATTTGCACCATAAATGACCTTCTTAGGAAGTTTAGTGGAATCAACCATTTCCTCATCTTCCATCGCAACATCTTCCGTATCCTCATCATCTACATTTTTTGCCCCTTTTTTCGTACTTAACTTACCTGAAACCACCCTTTTAGAGGAAGTTTTTCCTTTTGTGGTAGACGTCTTTTCTTTGGTTTTACTATCCCCTAATTGCGTCAAACGGCTACGCATCTTTGCAATATCTGCAGAAGTATAACCTTGCGCTTTTGCTGCTTTTTCTAATTGAGCTTCAGTCATGCCACTGGATTGAGCACGTTCGAAGAAGGTAGCAATTTCTTCATCACTTAAGTCTTCAACTTTACGTTTTGCTTGCGAGAAGGCAGCGTGAACGAGTACAAGGAAGGAAATGGTCAAAAGAATTCGACTGAATAATTTCATACTAAAATATTATGGTAAGTATAGTTATTACAAAATTAACTAAAATTTAGGATAAGCGATGCTACAACGATAATGTCGAAAGCATTTTTATTTAATGGTAATCTTTAAAAACAAAGAAAGCCCGCCATTTAGCGAGCTTTCTTTCTAAAACATATCAAAAATCAATGCGCTACACCTTTACTAAACAACACCGACGTAAAAGTCTTCACTACAATCACTAAATCAAACCAAATCGACTTCCTCACTAAATACTCTTTTTCTAATGCCACTTTAGCCTCAATCGAAATCTCATCCCGCCCATTTATCTGCGCCCAACCCGTAATCCCAGGCTTCAGTGTGTCTACCCCAGCTTTGACCCTCAAGTCCATTAAATCATCTTGGTTATACAAGGCGGGCCTAGGCCCCACAAATACCATTTCTCCTTTAATGATGTTGATGAGGTTAGGTAATTCGTCCAAACTCAATTTCCGCAACACCCCTCCTATTCGCAACAAATAGGAAGCGGGGTTTTCTAATAAATGCGTCGCCACATTCGGCGTATTTTTCTTCATGCTTCTAAACTTGTAGATGTTGAAGAAGGTATAATTTATACCTACACGTTTTTGTTCAAAGAATATCGGCGATCCGTCTTCAATAAAAATGACCAACGCCACAACTAGAAAAATAGGTGACAATATAATAAGTGCTGCTAAGGCAAATAAACGATTAAACATTATCAACAAACGATTTAAATGTTCTAATTAACCCGTCTTTAGACGAAACTGGCAAAGGCTTCCCTAATGCTGCTTTAATCTTAGCATTACTGACAACATAGCTCTCTGTAAGTTTCTGTAAGCGCTCAGAATCGAGAGGTAAATTTATTAAATCGCCAACACGTGCTATTGCCTTTATAAGGTTCATACTGAGATTCAGAACCCTCGCTTTTTTCCCATTTGATTCTGCAATAATATTTATCACTTCGTTAGTAGATAATGGAATATCATCCGCTACATTATAAATCCCAGATGGAATATCTTCTCGTTCTATTAATTCCCTCATGATAAAACAAAGGTTATCAATTGAAAGGTAAGAGCGGGAGTTTTTAAATAATCCTAACGGCCAAGGTACCCCATTAGAAACTAAACTGTATAAAAGATTAAGATTCCCCTTATTACCTGGTCCATGAATCATACATGGACGTAAAATATAAACTCTTTTACCCTCAGGAATTGGCTTAGAACCGATGTACTGTTCTGCAAGCAATTTACTTTTACCATAATGAGTAATTGGGTTGGGCGTTGTATCTTCAAACAATTCGCCATCCACTTCATCTGCTACTGCTTTAACTGAGCTCAGCGTTATGAATACTTTTGCATTCGATAATAAGAAATCATCAAATATTTCCTTAGTCAATTCAGTATTAACTTTATAGTAATCGTCAGGGGATGAAACCTTTTTGAGATCGTGGGCTTTGCCTGCTAAATGGATAATAACATCTGTAATTTCTAATTTGAAACTTGATCGAGAGATCTCTAAAATATCAAAATAACTTAATAGCCTTGAAACTATATTTTGACCTACAAACCCAGTTGACCCTGTAATTGAAATTCTCATGAATGGTACACCTTAAATAAGTCATTCCAAATAACTTCTTGAGAAAAATCTTCAAGCACTCGCTTTCTACCGAAATTGCCAAATGATTCAATTTTAGATTTATCACTAATAAATTTACTTATGGCACCACAAATTGATCTAGGTTCTATCTCACAAAAGGTACCTGTTATATCCTCTATAATTGAATCAACACAGCCTGTTTTTCTTGTTGTAATAACTGGCAATCTCATTGCCGACGCCTCCAAAACAACTGTTGGAAAACCTTCTCTATAAGAAGGAAGGATAAACAAATTCATAAGACGATAGTATACAGCTGGATCATTTGTATAATCTATATGAATAATACTAATTTCATCCCTTATAAACCTCACACATGCTTCGCTCAAACCATCTCTAATTTCAAATGGACCAACTAATAGTAGCTTAACTTTTGAAAAGTCTTTAATTAATAATTTCCAAGCATCAACCAATTCAGATATCCCTTTATCGTTGACTAATCTCCCAACAAATCCAACAACAAAATCATTTTCCGCAATGCCCAAACTAATACGAAGTTGATAAACTTGATCTTGGTTGGCTAAATCAGGATTAAATTTTTCCAATGCGTCTATTCCATTACAAGTTCCACAATTTAATAATATATTTTTATGAGATTCGCTAAGTTTTAAAATATTTGAATTCTTTAAAATGGAACTACTAACGCATATTACTTTATCCGCTAAAAATCCAGTAAATCTTTCAATTTGAAATAAAATAAACCTCTTAAAACCACGAGAAGTTTCAAACATCAAACCATGCCTAAAATAAAATTTTCTTTTAATTCCGCATATCGAACCCACTAACATTCCAAGTAATCCTCCTTTAGGGGTATGCCCAACGACAACAGATATATTGTGCTTTCTAACAAAAAAAAACAATTTAAACAGTGCGTATATATCCATTAATGGATTTATTCCCCTAACAACTGGTATTGGAAGAAATGGAACGTTTTTAGACTCGCAAAAATCAACGAGTTCCTTTGAAAAAGAACAGGCAATAAATATTTTATCGCCTTTGCTTTGAAAATACTCAATTTGCTTACCCAAATAATAAGGCAAAACAAAAGAAACATTTACAACATGAAGAATATTCATTAATTATTCACTAAAAACAGCCTCCCAAAATTTAATATTTTTTTCTTTGCAAAATTTATCTGACAACACACTATAAGAATTAATAACAAATTTATTTCGAACCTCAGGAAGAACAATTTGAGCTAAATCTGCGGCAAAACCTTCAAAATCATTTGGCTCGCGCAAAAAACCGTTTAACCCAGAAATAATTCCTTCTGGCATACCATCTACATTAGATGCTACTACTGGGACTCCATATGACATTGCTTCAAGCATTGATGTAGATAGACCTTCAATATATGAAGGAAGGAAAAAGACATCTATTGTGCTAAAAAAATGTTTTTTATCAGAAATATGTCCAAGTATATTAACTTTTTCATCCAAGGAATTATTCTGAATAATTTTTTTAAACTCACCGTTAGTGTAATCAAATCCGGCACAATATATAATATACTTTACGTTTCGTTTATCAAGTTCATTACAAATACTAGGTAAATTAAAATGCCCTTTGGACTTTTTATAATTGGCTAAAATACCAATTTTCAAAAATTCTATTGTTTCGTCTGACCACACATAATCTTTATCAAAATCAATAAAATTATAAATTACTTTGGATTTCGATAAATCAATTTTTTCTCTCCGATAAAATGTATCTCTCGCAGAGATAGAATTAGAAACCCACATATCAACCTTAAATGAGGTTAATCTATCTAAAAAAACATGAAAATAATTTCTCCAATTTTCGGAAGCACGAATATTAGATATAATTTTAATATCACTTTTAAACAAATGGGAAAACACCCTTACATATAAATCAACTCTTAATCCAAATGCAGAAACCACATTAATATTATTATCAATTAAAAACCGCCTATACTTTTTTAATGATTTTAATGGATTAATAGAAAACTTACCAAGATCTAAATAGTAAGCTTCAAGATGATTATCATATATCAACGGCCCATTATTTTCAAATGAAGCAAAAAATACATTGAATCCTCTTGTTTTTAATTCACTTGAAATCTTTACAATATTAGTTTCAGCTCCACCTATAAGAGTATTAGAAAAAAAGAATAAAACATTACGCATTAATTTCAATATTAGAATTACTGACAACAAAAAAACTCAGCACAACCCAAAAAATTACTTGCATAGGGGTAATTGTACTAAAAAGTAAAATTATTAGTGGAATAACTATTACAAATTTAACTCTTAAATATTTGAGATATTTAAAAGTAATAAATAAAAAAGATGCCCCTGGTACTATACCAAAAGTTGTTATAATTGACATCCAACCTGAGGCAGTTGTACTAATATTTTTAGTATAATTTCCTACCCCTAAACCAAAAAATACATAATTAAGAGGCAAATTAATAAAATAAATTATCCCATCAGAAAATCGAGTATTCATTGAATTATCATTTTCTGCGTCTGAAAGCCTTGACACTAAATATAGATTAATAGTATCTTCAAACACGAATTGAACTATATAAAAAACAATGAAAATTAATATAGAAAAAAAGACAATTGAATTAATATTTCCTTTGAACAGGACCCAATAGTAAAACTGAAAAAAAGAATATAAAAAAAATCCACTTAATGAAAGTGTAAATAAAATCGAGATTAAAGCAAACTGATCAAACCAATTAATTTTCTTAAAACACAAAAACCTTAAATAAACTATTGTAAATATATAGTAGCTATAAGTTGCGGGTTCATTAAAAACCCCTGTAGCTCTAATTAAACCTGAAATCGCACCATAAGCTTCAAATCTACTAGCTTCTCCTGTTACAAATTCTAAAAAGTCAAGATTTACACCAATAAGCATGTACAATCCAAACTGAAGCCAAAAACAAATCAAATGGATGATTAATACAATAGCCAACACTCGATATATCAAATCTATATTGTAACTTTTTAAAAATTTTGTTGTGAAAATTAGTATAAAAGTCCCTAAATATATTCCAATTACTGAGTTTACATAATATAAATCAAGTTGAAAAAAAAATCCCCAAAGTGATGATATAGTAAATAAAATAAAAAGACTAAATGAGTATATTTTAATTTGATTTGAAATTCTATTTCTATCTGA
This sequence comes from Aquirufa novilacunae, assembly GCF_045310505.1. Classification (NCBI taxonomy): domain Bacteria; kingdom Pseudomonadati; phylum Bacteroidota; class Cytophagia; order Cytophagales; family Flectobacillaceae; genus Aquirufa; species Aquirufa novilacunae. The sequence continues at coordinate 98,754 of NZ_JBEWZG010000002.1, forward strand.
AAAAACAATAATTCCAATCAACGAAACCAGCGGAAAAGGGGCTATTCCAATATTATAAAAATAGTACGACTGTAGAGACAAAAAGAAAAAAATCAGAACTAAGGCTGATTTTTTGATTAATGAAGGTTTAATAGAACTATTAGTTAACATTAAATTTTTGTTGAAACTTAATCCAGACAATAATTTTCCAAATTTCTAATGAATTATTTGCTTTACCTTCCATATGCTCATGGACTAAATTCATTACAACATCTGAATTTAAAATTGGAATGCGAGACAAATTTTCGAGAGTAATGTAATCAAAAATTAATTCTTTCAATTCATTCCTAAACCATTCCTTAAAAGGCATTGCAAACCCTGCTTTGGGACGATTAAAAAACTCAGATGGTAAATAGTCGTACAAAACATCTTTAAGTATAATCTTTTGATTACTGTTTGAAAATTTGAAATTCATTGGAATGTTCATTGCTTTTTCGACAACTCTATAATCCATCAATGGTGATCTCGATTCTAAAGAAAATCTCATGGTTGATCGATCTACTTTTGTATTAATATCATTGTTTAAGTATGTTTTTATGTCGAATAAACATAATCTTTCAATTAACTCGTTGGAAGAATTTTCCCAGTGGTTCGAAACATTTGAGAAAATTTTTTCATAATCAAAATTAAAAATTGATGGTTTTAGAACACCTACCATTTTACAATATAACTGAAACTGATCTTTCTGACTTATCCCTTCTGCAATTAGCTTCAGTTTATAGTTTGGAATTTTAGATATTATTTTGGAAAACTCTTTTCTTAAATAATGTGGCACACTTGAAAAAATAAGATTAGTTCGATTAATCCAACAATATCGTTCGTAGCCCGCAAAAACTTCATCACCCCCATCTCCACTTAATGCAACTGAAACATGCTTTCTTGCCTCTGAACTTAATAGTAACATTGGTATAGAGGACATATCTGCAAGAGGTTCATCAAAATAATTTTCAAAATTAATTATAAAATTAAGCGCATCTTTTGAATCACATAATAAGTCATTATGATCTGTCTGCAAATAATTTGCAACTAATTTTGAATATTTACTCTCATCATATTTACTCTCACTAAATGAAACAGAGAAAGTCTTAATTGGATTACTTGATAAATTTTGAGCAATTGAAGCTACTAAGGATGAATCTATACCCCCTGATAAAAATACTCCAACAGGGACATCCGCATTTAATCGTAATTTAACAGAATCGGTAATTAATGACTTTAATTCATGTTTAGTTGTTTCATAATCTAAATTATAATTTTGATTACGTATAGATGGTCTCCAGTACTCAACGATATTTAAAGTGTTTCTCGAAATGTCATAATTAAAATAATTCCCAGCAGGTATTTTCTTAATCTCATTAAATGGAGTATTAGGATCCTGATTATACCCCCAAAAAAAATATTCCGCTACATTATCCCAATTTACATTTAATTGATTATTTAAAATTAATGGAGAAAGTTGTGAAGCAAACTCAAAAGAGGATTCAGACGAATTAAAATTATAAAACAAAGGCTTCTTCCCTAGCCTATCTCTAGCACCGAACAAAATATTATTTGTCTTATCAAATAAAACAAATGAAAACATTCCATTGAAGTCTGATAAACATTCAGCCCCATTTTCAATATAAGATGCACAAATAACCTCTGTATCAGAATTGGTTTTAAATTTATATCCTTTATCAATTAATTTTTTCTTAATTTCTAAATAGTTATAGATCTCTCCATTAAATACTATTTCGCAATTTTGATATAAAAAAGGTTGATTAGATCTATCATCAAGATCTAAGATAGCTAGCCTATTGTGAGCAAAGTAAATAGAATCATTTATCTTTTTGACCCCAGTATAATCAGGCCCTCTAAAATATGTTTTTGATATTTTATCAACAACTTCATCAAAAGTAAATTTATTAACTACTCCGTATATACCACACATAAATCAATCTTCATGAAAAAGTCTTAATAATTTGAAAACAAAAATTTGAACTTTATAAAATACAATTTTCAAGGAAGTTAAAAGCATCCCCAATATATTATACTTTAAATAACTATTAAAATTTATTATTATGTCTTTTTCATAGACATCTAAAATCCTCTGAATCTGAATAAAATTTTTATGAGACATCCTATCTAAACCTCTATTATCATAAAGCCTCACTACTAGAGAAGAAATAAGTATTTGATTAGTATTTAACACAATTTTTTGCCATAATAAATGCTCCCCGCCTCTAATTGAACTATCAAACATGTGGTTCTTAAAGATATCTGACTGAACGATTGGGAGATACTCTCCCACAATAAAACCCTTAAAATAGGATGAAAAATCTAATACCCCTTCAAACAAGGGATTATTAGAAAGTGATTTTCCATCTAAATCTATACAAGAAAACATCGCTAAACTTGGGAAATTGAATTCCGCCAACTTAGAATTTATTTGAAATAGAGAATTATTATTTATTAGACAATCATCAGAATCGAGAAATACTAAATATTCGCCATTGGCAATTCTTGCTCCTTCATTTTTGGCTATATTAGTTCCACTGTTTTTTTCAAGTCTCAAATACTTAATACTATTATTACCAGAAATAAAATCATTTATTAAGTCAACAGTGCCGTCTGATGAAGCATCATCAATAACAATTATTTCGACATCTTTAAAAGTTTGACTTATAACAGAACTAATTGAGTTAGCAATACAATGCTTTCTATTATATGTCGGTATTATTATACTAAAAAAATTATTTTTCATTTAACCAGGCAATATATTTTTCAATTCCCTCTTCAATCGTAACAACCGAATTATAACCTAATAATTCACTTGCTTTGGAAGAATCTGCATATGTAATATCAACATCACCGGGTTGACTGTCCAAATACTTAATTTTAGCATTTATACCCAATTTTTGTTCGATCACTGAAATCAAATCTATTAATTTTATTGGCTTCCCTCCCCCAATATTGTAAATATTATACCCGTTAGAATTTTCAAGAGACAATAAAATACCATTTACTATATCTTGAACATATGTATAATCTCTAAGTGATTGTCCTTTTGCATACACTTCAATTTCTGATCCTTTTCTGATCAAATCAATAAACTTTGAAATTGCCATCTCAGGTCTTTGCCTTGGGCCATAAACAGTAAAAAATCTTAGGCAAGAAATATTTAAACTGTATAAATGATGGTAAGAATAACAAATTAACTCCCCTGCTTTTTTTGTAGCAGCATATGGAGAAATAGGATAATCAACTATATCATCTTCTTTAAAAGGAAATGAGCTATTATTCCCATATACAGAAGATGATGAAGCGAATACAAATTTTGAAATTTTAAACTTATGAGAAAATTCAAGAAGATTTGTTGTGCCAATAAGATTTACATCACAATATAATTTTGGTAATTCTATAGATGGACGAACACCTGCTCGAGCTGCTAGATGAATTATTGCATCTATTTTGTTTAAATCAAATATGGATTCTAAAAATAATTCATCACGTATGTCTCCCTCGTAAAAATAAAAATTTTTATTCTTCAAAATATTATCCAAATTTTGAAGCTTTATTTCTTTAGAATAATAGTTGTCAAAATTATCTAATCCAACAACAACGTCTCCTCTATCCAATAAGTTTTCAACCAAGTGCGATCCTATAAAACCCGCACAACCTGTTACTAAAATATTCATTTAAATTTATTTAAAACTTGTCTAATTCTTAAAAAAGAATACCCGAAAATTAAGAAAAAAATAGATTTGACATATACTAAAATTCTAGACATTAAGTTAGAATTTCGAAATTTTCGATTGCCTGGATTAAAAAATCCTATTGAATTTATACATAATTCGCTAGCTTGATAATCCCACTCACCTTTCTCAACAATATGGGTGTAGTTCAAAATTTTACGATTCAATGCGAAATGATCTTCATTAGAAGGATTCATGTTTTCAAAATGCCATATATTTTCACACCTTTCTAAAGAGTTCAAAAGATAATCAATATTCCATATAGCTGCTTGAAGTGAATAAAAATAAGGATGTGAATTTCTAACCTTATAAATTGATAAATTATTTGAAATCTCTCTTGACTTAAAAAAATCAACAATTTTCAAGAACACATTATCAAATGATGGTTTTAAGGAAAGATATTTAATTTCTTCCTTTTTCATGTGTAAAATGAGATCATAAAATTCATTAGTATTAATTCGTCCTTTAAAAATAAAATCGTCTAAAAGTAGTACAATATATTGACAACTTGGATCTTGATTTTTTAAATATTTAAGTTGAAAAATTGTTTCATCCTTCCAATTTGTTTGAGGTGTTTCAATTACCTGTACTTTACTTTTGGCAAAATCTCCCAAATCACTAATTGAAGATCCAAGGTATATTCTTAGATTCATCATCGGATCAACACACTTAAAAAAAGAAGTCAGCATATGGAATGCGACATCTTTAGTTTTTTCACACGTACATACTAAAAAATTAGTTCTAATTTGATCCATTAAATACTATCTACAATACTTTTCTGAAGAACAAAAATTCCTAATCCGTAATCAAAATTCGCTACTACATTATCTATATCACTATAATTAGTAAGGAGAGTCTCATTAAATTTTCCTTCGTCGTCAATATATACAAAAGATAATATTTTAGAATTTTTCAAATTATTTAATACTGTTGACGGCTTAAATATTCTGTGGGCATTAAAAACAATCCTTTGCTTTCCTACAGGAAATGACAAATAAAGTATCCCAGAATCATCTACAATGTTCCAAATATTGGAAATTCCAACTTCCCATAATTTAAAACCGATTGGGTCTCCGTAACGACCCAAACCAAAATGCTCTATAGTATGAAGACATGAAACTGATACAGCATTATTCATTTTAAAATTTTCAGAACAAATATCTGCCTGAATAAACTCAACGTTAGTTAAACCTAAATCAACAGGTCTGATATCAATAATTTTAATCTTTCTAAATACTGCTAGATGTGCAATAAAGCCATCAATACGAGACCCAATATCTATATGGCTAAATGGATCCCTAGAAAAAATTTGATTTGCTACATATATATCTTGATGAAAATATTGCTTATCAATTGTACCTGCAAAATCAAATCTATCATTTAAACATGGATATGATAATTCAACTGGCCAATCAGCATCCGAATACTTTTTCAAAATAAAATATTCTTTAAATAAAGATGGCAATGCCCGAAAAGCAAAATACGTTCGCCTTATATCAATCCCAAATTGAATAAGCCATCTATTTAAAACTACAAGTAATGATATACGCTCTAACTTTATCATAATTTCTTTAACTTAATAAGTGTATTATAAAAACCAATTGGCAAGACATTTTTAATAAAAAAAACAAGTTTATTTCTTAGATAATTGTATGGAAGATAAATGATTATAAAACTAAACTTTTCGAATAAACTGACACTATTAATACAATTAAATACTTGTCTTAAATTCGGAAGTGGATGACGCAAACAATATAAAAGGGCTAACTCATTTAAAATAAATTTAATTAGATATTTCTTTTCAAATTTTAATGAACATTCTATATAAAATTGAATTAAATTAAGATCAAACATAAAATCCCAAGTGCGATTATAAGAATCTTGTCCAATATGTTGAAATGAATTACAATTCGGGGAATCCATATAGGCAAATGAATAAGATTCAGATAGTTTTAATAGATAAGCTCTATCAATAACTTGGGCAAACCGTTGTGGTTCAGGCACAACAGATGTAATAATACTTCTATTATACATTACCGTACTGAATCCGAAAATTTTACCTCCAAAATACTCGTCAAGAATTGCACATTTAGAATTAAATAATTCGAAGCCAGATCTACTTGATTTTAAAACTGAAAAATCCAACATTTCATCCTCATTATAAACAAGATTAACTCCAGTTGTAACAAAGCCTAATTCAGGATACTCGTTAAAAATGTTAAGTTGTTCTTGAAGTAAACTTGGGGCCATACAATCATCATCATGAAAGACAGTCAAAAATTTAGATTTTGATAAGCTAATAGCTTTGGTGAAATTATTAAATGAATTAATATTTACTGGGTTAGCTACTACACTTATCCTGTCATTTTCAAATTGACTAACAACACTCACAACATCAAAATCACTTGCATTATCAAGAACAATAATTGGAAATCCTACAATTGTTTGATTTAGAACACTTTGAATACACCTAATTAAATATTCCGGCCTATTATAGGATAGTATATAAACCTCTAATTCACTACTCACTAGTTATAATATTTAAATTATCAAATAACTTTTTAGCATAATAAGATTCAGAAAATATTAAAAACTTATCAGAATCAAGAAAATCCTGAATAGAATTTTGATATTCAATAAATTTAGATTCATCAATTTCTCTGAGGAAAGAATTGAGATCGGCAAAACCATTAAAATCTCGAAAATCTATGAAACATGTTTTTGGGATAAACTGGTCCACATCAATAGCACCGAAATAAACTGGAATACATCCGGCATAAAAACAATCAAAAATTTTTTCAGTGATATAACCGCCAAAAGTGGCATTTTCAAAACAAATAGAAAATTTAAAATTTGACAAGGTACTAATTTTATCATCTACAGAACCTTTGTACACCGACAACGCAGCATTAAATTCATAGTCAGAAATCCCAAACAATTTTTTATCCCAGCCTCTACCATAAAGTTTAAAATCATCAAATTGACTAAAATAACAAATAGCTTTTCTCCTTAATGAATACAATTCCTCTTTCAAATATTTATTAAGAAATGAAGCATAAATATGTAATGGTTTATATAAAAATCTAACTTGATTACTATTAAGCAAAACCAAAAAATTTCTTTCCCCCCAACCATTAATCCTATTAATTTTAACTTGACTTGAATCAGGTTGAGGAAAGACCATTGGGTGAAATTGAGTCTCTTTACTAACTAGTTTTTCTGTTCCTCTGAATAAATAAGAATGCAAATACTTTGAGCTTATTTCTTTTAAGTTATGATAAAATTTCCAAGAAAAAGAAGGTGTTTCTAAGCAAATCAAAGAATGTTTAATAGCTCCTCGCTTACAAAGTTCATTAGTGTACGAAGATTGTATCTCCGTTACAATTAAAGCATCTTTAAGATCTAAATTTTGGCTTATGGCAAAATCAGCAGTAACAATATTAAAACCATTTTTTCTACATAACTCAGAAAACAAATAAATACTTTTTGCCCCAGGATATTTAGATGCTACGTTTAAATCAAATATATTATTTAAGAATGGTGAATTATCCGTATCAAAGATTACAACTTTATTCTTCATTATAAGAATTGTATTGAAATTTATAATTTTTTACAATAAGTCTAATTTTGGCGAAATCCAATAAGAATATTATTATTAAATAAAACAATAATTCAAAAAATATTAAAACTAATAAATTAAAATTATAAAGGTCAAGTGCGAAATTAAATACCACATATGAAACTAAAAATGAAATTAATGGAACAATAATCGATCTTAAAAAAGACACCTTTAACGTTTTATTTAAATACTTATTAAAATAAAATATTCCACACCATAAAACTTGCGATCCTAAAGCAAATCCATAAAATCCATAAAAGAATGTAAAAATACTTATAAAAATAATTGCAAGCGGAAACTGAAATAATGACCACTTCGCCATAACATCTGCAAATCCCAATCCTTTAAAAAAAGCAATTGTAGTCGTGGTATAAGACGAAAATAAAATATTGCCACAAGCAAAAATTAATATAAATGGATAAATAGGCAGCCATTTATCACCAATAAAATATGATATAATCTCTTTCCCATGAAGAAAAAACGGCAAATAAATCGCCTTATCTAGAATAGAATGAATATAAAGCGAATTTTCATATACAGATGAAAGCATTTTTTTTTCTCCTTGAATTCGAGCGACCAAAGGAAATAGAATTTTTTGCCATACTGTACCTAAAAATGTAGTTGGAATTGAAGCAATTAAAATACCCCTATCAGTAAATCCCGAATAATTCATTCCGAGAGTTAAGCCAATTACAACGGGATTCAATAATGACCTTAATGTTTCAAAAATCGAAGGTATTTGATAGCTTAAGCCAATTAGGATTGCTTTCTTTAACTCCCTTAATTTTAATGTTGAAAAAAAATTAAATTTTATTGGAGATAATACATATGAGAGCAAAAATGAAAAAACAGCCTTTGAAACTAATGCAAAAACAATGGCCCAAACTCCAAAACCAAAGTATCCTAATGAAATTGCTATTATGGAATAGGTAATTTGTTCCAGAGATTCAATGAGTGCAATTCTATTAAAAACTAGCCCTCTCTCAAGCTTAATAATTGATGCTGCTTTAAATATACTAAAGGGAATAGATATTGAAGAAACTAACAAATATAAAATACCAATATTGCTTATTTTATCAGAAATTGGGAATAGCCAGATTAGAAATAAGACTAAAAAAATGGAAATCCATATAACTAATTGAAAATTAGTTATATCTGAAATATCATCATCAGAGACTTCCTCTTTTCTTTGAATTAGGTATACCCCTAGACCACCATCAGACAATATAGATATTACACTGATAACGATAGTAACTAATGAAATATACCCAAAATCACTTGGGAGTAGTAATCGTGTTAAAAAAATAGTAGTTGCTAAATTGACAACCGTTATAATAATTTGACGAATTGAATAAAATAAGGAGCCCTGAAGAAATATACTAGGAAGCTGATCTACTTTTAACAAAATGTGCTTATTTTAAAATAAAGAATTTTAGAAGAAATCTCTTATTGTTTATTCAAGAATTTATATAAAACTCCAATTATATAATCATAATGATCTTCATTTAACCCCGGCCAAACTCCTAACCAAAATCCATCATTCATGATTTTATCAGTATTATCTAATGAATTTAAAATCCGATAATTAGAATTCTTATACGCTGGCTGTTTTATTAAATTACCCCCGAATAGAAGCCTGGTTCCAATTTTATTCTTTTCTAAATACTCAACTAAATCATTTCTATTTATTTTACTGCCATCCCTAATAGTAAGCATAAAACCAAACCAGCTAGGGTCTGAATTTAATGTTGATTCTGGTAAAATAAAATGCTCCTCAAACGGTTTTAATTTATTATAAAGTAGTTTATGATTTAATCTTCGTTTTTCAATAAAAGAATCTGCCTTTTTTAATTGACTTAATCCTAATGCAGCCTGCATATCAGTTGCTTTTAAATTAAATCCAATATGACTATATGTATATTTGTGATCATATCCTTCAGGTAAATCCCCCAACTTTTGGCAATATCTTTCACCACAGGTATTATCCTTGCCTGGCGGGCACCAACAATCTCTACCCCAATCTCTAAAACTCTCTGTGATTTTTTTAAGTTTCGCATTATTAACTAGCACTGCGCCACCTTCTCCCATTGTTATATGATGAGCTGGATAAAAAGATAAAGTAGCTAAATCTCCAAATGTGCCTGTTTTTTTACCATTAAAAGTTGCTCCTAAAGAATCACAATCATCCTCAATTACCCATAAATTATATTTTTTTGCAATTTGCATTACAATATCTAAATTGAATGGATTGCCTAAAGTATGAGCAAGCATTATGGCTTTAGTTTTAGGAGTTATTGCGGACTCTATTTGATCTGCTTTAATATTATATGAAGGAATATCAATATCCAAGAAAACAGGGATACAACCAAATTGTATCATTGGGTTAATTGTAGTAGGAAAACCTGCCGCTACTGTAATAATTTCATCCCCTGGGCGTATAGCCCTTTCTCCTAATTTAGGAGATGTTAATGCGTAAAATGCCAATAAGTTAGCAGAGGATCCCGAATTAACTAAAAATGAAAATCGTGACCCCATGTAACTAGCTAATTTTCTCTCAAACTCATCTGAAAATCTACCAGCAGTAAGCCAAGCGTCCAACATTGAATCCACTCCCAAAAGTATATCGTCCTCATCTAATACTTTACCTGTGACAGGTATATAATTTTCTCCAGGAACAATAATTTTAGTTGTTTTCGCTCTTGCAATTTCCTTAATCGAATCAACTAATTGTTGGTTTACTAAATTTTGAATCATAAAATTTTCTTCTAAATATTAAATCCCCCTACTTTTAATAAATACTCTTCAGTTCCCACTTTTCCTATTACATCTAAACTTAATGCCTTTGTGGTGATTTTAGCTTGAGATTCTTGATTAACTATGGACTCTCTTATCCATGAACCAAATCCACAATCGAGTAAATGGTCTTCTACTGTAACAATTTCATCAAACTTGTCAATTTGCTGTTGTTGAATAAATTTAAACGATGCACCCCAAATTGGACAAGAAAATATTCCAAAACCAGACAACTCCAAATTTGCCTTTAATAATTGATGAGCAATTTGTAATCCACCACTAGTCGTTAAAAGAATCTTACCATTATGAGTAGGAACAACTTCATTCCAAACTCCTGGATTAATATTTGGAGAATCTAAATTATAATTAGGTTCCCCCGCTTTTTTTAACCTCAAATAAGATGGTCCAGGGTTTTCTAACAAATAATCTAAACATACTCGTGTTTCAATTGGATCTCCCGGACTAGCGATAGTAAATTCAGGGAATAGTCTCATTAAACCCAAATCCTGAATTGCATGATGTGAATAACCTAAATTGCCATACGACAATCCCCCCCCAACTGAAACTACTGTAACAGGTAAATTATGATACCCAACATCGTTTCTTAATTGTTCTGCACATCTAAATGTCGGGAAATTGGCAATTGAATAAATAAAAACATGGAATCCTTCAGATGCCAAACCCGCCGCCATTGAAGCCATATTTTGTTCAGAAATACCTGCATTATAAAATCTATCAGGAAATTCTTTCTCAAATTCTTCTATAACTGAATATCCTAAATCTCCAACGACAAGAACAATCTTCTCATTTAATTTAGCCTTTTCTTTTAAGTGTTGTATAAAAGTATTACGCATTATTAATCTCATTTATAGCAATTTGCAACTCATCTAGAGATGGAGTACTATAATGCCATTTAACCTTATTTTCCATGTAAGAAACCCCTTTCCCTTTAATAGTCTTGGCTATGATTACAGTAGGCTTTCCCTCAAACTCTATTGACTTCTTAATTATATCAAATAACTCAACGTGATTATGACCATCAACTTGAAAAACATTAGCGCCAAATGATTCAAATTTGTCGGTTAATGGCTCTAGATTTAAAGTTTCTTCAACAGTGGTTAAACTTTGAAGATTATTATAGTCTACAATAACTACTAAATTGTCTAATTTATGATGTGAAGCAAATAATAACGCCTCCCAATTACTCCCTTCATCTAATTCTCCATCACCAACTATAACAAATACTTTATTTTTTGAGGACCGTATTTTTGAGCCTAGTGCTTTACCTGTTGCAAAAGGCAAGCCATGCCCAAGAGAACCTGTAGAAAACTCTACCCCTGGAACTTTGTGACTAATATGATTCATAAAATTAGAATCATTATTCCCGTACGAATCCAGTTCCGTTAATGGAAAAAAATCCATCAATCCAAGAACTGCATAAACTGAGACACAGGCATGACCTTTACTCAAAATAAATATATCTCTCTCTGGGTCATTTAATTCCTTTTTATTGATTTTTAAAATATCAAAATACAAAACAGACAAAATATCCGCTATTGATAACGCACTACCAATGTGTGAAGCTCTTGAATTAACAACCATTTTAAGTGATAATTTTCGAGCTTCTTTAGCTAATTGCAAAGATGAATTAATTTTCATTTAATTTATACTTAATAACACTAGTTAAAGATTCTTCAAAATAGGTTTCTTGAATTTCGATTCCAAGTGCCAATTCTAATTTTTTATTAGACCCTTGAATAAGCATTGACTGATTAGCCCTGTAAGGAATTGCCCCAAAATTTATTTGTGAATTTTTGGGTTTAATGATATTTAATATTTTCTGGGTTAATTCCACTAAACTAATCGCACTTGAAGAACTAATATTATAAATTCCAGACTCTAGATTAGAACCGACAATTTTAGAAATTATTTTAGCTAAATCCCCGACATACATGTAAGCATATTTTTGCTCCCCTGGAGTCATATCCATTCGTTCCAAATTATTAATTCGTTCTATTAAAGTTGGAATTAACCAATTACTATCCTCTTGCTCACCAAAAAATGAAAAAAGTCTGAACCAATACCAATTAAGCCCATTTAAAGTTGAATAATTATTAATTATTTGAGAAACGGCAACTTTAGCAGAAGCATAGGAACTAGATGGGTTTGTAGGATATTTTTCATCAATTACCCCTGAAAAAACACCATACTCTGCTTGAGATCCAAAAGCAATAAACTTTTCTACCTTGCAACTTTTCGCTATTGAAAGTAGATTTAAAACAAATTCAACATTTGAAAATTGAACTGACCAATTATCTCTATCATTTGCTGAAACACCTAACCAAGCAGAATGAATAATAATGTCAGGCATTAATTTAATTATTTTATTTTGCCAATCACCATCTTCTAAATCAATCCAACTAATATCAGATTTGAAGTCCTGACATCGTGCTAGATCAGTTTTTTTTCTTCTAGTTGCAAATACTTTATATCCATCCAACAACAATTGCCTTGCAATTTGCGAACCTAAAAATCCAGAAATTCCAGTAATTAATACAGCCCTATTATTCATTGAAATAATTTAGAATTTGCATTTCAGTAAATTCTCTAATACTAGACTTATTATATCTTGCTTGTTTATACCACTCAATAGTAACATTAATTGCCTTTGCAGAGTTGTATTTAGGATGCCAATTTAATTCGTCCTGTGCCTTACTTATATCAAGTTTTAACAATCCTGCTTCATGTGGATGTGAATTATTGATGTCCAAAGAATATCCTCCCTCACCATAAACATCTATTGCTTTTTGAACCATTTCTTGTACTGAAAGAACATCGTTTGAATATGGGCCAAAATTATATTCGGAAGAAAACGTAACAGGATTAGCTGATAACTTTGAACCTAAACTAAGATATCCCAATAATGGCTCCAAAACAAACTGCCAAGGTCGAACTGAGTTTGGATTTCTCAATATAACTTCGATTTGACTTTGAATCGCATTTACAATATCAGGCACAAGTCTATCTTTACTCCAATCTCCACCACCTATTACATTTCCTGCTCTTGCAACTGCTAATGCTTTTTTATGTTGATCGAAATTATTGATATGAAAAAAAGAATTTCTGAAGGAATCAATAACAAGTTCACAACATGCTTTGCTAGAGCTGTAAGGATCAAAGCCACCAAGTCGATCATTTTCACGATATGGATAAACCCACTCATTATTGTGATAAACTTTATCCGTGGTAATCAATACGACAGAACACTTTTTTTGAAGTTTTCTAACAGCATTTAGTAAATTGGCCGTGCCGTTTACATTCACTTCAAATGTTTCAAGCGGAAACTCATAGGAATAGCGAACTAATGGTTGTGCGGCAAGGTGAAATATAAAGTCAGGTTCAAAAGATAATAATTCATTTTCCAAAGATTCCTTATCTCTTAAATCAGAAATTACAGAATTACAAAGAGTATTGCCATCCAATAGGTTATACAAATCATTTTCATAATTTGTATCTAAAGCGTACCCCTTTACTTCAGCTTGTAAAATTGAAAGAATTTTTAAAAGCCACGCACCTTTAAATCCTGTATGACCAGTTAAGAATACTTTTTTGCCTTTGTATACTTTAATTAAATCTTCTAACATAATCCTACCATATTTTCCATTGCGCACTGCCGGAATCCCATTGTTGCTCTAACTCAACTTTATCTCTAAGAGTATCCATTGGTTTCCAAAAACCATGATGCAAGTAGGCTTGCATTTTACCACCTTTCGCCAGATTTTCCATAGGTTCTTTTTCAAAAACAGATTCATCACCACTTATGAAATTGAAAACTTCAGGTTCACATACAAAGTACCCTCCATTTATCCATGAACCATCACCTTTAGGCTTTTCTAAAAATGATAATACCTCATTTGTTTCTGAAAGATTAAGTGCTCCAAATCTACCGTTGGGCTGAACTGAAGTCACAGTCAACAATTTATTAGCCTTCTTATGAGTAGATAATAATTCTAATAAATTTACGTCTGATAAACCATCCCCATATGTTAAAAAGAAAGGTTCGTTGCCTATATGTTTTTGAATTCTTTTGATTCTCCCACCTGTCATAGAATTAACACCGGTATCAACTAGTGTAATAGTCCAAGGTTCAGCATCGCTATCATTAAATGTTACTTTATTATTTTTTAAATCGACAGTTATATCAGACCGATGCAGAAAATAATTATTAAAAAATTCTTTTATAACGTATCCTTTATATCCCAAGCAAATCACAAATTCATTAAAGCCATAAGATGAGTAAATTTTCATTATGTGCCACAAAATTGGCATTCCACCAATCTCTACCATTGGCTTAGGTTTAATCGTGGTTTCTTCAGACAATCTTGTACCCAATCCGCCTGCAAGGATTACAACTTTCATAATTATATTGATTTAGAAAAAAGTAAAAGATCAGATTTGACCATTTCAGAGACTAATGACTTTAAATCATATTTTGGTTTCCAGCCTAATTTATTCATTGCTTTTGTGGGATCACCTAACAAAAGATCTACTTCAGTAGGCCTGAAATATTTAGAATCTACCTTTACCACTACTTTTCCAATTTCGAGCTTAAAATCTCCGGTACATTTCACGACTGAGCCTACTTCATTTTCACCTTCTCCACTAAACGCTAATTCTATACCTAATTCAGAAAATGACATTCGAACAAATTCACGAATTGTGGTAGTTACTCCCGTTGCTAAAACAAAGTCCTCAGGCTTTTCTTGTTGTAAAATTAACCACATTCCCTCTATATAATCTTTCGCATGTCCCCAATCTCTTTCAGAATTTAAATTTCCTAAATACAAACACTCTTCTTGACCCAACACAATTTTAGCAGTTGCACGGGTAATTTTACGAGTAACAAAAGTTTCTCCTCTTTGTGGCGACTCATGGTTAAACAATATTCCATTACACGCAAACATATCATAAGCTTCTCGATAATTAACCGTAATCCAATAAGCATATAGTTTTGCTACAGCATAAGGGGAACGTGGATAGAATGGTGTGGTCTCAGATTGAGGAACAGCTTGAACTAGACCATAAAGCTCTGATGTTGATGCTTGATAAATTCTAGTCTTCTTTGTCAAGCCTAACAATCGTACAGCCTCCAGTATTCTCAATGTTCCTATACCGTCAGCATTTGCAGTATATTCAGGGGTTTCAAAACTAACATGAACATGGCTCATTGCGGCCAAGTTATAAATTTCATCTGGCCGAACCTCTTGAATAATGCGAATAAGATTAGTGCTATCAGTTAAATCTCCATAATGCAAATGCAAATTACGATCAGGTACATGTGGATCTTGATATAAATGATCTATTCGCTGTGTGTTAATTAAAGACGATCTACGCTTTACGCCATGAACTTCATAGCCCTTTTTCAATAAAAATTCTGCAAGATATGCGCCATCTTGACCTGTAATTCCTGTAACTAATGCTTTTTTCAAAATAACAAAATTTATCGACCTATACTATAATATATTAAATTGGAATTTTTAAAAACTTCTTTGGAATAAAGATTTCTGCCATCGAAAATGACTTTATTTTTTAATTGGCCTTCAATTTGATCAAAATCAGGCGTTCTAAACTCAGACCATTCGGTTGCAATAATTAAAGCATCAGCGCCTTTCAGAGCTTCATAAGGATTGATCGCATATTGAATAATATCGCCCAATTGTCCCTTCACATTATTCATCGCCTCTGGATCATATGCTGAGATTGTAGCCCCCAATTTGATTAAAGATTCAATAATATACAATGCCGGTGCTTCTCGAATATCATCTGTATTTGGCTTAAAAGCTAAACCCCATAAAGCAAAATGCTTACCCTTTAAATCGTAATTGAAGTGAGATTGAATCTTTGGAATTAAATGCGTTTTTTGATTTTCATTTACTTTTTCAACCGACTTCAAAATCTGAAAATCATATTTAACTTCTTCAGATGACTTGATTAAAGCTTGCACATCTTTTGGAAAACAGCTGCCTCCATATCCAATACCAGGAAATAAGAATCTTTTACCTATACGATCATCACTTCCTATCCCACGTCGCACCATATCAACATCTGCTCCTAAACGTTCACACAACTGAGCAATCTCATTCATAAATGAAATTTTAGTTGCGAGAAATGAATTAGCCGCATACTTAGTTAATTCAGCACTTTTTTCATCCATATATATGACAGGATTACCTTGACGCACGAAAGGGGCATAAAGATCCCCCATAACTTTTTTCGCACGATCTGAGCTAGACCCGATTACCACCCGATCTGGTTTCATAAAGTCTTCTACCGCAACCCCCTCACGCAAAAATTCAGGATTACTAACCACATCAAATTCAACTTTGGAATGTTTTGCAATTGCATCCTTAACTTTATCGGCAGTACCCACAGGGACTGTACTTTTATCTACAATAACCTTGTAATCTTCTAATATCTGACCTAATTTATCTGCTACACCCAATACATATTTTAGGTCAGCGCTTCCATCTTCACCTGGCGGGGTAGGAAGTGCTAGAAAAACAATCTGTGCGCCTTCTATTCCTTTTTTTAAATCTGTAGTAAACTTTAAACGACCATCTCTCAGATTCTTAAGAAACATTTTCTCAAGACCTGGTTCATAAATGGTAATTTCTCCATGAGTCAATCGATCAATTTTAACATGATCTATATCAACACAAGTCACGGTGTTTCCAGTCTCAGCAAAACACGTTCCTGAAACTAAACCTACATAACCCGTACCTATAACTGCTATTTTCATTTTACTTTCTCCACGGCTTTGCCATCCTGAGTCACACAAAAAGGGTTCTCAGAAAAACGAAATTTAGAAACAAATATACCCCCATTTTGGTTTAGCGCCAAAGCATATTTATTTAAAGGGAATATTTCAAAATATGTCCACCGAATTAATGGAAAAGTCCTATTTTAGTCGCTTAACGCTTTCCCCTTGGTTTCTGGCAAATAAATCACGCCCACGATGACCGTTAAGGCCGCTAGGGCGATGGGATAAAACAATCCAGCGAAATTTGAGTGGGTGATCGATCCCAGCCAGGTGGCCACGAAAGGGGCACAACCGCCGAACACCCCATTAGCAAAGTGATATGGGATGGAAAGGGAGGTATAGCGGATTTTGGTTGGGAAAAGTTCGACTAGGAAGGCGGCGATCGGGCCGTAGGCCATCGCCGCGAAACTCACCAATAGGCTGCAAATGAAGGCTAATTCAAGCTTGCCAGTCCAGGTTAGGAAAATCGAACCGTTGATTAGGGTGCCCTCTTCAGAGACGATGCTGGCCATCCAAGAGAATAAAGGGTAGTACCCGAGCGCAGCGAGGGCCATCCCGCCCAGCATCACTTTCTTGCGACCCACGCGGTCGGACAAACTGCCGAAATAGACGAAGAGAGGCGTCCCCACCACTAAGCTCGCGGCGATAATGAGATTCGTGGTAATGAAATCGACCTGCAGGATCTTGTTGATGAAGATTTGGGCATAAAATTGGCCTGTGTGCCAGACGACGCCTTGTCCTACGATAGCGCCGAACATCGCGATGAGCATTAAGCGGCGGTTTGCCTTGCTCGCGAAAGCTTCTTTTAAGGGGTTTTCGGAGAGTCGCCCTTCGGCTTTGAGTTTGGAGAAGAGTGGCGATTCGTCCATGTTTCGGCGGATGAAATAGGAAACGACGACGAGGATGCCGGAAAGGGCGAAAGGTACGCGCCAGCCCCAGTCTTTGAAGGCCGCATCACCCATTACCTGCTGGGTCACTAAAATGACTAGGATGGAGACGAAGAATCCGAGGGTGGCGGTGGTTTGGATGTAGGACGTGTACTTCCCGCGTTTTGCGTCCGGTGCATATTCCGCAACGTAGGTGGCGGCGCCCCCATATTCGCCCCCTAAGGCTAATCCCTGTATGATTCTTAATGCCAAAAGCAAAGCCGGAGCCACCAACCCAATCTTCTCATAACTCGGTATAAACGCAATCGCAAAAGTCGACCCACCCATCAAAAGCAGCGTCAACAAAAACGTATACTTCCTCCCAATCAAATCCCCCAACCTCCCAAAAAGCACCCCACCAAAAGGCCTCGCCACAAACCCCGCCCCAAAAGCCGCCAACGTCGAAATGAACGCCGCCGTCGGATCCTCCTTCGGAAAGAAACTAACCGAAATAATCGCACTCAAACTCCCAAAAATATAAAAGTCATACCACTCAATCACCGTCCCCACACTCGACGCCATAATCACCTGCCACAACTTCTTTACCGGCACTTTATTATTATCAAAAATAGTATCCACTCCTTGCATAAGCTCTTATTGAATTATTCCTAAAAATACAGAAAATATCACAATGGTTGACATTGCCTTGTTCATTATTCCATTCGGATTTCACTACCTTTCCTACATGAACTCGGATACACTCGATCTTATCGCCACTTACTTCCAACAAAAAGCGCCCATCCGCCGCGCCTGGATCTTTGGCTCCCACGCCCGTGGCACCCAATCTCCCACCAGCGATATCGATATTCAGATTCAAGTATACAAAAACACCCCGTTCACTCTTTTTGACCTAGCCGAAATCCAACACGACCTCTCCCAGCTTCTCACCTTAGAAGTCGACCTAGTCATGCTAGGAGCCCCATTAAAGAGTATCACAAAAAACCTTAACCACGATAAAATTTTAATTTATGAAAACCCTAGCAGTTAAAACTGGTAATATTGATTCTGAAGAGTCTATAGCCCATTTTTGATGCTCTCGGTTGGAATTCTATAAAGCGTGTTTTCAGGTTTTGACACAATCTGTCAACACCTGAAAATCGTTTATACGGCTCAGCGATGATTATCACACCCCTTTTTTAGATTATCAATAAGCTGTTAGGATGGGAGAAATAGTGGGAATACATTTGGAACACCAAACCACTAATCAATATGTTTAACCACTTCTCTAGATACCTGAAGCTCATCCGTGCGGTTCCGCTGCACGTGATGGCGCAGGATCTCGGGATCGATGCCGGACTTTTGAGCAAATACGAAAACGGCAACCGAATCCCAGATATCGAACTCGTCATCATTTTTGCCCATTACCACCAGGTAGACGCGCGCGAACTTTGTGTGTATTGGATGCGGGAACGCATCAAACGATCTTTTGTAGGCTATGAACATTTAGTAGAGGATGCTTTGCCTGATGCAGAAAAAGACGTCAAATACTACCTCAAATTCCACAAAGTAAAGCTGGAAAGGAAATTCAGCTTCAAGCTCATCCTCAAAAACGCTATCGTCTACGACCACACCCAGGCCGTCACCCTACGCCATTTTCAATTCCGCCGCCACGGCGTCACTAACCACTAAACCCTGGAAAACATGTTTAATTTCTTTAACCCAAAAGAGCCCCTGCTCTTCTACAACGGCCACATGGGTCCCTACAAGTTCACCAAAGTGACGATTACCATCATCGAAAAAGACAAAGAAGTATTCAGCGAATCCGTGATTGTGGCTCCTGTAACGACCAAGACATTGATTTTTGATTCGCGGAAGTTCTTGAATGAATTAAGGAATAGATGAAATGTCGCGCGGGTACAGAAGGTATTTTGGCGTATTGACAGAATGTGTCAATACCTGAAAAGTCGCTACAAGACATCTCGACTAATTATAGCAAAAAGTGCCCCCAGAGTCTTATTTCGTAAAAAGCCCTACAAAAGAGGTCGAAAGAGACACGATAAAGCTAAAAATCAAAGGAGCAATAAAGCCGGTAACCACAAACCCTGGAACATAGGCAGCGACTAAATAGACAAGGCCTACCGAGATCACTAAAGAGAATAACCCTAGAGTCATAAACGTGATAGGTAAGCTGATGATCTTTAACACGGGTTTAATAAACGAATTCACGAAACCCATCGCTAGAGCGACTAAAAGTGCAGTGGTAAATCCGTCTACGGTAATTCCCTTTAAATAGCGGGGAATGACTAAAACGACGCAGGCGATGATGATGTAACGAATGATGAAACCGATCATAAGATAGATTATTTAGATGCGTGACGAGATTGAAGAACGGCGATGATTTCGCTTAAATCGATGCCACGGTCTTCTAATAAGACGAGTAAGTGGAAGATTAAGTCGGCCGCTTCGCCTTTGAAAAGGTCATCGTTTTGCATTAAGGCTTCGATAACGAGTTCGACGGCTTCTTCGCCTACTTTTTGGGCAACTTTGTGGGTGCCTAATTGAAAAAGAGAGGCGGTGTAAGACGATGAAGCGGGAGCAGTTTTGCGGCTTCTTATGACGTGTTTTAGTTGATCAAGCCAGGCGGCGTTGTCTGCGTTTGACTCGTTGAAACAGGTGTCTGCTCCGGTGTGGCAGGTGGGGCCGGCTGGTTTGGCCTGAATTAAAATGGTGTCAGCGTCGCAATCGATCGAAAGTCTGATGACATCGAGGAAGTTGCCTGATTCTTCACCTTTGGTCCAAAGACGGTTCTTCGAACGACTGAAAAAGGTCACGCGCTGCTCAGAAACGGTCTTCGCATACGCTTCTTCGTTCATGTAACCTAACATGAGAACCGTGCGGGTGGACGCATCTTGGATGATGGCAGGCACGAGGCCTTTGGAAAAATCAGGTTGCTTTGACATATTTCTATTAAATGCGCATCGGGATGTCTTGGGTTGCAAGGTAATTCTTCAATGCCAAAATTTCAATTTCTTTAAAGTGAAATATACTTGCGGCAAGACCGGCGTCGGCTTTGCCACTGGTAAATACTTCGGTAAAATGGGCCATCGTTCCCGCTCCGCCGGAGGCGATGATGGGAATGGAGGCTGCTGAGGATACTTTCGCAGTCAAATCACAGGCAAAACCAGCTTTCGTGCCGTCGGCGTCCATCGAGGTTAATAAGATTTCGCCAGCGCCGCGGTTTTCAACTTCGCGAGCCCATTCGAGTGTTTTAAGTTCGGTGATGCGTCTGCCGCCGTGGGTGTGGACGAAGTCCAGGCCCACGGCGGGTTCAAAGCGGGTGTCGATCGCGACGATGATGCATTGGGAGCCAAAAGCCAAAGCCAATTCATCCACCAGCTCCGGCCGGCGCACGGCAGAGGAGTTAATGGAAACTTTGTCCGCGCCGGCGTTCAACAAGGCTGAAACATCCGCAATGGACGAAATTCCACCACCCACAGTAAAGGGAATATTGACGTGGCGCGCAACTTCGCGCACTAGATTCACTAAAGTTTTGCGGTCATCGACTGTCGCCGTGATATCAAGAAATACCAACTCATCTGCTCCCTGTTGGGCATAAAGGGCCCCCAGCTCCACCGGATCGCCGGCATCGCGGAGGTCCACAAAGTTCGTCCCTTTCACGGTCCGCCCTTCTTTAATATCTAAACAGGGTATGATTCGCTTGGTTAACATGCTGCTGAAAATTTGGCCAAATCAGCTAAACTAATCCGACCTTCATAAAACGCTTTCCCCACAATCACCCCAAATAAATGCATATCCCGCAACTTGACTAAATCTTCAATACAAGCCACGCCACCACTCGCAATCACGCTCAGCGATGGGCTCGAAGCCTGAATCTTTTCATATAAATCGAAGCTGGGACCTTGTAATAATCCGTCTTTGGCGACGTCTGTTGAAATCACATATTTCGCGCCTTTCGCCGTATAATCCTGCAAAAAGTCAAAAATCGAGATGTTCGAATTCTCCTGCCAGCCAGACACGGCGATCATTTCGTTTTGGGCATCTGCCCCTAAAATAATCTTCTCTGATCCGTACTTCTGTAGCCATTCGCAGACTAATTCTGGATTGCGAACGGCAATGCTGCCGGCGGTGATTTGGGCTGCACCGGCTGAAAAAGCAGTATCGATCATTTCGTCGGACTGAACTCCTCCGCCAAAATCAATGTGCAGCGATGTGTTCGATGCGATACGCTCTAATACGTGTGCATTGACAATCTTTTTTGCCTTTGCTCCGTCCAAATCCACTAAATGTAATCGCTGAATTCCAGCTCCTTCAAAGGCTTTGGCAATCTCCAAAGGATCCTCGGAATAGACCTTTTTTTGGCCATAATCCCCCTGAGTCAAGCGTACGCATTGCCCATTTATCAGATCGATCGCCGGAATTAATTGAAACATATTAAAGTGCTAAGAAATTTTTCAAAATTTGTTCACCAGCCTTGCCGCTGATCTCCGCGTGAAACTGCGCGGCATAAAAATTATCCTTGTGTAACATCGCCGAAAACGGTTGCACATACTCACAAACCGCTGTCGTGTACGCATTTACAGGCGCATAAAACGAGTGCACGAAATAGACGAATTCTTCTTCTTTCAGCCCTTTCATTAAGGGATTATCGCCTTTTGCGGTGATCGAATTCCACCCGACGTGCGGGATTTTCAAGTCTTTGCTTTGGAACTTCTTCACCTCCACGTCAAACACCCCAATGCAATCCACATTCCCCTCTTCCGAGTGCTTGCACAACAATTGCATGCCGATGCAAGTCGCCAAAACTGGCTGCTTTAGACCTTTTATCAAGGTGTCGAGGCCCTTTTCTTTCAAATAGGCCATCGCCGTACTCGCCTCACCCACTCCCGGAAAAATCACTTTGTCGGCCTTTTTAATCTCCTCAGGATCATCCGTCCACTTGTACTTTTGCCCAATACGGTCCAACGCGTACATCACCGACGCCACATTTCCCGAATTGTATTTTATGATTGCAATTTCCATAAGCGTACAAAGGTATTAACTTTGGGGGATAATTGCCTCCTTCGCGCGGCCCTTTTATGAACAAAAAACTCGTTTACGAATCGCTTTACCTTGTTTGGATGGGGCTTTTACCACTGCTGGCGTCTGGCTTTTTGGGCTATTACGCGCTGGCAAATCCTTCGTTTTTTACGTCATTTTCTTTGCTGGGATCGGTGGTCTTTTGGATTTGTGCAGCCTTGATTATGGGCCTGGCGCTTTGTCCTACGACGTTTTTTGCCTTGTTTACGGGCTATGTGTATGGGTTTTCGGGTTTGTTGCCCTTGATTTTGGCATATTCGGCGGCTTCGGCTTTGGGTTATTTTCTTGCCAAACAATTCGGCGCGACAGCTCTGCTGTCGCGCGTTCCTTCTAGCTTCCTAACGAACGTGCGGTCATCCTCCTTTTCGTGGGTATTCCTCGCGCGGCTTTCTCCTATTTTCCCCTTTGCGATCACAAACGCCATTATGGCCTTTGTGGGCGTGCCCTTTCGTTGGTTTATAACGGCTGGAACTTTGGGGATGCTCCCTCGTACATTTTTAGCCGTGTTTACCGGAATTTCGGCGTCTTCGTGGGCTTTGTTGTTTGCCCGACCAGAGCTTTTGCGCTGGCAAGATGTGGTTTCTCTTTTGTTTTTGATTGTTTCAGCAGCGGGGATGTATATTTTAGGACGCCGTTCTTTTAAGTAATGGTGTTTCTGGGCTTTTTTGGCACTATTGATGAAATAAGTGTGAAGTAGGGGAGCGACTTTTCAGGTATTGACAGAATGTGTCAAAATTCAAATTTCAAAGATCAAAGTTCAAATTCGTAGGGCGACTGAGTCACAAAGTGACGACTAAGCGACATAGTCGCGACCAAGTCCGAAGGACGACTTTCTCCTGCGGAGAATTATCAGTTTTTTAAGTTGCTTTACCGCTAAATAAACCTACATTTATCCATGGAACCACTAAACTTTAAACTTTACGATTTGGCACGTGCTAAATTGAATCTAAACGACACCGACGCAATGGAATTTGTATCGAGTATTCACGAACTGCAAGATCACCGTTTTGAAAATCTAGCTACGAAGGAGTTTGTAAGCAAAGAACTTTCAGAAACGAAATTTGACATTCTAAAATGGATATTTCTTTTCTGGGTAGGCCAAATGTCAATTACTCTTGGAATCGTTTTGTTGCTAATTAAAAAATAAATTCATTTCCTACTACATGACGTCATGAGCACCGATTCGAATATTCAAGAATTGCAAAAGCACCGAGATGAAATTCAAGTGAATTTAGGCGTCAAGCTTGAAAAAAGAATTGAATTTAATTCAATCGAACAACTACATAATTTAGAGCTCAGGCTCCTTGAAAAATTCACTAAACTGGAAATTCAGTTAATAGAAGCTAAATCCGAATTATTCCAATGGATGTGCTTCTTTTGGGTTACTCAAACAGCTGCCAACGTTGTAATGATTCTGCTGTTACTCAAAAAATAACCCACTGACTAAGTCCGCAGGACGACTAAGCCGTAGGCGACTAAATCGCGAAGCGATGACTTCGACGCAGTCGATGCGACTAGAGTGCCTCCGAGTCTATCACCTGAACTTTTCCCCACAGGTGCATGTTATCTTGAATGAATTTTTTGTGGAGGGGGTGGTAGAGGTATTCCTTTTCTTTTTCGGCGCTGTCGAAAACGAGGACCACTGAAAAAGTGTAACTTGCTTCTGTTACGGATTTGTCAAAATCAGTGACAATTGGCTTGCCTACGTGGGCTGAGGCGATCATTGGGAGGGTTCCTAAAGATTTTAGGGCGCGAAAGAGTTGATCGGTTTCGGTGGTGGAGGTGGGGTTTTTGGCCCAAAACAACACATGATGTATAAAGGTCATTTTCGTAGACGGTTCTGCTGATGCCGCAAAGGGCAAAGTGGAGGCAAGGGCGATAAAGTCGCGGCGAGTAGTTGACATAGGTTTAATATTTTTTCAATTCTACAATGGAAATTCCACAAATCAAAGTGATTGTGACCGGTGTGACCGGAATGGTGGGCGAGGGCGTAATGCTGGAGGCGTTGCGATCGCCTTTTGTGAGTGAGGTTTTGGCGATTAGTCGCAAGCCGTCTGGTCATTCGCATCCGAAGTTAAAAGAGTATTTTTTGGCCGATTTTTATCAGCCAGAAGAGATCAAAGAGGTCGTAAAAGACTACGATGCGTGTCTTTTTTGTCTAGGGGTTTCGTCCGTGGGGATGAAAGAAGAAGAATTTAGACACAAGACCTACGACTTGACGTTGGGATTTGCGGCGCAAATGCCTAAAAACATCAGCTTCAGTTATATTTCTGGGATGTCCACGGATAGTACGGAGAAGGGTTCGATCATGTGGGCGAGGGTGAAGGGTAAAACGGAGAATGATCTCAAGAAAATGGGTTTTCGGGATTCGTATTCGTTTAGACCGGGGTATTTGCAGCCGATGAAGGGGAATAAATTTACCTTGAAATACTATAAATACATCGACTGGATGTATCCGCTGCTGCTTTTGGTGGCGGGGAAGACGGCGTCGACTTTGGAAGAATTAGCCAAAGCGATGATCGAGGTTTCTGCTTTTCCAGTGGAGAAGAAGACGATTGAGGTGGTGGATATTAAGGTTTTGGCAGAACAAATGAAAAACAGAATCTAGGGGAAGTCCCGGGAAATGGGTATTTTTGCCCTGAAATGTAATACAATTTAGAATGGATAAGAAAGTAGTTTTAATGATCTTAGATGGCTGGGGCATCGCAACAAACCCCAAAGTTTCCGCAATCGACGCGGCTAAAACGCCATTTATCTCCTCGCTTTACGGCAAATATGCGCACTCGAAATTAGAGGCGTCCGGCTTAGCAGTGGGTTTACCAGAGGGCCAAATGGGTAACTCCGAAGTGGGCCACATGAACTTAGGAGCAGGCCGCGTGGTCTACCAAAACCTCGTTCGCATCAACAAAGCAGTCACTGAAAATACCTTAGGCCAGGAGCCTGAATTAGCGAAAGCATTCGACTACGCAAAAACAAATAACAAGTCCGTTCACTTCATGGGTCTTGTGTCCGACGGTGGCGTTCACGCGCACATCGAGCACTTGAAATCCTTGCTTTCAACGGCGTCTGAGGCAGGTTTGGGCAAGGTTTTCGTCCATGCTTTCACGGATGGTCGTGATACGGATCCCAAATCAGGTCTGAAATTCATGACTGATTTATATCAACATACGTTAAAAACTAACACGCAAATCGCGTCAGTAACGGGTCGTTACTACGCGATGGACCGCGATAATCGCTGGGAGCGTGTGGCTTTGGCTTACAAAGCGATGGTAAACGGCGAAGGAAATCCTTCAACTGACGTGTTGAAATCCATCGAAGAAAGTTACGCAGCGGGGGTAACGGACGAATTCATCCACCCAATTATTATGACAGATGCGTCAGGTGCTCCTGTAGGAAATGTCCAAGAGGGTGACGTGGTGATCTGCTTCAACTTCCGCACTGATCGTGGTCGCGAAATCACGCAAGCTTTGACGCAACGTGATTTCCCAGAGGAGGGCATGCAGAAATTGAATTTGTACTACTTGACGATGACGGAATACGATAAAGAATTCCAAAACGTCCACGTGATTTTCAACGACTCTAACTTGCCTATGACGATGGGTGAAGTTTTGGAGGGCGCTAGTAAAAAACAAATTCGCATCGCCGAAACCGAAAAATATCCACACGTTACGTTCTTCTTCTCAGGTGGCCGCGAGGCGCTTTTTGAAGGACAACAAAACATCTTACGCAACTCCCCAAAAGTCGCAACCTACGATCTTCAACCCGAAATGTCTGCGGCAGATCTTCGCGATGCGCTGATCCCGGAATTAGAAAAAGAAGAGGTAGACTTCGTCTGCTTAAACTTCGCTAATCCAGATATGGTGGGGCACACAGGCGTTTTCTCTGCGGTAGTTAAGGCAGTCGAAACGGTTGATGCTTGTGCTGAGGCAGTAGTAACAGCTGGTTTAGCGCATGGTTATTCTTTCATTATCATCGCAGACCACGGTAACGCGGATGTGATGATGAACGAAGATGGTTCACCAAACACGGCGCACTCGACGAATTTAGTTCCTTGTATTTTGGTCGACAACAACTTCAAGCCTGAGCTTCGCGATGGTAAATTAGGGGACGTTTCACCTACGATCTTGAAACTGATGGGTGTGGCTCAACCGAAAGAGATGACGGGGGTAGCGTTGTTCTAGTCGCCCTGCGGGCTTAGTCATCGCTGCGCGATTTAGTCGCGACTGCGTCGGAGTCATCGCTTCGCGATTTAGTCGCCTTCGGCTTAGTCGTCCCTACGGGACTAAGTTGCGACTGTGTCGCTTAGTCCGAAGCCGCTTCAGTGGCTGCAATGGCACGAGTGTTAAAAGACCTCGAATAATACAAAAGGCATTTTCGCGTATTGACAGATTTTGTCAATATCTGAAAATGCCTTTTATGCTTTACGACTTTATTTCACCCTTTATTGGGTATGGAGCCCACAGAGGCACTATGCTTTACAACGAAGCCCTTGCTAACTTAAAGGCCCAAGCATATTGACTCGGGTTGTTCCCTGGTGTGATAGCTGGGGGTGAAATGGTTAAAACGCCGTTCTTAAATGTGCTGCGAACCGCCACATCTGAGCCTAGAAGGGAGACAGAAATGGGTTTTTTCAAACCAGAAATCTGTAAGGCGGTTTTGGGGAATTCTGTTGTTATGAGATACAAGTCATTGCCTTTTTGGGTGAAGTATTGTTTGGTGGTAGGGGTGACTTTAGGGGCTTTGGCCCACTTACGAGTACTATAAATCGCTTCGCCATTCACTTTCAGCCAGGAACCGATGTCCGTCAAACGCTGCTGCATAATCACCGGAATGCGGCCATCCGCTGTGGGTCCAATGTTCAACAACAAATTTCCGCCGCGCGCTACCTTGTTAATCAACATGTGCACGAGCTGCTCAGAGCTAGAATAATCTTCTAAATTTTCGTTTCGATTATAGCCAAAAGAGCCGGCGATGCCTCTGCATTCTTCCCATGGGCGCGCGAAATCCAAACCGTTCGCATCACCGTTGTGCACTAAATCATATTCCGTGGTGTAAAATCCGCCATGTTTACTGCGCGTTTCTTTGCCCCAGCGGTCATTCACCACCACACTTTCGCGAACGGGAGATTGATTATATAACCAGGACAAAAATTCCGTGCTGCGCAATTTATCCGAGGTATAATCCCACTCGCCGTCCGTCCAAACCAAATCCGGATGGTAGGTATTCACTAAATCTTTCATCTGCGGGAACATGTGCTGATCGATGTATTCGTTCAGCGTTTCCTTCTTGTAAAGGGGGTTGTACCACTCTAAAAGGGAGTAATAGTAGCCCATTTTGATGTTTTTGTTTTTGACCGCTTTTGTCAAATCGCCTAGTAAATCGCGGTGTGGACCTACATCCACGGCGTTCCAATTCCAGGATTGTTTGGATGGCCAGAGGGTGAATCCTTCGTGGTGTTTGGAGGTCAATACGACGTATTTTGCGCCTGCATTTTCAAAAAGGCGAGCCCATTCATCTGGCTGAAAGAGTTCAGCTTTGAATTCCTGGGTGAAGTCTTGGTATTTTACATTTGGGCCAAAAGCTTTGTTGTGGAAATCCGTAAAAAAGTGCTGCGTTTTACTTGGATCCTGCCAACGTTTCCAATACCATTCCGCATACCGCTCATAAACTCCAACTTTGTCGCGGGCCGTGGGCGAATAAGCGGGAACGGAATACAAACCCCAGTGGATAAATATGCCAAACTTCGCATCTTCAAACCAAGTCGGAACGGGGCGGCTGTCGATGGATTCCCAGGTGGATTCGTAGGTTTTTTGGGCGAAAAGAGTGCCCGAAACAAGGCAAAAAGCCAGAATTAAGAACTTGATTTTCATAAGGTTTAGATTTTATCGAGCCTAATTTAATTAAAATTGTTAATTTCAACCTTATGCAACAATGGATATGTAATCAGCCGGGAACGATGAGCCTGCAAGAGGTCGAAATGCCTCAGCGCCAGGCGGGATTTTCTCTGCTACGCGTTCTCAGAATCGGTATCTGCGGAACGGATATTCATGCCTTCGCGGGCAACCAGCCCTTCTTTCAATACCCCCGCATTTTAGGTCACGAGCTGGCGGTGGAAATCGTGGAATCTGATACCTACGAAAAGGGCGAATTAGCGACGATTATCCCTTATTTTAATTGCGCAACATGTGGAGCTTGCGAGGCGGGAAAGTCGAATTGCTGTGAGAATATCCAGGTTTTTGGGGTGCATATTGATGGGGGAATGCGGGAGTTTATCGTCGTCGAAGATCGCTATATATTACCTGGGAATGGCCTTTCTGCGGAGGAACTGGCACTGGTCGAGCCTTTGGCGATAGCGGCGCATGGGCTTCGTAGGGCTGCGTTAAATCCTGGCGAAAAGGTCCTTGTGATGGGTGCCGGGCCGATCGGTTTGTTTACTGTTTTACTTGCCAAAATTCAAGGGGCTAGCGTCGAGGTTTTGGAACCCAATCCTTCTCGCTTGCAATTTTGCCTGGATAATATAGGCGTTTCTAAGGCCTCCGCGGCTTCTTATACGATCGTCATCGATGCGACCGGGAATCTACAAGCCATCGAATCAGGTTTCGCTCAACTAGCTCATGGGGGAAAATACGTATTGATAGGTTTGCAAAAACAGGCGATCTCTTTTTCACATCCTGAATTTCACAAACGAGAGGCGACCTTGATGAGTAGTCGCAATGCAACTGTTGAAGATTTCGATTATGTGATGGATATATTCCGTTCTGGGAAGATGGAGGCGGGGATGTTTATCAGCCACTGTTTTGGCAAAAATCAAGTACTTGATATTTTTACAAAAATTAACGCTCCGGGCTCACAGGTAATCAAATCGATGATTACTTTAGCAGAATGAAACCACTACTACTATTATTTTGCTTAAGCCTAGTCGCTTGCAAATCGCAAGAGGTCTTGCCAGAAAACTGCTATAAAGGACGCCTTGCACTTAAAGGCATTTGCAATAATTACGTGATCGAATTAGTCGAAGGCACAATAGACACGTCGCGGCTCGAAGCCCAATGGAAAAATCCAGATACGGGGAAATTCTATACAAATGCCTTTGCGCTATCAAATCCCTGCGCGTTGCCTGTGAGTCTTAAAGAAGGCGATGAATTCTTTTTCAAACTTGATTCTACACAACTGACCGCTGATTGCATTACTTGCAAAGCCTATTCTCCCACTCCAAGGAAGTCGCTTCCTGTCTCGGTTTGCCCTTAATTGACCTTGAAATTTGTGATTTCATAGCCTATTTCCTCGTCTGCCATTTGCTGGGAGAAATCGAAAAATACGCTCGTCGGGTAGCCGTAGGTAGGGTTGAAATTTAACGTTTTTTGGTAGGGATTTTTATCCACATTCGTCTTGATGATTTGCAATAATTCTGGGATGGTCGGTATCGAACCGTAACGTTCCGCCGCATTATAGGGCGCGCCATTCACTGTGGTAATTTTACCATTTTGAACCACTACCTGATGCGGGCCCACATATTCCAAAGGACAGAAACAAACCCTTTTGAAGGAAAAAGAATAATTCACAATTTTCTTTTCGTTCCAAAGATTCAGGTTCGTCGAAGCGTCATCCAGTGGCTCCACGGTTCTGCAACCCGCTAAAATCAAACAAAATAGAACGAGGATTCTGTACATTATAGTGTTAAACGAGTGAATAGGCCCACATTATCCTTTTCCATCTTCATAGGACCATAATAGTCAAAATTTGCCCCTAGACCTACCGTGAATTTGCCTTTCGTAATTCCGGCACGAAGCATTAAGGCACTGCGTGCGTGAGTTCCTTCGCTTAAACTAGAGACATGCAAAATTTGGGCTTTGGAATAAAAGGCAAGATCCTTCGAAATAGCAGGTTTAAATTCCACGATTCCGATGGTTGAAATGGCTTTCGAAGGCTGGAGGTTGATGTTTGGGTTTAATAAAAATAACCAAGTACGATTCGCCTTAAAATACTGCAAGCCTACCTGAGGGACTAAGCCTAATTTATAATGCCATTCCGCACCTGCCGTCGCTCGGATATTCCCAAAAAGCGCGTAGGTCAAGTTATTCACAATCACCAATTCCGTCTCCGAAGCAGTATTCGAATAATCCACCATCCCCGTACTCAAATTGAAATAACTCAACTTTCCATCCGCAGACACTGGGCGATTTAACACACCAATAAACTGAACGCGGTTATTCCCAAAAGTCGCTTCCACAGGAATGGGCGGAGCGGGCATGGCGGGAGCATGATCCTGACCAAAAACAACTATTGAGCAGAAAAGTAAAATGGTGAATGGTAAATGGTGAATGGTAGCTGAAAGTCTCATAAAAAATAGTAAAATAACCACGCAATTACCCCGCCTATCGCTAACCAAAGCAATCCGTTCGTGCGCTTTTTCTTTAAAAATAATAACAAAATTAAGCCCGTTACCGAGATTATAATCATAAAAATGGCAGAAAAATCGATGACCCAAGACCAGGCTTTGCCGGTATCGCGGCCTTTGTGCAAGTCATTGATCACAGCAATGATGCCCATCTTCGTTTCCGTCACTTCATAGGAGCCATCGGCGCGGTTTATGAAGAAGTCTGCGGTGTAGCCGGGACCTTGAAAAGAAATGGAAATCTCTTCTTCGTCGATTCTGAAATCGTTCAATTGTCCTTTGATGCTGTGGTTTGTTCGAAGTTGTTCGACGATTTCGAGTTTGGGGATTTTGGCTGTATCCGAAACAGACACCCATTTCGCATTGACTGCGCCTTTTAACTCAGAAACTACCGTGCTCTCCGGAAACCAATCTACGTGATTTAACGTCAAACCCGTTACCGAAAAAAACAACACAATGATGAAACTGAACATCGATAAATAGATGTGCAGCCATCTCGACCAGGTGGCTAAATCCCTCATATTACTTTGCTTTATAACTTAATGAAGCGGCGGTCATCTCTTCTCCTCCTGGCAATACTTGGTTTTTCGACTTGCCATCAAACTTCATCTCCTGCTTAATTAATTGGTATGTTCCGTGCTCGCGAGCTGCCTCAATAAACACGGTATATTTGCCCAAAGGTACATATTCCCCCGCATCATTCTTACCATCCCACACCAAAGTATACTCTCCAGACGGACGCGTCGCACCTGTCACCGAAGCCACATCAAACTCCGCTTCTCTCTTCGCCGCAAACCAAGAACGCAAATCCGGCAACCATCGAGGCTTATTATACCATACCGCAATACGTCTCACCGGCTTGTGCTTTTCATCCTCAATCCAAACAGCCACAAAAGGACGTCTTGCCCTGCCTTCAAAGCGAGCTAACTCGAACTTAATGTCCAACGACTGACCCGCCGTCCACGTTTTTTCCTTCACATTCACTAAACTGATGGCAGACTTCTCAGTAGAGGTCGCTGGCCAGTTTTCACTTCTATATTCCGCCCCCTCTTTGTCCACGATTAAATACGATGCCTCTGGATACTGCGCCGCCAAATCAATCGAAGCCGCCACTCCTAACACATTAAACGCCGTCGCCAAAGCACCCGCTGTCACCGCATCCTCATGAGCAACCGTCGCTGAAATGACTTCCGAAGCAGGTTCTGCCGTCCGCGGATCCATGATGTGCGAATAAGATACCCCATCGATTTCAGTTCCTCTGCGGTAATCGCCCGATGTCGCCACCGCCTTATTATTCACTTGTAAATAGGCTAAGGGCTCAGCGTTCTCCCCCGAATTTCTCGGATTCGACACCCCAATTTTTTCCGTCCAATCTCCTTTCACCACAAAATCACCCCCTATATTCAGCACGACTCCAGCTACACCCTCTTCTTTCATGGCCTCTGAGGCCACTTTCTCCATTACATAAGATTTAGTAAAACTATGTAATTTCAATTCTGTATCTGTTAAACGGGTTGCTCCACTTTCATCTACAGACCAATGTGGCTGGTTTACCTCCGCCACCGCATTTGCGCGCGCTTCCACAGAAGGAACCTCAGATCTCCATAATTGTGAAATATGTTCCGATGCCGCATTTAATGCACCATCTGTTTTTGCATTCCACTCATCAAAATGCTGCAAGACTTCGCGTAATTCGGAAGAGATTTCAACGGATTCGCCGCGTGTACTAAGCCAGTTAGAAAATTCGGAAGAGCCATGAGCCGAGAGAATTTCGTTCAAGCGGTTAATCTCCGCTAACACTTTCGCTTCAGCTAGGCAAGCAGATACCTCTGAATTTGCGATAATTTTCAAATCCAATGATGTACCTAATACGTTATCAAAATGGGCGCTTAATAAGCCGTTAGAAGACGCCGAAGGCGATAGGCTTAAAAGACTTAAGGCGATTGAATTGATCATAGGGTTGTTATTTAGTTCACAATATTGAAAAATAAACCGTTTAGAAGCGTGAATTTTGAGATAAAGCGTTGAGATTTGTAGATAAATCAGGGAATAAAATGAAAATCGAAATCTGGAGTGATATCATGTGTCCGTTTTGTTACATAGGTAAAAGGCATTTGGAAAAAGCCTTAGAAACATTCCCAGGAAAGGACGACGTAGAAATCGAATGGAAGAGTTTCCAATTAGATCCCACTATCCCAATGGATTTAGGAGAGGAAACAAGTGTATATGACTATTTAGCGGCGCGCAAAGGTATTTCTCTTGAGCAAGTCAAAGGTATGCACGAACGAGTTTCTGAAATGGCGGAAGCGGTGGGTTTACACTACGATTTTGATCAGGCCAAAGTCGCTAATTCCCTGAAATCCCACCACCTCATCCAATACGCGAAAGACCAGGGCAAAGGCGATGCCATCGAAGAGCGTTTGTTTCAAGCCTATTTTATGGAAGGCAAAAACCTGGCTCAAGATGACGCATTGGTGGAATGTGGTGAAGCTGTAGGACTAGAACGCGAGGGAATTCTGAATGCCTTGCAAGACGAGAATTATGCTTATCGGGTTAAACAAGATATTCAAGAAGGAGAAAATCTGGGCGTACGAGGAGTTCCCTTCTTTGTTTTTGACAGAAAATACGGCATCTCCGGTGCTGAACCTATTGAAGTGTTTACGAAAACCTTAATGCAAACGGCTGCAGAATGAAAAACCTCCTCCTACTCTTATTAATACTTGCCAGCCTACTGGCAAAAGCCCAGGAATCCACCACCTACGTGAACGTCGCGTTGAAAAACGGGAATTCCGTGTCTGGTCAGTTGCTACATAAGTCCGATGCGGAGGTGTCTATATTAACCACAGACCTCGGGACTGTGATGTTACCTTGGTCCGCCATCGAATCGGTAAATGTCATCTCAAAACAGGAGATCCATCAGTTTGCGAATCCGCAACCGACGCGCTATTTCTTCGCTCCTTCTGCTATCCCGCTAAAGAAAGGGGATAAATATTACCAGAATGCCTACTTCTTGTTGAATTCCATACAAGCTGGGTTGAGCGACCATTTTTCTTTCGGAGGTGGAGTGTTTGTTCCATTTGCCTTATTTATCACGCCTAAAATCGGTTACCAAGTGGCTCCTAAAGTCCACGTAGGGGGTGGCCTATTGTTTGCGACGTCACTGATTCGGGACTTTAATTTTGGGGTGGGAACGGTGTATGGTTCGTTCACTTACGGTACGAATGAGCACAATTTTACGGTGAATGCGGGCTTGGGTGCAGTAAATGAGAATACCGGTCTAGGCAGCAATGACTACCAATGGAAGTTTGCGAGCAAGCCCATGTTTACGATTTCTGGGATGACACGTATTTCTAAAAGAGTGCTTTTGATGACCGAAAACTGGATTTTTTCAACTAAAACCGTGAATTATGACAGTGGAACTGGCCAATACGTGAACACCGTTTCAGCATACAATGGTTTGCTTTCAGCCGGTGCTCGTATTGTAGGTCGTCGGTATGCATTCGATGTAGGTTTGCTGAGCCCGACAAGTTCGGAATTCTCGGCCATCCCCTACATCGCCTGCAACATTAAATTCTAAAGGCTCTTTAAGTACGCAATACTGATAGGCACAAATTGCTCTTCTTGGTTACTTTCGTCTTCGATGAAGCAATGCTCGATGCCGTTCTTCTTCGCTAGTTTGATGATGGCTTTCCAATTACCTTGTCCTGTTCCCACTGGGACGTCATTTTCAGCTGGAGTTCCGCCGGTTAAGTCGCCCGCCACGCCTTTGCGCAGATCTTTCACGTGCATCAGCTTAAAGCGAGTTGGGTATTTCTTCAACAATTTTTCCGGCATATCAGCGCCTCCGCCGTGCATCGTCCACAAAACATCCATTTCGAAAGAAACGTATTCCGGATTGGTGTTTTGAATGATGTAATCTAAAAGGGTTTCATTTTTGCCAAACGGCTGGAACTCATAGCCATGGTCATGGTAACACAGGGTTAACCCGTTTTCCTTGAACTTTTTACCAGCTTCATTGAATAAGGCTACTGCTTTCTCCGCTTCTTCCAAAGTAAAGCCTCCGCGTACTTTGTGAGGAATCCAAGCGCACATCACGAATTTCGCGCCTAAGATTTTTGCCTTTGCGATGGCTTCCGCAGGATTTGCAAGTTCATCATAACCTACGCCTGTGGAGGGAACGCTGATGCCGCGGTCTGCGCACATTTGCTTGAATTGTTCTGGGGTTTGGCCTTTTTGAGCCCCCCCTTCGATTTCCGTGATCCCCATAGATTGAATGAGATCGAGAGTTTTCGCTACGTCTTTGGGAAACTGATTACGGAAGGTATACGCTTGAACACCAATCGGATAGGTGTATAATTTCTGGGCTTGTACAAAAGCAGGCAAAGCTAGCAAGCCAATCATTAACAATTGTTTAATTTTCATAAGTTTAGGTTTTGTGTAAAAATGACTTTTTTTTGTGAATTATTTAAGAATCGAAAAAAAATATTTTCAGATGGCCATCTCCTACATCCCGCAACCAAAAATCACTTGTCAGGATTTCATCAATATCTTGGACAGGTCTACTTTGGGCCTTCGCCGTCCATTAGCTGATGTAGAGGCGATGGAACTAATGTTTCAGCACGGCAACGTGTATGTGGGCGCCTATGATGGAGATAAATTAGTGGGTTTAGCGCGCGTAATGACCGATTTTGTGTTTACAAGCTACCTTTCTGACCTCGCGATTGATGAGGCCTACCAGCACCAAGGTATAGGTAAACAGCTGATAAAAGAGGTGAAGCATTTTATTCCCAGAGCAAAAATCATCCTATTAGCAGCTCCCGCTGCAGAACAATATTATCCGAAAATTGGGATGCAAAATCACGCCCATTGCTATGTCTTAGACCAGGTGGATGAATTGAAATAGTTTGGAATTTTCTTTGATTTTCAAACATTCTGTGCTTTTTTTCGGTTTGAAAACCAAATAATGATTTGGCAATCAACAAATAACCCAAATTAATTCTATCATTTTTTAACCCAATTTTTGCAAAATTCATCGCTTATGAAAACAAAAATTACTAGCCTTTTGACACTAGTTTTAGTGTTCATGATGCAGGTATCGTTCGCCCAGAAAGCAACGAAAACTGTAACAGGTACAGTAGCAGATGAGAATGGCGCACCTTTAGTGGGCGCATCTGTTATTGTAAATGGAACAAAAACGGGAACTAACACAGACAAGTCTGGAAAGTTCTCTATTGCGGCCGCTGATGGCCAAAGTTTAACATTCAGCTTCGTAGGTTACAACAAATCTACGGTCGCTGTAACCAGTGCCACTTCATCTGTTCAAGTAGCATTAACATCTGACAACACGTTAGATGAGGTTATCGTAACGTCCTACAGCACGTCTACAAAACAATCTTTTACAGGTACGGCGAAGGTCGTAGATGCAAAAAACATCGAGCGTAAAAACTTCTCGAACATCTCTAAGGGATTAGCGGGTGAGGCTGCCGGTGTGACTGTTATCAACTCCTCAGGTCAACCAGGTACTTCTGCTGCGATTCGTATTCGTGGTATCGGTACTGTTAATGGTAGCCGTGGCCCACTTTACGTATTAGACGGTGTGCCTTTTGAAGGAAACATTAACTCGATTAACCCAGGTGATATCGAAAACACAACGATCTTAAAAGATGCGGCTGCAACAGCGATCTACGGTTCTCGTGGAGCGAATGGTGTAGTGGTAATCAACACTAAGAAAGGTAGCAAGACAGGTGACGCAGTGATTGAACTAGAATTAAAGTCTGGTCAAAACATGAGCTTACTACCTCGTTATTCTACGATCCGTAACCCTGAGCAATACATCGGTTTGACTTGGGAAGGTTGGTATAATAGAGGCGTTGCTTTAGCTAACGCAAACCCTACGGCTTATGCAAACACCAACTTGTTTGCTAACATGCCTAACTACAACATGTGGACAGTTCCTGCGGCTCAATTAATTAACCCAGCAACGAGAGAAGTAAATCCAGGTGTACAACGTCGTTATATCCCAGAAAATTGGGCTGATTTTGCATTCCAAAACTCAAACCGTAACGAAGCAAACTTGAAAATCTCAGGTGGTAACAGCAAAACACGATACTTCGCATCATACGGTGCTTTAGAAGACGTGGGTTACTCAGTTAACACAGATTACAAGCGTTATTCTACTCGTTTGAACTTAACTCACAATCCGAAGTCTTGGTTAAGCTCGACTACGAACATTGGTTACTCCTACGGTGTAACAAACAACCCAGGTCAATCATCTGATTCAGGTTCAGTATTCTGGTTTGTGGATAACTTGCCACCGATCTATCCTTTGTTCTTACATGATAACACTACTTCACAATACGTACGTGATCCATACTACAATGGATACCAATACGATTACGGTGTAGGTCGTGGTTTCGGTGCATTAACAAACTCGATCGCAGATGCGAAATTAGGTATTCGTAACACGAAGTCACATGACATCAACGCAGCGACTTCCTTGAATATCCAAATCACAGAAGGATTATCATTAGAGAACAAATTAGGTTTACAGTACGCTAACTCTTCTTTAGATAACCAAAACAACCCATTCTATGGTCCTAACGCAGGTCAAGGCGGTTATATCTACAAGCAAAAGACAGAGACATTAAACTACAACTTGTTAAACTTATTACGTTACAAGAAGTCATTCAACTTAAACAACTTTGAAGCATTCGTAGCACACGAGAGCTATGCGAACGAAATTAAGTACATGTGGGCTTCGATGTACAAGTTAGTCATGCCAGATGGTGTTGAATTTAACAATGCGGTAATTTCAAACCCTCCACAGTCTTACCTAAACAACTACTCATTAGAGTCGTATTTCGGTCAATTAAGTTATGACTACGATGGAAAATACTTCTTATCTGCTACGGTAAGACGTGACGGATCGTCTCGTTTCTTGAAAAACAAATGGGGTGATTTCGGTTCAGTGGGTGCTGCTTGGTTAGTGTCGAAGGAAGCTTTCATGGAAAACGTTCCAGTGATTAAAGATTTGAAATTAAAGGCTTCTTACGGTTTAATCGGAGAGCAAGGTGGTATCGGTCTTTATCCTGGATATGACTTATTCCAAGTTCAAAACTTGAACTCTAACATCTCTTTATCATTCGTTTCAAAGGGTAATCCAGATTTAACATGGGAGATTTCGAAGCAAATGCAGGTAGGTGCTGAATTCAAATTAGGCAAATTCGCTGATGTGGCGATTGATTACTACACAAAGACAACAGATAACTTGATCTTTGATCGCCGTGTAGGACCTTCCGTAGGTTATGCTTCACTTCGTGTAAACGATGGTGCTTTACGTAATACAGGTCTAGAATTTGATATCACAGCACACTTATTGCAAACGAAGAAGAACTACTTAGACTTGACTATCAATGGTGAGATGATCGAAAACAGAATGCTTCGTTTACCGATCGATCCAGCAACGGGTAAAGAGAAAATCATCGACATCGATGGTATCTATGGTAGAGCAGTAGGTCACTCAATCTTCGATTTCTATACTCGTGAGTTCGCTGGTGTTAACCCAGAGACGGGTGTTTCTGAATGGAATGTATACTGGGCAGACGCCAATGGTGACAATGTTCGCCAAGCGTCAGAGAACATCAAGTCAATGGCTGATTTCGAAGCAACAGCTACGGCAGAAACGATGAAAACGGTGAAGGTTTCTCGTACAGCAACCTATGCTGACGGTACAACGAAGTTTATCAACAAATCTCCATTCCCTAAAGTAAGAGGTGCATTTACTTTAAATGGTGGATTAGGTAATTTTGATATTAGCGCTCAATTCCTTTACAGCTTAGGCGGATACGCTTATGATGGTGCTTATGCTAACTTGATGAACTCTGGTGGTGCTGCGGGTGGTAACAACTACCACACAGACATCTTAGCTAGATGGCAAAAAGCGGGTCAAGCAACTGACGTACCTCGTTTATCTGCAGGACAAGATGCAAACGTTAACTCTGCATCAACACGTTTCATTACGAAATCGGATTTCTTAACGTTAAATAATATTCAAATCGGATACAAGGTTCCTAGCAAATTCTTCACGAATAGCCCAATTTCAGGTGTCTACATCTGGGTGTCAGGTGATAACTTATTCTTAGCTTCGGCTAGAAATGGTTTC
The DNA here is from genome assembly GCF_045310505.1 of Aquirufa novilacunae. Lineage (NCBI taxonomy): Bacteria > Pseudomonadati > Bacteroidota > Cytophagia > Cytophagales > Flectobacillaceae > Aquirufa > Aquirufa novilacunae. The sequence continues at coordinate 138,278 of NZ_JBEWZG010000002.1, forward strand.
AACCCAAGTTCTGCTGAAACAGGAAGCTCCGATCAATATCGTTACTCTCCATTGTCTACCTTGACTGCAGGCTTACGAGTTAAGTTTTAATTTTTTAAACGAAATAGAAAGATGAAAACAGTATATAAATTTTTATTTGCGGCTGTCCTAATGGGAACAGTTAGTTGTAAAGAAGAATTTTTGCAGACAGAACCGACGGAATTGATTTCAGCAAATCAAATCGCTGAGGCGTCTGCTTTAAATCCAAGTTTGCAATCTGCGAACGTAGCAGGTATTTACGCAACAATGTATGGTGCGGGTACGGGCGGTACGACGGGTCACGATGACTTTGGTCATAAATCTTACGATATGTATGGAGATTTATTATCAGGTGATATGGCCTTAACTTCGGTTATTTACGGCTGGTTCAGAACGATTACGGAATTCCAAACAACAGTAGATTATACGTTCCAAGATAACTACCAAGTATGGCGTTTCTACTACCGCTTGATCTTTGCTGCTAACACAGTTATCGATGGTTTAGGCGGTAGCGATGCGATTCCAGCAACAGCGGCAGGTCGTTGGTACATGGGACAAGCGAAAGCAATGCGTGCCTTCTCTTATTTCTACTTAGCTCAGTATTTCCAAAACGAATACAACCCTTCGGAGAAAATTTTACCATTGTACAAAAACACCGTAGATCCTAACTTGCCTAAGAGCACTGCAGCGGATGTATATGCCTTAATGGTAAAAGACTTAACAGATGCGCAAACTTTATTAGCTGACTTTAACCGCGCTAATAAGTCTGAAGTGAACGCTGCTGTAGCGAAAGGTATGTTAGCGTATGTTCACGGTGCGATGGGTAACAACGCAGCGATGAAAACAGTTACGGCTGATGTCATCTCTACAGGTGGTTTCAAAATCATGACAGCTGCTGAAGTAACAGGTGGTTTTAACAACCTAGGTACTAGCCAGTGGATGTGGGGTGTAGATATCACAGTAGATTCTAAGCTTAACTTGATCTCTTGGTGGGGACAAATGGACCTTTATACGTATTCTTACGCTTGGGCGGGAGATATCAAGGGTATGGATAAGGCCCTTTATGATGCCATCCCAGCAACTGACGTTAGAAAGGCTCAATTCTCTGCTGCTAATAAGTTAGCTCCAATCGGTAAGTTCTACCACCCGAACAAAGTGATCGGTGGTCAAAGAACAATCGACGCGGATTATATCTACATGCGTGTGGAAGAGATGTACTTGTTAAATGCTGAAGCTTGTGCTAAAACAGGTGACGAGGCAGGTGCAAGAAAGTCTTTAAAAGCGATCATGGCGCTACGTGTTCCTGATGCATCTTACATCGATGCATTAACAGGTAAAGCCTTGTTAGATGAGATTTACTTACAGACTCGTATTGAGCTTTGGGGTGAAGGAAAGTCATACTTATCATTGAAGAGAAACAAAGGGATAGTGAACCGTGGTACTAACCACTTGAAGTTCGTCGCGACTCCAATTCCTTCGAATGATACACGTTTAACTTTCAAGATTCCAATCGAAGAAGTTCAAAACAACCCGAACTTGAATAAGTAATTCAGTTCGAATAGTAAAAAGCCGCTCCTTCATTCGAGGGAGCGGCTTTTTTTATTACTTCAGTTTAGTCGTATCGACTCGGCTTGGGGTATCCTTGCCCGAAATAATAGTCGTGGCGCTCTTCGCGATGGCCTTGATGATTTCGGTCATATTATCAAGGTCCAAAGTTTGAACTTCATCACTCGCCTTGTGGTAATTAGGTTCGCTGTCCATCTTTGACGTTGAAATCGTATGGGCTGGTACGCCTAGCTCTGCAAGCGTGGCATTGTCTGAGCGGTAGAACAAGTTTTGGTCAGTATAGGGATCTGGGTAAAAAGTAAACGGAGATCCGACTAAATTTTGCTTCAGGATTTCGCCCATCGACGACTTCTCATAGCCCGTAATGTAGGCACTATTTTTTCCCCACTTGCTTTCTGTGCCGATCATCTCCAGATTGAACATAGCCATTACCTGATCCGGATTAAATTGCTTCGAGAAATACTGACTTCCATGTCCGCCACTTTCCTCCGCAGTGAAGGCTGCGAAGATCAAGGTACGTTCGTTATCGCGTTTCTTCGCATAGTATTTTGCCAGCATCATCACGGCGGTTGTACCAGCGGCATCATCGTTTGCTCCGTTATAGATGGAATCCCCTTCTACCGGTTTACCAATGCCTAGGTGGTCATAGTGGCCAGAGAAGATCACGTATTCATTCGGGCGGGATTTGCCGGGTAGGATGCCTACGACGTTTGATAATTGCAACTTCTCTACTTGTTGGGTTGCCGTTACTTTGAATGTCGAAGGAATATCGTTCGCTACCACGAAAATAACCGTGGGCTGGCTTTCTTTTAAGGGGCCCCTGTTAGATAAACGCGGGATATACTTAGCAAAGCTTTCGTGAAGAAAGACAATGGTTGCCTTCTTGGCATTGAGGAGGCGGTAGGCGTTTTGGCCAAAGTTCTCTCCTTCCTTGATGCTCGCCACTTCGAAACCCGATTTTTCATCGATCTGAATGGAGGCCTCTTTCGAAATGATGGCCACTTGCTTGTCTACTAAGACCTTCCCTTCTAGGGTACCGGATGCACTCAGGAGTTTAGATTGATACATCAAAAACGACTGCAAATAGGTGCCATTCGTCTTTTGTAAACCTGCTTTATCGAATTCTTCCGCGATAAATTTGGCGGCTTTTTCGATGCCCGGCGTGAAGGGTTTTCTGCCCGCCAGTTCGTTCGAGGCTAAATAGGTTTCGATGCGCTCAGTTTCTGCGCGCGTAATGATTTTGTCAATTTTCTGCGCTTGAGCTAGCAAGGGCAGCGCTAAGAGTAGTAAGATTTTTTTCATCGGAAGAATTTAATTCCGACAATATTACACAATTATCTACAGAAAGGGATTCCCCCATTTCTTATTCGTGTACACATCCTTTCCGGTTAGGGTACGTAAAAAGGCGACCATGGCATCGATTTCCGCAGGGGTCATTTGAAGGTTTTGGCCTATATTATTCGGCTTCAAACGGGCGTCTAAATTCGTATTCCTCGGTCCTGCCGCAATCGTATTATAGTGATTTAATACCTGGCGAATGGTCTGGGAGGCTGCGGTGTGCATAAAAGGAGTATTCGCCACACCCGATGCATTCAAAATATCGCGTAAAGAAGGGGAACGCGTATTGTCCAGATCGATTTGCGTGCTTCCAATCACGCCGATGAAACCATTGTTTCGGGAGTTCGGATCAATGTCAAACTCCGGCGCTTGGTGGCAACCTTGACAGCCAAAACCACCCCCAATTCGTTCGCTATTTCCGTTGAAAATAGGCGGCGCTAAAAACAGGTTTTTACCCGCATTTTCTTGTGCCGTAAAGTTAGGGAAAGGGGCACCGTCATTTGGCACTTGTGCGCGACCTACATCGTATTTCGAATCGAAGGATTGAATACTACGAATGAATTGAGCTAAAGCCGTCTGCATCCGCGCTTCTGTAATCGTGGCATCGCCATAAGCGAGTTTAAATAATTCCTTGTAATACCCTATTCCTCCTAGTTTTGTGATGAGGGAGGTCATGTTGCCGCGTCCGGTTTGGCCACTAAAACCTAATTCCAAATGATCCTGAATGGGCATGGTCGTCTGGGCCTCTAAACTAGCCGCCCGTTCATTCCAAAAAAACTTCGCCTCATTCGCAAAACGCGAATTAATCAAGCGCATCGAATGGCGAATCGTGCGGCCGTTATCCACCCCTAAACTAGACACCGCGGTATCCCCAAATGCAAATTCCTGCTTGTGACAACTCGCACACGAAAACCCGTTATTAACACTGAGATTCTTATCATAAAACAAGACCCGACCCAAGGTGGCGACTTTATCTGTAATCGGATTCGCCGCGGTATTATCCTTGTTCACGTAGGCGGGTTTCCCCTGTGCTGCGTAATTTTCTAAGGCCGCCGGATCAATCGATAAGGCTTTTTTAATCTCGGTATAGGGATCCGCCGTTACGGCCGTGTCGAGCGCGTCTTTACAGCTGAAAAGAAGAAGAGATAGAAGCAGGGAATAATAGCGCATAGGATTGAATTTTTACCTAAACGTAAAGGTAAGAGATTAGTATGCTTACAGGCAGTCTAGTAGACGTTTCTTAAGATCCCGGCGATGAATAGACTAAGGTTGACTTATATCAAAGTCCAAAGGTAGCAGATCCGCCATCCCGATTTTTCCCATTTCGCCTCGCATTTCGATGGAATAGGGGTTCATTATTTATCTTTGATTAAATTTAAGCAAATAAATTCAAGAATGACTCATCGCCTGTTTTCTGAGCCCCTTACGTCCTCGAATACCCTTGCGCTAGATCTCAGTGCTTCGAATCAGGAGTTGAATCCGGCTATCTTCGGGGACATCTCGTCTTTTTGCGCGTATATTAATCAGAAATTAGGGGCCAAAACCGGTGTAGGCGGCTACCTCGAACACCGGGTTATCTATGAGGCACACGATAATTTCGCCACGGCTTCCGCGGATTTTAGGAACATCCATTTAGGCATTGATTTTTGGACAGATGCAGGAACACCTGTTTTCGCTGTGGCGGATGGCGTGGTACACAGTTTTCAGGTCAACCTGGGTTCTGGGAATTATGGACCTACCATCATTTTACACCACCCCGCTCTGGGAATTTATAGCTTGTATGGGCACTTAGCTTCTACAGATCTGGAAGGTCTGTACGAGGGAATGCCTATTTCTGAAGGACAGGTACTTTGCCACCTGGGAGAGCCGCACGAAAATGGTGGCTGGCCTCCGCATTTACATTTTCAATTGATCCGCGATATGCAGGGTTTTCACGGGGATTATCCAGGTGTTTGTTCTCAGCGGGATCTCGACTTTTATGCGGGGAACTGCCCAGATCCCGCTAGTTTTTACCGCCCCTAAACGGTAATAGGCTGGTGAAAATCACCGCCTATTACATATTATTCTATCATTTTTTAAACTCGTCTTCGCTAGGGCTTTTTGGTGGTGATTTCAATCACGCCATTCGCTCCTCTTTCAGCATATTTAGTTGTCGCTTTTTCGCCTTTCAACACATTCATTGATGCGATATTGTTCGGGTTGATTTTGTTCATATCTAGATCCGATGTGATGACGCCATCGATGACGATGAGCGGTTTTTCTTTAGGAGAAGTAGCGGTATTACCCACTTTCTCTGCCCGAAATACCACTTGTTTTCCCTCACTATTTCTACCTTTGAATTCTACCGTGGTTGAATCGATAGTAATCCATTTGACTTCAGAACCTGAGCCGTGTAAAGTGAGAACCGGCGGAGTCGGCGGCGCTGGCGCACCGGCTGGTGGTGGCGGAGGTGGCATGTCACGCGTGGCTACCGTGAATACTTTCTTGCCAGTTTTAGGATCAGAAAAAGTAGTGGAATCTGGACGCATGGTAACTGTGAATTGAGCAGCTTCCTCTTTCTTTGATTTGGGCTTTTGCGCGCTTAATTGAAAAGAGATTACGATTAAAGAAATGGCAAATAGGGGCAATACGGCCACCTTTCTGAGGTAGGCATATGTAGGGGTTTTTGAGGTTGTTAACATAATAATTCTTCGTTTAATGGATGAATAATAAAAGGAATGACTCGGGTTTAAAAAATGATTACCGTAATAGGTTTGTAAAAGCATTTTGGCAAAAGCATCCACTTCACCCGTGCCCACCGCATCCCGGTCAGCAATGAATTCATGAATATTTTGCAGTTCTTTTTGAATGATCCAATTGAAAGGATTCATCCAGAAAATCGCACAAATAAATTGAGAAAATAAGCGATCCCAGGTGTGTTTTTGGCGAATGTGGACGAGCTCGTGTTGCAGCATTTTCTGGCCGTTCTCCTCTTCTATGGAGATGGATTTTTTCCAAAAAAGATTCGAGAAAAACGAGAACGGCGCCTCCTCTAAGTCCGTTTCGATAAAAGTAAAATCGCCCATCTGGGTTTTACTATGTATCGCTTTCAATCGGAAAATCCGAAGGACGGAATAGGCTAAATAAGAGAGCAATAAAACACTGATTACACCCATAGCCATCATTTCCCAAGGAATGTGTGCTTCCTGAACGGGAGCGCTTGAGCTATACATCAGGTATTTCAATGCGGGAGTCGCTGCTACTTCTTCTTCATAAACGCCTAATGTTAAATGCACCATAGGAAAAACGACACTCAAGGCCATCGACGCTAATAAATAATAGCGATTATAGGAATGGTAAATGGTGTTCTTCAAGAATAGCGAATAATAACCGAAGAAAATTCCTGCATAGATCATCGATTTCAACAGGTAAATAAATGTATCATTCATCGCCTTTCGATTTAAGGTTTTGCAATAGCAATTCTAGATCTTCGATGGACATCTGCTTTTTGTCGACTAAATAAGAAACGACATTCGCGTAAGATCCATCGAAAAAAGATTCAGTTAGACCGGCCATTCTTTGGCCTGAATAATCCCGCTTCGAGACCTTCGCAGAATACAAGTTGTTGCGATTCGGATTCGTGATTTGCACAAAGTCCTTCTCCACTAAAATCTTCAACAAAGTCGCGACCGTATTCGAATGCGGTTTAGGTTCTGGCAATAGCTCGATGATGTCTTTTAAGAATCCGCCGTCTGACAAATTCCAAATCACTTGCATCACCTGCTCTTCTGCCTGTGTTAGTTTTTTCATCTTTTCGTATTTCGTTGAGGCAAATGTATAACTAAATTTTTAGTTACAAAATATTTCTAACTATTTTTTTAGTTATTTTTTATTTTATCAATAAGCTGTTCAGATGGAATGGAAAAGTCAAAATTTCTATCGAAATTTAATCCGATATGATACACGAAATCGCTACTTGCCTCTGGTTTGATAAGAATGCAAAAGAGGCTGCTGACTTCTACAAGAGCACATTTTCAGGTTTTGAACCTATTTCAGAAAATCCAATGGCGGTTAACTATCGCTTATTAGGTCGTCGTTTTATGCACCTGAATGGGGGACCAGGTTATCCGATAAATCCATCTATTTCGTTTTTTATCAACCTAGAAGAGGAGAATGAAATCCGAGAGACTTGGGAAAAATTAACCAAAAATGGCACCGTTTTGATGGATCTAAACTCCTATCCTTGGAGTCCGCTCTATGGCTGGTGCGCAGATCAATTTGGCGTGAATTGGCAGATCATGAAAAATCATGAGTCGCACGAAAAGCTGGCACCTAACTTGATGTTCAATGGAGCGAACAACGGCCAGGCCTCAGAAGCAATTGATTTCTACACCTCACTTTTCCCCAATTCAAAGATTCTATTTAAAGCACTTTACGAAAAAGGTGAACACGATACAGAAGGGAATGTAAAATATTCTCAGTTTACGTTAAATGGGAAACCCTTCCATTTAATGGAGAGTTCGATGGATCATCAGCATAACTTTAACGAGGGTGTTTCGATGATGGTAACGGTGGATACGCAAGAGGAAATTGATCAGCTGTGGGATAACTTAGTCGAGGGAGGAGCACCAGGAAGATGCGGTTGGTTGAAAGACAAGTATGGGGTTTCTTGGCAGATTGTCCCATCTATTTTGGGCAAATTAATGACGAATCCAGAAACCGCTCCCAAGGCAACTTATGCGTTTTTGCAGATGTCTAAGTTTGTCATCGCGGATTTAGAGAATGCGGTAAAATAAAAAAGGGGGCACTAAAAGCGCTCCCTTTTTCCATACCCTTTTCAACAAAAATTCTACTATTTTTTTTCAGCGGCTTGTTTAGCAGCCATTTCATCTACGACAAATTTTGTATCAAAGAAATTAATCTCTTGCGTCTCTTTGTCATTCTCCCATTTTAATGCCTGGTGAATATTCGTAGTAATATCTTTACCTGAATAACGGCCTTTTGCATGCCAAGTTCCCCACACATTTGTCCAGGTTTCACCGTTATTAATCTTCAAAGTGACTACGCGTAAGAACGTAAAATGCGGATTCTCCCAAAAAGACTTATTAGCCGCAAAGTCTGCCAAATACGCTTTTTTACCTTTGATGTCTGGAATCGTATCACTTGGATAAAACACCGCAATATCATCCGCTAATTCATCCCACTTATAGGTCGTGTCACCAGACATCGCCGCTTTAATCTGGTTTTGAATAATTTGCGATTTTTCATCAGTAGAAGAGAAGGTGCCTCCTAATGAATCTGCGCTTGCTTCTGTAGAAGCGGCGGAATCTTGCTTCTGTCCGCAAGAGAATAAAGCTGTTGCAACAGCCATGATCATGATTATTTTTTTCATCGGTATGTTTATTTAGTAGATAAGGCAATTTTAGTAATCATCGTAGCAGTCATCGTTCTTTTAACCGTTACTTGCTTCATGAATTCTTCTGGAGAAATGCCTAAAGCTTTTGGAATAGCTTTGTAATAGCTGTCTGAGAATTGATCTAGGTTAGATAATTTTTCCACACTTTGAACTGTAGTATAATTAAACTTCACCTCATCGGAAGAGGGATAAAGATTTTTATACAAAGACCAGCCAGAAATATTTCCAGCAGCTACTCTTTCCTCGTGTACTTTTTGAACTTTTGTTTCAAATGCTTCGTAAGCAGCAGCATCTGATACTTTCATCATATCAAAAATGATATAATGATCTTTGTTCGTGCCGGGATTTGTTCCTGTAATTTTCTTACCTATGGAATGGCGAAGAATGGTTTGTGTACTTATAGTAGCGGCTGCTAACTTCTTAAGACCTGGATCTGTTTTTAACAAACTTCCAAATAATTCCATCGGATAAAGGTGGATTTTATCTAAATCGGAACCCCAGTTTACGGTCATGTAATCGAAATCAATTCCTTCTGATTTGATGTTGTTATAAGGAACATACATGGCCCATCCACCGATAAGACCGGCCGCTTTACGTGCCTCGTGAATAGGAAGATATTGCTTCTCGATTGCGATGGCATCATCCAATGTTTTACCAGGTTGTAATTTGTGATACGCTACCATGGTGTAACGCGTTTGTGCGAAAGTCGCTGCAGATACGAGCAGGACAAGGGCTAATGAGGTGAGTAGTTTTTTCATTTTTTTAGGTGTTTGATTTCTCGAACCTAAAAATATTCCGCTCCAAAGAAAAAAATAGATGATTCTAAGATGTTCCAAAATCCGAAAAGGGAACAAATCTGCTTAGTGCGGCAAAGATGAAATCCAATTCCGGACTAGTTCAACTCCCTCGTGATGAGTGAGTTGTCTTCCTAACTCCGGCATCATCACGCCTGGGTCGCGGGAGGCCATTCGATAGGGTAAAATACTTTGATCAGGCTTGCCTGGAACGATGTCATAACTCAGATTTCCGGAACCTCGGCCCGCTGCCACTGGGGGTTTTAAGAACCCGTAGGCCGTCCGATCTTTCGAATTCCAATCCAAATAAAGGCCAGAAGATCTGGCCGGACCCGTCGCATTATGGCAGTGCGCACAGTTGATATCGAGGTAGGCTTTCACACGATCATCGAGTGATGCAGATGCGTCCGAATAATTGACGAGGGCGGGAATGTGGTCTTTGGGCAAGCCCTTTAATAGCCCCGCTGTTTCCCATTTTTGTAATTGATGTCCATCGTTTAATTGTCTAACGGACGGACCAATGGGAGTCATTTCGCCGGAGCGCTCGTGGCAACCTTTGCACTGGTTCATATTAGGGACTTGGTACACAAAGGATTGCTTTTTACCGGAGCCATCTATCCAGGCCACTTCATCACTTCCGCCGGCCACTTCGAGTACGGCCTCAGTTTGTTCTTTGTTCCAAATGTAGGGTAGGGCCACCCAGCCTTTGGACTCATGTAATAAAACCCGAGTCTCCATCAAACGACGGCCCTTTTTCGGGTTACGTTCATCGATAGGATAATAAAAAGTTTTAACGATGGCCGTGCCCACGGGAAATTGCAGAACTGAATCGGGATTGTAATTAGCAGATTGACCTTCCGGTAGTTTTATGAAGCGCAATTTAGACGCATAATCAGAGAAAAGGGGGGAATTCAACGCATAGGGCATGACGCCATCGACGGGGATTTGGTCCTTCAAAAGACCTTTGAAAAAGCCATAATCAGAGAGGTTTTCTCTGTAATTTGACTCCGCCGAAACCAGGCCAAAAAAAGCTAAAAATAATAGGCAGAATATCCGCATTAGAATTTCACCGATTTAACGTTTTCTAAATCACAGTCGAAGAGATCTTTGCCTTGCTTCAAACCTTTGAAATTATTTTCTGCATCGAGGAAAGCCGTACTTTGGTTGACATTATCTTTCACACAAATCGAATAATGTAAGGGGTATTTTCCGTCGGTTCCGACCTTTGCTGGATTCAAAATACCATCATAAACCACCGCTGGAACTTGGCGTCCGAAGCGTAAAACGAAGCGGTACATTTTACCAAAACGGCTATCCATCGGCGCGCGTCTCGGCATACGTTCAAAGGTATTGTGGTGGATCGAAACGGCCGTCGGATAAGGATCGTATTCCTTGTCCTTAATCGCATTTTCGGTCATGTAGTAAGAGATAATCGCGACACCAATCGTCGCGTGATTGATGATTTGGTTTTCGAAAAACTCGACATTACTCGTTGCTAACACCATCATCCCCGTTCCCTTCGGCACGTTGCCTACGATGTTTCCTTTCGGTGCGAAATTCGCTAGATTATTTTCTTTCACTAAGTTGTGATGGACGCGAACGTGACCGCCCTTTTTTTGAACTAAATCAGGCAAGTCAAACACCAAAATTCCGCCCGTATTTCCGATCGCCTTGTTATTGTACACATCTGCATACAGGGAATTTTCGATCTCGATGCCGGCGACGTTTTGGTAAGCTTCTGAATTGCGAACGATAATATGTTTCGATTGCCCCACGTAAATACCTGCATCCGATGCCCCGATGGCGATGCAAGAATCAATCAACACATGCTCGCATAAAACAGGATAGAGCGCGTAAGAGCCATTCGTCGCCTTCGGTTTTCCCGTCCAAGCGGCTTTTATTTTTCGAAACGTAATGCCTTTCACATTCATCGTTTTGATCAAATCCCCTTTCGAATCCTCCGTCGTCATGTTTTCGATGACGATGTTTTCGCAGTTTGAAACTTTAATCCCCTCGGCTCCCTGGGTTTGACCTTTGAAACTAAGGATGGTTTGATCGATCCCTTTCCCCCGTAAGGTAATGTTCTTTTTACCTTCCAAAGACAAGCTTTTCGTCAGCTGAAAACGTCCCGCCTCGATCTCAATTGTAGAGCCATCCTCGGCTAAAATCAGACGTTTCTGTAGGTTTTTTTCGAAGTCCGCTTGGCCTAAGGCGGTGAAGCAGAGTAAAAATAAAAGGTATTTCATCCGGTTTACATTAATTGTTCGGTATCGATCTCCATAAAATCCTCCACTAAAGGTATAAAAAAGTCTTTCACGAAGGCATCATGCTGAGGATGAATCGAATAGGCCTGGTAAATTTCGTTCGAAGCAAACTCCATGGAGAAGCCGTATTTGAACTTGTTTTTTGTGCTGGTTTGGCGAGAAACTTCCATTTTTTCTACCCCGTTTATGTCTTCTAAAGCCTTTAAGGCAACGAAGAATTCGTGTTTTTGCGATTCTGAAACCGTGGGTTTGAAATTAAAAATGCCTGCGTGTCTGATGCTCATTCGTATAGGTTTAGGCGACTAAAATACAGAATTCAAGGTATAATTTAGCAAAAAGAGCCTTTATCTAGTAAATTGAGGCAAAATCTAAACCTATGAAAAAAATTCTCCTCCTAATCCTTATGAGCATTTCCATATCCCAGGCCCAAACCGCGCCTGCACTCGAGTATTTCTGCGACTTAAAAGTGAAGCTTGATCCTGCACTCATTGTGGGTGAAACACCACACGGAACGCGCCGCATTATTCCCATCATAGGTGGTACTGTAGAGGGCCCTAAAATTAAAGGCGAAGTGTTGAATGGAGGAGCCGATTGGCAAGTGTTGCGTACCGATGGGGTGACCGAGTTAGAGGCGCATTACCAATTTAGAACGGATGACGGGACCTTGATATATGTGAAAAATACGGGAATTCGTGCGGCTACACCCGAAATTGCAGCGAGAATAGCGAAGGGTGAAAAAGTAAATGCGAACGAATATTATTTCCGTGCAACGCCTAAATTCGAGGCGCCTAAAGGCAAATACGATTGGGTAAATAATAGCCTATTTGTGTGCACGGGAGAACGCTTACCGGATTACGTGTTAATTCGTGTTTGGAAAGTCATGTAATTCTTATGAGAGCAATACAAGTCCTGATTATTCTGATCTGTTTTCTGTGCAATATGCTGGATGGCATGGATGTACTCATTATTTCCTATACCGCTCCGGCGATTGCGAAGGCTTGGAGTATTTCCCCGGCGAACTTGGGAATTGTTTTTAGTTCTGGCTTGGTCGGAATGACGGTGGGAGCGATCTTTTTAGCGCCTTTGGCGGATCGTTTTGGGCGTAAGCCATTGATGATTTTAGCCGCGCTGATTATGGGGTCTTGTATTTATTTGACCTCTTTTGCGACCGACATTAATGTGTTAATGATCTACCGATTTATTAGTGGACTTGGTATCGGAACGATGATGGCGAGTACAGCGGCGATTACCGCGGAATATGCGCCTGTTTCGACACGGGATTTTTGGGTGAGTACGGTGGTGGCGGGCTATCCGGTGGGTGCTGTTTTAACGGGAATTTCATCGGCTAAAATTATCGCAGAAAGTGGTTGGGAGCACCTGTTTCAACTAGCTGGAATTGCGACGTTTTTAGTCGTGCCTATCTTATTATTTTTATTGAAAGAGTCGGATGAATTTAAGGCCAAAGCAAAGCCAGAAGATGCGAAGCTCAGTGCCCTTTTTACGGCTGAATATAAGTGGAGCACTTGGCAGCTTTGGGGTGCTTTATTTTTGTCATTTACCACGCTTTATTTTTTGATGAACTGGATTCCAAAACTAGCCACTAATGCAGGCCTATCGATGGAATTAGCCATTTATTCAGGGACGATTTTTAATCTAGGTGCCATCGTCGGCATTCCGGTTCAGGGCTATTTTTCGAGTCGTTTTGGATTGAAAAAATCAATCGGAACCTTGCTTTTGATAACTGCCGTTTTATTAGGAATTTTTGGTCTATTTTCTGGGTCCAATTTAATCCTAGTTGTCTTGTTTTTCCTCGGGTTCGGGGTGCAAGGAAGCTTCGTCGGATTGTATGCCGTAGCAGCTCGCATGTATCCAACAGCTTTCCGTTCTACCGGTGTAGGTTGGGCCATTGGTATGGGACGTTTAGGCGGAATTATTGGGCCTGTTTTGGGTGGATTATTAGTGGGCTTAGGTTTTGGGATGGCACAAAGTTTTATCTTCTTTGCTCTTCCTTCCTTTATCGCTGGACTTATTACTTTAAAAATTAGCGCCAAAACCATATCCTAATGCGCAAACACAATTTCTTTCCCGGACCTGCTACCTTACCTTTTGAAGTCATCCAAGAGGCCGCTGCAGGTTTAGTTGATTACCATGGAATGGGCGTTTCAATTGCTGAAATTAGCCATCGTTCCCCTATTTTCACGGATTTATTAGACGAGGCAAACGCCCTCGTTAAAAAACTATACGGCCTATCGGATGACTGGGCGGTGCTTTGGCTACCAGGTGGTGCTTCAAGTCAGCTAACCGTGGCGCCGATGAACTTAACAGAACCATCAGATGAGATCGCTTTTGTGGACACAGGCTTTTGGGCAGATCGCGCCATCGAAGCGGCATCAAACGAAGCAAATGCTTTTTATTTAGCTTCCTCTAAAGACACAAATCACGATCGAATTCCGAAGATTACAGATGTCCAAGGTGCGCGTTATTTACACGTAGTTTCAAACGAAACCATCGACGGAACTCAGTACCATCAATTCCCTGAAGTGGATGTTCCCTTAGTGGCAGACATGACATCCGATTTTCTTTCTAGGCCTTTGCCGATGGAGAAGTTTGGGGTAATTTTTGCATCTGCCCAAAAGAACTTTGGGATAGCGGGAATTACCTGTGTTTTGGTAAATAAAAACGTACTGCCCGATAAAAGCAGTCGGAAGATTCCAAAGATTTTTGATTACCACACGCACATTGCAGAGAACTCATTGTATCACACGATTCCAACTTACCCCGTCTATGTGGCGCTATTAATGTTGCGCTATATCGATAAGCAAGGGGGTCTGGCAGAAATGCAACGACTAAGTCAGGTGAAGTCTTCGCTAATTTATAGCGAAATTGATCGCAATCCGCTTTTACAAGGAATCGTGGTGACCGAAGATCGCTCCGTAATGAACGCTTGCTTTAAAAGTCAATCGCTCGAAATGGATCAGCAAATCCTGCGCTTTTTAGAGCAAAACGATATCGTAGGAATTAAAGGATTTCCTACCAAAGGAGGGTTTAGAGCCTCCATTTACAATGGCCAGTCAGTGGAAAGCGTGGCACATTTAGTTGAATTATTACAAAATTTGCCGCTATGAAAATATTGATTGCTGGAGGTGGAATTGGGGGATTAGTGACGGCGATGCGCTTGCATCAAGCTGGTTTTGAGGTGAAGGTTTTTGAGTCGGTGGAAGAAGTAAAACCACTGGGTGTAGGGATTAATTTATTGCCTCATGCGGTGCGCGTTTTAACAAATATCGGTCTATTAGATAAAGTTGCCGCCATCGCTGTGGAGACGAAAGAGCTGGTTTATGCGAATCGTTTTGGGCAATTTTTTTGGTCTGAGCCTCGGGGTAAATTTGCTGGATATCGCTGGCCACAATTCTCGATTCACAGAGGGAAGTTTCAAGTGATGCTTTGGGAAGAAACCCTCAAAACGATAGGCACAGAAAACCTGAAAACGAATTGTCACTTACAGTCATTTGAAGAAAAAGGGGACAAAATCACAGCCACTTTTATCAACAAAGAAACGGGAGAAATCATCGCAAAAGAAGAAGGCGATATTTTGATAGGTGCGGATGGAATCAACTCCGTTTTGCGTCAAACCTTGTATCCAAACGAAGGCAGCGTCGTCTTTTCAGGCAACATTTTATACCGCGGAACTGCGCTAATGAAACCTTATAAAACGGGTTCTTCGATGGCCATGATCGGTTCCATGAAACAGAAAATGGTCATCTATCCGATAGGCGAGCCCGATGCAGAAGGGAACCAAGTCATCAATTGGGTGGCGAACGTTCGTGAGCCAGAAGGCGCCAAAATCACGGTGCGAGATTGGAATCGAAAAGTCGAAAAAGAGCCCTTATTAGCACTCTACAAGGACTGGAAATTCGACTGGATTAATGTGCCCGAGATGATTGAGAAAACAGACGGAGGGATCTTTGAATTCCCCATGTCAGATCGCAATCCGCTAGACAAATGGTCCTTCTCTCGCGTCACGCTTTTAGGAGATGCAGCACATCCGATGTATCCAATCGGATCCAATGGCGCATCACAAGCGATATTAGATGCAGACGCGTTAGCATTAGCTTTACTGGCTGAAAAAGATGTCATGAAAGCACTGCAAAATTACGATGCGGAACGTGTTCCTGCGACCGCAAAAGTGGTATTACAAAACCGCCAAAAAGGTCCCGACTTTATCATGGACTTAATGGAGGAACGCTTCCCAGCTGGGTTTAGCGAGGAAGAAATTCCACACGAGGAACTACAACAAATTATGAATCAATATAAACAAGTGGCAGGTTTTGATATCCAAAGCCTGAACGCTAAATCGTAAAACTATGAAAAGACGTCATTTTATTGCCTCAGCTGGCTTGTTAGCAAGCACAGGAACTGTTAGTGCAGCCGCAGCCGCTAAAAAACCATTATTGCACCACGTGTTTTTTTGGTTAAATAATCCGGCTTCAGAAGAAGACAAGCAGCAATTAATCAAAGGACTGAAAGCCTTAAAAGGAATTCCGACAATTAAAGAAATCCACATCGGAACTTTGGCTTCGACTGAAAAACGTGACGTAGTCGACACGAGTTGGGACGTTTCTGAATTGATGTTTTTCGATGATGAGGCTGGCCAAAAAGTCTACCAAGATCACCCTATCCACGTCGATTTCGTAAAGAATTATGCGCACTTGTGGAAGAAGGTAATCGTGTACGATTCAATTGATGCCTAGGTGAAAGTACACATTCTAAATGGGGATTGTTTGCAGTATGTCTTGCAAGCAGAAAATGCGCTCGTCGTTCGAGAAATGCTGGTGGAAGGCCCATTAAAGGCTGATTCAGAAGAGCGTTTTTTTCAATTGCGCGCTGACTATTTAGAAAAAACATACGGTATTCCTGCATCAGAATACCAGCAAAAAACGGTGTCAGAATTCAAAAAAATGCACCACATTCCGAAGCATTCTGAGGTATATCTGTGGTTCGATTTTGACCTTTATTGCTTCGTACATTTATTGTTCATCATTGAATTATTACAAGCGGATAAAACGCTCCAATTGTATGTAGTTCGCCCACTCCGTAAAAGAAAATTCCGAATTTGGCGCGGATTTGATCTGCATACAAAAGATGATTTGATGCAGGCATTCTCACAAAAGACACCGCTTTCTAGAAAGGATATTCAAGCTTTTAGACACGTTTGGAAGCGACTAGGCAAAAAGGGTTCTGGACTACATCATCGCTTAGTCCCTTTCCTTCAGAAACACCTACAGGACTATCCTCAACTTGAAAAAGCAACGAAAATCGAGGCTCGCTGGGGCTTAACGGAAGGGCAAATTACCCGCATTCTTTCCTAAAATTTGTTCCCAAATCCGAAAAGGGAACATATGCGTGTTTCAATTACAGTTAATAGAGATTAATTGTACGTTCTTTGGTCATATTTTAACTCTTTTAAATAACCAAAGAAATGAAAAAAATTGTTCTATTATTCGTCCTTGCGGGAAGCATTTTCGCTTGTACTAAAAAGGAAGACGGTGCAGCAGCAGCAACCACTTCAACTGACCCATCCGTAGTTTTAGCTGGAGTTGTAATCGATACATCTGCTAACGTAGGCTTAGTTATGAAAGCGATAACGGCGATCGAAGCGGGTGACTCAGCTACCTACCGTTCAACTTATTCTCCAGATGTCGTTTTCCATGATAACCTAGATTCGATGGGAATCAATGAGAACATGCAAATGTTTAAAATAATGGCAGAAAAAGGCATTAAATTAAAAATTGAAATGGGGCCAGTTTGGGAAAATCAATTTGATAAGCCTTCCAAGAAAAAGGGTTACACAAACTATGTGATGAGTAAGTGTAAATTCATTTTTACAAGGGGAGAAAAGAAATCGGAAATGGTCGTTTTCGCAGTAGATGCGATCAGAGATGGTAAGCAAGTAGAAGAGTGGTTACACTATGACAGAAGTGCTTTTGTTGAAATCTCTAAGTAATTGAGTTAATGCAGCGCCCTGCGGGCGCTGCATTTTTTTCTGTCCTATCTCCCCCTAGGACACCCACTTCGTTTTCTTTTTGTACTTTAGTTGCAAACCTATTGAAACATGAAAAAACGAATCCTCGCAGGACTACTGATTGCGTTCTCATTTATCGCACAAGCACAAGTAAAAATCAACAAACTACAGGTAGAATACCAGACTGCTCCACTTGGTTTAGATGAGGCTCATCCGCGTTTTTCATGGCAAATGGAATCCCCTGTTCGCGGAGAAAAACAAAGTGCCTATCGCATTGTGGTGCAAGACGAAACGGGGCGGACAGTTTGGGATTCAAAAAAACAAAACACCTCCATTTCTTTAGGAATTACGTATTCGGGCGAAGCACTGAAAGCTAAGACGGCTTATCGCTGGACACTGGAGGTTTGGAATGGGAAAAATGTGAAAACATCACAAAAGGCAAATTTCGAAACAGGACTAATGAACCCTTCAATCGATGCCTGGAAAGGGGCAGACTGGATCGGATCCAATGACCTGAATTTTTACAGTCATTACTTGTCTGTTTACAAATTTCAATACGGTGTTCAGATCGATAAGGGGACGAAGGCTAGCTTTATTTTTGGGGCAAATGATCCCCGTTTACAAAACCGAAATCTGAATATTCAGGAGGTGGCAAGCGCTCAGAATCAATCCTATGTCAAACTAGAATTAGATATATCCGAGCTAGCTAAATCAGATTCAGGACAAGCCTATTTGCAAATTTACCGCGTAGGATACGATAAAAAAGACCGCGCAGATCAGGCATTTAAAAGCTTTAAAATCCCCGTTAACATCATTAACCAATCGAATAAATCCGAAAAACATACCGTGTATGCGGAGTGTAATTTCGGCGTGTTTGATTTCTATATCGACGCGGTGGACAAGGAACACAAGATTAATCCTACCGATAAAAACGCGAATATTTTTGCGCCCTCCGGCGTGAATCTTAACCCGATCGGTGCTGGGAATAATTTCATCAGTTTTCCGATGCTTTCGGATATTGGATTTGCGACTCCCGAAGGAGAATCGGCCCGTTTTTCAGAGGTAATTATCCGCAATTTTAGACTGCCGAGTAATCCCTTATTTCAAGCATCAGAGAATCCTGGTTTGTGGAAAGAGCTAGGCTACGATGGTAAAGCCTTCACCGTTTCCGGGAAATTTAGCGTAGCTAATCCAAGTCGCCACGCCGCACCGATGTTGCGTACTAAATTCGCATCAACAGAAGGAAAAACGATTAAAAGTGCGCGCATGTATGCGACGGCGAGAGGAATTTATGAATTGTATTTGAATGGGAAACGCGTGGGGGATGAGTTTTTTAACCCAGGATTAACGCAGTACAATAAGACACATACCTACCAGGTTTTTGACGTGACTTCGCTATTGAATAAAGGCGTGAACGCCTGGGGAGCTTGGTTGAGCGAGGGCTGGTGGAGTGGAAATATTACGTTTAGCGGGGACAATTGGAACTATTTTGGCGATCGTCAATCGCTCTTAGCTACGCTCGAAATTCGTTACACGGACGGAACGGAACAAGTCATTCAGACGAATCCTGGTAACTGGAAAACCTTCACAGATGGTCCCATTCGTGTGGGAAGTTTCTTCCAAGGAGAGGTTTTCGATGCGCGAAAAAAAGCGGCTATCGAAGGTTGGGCTACGACAAATTTCAATGATAAAAATTGGGCCCCAGCTGCAAAAATCGACTTGGCTGGAACGAGCTTTGCCTTGGATTATAAGGGCATGAAACTCGTTAATCACCTGGATGATCGCGTAAGCGTTCAGCAGGTATTACAAGCAAAATCAATAGCGGAGCCTAGAAAAGGAGTTTATGTGTATGATATGGGCCAAAACATGGTCGGATTTCCTAAGATTTTTATCAAAAATGGAAAGCCGGGACAAGTCATCACGATGCGTTTTGCCGAAGTTTTATACCCTGATTTAGCCGAATACGCTGGCCAAAAAGGAATGGTCATGCTCGAAAATATCCGAGCAGCACTTGCTCAAGACATCCACATCCTGCAAGGAGGCGACGAATATATTCAACCTCGCTTCACCTTCCACGGTTATCGATATCTCGAAATTACCGGTGTAGACCAAGCTCCGGCATTAGCTCAAGTAGCTGGAATCGTACTTTCATCCGTGAAAAATATCAGCTCTTCTTATGAGACTTCGGACCCGATGGTGAACAAACTTTGGTCGAACATTACCTGGTCGATGCGCTCGAATTTCTTATCGATTCCGACCGATACCCCTGCTAGAAATGAGCGTATGGGATGGAGCGGCGACATCAACGTTTTCTCGAAAACTGCGACCATGATGGCTCCGGTAAACAACTTCATGCGCCGCCACTTGTTAGGCATGCGCGATGTGCAACGAGCGGATGGCCGTTTCACGGACGTGGCTCCGATGGGCGGTGGTTTTGGCGGAACTTTGTGGGGAAGCGCAGGCATTGTGATCCCATGGGAAACGTATTTGCAATACGGCGATAAGGCGATGCTGGCAGAACATTATGATGCCATGAAACGCTACATGACATTCTTGGATTCGAAAGTAAAAGACGGTATTCTGAACGAGGGCCCATTAGGGGACTGGCTCAGTCCGGAGGGAAATAAAAATGACAATACCTTGTTTTGGATGGCCTACCAAGCGGCTGATTTAGCTATCGTTTCGAAGGTCGCACGCGTGCTAGGTTTTACGGCAGAGGCTGATAATTATTTAGCCCAAAGCGAAGCTAAAAAAATCGCCTTCAACGAAATTTATGTAGACAAGACCAACTTCAAAACTATTAAATCTGGAGTTAAGACAGGGTTCATGGGAGCGCCAAATGACCGTGTCAGCACCGAATCAACCGACAAAGGACAGCTCATGGATACGCAGGCGTCTTATGCGATTCCTTTGGCCTTAGGAACATTCAACGCAACTAATGCCCCTCGTGCTTTAGCCCATTTAGTCTCTGCGGTCACTCGTTCGAATACAGATGATCAAGGAGTAGCTCGTCCTCCTTATTCGTTAATGACCGGATTCATCGGTACCGCATCCATTTCCGAGGCGCTTTCAGCGAACGGAAAACATGACATCGCCTATGGATTATTGACGAATAAAACCTATCCTTCTTGGTTGTATTCAGTAGCAAATGGGGCGACTAGTATTTGGGAAAGGTTAAATTCCTACACGATTGAAAACGGGTTCGGAGGGAACAATAGTATGAACTCGTTTAACCATTATTCTTTCGGAGCTGTGGCGGCCTGGATGTACACACACTCGCTAGGTATACAACGCGATGAAGCATCCCCAGGTTACCAGCATTTCATCTTACAGCCTACGCCGGATCCGACGGGCAAAATTACCTTTGCAAAAGGTCATGTAGAAACGATGTACGGCACCATCAAAAGTGAATGGAGAAAGAACGGAAATCAGACAACGTACCGATTCTTAATTCCTGCGAATACCTCAGCACAGGTAAAACTTTTAGGTCAAAAAATAGTGAAAGGCTTGGCGGGTGTTAAAACAAAAACCAGCACGGATCGAATCGAAATCGAACTCAGCGCTGGCCTGTATGAAGTGGTCCTGGAGTAGTTTAGCCTAACGCAATCCATAAATCTTCATACTCCGCATCGACCAAGGGGTAATGTCGTCCGCGGCTGCCGTGACTCCGTCCGCTAATTTCAAGCGCAAAAACTTAGTCCGGGTAGGCGGAAGTGCTACGATATTATCGCCTTGATTAGTCTTCACGTTTGCCTGAACGACCTTCCAATCTGTTCCGTTTGTGGATGCTTCGACTAGCAGGTTTCGCGGATAAGTATGGGTGAATTCAGGAGCTTCCCCTGCTTTCGGTCTTATCCCTTTTTTGAAACCAGAGGTAGAGGTAAAATGGAATTCGGATAGCATGTATTCTGATGGAAATTCCACCTGAAATACCATGTCTTTCTCCTGCGTTTTTCCTGTCGACCAGCCCTCGTAATTGAAGGCGCTTTTAGGTGAAGCGTTCCCGCCCACGCGAGTGGATGAGGTGTGGGTAGCATAGAATTTCCAGCTTTGGTCCGGTATAAATTCTACCGGCACTTGCTTCAATAAAGACTCAAATTTATACATCCCAGCCTGCTTATTTGTATTCGCCCGAATCGCTGCTACCTGCTGTGGTGTGACGAAAGAGGCGTCATTTGATAAGCCATTTCGGATGTAAGAAACCACGTCCGAAATCCATTGATCTGACTGCTCTTTCATAGGTTGCATCAAACCGCCTGCATAGGTTTTACCTTCAATGGCTCCTTCTAAGCCGTGCAAGATAACGCGCACCGCATACTCCGGATGTTGTTGAATGCGGAAGGATCCTGCCAAAGCCGGAGCTAACAATTTCCCATCTCCCATCTGCTTTCCCATCCCATCATTTCCATGGCATTGAGAGCACAATTCAGCGAACACTAATTCGCCTCTTTCTAAAATACCCTTCTGCTCCTTACTCAATTCTGGCCCGTTAAATGGCGCGTTGTTTCGCGACTTCGGTGGCGCAATAATTTGCTCGCCAATCAACTTCACCCCGGCCGATTTATTCGAAGCCAAAGTCGTTTTGATAGCGGTTTCATGTTCCGGAATTTTCAAAAATTTCTGCGAGAAAATCGCCTGCATCACCACTTCATTATCAGTATCTTTCAAGGCTTTATTGTACACATCCGCTAAGCCTTTTTCGCCTGCTTTGTACAAAGTCTCTGAAGCCTTTAGGGCTTGGATTCGAATGCGCGAATTTGCATCACTCGCTAATTTCGTAACCGTGGAAACTTTCAAAGCACCTAGCCCTTCTAAGGTCCAAATCGCATGAATACGAGCATTCACATTCGTTCCTTTCAAAGCCATCGCTGTTAATGCTGGCACCACCGTTTTATCTTGACGTTGCACTAAAACTTGTTGCGCCATATCACGCCACCAACCATTGGGGTGGTTTAAATAAGTTACTAAAGTCGCGGACTTGTCATCATACATCCGTGGCTGTTTCGTATCACGCTTAAAGCCCTCGTGACTTAATCGCCAAATACGTCCCAAACCCACCACTTTGTCTAATTTATACTGCTCAATTTTTGTTCGCAAGTATGAGCCTTTTGGAGTCCACTGTCCTTCCTGAATGATTCCGTGATACATATCTACGATGTACATGGTTCCGTCAGGAGCCGTGGCCATATCGATAGGTCGGAAAAGGGGATCAGTAGAGCGGATGAACTCGGATTTTTGATCTTGGTAGGCGTTGTGTAAAGTAGTTAAACCTTCTGTCTTTACCGGATTGATTTGGCGGACAATACGCGCCACTGGTTCTCCATAAAAGAGCTGACCACGAAGAGATGCCGGCAAACGATCGCCTCGGAAAATATCATTTCCGGCAGAACCAGTCACTCGATTTAGGGAGCCATCTGGCTGGCGAATCTCATCCATTCCACCTTGCATATCGGATACTTTTACCGGCGCACCATAAGGGATAACGAAGCCTGGCGCAAGTTCGTTAGGCACCTCAAAATTGCCATATTGAATCGGAAATTGGAAGTGCGAGGGAACACCTGAGGCGCCACCTTGGAAGTATAATTTCCCATCGTCATCTTGCGTAATTCCCCACTGGGCACGGTTTGCGCCCGTTTTTTCGCGAATGATGCCATTAGGGGTTTCACGGATACGGAATGCATTATAGGTCGAATAAAGCCAGTTGTCCATGCCGTAAAACAAGAAAGCTTGCTGGTGTTCTACGTTCCCAGAACGACCATATTTGTTCGTGAAAAACTCTTTTTTATCGGCCTTGCCATCACCGTTTGTGTCCGTGTATTTGTAGATATTGTCTTGATCTGACTCCATCGTCAAAACGCTGTTTTTGCCATAGGGCAAGACGAAACGAGGGAAGATTAATCCGTCCACGAAGGCAGTTCCGGTTTCGTAAACTCCGTCATTATTTTTGTCTTCCCAGCGTGAAATACGGCTGGTCGGTTCAAGCTCATTTTTGGAATCCGCATCTAACATGTAGGATCTGAGTTCCAAAACATACATCCGCCCATTCCCGTCAAACACAATTTCTGCAGGCTGTTGAATTTGTGGCTCAGCTAAAACCGGCTGCATTTGATAGCCTACCGGAAGTAAAAACTTCTTCAGCTGTTCGTCGATGGTCAAAGGCTGCACCGGATCTTTAGGCGCTAAATCAATCCCTTTCCAGTTCTCATCATTTGGATCAACTCCGTCCGGAATCTTCAGCGTGTCAACTAAAGTAGTGCGAGTAGAAGAGGAATGAAAGGAGGCCAAAAGAGCCAGCGACAGCATTCCTGCCAAAGATAAAGCGGCTAATTTTTTCATGTAGGTTTAGAATTTTACACAAGGAATACAGAATTTCATTGAATAACAATAGGTTACACGGAATTATCAGGTCAAGCCATCCTTCGCAAAAATGAGTATCTTCGTTTTAAGATCTATACCTCTATGAAAAAATTCCTCTTTTTACTCCTCAGCTTTAGTGCTTTTTCAGATGTAAAACTTCCCACATTGGTTAGCAATGGAATGGTGCTGCAGCGGGATATTCCGGTCAAAATTTGGGGCTGGGCAAACGCTGGCGAGAAAGTAACCGTGACCTTTAAAGGGAAAAAATTACGCGTGTTAACGGATGCGTCCGGAAACTGGTCTACTACACTTCCTGCCACTCCTGCTGGAGGTCCTTATGAAATTCAAGTAAATGAGATTCGTTTAAAAGACGTCCTTTTCGGGGATGTGTGGCTCTGTTCAGGTCAGTCGAATATGGTTATCAATATGGAGCGAGTGAAGGAGAAATATCCCACAGATATTGCTTCCGCGAACAACCCACAAATTCGAAATTTCTTCATTCCCACAGCCATTTCTAAAGTAGATGTTAAGCAAGATTTACCTGCGAGTTCGTGGCTTCCTGTTACCCCGGAAAACGTCCTGCAAATGGGTGCCGTTTCTTATTTTTTCGCACGCGATTTGTATGCGAAATACCAAGTGCCCATCGGAATCATTAACTCCAGCGTGGGCGGGACTCCCATCGAATCATGGATCAGCGAGGAAGGATTAAAAGAATTTCCAGCTTATGTAAAAGACACAACTAAGACTGCTTCACCGGCACCTACCGCGAAAAAATCTACCGACCGTGGACTAGCAGAAAAGTGGGCAAGTCCTAGCTATTCACCCAAAGGTTGGAAGCGCTTTGCTATCCCAGGTTTTTGGGAAGATCAAGGTTTGAAAGACTTGAATGGGGTGGTTTGGTTTAGACGTGAAATCGAGATACCTACTTCGCTTGCCGGATTACCTGCTAAACTATTTATGGGTCGAATCGTCGATGCAGATCAAGTTTTTGTGAATGGCGAGCAGGTGGGAAATGTGACTTATCAATATCCGCCTCGTAGATATACGGTAAAAAAGGATTTACTAAAAGCAGGCAAAAATTTAGTAGTGATAAGGGTGACGAATACCGCTGGCAAAGGTGGATTTGTTCCAGACAAAAAATATGAAATGCTGGTAGGTGATCAAACCATCGATCTCCAAGGAGATTGGGAATACAAAGTGGGCGAGGTATTTCCGCCGCTCGTAGAAAAGCCCGCACCCTCTAATTTCACTCCTACAGCTTTATACAACGCGATGATTGCGCCTTTCTTACCTTACTCCTTAAAAGGAATTGTGTGGTACCAAGGCGAGACGAATGTGTGGAAACCGGACGTTTATGCGTCGCTTTTACCTGCCTTAGCGAAAGACTGGCGGACCAAATTCAAACAACCTGAACTTCCCTTTTTATACGTGCAATTACCCGGCTTTCAGGACCGCAATTTCCTTCCTTCAGAAAGTAATATGGCGGTCTTGCGGGAGGGTCAGTTAAAGAGCTTACACATTCCTCGAAGCGGAATGGCCGTGACCTTAGATCTTGGCGAATGGAATGACATTCATCCTTTGAAAAAGAAACCGATCGGGGAAAGACTCGCACTTGCCGCAAGAAAAATAGCCTATGGCGAAAACATCGTTTCCTCTGGACCCATCTATGAATCTAATGCTATCGAAGGCAACCGGATTCGCATTCGTTTCCGCGAAACCGGAAGCGGTCTTGCTATTAACAAAACGGATGAAGACGAGCTGACGTATTTCGTGATTGCGGGGAAAGACAAAAAGTTTGTCTGGGCAAAAGCAATCATTGAACGAAACACAGTGGTGGTTTGGAGCGATGAGGTGGCAGAGCCTATGTACGTGCGCTATGGGTGGGCAGACAATCCAGAGGGTGCAAATTTAATGAATGTGGAAGGTTTACCGGCTTCCCCATTTAGAACGGATTTTTAACTATTGTATCAATTTGTTACATTTGAAAAAATTATTATCCCTTACATGAAAAAAATTCTAGGATTACTAGCCATTTCCACTGCGGCCTTCAGCCAGCAGCAGTTTATTCAACAGAAAAATGGCCCCACTTTAGGCTTCGATCAAACTAAAATCATTCAAAAAGACGGACTTTCATTTAAAGACCTGAACAAGAATGGTCGATTGGACGTGTACGAAGATTGGAGAAAGCCGGTAGATGAGCGTGCGAAAGATTTAGCGAAGCAATTAAGCGTAGAGGAGATTGCTGGTTTGATGTTGTATTCGGGTCACCAAGCGGTGCCAGCTAGACCGGATGGTTATTTTGCGGGGACGTATAATGGCAAACCTTTTGACCCTAAAACGATGGATCCAAGTGATCTAACGGATCAACAAAAGAAATTTTTAAAAGAGGATAATCTGCGCCACGTCTTATTGACGACGGTTTCAAGTCCGGAAGATGCGGCGAAATGGAACAATAAAATCCAGGCATTCTGCGAGTCAGTGGGCAAAGGTATTCCAGCTAACAATAGTAGCGATCCACGTCATGGAACATCCGCTCGTGCCGAATTTAATGCGGCTGCAGGTGGTTTGATTTCGATGTGGCCATCATCACTGGGAATGGCGGCTACTTTCCAGCCTTCTCTGATTCAGAAATTCGGTCGCATTGCGGCAACAGAATACCGCGCTTTAGGTATTGCTACAGCGCTTTCGCCGCAAGTAGATATCGCAACAGAGCCCAGATGGTTGCGTTTTGATGGGACTTTTGGTGAGAGCTCGAAACTTTCAGCAGCTATGGGTGAAGCCTATTGCAACGGTTTCCAAGGAGACAATTGGGGTGGACTTAGCGTCAATGCGATGGTGAAACACTGGCCTGGTGGTGGCTCTGGAGAAGCTGGTCGTGACGCACACTATGCGAACGGTAAGTTTGCAGTGTATCCAGGAAATAACTTTAATGAGCACTTAATCCCCTTCACAGAAGGCGCGTTTAAGTTAACTGGGAATACGAAAAAGGCGGCGGCAGTGATGCCTTATTACACGATTTCTTGGAATCAAACGAACGAAAACGTAGCGAATAACTACAATAAATACTTAGTCACAGATCTGTTACGTAAAAAGTACGGATATGATGGCGTGGTTTGTACAGACTGGTCTGTTACCGGTGATCACAAGGCGATGGACGTATTCGTTGACGGTAAAGTGTGGGGGGTAGAAAAGTTAACCATGGCAGAACGTCATTACAAAGTATTAATGGCCGGAGCGGATCAGTTTGGTGGAAATAATGATATGAAACCGATCATCGAAGCCTATGCGATGGGTGTGAAAGAGCACGGTGAAGCTTGGATGCGCGCTAGAATGGAGCAATCTGCGGTACGTTTATTACGTAATATTTTTCAAGTAGGTTTGTTCGAAAATCCCTATGTAAGTCCGGCAGAAACGAAGCAAATTGTGGGAAAACCAGAATACATGAAGGCTGGATTTGAGGCGCAATTAGCTTCAATTGTTTTGTTAAAAAACAAGGCGAATGTGCTACCGATTAAGGAGAAGAAAACGATTTATATTCCGAAGCGTTTCATCGCTGCCACTCGTCACTTCTTAGGATTCCCGATTCCGGCATCGAACGATTTCCCGATCAACATGGAACTTGTACAGAAATACTTTAACGTGACAGACGATGCTTCGAAAGCGGATGTGGCATTAGTGTGTATCGAAAATCCAAAAAGCAATATCGGTTATGATAAGGAGGATGTGGCCAAAGGTGGAAACGGGTACTTACCTATCTCATTACAATACGGAGATTACACCGCCAATGATGCCCGTGAGGTGAGTCTGGCGGGAGGAGATCCTTTGGAAAACTTCACCAACAGAAGCTACAAAGGGAAAACGGTTAAGACCCGTAACTTAACTGACATCCAATTAATCGAAGACACAAAATCGAAGATGAACGGCAAGCCTGTCATCGTTTCGATCAACGTTTCTAACCCGATGGTTTTCGCAGAATTCGAAGCAAAAGCGGATGCGATTTTAGCTAGCTTTGGCGTACAAGATCAGGCTATCTTAGAGATCATCTCAGGTAAAGCGGAACCACAAGCCCTATTGCCGATGCAAATGCCGGCGAACATGAGTGTGGTAGAAAAGCAAAAAGAAGACGTGCCATTCGATATGGAATGCCATGTGGATTCAGAAGGTCATCGCTATGATTTTGGTTATGGCTTGAACTGGAAAGGAGTCATTCAAGACGCTAGAACAAAGCAATTCAAATAGTCGATAGTCACTAGTCGCTAGTCGCCAGCAGGGGTTTATTTGAGGGATTTGAACAGCAAATCCTTCAAGTAATTCTCCACAAACAACTGCTTATTCTCGTTTCCAGCATCTGTCAACTTAGGAAGGTGTTGACTAAAGAAAAGCTGCGAATGAGCCGTTTCAATTAAGGTACTGCTTAATGAATGAGGGAATTTATACGCCGAATTATGGGCCTGAATCAATTCCGAAATTCGGGCACAGAGATCTTTAAATGGCTTGAAAACTTTGTCCTCGTTAATCTCTTTTACCTCCTTTACGAGGTATACCTTACTACTCTCAGAAATCACAATCTGATGCAAAAACTTCTTGTTATAATCAGACTGCCCTTCGCTCTCGGGTAACTCGTGGGTAAGCAATTCGATTAATCTAGTTAATTTATCGGTGGTATTTGCCAGTGGTTGTAACTGAAACACAACCAGGTATTCCAGGTATGACCAATACCAATTCAAAATATACAACAACAATCGATGCTTGTTCTCAAAATAGCGATAGATGGTCGCCTCTGTCGTATTCATCTCTTTCGCTAGTTTTTTGAACGTAAAATGTTCGAAGCCCAGCTTGTAAATCAAATCGATCGCATTCTTTACGATTTGCTTTCCAAGTTCCGTGCCTTCTGGATCTCTTACGAAGATCTTTTCATTTACCTTGAAACTGAGTGAATAATCCATTATTGTCTTTAATCTGAAGCAAAAATAACAATAGATTTACTAACACAAAAGATATTTTAACAATTATTAATAATAGTAATACTATTATATCAAAAAGTCTTCCTAGTTTTACGGTAGAAATAAAGACGACATGCAAAAAATAAGTCCGCTCAAGAGAATCCAATCCCTGATAAAGGATCATCATCAGGAGATTCGTTCGATTTATTTATTCTCTATTTTAGGTGGTATTGTCAATCTAAGCTTACCCCTTGGAGTGCAAACGATCATCGGTTTGGTCATGGGTGCCACCATGGTCACCTCCATTTATGTCTTAATTTTCCTCGTGGTTTTAGGGGTTTTTCTCATGGGTTTATTCCAAATAAATCAGATGAAAATCATCGAATCAATTCAGCAAAAGGTCTTCGCTCATTACGCCTTTGAATTTGCGGATAAAATCCCTCAGTTGGATTTAAAGCAAATGGATAAGTACCATATTCCAGAGAAAGTGAATCGATTTTTCGACTCGCTAAATATTCAAAAGGGATTCGCAAAGTTGTTGCTTGACATACCGGTAGCGACGGTTCAAATTGTTTTTGGTATCGTTCTTCTATCTCTTTATCATCCTTTATTCATCATTTTAGGGGTAATACTATTAGTGCTTTTAGGATTGATTTTATATTATACTTCCCAAAAAGGAATCGAAACAAGTATTGAGGAGTCCAACTATAAATACGAAGTGGCTGGATTTTTTGGAGAGATTGCCCGCACCATTAAAACATTCAAATTTAGCCAAGGATCTGATTTGAATTTAAAGCGAACAGACGCTAGTGTCATAGGCTATTTAACGGCTAGAACCACACACTTTCGGGTATTACTTTTTCAATACAAATCACTCCTATTTTTTAAGATTGCCTTAACGACTTTGATGCTAACCTTAGGCTCCTATTTGTTAATTAACCAGCAATTAAACGTAGGAGAATTCGTAGCGGCAGAAATCGTTATTATGTTAGTGATCGGTGCGGTAGAAAAATTGATTACTAGCTTAGATAGCGCCTATGATGTTATAACTGGATTAGAAAAATTAGCGAGCGTCACGGATAGTCCATTAGACTCCAGTGGAGATTTAGAGCTACAAACGCGGGAGGGAGTTGAAATCGAGGTGAAAAACTTTAGTTTTGAATTTGAAGCTGGCAAGCCTGTATTAGATTCTTTAAATCTGCTCATTAATGCAGGCGATAAAATACAATTAACGGGTCCGGCTGGTTCAGGTAAATCGATCTTCATGCGAATTTTAACGGGTAACTACCCCGACTTTAAAGGAACTTTATTAATCAACAAAGTCCCGATCAAAAACTACAGCTTAGATAGCCTGCGAAAGCATACCGGCATACTGCTTCAAGCGCAAGAGATATTTAATGGCACGGTTTGGGAAAATATTAGCTTAGGGAATAAAGAAGTAAACCCATCTCTTATTTTAGAGACGGCTGAAAACCTAGGCTTCGCTGATTTCTTAAATCATTTCCCACAAGGATTTGATACAGAGATCGAGCCATTAGGTAAGAAGACGCCACAAACGATCATTAAAAAGATCTTGCTACTTCGCGCACTTTGTGGTGACAAACAATTGCTTTTATTGGAAAATCCTTGGAATGGTTTAGATGCCCAAATAGCAGATAATTTGCGCGATTATTTATTAAAAAAATCGAATGCAACGGTTCTTATTTCTACTAACGAGTCTATCGGATTCGATAAAAAATTAGTTTTCGATCATGGAAAAGTTTAAGTCATTTAATCAAATTTACCTGCGCGGAAAAGGACCGGCTACGAGACCTTGGTTAATCGGACTGGGACTTATATTACTAGGCGTCCTCTTCCTTCCTTGGACCCAAAATATCAGATCCAAAGGGCAGATCACCAGTTTGTACCAGGAGCAAAAACCCCAAAAAATCTATAGCCCCATCGCCGGCAAAATCAGTCGTTGGTGGGTGAAAGAGGGAGACTTTGTGGAACAAGGAGATACCTTAGCTAAAATCTCGGAGATCAAGGCAGAATACCTAGATCCGAAATTAATTTTGAGAACCCAAGAACAGCTAGATGCTAAAAAAGGGACTGTCGAATTTTACGAACAAAAAGTAAAAGCTACCGAAGATCAAATTGCGAACCTACGCTCTTCTAAATCATTAAAACAAGATCAGCTAACAAACAAAATCACCCAATTACAGCAAAAAATAACGGGGGAAAGATCGGAGCTAGAAGCGGCAAACAACGAATACAATTTAGCCAAAGATCAGTTCGAGCGTAACTCAAAAATGTACAAAGAGGGCTTGATTTCGCAGACACAATTTCAACAGCGTAATGCCGCGATGCAGAACGCTTTAGCGAAGAAAACCATCGCTGAAAATAAAGTAAATCAGACGCTACAAGAGATTCAAAATACGAAAATCGAATTACGTGGAGTGGACCAGGAATACAGTGAAAAAATGAACAAGGCAGAGGGAGAAAAATTCCAAAGCTTAGGGATGATTGAGACAGGAAAGGGAGACATCGCTAAATTAGAAAACCAAGTATCGAGTTATACCATTCGAGATGGGATGTACTATATTTTAGCTCCCCAAAGCGGTCAGGTAATTAACGCGAAAAAAGCGGGTATTGGCGAGCTTCTAAAAGATGGGGAGGAATTATTAACGGTTGTTCCTCAAAACACAAATTATGCCGTGGAGATGTACGTACGACCTGTCGATTTACCACTTGTTTCTCCTGGACAAGAAGTGCGTTTTATTTTCGATGGTTTCCCGGCGATTATTTTCGCGGGTGGTTGGCCAGATCAAAGCTTCGGGACTTTCCCAGGTAAAATCCGAGCGGTAGAAAATAACATTGACGAAAAGGGCATGTTCCGTGTTATTGTGGTCGAGGATCCTAAAGACAAAAAATGGCCCAAGCAAATCAAAATGGGAGCGGGTGCGCAAGGCATTGCCTTGTTAAATGATGTGCCATTGTGGTATGAATTATGGCGAAACATCAACGGTTTCCCAGCTGACTTTTACACGGTAAAAAAAGATGAAAAATAAGTTCATACTATTCTTCCTTTTGAGTTTTTCGAGCTTAGCTCAAACGCCTATATTGTATCCAGAGGCGTTCTTGAAAATTGTACAGGCTTACCATCCCATTGCGAAGCAGGCTGGTATCGGTGTACAAAAATCTGAAGCTCAAATCCTACAGGCTAGAGCGGGTTTTGACCCTATTTTAAGTCACTACAGTGCGAAGAAAACCTTTGATGGCAAGAACTATTATGAGTCCCATGCGCCCGAATTAAACATCCCAACTTGGTATGGAATTGAGCTGCGCTCTGGAATGGAAAACTTACAAGGAACACGCCTCAATTCAAGTGAAACCTTAGGTGAAACGAGCTATATGGGGATCACTGTTCCGTTAGCAAAAAACCTTTTTATCGATCAACGAAGAGCTAGTTTGCAACAAGCAAAATTGATGAATAAAATGGCCCTGCAAGAGCAGCGAAGTGTCTTAAACGATTTGTTTTCTGATGCGATGGCTGCCTATTGGAATTGGGTGAAAAGTGTACAAGTTTTAAAAATTGTCGACCAAAATCTTCGCATCGCTGAGGCGCGTGTTTCCTTCGTTAAACGTAGTGTGGAACTGGGAGAAAGACCAGCCGTTGATACCGTAGAAGCGACGACGCAGCAACAGTATTTTGACAATTTATATCAGGCAAAATGGATGGAGAAAGAAAATTCCCGTTTAGCCTTATCCGTTTATTTGTGGCAAGAAAACAGTACGCCACAAGAATTGCCACTAGAGGTGCAGCCAGCAGAGGTGAAAAATGAGATGGCCATATTAGCCGAATTAGATTTAAACCTTTCGTCTCTTTTAGAAAAGGCTTATGCGAATCACCCAGATCTAAGTGCCTACCAGTACAAGATTGAGGGCTTGCAAGTAGAGAAAAAATTAAAGTTCCAGAGTTTACTTCCCAAGCTAGACGTGAGTTATAATGCCCTTTCGAAAGGCCTAGCTCCTAGCCTTGAAACGCGGGCTCTTTTTGATAATAATTACCAATACGGCATCAAATTTGAGATGCCTTTACGTCTCTCAAAAGGTCGCGCAGATTACCAATTAGCGAAATTAAAAATACAGGAGGAATCCTTGAATTTAGCCCAAAAAAGACAGCAAATTCAAGTGAAAATCAATTCCTATTATAACCAGGTAGAAGCCCTAAAAAAGCAAATCCAAACCCAGGAAAAAGCCCTTTCAAACTACCAGACGCTAGTGAAAGCGGAAGAAAATCGCTTTGCACAAGGGGAATCGTCGCTATTTTTGATCAATAGCCGGGAGACAAAAGCGATGGAGGCAGCTGAGAAATTAACGGAGCTGAAAGCCTACCTCTTTAAAACCATTTATGCATTGCAGGCTAGTGCCGGGGTATTAATTTAAGAATATTGGGCGTACCTTTGTCCTTTCTTAATATACCCCTCTATAATGCCTACTTCTGCTAACCGCACGAAAATTATTTTAATTCTGGGAATCTTGTCTGCCATTGGACCTTTGTCCATCGACATGTATTTGCCTGCTTTCAAGAACATTGCCTTAGCGCTGAATTGCTCACAAGAAGAAATGGGATATACGTTATCTAGTTTCTTTTTTGGCATTTGCTTAGGCCAGTTAATAAGTGGACCCCTTTTAGACCATTTCGGCCGCAAAAATGTGCTTTACATTGGCTTATCCGTTTATGTGTTAAGCTCTATCGCCTGCGCCTTTTCGCCCTCTGTCGAAATGCTAGTTGTTTTTCGCCTGTTCCAAGCACTAGGTGGTAGCGTAGGAATGGTAGCTCCTAATGCAGTGATTAGAGAAACCTTTGAAGAGCATGATCGCCCTAAAGTGATGTCGTTAATGATCTTGATTTTAGGAGTATCTCCTATTTTAGCTCCTTCATTAGGTAGTCTATTATTAACGATCGCGAGCTGGAAAGCCATCTTTTTAACCTTGGCTGCTATCTTATTAGTAATCATCTTTTTAATTAAATCTTGGCTGCCCGAAAAGACGAACCGCGAACATGGGGGTGCATTTCGAATCTCGACCATCATAAAAGCATACAAATCTTTATTCAAAGAGAAGCATTATTTAGTCTTTGCTTTCACAGGAGCCATAGGCGCTGGAAGTATTTTCACTTATGTAGGTGGTGCGCCGCTTACTTTCTTAACGTATTATGGGGTGAATGAGTCCAAATTTGGATTCATTTTCGCCATCGTCGCTTCCGGAATTATCTCCGCAAGTCAATTGAATCGGGTCGTTTTAAAGAAGTATTCTAGCTTACAAATTTTGAAAGTAACCTTGCCTACGCAATTAATCTTAGGTCTGTTGCTTTCCATTTTAGCTAAACTAGACCTATTGTCCATAGAATTAAATATCGCTTTGCTCTTCCTTATTATGGGCTGCCAAGGATTTAATTTCCCCAATGTGGCAACGCTAGCCTTACGCCCATTTCACAAAGGAGCCGGAACAGCTTCGGCCATGTTAGGGTCCATTCAAATGGCTTGGGGAGCAGTATGCGCCACCTTAGTTGGTTTGTTTTTCGACGGAACACCGTTTACGATGGCAATCATCATCTTCGGATGTGCGGTGCTGGCAAACACGATTTTGTTCGGAATCGGAAGAAAGTATACGGCAAGCTAAGGCTTTAATAGTTCGAAATAGGTAACGACGAATTTTGCGCCTTGAAGGCTACCTTGGACTTTGGCCTTACGAACCGCATTGCAAAATCCCTTCTCCTCATGTGCGTCTCCATGATCATCAAGTCCCGTGCCCTCCACGGCATAGGCCTTGCCTTCGTATTTCACTGCTAAAAAACAGCCTTTGCCTTTCATCTCGAAATTGCAAGTACCACATGAAGCCTCAAGGGTCAGAACTGGTTTAGACGTATCTAACTTACCAGCTGGTTTGGATTGGGCGGTGGCGGTAAATGCCGCCAGAAAGAAGAGGAAGAAGAGCTTTTTCATGCTGTAAAGAAAAACCTTTTCTCGCAAAATATCCATCATTCATCTATACAATCAACCGCCAGGCAGAAAAAATGCCCTATCCATTTAATTGAATGTACCTTTGTGGTACAATTTTATGGTAAACAATCCACCTAATGAGAAAAACACTTGCTTCGGCGCTCTTCGCGCTTCTTTCCATGACCACTTTTGCACAAGTTCCCGGAGGTCCTCCAGCGGGGGCCCGTGGTCCTGGAGCTAATCTAAATCAGGGTCATGTCTATGGAAAAGTCGTAGACGAAATGGGGAAACCTGTTGAATTCGCTTCGGTCGTTTTATTGAAATCCACGGTTGATCCTGCAACTAAACAGTCGAAAGACATCTTAGTAAAAGCCCAAACAGCTGAACTAAACGGAGATTTCAACTTCAAAGAAATCCCGGTCAACGCACGTTTAAAAATCAAAATCAGTTTTGTAGGTTACAAAAATTACGAAGCTGCGGTGGTATTCGAAATGCCTAAAATGGAGCCAGGCCAGCAACCCGATATGGCGAAAATGATGGCCGCTTTTGAGAAAGATTTAGGCAATATCAAATTAGCCCAAGATTCGAAGGAATTAGAAAATGTCGTGGTGACGGGGACGAAGTCTTTGGTCGAAATGGACATCGATAAAAAATCTTTTAATGTAGCCCAAAACCTGGTGACCACAGGCGGAACTGCCATCGACGTGATGCGTAATATTCCATCCGTACAAGTGGATATCGATGGTAATGTAAAGGTACGTAATGCGAACCCGACCTTGTTTATCGATGGCCGTCCTACGAGTCTTTCGATGGACCAAATCCCTGCAGATATCATCGAAAAAGTAGAGGTGATCACGAATCCATCTGCGAAATACGATGCCTCAGGAAGTATGGCGGGTATCATCAACATCGTGTTAAAGAAGAACAAAAAGAACGGCTATAATGGGATGGTGAATGTGGGAGCGGATCGTTTTGGAGGTTCGAATATCATGGGAAATTTTACCTACCAACAGAACAAATGGAATTTAACGGCGACGTTAATGAACATGCGCATGCGCAATAATTCCATCGGGAATAGTCTTCGTTCGAGCGATTTAGGGGGTGTTTTATCCTCTGTAAGCCAGGAATCAGATAACAAAACGCAAGGGATGATGTTATTCCCCCGTTTCGCGGCAGACTATGCAGCCAGCAACCGGACGACGCTTTCTTTAGGCGCTTTCTTTGGTGGTGGCGGTCAATT
Organism: Aquirufa novilacunae; assembly: GCF_045310505.1. NCBI lineage: Bacteria > Pseudomonadati > Bacteroidota > Cytophagia > Cytophagales > Flectobacillaceae > Aquirufa > Aquirufa novilacunae. Next base: position 174,202 of record NZ_JBEWZG010000002.1, read on the forward strand.
CCGCCCTACGGAAAACACCGAAATTGTGAGTACTGTCAATGGAGTTACTACACAAAGTCAACGCTTATCCGAGAATATGCGTGAATTTAAACCGGCTGGATTTCAGGCTGGATTTAAGCACAGTTATCCAAAAGCCGGTCGAGAGCTAACGGGCGATTTCAACTATTTTGGAGGAACAAATCAATATGACGGTCTCTTCACTACCGATTATTTGAAAAACAATGTCATCACAGGCACGCAAATTCAAAAGAATGTAGGTTCCGGTAAAAATTCATTTATCACAGCTCAATTAGATTATGTAACTCCCATTAAAAATGAAGGGACTATCGAAACAGGCTTACGTGCGCAAATTAATGACCTAGAAAATCAAATTCTGAATACCATTAAGCCAGTAGGTACAGATGTTTATAAAACTATTTCTGCTGCATCTGCGAATTATGAGAGTACGAACAAGGTGTACGCCGCCTATTTCTCTATCTCTGGAAAGGCGAGCAAAACACTTTCCTACAAGATTGGTTTACGTGGGGAGAGCTCAGAATACGAGGGTAAATTATTAAATACGAATCAAGCGTTTAGCAATAAATACCCGATTAGCTTATTCCCATCCATCTTCTTGAAGAAGGATTTATCGAAGACGGATCAGTTACAATTAAGTGTGACCCGCCGCGTGAATCGCCCTAATTTCTTCCAAATCATTCCGTTTGTAGATTATAGCGACAGCTTAAATATCCAGCGAGGTAACGCGGATTTGGTTCCAGAATTCACCACATCGGGTGAACTTTCTTACAGCAAGTCACAGGGTTCTGCCACCTTCTTAGTGTCTGGATATTATAAGTACACAGATAATTTGATCACGCGTTATTTGAAGCAGGAGACGAATCCAATCAGCGGGAAACTGGATTTAATTAACACGTTTGTGAACGCGAATTCGAGCATCAATTACGGGGTAGAATTTACTTACACAAACAAGCTTCAAAGCTGGTGGGATTTAACGGCGAACGTGAACATGTACAATTCGAAAATCAACATTTCGAACATCGATGCGACACAAGTAAACGAAGCTTTGTGGTCTGTTTTTGGGAAGCTAAATAACACGTTTATTTTGCCCAAAAAGTGGAGCATCCAGTTGTCTGGTGATTACCAAGGAAAAACAAATGTGCCTGTTACCTCTGGCCAACAGATGCCAGGCCCTCCGGGTGGTCAAGCACAAAGTTCATCGCAGGGATATATTGAACCTTTCTTTGGCATTGACTTAGCGATCAAAAAGACCTTCTTGAAAAATGATATGGCTTCCTTGACATTAGCCTTCAATGATATCACACGTTCACGTGGAAACACCCGCGTTTCTTTCGGCGAAGGATTCTCGCAGACCTCTTTCCGCTTAGCGAATCCACAAATGATTCGTCTAACGTTCTCTCTTCGTTTCGGTAAATTCGACATGAGCCAAATGAAAAAGAACAATTCAGGTGGTGGAATGGATGCGATGCAAATGCAATAATATACCCCTAACCCTATCAAACGAAAGGCCCGGAATTCCGGGCCTTTTTTATTAACTAAAAGAGAAAATCAACGGGAAAATAAAACTCACGATCGCCGCCCAAACTGCGTAATAAGGAAGGTAGGTAGTCAGGCCTTTTTCGATTCCCTCCACCGTTTCAACTCCCTTTATAAACCGGGATAAGTGACGTGTTACTAATACTAAATGAACCATAACCAGCGCATTGCTTCCTAAAACTGCGAGTCGATTAGGACTAACGCCAAATTCCATTAATCGGAACCCAATCGCTGATAAGGCAATCCCATTATCAATGATGGCTACCATGGCTAAGGCCAACAGAAAATACTGGTGAATGCGAGAGGCATGTTGCTTTGTCGCTTCACCTAGAGAAAACAAAATCAAGGCCATCACGCCTATCAACACCCCATTAAAGATCAGCAAAAAATCCCGGTCATTGTAGGGATCTTTCCCCGTGAAAATAATAGCTACTAAGAAAATGGCTAATGTGATCGTTACTAGAGGCGTAAAAATACGGGCGATCACAGGGGAAATTTTGCTGACTAAACTGGTGTTTTGGCGCACTAATAAAGTGGCAAAAAGCGGCACCGAAGGAAGGATAGAAAGGACGATATAGCGGAAATAAAAATCGTCTATTTTAAGCTGTACTAAATTAAACAGATTCAACGTTAAGGCCGTAAACAATCCCCCAGCTAATCCAATAACGACCGTCATCACCACTAAGTCCCCGTGGTAACGCAAGAAATCCATCCGCTTGCCCGCATCAGATCCCGCAAAAATGTATCCCACCGCTAACCAGATCAAGATAGGAATATGCAAGCAGGTTAATAGCAAAGTCGTGCTCTTCTCCGGCAACAGATTGATAAAAAGGATGGATGCCACTAAGGTGGCGATAGGCCACAGGAGTTCTCTCAAACCTAGCCCTTGCTTATAAGCAAAGTAGGCGCCTATTCCGGGCATCACAAAAAAGGACATGTTACGCGGGAAATAGCGGTCATGTGAAAGATGTGCTAGATCGGGAAGCTGCATAAAGAAACCGGCGAGTAGCGCAAAGGCCACCAGCAATATCCAATCGTTTTTAGAGCCCCAAGACGTAGAGGAAACAGCTAAACGTTCCTGCCAAATTTGGGCAGCAAGTTCCGTGGAGATTTGTGGATAAACCGCTTCGAAAGCACGGCTAAATGTAGCAGGATTCGAACGATACAAGCTCTCCAAAGCTGCTGGGTTCGAGATGTTTTTAATGATTTCGTTTTCCATAATTTCAGAAAATTACAGCCCGCAACAGATATATATCCACTCTTTTATTAAGCGGTCATATCGACAGATAAGTGGTTTAAAAAAAGCCCCAAATCGGATGATCTGAGGCTTTTATCTTTACTTCAATTTCATATTCACTGGATCCCATTGAATGATTTTCTTTTGGAAATAACTTTCGTTACAAGCCAGGGCTGGTGCCGCAGCTCTAAATCCAAACGCCGCATCTTCCACTACAGACGTTCCGTTGCGGATCGCATCGAAGAAGTGAGTGAAGTGATCCACGTGCTCGTCATATCCTGCAGGCGCTCTGAAAATAACGTCTTCTTTCGTAGGGCGCTTGCGCTGCGCTTCCGTCCACTTCGCATTGTATTCGCGGGTCATTTCTTCCTGCATACTCTTAGGAAGTGTAAACACCGAATCATATCCCCCGAAGCCTGGAGCTTCCGGCATAATGCTATGCTTCACGGAAATCGTATTGCCTTTCACATCCATCACCCCTTCTGAACCGATCAAACGAATGACTTCTTGTCCCCCCGTTCCACTCACGAAGTTCACTTGAAGTGTTAATTGGAAGGCAGGATGTTCCGCCGTGTTGCCATATTGCATAACGCCTGACATCACATCTGGAAGGTTACGGCCGTCGTTCCAATGACTGAATTGTCCCGTTGAGAAGATGGTTTCTGGTCCATTCGAGTTTGTCATAAAGTGGGTTCCTGATAACAAGTGAATAAATAAATCACCTGCTACGCCCGTTCCTACTTCTTTAAAGGCACGCCACCAGAAGAATTTCTTCGCATCGAATTCCATTTTAGCCGTCGCCTCGATGAATCGATTCCAATCGCAAGTGGATGCATCTGCGTCCTTAGGGATGGTATATTGCCAGGCGCCGATGGAGCTTTGGCGATCATAGACCGCGTTCACCATGTTCAATTTTCCGATCTCGCCGGCAGCTAACATCTCCTTCGCTTTCGCTAATCCGATGCTGCTCACCCGTTGAGAACCTACTTGTAGGACTTTCCCGTATTTCTTTTGGGCGGCAATCACCTTCGGACCTTCGTCTATTTTATAGACCATCGGTTTCTCGATATAGACGTGTTTGCCTTTTGCCAAAGCATCGATGGTGATGCGCGCGTGCCACACATCATGTGTCGCGATGATCACCGCGTCGATATCTGAACGGTCTAATAATTCTTTGTAATTACGTGTCGTGTATAAATCCTTGCCGTATAATTCCTTCGCGTTTTCGATACGACCGGTGTATAAATCACAGATTCCAGCTAATTCTACCCCAGGAACTTTCAGCGCTGAAGCCAGATCGAAGTGACCTTGTACCCCAAAACCAATCACACCTAAGCGGATCTTTTCGCCCACCGAAATGCGTTTTTCGTAGGTCAATATACGTTCCTCTGCTTTTTGCTGTGCGCCTAAAGAGGCGAAGGGCGAAGACGCCGCGACTAGGCTAGTTGCCCCTATTTGTTGTAAAAACTTCCGTCTAGAAGCTTGACTATCTTTGTTCATATTTCAATAGGTTTTTTGTGAATTTACTCCCTTTTTACAAATCTTCCAAGGCATAGCGCACATAGGCAAATTTCTTGCCATCTGGACTCCAAGAAGGTACATTAATCGTTCCTTGTCCCCCATAAAACTCCTCTGTTAAATCCTTCACTTCTTTCGTCTTCAGATCCAACAAACGAAGTTTGACTTGATGTCCAAAAGGATGGGCCTGCTTTTGGTCCTCCATATAGGTAATAATTGTCGCCACTTTGTTATTAGGCGCAATGTGTGCAAACCAATTTGAATGTGCATCAAAGGTCATCTGCTCTGGATCAGATCCATCCGCCTTCATCCGCCAAATCTGCATCATCCCAGAACGGTAGGAGTTGATGTAAATGTATTTCCCATCTGGTGAGTATTCTGGGCCATCATCTAAACCATCCGTAGTAGTTAATCGAATTTCATCTCCTCTATTCGAAGGCATCGAATAAATGTCATAATTGCCATTTCTGGCCGCGCAATAAACGATGGTTTTGCCATCAGGTGAGACCCCATGCCAATAAGAAGGGGTCAATGGAGTCAACTGAACCGGTTCTCCACCTTCCGCTGAAACCTTATAAATAAAGGAGGTATGCTCTTTGATTTCTGCTTTTGCACTAGAGATATAAAGTGATTTGCCATCAAAACTATAGCCGTGATCGTTATTCGCCTTAGCTACGGAACCTGTGTTTAGCTCGCCTAATTTCTCCCCTTTTGGGCTAATTTTTTCGAGTTTTCCGTAGGCATTGATTAACAAAAACTTGCCATCTCGAGACCAGTTAGGCGCTTCAAAATGGCGCTTCTCCGTCAGAATTAATTCGGACTTTCCAGAAGCTAGATCGTACACATACAGGGAGGTGATGACCTTTTTGCCAGCCGGAATTTGGGCTGATAAAGAAAGGCTACATCCTAGTAAAAGGATAGCTAGATATTTCATGTTTCATAGGTTTAGAAACATAAGTTAGAAATAGTTTTAGCATTTCATATCCTGATAAAAAGGAAAATTATGTCTTTAATAGTTTAGATTTGTGCCAAATCATTTCAAAATGGAAATCACGATTCTCGGAATAGCTTGGGTGTTCTATTTTTTTGTTCATAGCTTTTTAGCCTCCACTACGGCTAAGGCACTCATTCAACGGAAATCGCCTTTCCTTTTTACCTATTACCGACTGCTCTATAACTTGATCGCTTTAGGGGGATTGATTCCTTTATTGATTCAGAGCATCCTTGCGCCTGACGCCTATTTATTTACAGGCAACTTAGCCCTAGGTAGTGCCATAACGGCCATCGGTCTGGTATTTTTATTCCTCGCTTTTAAAGCTTTTGACGGCGCTGAATTTCTCGGAATTAAGGCAGAAGGGAAACCAGAGTTAGTCCAAAAAGGGATGTATCAACACGTTCGTCATCCACTCTATTTCGCGACAATCATCTTGATTTTAGGTCTTTTTCTGCTTATCCCCACGCAGAAAATGGGACTCGTACTTCTCATTTCTTACGTCTACCTTATGGTAGGCTACCGACTGGAGGAGCGTAAGTTAGTCGCTGTTTTTGGCGAAGAATATACTACTTACAAAAAACGCGTGAAAGCACTTATTCCCTACCTATACTAGATTTACAACAGCAATAATACGAGGGTCAAAATAGCCCCAGCCGCCGTAAAAAGCATCGCCTTTTTAAAAATGGTCGTCTTCGGCAAGAACATCCAGAAGGATGAAATCACGAAGAAAAGCAGGGATAAACCGAAGAAAATATTCAGATAAAACAAGGGATCATTCGTAGTTGCCTTGTGCAGTTTTGTCATCTTGCTAACTACCTTAGGCAGTTCCGATACGGTATAATCCGCTACCCCAGATTTCAGGTTGTAGGTTCCTTGCTTAAATCGAACAATGTCACCTAGTGTAGTATCAGGCTTAAACCCCTTAATTCTAAGTTCTTTACCCAGCTTTTCGCCTTGTAAACCGGGCTGTAATGTGATTACTTTATGCACATCACTTTTTAAGAATTTAGTTTCGCGAAAAATTAAAATAATGCCGCTGATTGCATAGACCGCCATAATACCGGCCAGAAAAAAGCCTAGGTAACGGTGGTAAATTCTCATTTTAGAAGAAAGTTGACTCATGATTTAGAAAGCAAAGGTTAAACTAAGGCTATAATTTCGGGGGGTAATAGGATTTACCGAATTGTCATCGTGCACATTATAACTTAATACGTCGCCTAAATTAGCTACTTTAGAGCGAACGATAAAATGTTTTATCCGATAAGAAAGGCTAAAATCAACTTGTGTATAAGCCGGTAATTCGATTAATCTGTAAGCGTCATTTGCCACAGCGACCCGAGTGGATCTGCCAGCGAAGCGTTCCCCAATATAAACAGATGTTAAGCCTGCTTGCCATCCATTGTGACGGAAAGAAATCCCAATATTAGCGGTATGGTTCGGATTATAGCGCAATAAACTTCCCTCAATGTAGGTGTTACTTTTCACATATTTCGTTTCGTTATAACTATAACCTCCGGTAAATGAAATTCCAGCAACTGGTTTAGTGCTCAGGTCAATTTCTAAGCCCTCACTTTGGACAGCGCCCACTAATTCTTTTACATAGGAATAGGTTGTCGCATTGATTAAAGAGTTTTGGGCTAAATTATTGTTCAAAATTCGATAGGCCGTCACATTTGCCGAAAGCATCCCCTTGAGCAATTCATTTTTTATTCCCAACTCATATTGATCTATTAGGGAAGGAGGCAAGGCATTGTTATTTATATCGACGCCTGAATTCAAAGCAAATGAATTAGCGTAGCTAGCAAAAATAGCGTGAGATTTTGTAGGCTGAAACACAAGTCCCAAACGAGGTGAAAAGGCGCCGTCAAAGTTAGTAGATACCGTTGTTTTAGATGTGCTATACGTATATAATTCACTAGTTGTTTGTTGATAAGAATACCTTAAGCCCACTAAAAGCTTCATTTTTTCACTCACATGAACTAAGTCCTGTACATATAGGCCCACCCGATTAATAGGGGCTGTTGTGGTGGTAAATGGAGTCATCGCTGGCTGATCAACCCGTTTTTTAGCTGGATTGGGACCTAAGATGTTTATCGTATCATAACGCGCGAATTGATTAAATGCATTAGTAACCGTGTTAAAGTAATCCGAATCTGCGCCTACTAAAAGTTGGTGTTTTATCACTCCTGTATGAAGGGTCCCTGTCACATCCACTTGAGCTATGCCATAATTCTCTCGAGCATTCGCTTTTTGTAAATTGCGAATCCATCGACCGTCCTCTGAAACAAAAGAGCCTGCGTTAGGTCTAGCATTCGAGAATAAATCAAATCCATTATTTCGAATCCCTGCCATTAATTTAATCGTCCATTGATCTGTTAAACGATGGGTTAAAGACGTTGTGATGCTTGATTGATTTTGATTCATATAAGACCATGCCACTCCTAAAAAACGCTCTCTCGGTACGTCCACGATTTTATAATTGATAATCCCAGCGCCAAAATCAGGTGTGCGACGATCTTCTAAATAATCCCCTTCCACTACTAATTCCGTTTTATCAGACAACTTAAAAAGAAGCGATGGATTCACATAGAAACGCTCTGAACGAACTCCCTCTCTAAAACTATTCGCTTTTTCATGCGTAGCATTTAATCGAACAGCCACCTTCGAGGACAATCCTCCATAGAAATCAATAGATGGCTTGATTAAACCCCAGCTACCAGAACGCAAACTAATTTCTCCTCCAAAATTAAATTTAGGCTTCTTCGTCACTAAATTCAACACCCCACCTGCAGCTACATTACCATATAAAATCGCCGCACTTCCCTTTAAAATTTCTACTTTTTCAATCCCACTTAGCTCACTCATCATCCCATTCGCATACCGCATTCCATTTTTAAAGGTATTAGAACTTCCCATTGAAAAACCTCGAGCAGAAATCTCTTCTTGGTAGCCTCCAGTAGTTCCCATAATGTAGACCCCATTTGTATTCATTAAAACATCACTCATTGATCTAACCTGTTGTGTTTCTAGAAGTGTACGATCTAGGGTCATGACACTTTGAGGTAAATCCATAGGCCGGATAGGCAATTTTCCGATACTTACGGGTTTTTCATTTTGACTAACATGCCCCACTACGACAATTTCTTTTAGATCCGTTGTGGTCTCCAAGAGTTCGAGCGCCAAATTTAATGTCTTGCCTTCTTCTAACGTGATCGATTGTTGTAAAGTCTTGTATCCTACATAAGAGGCTTGAAGCGTGTAGGTACCTGAAGGTAATGATGGAATAGAAAATTGACCAGTCTCATCTGATAATTTCCCTTTCTTTAATTCCAAAAGTCGAACATTAACTCCGTTCACGGGCTGTCGACGAGCATCGAAAACACTACCTGCTAAACGTGAATTCTGGGCAAAAATGGAAGTTGAAGTAAGTATAAATAAGGCGATTAGGCGGCTTTTAATAGACATTTTGAGTGCTGTTTTTATTTAGATTGATTAAAAATAACATTCAAAACTACGGTGGCATTCTTACATTTGCAAGCTTATTTAGAATTATTTTAAATAAGTGACAAAAGTCACATTTTTATACCTCTCTGCTCTTCACCTTTGCATAACAAATTAGTCTAACAAAAAAATTACGATATGGAAAGTAACGAACAAGTGTATGCCATGCCTCGGATAGGCGACATCGCACCCGATTTTGAAGCGGTAACAACAACCGGTAAAATCAAATTTTCAGAATTTGCAAAGGACAAGTGGATTGTCATGTTTTCACACCCTGCTGATTTTACGCCAGTATGTACAACAGAAATGAGTGGTTTTGCACAGCGCCAAGACGAATTCACGGCAATGAATTCAGAGCTAATCGGCTTAAGTATTGATAGTATTCACTCACACCTGGCTTGGGTAAACAATGTCAGAGAGAAAACGGGTGTTTACTTTCAATTCCCAATCATCGCTGACTTAGACATGCATGTATCTAAATTATACGGTATGTTACAGCCAAACGAAAGTGAAACAGCTGCTGTACGTGCCGTATTCTTCATCGATCCAGCTAAAAAGATTCGTTTGATTATGTATTACCCATTAAATGTAGGTCGTAATATGGATGAAATCGTTCGGGTTCTTCAAGCACTTCAGTTCTCTGATAAACACAAAGTGGCAATTCCGTTAAACTGGAAACCAGGAGATCAAGTAATTGTGCCTCCACCGAAAACCTTAGCGGAAATGGACGCACGTATTGCAGATACGACTTGTGAAAAAATCGACTTTTACCTTGCGAAAAAAACAATTTAACAAAAAGCCCTCCCTTACACAAGGAGGGCTTTTTTAGCTTAAATGCAGTTTCACCAGCTCCTGAATATCGGCATTCAATCGCTTAATCACATTCCACCTAGCATAAGGCCGATAATAGCATAAACTGATTTCGCGTTCGATTCGGCCTTCTACGAGGGGAATCAGGCGCTTTTGGCGTGCTTCGGATAATTGGGCTGAATACAGTTTGGGCAAAAAGGTCATCCCCTGAAAATCGTCCACTAAATTCAACAGGGTATCGAAGGTATTCGACTCAAAACGCAAATTTCCAGGAAGAAATTTGTTCTTCTTCAATTCGCAAAGTTGAATGATTTGATCCCGAAGGCAATGCCCATCTTGCAATAAAAATAAGCGCTGCTCGTTTAATTCGGCTTTTTTTATGGCGCCCTTCCCAAAGTGTCCGTACAAGACTAATTCCTCCTTGTAGAGCAGTTCCGTTTCTAGGTCAGAGGTGGCGATGGGGGTACTTAAAATCCCTAAATCCAGTTTTCCATCAAGCAGACTTTTCATCAATTGGGAGGTAGTTTGCTCGTGAATTTCAAAAATCAAGGCCGGGTATTTTTCCATCAGCGGTTTTAAGATGATGGACATTAACGAACTGGCGATCGTGGGAATCACCCCTAATTTTAGCTTGCCTTCAATTTTCCGATTGATGGATTTAGACGAATCTAGTAGCGCATTTGCGTGCGCCACCACTTGCAAGGCCTGCGCTAAAATTTCTCGCCCATTTTCTGTCGTCGCGATGGGATTTGCCTTCCTATCGAAAATGACAATATCCAGCTGCTCCTCGAGCTTTTTCACCATCGCACTCAAAGTCGCCTGCGTAACATGACAATAATCAGCTGCTTTGGAGAAGCTTTTAAATTGGTCAACTGCCAGTATGTATTCTAATTGCTGTATATTCACTGATATAGATTTTGTCTATGCCAAATATAGAAAATTTCAGTTTTCTCTATAAATAATTTGCCACTAATTTGGCACCACTAAAATCAAGAATCATGAAAAAACTACTCTTCATCAGCGCGCTTTTTGCTGCTTCGGCAGTCCAAGCGCAGGATTATTCGAATCCACACGGTGCGGCGGCGGGCGCAAATCCCCACGCAGCGAATCCACACGCGGCAGGCGGTGCTAACCCACATGCAGCAGCAGGAACTAACCCACACGCAGGCATCAACCCACACACGGGAATGAAGCCTTCCGCAACAACGAACAAGGATTGGTGGCCTAGCCAATTAAACGTAGGTATGCTACGTCAAAATTCAGAGAAGTCAAACCCGATGGGACCTGACTTTAACTACATCAAAGCATTTAAAAGCCTCGACTATTTCGCGTTGAAAAAAGACATCGCGGCAGTGTTGACGAAATCACAAGATTGGTGGCCGGCCGACTTTGGTAATTATGGCCCACTTTTCATTCGTATGGCTTGGCATAGCGCAGGTACGTATCGTTCAGGTGATGGACGTGGGGGTGCAAGAGCAGGCCAACAACGTTTTTCTCCATTGAATTCCTGGCCAGATAACACAAACCTTGACAAGGCGCGTCGTTTGTTATGGCCGATCAAGCAAAAGTATGGTGATAAAATTTCTTGGGCTGACTTAATGGTCTTGACTGGAAACGTATCGCTAGAGCAAATGGGCTTTAAGACTTTTGGATTTGCGGGTGGTCGTACGGACGTTTGGGAACCAGAAGAAAACGTATACTGGGGATCAGAGAAGAAATGGTTAGACGATAAAAATCGCTACTCAGGTGACCGTAAATTAGAGTCGCCATTAGCTGCGGTTCAAATGGGTTTAATCTATGTGAATCCAGAAGGACCGAATGGGGTGCCAGATCCAATTGCCTCGGCAAAAGATATCCGGGAGACGTTTGGCCGTATGGCAATGAACGATGAGGAGACAGTTGCGTTGATCGCGGGAGGTCACACCTTTGGTAAAACACACGGTGCAGGTCCAGCTACGAACGTAGGTCCAGATCCAGAAGCAGCAGGAATCGAGGAGCAAGGATTAGGCTGGAAGAGTACCTATAAGTCGGGTAAAGGAAAAGATGCGATCACGTCTGGTTTAGAGGTGACGTGGACTTCGACGCCTACACAATGGGGAATCGGTTACTTACACTTGTTATTCAATAATGAGTGGACCTTAGAGAAAAGCCCAGCGGGTGCTAACCAATGGATTGCGAAAAATAGCGCAAACATTATCCCGGATGCGTTTGACAAAAATACCTTCCACAAACCTACGATGTTGACGACGGATATCGCTTTACGTGCGGATCCCGTTTACGAGAAAATCTCACGTAGTTTCTTAGAGAATCCGGAGTTGTATGCGAAGGCTTTTGCGAAAGCGTGGTTTAAATTAACGCACCGCGACATGGGTCCTAGCTCGACGTATTTAGGACCAGAGGTTCCGAAGGAGCAATTGCTTTGGCAAGATCCAATTCCTGCGTTGAATCACGAGGTTGTGAATGCGCAAGACGTAGCGGCTTTGAAGACGACTTTATTGAACTCAGGTTTATCGATCAGCGAATTAGTTTCGACGGCTTGGGCTTCTGCTTCTACCTACCGTCATTCTGATCGCCGTGGAGGTGCAAACGGAGCTCGTATTCGCTTATTGCCACAACGTAATTGGGAGGTAAACAATCCGAAGCAATTAGAGAGGGTTTTGGCTGTTTTGGAGAAAATTCAAAAAGATTTTAATGCCAAATCAGGTAAGAAAAAAATCTCTATTGCAGACTTAATCGTATTAGGTGGTTCAGCTGCAGTGGAAAAAGCGGCGGCGAATGCAGGTGTGAAAACAACCGTTCCATTCACGCCAGGACGTATGGATGCATCTCAAGAGCAAACAGATGTAGCTTCATTTAACTTGCTAGAGCCGATGGGCGATGGTTTCCGTAACTATACGAAAACGCGTTACACGCTTTCGACAGAAGAAATCTTCGTAGATAAAGCACAATTATTAACCTTGACTGCGCCAGAGATGACGGTGTTAACAGGGGGTATGCGTGTATTAAACACGAATTACAACGGTTCGAAACACGGCGTATTTACAACGAAGAAAGATGCGTTAACGAACGACTTCTTTGTGAACTTATTGGAGATGGGAACTACCTGGAAGCCAGTAGACGAAGCAAAAGAAGAATACGTAGGTAAAAACGAAAAAGGCGCTGTGGTTGCGACGGCAACGCGTGCTGACTTGATTTTTGGTTCGAACTCAGAGCTACGTGCTCTTGCTGAAGTCTATGCAACGAAGGATGCACAAACGAAGTTTGTGAAGGATTTCGTAGCGGCTTGGACGAAGGTGATGAACCTAGATCGTTTCGACGTTACTTTTAAATAGTTAAGGTTAACATTTGAAAAGCCAGCTGCATTTTGTGGCTGGCTTTTATTTTTGCCCACCCTTCAGCTTATCGTATTCCCGCTGCTCCAGCGAACCCACTTCGATCACATAAGCATTCACATATTGAATTCCCAGTCCAAGCCCCCAGCCTAACATCGGCCAAATAGGCCACGGAATGCGATTAATATCTTTATCCTGAGAGGATAAAAACCAAATAACCCACAAAATGGGGATTACTACTGAATAGGCCCCTAGGCCTCTTTTAAACTTCGCGCGTTTCTTCGCGATTGCCCACAATTGTACGTCTGTGCTTTCCATGATATTTCGTTTTTCAGTTTCATCATCTGGAGCATACAATAAAGTCAAATTCACCCCTAAAGCCTCCCCGATCGCATTCATCGAATACAAACTGGGTTTCCCTTCGTTACGTTCCATACGTTGAACGGTCCGCAAAGCGATGCCGCTCTTGTCAGACAGCTCGTTTTGGGTTAATCCTTTCGAGGTGCGGATTTCCTTTAATTGTTCTCCAAAATTCATGGGGCAAAATTGGGTTTAAAAAGTGGGGCAACAAACGCCTTTCTTATGACTTCTTTGCGTCATCTTTTAAAATTCTCAATCGCTCGGTGCGATCCATCGCAACTCGGCTTCCGTTTTGTCAAGCCACAAATGCAATCCGTGATACCGATACCTTTTAGGATGTACTTTTCGTTTTTCTCGATGCGCGACGTGCGTGTTTCGGATTGTTTTCCGTCTGAAAAAAAGCGGAGGTAGGCTCTTTGACGACCACGGGTTAATTTTTCAAATGCTGCTTTAACAGCGGGTTTCGCGGCGAAAATGGTGACTAATTCATCTGGATAAGGGATTTCCGATGGCTTCTCCATTTTCAAACCCAGTTTCTCTACTTCGATTGCTTCTAAAATATAGGCCTTAATGAGATCCTCTTTTTCCTGGATCTGCTCCACCGAATTAAACTTCATCCAGCGTCCTAATTGCGTGTGCTCACCGGGTTTAATTAATAAGCCCTCCTCGTCCTGAAGCAATGCTCCATTGAAAAAATTCAAAGCACAATGTTCTTTTAAACTGGAGATGGCAATGAGGTTTTTCTTGCCCACCATATACACCGGTGTTCTCCATTTATAGGTTTCGACCATCAAACAGTCCAGTAAGAGGAAGCGTAAATACGCCATCTCCGCTTGCCACTTGTCGGCACTTTGTATGAATTCGTCTACATTAGGGTCTTTCATCTGATTAGAAATAGGTTCGAATGTGCTTTCCTATACAAAGAAAGAAAAAACCTATGAAATCACGTGTTCTCCTTGCCTTGCTTTTTGCATCTGGCTCTCTATTTGCCCAAACACAACCTGTTTTAGTGGCGATGAAAGCGCCTACTTTGCGCATCGGCAAATTATCCTTTAAGGATTTAAACAAGAATAATAAACTCGATAAATACGAGGACTGGCGTTTACCGGTGGCGGAACGAGCGAAAGACTTGGTTTCGCAGATGACTTTGGAAGAAAAAATAGGCTTCATGCTTATCAGCACGACGCGGATGGGTGGAGATCAAGTTTTTGCTAATGGCGTTCAAGGAAACACGGGGCCTCGTCCTAAAATTACGGAAGGATTTAATGAGGAGGATTTAGTCCAAAACACCAACATGTTCACCCGCAAGCCGCTAGAGGCGCCGAATATGTCGGCGGCAGGTACTACAAAAGGGGTAACTCAATTTCACCTACGTCACTTCATTTTGCGCGCAAGTGCAGAACCTGCGATCATGGCGAAATGGGCGAACAACTTACAAGAATTATGTGAATCAACTCGTTTGGGAATCCCAGCGATCGTGGCTTCGAATCCACGTAACCACGTGACTACCGATGCTTCGGTAGGCTTAAGTGTGGGCCTAACGGCTTTCTCTAAATGGCCTGGTGAATTAGGTTTAGCGGCGATGCGCGACTTTACATTAACCCGCAAATTTGCTGAAACGGCCTCTGCTGAATGGCGTGCCGTAGGTCTTCGCAAGGGCTATATGTACATGGCGGATTTAGCGACGGAACCACGTTGGGGTCGTGTAGAAGGCACTTTTGGGGAGGATGCTGACTTAGCGGCTAACATGATTACCCAAATCGTATTAGGCTTCCAAGGTTCGAAACTTTCGTCTTCATCTGTGGCGATGACCACGAAACACTTCCCAGGTGGTGGCCCGCAAGAGGGTGGACAAGATTCACACTTCGACTGGGGTAAGTTTGCGCACTATCCAGGCAATATGTTCTCCTACCACGTGAAGCCATTTAAGGCGGCAATCGCGGCTGGAACTTCAGCCATTATGCCCTACTATTCTGCGCCAAAAGGCAAGGAATTCGAAGAGGTAGGATTCTCGTTTAACAAGGCGATTATCCGCGATTCCCTACAAGGTAAATTAGGTTACAAAGGAATTATCAATTCAGATACGGGTCCTATTGAAATGATGCCTTGGGGCGTGGAAAAATTAAGTATTGAGGAGCGTTACCAAAAAGCCTTAACTGCAGGCGTTGACATCTTCTCTGGTGCAGCAGACCCGACTACCTTGATCCAAGTGGTGAAGAAAGGTTTAGTTTCTGAAGAGCGCATCAACCAATCGGTGGCGAAATTATTAAAGGAGAAATTCGAATTAGGCTTGTTTGAAAATCCTTACGTGAATGTAGAGGAGGCGGTAAAAATCGTAGGCAATAAAGAGGCCGTGGATGCGGCTAATTTAGCCCTTCGCAAATCCATCGTATTAGTGCGAAACGATGAGAAGCGCTTGCCAATCGCGAAGAAAACGAAAGTGTATTTCGAGACCTATTTCCAATCAGGTCGTAACGCAGGCGAGGCGATCAAAGTATCGAAACCAAACTACCCAGGCCTAGAATTCGTGTCGACAAAAGAAGAAGCAGATGTCGTTTTATTATGGTTAGTGCCTTCAACTGGAGGTTTATTCAGCTCACAAGGGTCTAAAATTGATTTGAATTTGTCAGCGAATCGCATCGATGTGAATCACGTAAATGAGGTTTTAAATGCGAAACCAACGATTGTGGCGATCAACTACACGAACCCTTGGGTGATTTCTGAGATCGATAAGGGGAAGGCTTCTTCCATTATTGCGACTTTTGGAACTACGCAAGATGCCCTATTAGATATCGTGACGGGTGCTTATAATCCGACGGGGAAGATGCCATTCACGACTCCGGTTAGTCAGGCGGCGGTAGATGCAAATAAATCGGATGTTCCGGGTTATATGGAAGGTCCGGGATATGGATTGTTTCAGTTCGGACTGGGATTGAGTTATTAATAGAAGGGGGCTTAATCGCCCCTTTTTTTATATATTTGGTTCAGCAAATTGCGTACCATGAACCCACACTTCCCTGCCTTCAAACGGATCATTACGAATCCAGTGCTCTTTAAATTTTTTGTTTTCCAAAAGCTGTCCGCCGCTTTCTGGGCAGGATTATCGATAGCGCACTTCGATGAAAAATCGTGTGGGGTTCGCGTTAAGCTTTCGTGGTTTAATCAGAATCCGTTTCGATCGATGTACTTCGCCGTTGAGGCGATGGCGGCGGAGATGAGTTGTGGGATGTTGGCTTTTGGGCAGGTGTATAAACACCAACCAGCCGTGAGTATGTTGGTAGAAAAGCTAGAAGCCAAGTTCGTCAAGAAAGCGACTGGGGTGATTATTTTTACCTGCGAAGATGGCGAGGCTTTGCGCGATACAGTAAATAAAGCTTTAGCTAAACCCGAGGGTACAAAATTGCAAGTGACATCAATTGGACGTAATCAGGCAGGCGAAATCGTCGCTGAATTTGTCTTTACCTGGACCTTTAAAGCGAAATCCTTATAGGTTATATTTCAGACCTACCGTTCCGATAACATTTCCATCCGTTAAGGTATAATTACCAAAGGCTTTGGCCTGAAAATGTTTATTAATGTCATAAGAAATCGTTTCTGCAACGCCGGTTAAATCCCCCACAGATAGGTAGTAACCCTGAGACAAGAAATTCCATTTTTTATGGTGGTAATTCGTGTTTCCAGATACCAGCGTCACTTTAAAATCAGTATTCCGAGCATTTCCATTCAAGATAAATGACCCCACATTCCATTTCGAGCTAAGCGGATAACTTAAGCTTAATTCGCGGCCGAAGAAACTCGTTACTTTATAATCTTCTGTCATCTGAAACGCGGGAATGTGAATTCCGGCCGTAGCCTTAAATTTCTTATCTATAAAACGGTAACGCGTGAATAGAGCAACCGTCGTGGGAGTCATGCTTTGCACACGCATCATATACATCATCGCACCTGTTAATCTTCTTTTCGGATTTGTGCTCGCGTTGATGATGATATTGGGCTCTTTCGAAGTGAATGCGGGAATAAAAGAGAAGCCTCCCGTACTCATCTCGATGCTACCCGTTTGGGCTTTAAGCGAAATAGAAGCTAGGACGAATAGACAGATGGTTAATAATTGTTTCATTTTGATACATTAAATAATAAGGCGGTGCAAAGGTAGTGTTTTCTTTCTGAAAACATCCTATGGCCTTTTAAGTTATTATGGTATGCCAAAGTCCCCGATCAATATTGTCTGGTTTAAACGTGATCTCCGATTTACGGATCATGAACCTTTGTATCGGGCTTTGGACACTGGAATTCCCACCCTTTTAATCTATTTTTTCGAGCCCTCCCTCATCGCTTTCCCGGATAGCGATGTGCGTCATTGGCGTTTTATTCATGAGTCTTTAGTAGAGATGCAGGGCAGGCTGGAGGACCGAAATGGCCAGCTGTATTTATTTCATTCCGAGGTGCTCCCTGTGTTGCAGGCACTCGCATCCACCTACGATATTCAGACCCTTTATTCCCACGAAGAAATAGGGAATGGGCTCAGTTTTCAGCGGGATAAGGACGTGGCGGCGTTCTGCGTGAGTTCAGGAATTACCTGGAAAGAGACCCCGACGAACGGGGTTATCCGCCGCTTGAAATCCCGAAAAACCTGGCAGCAACGTTGGGAAGCAACGATGCGCAGCGAACCCTTTTTTCAACGAGAGGATGATTGGAATTTACTGACTTTGCCTGCTGATTTTTATGCGGCTCACAAGGGCCCTGAATTGCCATCGTCTTTTAAGACACGCAATCCCATCTTCCAAGAAGGCGGAGAATATTGGGGCTGGAAATACTTGAAAAGTTTCATTGAAACACGACATGTGGGGTATAGTTCATTGATCAGCAAACCAGAAGCAAGTCGCAAGGCTTGCAGTCGAATTTCTCCCTACTTAGCCTACGGAAATATCAGCATGCGGATGGCGCACACGTTTACGATGCAGCATTATAAAACGGCTCGAAACAAGCGTTCTCTTCAAAATTTCGTTTCGAGACTGCATTGGCAAAGTCACTTTATACAAAAGTTCGAAGATGAATCGCGCATGGAATTTGAACCGGTAAATAAGGCTTACCAAGGTTTGGAAAAACCGCGGGACCCTGCATTAATCGAAGCCTGGCAAACAGGAAAAACGGGTGTGCCTTTAGTGGATGCTTGCATGCGTTGTGTCGTGGCAACTGGCTATTTGAATTTTAGAATGCGAGCGATGGTCGTGTCGTTTTTTGTGTTTAACCTGTGGCAAGATTGGCGGGATTTAGCGCACTTTTTAGCACGGCAATTTCTCGACTACGAACCCGGTATTCATTATCCCCAAATCCAGATGCAAGCCGGTGTGACGGGCATTAATACCATCCGCATTTATAACCCAGTGAAAAATTCCTATGCACACGACCCGGATGGCGTTTTCATCAAAAAATGGGTCCCAGAATTAGCGGGTGTTCCAGCCACCTTGATCCATGAACCATGGAAACTAAGCGACATGGAACAGACTTTGTATAGGGTTAAAATTGGCGTGGATTATCCTGCCCCAGTGGTTGATTTAAGCGCGACGCGCAAGACGGCGTCGGATCAAGTTTGGGCGATGCGTAAAACACGCACGGCCAGAAAAGAGAGTAGTCGTATCCTCCAAAAACACGTGAACAAATGAGCACATTCCTAATATTTCCCCACCAACTTTTCGAGGAGACTTTGACTCAGGAGGCAGACGTTTTCTACCTCGTCGAATCCCATTTGTTTTTTAAGCAATATGCCTTTCACAAACAGAAACTGATTTTCCACCGAGCTAGCATGCGCGCTTTTGCGGATCGCCTTCGTGAGGCAGGAAAAGTCATAGAGTATATAGATTCACACGATTCCCGTTCTGCAGAAGTGGCATTAGCGGCATCTATAAAGGATGAAATTACCCTGTTCGATCCGAATGATTATTTGTTAGAGCGACGCTTGCGTAAGTCTGGCAGCGTTCGTTTTTTACCTAGTCCTAATTTCCTAAATACGGACACCGCCTTATTAGGAAATCGCAAGCCCTATTACCAAACAGCCTTCTATACCCAGCAGCGCAAAGACCGTGGCATCTTGCTAGAAGAAGATGGCAAACCGGCGGGAGGACAATGGACCTACGACTCCGAAAACAGAAAGAAAATTCCCAAGAATACGGTCATTCCAGCTCCTTTTCCAGAGGCCGTTCCGAACGCATACATTAGCGAAGCGGTCGCCTATGTTTCACAGCATTTCCCAGATAACCTTGGGTCTAGTGACATGCCCTTTTCCGGGGCTTATTATCCCGTGACACATGCGGAAGCGCAAGCTGCATTGGAATTGTTTTTAAGGGAACGGATGCACTTGTTTGGTGATTACGAAGACGCGATTAAAGCACAGGAGAAGACCTTGTTTCATAGTATTTTAAGTCCGTTGATTAATGTGGGATTACTTAATCCTGCTGATGTTGTGGCACGTGTCGCCACATGCCATGGCCCATTAAACAGCGTGGAAGGCTTTATTCGCCAAATTATAGGCTGGCGCGAATTTGTCCAATTGCTGTATCGCAAAATAAGCGTGCAGCAACGTACCACGAATTACTGGGGCTTCACGAATGAGATGCCGGCTGCCTTTTATGACGGAACGACAGGATTAGAACCCATCGATCAGACGATTCGTAAGCTCTTAAAAACGGGTTATAATCACCACATCGAACGCTTGATGGTACTGGGGAATTTCATGTTATTGTGTGAAATAAAACCCGACGCTGTTTATCGCTGGTTCATGGAAATGTACATCGACGCCTACGATTGGGTAATGGTACCTAACGTCTACGGCATGTCGCAATTTAGCGATGGTGGATTGATGACAACGAAACCCTATATCTGCGGATCCAATTACATCTTGAAAATGAGTGACTACCCGAAGGGCGAATGGCAGGAGATTTGGGATGGTTTGTTTTGGCGATTCTTAGATAAACAACGGGAGACATTCCGCAAAAATCCGCGTTGGGCGATGCTGATCAGTACCTGGGACAAGATGCCTTTGGAAAAAAAGCAAACACATTTAAACAACGCTGAAGTATTCCTAACTCAACTTTTTGCTTAATTTATTCCAATAAGAAAAGAAGCTATTGAACTCGCCAACTAATCCTGGAGCTAACGTCGGATGTGCTTCGCGCACCCCTTGAAAATGAGCATTAATGGGGTGGTCACGGAAAATTCCTCGCACGCGTAAATCCGAATATTCCCCATAATAGATCTGAATTCTAGGTATGTTTTCAGCGAGGGAAAAGATAAACTCCATTGTCCGTGGAGACATCGGATGCTTCTCGAAATGACTCGGCTCTAAGACCAAAATTCGATTACCTTCCTCGCCTTCGTGAAACGTAGGATCTAGGGTATAATGAGTATACACGAAGGTGGGAATATCTTCCTGAATCTCGAGTGCTTTCGTCACGGGTGGTGTGAAAAGAAGCTCGGCCTTCGCTGATTTTCTTAATTCCTCTGGCACCTGAAGCAAAGGCAATTCCTCGTAGGTACAATCTAAAAAAGTGCCCTGTTGCCTGCTGCCCGTGTATTTATTGATGTTTTCTTGGTTCACATAATATAGCTTATTGCTAAAAGTGCCCGCGCACCATTGCCAGCTCAAGGCATTACTCGCTAAATCGCCGTCTAATAAATGGTAGTACAACCAGGCCGCAGGTTCTGACCAATGGTATTTTCCCACATTGCAGGTGATGGCCGCCAAATACATACGCAGGTGATTATGTAAATAACCGCGTTGCGGAAATGTGGCCAAGAAGGTGTCCAACGACCGAATCCCGGTCTCCGAAGATAACACCGCTTCTGGAATTCCGCTGTTCAGCACTCCCTCTTGCGGATGACGAATGTCTGTAAAAATTCCATCCCCTTTTTGAAACCAGGTACGCGTATAAAACTCGCGCCAAGCTAATTCTTGTATGAATTTTTCGGCCTGTTCCATGCCAATTCCACGGTCTTTTAGCCGAGCTACGACTTGTGGAACGGTGATAAATCCGCGGGATAAATAGGGAGAAAGGTAGGATACACCACCGTTCAGAAAATTACGGGAGCGGGCATAATGTGCGGGATCGAATGTATCGATTCGAGCATAAACGGCTTCAAGTGTCGTCGGAAATTCCACTAGCGTTTGCTGATTTTATTCATACTGATGCTACGCTGCAGGGTGCATTTAAAACGGGGATCTACCGCAACGCGCTTTTGCAAATGTTTCGTTCCGCGACCCGTCATGCGCTTGCGCCACATGCGGAAGCTCGACTCCTTGCTATTCAATCGCATGAATTCGATGACCTCTTTTTCTTTCAGCCCAAACTGAAATTCAATCGCCTCAAAAGGCGTGCGATCTTCCCACGCCATTTGGATGATGCGGTCGATATCCTCGTCAGTAAACTTATTTGCTACGTCTGCACTTTTCACCACAGTAGATGATTTGATCCCAATTCTTCTCCCATTTCTTGCGCCAGGCGAAGGGGCGGTTGCATACGGGACAGGTTTTGGAAGGTAAATGTTGTTTCTTAACGCCTTGCATAAAAAAGGGCTTGCCTATGAAGACAAACCCTTTTCATCTAAAAATGTTTCGACTAGAACAACTTCTCTGCTGGAGGAGTCGCGCCTGCCATACGAATGTAAACCGTAGTTTGACCGCGGTGGTGTGTTTGGTGCTCGAATGCCTTATCAATCACTTGGCCACGCGTTACGTCGAAGCGATTGAATAATTTTATCATCTCTGCCCATTTCGCATCCGGGTAATTTTTAATCGCATTAATCGCAAAATCATACGACGCTAATACTTTCTCCGTTACGCTCACTTTCACAACATCGTTCGATTTTTCCAAATCTTTTACCGTAGGCGCAACTTCCGTAGCGGTTCCTACGATACCATAATTAGCGTCAGCGATGTGAAGCATTTGGCCTGCAAACGAACGCATTTCTTTCGTCGGTTTTAACGCATATCCTGATTCAGGCATCGCATCTAAATATTCCTTCGTATAAGCACGAGCGCGCTCCCAGTCTTTTAAAATATTCTCTTTAGGAGTTTGTGCTGTTAAGCTAGTGGCCATCGCTAGCATGGCGAAGAAGGTAAATAGTTTTTTCATTTCGTTATAATTTATAGGGATTGTTTACGCGTTTATTGACTGTTTTTACCAAATTACTTTTAAACGGACTTTTGGGAATAATTTTATCGTTTTTTCGAAGCTCATTCACGGTTTTTCGACCGGCAAATATTCCTCCTGATTTGGACTTAGGACTATTCTTCATCTGACAAATTATACGTTAATTCTATCGGCAAATATAGCACACTTTGCTAAGTAAATGTTGATATGCGGTCTAGGTAATAATTATCTTAGGGATAAGGTTATGTAGATATTCATCTTCCAAGGTTAAGTAGACAACTTTACCATTTTCAATGGATGCAATGTGCTTTGGCACTTTTCCATGAGCTGAGCCCTCCAATATATCTACGAAATCGAATTGAGAATAGACCCTGTTCAAATTCTTAAATCCTGCATTATACCTACGCTCTACTTCAAAATTAGGAACAAAATGTCCCCCATTTTCTACCCTAATGGCCACCCGTTTATTCGCTAAGTCTATTGACTCCAAGCAAATAAAAATCAAAAAAATCTCATACCCTTTGGCTTTAAATTGGTCGGGCCAAAACATAGGTTCATTATCGAAATTAGTTTCAAAAGCAAAATCTTTTCCCAATTCCCAGGCTTCTTCTATTTCAGTTGTCAAATCTGAAGATGCCAAATTGTGCGCCATTTGTTCCTTGATATCAATTTCTAATAAGGACTTATAGCGACTTAAGAAATGAAAATCATAATCAAATGGAATAATCGAATCCGAGGGAACTAAAGATCGAGAAAAAGAAGATTTGCCAGAGCCGTTACATCCTGCGATGACTAGCAAGCGAGGTTTATGCATGTTTAAATTGAGGTGCTACTAATGGGGATTTATTTGTAGTACCTGATTTAACATGAGATTCATAGACTTTTATTTGCTGTCTAACTGCTGGCATTGCTTTCTCCAACTGCTTTTGAAAAAAAGCAACACGTTTTTCTGTATTGGAGAAATCTTTCATAATTGAAGTATTATTGAATCACAAAATTACACTATAATTTCGGTATTAAAATCCAATATCCTGATAATTAACTAATTACACGTTAATCTCGCCACGCAAATATAACACACTTTCTCCGGCAATTTCCACGCGATTGCCTTTCAAGGTACATGTCAGTGAGCCGGATCTTTGGGATAATTGAAGAGCGGACAAAGTGGTTTTTCCTAAAACCGAAGACCAAAAGGGCGTCAAAGTGGTATGGGCTGATCCCGTCACTGGGTCCTCATTCACTCCACAAGCTGGGCCAAAAAACCGAGAAACAAAATCCACCTTTTCACCCGGAGCCGTCACAATGATCCCACGAACCGGGTGAATTTTTAAAGCTTCAAAATCGGGTTGTAGCGCTCGGATATCTGCCTCAGCATCATAGACGAACAAGTAATCCGTTTTGCCTTTGTAAACGGCGCGAGGGGCTTTGGAAAGTCCAGAACTATGAATGGGTTCTACATCGATTTGCGAAATCGTATCACTAGGGAAATCCAGAACGAATTCGGCCCCTCTTTTTGTCACCGTTAACAGGCCGCTTCTAGGTGAATGAAAATGGACGAAATCTCCCGAGTAGCCTAGTTCGTGAAACACCACATGCGCACTCGCTAAGGTAGCGTGTCCACATAAATCCACTTCCACGGTGGGGGTAAACCAACGAATTTCGTAACCCTCATTAGTAGGAACAATGAAGGCCGTTTCGGCCAAATTATTCTCCTGAGCGATGTTTTGCATCAGTTCATCCGGCAGCCATTCTGTTAAAGGACAAACGGCGGCGGGGTTGCCTTTGAATAATTGATTACAGAAGGCGTCGACTTGGAAAATAGGAATTTGCATTTGCGCGAAAATCGTAATAGTTGAAGAGGACAAGTTACGAATTTTCAGCAAAAATGAGCTTAGGCTACTTCTTCGTAAACGAGATCTAAATAATCATAAATCAAGTTGAAATAGCAAACCGCTAAATCGCCAGAAATGTTGTCATTAGAAAGGTCAAATTCCTCCGATTGGAAAATACAAGTCTCGAAAATTTGATCAATGTAATAATCCACATCAAAAATGGATTTTACTTTTGTCGAATACGATTCGAAAACAGCTTTTACTAGCTCTTTTTGGCCTTCAGTGAGATTTAAGGGCATTTCCATAATCAGATTGTTTAGGTGTTTATCTAATCAAAAATAACAGAAATACCCGCTTAACATTTAATCAAATAGTTAAGGAATTGGCTAATTTCTGTTAAAAAAAGACCAAAAAATTACCCTTCGAAATTAGCCAAATTGAAGGCTTTTTTTGACAAAAATGAGCCCCATTAAGTCTGTACTACATGTGCAATATTTAACAATTCGGTAACTCTCTTGTGGCTGATTTATAGGTACTTGCTTGCTTAACTAATTAAATAATCAAATGAAAAAAATTGTTCTATTCTTAAGCGTATGTTTTGCTGTACTTATTCACTCGAATGCAAACGCACAATACGCAACGATTCAACTTACAAACGAGGCTGATACGATTCGTTTAGGTGACAACCCTAAGACGGCAGTATCTCGATTGCTTACCTTTACCTATGATGCAAAAATGGAGGCCGCTTTTGCTCAAGTAAGCATGGATGCACATCATTTGAATCCATTCGACTTACCAGAAGTTATTGTAAATGGTAAAACGGTTCAGGCTAACATTTACTTCCCCGTGGTAAATCAATCTGCTAAATTCTATTTTTTCAAAGTGAGGGGATTAAGTGATTTAGTCGTTAACTCTCCTGTTGGTCAAAATAGTGCGAAACTTAGTTTTTTATTGAGCCCTGCACAATTGATGCCAGGTAAAAATTACATTCGAATAACAATAGGTAATCGCAACATTGAAAATTTAGATGATTTCGCCTTAACTAATCCAAAATTAGAATTAAGAACAAAAGCAAATTCTGATTCGTATACCGACTTTACTAAGTAATTTTTGAAACGATTTTTAGTACTGCAATTTCTTGTTTGTGTATGTGCCTTTCAGGTTCAAGCACAGCAAACCAATTCTCCTGCACCCATCCTGATTTCTGCACACCGCGGAAATACAGGACAGGCGCCTGAGAATACATTAGCGGCCTATAAAGATGCCTTAAAAGTAGGTGTTGATTATGTTGAAATCGACGTGCGCACAACACTGGATGGGAAACTCGTCATTCTGCATGACGCTACTCTAAATAGAACTACGAACGGAGAAGGGCCTCTGAAAAACAAACGCATTGTTGAGCTAAGAGAATTATCCGCAGGAAAAGGTTTTATCGAATTTAATAAGGAAAGAATTCCGACATTGAAGGAGGTGTGTCAATTGATTTCGCGATGGAATATTTGGCATAAAAAGAAAACTTATATTTATGTGGATTGTAAGGACGTTGCTCCTGCCCCATTAGTGGAAACGCTAGAAAAATACAAACTCGCAAATGAATCCTATTTTTATGGAAATGATTCCTTCTTGCTTTCGTTAAAACAGGTATTTCCCCAAGCGCGATTAATGCCAAGCCTTCGTAATAAAGAAGAAATTCAAACTAAAATAGCGTCCCTTCATCCCGCCGCTTTCGACGCTTCTTTTTTAAGTTTAACCCAAGAAATGGTAGATGAAATACATTCCAAAAACATTCGTGTATTCACCGATTTACTTGGTCCGTTAGATACCGAAACTAACTACAAGAAGGCCGCTAAATTAGGGGTAGATTTGATTCAAACGGACAAGCCTAAATTAGTGCTTGAAACCCTTCCCCACTAAGTAAACTCCTAGCGAAAATTCCCACAAAGCGATGGGGATAACCGTAATCGCAATTTCAGGAGCACGTTGATCATATAGGCCAAAAAGCACAGCCAAATCTCCTGCCACTAAGGTAAACGCCCCGATGATTCCGATGATAGGGAGAAGGCGGGGAACTAAACGACTTTGGTATAAAAGTATACCTAAAAGAAGGCCATTGATGGCAGGGATGAAACTTTGGCTTATCAAAAACAAGCGATCATAGAGCATCACCAAACCACGACTCATCACCGAAGCCTCCGCCCCGAACGTCCGCAGTTGCAAAACGGTTAACAACGCCGCAACTCCAGCAAAAATCAACGCCGCTTCTAATACACGAGCCGCCACAAAACCCAAAGCCAAGGTTTCATTTTGCTTCTTCAATACCGGATACAAAACAATCGCAGTCCCAATGCAAAACAAAGCCATCAGCAATTCTAATATCCCACCGATGACCACATCTGAAGTGGGGGCCGTACTTTGAATAAAAGTAGGCTGGTGAATTTCATGATACAACGACAGCGTCGGGATCGAAATGAACGTGAGCAAGTAGAGGATACCGGCTGCGAGGGAGGTTTTGCGGGATTGATTCATGAGATAAATTTCGGTATTTCTTATTTTAAAATGACGCGTTATTATTTAAGCGGCAAGTCTGCTATCTTTGAAAACAATGATCCATATCCGACAAATTTCAGTCCATGATTTACCTGCTTTGCAAACGATAGGCAGGAAAACCTTTGTGGAAACTTTCGCAGAGGGGAATTCAGAGGAGAATTTAGCGCGTTACCTTGCAGAAGGTTTTTCACATGAAAAACTAACAAAAGAACTAGCAAATAAGAATTCCCAGTTTTACTTCGCGGAAATGGATGGTAGAGTACTGGGGTATTTGAAAGTGAACATGGGTAATGCACAAAGCGAACAACAGGATCCAGATGCACTAGAAATTGAGCGAATCTATTTGCTGAAGGAATTCCATGGAAAAGAGGTGGGCTTGGCGCTATATCAAAAAGCATTGTCCATCGCGCACGAACGAAAAGCCGCCTATATCTGGCTAGGCGTTTGGGAACATAATCCACGTGCGATTCGCTTCTATGAGAAGCAGGGTTTCGTGAAATTTGATCAACACATTTTCCAACTAGGCGATGATGAGCAGACGGATATTTTGATGAAACTTAGTTTACCGAATCTTCTCGAAAAGTAATCGTGCTCCCTTCTCATCTGAAACAAATTCTCCATCCTGGTAAAGTAGATTCCCATTCACAAACGTGCGCTTCACTTTTGCGCTTAGTTTTTCCCCCACGACTGGCGCCCATCCACACTTGTATAACAGGGAGTTTTCCGTTACCTCAAAAGGCGAATGTGGAGCAACTTCGACGAGGTCTGCAAAGTATCCTTCCCTGATATATCCCCTTTCTTTTAGGCGGTAAATCTCAGCCACGTGATGACTGGTTTTCTCGACGATTTGTTCCACGGATAATTCTCCACGAGAGGCTAATTTAAATAGAAGTGGCAAGGTATGTTGCACGACAGGAGCACCTGATTTTACTTCATCATAAGTTCCGATTTTCTCTTCTTTGCTGTGTGGAGCGTGGTCTGAGGCAATAATATCCAAACGGCCTTCTTTTAATGCCTCGATTAACTGGCGTCTATCTTCCTCGGATTTTATAGACGGATTCCATTTAATGTAGCCTCCTCGCTTCTCATAATCTGACTCATTAAACCAAAGGTGATGGATACACGCTTCTGCTGTCACGCGCTTTTCTCTGATGGATGGGGAGGCAGAAAATAACTGCGCTTCGGCTCCCGTTGAAATGTGAAAAAAATGCAAGCGGTTATGGTATTTCGATTGAATAGCAAGCACCCGTTTAGTGGCGGTTACACAGGCCTCCGCGTTTCTGATTTTGGCATGATAAGACAACGGAATTTTACCTTCCTTCTCGTGGAAATAATGCTGGTAGTTACGATGAATAATGGATTCATCCTCGCTGTGTAAAGCCACCAAGGTCTCCGCACGAGAGAAGAGTTTTTCTAAATATTCCGGATTATTCGCTAAAATTTCCTGCCCATTAAAGTACAATCCATCATCCGTGATTCCGCAAACCGTTTCGTTATCCACCCGTAATGCCTCTTCTAAATTAGCGGCGGTCACTCCCATGAAGAAGGAGTAGTTTGCGCTTGAATGCAAGGCGGCGGATTGGTATTTCTGTTCTAATAATTCTCTGCTTAAGGTATTGGGGACAGTATTAGGCATGTCCATAATGGAGGTCACGCCGCCCGCGATGGCCGCTTTTGATTCAGAGGAAATATCTCCCTTGTAGGTCAATCCCGGATCCCTAAAGTGTACCTGGTCGTCGATCATTCCAGGGAGGAGGTAATTCCCATTTAGGTCGATAATGTCCGCATTGGATGAAGTAATATGCGGACCTATTTTTTCAATTCTGCCCTGGTGAATCAAAACATCTGAGGCGAACGAGGTTCCCTCATTGACAATTTTAGCATTTACAAGTAGTATCTTTTTCATTTAGCTGAGGCTCTTTCAAATCGATCATTAACGGTTCTTCCCAAACCTTCGTTTGGCAGACGTTCTACAATAATTAAATCCACGCCATCTTTTTCTAACTTATGTAAGGCGTCGTACATGTTAGCTGTCGCTTCCTCATAGGTCCCCGAAGGAGACAAAACGACGTTTTTGAACACTTTAGGGCTCGCAATTTTCACCTCCTTAAACCATAAAATTCCCACCTTCTTTTCCTGTACAGCACTCAACATAAAGAGTGGTTCATAGCTGATAATTAATTCGCATAAAGGGGAATAATGCTTTTTTGATCGACCCGGTGCTTGGTGGTCTGTGCCCGCCGTACGGTCTAAAATACGGCCTACTTTTTGTTGAATCGCTTCGATCGAAATAGCACCGTGTCGCAATAAAACTACCTCATCCCCTTCGAACGAGAGGATAGTGGATTCTACTCCCGCCTCGCAATTTCCCCCTTCTAAAATGGCAATATCAGGGAAATATGCTTCCACATGAGAAGAACGAGTAGGGCTAATTCGGTTATACGGATTTGCACTAGGCGCTGCGATGGGAAAGTCTAGCGTTTGTAATAAGTGTAGGGTTATCGGGTGGTTAGGTATTCTGATAGCCACCGTGGGTTGATGCGCGGTAATGCTATCGGAAATGAGTGGGCTTTTAGGTAAAATTAAGGTCAAGGGGCCAGGCCAAAAATATGCCGCCAATTGCTCCGCTTTGGGCGGAAAATGCGCGGCCACTTCTTTTGCTTTTTCTAAGGAATGTACATGCACAATGAGCGGATTCGTCTGGGGTCTTTTCTTCGTCGAAAAAATGGTCGAGATCGCCTGCTCATTAAAGATATTAGCGGCTAAACCATAGACCGTTTCGGTCGGTATTCCGACGACATCGCCTTGTTCTAACTGTTGTTTTATTAAATTTAAATCAGTCGTAATCATCGTTTACTTAGGGGTTACACAATTCACAAAACATCGGGTCCTCTTCCGTTTTCCCTTCTGGGAAATCTACTTTCTCCGTGTAATGACAGCCTTCACAGGAATAGATGACTGCTTTGATAGAACGCGTGGGCATCGAGCAGGTCGAGCAGAGCAAACCCTTTAGCGCATCTGTTATACCAAAGCCCGGCCTGCTACATCCGGGGCATTGGCTTTGCATCTTTTGGATTAGCTTATCGGTTGCCTCCTGAATAGCGGTCATCCGCGATGGATTGTACATCGCGCGCATATCCGTCATCAGTTGGTATTTTCCATTCAGAGAAATACATGCATTGATGGCTCGATCTAGCTGCTCCCTGGATTGAATTCCCTTTTCTATAAAATCGGCTGTTTTCACTATCAGCGCATGAGATGGAAACTTCACTCGCTTTAAAAAATCCGCTAAAGATTCGTCAGATTCCGTGGAAAAATACCCGTAATTCGTTTGGAGACTCGTATGCTTTACGGCAATTTCAAGGTCATTCTTTCGATCGACTAAAAGTAAAATTTCTTCATCAGATGGCATGAAATATAAAGTAGGATGAGTTCCAAAAGACCCCTCAGAAGCAATCGCTATCTCCGAATCATGCTTCTCCAGCGCTAAGCGGCATTTTTCTCTTGCTGCCTCCAACGGTGTTAAAAGACGCTCTACTTCACCTGAAAATGTGCCTAATAAATCCGTATCGAAAGCGGCGACCGAATACTTCATTTTGAATGCTTCTTCCAAAGCAGGGCCTATCACCTTTTCCTTGCCATGCATAGTCGCAATACGAATTTCCCTACCCTCAAAAAACGCCTGATTACCCATGAATTAATTGAAAATACAGCGGTAGCCCGATCGTAATATTTAAGGGGAAAGTCACCCCTAATGCCATGGGGATATAGATTCCCGGATCCGCCTTGGGTGCGACTAAACGCATCGCGGCAGGTACGGCAATGTACGAAGCGCTGGCGGCTAGAACAGCAAAAATCAATCGATTAGCTTCGTCATGAATTAGGAATTGCGTAAGCCAAGCCACAGCAGAACCATTGAAAAGAGGAACAAGAAGCGCGAAGAAAATCAGGAATGGCCCTTGCTGTTTAAACGCCTTAAATCGACTGGCGGCAAGCATCCCCATGTCTAGCAAGAAGATGGCCAGAAAGCCTTTGAAAATATCTGTCGTGAAATGTTTAATCCCGATCGATTGGGAGGAATCAGAAACAAAACCGATGAGTAAACTACCAAAAATCATTAACACACTTCCGTTCGTCAATGAGTGCTTCATCGCTAATTTCCAATCAATGGAACCCCGTTTTTTCTCTTCCGTTTTGTCTGGAAAAAGATTGATTAAAATAACCCCCATAATGATGGCAGGAAATTCCATCGATGCCATCACCGCCACCATTTCACCGCCCATCTTCAGCTGATTCATCTCTAAAAAAGCAACCGCAGATACAAAAGTGACGGCACTTACAGAGCCATAAGAAGCCGCAATAGCACCCGAATCGGAGGAATTTAACTTAATGCGAAGAATAAAAAAGGAATAAATCGGAATGATCAAAGCAAGCAACATACCCAAAAGCAAGCTAGTTATTACCTCACTTGTAATGCCTGTCACCGCTAATTCGCTTCCTCCATTAAATCCGATGGCGAATAGTAAATACAGGGAAATAAAGCTCTTCGTGGCAGCTGGAATTTCTAAGTCACTTTTAACGTATTTCGCAAAAACCCCTAGAATAAAAAACAATAAGGTAGGGTTCGTTAGATTAAAGGTCAATAGTTCAAAATTGATCATTCGCGGCGGGTTACGGGTAAAACTTCTTTTTGCAAAGTAAATAGGCGTACATTAATAATTTTTATTTAAGTTTATAATGAAATCCATAATGAATTGTTATGAACTATACCCTAAATCAGCTGCAGATTTTTGTCAAAGTCGTGCAAACGGCGAGCATTACGAAAGCGGCCGAAGAATTAAATTTAACGCAGCCAGCGGTCTCTATTCAGATCAAAAATTTTCAAGCTCAGTTTGAAATTCCCTTATTGGAAATTATCGGAAAGAAAATTTATGTGACGGATTTTGGGAAAGAAATTGCTGCATCCGCAGAAGGAATATTAGAGCAAGTATACGCCATCAATTACAAAACAATGGCCTTCAAAGATCAGCTAATCGGACGATTAAAAGTATCCATTGTCTCCACAGGCAAATATGTATTGCCCTATTATTTATCCGATTTTCTAAAAGCTAATCCAGGCGTCGAAATTAGTATTGATGTGACCAATCGGGGAAAAGTAATCGAAAGTTTAGAACAAAATGAGGTCGACTTTAGCCTAGTTTCAGACCAGCTAGAGAGCACACAATTCGATTTCATTGACATTCTAAAAAACGAGCTCGTTCTCGTGGGAAATACGGAAACTGCGGCGATGAATCCCTCCTTTGATTACAATACGTTTAAACATGAGTTGCCCCTCATTTTTAGGGAGTCTGGCTCAGGAACTAGAAAAATTATGGAGAGCTATCTAAAAAAACAAGGAGTCAGTAGCTTAAAACGAATCGAATTAATGTCGAATGAGGCTGTTAAACAGGCCGTAATGGCGGGCCTAGGCTATTCCATCATGCCATTGATCGGTATAAAAAGAGAAATTAAGGACGGCTATTTAGCCATCATTCCTCGAGAAGGGCTACCTATCACGACCGATTGGAAATTGATTTGGCATAAAGAAAAAAAGCCCTCCCCCGTGGCGAAAGCTTTCATGAATTTTGTTTTAGAAAACAACGAAAGGATTAAACAGAGCTTCTTTAACTAAATAAAGCCAGGTAAAAATTACCTGGCTTTATTGTATTCGTTTTTCATTAATTAAACCAACAGAAATATATGAATTTCAATCAGTTGCATCTGTTTGCATTACAAAACTAGATAGCAGAGATAATTAATAAAATTTAAACTTTGTAATGAATATCATAAACGTTATTTATGATAAATCGTCCATAAATGGCTGCTTATAAAAACGTTTCCCAGTCGCCTTGTACAAGGCATTCGCCATCGCCCCAAAAATAGGAGGGAATGGAGGTTCGCCAAGACCCGTAGGATCCACTTCATTTTGGACAAAATGTACATCTATTTTCTTAGGTGCTTCGTTATGGCGAATCATCCGATAGGTATCAAAGTTCTTTTGATCTGTGCGTCCGTCCGTTAAACTTAATCGTCCGAATAGCGCATTACCAATGCCATCAATCGCCGCACCTTCCGCCATATTTTTCGCGCCTTCTGGATTCACGACCACGCCACAATCTAAAGCGGAAGTCACTTGGTCTACGATAACCTTACCATCTTTCACCTGTAAATCTATTACCTGAGCTGCATAGGAATTGTGGCAGAAGTACGCTGAAACTCCGCGTTTCTTTCCTGCATTTTCGGGTTTCCCCCAGCCCGACTTATCTCGCACTAATTCCAAAACCCCCATATAACGCGCCGCATCGTAATCGTTGCTTTTACCTACTGGGTTGTCCTTTGCGCGTTGTAATAATTCCAAACGGAAAGCAATCGGGTCTTTGCCCATGTACTCAGAAATCTCATCTAAGAAGGATTGTTCTGCCGCCGCATTGAAATTAGAACGCGGGGCACGAAAAGCCCCAATCGTGATGTTAGAAGGAATTACCCAGCTCTCCGCTAAGTAATTATCCAAAGCTCCTGCTGGGAAACGATTCGCATGGAGTGGGGATTCAGGAACGCCTCCACCTTTAATGTGCATAGCTGTTAAGCGCTTGTTTTCATCGAAAGCGGCACGATACGTCATTTGGTACATTGGTCGATAAATACCCGCACTCACATCGTCTTCGCGCTTATAAATTAATTTCACGGGCGCGTTTGCCTGCTTCGAAATCAACACCGCCTCCAGCATATAATGTCCGTAAGCACGGCGACCAAAGCCTCCACCCATACGGGCTAATTGAATCTCAATATTCTCTTTTGGAATCCCTAAACGTGTCGCCACCGTTGCAGCTACCATATCTGGCCCTTGAATAGGTCCTACGATTTTCACTTTATCCCCTTGAACGTGCGCAAAAGTATTCGTAGGCTCCATAATATTATGGGCTAAAAACGGCGCCGTATAGGTCCGCTCGATTACATGTTTTGCCTCCGCAAAAGCTTTTTCTGGATCCCCGTCTTTCCGCTCTACGCGTCCCGGTTTTTTATCCATTTCAAGCATTTGAGCATAATGTTTTTTTGTACTTTCTAGTCCGGCTGGCACGATCGTATCGCGACCGCCTACACCTAGCTCTTTCGTCTCTGGGGCATTTTCCCACACCGCTTTCAATACCTTGCGGGCATTCATCACATCCCAGGTTGTCTTTCCTACTACCGCGATCACTTCATTAAAAGTACGCGTGTCGAACATGGCTAGTTTCTGTGTAGGCTCATACACTTGAATAGGGAAAATATCCACGATACCTGGCATCTTTTTAGCAGCTGTCGCATCAAAGGACTTTAAGCGCATACCGAAAGCCGGAGGTCGTTCTGTCATCGCAATAAGCATACCAGGAACTTGGTAATCCATACCAAACAAGGGTTGGCCTTTCACAATTTTAGGCCCCTCCACATTCTTCTGTGGGGTGCCTAATAACTTGAAGTTTTTATTTCCTTTTAAAACGATGTCTTTCGGAACAGGTAATTTCGAAGCGGCCGTCGCAAAGGATCCATAGGTCGCAGACTTCCCACTGAATGAATTCATTACCATTCCATTGGCGGTCGTTAATTCCGCAATGGGAACATTCCATTCTTGGCTGGCCGCGGTAAGAATCATTTGGCGAGCTGAAGCACCTGCCGTACGTAATAATTTCCACGCTTGACGGATGGACTGACTACCTCCCGTAAATTGACGATTGTATAAAGCAAGACTATAATTTGCCTGCTCCACCTGAACAGATTTAAAGTCAACATCTAATTCCTCTGCAATGAGCATAGGAAGTGAGGTCATGACGTTTTGGCCAAACTCTGGATTAGGCGAGAATATCTTCACCAAATTATCTGGTGTGATCTTGATGTAACTCGTTAATTGTTCCCAAGTAGGCTCCGCGCCCAATTCCTTCAAGGTTTCCTCCGACTTCGCAGAAGCGAACCAAGATATACCTAACATCAGTCCGCCTCCTGTTAAGGACGAGACTTTTAGAAATGAGCGTCTGCTGTAATTTTCGTTGGTCTTTTTCATCTTATTTCGAGGCTGCTGCTTGTAGGATGGCTTTTTTAATGCGTGTATAGGTTCCACAACGGCAAATGTTGCCCGTCATGAAATTCTCGATATCTTCCTCCGTTGGTTTCGGTGTGCTTTTTAGCAGGGCCGCGGCACTCATGATTTGGCCTGACTGGCAGTAACCGCATTGTGCTACGTCGACGTCTAACCAGGCTTTTTGGACTGGATGATCTCCCTTTTCCGCTAAACCTTCGATGGTTGTTATGTCTTGATTTGCCAAAGCCGAAATAGGCAACTGACACGACCGGACAGCCGACCCGTTCAAATGAACGGTACAGGCGCCGCAGGAGCCCACGCCACAACCGTATTTTGTACCTTTCATGTCCAGAATATCCCGGAGCACCCATAAAAGCGGCATGTTCTCGTCCACCGTCACGGTGTGGGATTTCTTATTAATGCGAACTGTGAATTTCTTGATCATCCTTTTCTAGTTTAAATTTCGATATGCCAGAGGTGTGTTCCCCACCCGTTGCTTAAACAAACGCGTAAAATGTTGGGGGTATTTAAAACCTAATTCATAAGCTATTTGATTCACTGTTTTGTCGCCATCAAAGACCCGATCCTTCGCCACATCGATCAATTTATTTTGAATCATTTCTTTCACCGATTGACCCGTTTCTCTTTTGATTAAGTCCCCAAAATAATTAGGTGACAAATGCAATTGTTCCGCGAAATAGGCTACCGAAGGCAATCCTAAAGTCGATGGTTTATCGGACAAAAAATAGGCATTTAATTGCTCTTCAAATCGCGCTAAAACCCCCTTATTCACATGTTCTCTAGAGATAAACTGGCGGTCATAGAAACGTTCGCAGTAACTTAAGAACAACTCAATATTTGCCGTAATCAATTTCTTGCTGTGCTTATCGATGCTTTGGGATAATTCAAAAGCAATTTTAGAAAAGCAATCTAACACCACTTGGCGCTCCGCATCTGAAATATGCAAAGCCTCATTCGATTGATAACTGAAAAAATGGTAGGTCGCTAAGGCTTTTGCTAGTGACGTACCATGCACTAAATCCGGATGAAACACGAGACCATAACCCTTAGGTTGATACGCTTGCGCAGGAATTTCAAATTCGGAAACTTGACCTGGCGCAAAGAATACTAATGTTCCAGCTTGGTAGTCATAGGTATGTCTGCCGTAAACGATATCGCCACACTTGACATCTTTTAAATACACACAATAAAGTCCATAGTGAAATTTAATGCGTTGAATTTCAGAACCCCAAGAACGGGGAGCCGCTTTAGAAAAATCAATCACGCTCACCAATGGATGCAACGTAGGATGATTATTATCCGCATTGTATTGACTAATGGAGTCTACTGAATAGTTACGTATCATACGCTAATTGCTTGTAAACGAAATTTAAACAATTAAATGATGTGAATTCGAGACATCAGTAAAAATGGTAGAAAATACGGTAATTGAGGTAATCAATTCTCTTGATTAAATGTTGAAGTTGCGTTTTCAAATAATCTAAAATAACATGAAAAAAATCCTTGTTTTAAGCACCTTCTTATTCATCAGTATCACGGGGGCATTTGCTCAGTCCGCAACGGATAAAGAACTTATTCAGTTGTCAATGGATAAATGGCAATGGATGTCTGATAAAAATGTAGACAAGCTAAAAGACTTATTTGATGACAAAGCGAAATTCGTCCACATGAGTGGAACTTGGAAAAAGGAAGAGGAATTAGAAATTATCAAGTCGGGAAGTATTTGGTACCGCAAAGCCAACGTAAAAGATACGGCCGTAGAAATTTTTGAAAATACGGCGATTGTATGGAATCGCATTACGTTAGACGCCGTAGTTCGCGATCAAGTAGTCGTGACTGAATTCACTGTAACGGAGGTATATAAAAAGCAAGGGAGCACCTGGAAGATGCTCGACCTTACTTTCAGCAGCGTGCGTGATTCGCATGCCCTAAAAAAGTAGACTACTGCACTTCTACCTCGAAGCTCAAGTCAATATCCGTACTTCCACCTTCTTCACGTCCTGTCTTTACTTTCACCCCATTTAAATCAGGTTGGTGTTTCAGTAGGACTTGGTACGTACCTTTGCCGGTAGTGGCAGCCGTTTTTACAATGGACTCCAGCCCTATAGGCAAGCCATTCTTATCCTTATCAGTTAAGGTCGTTGTCAACAAACCTGTGGGATTTGATTTGAATACGAATAGGTGCACATCTGATTCTTCTAAAATTTCATCTGAAATGTTTTCTACAGGAGATTTTGTGTCATCATATACCTCGATCTTTAAGGTATAAGTTTGGCCTTTTGCTAAGACGATTTTGTCAAATTTCTCTGGATTCGTACGAGAGTCTCCATCCTTATCTTGGAAAGAGAAGATGGTAGATTTGTTTGCGGAATCAGTGAAAACAAGATCTACGCGTGTGATGAGTTCATTGTCATCCGTGGGTTCGATATCGTCTTCTTTTTTACAATTCAATAAGGCTACGGATAGAAGTGCAATGGTTACGTATTTTTTCATGGTATATAGTTTGTGTCTGCAAAATTAGGTTCGGGAATTACATCTTGTGTACCATTTCGTCGATGCAAAGTCAGTCGTTCGTCGACAGATTTTTCTACAATCATTTCCCAAGTTCTTCTCCTTTGTGTATTTTTAATTTTTCCAAAATGCTTATGGCCTACATTTCCGTACAAAATACAATCCAAGCCCCAATCTCCCATGTTTGGGATTGCTGGACTACTGAAGAACACATCACAAAATGGAACTTTGCCAGTGATGATTGGTGCTGTCCTTCCGCAAAAAATGACTTCAAAATAGGTGGAGAATTTCACTACGAAATGGCCTCGAAAGACGGGTCGATGTCCTTTGATTTTTGGGGAACTTACACGAACATTATTTCAGAAAAAACGATCGAGTATACCATAGGAGATGGCCGTAAAGTGCAGATTAACTTCTCTGAAACATCAGAGGGTACTCAAATTATCGAGCAATTCGAGCCGGAGAATCAAAACCCAGAAGAGATGCAACAAGCTGGCTGGCAATCGATTGTAGACAACTTCAAGAAGCACGCGGAGAGCTGATACTTAGTAGATTAGCAGGAGTTTATTCTTTTAACTATATGAAAAAGCTCTTACTTTTATTCCTACTTAGCTTACCCGTTTTAGGGCAGCAAACTGCCAATAAACCAGAACGTGTTCAATGGTTTCAAGACCTCGGTTTCGGGATGTTTATCCACTGGAACGTGGACGTTAGCCTAGGAAGTGTCATCAGCCATTCGCTCGCTGGGGCTTCCGATGCCTATGTAGAGAAATATATCCGGGAGCTTCCGTCCTATTTTAATCCAGAACAATTTAAGCCCAAAGATTGGGCCCGCCTCGCTAAACTAGCGGGGATGAAATACGTGGTTTTTACCGCAAAACACCACGCAGGGTTTGCGATGTTTCAAACCAAAACTACCCCATTTAACGTGATGAATACGCCCTTCAAAAGGGACGTCACAAAAGAAATCATAGAGGCTTATCGCGCAGAAGGTATCGCCGTAGGATTGTATTTCTCTCCAGACGATTTCTACTATTTGCACCAGCACAAACAGCCCATCGGAAGAGCACAAGATCCGGCGCATTATCCGATGACGAATCCGGGCTTGATGGAATATGACAAAGCCCAATTAAAAGAATTGCTCACTCAATACGGAAAGATTGATATTCTATTTATCGATGGACCAGGAGATGGCTTGCGTGAATTTGCTTGGTCCATCAATCCTGATTTAGTGATCACGCGTGATGCGATGAAAACTCCCGAGCAAACCACTCCTAATGCGGCCTTGCCTAGACCATGGGAAGCGTGTTATACGATGGGAACGGATTGGCAATACAAGCCCACAAATGATCCGCAAAAATCGGGAACGCAAGTCATCAATATGCTTGCTGAAATTCGGGCAAAAGGCGGAAACTTTTTGTTAAACGTGGGTCCTAAACCGAACGGCGAAATTCAGATAGAACAGGAGGCGATATTGCGGGAAATGGCGCTTTGGAACTTCGCTTATTCCGAGGCTATTTATGCGGTGAAGCCGATGCCCATCATCCGAGAAGAGGGAGTTTGGTATACCCAATCGAACGACGAAAAATACATTTATGCCTTCATTTTAAGGTCTTCTCCGGACGATTGGAAATACGGCGAGCGCAAGAATTTTGTTCTTCATAATATCTTAGGTTCAGATAAAACGACCGTTGAAATACTGGGTTATAAGGCTGAATTAGTGGAATACAAGCAAAACTTTGATGCGAAAACCTATGTGTCAGCCAGTCCTCTAGGACTAACTATCAGCGCTGTCAATGGACAAAGATTCTATACGAATAACAAATGGCCGAATGCGGTCGTGTTAAAAATCGCGAACGCAAAAGGTCGCGTAGCCTTACTGGATCAAACGAAACAAAGCACCCTGGATGGGGCAAAATAACTATGAAAAAAATCCTCCTTTTCTTACTATTAAGTACGCCTATACTGGCGCAAAAAGTCTTTACGAATTGGCCTAAAAAAGCCGATCCTATCACGGTTGGGAAAAGAACCGCAGAGCGCTTCATGGCAGTTCCTCACTCCCGCTACGGAGTGACTTTTCCGAATCCGCCAGCGACCCAAATCACCTACCCAGATGTATGCACCTGGCTCGGTTCCTTAGGCTTTGCGAAGAAGACGAATGACAAAGATTTGCAAGCGAGATTACATGCAAAAACCGCTTTATTACTGAAGGAAGAAGCAAATTTGCAGCCGAAGAAAAACCATGTGGATAACTTTGTTTTTGGTGCGATTCCGCTGGCGGTTTATCTAGAGAATAGAAACGAGGAATTGAAAACGTTGGGGATGTCCTATGCGGATGAGGAGTTTAAGACCTTGAGCCCAGGGGAATATACAAGCTTGAAACCCGAAGTGCGGAATTGGTATGCGGCGGGATTGAGTTGGGTGACGCGCTTTTGGATGGATGATATGTACATGATTACGGCAGTTCAGGCGAAGGCGTATGAGGTCACGAAAAACCGCAAATACTTAGATCGGGCGGCCTACGAAATGGTGGCTTATTTAGATACGCTTCAGAATAAAGATGGACTGTTTTATCATGCTCCTGATGTGCCTTTTTACTGGGGTCGAGGCGATGGTTGGTTAGCGGCAGGGATGGCTGATTTATTAAAAGTATTGCCAAAAGATAATCCACACCGTCCTCGCATTATGCGCGGTTATTTAGACATGATGGGCGTTTTATTAAAGCACCAAGACAAGCAAGGCATGTGGCATCAGCTGATTAATGACCCGAATGCTTGGCCGGAAACATCTTGCACCGGGATGTTTACCTATGCCTTTATTGTGGGCGTGAAAAAGGGTTGGCTAGATGAGAAAACCTACGGAACAGCGGCGCGTAAAGCCTGGATTAAGTTGCAAGATTACATCAACGAAAACGGTGATTTAACCGAAATTTGCGAAGGCACAAACAAGAAAAACGACCACCAATATTACCTAGACCGCAAGCGCATCACGGGTGATTTGCATGGGCAGGGACCGCTGCTTTGGTGCGTAAATGCGCTTTTAGAATAAACCAAAGCCCTATTTCTGGGCTTTGGTCGGATTTAATGCGGTTTGAATTCGATCGATACAGTCTGCTAAATGGTAGGCTGTTTCTTTATCTGCATACTTGCCTTTCGCGGCTTGTAAAGACGCTAATAAAGTCTTCAATTCCCCACGGACGATCGAGCGTACATCGGATTGAGAAACGTTATAGAAGTCGCGCGCGAATGGCGATGGAGTCATTTGCTCCGTCAATAAATACTTCATTCGCTCGACGTAGGCTTTCTGAATGTTTCTACGGAATCCATCCATCTTAGCACCAGTGGCTAACTCTGACCACAAGCCTTGACGCAAGTCTTGGCATAAGTCAACCGTCTTATAAGCGTTCGCCGCGCTCAACCCGCTATTATCTAAACGTGCAAAAGTTTCGAAGCTTAACATGCGGTTTAGCGGACTAGCTTGCAGGCTTCTGATGCGATCGGTATACCCCATCATGTGGTGGGTAACAACTTCACGGTTGATTAACCAATCTACGTTAGCGAAAGCATTCGCTAATAACCATTTCACGGCCGTTTGTTGTGTGGCTTTAGGGACTACAACGTAGCTAGCAATTTGTTGATTTGGCTTTGCGTATTGCTCGTAAACTCCACCTACGGTAGTCGTTACGTGGCCTACATAACGCGACCAAGCGCTCAATAATTCGTCGTTTAATTCGATTAAATCTTCGTAATCATTTGTCTTATTGCTCGTCCACGAAGCTAAATTTTTCGCCACATATTTCAGGTTTTTCACAGCATACGTGCTCGCGCGAACGGGGTCGTTACCGATGTCTTCGGTTTGAGAACTGGGATCGAATGTGGTTCCTTGATTGCCAAAACGGAATCGAGCATCGCCCGCCTTTGCCTCCACCCATTTGTTTAGGGTAGGCACTTCGTCCTCTGGAGTTTTGGCATCAGGCAAAAGACGGTATCCCCAATTCACGGCATAATTATCATATGGGCCCATCTGACGAATATAACGAACGCCCTTGTCCTCCGGCTGTGCGATGTAATTAAAGCGCGCATAGTCCATAATACTCGCAGAAATACCCTCCTTCTGAGTGAAATCAGCCTTGCGGTAATTCTCCACTTCGTAGGAACTACTTGCCCCCATGTTATGCGGAAAACCTAAGGCATGGCCCACCTCGTGCGAAATAACCATCTCCATCATCTCGCCGATATCTTCCTCGCTCGTCTCTAAAGTTCTAGCTTTCGGATTAGACGCAGCTGTCTCGATTAAGAACCGATTGCGGTACGAACGTAGGTGATTATGGTACCAAATAATGTCACTTTCAATAATCTCTCCCGAACGCGGATCGCTCACGCTAGGACCCATCGCGTTTCTGGTTGTACTCGCCACGTAGCGAATTACTGAATAGCGAATATCTTCTGGTGAGAAATCGGGATCCTCCTCTTTCGTCGGTGGATCCTTGCAAATGATGGCATTTTTAAAGCCGGCCACCTCGAAGGCTTTTTGCCAATTCTCCACGCCCTTTTTCATGTGCTTGCGCAACTTCATCGGCGTCGCCGGATCTAAGTAATAGACAATCGGTTTGATGGGTTCTACTAATTCTCCACGCTTGTAAGCCGCCAGGTCTTTCGGCTCTAAGCGCCAGCGCTGGATGTAGGTCTTTTGGTCTGACTTCAACTCCTCGCTGCCGTAATCGAATTGTTTTTGGGTAAAATAGCCCACGCGTTGATCAAATAAACGAGGCTTCATCGGCTTCTCAGGTAAGAGAATCATCGACTGATTCATCTGCATGCTGATTGTCTCCGTGTAAGCGGTCGCGGACGGCTTCGTCGCATTATAGGTGAAGTCTTGCAACACCTCGATGTTTAAAGGAAAGGACTTCACGGAACGAATGAAACTGCGGCTCGCATCTAAATTTCTCACCTTGTGAGTCTCACGAAGCGAGGCATCTAAACCGCTCATCGCCGGGATGTCACTTGTATAGAATTTCGTCACATCGATGACGATGGCAGAAGTGTCCTTGCTATAGGTTTCAATGTCAAAAGCATACAAAGTAGGCTCATAATTATTCGCCTTTACAGACAAGCTGATAGGCAGAGAATCTGGTGCCACGGCGGCGTAAGACTTGATTTTGATGAGGATTTTTTCCTGGAATTTCTCCCAAACAATCAGTTGCTCATGGCTCGATGTTCCCGCATTCACATAGCCTCCGCCTAATCCATTGGGAATTTTCGCAATCTGGCTAACCAAAAGCATGTCTTTTCCCAAATGCTTTTTAGGGATTTCGAAATAGTATTTATCGCCTACTTGGTGGGTGGTGAAAAGGCCTTTGGAAGATTTCGCTTCCTTCGTGATGACCTGGTCATATGATTTGATTTTAGAGGCCGGTTTTTTAGCTGCTGTAGAATCAGCTGGCTTCGGAGCTACCGGTGATTTAGGAGCCTGTGCTTGTGTGGAAATAACAGCGGCTAAAATAAATACCGCCGAAAGAATACCTTTTTTCATAGTTTAAAATTCAGTGAATGAAGTCTAAACCAAAAGTAAGGGATGTTGTTCAAATAATCACCTGATTTATCCTGCTATTTGCCCACCCTTTTCATAAAAAAAGCCATCCTTTCAGATGGCTTCCCGTTTATTTTTCTACCGTAATCAAACCTGGAATCTCGACCATTTCGTTCGCCTCCGCTGCGTAATCTACGCCATCAAAACCGAAACCGAATAGATTCAAGAAGTCTGATTTATATCCGTTCAAGTCACCAATCGCTGGAAGGTTTTCTGTAGTAGCGCCTTTCCATAATTCAGCCACTTCTTTTTGAACCGCCTCATCCATTTCCCAATCGTCGATGCGGATACGGCCTTTTTCGTCTACAGGAATCTCGCCGTTTGTGTACAAGCGTTCGCTGTAAAGACGTTGAATTTGTTCGATACAACCCTCATGCGAGCCTTTCGCCTTCATGATTTTGTATAGCAATGAAATATATAAAGGGATCACTGGGATCGCCGAACTTGCTTGTGTTACTAGGGCTTTGTTTACGGAAACGAATGCTTTGCCTCCTATTTTGGCCAAATCCTCTGTAATCTCAAACGCCGTCGCCTCTAAATCCTCTTTCGCCATTCCGATCGTTCCCTTGCGGTAAACCGGCTCAGTTACATCTGGCCCAATGTACGAATAAGCCACCGTCATCGCACCTTCAGCTAATACACCAGCGTCCAATAAGGCATCCGTCCACATCTTCCAATCTTCCCCACCCATTACCTGAACCGTGTTCGCAATATCTTCATCACTGCAAGGTGTAATCGTCACTTCGGAAACAATGCCCGTGTGGAAATCCACCGTTTTATCCGAGAACGTATCGCCGATAGGCTTCAACACCG
Organism: Aquirufa novilacunae; assembly: GCF_045310505.1. NCBI lineage: Bacteria > Pseudomonadati > Bacteroidota > Cytophagia > Cytophagales > Flectobacillaceae > Aquirufa > Aquirufa novilacunae. The sequence continues at coordinate 218,059 of NZ_JBEWZG010000002.1, forward strand.
AACGGTGCAACACGCCCGTCACCGGATGCTGACGAACTGGGGAAGCTAAGCTGTAGATCACTAAATCTACTTGGCCTAAATCCGCTTTGATTAAATCGATCGTTTGCTTTTTCACTTCGTTCGAGAACGCGTCACCGTTAATGCTCTTCGCATAAAGACCCGCTTTCTCTGCTTGCGTATGAAACGCTAAACTATTGTAATAGCCCGGAGAGGCTGTTTTTCCTTCTGCTGGCGCCTTCTCAAAGAAAACACCGATCGTCGCCGCATTCGAACCAAATGCACTTGTAATGCGAGAAGCTAAACCAAAACCAGTAGAGGCTCCTATCACCAACACCTTTTTAGGGCCATCGATGGCTCCCTTTGATTTAACGTAGTTAATTTGATTTATGACACTTTGCTCACATCCTTTCGGGTGGGAAGTCAAACAGATAAACCCTCTAATTCTCGGTTCGATAATCATACGTGCGCTTGTTTTGTTTACACAAAGATAAATTTCTTCGCCTACATCTGCAATTAATGTTCAAAATCTGGTTTTAAACAATTGATAGTCTGACTAGTTATCTATGAAAATAAATCTGCCATGAAAAGAAAAGAATTCATCAACGTACTATCCGGAGGAATCGCCGCTACCTGTGTCAGCTGCCTAGTGGCCGCTTGTTCTAAAGACGATTCGGGCGGAGGAAATATCACCCCTAATCCGGGAGGTGGAGGAGTGGGCACGAATTCCGTCACGGTAAATTTAGATTCCGAACTAAAGTCTGTTAACGATTTCGTGGCTAAAAGCGGCGTCATTGTCATCCGCAAAGCCAGCGGAAATACGCCAGCCAGCTTTTTAGCCCTTTCTTCGGTTTGCCCTCACGCGGGTGCCACGGTGGAATACAATAACGGGCAGTCGACCTTCTATTGTGCTGCTCACGGTTCTGCTTTTGCTGCTGATGGCGCTGTGACGCAAGGACCTGCGACGAAAGGTTTGACGAAATTGACCGTGGAGGTGACGGGTGCGACTTTGAGTGTGAAGGCGTAAGTATTGAAAGGCGTTTTCGCCTATTGACACTTTCTGTCAATACCTGAAAATCGTTTGTATAGATCTCGCGAAATTCTAGCAAATGGCGAATAGGCCCACTACACCACGATTTACAACATACCGCGCGACACAAAGTCAATAATTTCCGAAGCAACCGCCTCTTTCGACTGAAGCGGAATCAATTTCTTTTCCCCCGAAGCAGCAAAAACCGTTACCTGGTTCGAATCTACTCCGAAGCCAGCGCCCGCATCTTTCAGCGAATTCAAAACGATGAAATCCGTTTTTTTCGTTTTCATTTTCGCCAAAGCATTCACCTCCTCGTTTTCAGTTTCTAATGCGAACCCTACCAGTAGTTGATAAGGCTTTTTCACTGCCCCTAAAGCCGCTAAGATATCCGTCGTTTTTTCTAGAACCACCGAAGTCGTCGCCTCTGATTTTTTTATTTTCTCCACTGCCTGAACAGCCGGACGATAATCCGCCACGGCAGCCGCCATGATCAACAGATCAGCCGAAGTAAAATGAGCTAAACAAGCCGCTTCCATTTCTGCTGCAGACCTCACGTCCACCACCTTAATTCCCTGAAGACGAGTAGAAACTTGCAAGGGTCCTGCAATTAAAGTCACATCAGCTCCTTGAAGATAATAGGCCTCGGCCAGGCTAAGACCCATTTTTCCGGTCGAAAAGTTGGAAATATAACGCACCGGGTCGATTAGTTCGACCGTAGGTCCAGCAGTAATGACTATTTTTTTTCCTGCGAAACAAGACCCTCTAAACGTTTGAGAAATCAAATGCTGGACGATTTCCTCCGGCTCCATCATGCGCCCTTGGCCTACTAATCCGCTAGCAAGTTCCCCAGAATTAACTTCTAAAACCGTCACACCATCTCCTCTCAAAGTAGAAATAGAACGCTGGGTCGCTGGGTGCAAGAACATATCTTCGTCCATCGCAGGAGCCACGATAACCGGACAGCGCGCGGATAAATACGTAGCTAAAAGCACATTATCACACAAACCCTGCGCCATCTTAGCGAGTGTGTTGCAGCTGGCAGGTGCGATGATAAATACATCCCCCCACAAGCCTAATTCCACATGGTTATTCCAAACAGAACCCTCCTGAAATTCCACCCACACTGAATGCTTAGAAAAAGTCGACAGCACTAAGGGAGACACAAAATCAAGCGCCGCTTTAGTCAAAACTACACGCACTTCTGCACCTTCTTTCGTTAACAAACGAACGAGCTGAATCGACTTATAGGCAGCAATGCTGGCGGTAATTCCGAGTATTATTTTTTTCCCTTGGAGCGACATGGATGGAATATTTTGGCCAAAATTATGGTAATTTTACCCATTAACATAATGAATTGAAACAATTTCAAAAGACCAGCGAGCTTCAAAGCTACCTACAATCGTCCGGTAAATCCATTGGATTTGTCCCCACGATGGGAGCTTTGCACGAAGGGCATTTGGCCTTAATTAAAGCATCAAAAAAGGACTGTGAACTAACGGTTTGCAGCATTTTCGTCAATCCGACGCAGTTTAACGACCCGACGGATTTTGAAAAATACCCGGTTACATTAGCCGCAGATCTAGAAAAATTAGAGGCCGAAGGATGTGATGTCGTATTCGTTCCCTCGGTCTCTGAGATGTATCCATCAGGCACAAGGCAATTAAAACACTACGACTTAGGATTCATCGAGACTATTTTGGAAGGCAAATATCGCCCTGGACATTTCCAAGGGGTATGCGTTGTCGTCGATTTATTACTCCAAGCGGTGCAACCCCACAAATTATTCATGGGGGAGAAGGACTACCAACAAATCGCTGTGGTGCGCAAGATGCTGGAGCTGACGAATTCCTCCGTCGAATTAGTGAAATGCCCGACGGTCAGATCGAGCGAAGGCTTAGCGCTGAGTAGCCGAAATGCTCGATTAACGGAGGAACAAAAAGAGCAAGCGTTAGCTATTTATAGGGGCTTTGGCCTATCTTCTGAAACTGAATTCAAACAATCGCTGCTTGAAAACGGTTTTGAATCCATTGATTATGTGGCCTGTGTAGATCCACAAACCTTACAAGAAAAACCGGTAGGCGAGAAGCCTTACCTCATTTTAGTCGCTGCTTTTATCGGCGGTGTTCGATTAATTGATAACAAAACCTTTGCATGAGCTACTTAAAAGAAGTTAAAAGAGTCACGACCACCAGCTTGCAAACCATGAAGGGCGCTGGGGAGAAAATCGCCATGTTAACCTGCTACGATTATACGATGGCCGGACTTTTAGATGCGGCCGGAGTCGATGTTTTATTAGTAGGAGACAGCGCTAGTAATGTGATGGCGGGTTATGAAACGACTTTGCCCATCACCTTAGATCACATGATCTACCATGCCCAATGCGTTAGTAGAGGAGCAAAAAGAGCGATGGTTTTAGTGGACATGCCTTTTGGGTCTTATCAATCGGACAGCTCCATTGCTTTAGCCTCCGCAGTGAGAATCATGAAGGAAACCGGAGCCCATGCCGTGAAATTAGAGGGGGGCGAAGAGGTCGTAGAATCGATCTTAAAAATTACGAAAGCCGGCATTCCGGTCATGGGACACTTGGGTTTAACACCCCAAAGTATCCACCAATTCGGTTCTTATGGTATCCAAGGAAAAGGCGAAGAAGCGGCAAATAAATTAATTAAAGAGGCCGTTATGTTGCAAGAAGCGGGCTGTTTTGGGCTAGTTTTAGAGAAAATTCCCGCTGTATTAGCCGCGCAAGTTACTCATGCTTTGCAGATTCCGACGATCGGCATAGGTGCCGGCGTGGATTGCGATGGTCAAGTATTGGTAATGCAAGATATGCTGGGAATGAATGACGGATTTGCCCCTAAGTTTTTGCGCAAATATGCTTCATTAGGCGAGGAAATTACCCGTGCTACCACTGCCTATGTGCAGGATGTGAAGCAAGCGCAATTCCCTTCGCCGGAAGAATCGTATTAAACGAGTTGATTTTTTGCGTTTGGAAAAATAACGGTAGGAGTCCAGGTTTTAGCTGCTTCAAAATCCATCACCGCATAGGATATGATGATGACGATATCGCCTACAACCCCTTTTCTAGCCGCTGGACCATTTAGGCAAATAACACCTGAGCCGCGTTTGCCCTTGATTAAATAGGTTTCGATGCGCTCCCCGTTGTTCACGTTCACCACCTGGATTTTCTCGTGCTCGATCATATTCGCCGCATCCATTAAATCCTCGTCCATCGTTAAACTACCCACGTAGTCTACATTGGCTTCAGTAATCGTGGCACGGTGAACTTTAGATTTTAGAATTTGAATTTGATACATAGTGTTTGCGGATTGATTATTTTTCCCAAAATTACCAAATTATTAATACCCTCCCATGGTACTCTTGTTAGACTTAGGAAATTCCCGCTTGAAATACGCGCTTTTCGACGGCTCGCAATTGCGTGATTCCGGAATTATCGCCGATTTATCGCTCCCGAGTATCACTGAAATTATCCCAACGGAGGGCATTCGCCTCCTAGCGATTTGCACGGTTATCGACATCCCTTCGGATATCTTAACCTCATTACAGGCAAATTATTCCGTTCATATTATTGCCAAAGAAGACACAAACCTTCGTTTCTCTACCTACGATCCGAGCACATTAGGTTTAGACCGCCTTATTTTAGCAGAAGCCTGTCTTTCGGTATTCCCCTCACAGCCTTCGCTCTGCATTTGCTTAGGCACTTGCATCACGTATAATTTGATTTCTACCGCAGGGGAATTCATCGGTGGAGCCATCAGTCCCGGCCTCCACTTGCGCTCCAAAGCCATGTCAGAGTTTACCGATAAACTCCCTTTGATCGATTTAAAACCTGATTTTACCCCATTCGGAACTAATACCAATTCGAATTTAAATGCAGGTGTTATTTCCGGAACACTTTTCGAAATCAACGGGTTTATCGCCTCCGCGAAAAAAGAGTTTCCTAATCTTCAGGTGATTCTAACAGGAGGTGACGCGGACTATTACAAAGACCAATTTGAAATTGATCCATTGCTAGCCTGGAAAGGATTTTTGCGAATGATTCCGATGGTTTAGTCGTAGTAAAAAATCTCATAATATGAGACATTTTCGCCTATTGACTCTTTCTGTCAATACCTAGAAACCTCTTTACATACCTCACGAGTTATTTCACACGAAACTGTCCCTAGAGGCATCAAACGCAAAAAGCCCCGCATTAGCGAGGCTTTTCACAGGGATGATTCCCATAATTATTTGAAACCGATCTTCTCTAAACCTTTGTGAGAAATCACAATCGCCTCTAATGGCGTTTCGTTGAAACAAGCATCTTGCTCCACGAAATAATATTGCATTCCTGACAATTTTTTATTGTCTAAAATACGCTTGAAATCAATCTTGCCATTGCCCACTGGAGCGAAACGACCTTGATCATCCATGTCTTTCACATGCCAAATCTTGAAGCGACCTGGATAGCGCTTAAAGTAATCTACTGGATCAGCTCCCGCTTTCGTTACCCAGTATAAATCCATTTGGAAATTAACATACTTCGGATTGCAATGCTCAAGTAAATAATCGATAGGCACCACACCATCACCATCCTTTACGAATTCGAAATCATGGTTATGATACAACAATTGCAAACCAGCTGCAGCACATTTCTCGCCTAATTTATCTAAGATTTCTGCCAAATTCTTAGCGCCACCCTTCATCGCTAATTTCTTATTCACGGCGTCGTACATGAACAAGCCCATTGGGGGAACAGGAACAACAAAGTATTTGAACCCAGCCGCTTTTAAATCCGCTATTTGCTGATCAATATTATCAAACGTAACTGTCCCCTGGTGTGCAGAGATGGGCGTTAATTTCATCTCATCTAAAAGCGCCTTAAAGTCCGCTGGAGATAAATTATAAAACTTGCCATTATTGTAACCCGCAGATTCTACGTTTACATAACCCGCTTGTGCCACTTTTTCTAATGTCGCGCGTGCATCTTTCATCGCATCACGCACCGTGTACAAAGCTAAACCGCCAAAAGGCTTGTCCGCTTGAACCTCTTTAACCGCTGGTTTGAAGGAAACTAACGACATGGCCAGCACGGCAACTATCGCTACAATTGATTTCATTTTCATAGTTAACAATTTATAATTTTCGTTGAAAACACAAATTAATGTATTTTTTTGATAAAATGATTCATTAGTTCCTCCCATTCCACCACTAAAGTATGTGAAGGCCGCATTTTCTTCGCTCTCGCATACCAATAATCGGCATTCCAAATGTCCCCTTCCTTGCGATGCAAATAGGCATGTACCCAGGCGGCATCAACGCCAGGCAGTTGGTCAACAAGATCATGCGCCTTTTTCCAATCACCCTTTTTATCATACCAAAGGCTTTTTAAAAGCACGGAAAAATGCGCGGGTGGTTCCGGATGAATAAGTGATTCGTGGAAAAGAGATTTACTCATGCTTGAATAGGTTAATCGTGTAATCTAACAACTCTTTGCCTCCAACTTCCCCATGGCCGGGTATAACTAATTTAACAGATGGAAAAGCTTGTTTCACTTTCCTCACTGTAGCAGACCAATCCTTCACATTTGCATCGCCTAAAAACCCTTTAGTAGCTTGCATTTCTTTAATTAAACAACCGCCAAACAACACATTCTCTGACGGGAAATAGCCCACTACATAGTCCTTTGTATGTCCCTCGCCTAGGAATGTAGCGGTTGCAAATTTTCCTCCTACACTCAATGTAATCGTTTCTGTAAATCCATTTTGGGGATATGCCGTCTGGCTAGCTTTCGCTAGATCTATTGTTTTATTATGGCCAAAAGAAGGAATTTTATGCGCGTGAAACGCCGCTAAACCTCCCAAACAATCGTCGTGAAAATGTGTAGGAATCACGGCCTTAATTTTACAGTTTAACTTATTTTCAATGAAATTAATAAGCTCCTCTGCACTCTTGTCATTTGTGGGTGTATCGAAAACGAGCGCTTCATTCGCGTCTCTCGCAATCATTCCATTACAAGCCACCTTCCCAAAATCATTCGTTTGTAAATAGGAGGTGTGCACAAACGTATTTGGCGCAATTTGAACGACTACTAAATCCGCAGAACTATAGACCTCGACGGGTAATTTCTGCGCAATGCCTGAGAAACTAACCCAGGAAAGAATGAAAAGAACACCTTTTAATTTCATAGATTTTCACCAAAAGTAAGCAAGTTGTGATCCGGATCTAACAGCGAAAACTCTTTTTGACCCCAGGCCTTATTCTCCAATGGTCCATTCGGATGAATAGGGATTTTTCGATCCATTAAATCCTGATAGAGCACCTCAATTTCCGTTGTTCGAATATATACCTGTCCATCATTTTCAAAAGGATTCAATCCTTTAAATTCAAACAGATGAAGCTCGATGAACTGCTTTTTTAATAACAGGTAATCACCATAATCCCCCAGTTCAGAAAAGCCCAAACCCTGAATATAGAATTGCTTCGATGCGGCCTTATCGCGCATAGGGAGCTTAGGGATGATGGTTAATAACATACTTTTTAAGATTACTTAACGGAGAATAATTCAAAGATAATGGAAAACTACAAATACCCCGTTTGCCTTAAATCACGATCCGGTATTTCTAAATAATCGAATAGTCCTCGGCACTTTTGCTGAAGTTCGCTTTCTGTCAATTCTTGCTCGAAGTCCTTTGCCTCCACTTCAATAAATGTATTCCCATCAGGTAGTAGATCCAGATGGATGGTCACATTTTCCCATTGAAAAAGTGTGCGACTTTTTTGGGTTTCCCCAAGCAAATCATGGGTCAAATACAGTTGTTTGACTGACTCCTCTGATGGATCTACATCGTAACGATAGACATGTGTTTTCTCACTATTATCTACTAAAAATCGTTCATAATGCGTAATTAGGGTCCCCAAAGAACCTTTTCGGTATTTTAATTTCCCTTTTTCCGTATGAAAATAGAAATCGTGTTGCTCGTCTATTCCTAGAAAATCGGCGCCTAGTTCAAAAAGTTTTTGCACTACCTTTTCCTTATCAGTAAGGCTCGCTTTTAGGGTGAAATCGAGGTAGTTTAACATAGGATATTTCATTTCGGCACGAAATTTGTTAATTTCCACTCAATATCAATGAAATGAATGAATAATCGTAGAGAATTTCTAAAACAAAGCACAGGCTTGTTAGGCCTTTCAGCCTTAGATTTTTCGCAGGTAAAAAAACCGTTATTATCCTTCTCGACCCTAGGCTGTCCCTCCTGGAATTTTTCTCAGGTAATACAACATGCTATGGAAAATAAATATGCAGGCATTGAAATCAGGGGCATAAAAGGCGATTTAGATCTTCCTTCGAATCCACTTTTTTCGAGCTCAAACATCGCAAGCACAAAGAGAGAAGTGGTAGATGCAAACATCAAAATAGTCAACTTAGGGTCATCTACTAACCTGCATTTTTTGGACCTATCGAAACGGCAAAAAAATCTGGATGAAGCTAAGAAGTTCATCGATCTCGCTCATCAAGTAGACTGCCCTTTTGTGCGCGTTTTCCCCAACGATTTGCCAAAAGATCAGGACGAAAATGCTACGGTTGATGCAATCATAAACAGCTTGCGCGAATTAGGCGATTATGCGAAAACGAGCGGAGTCAAAGTGCTTCTAGAATCTCACGGAAAAGTCATTAAAAGTGATATGCTTTTGCACATTATGCAGTCTGCGAATCACGCAAATGTGGGGTTGGTTTGGGACTTTTTTAATATGTGGTCGATCACGAAAGAGTCGCCGGAGCAGATGTATGCTTCTTTGAAAAAATACATTTTTCACACACACATTAAAGATGCCACCTTAACGGAGAAAGGGGAAACCTATACGCTTTTAGGCGAAGGAAATTCGCCGGTTAGAGAGGCGCTACATGAACTAAAGGCGGGAGGATATCAGGGGTATTATAGTTTTGAGTGGGAGAAGCTTTGGCATCCTGAAATTCAGGAACCGGAAATCGCGATTCCACATTTCGCGAAAAATTTCACGAAATTGTGGATGTAAATCATGACATCTAAAGACAAACATACCTTCGACGCCATCGTCATCGGATCCGGAATCAGCGGCGGTTGGTCTGCCAAAGAACTCACGGAGAAAGGTCTAAAAACCTTATTACTCGATCGCGGGAGAGATGTGAAGCATGTCATTGATTACCCCACCACTTTAGCGAATCCTTGGGATTTGCCACACCGCGGACAGGTGCCAGTAGAGCTGAAAAAGGAATATAAAACTGCGAGTAAGAATTACATTTTTTCGGAGGCGACGGCTCATTTTTTGACCAAAGACGGAGAGCAGCCCTACATTCAAGATAAACCATACGACTGGATTCAGGCCTACCAGGTGGGCGGACGTTCCCTTTTGTGGGGTCGTCACACGCAGCGTTGGAGCGACTTTGATTTCACAGGTCCTGAGCGCGATGGTTTCGCAGTCGACTGGCCCATTCGCTATAAGGACATCGCACCATGGTACAGTTATGTGGAGAAGTTTGTCGGAATTTCGGGCAATAAAGATGGCTTAGAAACCTTACCTGATGGGGACTTCATCAAGCCCTATGAGCTGTCTTGTGTGGAGAAGCATTTTGGGAAAGTGGTGAATCAAAAATACCCCGATCGGCACGTCATCATCGCACGTACAGCAAATCTGAGTCAAGCCGATAAAATCCACACTTCTGTGGGTAGAAGTCAATGCCAAAACCGTAACCTCTGCGAACGCGGTTGTCCGTATGGCGGCTATTTCAGCAGTAATTCCGCGACTTTGCCAGCGGCGTATAACACGGGAAATTTAACCTTAAAACCACATTCGGTCGCTCATTCCATTATCTATGATGAGCATAAAAAGAAGGCGGTCGGAGTTCGGGTGGTGAACACGCTGACGAATGAAATGGAAGAGTATTTCGCGTCGATCATCTTTGTGAATGCTTCGCCTTTGGCCACTAACTTAATCCTATTAAACTCCATCTCATCGCGCTTCCCAAATGGCCTAGGAAATGACTCCGGCATCTTAGGAACGCACCTGGCCTTCCACAGTTACCGCGGCAGAATTACGGCAGAATACGACGGGGATTTAGACTACACCACCGCCGGGAAAAGACCAACCTCCGGCTACATCCCTCGCTTTAGAAATGTCTACAAACAGGAGACCGATTTCCTGCGAGGCTATGCGAGCAATTTAAGTGCGGCGCGTATCGTCGAAAATGCCTCCGATTTAGTCGGCCAATCCTTAAAGAATTCCTTATTAAATCAAAAGTTGGGCAACTGGCACATCAACGTGGGCATGATGGGGGAGACGATTCCGAAGGCTCAATCGACGGTCCGCTTAGACGCACAAAAAAAGGACAAATACGGTATTCCACAACTTCGCGTGTCCATTGGCTACGACGAAAACGATGAGAAAATGTTGAAAGATTTCCATCAACAATTCACCGAAATGTACTCCGCAGCAGGCTTCCACCATATTCAGCCTATCGATACGAAACGTCTGCCTGGAAACGAGAACCATGAGATGGGTGGAGTGCGCATGGGAAGGGATCCTAAAACCTCCATGCTAAACGCCTTCAATCAATTGCACCACTGCAAAAATGTATTCGTAACCGATGGCTCTTGCATGACATCTACTTCTACGCAGAATCCATCACTGACCTACATGGCATTGACGGCGCGGGCGGTGGATTATGCATTAAAAGAAAAAAAGATATTAAATTTATAATTATGGCATCTATCAACCCCCACATCCATTTCAACGGCAACACCGAAGAGGCTTTTGAATTTTATCGCTCCGTTTTAGGCGGTTCGTTTTCGCGTCTTATGCGCTTCAAGGAATTAAATAATCCCGACTTTTCTTTCCCGGAAGAAGAATGGGAAAAAATAATGTTGATTCGGTTGCCAATAGCCGGAGGAGGTTATTTGTCCGGCAGCGACGTCCCTAATTTTATGGGTGTCGTGAGCGAAGAAGAAAACCGTAGCAAGATTATCCTCAGCGCAAATTCGCTAGAAGAAGCCACCGCTTTATTTGATGGACTTTCTGCTGGAGGTACGGTAGAAATGCCAATGGATGAAGGCCCCTGGGGGTCTCATTTAGGCACTTTCCGCGATAAATATGGGGTGGAGTGGATGGTGGAGGTTACCCCCTAGCCCATTCAAAAATCTCAATAAAAACAAGTCCGAAAACCAACGACAAGTGAACAATGAGTGTCAACTTTTGCCAGCTAGGCCTTTCGTTCCACGGCTGCTCTTGATTAAATGGATCAAAAGCTAAGCCAATTCCTAAAGAAGCCGCACCTTGCGTAAAGTCTTTTGAAATGAGCGCCTGATAAAGGCCCAAAAGCAAAAAGCCAACATAAAGAATGCGGTTGATAGGAGAGTTTTTCATCTGCAGAACGATTTATTTTGCATCATTCCAGCCATCTAAAATGCCTGATTTGATGTCATTATAGTTAGAAATAAAAAATACAACTAAGACAATCCAAAGAATCGTTTTCCAGTTGTTGCGAACAAGTGTTTTTAAGTCGTTAATTAACTGATTCATATCTGTGATTTTAATGGTGAAATTAAATTCGTAGGGTTTGGTTTCAGTTGATTTGCTAAATTCTGACAAGTCGGTTTTCAACGCTTCCCCTAACATCTTTAACGAATATACTCGGTTTTACTTCGTTGTTTTCGATTCGTTGAATGGTCCGAAGCGTCAAACCCGTTTGTTCTGAAAGTTCCTTTTGAGAATAGTTCAAACTGGTTCTAAGCTCTTTCAATCTGGCACCAAAATCCATGTGCAAATATGATTGTTTATGTTTTGAAATTGTGGACAAGGAGACGTCATTGAGACGACATTTTGCCTTCCACAAGGCAATTATACGAATTATTTATTTTTTAATGCCTTGAATTTCTCCAAAACTAAGCACATAGTCCCCCTCCAAGTCAGGAACAGAAAGTGAAAAATTTATAGTATACTTACCAGACTAAAACCTATTAAAACACCATGAAAAAAGTATACATCCTCCTGCTTTCCTGCCTTGCTTGGACAGCATCTGCTCAAGACGGCACTATTTATCCGCTAGAAGCGCCTAAAGAACCGAATGCCATTCCCTTAAACACCGGCTCTGTGAAAGACCAACCAGCGTCAGAAACCTGGTTCAAACAATGGGGAGATCCGATGGCCAGAAATATTTCAAAAGCAACTTTAACTCCATTTTTCCCAGAAAAAGGAAAGGCAAATGGAACGGTTGTCATCGTCGCACCTGGAGGTGGATACCGCTGGCTTTCCATGGGAAATGAGGGCTGGGAAGTCGCTGAGGCTTTGGCCAAAAAAGGAATCACCGCTTTCGTCCTAAAATACAGACTATTCCCAACCGCAGAAAAATTAGAAGACTTCACCGCGTGGATGAACCGCCCTCGTCCTGCTCCAGCTCCGGCAACTTCAAAGACAGAAAATACCAATCCTATGGCCCAAATGGATCTCTCTAATCAATTAGAAGATGCAGAAGCTGCCTATGCGATGATTGTTAAAAACGCCGCAACTTGGGGCCTAGATACGAAGCGAATCGGTATGATTGGATTCTCTGCAGGAGCGGGATTAACGATGCATGCAACGCTACACTCTAAAACGATGAAGCTCGCGTTTATCGGACCTATTTATGGTGGCATGGGGCCCGTAAAAGTGCCAGCTGATGCACCGCCTATGTTTAATGTGATTGCCTCGGATGACTTTTTGTTTAACTCCCAATTTGGGGTAATCGACTCGTGGTTTAAAGCGAAAAGACCGGTGGAGTTTCACTTATACCAAAACGGTGGTCACGGTTTTGGTCTAGGCAATCCGAATCGCACCAGCAATAAATGGTTTGATGCCTTTATGCACTGGTTAGAGGTGAATAAACTAATTTGATTTTAGTCTTGCATAAAGCAACTCTAATGACATCTTGTGTGCAAGAAGCGTGGCACCTTGCGTGCGCGCTTTTTTCGCATCCCATAATGCGGGGAATGAAACTTTTCCATGCGATACAGAGTACATCCAAAACAAATCAATGAAATTGATGAATAGATTTGCGCGATAAAATAAGGAGGCTTTTTCGATTTGGAAACCTAATTTTTGCAAGGTTCTTTCATTGAAAAAATACGATGTACCTACGATTTGAACAGATTCAGGAATACGTTTATTTTCTATTTGGGAAATAATATTCAACAAACCCTCGCAATGATACATCAACAGTTTATTTCTAAGTGAAACACCTGCATTCTGATTTTGAAAGACAAATAAATAATCAAAGCTCGTCCCGCTGTGCAGATCGATTTGTTGCTCGTTCACCATATACCCCAAGAGCATAGGAGAATAGTACGTATAACCACCTGTCAGCTTAAATAATGGTGTATACAGAAATTGACTAATGGGTACGTAGAGGATAAACGCCGCATAAATAAGCGGGTTCTCGCTACCTTGTTCAATAATAAAAATCGCTAAAAACAAGCCTAGTAAAAGGAATAGAAGGGAGGTAATCCATTGCGAAAATTTAGGTAGCTGATAGAAGTCGTTCATATTTTAGCGCGATTTACAAAAATCAATAATCAGCCTTCTCCGACCTAACCACTAATTCCGTATCGATTAATTCTAGGGACAAAACCATGTCCTTCACGGTCTCTTTGTATTTCTTAAAGTGGGGCGCTGAGGTATGTGCCTGATAAGCCTCTGGGCTTGCATACACTTCGAAAATGGTGATGACCGAGGGATCCTTTTTATCAGAAACCGCCGTGTAGGATAAGACACCTGGCTCTAATTTAATCGCCGCATCCATCTGCTCCTGGAGTGCAGACTTGTATTTTTCTAGCTGATTGCCGTCTACTTTTATTTTGGCAATACGGTACATTTTCGCCGTCATTTGCGCTATAGAACTTGTATTGATCACTCTTTTTGCATCCGATTCTTTGAGGACCAAATAAGGTTTAACTCCTGTCGCTTTAATGTCATTACCCTTCATCGCAAAAGCCTCTTGCTTTCCATCCGCGATGAAAATTTCGGTAGCTACCGGTAACGAATACGTTTTGATTTGGTCAGGCGCCAGGTCACTTACCCGTGTTTGAATTTTCCCGTCTGGCGTGTAAATGATGAGAGAAAGGTGGAAGACTTCCTTGCTGTCGTTTAAGAAGCTAATTTCTGGTTTAATTTCTGCCCTCGTTAATAGATATTCATTCCTTTTTATCCAGTTATCCGTGCCTTGAAATTTCACCTCTTTAGTAATTGTGAAAGAGTTCTTATCAAGCTGATATTGATGTCTTAAAATCGCCTTTCTATTCTCATTCCCGTCTTCTCCTTCCACTTCCGTCACCAGGGTAAATCCTGTAGGTGAATGTTGTTTGAATCCGACGATTTTATCTTTGCCAAAAAAGTAGCCATTAATTACGATTGTATCAATCGAATTCGCGTGAGGTTCCTTCGAGTATTCATAGGCCATTATATAGCCTTTATTGTCCGCTGTTAAACTAATTTTTATATTCGCTAACATGGTAAATGGCTTTCCTGAAGAATAATCCAAGTAGGTTAATTTCCCTTCCCAGCTACCTACAGAACTTGATAAATCCTTTATTTGAAATGATTGGGCTCTTAGGCTACCCATCGCCAGCATGGAAATGCAGAATAAAATTATTTTTGTCATGAAGTAAATATAGTAAACAGTTAAGAAGGCATTAGGCTGCAAATTGAAAATACTCTTTAATTTCGTTAAATTGAACTATTATCCCAAAATTCAATTCATTAATGCACACTTCATGAAGGTAAAATCCTACCAACTTGCTGATTATATAGACATAAAAAGGCTAAGATTAGTCTCTTTAGGGGAGGTAATCCATGCGGACAATGACGAGTTATTTTTCCAAATAAGAGAAAACACCTATTTATATGTTTTACGATATGGCGTTGTATCCCATCTAAATTTAAGTGAAGAAGAGTTTGAAGAAATCAAATTACAAATTCAGGCTACTTGTAGAAACCGGGTGGAGACCAATATTTATGAAGAGCATTTGATAGAAACCGGCGGGATAGAAAATAAAATTAGCCATAATAAAATACAGATCAAGAATGCAAATTCAGACGTCATCCGAATGGTCATGTTATACATCTCTCAATCCGTTACGTTGGATTATTACGCAGAATTGACGACACAATTGCTTGAAGACACGAATCAACACACCCAAATTTTGGAAAGAAAAGGAAAGCTTTCAATCACGGGTACTAACTTGAAAAAGTACATTGGAAAAACCCTTTTGCTTAAAAATTTAATTGCCCAAAATCTCTACATTTTCGACTCCCCAGAAGAAACGTGGGACAATGAACGTTTAGACAAATTACATATTGAATTAAAAAGACACCTCGATTTACAAGATCGTGCTCGCAGTGTTTCAGAAGAACTCAGTATTGTGAAGGAAAACCTAGAACTATTTAAGGACATTCTTCAATACCGAAACAGTATCTTTTTAGAATGGGTAGTTATTATTTTGATTGCGGTAGAAGTCGTTAACTTTTTAGTGGAAAAATTCGTTCCTTAACTTATCCCTAAAAAATTAATTTCCAGCCATAGGAGATCCGAAAATACCCACAGCAAGCTCAACCCATACAAGCATAAATACTAGCAAAAATAAAGCGATGAAAAGTGCTTTATACTTGTATTTAATAGTGGCTTGTAATAGTTGTTTGATCCCGAAACTCAAAGATAGAATTAGCATCCCCATGATCATAAAGTCAAAGAGGCTCCAATTAACCTCGTCAGAAATCAACATACCTACTAAGGGTATTAACAACAACAATAAGGGCGAAAAAATACGCCAGTTTTTAGTTTTCATCTGCTATTTTTTATATTCCAAAATATCGGCCGGTTGACATGCTAAGGCTTCACATATGGCCTCTAAAGTACTGAATCGAATTGCTTTGGCTTTTCCCGTCTTCAATATGGACAAGTTCGAAAGGGTAAGCCCTACTTTTTCAGAGAGTTCATTTAATGACATTTTTCGTTTTGCCATCATGACATCTAGATTGATAATTATGGCCATAATTTAAATCGTTAAGTCGTTTTCGTTTTTCATCTGGAGCGCATTCTGAAAAAGCATCTCTAGGATAGCCGCAAAAACGGACACCACAAAAGGAATACAAGCCACAAAAAAACCATAAATGATCAAACCTGGAGCATCATCTGCCTCAGCAATGGGAAACAAAAAAGGGACGAAACCGACCATCAAAAGAATGCCTCCTACCAGAGAGGCTAGTTTAATGTTCCGAAAGGCGTGGATAGAAAATGCGGAGAATCCTAAATTTTGATCTATCAAGGTTAACAATTTCCAGGATTGCCATAAAACAAAAAAATAGGGTAGAGTCACCGCATAAAGTACCGTGATGATAACCAATATGGCCTTATTTGCCATGGGGAAATCCGCATTTAATCCTGTGTATAAACTAGGGAAAGCAAAAATAGCCATCGCTAAAACGATAAGGGCCATAACTAGTAAAGTGGCCTTAAGCAGGAGAGTAGAGCCTTTTTTGAACATTTTGTGTGTGTTTTACCTCGTGATAACAAGGCAAAAATAGCGTAAATTTATTGATAAACAATAAATTTATATTGATAATTAATCTTTCACACATCTAAATCCCGTATGCTGCAAGCCAGAGTCTGGGCTTGATTTCATTCTGGCAGCATTTCGGTAACTAGCACAATAGCTATCATTACACAGGAATGATCCTCCTCGCATGACGCGTTTGGGAACTTGAGGTTCATCGGGGTCATAACTTTTTGATGGGCCTTTGGGATTTAGGCGAGGACTTTGCTTGTAATAATCAGATCGATACCAATCTGCACACCATTCCCACACATTTCCAGCCATGTCGTAGAGTCCATATCCATTCGGTTGAAAGGACTTTACCGGTGCCGTTGTTGACTTATAACCATCTAAGGCGAGATCCTCCTGAGGGAAATTTCCCTGAAAACTATTGGCTTTAAAAGGGGCAACATTGACAGATGCCGAGCCCCAGGGATAGCGCTCATTTTTTAACCCTCCTCTACTAGCCCATTCCCATTCTGCTTCCGTGGGTAGTCGCTTCCCTGCCCAATTTGCGTAGGCCAAGGCATCATCATAGGAAACATGTACCACCGGGTGATGGTCCTTTCCTTGGATACTTGATTCGGGTCCTTGAGGATGTTTCCAATCAGCCCCTCGCCTAAATTCCCACCATTGGGAATAATCATTCAGGTTAACGGGACCTGTCGTAGGCACAAAAACCAAGGAACTGGGGGCAAGTAAGGAATCAGGAGGCCTGGGTGTGCCTACGGGCACTTGTTTCGACAGTTCCTCCCAATCAATCGATTTTTCTGCCGTTGTGATATAGTTCGTTGCCTGCACAAATTTGGCAAAATCAGCATTTGTGACTTCCGTTTCATCCATGTAAAATCCTTTTAACTGAACAGGGTGTAATGGATACTCATCCGCCCTTCCTTGATTATCGTGGGACCCCATCATAAAAGAGCCGGCGGGAATTCGTTTCATACCAAGGTAAGAAGAGATCGTCTTTTTTTGCTTAGAGCCAGGCTGCACTTTGTATCGACTAGGCATAGGGACATGACAATTAGGTACCTTTTGCTGGCCAAGCAAGAGAAAGCAGGGCAAAAAGAAAATGAGCAAACACTTCATTTATATCTTATACATTACGAATGCCAACAAATTTATATAAATTTAATCTGTTTAAGCAAAACCTATTGATCACATGAAGAAGACTATATTTTACTTTTTGTTAGGATTCCTTTTGTTGACTTCGACTATTCTCTTTAGTCAGGCCAAACAGCCAAGTCGTCCCAATATCATCTTCATCATGTCAGATGACCATGCCTATCAGGCCATTTCAGCTTATGACAAGAGGCTTATATCAACTCCTAATATTGATAAAATCGCTAAAAATGGCGTATTATTTACGAATGCTAGTGTAACAAATTCCATTTGTGCTCCTAGTAGAGCCACTATTTTAACAGGGAAACATTCCCACCTAAATGGGAAAGTGGATAATCATTTTAGCTTTGATACAAGCAATGTTACCTTTCCGCAACTGCTTCAAAAAGGAGGATATCAAACGGCGATGTTTGGGAAACTTCATTTTGGAAATAGCCCGAAAGGATTTGATCAATTTAAAATATTACCAGATCAGGGAAACTATTATAACCCTGATTTTATCACAAAAAAAGAAGGGAAAATTAACGTTACGGGCTATGTAACAGATATTATCACAGACATGACATTAGATTGGTTACAAAAGGAGCGCGATCCCGCAAAACCTTTTATGCTCATGTATTTGCACAAAGCGCCCCACCGTTCCTGGTTAATGGCTGAACGGCATTTGAAGGAAATGACTTCTACTGCCTTCCCTGAACCACCTACGTTATTTGATGATTATACTGGCCGGACAGGCGCTGTCAAAGAGGCGGAAATGAATATCTTAAAACATATGTCCTGGTCAGGAGATAACAAGATCTATCCTAAAACGATGGATTCACTACATATTCCAGAAATAGGTTTTGACAAAAGACGTTTTGAGGCTGAAATGGGTCGATTAAACCCTTCCCAAAAAACGCATTTCAATGCCGTTTATGACCTAATCAATGCGGAATTCAGTAAGGCGTATCCGCGCATGACGGATCAAGATAAAATGCGCTGGAAATACCAACGCTACATGCAAGACTATTTAGGCACCATTAAGGCTGTCGATGAAAATGTGGGTCGCCTTTTAGACTATTTAGAAGCAAATCATTTATTAGAAAACACATTGTTAGTTTACACGTCTGACCAAGGATTTTACTTAGGTGAACATGGTTGGTTTGATAAACGCTTTATTTATGATGAATCATTCAAGACTCCTTTGCTGGTATCTTGGCCTAATCAAGTTAAAGCGGGTCAAAAATCGGATGCTTTGGTCCAAAACCTGGACTTTGCACAAACCTTTTTAGAGGCAGCGGGAATTCAGGCTCCAGCAGACATGCAGGGCCAAAGTTTGCTCCCTTTGTTAAAGAACCAGCCTTGGGAAAGAGATGCGGTATATTATCATTACTATGAATACCCGGCGGAACACATGGTTAATCGCCATTATGCCGTGATTACTAAAAAATACAAGCTCATCCATTACTATTTTAAAGAGGATGTTTGGGAACTTATTGATCGGGAAAAAGACCCCATGGAGTTAAAAAATGTATACCATGACCCGGCCTATTCAGCAATCAAAAAGACCTTACACAAACAATTAGCTGAATTGCGCGTGAAGTACAAGGACAATTCCGCCCTGAGTCAAAATTACATAGACCGTTTCTTGAAGGATGCTTCAGAAGGCAAAGTATTCGGAGTGCCTAAAGAGAAGGCTTTACAAATGATGAAGAAATAATTCGATGATTAAGTAGGTGGCAATTCCTGCCATTTTACAAGAAGGACTTATCTCCATCATCAATTTCTTGATCGACTATTCAAGAAAAGACGTAGGGTTAATTGAAAGAAAAGTAGATTAACTATTAGGCCTATAATAGCTGGAATTATAGATGATTCTCCTTTATAAAGCGCATTGCCAAAAGCCCAGTCAGCACTGCGAAAATCCAGATAAAAATAGAATCCTGTCACGATAAAAAGTAAGCCTGCTATCCACTTTTGTTTATTCAAATCATTAACTGAATAACCGACAATCAATATAAGTAGGCCTATTACCATCATATGAACATACACCCAAAGCATGGCATCGTAATAATGGGCTGATTTCAAAATCAAATCAGGCACTTCAAATTGCGCCATACTTTGCATTAATCCTTTAGAGAATAGACTAATGGGTAAAACTAAAAATGTGTAACCTACGATCAAGAAGGTTCTTTTGAAATTGGGTAGTAGTGATTTCATAATAAATTATAATCCTCTTTTTAACGCAAGGCCTATTTGTCCTGCATGATAGGAGTTATGGTATAGAATATGGGAAAACAACCTCGCTTTTGTGACTGCCCCGAAAAAAGGGGTTTCTATTATATCTGACCACCCCGAAATAGGAGTTGTTTCTATAATCTCTTCCAGCATTTTAAATCCTTCATCAATTAGCTTTTTGCTTTCCTCAAAATCATTCCCCTGTCCCTCATCCTGCTTACCAAGGGTAGTATTTTGAACCTCACTAGGTTTACCAAAAAAATAACCAAACATAAGCATGGTCTCTCCAATATGCCGATAAATGAACCCAACAGATGAGGTATTTTCATTTAAAGATTTCGAAATATTCTCGCTGCTTACCCTATTCAATGAAAAACTACAAGAAAGAATATTTTGTGCCAAAAGGTCTCTGAATATTTCCATTTTGATTAATTCCAAGGTTAATTCTCGTACAATAAACAACCCTAAGTTAATTTCATTTATTTATTGACCAAAGAAAATCGAAGTCTTTAATAAAGATGAACTCCCTGACTGACAACAAAAAAGCCGATCATTTTTGATCAGCTTACCCCCTCTCCTGGATTAGAATTAGGGTCCCAGACATTAAAATATGTGATCTGTTTAATAAATATAAAATCCCTTACCCACTTTCTTGCCCCACTCCCCTTTCTCGAATTTCTCCACAATCGTAGGTGAAGGTTTATCTGCTTCATTTCCAGAAGATTGGTATTTTTCCATGCCCACATGATAGGCCAGGTCGATCCCAGTCAAATCCAACAATTGGAACGGTCCCATCGGGTAGCCCAAGCCTTTCATGACCGCCTGATCGATATCTTCTACCGAAGCAACGCCTGAATCTAAAAGATTTAATGCTTCCTTTCGGGTGGCTTGTAACATACGATTAACCACAAAACCGTAAATCTCTTTTTGAAGAACAATAGGCGTCTTTCCCATTTGGATTGAAACCGCTTCTAAAAGCTCTACCGTTTCCGCGGATACGTGTGGTCCTTTCACAATCTCCACTAAGTTCATCACCAGCGCCGGATTGAAAAAGTGCATGTTGACGACCTTATCCGGGCGATTCGTAGCCGAAGCGATTTGGGAACTGACGATATAGGAACTGTTGGTAGCTAAAATGGTACGTGGCGGACAAAGGGTGTCTAATTCACTAAACAAGGCCCTTTTAACCTCTAATTTTTCGATGATGGCTTCGATAATTAAATCGGCCTGCTGTACGGCTGCAGCTAAAGACGTTTCAAAACGCAATCCCGCCTTCGTTTTAGTCACCTCCTGCTCGCTCATGCGCCCTTTACTTATTCGCCCAGCTAAATAGGTATCGGCAAAGTCGCGAGCGCGCTGCAAGGCGTCTGGATTTTGGTCAGTACAAATCACTTGAAAACCAGCTATCGCAGCCGAAATAGCAATTTGATGACCCATATTTCCGGCACCGATTACCGTGATGTGGCGTATTTCCTTAGTCATATTAAGCTGCTTTTGAAGGTGAATCTGTAGGGCGGTTGCGCCACCAATTCGCAAGCAATGACCCTGAAATAGTCATCCAAGGCACAGAGATGGCTGAAGCCAGGCCAACGGTGGCAATTTTTCCCATTTGTAGGGCAATACCGGAAGACAAGCCTCCATTTTGCAAGCCCACTTCTAAAGAAATAGTTCTGCAGGTTTGCTCGCTTAAGCCCGCTAATCGGCCACTCCAATAGCCCAATAAATAGCCGATGGAATGGTGAATCATGGACGCTAAAAACAAAAAAGGTCCTATTTTCAATAAGGCGTCGCGGCCAGATGAAACAATGACAACAAGCATCATAAAGACGCCAACCATCGAAATGGTAGGCATAATTTTCTTCAACACCTGCAATTTTGCCTTAAAAAGGCTATTCAATACGAGACCCAAAATGATGGGTAAAATGATCATTTCGCCCACGTGAAGCATCATCTTTAAGAAGTCAACTTCGACATATTTTCCAGCCAATAATTTCATGAGCAAAGGGGTCATGACCGGCGCCATCAACGTCGAAATCGTACCGATCGTTATGGATAAGGGCACATTGGCTTTCGCAATAAAAGCCAATACATTCGAAGTAACACCACTCGGAACGGATCCAATGAGGATGATCCCAGCTGCTATTTCAGATGGAAATCCAAAGGTAGTGGCAAGTGTAACTGCGACCAAGGGCATGATGGTGAAATGGCTGATTAGGCCGATAATCACGGCTTTTGGCATTTTTAAAACCCCCTCAAAATCCTTCACACTCATCTCAGTTCCCATGGTAAACATGATCAACTGGATCAATGGAACAATCAAAGAAGAGAACTTGAAATCACCCAGGTGGATGAAATACTGTGGATAAAATATCCCCAAAACCACTGCCCCCACCAGACACAGCGTAAAAACATGCTGTTTCAAACGTCGATCTATAAAACCGACCAGCACTAAACTAAAAAGTGCGCCCAACAGAAATTCGCCCGAATTTAAAAAACCTGCAGACCCAAGTCCTTGATAAAAAAACGCCAGAAGCAAAAGCAAACTGAGCGCATAAAGTACTTTGGGCAGGTTTTTCATGATTTAGAGGTTTAGCGATATTCGGTTCGAAATCAAAAGTGATGCCTCCGCAAGTTTCTCCCGCACAGCGTCGATTCCCATTTGCGCTTCATCATCGATGCGAGCAAGCATAGGAACCGTCAGCGCAGCAATCGCGTTAGCGTGTTGATCAAAAATAGGATAGGAAATCGCTTGCAAGCCTGCATACTGATTGCTTTTAATCGAGGCATATCCTTGCTTCAAGACTTTTTCTATTTCCTTTTTAAAGTTTTTAATGCGCTCTGGGGACTCATCTGCTAAACTTTCCTCCATCCGCATTGTCCGAATGGCCGGGTCTTGCAAAGCCACTAAAACATAGCCAGAGGCGGAAGGCCCCACTTTCAATTCGGCTCCTACCCGCGTCATAAATCCGACCCCGTTGGGAGGTTGAATGGCGGCGATAACAGTTTGGACTCCCGTATTATATACCCGCAAATCACACGGAAAAAGTGTGTCCGCAGATAGTTTTTCCATCACTGGAAGGGATTCACTTAACAAGCGATAGGTGGGCGGATGAAAATGTGATAATTGAAATAATTTCGAAGTAAGTGCGTACTTGTTCGATTGATTCGAAATATAATTTCGCGCCACTAAACAGGTCAACATCCGGTAGATTTCGTTCAAATTCCGACCCAGACTTCCCGCAATTTCTTGTTGGCTTAAACCCGACTCACTCTTAGACAAAAGCTCTAAAATATCGAGCCCTTTGTCTAAAGCGGGCGCAGAATAACCGCTACTACTTTTCTCACTTACTTCGTTTTTCATGGAGTTTACATTCCGATTTGGTGGACTTCAATAATGTTGCCATCGGGATCATGAAAAAATATTTGATACCAGCCGGCTAGAGCCCACTTGCCATAATCAGCATAGGGGATCTCTTTTTCTTCTAATCTTTTCTTGAAGCCTTCGATATCATCCGTGCGAAAACAAAAGTGACCGCGCTCTAAAGGGTTAATAAAGTGCTTCATTTCAAAGCCTAAATTTACATCCTTTTTCGTGATATGAAATTCTACTTCGCCGTCTGTTAAAAAATCAACAACCCCGTCAAAGCGATCTTCTGTATCCTCGCCCACTAAATTATGCTCCTCATCCTGAAGACGAGATAAGTTGAAAACTGACTGATAAAACTCCGATGTTCGTGCTACATTCTCCGTGCACAAATTCATGTGGTGGTATTTAAATTTCATAGGAATTACATTTTTGTTTTTTGCAAATATAAAATTAGAATTTTATATATAAAAAATATAGTTTAAATTTGGGGAAGATTATTTTAAAATCGTGCTCAACGTGCCTTATATGGAACATAACGAACGAATCATCTCAGAAGAAGTATGCAGCCTTTCCGCCGTAAGGAAAGTTGCTTCCATGCTTGACTTGGCACCATCTGATTTCAAAAAGGGCGATTTATTGCCACGAGGCTGGCATTTTTTCCTTTTATCGGGAAATGTTCCTCGATCTGAAATCCGTTCCGATGGTTTTCCTGGTTTTGGGGTTCCCATCCCCAATTTAGGGCTACCACGTTTAGTATTAGGAGGACGGACAGTTGAGTTCTTGGGAGATATTCGCATCGGTGAGACGCTGGAACGCACCAGTTTTGTGGCTTCCATTGCAGAAAAAGAAAGTCAGGCGGGTCGTATGGCTTTTGTCAAAATTCAGCACGAGTTACGTAATCAGCAATCCGAACTTTTGCTTAACGAAGTTCAAACCTTCATCTTGTTAGAAGCTAGTCAAGGTAAGCCCGTACTTCCTACAGGCACGCCAATAAGTCAAAAAGCACAAGCGAAAAAATCGTTGACACCGGACGAATTACAATTATTTCAATACTCTGCCTTGGGCTTTAATTCCCACAAAATCCACCTCGATCGTACGTATACACAAGCGGTAGAAGGCTATCCGAATTTATTGGTCAACGGAGGACTTGCCTCCTTATATGTCACGGAGTTTTTACGCACGCAATGCGGGTTACAGCTAGTTGGGTTTCAAGCGAAACATAGCGCGCCACTCTTCTGTGACGATGAACTTACCCTGTTAGCAAATCCGGTGGACGCGCAAAACTGGGAGGTAAAGATTTGTAATGCACATCACGCTTTGGCCGTTTCTATCGAAGCCCGCGTAAACGGATAATGCCATGTTTGAAGCACTAAAAGGAATAAAAATACTGGATATGACCTCGGTGGTTGTAGGCCCCGTTGCCACTTGGCGCTTGAGCCAATACGGAGCAGAGGTCATCAAAATCGAACATCCAATTGGCGATTTAATGCGAGGTTTAGGAGGCAAGTCTCCATCCGGGGAACATTCCGGAACTTACTTGCATTTAAACCGAGGCAAGCGCAATTTGTGCCTGGACTTAAAAAGCCCACAGGCTCAATCCATCACAGATAAACTGATTGATTGGTGTGATGTCATCATTGCGAATATGCGCCCCGATGCGCTAGAACGTTTAGGCTTAGGACCAAAGGCCATTCAATCCAAACATCCCGAAAAGATCTATTGTCTCATTACTGGCTATGGCACGGAAGGGCCCTATGCGGGTTTACCTACCTACGACAGTGTCTTGCAAGGTGTTTCCGGCATTGCAGGTTTATCCCAATTGCGTGACGGGAAACCGGCCTATGTGCCCATGTTGATTTGCGACCATGTTGTAGGAGAAATTACCTCCGGCGCGATTATGGCTGCGATTATCGACCGTTACAAAACAGGTAAGGGGGCTTTTGTAGAGGTGCCCATGTTTGAAACGATGGCGACCTTTGTGTTGCAAGAACATTTGGCCCAAAAAAGTTTCGATCCAGCTGTGGGACCTGTAGGAGATTTGCGCTTACTAAGCCCACATAACCAACCTGTCAAAACCAAAGACGGCTATATTTCCTTCACCATCAATACAGATCCGCAAGTCACGGCATTTTTAAAGGCCACAGAACGCGTAGCCCTTTTAACGGATCCGCGTTTTCAAACCGTAGCCAGTCGGGCCGAGTTTGTGAGCGAATGGTTTGAGGTGCGCGGTGCTCCTTTACTAAGCAAAACTACCGAGGAATGGCTGCTTGCATTAAGGGCTGTCGACATTCCTGCGATGCCTTGTCATACCATTGATACGCTCATAGAAGATCCGCATTTAACGCAAGTGCAATTAATGCGTACTGAAATACATCCTGTAGAAGGAAAAACGGTGGTCATCCGATCGTCGATTAAACACAATGGACACTACGCGCCGGTGAATTCCTTTGCCCAACCCAAAGGCCATGACACCCAAGCCATTTTAAGGGAACTCGGATATACTCCTACCGAAATAACCCAATTAATCAACTCAAAAGCAGCTTTAAGCTATGAAAAATAACGATTTCCGTTTATTGATTGACCACGTTTGCGTGATCGTGGGTGCCGCAAATCGGCGCAGCATCGGCTATGCAACGGCCGAATTATTCGCCAGTCACGGCGCAAAAATCGCCATCTTGGATGTAGCGGTAAACGAATCAACACAAGAAGAATTAGCCTCGGCTTTAGCTGAATCCGCTGGTCATCCAGTTCCGCTCATTTGCATTCCATGCAACATCGTAGATCCAGCGGCTTGTGATCAGGCAATGGAACAGGTGGTGGCTCATTTTGGGAGTATCGATAGTCTGATCAACTGTGCAGGTGTCGTTCGTTCAGAGGGAATGCTCGATATTCCGAGCCAGGATTTGGCTTTTATGATTGATGTGAATTTAAAAGGTACGTTTCATACCTGCCAAAGCGCCCTAACACATTTTGCAAAACAAAAATCAGGACGCATCGTCAACCTAGCCTCCGTTGCGGCACAACGGGGTGGTGGATTAGTAGGTGGAGCGCATTATGCTGCTTCGAAAGGTGGCGTATTAAGTTTAACGAAAGCGATTGCACGGGAATTTGGCCCACAAGGAATCCGAGCAAATGCCATTTGTCCATCTATGACCGAAACGGGGATGTTAGATGGCAATGTAAATGATGAACAATTTCAGCAAGTCGTAGCGGGAATTCCGTTGCGAAGAGCTGGAAAACCACTTGATATTGCGAATGCTTGTCTATTCCTAGCGAGCGATTTATCCGCTTACATTACTGGGCTTACCTTGGATGTAAACGGGGGAGGTCACATACATTAATTGAAAAAACGATGTCACAACACACCTACATCATTGATTCCGTCCGAACAGCCATAGGCAGTTTAGGAGGCGGTTTATCAGCCACACGAGCGGATGATTTAGCAGCCATACCGTTACGTGCTATTTTAGAACGAAACCCACAACTCGATCCCGCTAGCATCGACGATGTTATCTTAGGCTGCCATAACCAAGCCGGCGAAGATAACCGCAACGTGGCCCGAATGGCCTTGTTATTAGCAGGTATTCCACACACAGTTCCGGGTGAAACGGTGAACCGATTATGTTCCTCTGGCATGTCGGCGGTGATTCATGCGAACCGTGCGATTAAAGCCGGAGACGGCGATGTTTTTATCGCGGGCGGTGTTGAACACATGACGCGTAGCCCTTGGGTAATTGCAAAAACAACAAAGCCTTTTGGCAATGATGCTCAAATGTTCGATTCCTCGTTCGGCTGGCGTTTTGTTAATCCCAAAATGAAGGAGCTTTACGGCATCGACGCGATGGGTGAAACCGCCGAAAACTTAGTAGACCTCTTCTCAATCTCCCGCGAAGACCAAGATTTATTTGCTTTTCGCTCTCAACAAAAAGCTTTCGCTGCACAGCAAGCGGGATATTTCGCAGCCGAAATTGTTCCCGTTACCTCGACAGATAAAAAAGGAAACGTCAGTATTTTCGACCAGGATGAGTTCATCAAAGGAAACTCTAACCTGGAGAAATTAGCAAGCCTAAAACCTGCCTTCCGCAAAACAGGCGGCACGGTTACTGCAGGAAATGCCTCTGGAATCAATGATGGCGCGGCAGCTATGTTACTTGCTTCTGAAGCAGCTGTCAAAAAATACGGATTTGTACCCAAAGGACGAATCGTTTCTTCCGCCGTGGTAGGAGTAGAACCTCGCATCATGGGGATCGGGCCGGTAAATGCGAGTAAGAAGGCTTTGGAAAAGGCGGGATTGACGCTGGCAGACATCGATATTTTTGAATTTAACGAAGCCTTTGCGGCACAATGTTTAGCGGTTACGCGAGGCCTGGGCTTGTCAGATGACGATGCACGCATCAACCCACAAGGTGGTGCCATCGCACTAGGTCACCCCCTAGGTATGTCGGGTACACGTATCATTCAAACCGCCCTACACGGTTTAGAAAAACAGAACAAAAAATATGCATTAGCTGCCATGTGTGTAGGCGTGGGAATGGGCTATGCGGTCATTATCGAAAAAATCTAACACATGAAAAATTATCTATTATTCTTCAGCTTGTTGGCAAGCAGCCTTTTTGCTCAAAAAACGGATCACTATTTCACCACTTCAGATGGCGTGAAATTACATTACACGGTCACGGGAACGGGAAAACCGTTGGTTATTTTTCCTGGCTATACTCAGAGCTCCGCTAATTTTGAACCTAATTTAGAAGTGATAGGCAAGCAATTTCAAGTGTATTGCTTGGACTACCGTTGGCACGGACTTTCAGAGGATCCAAACTATGGCGTACACATCGATCGCTTTGCAAAGGATGCCCAGGAGATGATTACTGATGCAAAAATTGGCCCTTTCTATCTACTAGCACATTCGATGGGAAACACGGTGGCGTGGAATTATTTTTCTTTATTTGGCCAAAAACAGGTCATCAAATACATCCTCGGCGACGAAGCCCCTTGCCTAATTACCGATCCATCATGGACAACACAAGAGAAGGAAATGTATACCGGAAGTGCGACGGACAAAGAATTGTGGACGGCTTGGCGCCAGCCTAAAAGCCAACAACAGGCTCCTAAAAACACGCGTGAGTTAATGATGGGAAAATTATTAACGGAACATTTGGGAAATGATTGGCGCGATATATTACCTACGATTCAGGTGCCTACTTTGGCCTTAATGGCAGAAAAAGGGACATTCAATAACCAACATCTTTTCGATTATTTCTTAAAGACCATTCCGCATTCAGAACTAAAAGTTATTCCAAACGCGGGTCACGGTTATTACACTACAAACCCTAAAGAATTCAACGAGATTGTATTGAATTACTTTTCGAGTAAATAAAAAAAGGGGCTGTTAAATAGCCCCTTTTTTATTTAATTCTTTGTCACTTTCAAATCTTTGAAGTAACCGATTGTTCCCACTTCTACCCACAAACCAATACTTCCGTGGGTAGATTTCCCTAACATTTTGTTAACGATGAAATTAGGTGACTTTTGGTTATTGATATACAAAGCTACTTTCTCCTTATAAAATTCAATCCGGACATCTATCCATTCATTTAAACCAATATCTGCATACGTTTCATATAAGCCATTTGACTCTTTGCGTAAACGACTAAAGGTATAACCAGGGTACGCAAAATACTGTATGGTATGGTTTCTGCGAAGTTGATCATCTGCACGACCGTTACTTGGACGCAAATATATATTTTCAAACATCGTATTTGCTTCGTCAATTCGGTAGGCCAAGCCGATAAATCCACGAGCTTGAGGAAACGGTGAATCAGACTGAATCTTACTCAACATCTTCACTTCGATAGTTCCATTTTCGATGTCGGTATTCGCTAACTTAACAAATGTGGGCCCATCTACCGAATTCTCTATGTTATTGATATCAAACGGAGATTTCACCAAGTCTCTAGTGACTTCTAATACCTTTGCTCCATCCATTTCAACAACTTTAGCTACTGAATTAATGGCTTTGTATTCTTGATTTTCCCAGGTGAATTGTTGGGCATAGTTTGGTAAAGCCAACAATATCATGAATGCACTAAAAACCTTATTTTTCATGAGATGATTTATAAAATAACCCTGCGCCGTAGCTGGTACCCAAAGTTCCTGGTTTTAATTGTAAATAAAAACGACTAGTTTGATCTTCCTCAATGGCTAAACCGCCTGATTTTTGAACCACAAAGTCAGACTTATAGACCAATTTTTTCGGGTCAGAAGGTGTGCCAAAATCTTGTGGGCCACCGCCTTGATTAACCAATTCATTATATCCAACAAGCAAAGAATTCTGAATCTGATAGGAATTTTTTGCTTCTTTCTCAAGCACCCAAAAGACATTTATTCCACTTAAAACATTATTATAAAATTTGAAGTCCGGTGTTGTAGACCATGTCCAAACAGCTGCCCCGTAACTATTCAAAACTAAATTATGGTGCATACTTGATTGCTCTGCAGGCGAATTCCACATTACGACTGCGTCTTTCACACCGTAAAATACACAATGGTCTACTTCCAGTTGTTTACCATTTGCAAGAATTCCTAAGTGATTAGGTAAAGCGAATTGATTTCCCAAAAACAAACATTGCGTAACACGCAAATCACTTAAGTTCTTCCCTTCCCAAACAATTGGATAATTTCTAACAAGTACACCGGCTCTTGGTTTCTCATGAACAGGTTCACCTAAAATACGAAGTCCTTGAATTGTGGTATGACTGTTTTCAATTAATATACCATAGTTTGAACCGCCAGTAATTATTTTTTTGTCATCGCGTTCTATTTTAAATGGCATCGTTGAGACTATAATTGGCATTTTATTAGGTTCCCATACGGAACTATCTGGTAATATTTCAGCTCGAATTTCTAAGCGATCTTGATTTGAAAACTTCCACTGAACGGGGTTAAATGCTGCGGTTTCTGCAAGCCCATAGGTACCCTCGGATAAAAGCACTTTTATACTTCCTTTACCCACTAATTTATTGACACGTTTAGCTGCCTCCGTCAATGTCTTCAAAGGAGCAGCTTGTGAGCCAGCCGCACCATCTTCACCCGAATTAGCATTCACATAAATAACTTCCTTGCGTTGTGCAAAAGAAGAAAACGTAACTAACATAATCGTTAGCCCTACTATCAATACTTTTCTCATATTTATCTATTTTTCATCAAAGCTACCTAATTGTGGTATATATTTGTAACCATTATTCAATTAGTAGTAACCTCTAAGTAACTAGAAAATGCGTTTTATAGACAATCCCTTTCAGTGTCCAGTAACTCGTACCATGTCAATCATTGGTGGTAAATGGAAACCCATTGTCTTGAATTGTATCGGGGATAAAACTATCCGCTTTGGTAAACTAAATCAGTTAATACCCGCGATATCGAATAAGGTTCTTTCAAAGGAACTTAATGACCTAGAAACTTTAGGATTAATCGATCGAATTGAGTTTGACGAAAAACCTCCGAGAGTAGAATACAAGTTAACAAAGGCGGGATTGAGTTTGATGCCTGTTTTAATTGAAGTTGCCAAGTGGGGTAATTCCCACTTAGCTAAGGAAATAGAGTCAAAATTATAAGCGACTGACTCAGCATATTTCTAAACAAAAAAGGCGACATTTCTGTCGTCTTGTGCACTCTTGCTCCCCTTTTCGACGAAAGATGCAGCTATAATACTATTATAACTTTTGCAACTATTTGGAATTTAAATTCTTCACTTCTTTAAAAATAATATTTGCAATCTCCTTAGAACTGAAAGGATTTTGGCCAGTAATTAAATTTTCATCAACAACTACTAATGAAGTCATTGGGAGAACCGCTTTCTTATAATAATTTGTTCTTTTCTTTATTTCATTTTCAAGGTTAAAGGGCACAACCTTTTTTCTTCTTGCTAGACTTTCTTCAAACCAATTGAACCCGGTTATTTTTTTACCACTAATTAAGTTTTTACTGTTAGAGAGTTTTACATTTAACAAGCCGCATACTCCGTGACAAATTGCAGCAATGATTTTACCCTTTTCATAATGCACTTTTATAATGTTTTGTAAATTTTCATTATATGGGAAATCGTACATTGTACCGTGACCGCCAGTCAAGTAAACAACATCAAAATGATTGCCAGAAACATCTTTTAAACATTTTGTATTTTGTAACAACTTTCTAAAAGTTTCATCCTGCCAACATTTTTTTGAAACGCTGTCCATAAACAATGTATTCAGGCTTTCAGGATCTACGGGTGTATCTCCCCCTTGAGGACTTGCAATTGTAATGTCACAACCTTGTTCCTTAAATTGGCTGTAAAAATGTGTTATTTCGCTCAACCATAAACCCGTTTTTAATTGCGTATTTTTATAACAAGAGACACTGGTTACAACTATTAGAATATTATTTTTCATTGCTTGTTTTTAAAATTTTACGAATGCCTTCTTGATATGAAGTATATGTAAAATCCGGAAATCGTTTTTTAAACTTATCAGATTTAAAAATATTATCTACTTGATAACGAGGTAATAATTCAAGTAATTCCTCTATTTGTTTATTAAATAAACTAAGCACCTTGAAAATCCACAAACTTGTTACAGCATAATTTAGCTTTCTACGAAGCTCAACTGAAGCAAATGATATTAAATCTTTATAAGTAATTCGATTGTCATCGCAAGGGAGATGCCAAGTTTGTCCATAGCAATTTGGTGTATTTCCAATCAGTGCCATTGCGCGACTTGCATCTGGTGTCCAAATCAATGTTCTTAAGGTATTATCACTTATTGGCACGTTAATTTTTTTATTCTTAATAATTCTATCAAATATTAAAGTATTCGTAATGCTCTGCGTTTTCCCTGGACCATAAAACTCTGGAGCCCTACAGATAACTGCTTCTATTTGACCTTTTCGCATTTCAGATAATAACATATTGGCAATTTCAGCTCTTACGGTTGATTTTACTCCTGTTGGTTCAAAATTTGTTTCTTCTGTCTGAGATTCACTTGTTTTAGGATACATATATGTATTATCAAAAAACACTAGCTTGCAGTGATGTTTTTTACATGCCGCAATTACATTTTTCATCATTACAGGAAACTGTTCCTCCCACATTAAAGAATTCATAGGAAGTCCAACAGTCAAATAGGCAATTGTGCTACCTTTTAATGCATCACTTGTTTCAATCTCATTCATCAAATTAGCAGGAAATAAATTATCCGTTTCGTTTACCTTTTTTGGACTTCTACTTACTAATCGAATATCAGTTGTGTAATTCTGATTTAGTTCTTTTGCTAATTCTTCAGCAATTTGCCCATTAGCTCCTAAAATTGTCTGCATTTTATAATTTAAAATCTTAGTAAATAGAAAATTTATTCCTTTTTTGTCGAGCAAATAATAAAAAAGGGTCATACTATCAAAGTATAACCCTTTTTCTTTTTTATTTGCTCCCCTTTTCGACGAAAGATGCAGCTATAATGCGATGATTGAGTATGTGACTATTAGGAAATTGAAATATTAGCTTTTTGAAAATTTACAAGTAGTTACTTTTTATACAAATAAAGCATACATCGACTTAACATTGCGGACATTACAGATGCGTGTGTTTCTTCAGGAAATTCCACAAATTTTGTTTCGATATTTTTATAATGACTTATCAATTGATTGTCAAAATATCTTAAATCTTCTATGGCATTTTTAGGTTCTAAACCTCCAAAGGACAGAAATACCCTTCCGTTAAACTCTTTATGTGTTTCTGCATACTTGCTCTCAACTCTTATAATTTCATTATTTAACCAAAGGCGTTGGGAAGAGCTGTTTATTCCAAAACGATTAAATAAAATCGCCGAGTTAAACATAAGATAGGCAACATATTGTCCGCCTAAAGAATGACCTGAAATTCCACGTTGCCCATTAAAACTGTATTTTGTTTCAATCAAAGGGAAGATTTCTTTGGTTAATGATTCTAAAAACTGGTATCCCTTACCTGAATGAAGGCTACCTGCAGGTAAATTGAAAATTTTTGCCGCACCAACATCATTCAATGTATCAGCTGAAAATGTATAATCCGACCATCTATTTATTAACCACTCACTTGTCGTTTTTTCAGGACCAGTAATCGTTACCACAATTACATCCTCAATAAGCTTTTCAAACATCAGCGTTCGATGTGCTCCGTGTGCAATCCCAGCTGCATAATACCCATCTAAGATGTAATAAACGGGATACTTCTTACTCGGAGTGTAGGTTTCTGGAAGAGAAACCTCTAAAGTATATTTTGTATTATTTGATTTTGAATTCAATTCAAACTTTGCCGTCATATCCTTTGTTAAAGGGTGCTGTGCAAAAAGAGTTTGAGATAGGAATAATACCCCAATGACTAATAATTTCTTCATTACAATTAAATTTAATTTTTTGTAGCGTAAGAAAAATAAATTCCATCAAAAATCAAAAGATGCAGTACACCTAACTCACTGACGGACAACAAAAAAGGCGACATTTCTGTCGCCTTGTGCACTTTTGCTCCCCTTTTCGACGAAAGATGCGGCTATAATGCGATGTATGAGTATGTGACTATAATGAAATTAAAGGATTAGTTTCTTCAAAATTTCTTTGCTGTTTTCATCACTCGGGTCAATTCCAATAGCCCTCGTGTAATTTTTAATCGCATTCTGTTTGTCTTTTAATTTTAAATAATAATCACCCAAACGACTATAAACAATAGATGAATTGGGGTGTTGGTCAAGGGCAATATCTAAAATCGTTTTAACAGCTTCTAAATCCAACGCCTTTTTATTCATGAGGTCATAGGCCAAATAGGTAATTTGGTATTCATTCATTTTCATTGCAGAATAAGCCTTTTTAGCCTCTACATAGTTCTTCATTTTCAAATATTCACTCGGAGAGAATTCGTCATCTCTCATTTTAAGCATGGGCTTTTCTTGATATACGTTTTGTAACGAGACGACTTCCCCATTTTGGTTAAATTTAAAGCCCGCTTTAATATTATAGTCTGTAAAAACGATAGTGTCTTTAGAAATTGGAAAGCAATAAATATTGTTTCCTTCATTGATATTTTCAACTAAATAATCATTCTCTTTCCGTAGATAAAGAACTTCATCAGTTCCCATTCTATACCTACCTGACAATTTATTTAGTGCTTGGTCTCCTAATTTCATAGGTTCGATTTCCTCCGGTAAAAAGTTATTCCAATTATAAACCTTAGCAATAGCCCGTCTAATTTCTTTACCTAAGCCATTCACATCGTCTCCAGAATTAAGCATAATAACTACCCCATTTCCTCCTGTTACACTTGCAATACCATAAGCTAAAAATCCTGCATTCACTCCTGTAAACTCAAAATAAACGCCATTTGGGTTTTTGTTATCCGTTCTTTGAATTAAAAAAGGACCTATACCGATATTTTCTTTATATGCTCCATCAGAAACAATCTTTTGAGGAGTAAGCATTTGCTTTGTCATTGATTGTCCCAAAATTTTACCTTTGCCCAAATAAGATTTCTGAACATCTATAAAGATTTTTGCGAGGTCTGTTGGAGTAGTATAAAGTCCTGCAGCTGCTTGTTGTGGATACACATAAGGCATCCCTTTAAACCAAGACGCATTGGAATAGGCCCAAGCGCTTTGTTTCTTATATTTCAAGGGCACAGGTTGCTCAAAAGTAGAATTAGCCATTCCTAGTTTATCAAAAAGAGCCTCTTTAGTCAGATTGGCAAAACTTAGTTTTGAAACATCCATTAACGCCATTTGGGCAATCATACTCCCTCCTCCAGAATAACGAAACTCTTTATTCGGTTCACTATTTACAACCACACCACGCGTCCCGGCTATTTTTGCACCACTTAAAATTTCAACAATGCTTGGTAAGGGTTCATTTGGAGTAAATCCAAAATAGGATGATTGTGATGTACCACTAGAATGGCTAAGTAACATTCTTAAGGTAACAGGTGTCTTTTGCGTGAACTCATTTTCCGCAATTTTCCAAGAAGTTAGGTAGTTGTTAATCGGCCTATCTAATTCCATTTGACCATTCTCAACCATTTTTAATGCAGTAATTGCCATTAAAAACTTGCTGATTGAGCCTGCCGAAAACATGGTTTCTGTTGTAACAGGTATTTTTTGAATGGTATCGGCGAATCCGTATCCTTTTGCCCAATCGATTTTATAGTCTTTGATAACCGCAATACTTACTCCAGGAACACCATAGTATTTCATTCTATCCAATATATTCCAGCCTTTAAAGTCTTTAACTGGGACAAAAGGAATTAAGTTGTTTTCAACTTGTTTCATTTTATCTTTATCAGAATTTGATTGAGCGGATGTTTGAAAAGCAATAAGGATAAAGCCGATGATTAAAAGTTTTTTCATTGAGTAAATATATAAAGATGCAGCACACCTAACTCACTAATAGACAACAAAAAAGGCGACATTTCTGTCGCCTTTTGCACTCTCGCTCCCCTTTTCGACGAAAGATGCAACTATAATGCGATGATTGTGTATGTGACTATCAGGAAATTGAAGGGTTAAATATTGTTTAGCTTATTAAATTCCTCCTTTTTACTTTCAAACCATTTAGCAAAATCAGATGGCTCTTTCATCATCTTTTGCATCTCATTCATGGCTTCTATATGGGCCTGATGCCCAATTTGAAACATTTCCATCCCATGTTTTTTACTTTGGGTGGCAATTTCATCAAAGGACTCTCCTACAAATTCAACATCACAAGCTCCGCCGAGCTGTTTGCAAGTCATTTTTTTCATATCGTATTTGTATTATTCTTGTGTTAATAATTGGTTGAATTCTAATCCTTTTTGTATCCAAAAATCCAATTGATCTTCTTGATCAAAAAAAGAAGCATTGATAAATAAAAATCCACGCATTTCGCGGCCTGTAAAATTCATGGCAACGCTTCCTTGGTAGTTCAACAAATGCTCATATTGCAATTTCCCAACACGAACCATCAATCTATCTTCATTTGCTTTTTTATCAAAATCCAAGCCCACACACATGGCGTCTCGAACCATAAAAATGAGTCCTCCCATCATTCTCTTTTCAGAATAGGAGATTCCTTTTAATCGTTCTCTAATGCGGTCCGCTTGGTATTCAGAATAGGCCATTTCAATAGTTTAATCAAATAGATATACATTGGTTTACTTTATAACCACCTTTTCTTCCTAAACCACAAATAAATTCCGACACTTAAAAGTACCATAATGCCTAGAAGTATAGGATAACCATAACGCATTTTCAACTCTGGCATATACTCAAAATTCATACCGTAAATTCCAACCACAAAGGTAAGGGGCATAAAAAACACGGAAAAGATGGTTAATACTTTGATGACATCATTCGTTTTCTGTGCCGAAATGGAGAGGTAAAAATTCACCAAATTGGACACATCTTCGTGAATTTGGTCATAAATGTTTAGGAGCTTTACGTGTAGGTCTCGCGAATCTTGTAAGTCGTCTGATTTTGTTGATGGTAATTTGACAGAACTTATTGCCTCTTGACTGAATAATAAGAGTTTCTTACTCATCAAGGCTTTACGTTTGATCTGATATAATTCTGACAACATTTGAGGGGTAAGGTTTTGTGAAAAAACCCTATTCTCAAATTCATCTAATTCTGATGAAAGCCCTACCGCGGGCAATTCGTAGGAGTGTAAGATGTGCCACAACAATTTCGCAACAATCGACTCCACTAATTTAAATTGTCCTTTATCGAAAAAACGCACTCGAACATCCTCGATGAAATCATGTGGAATTCGATGGATCGTAATTAATACTCCCGGTCTGTAGAAAAAAGCTATTTTAGTGGAAATGGATTGTATAGAAACGGCCTTACTACTGCGAATCGGCATTAATACCCTGGTAATAATAAAATGAGTCCCTTCTATATCCTCGTGCTTAGGCAAATGGTCTGGCTGTAAACACGCAGATAAAGCAAAATGGTTTAAATCATAGGTTTTGCTTAGTTCCGATAATTCATTTGATGTAGGGGCGGTAACGTCAACCCAAATTAAATTATGTGCTATATTTTCAAACAGAGTAATTGCCATTTTTAAAATTTTTAACTTGCTTTCGAAATCTACTCAAATATGCGCTTACTCGTTTATATCTCCTTCATTTTTCTTCTTGGAAGTTGTGGTGTCATTCGAAATACCCCGAAATTTGGTTTACAGGATGGGGTCTACCAAACAAATCAAGAGAACGTGTTTATTGAAACTCAAAACGATACACTGTTCGTATTTTCTGAAAACGGCGGGAAACAATTAAATTCTCTCCCCCTAAGCACCACTTCACAACCCAGTAATTTTGCCTTCCAAAAATCAACTTTTGATTTAGATGTACTTGCCATACCTGTTAAGTATCGGGTAAGTCAATCTGGAATACCCGCACAATTAACAAGTGAAATTAATGCGGCCTTGTATGTAGGTAAGCGAAAAGATTACTTTCAGGTAAATTTTGAGAAAACTCCTACCAACCGATTCAAGCGGAAAATCGACCACTATGGCTTTTCCATTGGGGGTTTTGTGGGTTTGGGTAATTCGGTGATTAACAGCGATGTTAGTCAAGGATTAATCCCTTATGAATACCAGGGTATTACTTTTTCCAAAGGCATCGCCGGCATTATTGCTATTAACAATTTTACCGTTGGAGTGGCCTACGGATTTGATAATTTGCTAGACAAAAATTCAAGTCAATGGATTTATAATCAAAAGCCTTGGTTAGGGCTGGCATTGGGATTGAACCTAAACTAATTTACGGCTCTACCGAGCTCGAACCACAAATGGCCTTTTAACAAAAAATGCAATTAAAATTCAAATTTTGAGCATATGACGATCCTGAATTTTCAGGATTAAAATTGTAAATAATTTCCTACATTGATTAATCAATTGTAATCCATGAGAATATTATATCCATTCCTTTTTATTTTGGCATTTAATTTAATGTCCTGCCTTCCATTTAAATCGCTTAACTCCACCACATTTATCAAGGCAAATGATGTATTTATATTAGGCAATAACGTACATGGTAAATTCTATATCAATGTTACAAACACTTCAAATGTAGAATTACAAATTTGGCAGTATCCAATTGACGGGGGGCGACATTCCCCCATAAACTTAAAACCTTCATCAAGTGTAAAGGTGAATGTAGACAAAAATACCTCATTGAGAATTGAGAATAACAATAATGAAGAAGTGTCCTTAAAACTTAAAGTAAAAGGTGATACAGGTTTATCAATGGGGTATAAAAATTAATTACGTAAAATTATTTCGGTATAATCTAGATTTTTAAACAGTCAGTTTTCTACTTCCACTAAGCTCCAAATATTATTCAAGCATAAACCTTTTTTATCGAAAAGTGTTCTTAGTTTTTGACTTTACAGCTGTTTTGCTTGTACTGGAGCCTATTAAATTCAATAATTCCTTTACTCTATTCATTTCTTGTAGTCGCTTGTTTTTGCGAAAATACCGGCAAACATCCTCTAGAAGTTTTAGATAATTCTCATTGGGTGCATTAACTTGATGATTCATCATTTTGCCTGTCAAATCTATTCTTAAGTAATCAAATAAAAATACATTCGAGACAAGATGTCCATTTAATACACTAGTTGGAATTTGTTTTCTTGAAAATTTCTTGGTTAGGCCAATTAAAAATAATTGTTCGTTATGATTTTCATATAATTTCGGATTTACAGTCAAGGCTACATGCAAAGGTCTAACATGATTGTAATTAAGCAACAAATGATTCATTACTGACTTCCAATTAAGGCCATATTCGTTAATATTAGTGGAGACAAGATCGATTTTAGGGATATGCAATTGTTTGAAATTAACTTCTCTGAAACTCTCCAGCAGTAAAAAATCAATATTTATGACCAGAACATCTTTACGAAAACCGAAAACATCCTGTAGCATCCAAATAGGATAAGTATCATTATCATGTTCAGTTAATAATATCCCATTTTCGCCAACTGACGATAAAACATTATAAGCATATGACAGTTGGGCAATAGAAATGTCATTTTTTTTAAACCAATAGTTGTTTACTTTTTCTCTCAGTGAAAAATCAAACGAACTGACAGCATACGTTATTACATCCGAATCAATGCCCTCAAAGTCGGGATTAATATTATACGCCTTTAATAAATATTTGCCCGCTGCAGGATCAACTCCACTCGTTGATCCTTTTACATAATTATAAGTAAACGTATCTGGAATATGTAACTCCATTAACTTAACAATTTCACTTCCAAGCCGCATCGAATTTGACTCTTTTAAAAAATCATCCTTCCAATCATTTGTTCCTTGAGCATTGCGACAAGCCCGGTAATAATTAAACCAATTATTTTCAGATTTGGGGCTTTTAACAACTTCATCCCACCAAAGCTCCCCTTGTTTGACATAATAGCTATGCGGTTTCTTTTCTTTTGCAAATGAAATCTGAGCTTCTGGCTTCATATCGATTTGCCCCTGGACTTTTATTATAAAAAATAAAAGGATGAATAAAGTTTTTCCCATTTTTTGATTTTTGAAATATCAAATTAATTCAAAATTTCAACCACGAATAATTGTTTCTGTTAAAAAGTATTAAAAGACCTCTCTTTCCCCCACACAGATCAATGGTGCTTTTATTTAATAGCCTAACTAGAATTGAAGAAAAGCGATTTAGTATTTATTGACTAATTGGAGCTCTTGGTACATTCTTGGCACAAAACGAAATTCACCAGTAAACCCCTCAACAAAAATCGTGAAAAATATACTAAATCTTCTACTGAGCTTGAACCACAAAAATCGATGAATAGACGAAATAGAGATCGATTATAAACAAAAAAGTCACTATTTCTAGTGACTTTCCAGCTTGCTCCCCTTTTCAACGAAAGATGCAGCTATAATGCGATGATTGAGTATGTGAATATTAGAAAATTAAAAGGTTGAACTTCGTGAAAATTTGCAGGTAGAGGGTTCAATAAAACACATTAAACCTTCTATTTAACCATTTATGTATTCGTTTATGGTCAATAATTAAATGCCTTTTATTTTTGATTACAAATTTCATAAGGTATATGAATAAAAAAATATTTAAGGAAAGTTTGATTGGGATGGTAATGGGGGTAGGGATAATGCTTAGTGCATATTATCTGATCCCAAAAGATATTATCTATAAGTTATTCCCGACCACTAACTCAGAATCCGTTATCTTTTTTATATCCGTAATTATTTGCCCCTTTCTTGCCATTTTCTTACACGAACTAGGGCATTTGGTTGCAGGTTTAATTCAAGGTTTTAAACTTCAGCTTTTTGTAGTTGCCTTCTTAGGTATTAAAAGACAAGATGATAAGATAAAATTTTACCTTAATAAAGAATTACAATATTTTGGTGGGGTTGCTGCATCTTCTCCTATACAAATTACGAATAAACTAAAAGAGCAGTTTGCATTGATTTTAATTGCAGGACCTATTTTTTCTTTGGTGTTCGGCCTATTGTTTATCACCCTATTTATATATTCGAATACCTTATTTAATTCAAGTTTTGGCATCATAGGAATTATTTCAACTGGGTTATTTTTTGCTACCACTATTCCTGAAAAATCGGGCAATTTTTTCACTGATAGGAAAAGGATGCAACGTTTATATGACAAAGGTAAAACTGGTGAAATTGAACAATCTTATATTGAAACCACTAGCCAGTTATTGATAGATAATCATTATAAAAATCTTTCTACAGAAAAGTTATGTTTAATTCAATCTGATACTGAACCTATTGTCCAGTTTTGGGGATATTATTTTGAGTTCAAGCACTATGAAGAACTAGGAAACTCAGAGAAAGCTGCCTTGATAAAAGAAAAATTACTAACCTATAAGGAAATCGTACCCGTAAATATATGGAATAGCCTATCGATAAATTAGTTAACTAATTAAACTATGAACACTGTCATAAATTTTGCAAATTCATCAGATAATACATTCGAGATTGCCCGACTTATATTTGAAACAGACAATATAATCCCTTTTATTTTTGGAGAAAGAACAGTTGCCATTCCAAAAATTAAAGACCTTGTTGAGAGAACAGATAATGTGTTTTCATTTCAAAATGTCCTGGTTTACAAAAGTAGCGAAGACGAAATCAAAGGATTACTTCTGTTTTATGCTCCCAAGAATTTAGATAAAAAATTAGAAAATCAAGCATTCACTAAGGTGTTCTCCACTAGAGAGCTTATCGTACTTTGGTTTAAATCTCTTTTTTTAAAATCAATCAATGATAAATCAGCAATTGATGGAATTTATATACAAAACATTTCTGTTGATTCATCTTCACGAGGTGAAGGTATTGGGACTAAATTGATGAATTATGTTGAGGAATATTCAATTAAGCAATCCATTAATTCATTATGGTTAGATGTTGCTTTTGATAACCCTAAAGCTAAAAAATTATATGAAAGACAAGGCTTTATCGAAATATCACGTCATAAAATTATGTTTTCAAACAATGGATTCTATCGAATGAAGAAAACTATATAAAAAATAAAAAACATAATGTAAAACATAAATATATCCACCAATTCATAATTAGATATAATTAACTATTTGTCAAATTTTCCAATTCCAAAGCCAAACATAGCAGCAACCAACCCAAGGTGAATTATCAAAACAGCCTTTTGCCAAGTTGGTCTGTCATTCCATTTTTGTTCTGGATTGAATGGGTCAAATGCCAGTCCAATACC
Source organism: Aquirufa novilacunae (assembly GCF_045310505.1). Lineage (NCBI taxonomy): Bacteria > Pseudomonadati > Bacteroidota > Cytophagia > Cytophagales > Flectobacillaceae > Aquirufa > Aquirufa novilacunae. Next base: position 260,151 of record NZ_JBEWZG010000002.1, read on the forward strand.
AAGAGACGACGCTGCTTGCATATAATCTTTAGAAAAAAATGCTTGAAATAATCCTAAAAGTAAAAAACCAATGTAGAGGAATTTGTTAAATGATGTTTTCATTGAGATGTCGTTTAATTTATCCCAAAATTAAAAGTCAATATTTGATAAGAATTGTACTTTTAAGACACTACTTAATTTCCCAAATAATTTTATCTCCATCCACTTTACTTGCTGACTTAAAAAAGTCTTTAGGGTTGTGATTTGTAATTTTTCGAAACTCCTTAATTAAATAAGACTGGTCATAATAACCTTCTTCATAGGTTATTTCTGTCAAATTCTTTAATTGTGTATTATTCAATTTGTTGGTCAATGAGCTTCTAAATCTACAAATTCTACGATAATCCACAGGACTACAACCCATATGTTTTTGGAAATGTCTTTGAAAAGTTTTTAGATTTAGTCCCACCTTGATTGCAATATCAGAAATAGAAATTTGCTCATTACTATTTTCTAATAATGTCAACGAATTTTCAATATTGGATACTTCTTGATTGTCCCAAAATTGAGAAAGCAAAAATGACTCGATTATACTAATATCATCGTCACTTGAAAATAAACTTTCTCCCAAATGTCGCCAGACATCATTCTTTAATTCTTGGGAAAATTTAGGTGCCATTGAAAGATAATTATCCTTGAAAAATCGATTCAATCCTAGTGGTTTGAATACAATAGAAATTTCCTTTAATTGTCCTTTGTATTCAACAAATACGGGTGTAGTGTATTTTCCAAGTATTTCAATGTGTATTCCCACATCGGTGTTCTCCGAAATTTGAAGAGACCAATTTTGTCTATGAATAGATGCTCCCTTGAAAAATGAAAGTCCTGTATTGAAATGGGGAAATGCTACATAACTGAATGAGGTTTTAGACTTTCCTTCAAAAATATAGAAGCATTCAATATACTTTTTCAGAATTGGAGAAGATGGCGCTATTGTCTTTATCACAAAAGAGAGAGATTTGTCATAAAGTTAATTAAAGAAAAATCAAAAGATGCAGCACGCCTAACTCACTGATGGACAACAAAAAAGGCGACATTTCTGTCGCCTTGTGCACTCTTGCTCCCCTTTTCGACGAAAGATGCAACTATCATGCGATGATTGAGTTTTTTACTATTAAGAAATTAAAGGGTTGAACTTCGTGCAAATTTGCAGGTGGTTTAATTTCGAATCGAGATTCAAAAATTAGTGTATTTTTTGTCCAATGAATAAAAGAGCGTTTGTATGTGGAATGCATATGTGAATTTCACGCATACCATATTCTTGATTAAAGGGCTCTTTATATTTTAAACCCATCAACTTGTCTTTGATTGTAGACCACAAAGTATCAACATTGTCAACTTCCAAGAACAATTCCATTTCTCCAATTTCTTGTCCTGCTCTTAAAAGATGAATAGTTAGATTGTCTTTCTGACATACTACATAAACTTCGTTGTCCAAATCAATTGAAAAATCTAATGTATCTCTAAAGAAATTTGCTGTTTCTGTAAGATTCGTTGAAGGTATCATTGGACTTAGAAATAGTGCCTTATATGTCATTTGCATTGATTATTAATTTTCGAGAATATCAGAAAATCAAGGGCATAACCTCCCGCAATTTTAAATGAAGGACTTAATTACATCTCTGAAAATCAAGAAGAGAAATACAAGTACGCCCACAATAACTTCATTTCGGTACTTTTTAAGGAATTGAACTAGCTTATCCATAAAACATAAAAAAGGTTACACTATAAAAGTATAACCTTTTTATCATTATTGCTCCCTCTCCTGGGCTCGAACCAGGGACCCCATGATTAACAGTCATGTGCTCTAACCAACTGAGCTAAGAAGGAATTTTGTTCCTATTGGGACTGCAAAAATAGGGGGCTAAATCATTAAATGCAAGATAGCCCCCTGTTTTTTTTCAATTTATTTCTTGTCAGCGGCCTTTTCTGCTGCTTTCGGATCCTTTTTCTTTACTAAGTCTCCTTCTTTCAACTTCTTAGCTACTGTCGCGTATGGACCTGCGATGATCTCTTGACCGTCTTTCAAGCCAGATACGATTTCGATGTTTTCGAAATCAGAGATGCCTGTTTTCACTTGGATCATCTTCGCTTTGCCTTTTTCCATGACGAAAACGACTTCTTTGGTGTTTTCTTTGCGTTTTTTGGCCTCCAAAGCATCATTCGCATTCGTCGAATTCGTTCCATCCTCTTCTTTCTTCTCACCCTCTGCTACTGCACCTATTTCGCGCGTTGTCACAGACGATAAGGGAACCGTTAAGGTATTGTCCTTTCTGTTTGTCAAAATCTCCACAGACGCCGTCATTCCCGGCTTTAATGGATACGATAATTTACCCTTGATCAAGTCTGCATAAGAAGAACGCAGAACGCGAATCTTTACTTCAAATTCCGTCACCGCATCATTTGAAACTGCAGAAGCCGTTCCACTTGAATTCGCTGAACTCGCAATCTCATAAACAACCCCCTTGAACTTGCGCTCGCTAGAAGAGAAGGCATCCACATCAATTAACACCGTATCACCGATGCTCACACGTGTGATGTCATTTTCGTTTACATTCACGCGTACTTCCATTTTATTCAGGTTCGCGATACGCAACATTTCAGTACCCGCCATCTGCGAAGTTCCTACGACACGCTCACCTAATTCAACGTTCAACTTCGAGATGATACCGCTTTGAGGTGCATAAATCGTCGTTTTCGTTAAGTTTGTTTTCGCTTCTTTCAAAGTCGCCTGAGACGATTTCACGTTATAGTTAGCTGCGTTCACATTTGCTTTTGCTGCTTCTAAATCTTGTTTAGCTACGGTATAAGCCGAGACAAATTGGTCAAAATCCGCATCAGAAATCACCTTGTCCTTGTGCAATTTCGCGTTACGATCGTAGTCGATTTTCGCTTTCGAAAGACGTGCTTCGCTTTGGGCTAATACCGCCTTGCTTTGCTCCATGTTTGCTTTCGTCGCATTCATTTGCGCTTCCGCTCGTGCTAAAAGAGATACGTAGTTATCTGGACGAATCTTTAATAATTCCTGACCAGCTACCACTGAATCGCCTTCCGCCACGTTCAAGGAAACAATTTCCCCAGAAACATCCGGTGATAATTTCACCTCTACCTCTGGTTGGATCTTTCCAGACGCGGAAACCTTTTCAATGATCGTCGAACGAGATGCCTTCGCGAATTCTACTTCCGTAGGCTCGACCTTGCCGATCCACTCCATTTTTTTGGCTAGAAATAATCCACCAAAAATTAATACCACCGCGCCTCCGATGATCATCCAAGTCCGCTTACTGTTGTTGTTTGTTGCCATAATTATAGTCGCGGCTTCGCCGCTCGTTAGTCGTCACTTCGTGACTTAGTCGCGACTGCGTCGCTAAGTCGTCCTTCGGACTTAGTCATTGCTTCGCAAACTAGTCGCCGCGCTGCGGCTTAGTCATTGCTACGCAATTTAGTAGACTTCGTCTTAGTCTCTGTGACTTTATTTATTGTTTAAAATTCATTCTTTTTGTCGCGACTGCGTCGCTTAGTCGTCCTGCGGACTTAGTCGTTGCTTCGCAACTTAGTCGACTTCGTGACTTAGTCAATGGGTCACTTTTAGACTCTTTGACTAGGCGACATAGTCGCGACTAAGTCCGTAGGACGACTTCACATTTCAAAAGCTTCGCTTTTAAAATGTGAGCGCTTTCCCCTGATAAAAATCTAAAATCTTCGTTCTAAACACGAAGTCATATTTCGATTGAATCAAGCTCAAGCGCGCTTTATCTAAATTCGTTTTTTGTAAGTTATAACTCACGAAGTCGATGGTTCCAGCTCCGAAACGGCTCTCAGCCGCGCGGAAGGATTCTTCTAAAGCAGATACCTGTGAAAGGCCTGCCTCGTATTTCATCGCTGCGTTATTTAAGTTCACGTAAGCTTGCTCGATGTTTTGGCGCAAGTTTTGGCGTGCTTTTGCTGCTTCTATAGACGCGTTCTCACGTTGTAAACCTGCTTGAGCAATTCTTGTTTTAGCTGCAAAACGCGTAAAGATAGGAATGTTTAAGCCTAAGGAAAGCACCTTGTTTTGGGTGTTATTTAGCTGATCAAAATAACCCATCGTTAACGCATTCGACTGGTTAGCCGACATGCTCGCGCTAAATGATAGGGTAGGTAGTGTCCCTGCTTTCGCAACCGAAATGCCTTTTAATGCACTCTGAACGCGCAAGTCAGCCGCTTTAACGAGGGGTTGAATGGCTAGGGCTTTGGCATATAAATCCTCAATTCCCGTATCATAGCCACTTGAACTAGGCGCAGGAACCTGAATGCGCTGTAATTCGATCGCCGAGATGCTCGAATCATTCAACAATTGAAGTAAAGTCAGTTTATTTAGGTCCAAAGAACTCTGGAAATTCACCACATTCGACTCTTCACTCGCTAATTGCGCCTTCAAATCCAATAGGTTGGATGGGGCTAAAGAGCCCGCATTCACTAATTTTTCGGTGCGTGTGATCTGTAATTTTGTGATCTCTGTTTGCGTCTTTGCAATGCTTAATTGATCCTCTGAATTCAGAATGGCTAAATACGAAAGCACGACTTGAAGCGAAATATTTTCCTTGATGGATGCTAAATCTTCTTGCGATGCCTTTAAGTTATAATCGTTCTGCAGAACCGTGTTACGGATTTGGCCCCCATTAAAAAGAAGCATTCCCGCGTTTAAACCTAAGTTATTATAATTGATATTTCGCGAATCGTAACCGTTCGTGAAGGGGTTAATACTCCGGCCAAAACTCGCCGACTGATTAATATTCGCACTTAAATTAGGCAGCGCGTTGTTCTTAGACTGCTGAAATTGCAATTGTGCATTGCGCAAACTCACCTCGTACGACTTCACGTTTAGGTTATGTTGCAACGCGATTTCCACCGCCTTTGTAAGCGATAGCTGCACCGTATTTGCGTTTGCCTGAATCGCCGAAGCGCTCTGAGCATTCACCTGCATTCCGCTAACGAAAAGTAGGGAGGTAAGACTAACTATTTTTAAGTACATAGGTCGACAATAAAATAATGTATGCAAAGGTAAACATTCCCCGGAAAGCCCCTCCTGATTTTAGGATAAACGGCAAGGGTTCAGGATAAAATCGCCGTTTAAGGTATTACTTGAAATTTTTCTTTGGCCACTTTTCGGGAGAACGCATTAAAATGCCACCACTCATATTCGATGGGCATAAAACCGGCCTGGGTCATCGCTTTACGTAGGATGAGGCGATTTGCCAAAGCCTTAGCCGATAATTTCCCTGCTTTTAACAGCCTCGCTTCCTCTTTCGGATAGGCCATTTCGCCAAAAAAATCATATTTCGTCCCCATCTCCAGCGGCTTTCCTTTCTCATCCGCCACTGTTAAATCGATCGCGCTTCCATAATTATGAATCGAATGCTCTTTCGGATCAGCCACATACGTACGACGCTTTTCAGGCGTAAACTGGGTTAATGTATTCCAAAGTTCCCACTGCTTCGAAAGCGGTCTCGCCGCATCATAAATCAACAAATGATAACCAGGATGCGCTTTTTCCAAATTCTCCTGCGCCTTCTTCAGCATCGCCACCGTCTCTTTTTGCAAATACGCGTGCGTCAAACAACCGTACACGTCCTTGCCCATAAAATTATCAGTTGTCGCATATTTTAATTCCACTAACACGCCCGGAACCTGTGCGGTGACCTCTTGAAGGCCCTGCTTTTGCATGGAAAGCTCGGCAGCGCAAGTCGTTTTTTGTGCTTTTAGTGATAGGCTAAGTAGTAGGATAATTCCTGCTTTAGCGAAATGTCTCTTCATTTTGACGGAATTTTCCCTAAATTTAATCGTTTTTTACCTCTGTTAACCTATGGCTTTAAATTGGATTTGGTTTTTGTTCTTCGGTGTCGCATTCGTCGTCGCCCTCATTCAATTCATTTTCTTCGGCAACGCCGACATCTTTAAAGTCCTAGTAGACGGCATGTTTGACTCCGCCGAAGTCGCGGTCATGAAAGTCGCACTTCCGCTAACCGGGGTGATGGCCTTCTTCATGGGCATCTTACAAGTAGGGGAGAAGGCTGGCGCGATCCACTTTTTAGCCCGCAAAATTCAACCCTTCTTCTCGCGTCTTTTCCCAGAAGTACCAAAAGACCACCCCGTTCACGGCCAAATGATCATGAACTTCTCCGCGAACCTGTTAGGTCTAGACAATGCAGCGACACCTTTTGGCCTAAAAGCAATGCAAGGTTTGCAGGACATCAATCCAGAAAAAGAAACCGCCTCAAACGCCCAAATCATGTTCCTCGTGCTCCACAGCGCCGGACCCGTTTTAATACCTCTTTCCATTATGGCACAGCGTGCCATTTATGGCGCACAAGATGCCTCTGACGTCTTTATTCCCTGCCTAATGGCCACCTATGCAGCTACCATAACGGGTTTAATCTTCGTCTCGATCAAGCAAAAAATTCGTCTTTTCGACCCGGTTCTTTTTGGCTGGCTTTTCAGCATCACCGCCATTTTAGCGGGTATATTATGGTACTTCAGCAGCCTCCCAAAAGAGCAAATCGACATCCAGTCCAAACTCTTCAGCAACGGCATCCTTTTCGCCCTCATTTTCTCCTTCATCGCCGCGGCCTTTTATAAGAAAGTAGATATTTTCGGAACCTTCGTCGAAGGCGCCAAAGGTGGCTTCGAAACCTCCGTCCGCATCATTCCCTACCTCGTAGGAATGCTCGTAGCCATTTCTTGCCTTCGTAATTCCGGTGTTTTAGATTTCATCGTAGACGGTATGAAATTCGCCGTTAACAGCTTCGGCATCGACAACCGATTCACAGACGCGATGCCTACCGCCCTTTTACACCCAGTCTCAGGTAGCGGTTCCCGCGCCATGATGATCGACACGATGAAAACCTTCGGCCCAGACTCCTTCGCTGGCCGCCTATCTTGCGTCTTCCAGGGCTCCGCAGAAACCGTACTTTTCGTCATCGCCCTTTACTACGGCTCCGTTCAAGTGCGCAATATTCGCTACACGTTGTGGGCGGGCTTGGCGGCTGATTTGGTGGGGATCCTGACAGCCATTTTTGTGAGCTATCTTTTCTTCGGGTAATCCCAAATTAAAGCATAGAGCATAAAGAATAGAGAATAGAGGTGGAATAACCTTTGGTTATACGTATTTGAAATGTCTTTTATCGCTGAAACCATCAAAATGGGCGAAGCCCTATTTTGATACAACCATTATTCTTTATGCTTTATTCTTTGTGCTTTGTGCTTTAAAACGATTCTTTATGCTTTAATAATATCAATAAGCTGTTAGTTTCGCTTAAATAATTTACCTAACCTTGTCATCAAATAACCACTATGATGACAGAAAATCCAGCCCTTACTAAGTCTTTTGAATTCTCCTTAAAAATGGTCGCGCTATGTCGTAAACTGATTTATGAGAACAAAGAATTCGTATTAGGAAAACAATTGTTACGATGTTCAACCTCCATTGGTGCTAATTTAGAAGAAGCCATGGGAGGTTTTTCGCGCAATGATTTCAAATACAAAATCTCTCTTTCTTATAAAGAAGCGCGGGAAACACATTACTGGATAAGACTCCTAATGCGCTCGCAAATAATCAATGAAGCAGACGGAAATGCCGGCTTAAAAGATCTAGAAGAGTTGTTGAAAATACTGACGGCGACGTTGAAAACTCTTAATAAAGCATAAAGAATAGAGCACAAAGAATAAAGTAGGCATACCCTTTGGGTATACGTTTTTGAAATGTTTTTTACCTCTGAAACCATCAAAATTGGCTTTGCCAATTTTGAACCATCTTTATTCTTTGTGCTTTATGCTTTAAATCTGTGCTTTATTCTTTAAAACTATTTATCTGCTAATGCCGCAACAAGTTCAAACCCAAGACTCTCAATCTTAAGCCTCACCTCGTGCTTATTCTTCAGCCCGACGATCTTCGCGGTTTGGCCGGTTAGTGGGCCAGATTCGATGGTGATGTAGTCGCCGATCTTTGCGGTGGTGCCGATGGTTTCGACTTCGAGGTGGTCAGATAAGAATTGTTTGATGGCTAGGATTTCGTCGTCTTGGATGACGGCGGGTTTGTGGAGCCAGTAGACGAAGTTAACGACTCCGAAGGTGCGGCGGACGAGGCCACTTTGCTTTTCGAGGTCGATGTTAACGAAGACGTAGGAGCGGAAGAGGACTTCTTCGACCCATTTTTTGCGGTCAGACCATTGTTTTTTGCGCTTCGTAGTAGGGCAATAGGCTTCGATGCCAAGCTCATGAAGGCGCAAGGAGACTTTCTTCTCCATTCTGGATTTCGTGTAAATCGCGTACCAAGCCATGCTTATAATCGGGCGTCAGCCAGGTCTTTTGAGAGAATGGATTTGATATCGAAGATGACCCCGTTTTCGGCGCGCAAAGAGGCGAAAGGGAGGTCTAAGAATTCGTTGTGGGCTACGGTCAAAACAATCGCCTGGTATTGATCAGCTAGTTTTGTAACTAGGTCGATGCCGTGTTCGTGTTTCACTTCGGCGGCATTTGCCCATGGGTCGTAGACGTCTACGTCCATCCCAAAATCAACGAGTTCTTTGTAGATATCCACGACGCGTGAGTTGCGGATGTCCGGGCAGTTTTCTTTGAAGGTGATGCCAAGCATGAGGGTTTTGGCGCCGCCTATTTTTTGGCCTTTATTAATCAACAATTTGACCAATTTATTCGCTACGAAAATACCCATGTTATCGTTCACACGGCGACCAGAAAGGATCACCTGTGGGTAATAGCCTAAGCTTTCGGACTTGTGCAATAAATAATAGGGGTCCACTCCGATGCAATGGCCGCCCACTAAGCCGGGTTTGAAATTCAGGAAGTTCCACTTCGTTCCGGCCGCTTCTAACACTTCCGTCGTGTCGATGCCCATGCGATCGAAGATCAAGGCTAGCTCGTTTACGAAGGAGATATTGACGTCGCGTTGGGCGTTTTCGATGGCTTTGCTAGCTTCCGCCACTTTCATCGAAGGCGCTTTGTGCGTGCCGGCGGTGATGATAGAACGGTATAATTGGTCGACTTTTTCGGCGATTTCAGGTGTGGAGCCGGAGGTAACTTTCTTGATTTTGGTCAACGTATTTACCTTGTCGCCTGGATTAATTCGTTCTGGCGAGTAGCCACAGAAGAAGTCTTCGTTGAATTTTAGTCCAGAGAATTTCTCCAAAACAGGAACACAATCTTCCTCCGTACAACCCGGATAAACCGTGGATTCGTAAATGACTAAATCCCCTTTTTTCAAGGCTTTTCCAATCATTTCCGAAGCCTTCAAAAGGGGACTTAAGTCCGGTTTTTTGAAGTGATCAATGGGAGTGGGAACTGTTACTATAAAAGTATTGCAGGCTGCTAAATCAGCCGCGTTCGATGAAAAGCTCAAAGAAACCGATGCTTTTAATTGCTCCGGCTTTACTTCCTGCGTGCGATCAAAACCGGTGTTTAATTCCGCAATGCGGCTGGTGTCGATGTCGAAACCGAGCGTAGGAATTTTCTTGCCAAACTCCACCGCCAGCGGAAAACCCACATATCCTAAGCCTATAATGGCAATCCGTGTACTCATCTTATTTCGTCGAGAATAATTTTACGTCCGCCTGAACCATGTCTTTTACTAGCGCGGCTAAATCGTATTTAAGGGTCCAGCCTAGTTTTTCTTTGGCCTTCGTAGGATCACCTATTAGTAATTCTACCTCTGTCGGACGGAAATAGCGCGGGTCGATGGCGATGACTTCTTGTCCCTCCGGCACTTGATAGGCTGGATTCGAGCAAGAAACCACGGTTCCTTTTTCGTTCACGCCTTCGCCTGAGAACGCCACTTCGATACCTAATTCAGCAAACGACATGCGGATAAATTCGCGCACCGTCGTCGTAATTCCAGTCGCGATCACATAATCTTCTGGCGTATCTTGTTGTAAAATCAGCCACATCGCCTCAATATAATCTTTCGCGTGGCCCCAGTCGCGTTTTGCGTCCAGGTTACCTAGGTGGATCTTTTTCTCTTGCCCTAAAGCTATCTGTGCCACACCTCTCGTGATTTTACGCGTCACGAAAGTCTCACCGCGAAGCGGGGATTCGTGGTTAAATAAAATACCGTTTACGGCAAACATCCCGTAGGCTTCGCGGTAATTCACCGTGATCCAGTAGCCGTATAATTTAGCGACGGCGTAAGGTGAGCGGGGATAAAAAGGGGTTGTTTCAGATTGCGGAACTTCCTGTACGAGGCCGTAAAGTTCCGAAGTGGACGCTTGGTATACTTTGGTCTTTTTCACCAAACCAAGCAAGCGGATAGCCTCTAAAATACGCAAGGTTCCAATACCGTCTACCTGCGCCGTATATTCTGGTTCGTCGAAAGAAACTTTCACGTGGGACATCGCCCCAAGGTTGTAAATTTCGTCCGGTTGTACTTCTTGAATGATGCGAATGATGTTCGTCGAATCACTTAAATCGCCATAGTGCAAGATAAAAGAGGCGGAATCCACGTGCGGATCTTGGTACAAATGATCAATGCGATCCGTGTTAATCAAAGAGCTTCTGCGCTTGATTCCGTGTACAATGTATCCTTTATTTAAAAGAAATTCCGCTAAATAAGCGCCATCTTGTCCTGTTACGCCCGTAATGAGAGCTACCTTTTTTCCTGTCGACATACGATTCATTAAGAAGTCAAAATTACGCAAAAAACGGGCCTAACGCAATTTATTCATACAAGGCTAAAATGGCCTTCTCGTGTTTCGCGTAAATTGACTTGCGTTTTAATTTCAACGTAGGGGTGATTTCTCCGTCCGCTACGGTGAATAAGCGTGGCAATAGAACGAATTTTTTCACCTGTTCGTATTTCGCGACAGAACCCATCGTGTCTAAAACTTCTTCTTCTATTTTAGCGATGATCTCCTTGTTTGTAATTAGTGCCTCTGGACCTTTGGCCTTAATTCCTTGTTGATCTGCCCAAACTTGCAAGGCATTAAACTCGGGGATAATCAGCGCCGATGGGAACTTTTGGCCTTCGCCCACCACCATGCATTGCTCAATAAAGGCCGATTCTTTTAACTTATTTTCCACTAATTGTGGTGCAACGTATTTACCGCCTGAGGTTTTGAAGATCTCTTTCTTGCGATCCGTAATCTTCAAATACTTCCCGTCTACCATCATCCCGATGTCACCGGTGTGGAACCAACCGTCCTTATCAATCGCCTCAGCCGTAGCCTCCGGATTTCTATAATAACCCACCATCACTGAATCTCCCTTCACACAAATTTCTCCGTCCTCCGCAATCTTCAATTCAATCGAATCAACTAGCGATCCCACGCAACCTACTTTGAAATCAACTGGCTTCACACGTGAAACCGAAATCACCGGAGAGGTTTCGGTTAATCCATAGCCTTCCGAAACCGGAATGCCGGCCGCCCAAAAAACGCGGGAAAGACGAGGTTGTAAAGCAGCGGAACCTGATGCGATCAAACGAACATTTCCACCCAATGCTTCTTTCCATTTACTAAAAATCACTTTGCGGTAGAAGCTTAATTTTAATGAATCGATGAATCCCAACTTCTCCATCGGATCGTATTTTAAACCAAAATCCAATGCGCCAAAGAAAAGTGCACGTTTTATGCCGGTAAGCTCATTTCCTTTGGCCAAAATCTTATCATATACTTTCTCCAATAAACGTGGCACCGTCGCAAACATCGCCGGCTTCACCTCTCTAATATTATCCGCGATGGTCTCCATGCTCTCCGCATAATAGACCGAAACGCCATAGTACATGTACATATAAATGTCCGTGCGCTCATAAATGTGGCACAGCGGCAAGAAACTTAACGCACGATCTGAGGGCAACAAATCAAAGAAATTTCCGCGCACTAAGGATTTCACATTACTCACAATATTGTGGTGCGTTAACATCACGCCTTTCGGACGACCCGTCGTTCCAGAGGTATAAATCAAAGTCAATAAATCACTCGGCTGCACCGCATCCATCAAAGGCTTCAATTTAGCTGGATCTTTTCCTTCCCCTAAATCCTTCACCGCCGTCCAACGTTCCACATCCGCCACCGGATCAAACGTATAAATGCCCTTAATCTTCTTATTGTCTTTCGATGCTGCCTTTACTTTCAAGTACAATTCTTCATTTTCACAGAAGACAAACTTCACTTCAGCATCTTTAAAAATATAGTCGTAATCTTCAATTGTAATCGTAGGATACATGGGAACGGTCACACCACCAATCATTTGAACGGCAAAATCAACAAAGTTCCATGCGGGACGATTCCCTGAAATGATGGCTACTTTTTCACCTGGCTTAATTTTAAGCTCTAATAACCCCAAAGCCAATGTTTGAATGGTCTCCAAAGTTTCGTCTACCGAATACTTCTTCCATTCGCCATCTCTCTTCAGATTAAATAGGTCTTCTTTCTTGAAGCTGGCATAAGCTTGTAATAAATCAAATACGCGTGTGAATTGTTGATGAACCATAAAAGGAAGGATTTTGAGAAAGCAATTTAGCCAAATAGTATTAAATAAAGTTCTTTTTGCATCTAAATTACTTATCCACAAGTTATCCACACACATAAATTAAAAAAAGAAAAGAATTTTTAAATCTCTTTTTTGTTTCTTCTTGTTGTTCTCTGTGGATAAGTGGATAAGTCAAAATCGTGTTTGTAAGTACTTGATATGACTACGTTTTGGAAAATCAAAAGCCAATATACCATTGTGGATAAGTGTCTAACAACTTGTGGATAACCTCGGACTTATCCACATAGGTGAGGTGAGCTCAAAAGTTATACACAGTTATGCACACAAATTGTGGATAGAATGTGGATAAAAAGGGCACTTATCCACAGTGCTAGGGGGTGTTTATCCACAAGTCGCTTAATTGGAAATTTGCCTTTAATTTGATCTTATTTTCAAAGTAATAGATAGCCTCTGACTTTTTCTTGGTCTTAAAATCGCCTATATCCCATTGACCATTCTCATTTTCATCCACGATTACCCGCAGTGTATAGATGCCTGGTTCCACGTTTTGGAAAGAGCAAATTCCGGTAGACTTCTGCTCGTAGGCCTTTTCTAGCTTTTCTCCTCTCAATAATTGGTAGATATAATGCCCAGGTTTGCGAATACCTCCTTCTATTATACCTGTTTCCTCTGGATCTAATCGCTTGATTACCTGCTTATATTCATTCGTAGAATCAGCCTCAGGACCCACGAAAGCGATTTTATCTAGCGCTAGTGTGAATTTCTCCCGCTTCGGTAAGAAAGCGCTTTTGATGGTTAAAATGTTCTGGAACTTATTCCAACTAAACGCTTCGTCCGGAAAAGTTAAGTCGTCGTCGTTTTCCGTTAAAATATGGACCTTTTTAGACACCCATTGTAAGACGGGTTTAGGGAAAATAATTAGGATGGAATCGGTCGAAACGATGAGAGAACCCGCTTTTGGGAATATATCGAAGCCCAAAGGAACGTTTGTTGCCTTTTCCTTCTTAGCCAATTCTCTGAATTTAGCCTTTAGTTTAAAATCAGTACTTCTGCCCACGGAATCTTCGAGCGCTGCTTCAATTCGCAAGGTGTCCGCTTTATTTAAACCACCTACGTAAATACGCAGGTTGCGGTCATTTTCAATTTGATAGAGCGGTTTTTCCTCAGATGAAAAGCGCAGATTAGCCGATTTTATACCCCGTGAAAACTCGTATAAAACCGTTTTCGCGGTCGTCGTAGTTTTCATTAATTTCAAGGGATCCTGGTTCTGCAGAGCGATTTTGAAATCTCGGGTTTCGTTTTTCTGTAGGTCGATGAAAGCCTCGGGGATAAAGTCTACTGATTCTTTTGCGGAATTATACAGTAAGTTATTATTCGCGTCATCAAAGGCCGCCATGTAGTATTTTCCGGCTGCCAAGTTCTCCAAAGTATAGGTTCCCGAGGTATCTGTTCTCACGAAATAATAAGGTTTCGCCTTATCGATACGCAAGCTGTCATTGTAGGGGTATAAGCCTACCGTGATATTATCAGCCTTTTTATTCGTCAGCAGGTGTTTTACTTTCCCTTGAATCTTCAAGGAATCGATGTTATTCGAGGTGCTGAAAACCAGTTTAATGTTTCTCCCTTTATTTCGCTCTGCGACATCTTCTACCGCATTTCTAAAGTTAAAAGTATAGGTCGTATTGTCTTTTAATGCGCTGTCTAATACCAACGTTAGCCCCGTAGGACGAATGCGCGTTTCGTAGTTTCCAATCGAAGGTGTGATTAACAGCTCTTGGTTCAGGCCTTTTACGGTCACGTATTCATTGAAGGTTAATTCAATCTTTTTGCCTTTGAAATTCTTGCTCTTATTTAGCGGAATCGAGTTGATCACCACTGGCGCTAACGTATCTTTTTTTCCACCCGGTGGTGAAGCCATTTGGGCACAGCTTTGCAGAAAAACCAAGCTGATTCCTATGCCTAGGAATATAAATAAAAGACTGAATTTCAGGTAATTACGCATGTTCAAATGTATATAGATTACTTGAATAATTCGGTTTGCCCAGCATCGCTCGTAGGTTAGAAATGAATCCAATTAAAAACGAATGAAGTAGGCGTTTATTACCTGTTTTGTATTCGTTGCTTAACAAAGAAATGTAAAAGCTATCGAAAATAAGCCCGCGGCTTTTCTGTAATTTAAAACCATACTTTGCAGCTAGTGCTGTAATAGTGGCTGGTGTGAAGTGGTAGATGTGTCGTGGAACATCGTAGGCAGCCCAGTATTCTTCGAAATAACCTGCATCAAAACTCGCCGGGTTAGGCAAGGCTAATAAAAGTTTCCCGTCTTTATTCAGTCGACTTTTGAAGAAGTTAAAATACTCATCTAATTCGTAGACGTGTTCCAAAACGTGCCACAAAGTGATTACTTGAAATTGTTTTTCTGGGGCGATTTCTGCTAAAGAGGGCGCGATACTAAGCCCCGTTAATTTAGCCGCTCTAGCCGCCGTTTCTGGGTCTAATTCCAAGCCATTGATGTTCCAGCCTTTCTCTTTAGCGGCAGCTAGAAAATGCCCGTTACCGCAACCGATATCTAGTAATTCTTTGTTGGCTTTTTTGTCCGGCGCAATCCAATTCAATTTTGATTGAAGTGTGAACTTGCGAACCGCATGGTATAACTTATTAACAATTCCCTCATTCGTATCACTATGGGAAATGTAGGCACTCGCATGGTAGTAAGGTCCAGCTTCGTTCGCGACTGGCCTCGGGTTTGTGTAGACCAAAGAACAAGCATCACAGCTAACGATATGGAATTGCTCGTTAGATACGGTATAATCTTTTGCCTTAAATTTTAAGGTCGAATTCGGAGATCCGCAAACGGGGCAGTTTTGTATATTTTCCATTAGCGTCCCATGAATAAAAGTAAGATGGAAATGTCAGAAGCTGAGACGCCCGAAATGCGACTTGCCTGACCGATAGTCTGAGGTAAAATCGATTTCAATTTTATGCGTGATTCAGTTGACAACGTTTTGATTTTATCGTAGTCAAAATTCGCCGGAATGCATAAGTCTTCCATCGAGCGCATTTTGTCCACCATCAATCTTTCCTTTTCGATATAGCTTTCGTATTTCACTAAAATCTCTACCTGCTCGCGCACTTCCTGTGAATAGTTTCTCACGATAGGCTCGATGCTTGGGTGTGTCGCAATTCTATCGAAAGACAAATCCGATCTTCTCAGTAAGTTCACGATAGGCGCACCCTCTTTCAACGAAGCGCTTCCCTCCTGCTCTAGCCAGTCGTTCACTTCTGTCGGTTTCACTTTCGTGTTTTTGATTTCTTCTGTCAAAGCCGCGACTTGCGCCTTCTTCTCTTGAAATCTATTCCATCGTTTTTCAGTTGCTAATCCTAATTGATATCCTTTTGCAGTTAAGCGTTCATCCGCATTGTCTTGTCTAAGCAAAGTTCTGAACTCAGCACGCGACGTGAACATGCGATACGGTTCGTCCGTTCCCTTGTTGATTAAATCGTCGATCAACACGCCGATATAGGCATCTGATCGAGACAAAGTAAACGGATCTAATTCGTGTGTTTTTTGGTGGGCATTAATGCCGGCGATTAAACCTTGGCATGCCGCTTCTTCGTAGCCAGTTGTCCCATTGATTTGGCCGGCGAAGAATAGTCCGCTTACCCGCTTTGTTTCCAATGTCGAAGTCAATTGGGTAGGCGGGAAATAATCGTATTCGATGGCATAACCCGGGCGGAACATCTTCGCTTTTTCAAATCCAGGGATTAAGCGAATCGCCTCGAATTGGATGTCCTCAGGAAGCGATGTTGAAAATCCGTTGACATAAATTTCCACTGTGCTCCACCCTTCCGGTTCTACGAAAATTTGGTGTGAATCTTTATCTGCAAAGCGGTTGATCTTATCTTCTACGGAGGGACAGTAACGTGGGCCTAAACCTTTAATTCTTCCAGCGAACATAGGTGAACGATCGAAACCCTTTCGCAAGACTTCGTGCACCTTTGTGTTTGTGTGTGTAATCCAGCAAGAGCGCTGCTCCGTTAGTGGCGTTTCAGTTAAGTATGAAAAAGAGCTTGGATTTTCATCCCCCTTTTGTTCTTCCATTGCGGCGAAGTCTAAGCTTCTTCCGTCGACACGCGGCGGAGTTCCCGTCTTCATTCTACCGGATTCGAAACCTAGTTGAATTAATTGTTCTGTTAAGCCGATGGCCATCGGTTCAGCCATACGACCCCCCCCAAAATTCTTCTCCCCTATATGGATCAATCCATTTAAGAAAGTACCATTTGTTAGTACCACAGCTCGTGCTGTAAAAGTCATGCCCATACGGGTGATAACCCCTTTTACTTCGCCTTTTTCAACGATTAATTGTTGAACAGAATCTTGCCAAAAATCTACATTCAAATTTCCTTCCAGCGCATTTCTCCATTCCTCTGCAAAACGCATACGATCCGATTGACAACGTGGCGACCACATCGCCGGACCTTTTGATCGGTTTAGCATCCGGAATTGAATCATGGTCTTATCCGAAATGATCCCAGACATTCCGCCTAATGCATCGATCTCTCTTACGATTTGACCTTTAGCCACGCCACCCATCGCTGGGTTGCAGGACATCTGGGCAATCGTCTGCATATTCATGGTCACTAACAAAACACGTGATCCCATTTGTGCTGCCGCATAAGCTGCTTCACATCCGGCGTGTCCCGCTCCCACCACAATTACATCGTATGAATTTAGCATATCATTGCATGTTTCACGTGAAACATTTAGTACTGTTTAATGTAAAAATCTTCCTTCTGGGTCATCAATGCTTTGTCCTCTTTCTTCTTGTCTTTGTAACCGAGCAGGTGTAATAATCCGTGCACCATTACACGTTCTAATTCCGTTTCCGAAGTCCCTAATTTGTTCCCATTTTCTCTAACTCTTTCGATGGAGATAAAGATGTCGCCTTCGATTTTCTTCGGATCTTCGGAGTTATCAAACGTAACAATATCAGTCAGCGTATCGTGATTTAAGTACTCTTGGTTAATCTGTAATAAGTACTCATCTGAACAAAAAACGTAAGTCAATTCTAGGATCTTTTTCCCTTCCTGTTTCGCCACCTCGTTTAACCAGGCTTTGTGTTTTAACTTCTCTTTTAAGGAGAATGTTATGTCTTCTGTACAAAAATGAATCATGTGCGCGCTATTAAAGCGCGAATTTACGAAAAAGCATCCTCGAAATGCTCTATTTTGAAGGCTTGTGGATAAAAATTCACCGAAATGCTGTCAAAACGAATCTCTTGGTGCCATTTATGTTGGTATTGGTAAGCACAGGCGGCCCTACTTAAAAGCCTTATTTTATTTTTTGTGATTTTTTGTTCTGGGTGTCCGTGTGTATTTCTCCGCAGGGATTTTACTTCAATAAAGATGAGAAGATCCCCTTTCTTAGCAACGATGTCTACTTCTGCCCTTTTATAGCGGTAGTTTCTCGCCTCGATGGTGTAGGCGTTTTTTAGTAAATAGTCTACACTTAACTGCTCGCCTAGTTTTCCTTGTGTCATATGTTTTGCCATTCTTGTATCTTTGTTTTTTACTAAAGGTAGCGGCGTGTTTCTGCGGATGCTATCAGGTAATTGATAAAGAATGAATCAGAATAAAGAAGTCCAATTTGTTGATTTAAATCTGGTAGAATACAAGCAAGCTTGGGATCTACAGGAGACTTTATTAAATCGCATAGCGTCAGTTAAGTTAGCGAACCGGGGTCTTTCTGACGACAGAAAAGAGGTCACAGAAAACTTCCTTTTATTCTGCCAGCACCCACATGTGTATACCCTGGGTAAGAGCGGTGACGAGTCACATTTGTTATTACAAGAGTCGTTTTTGTCTACCATAGGTGCGACCTATTTTAAGACAAATCGCGGCGGAGACATTACTTACCATGGGCCTGGGCAATTAGTAGGCTACCCTATTTTGGACTTAGAGAATTTCTACACCGATATTCACTTGTATCTACGGATGCTGGAGGAAGCGATTATTAAGACCTGTGAGGGTTATGGTTTAGTCGCTGGGCGCATTGAAGGTTTGACCGGCGTGTGGATTAATCCTACACAAGAGGATACCCGAAAGATTTGTGCAATGGGCGTAAAGGCGTCACGTTGGATTAGCATGCACGGGTTTGCGTTGAACGTAAATACTGACCTAAGTTATTTCTCGCACATCGTTCCTTGCGGAATTGCGACACGAGGTGTAACGTCATTGCAACAGGAATTAGGCCAGGAAATGGATTTTCAGTCGGTTTCAGACGTGGTTAAAGGCCACTTAGTTGACTTATTTAAAATGAAATTAGTAGATGTTTCACGCGAAACATTAAATGCATAATAATTTGAGTTCCACGTGGAACGCATATAGATGGATACATTAAAGAACTTCAAGAATACTCTGTTCATAGACATCGAAACTTCGTCTGGAGTATCCGATTTTTCCCTTCTTTCGGATAAGATGAAAGAATTTTGGCTAAAAAAGGCGAAGAATTTGGTAAATCCAGCTAATATCAGCCTAGAAGAGATGTATTTTGAAAAGGCTCCTTTGTTTGCGGAATTTGGGAAGATTATTGTGGTGGGAATGGGCTTTTTGTTCGTGAATAAGCAGGGTGAGATGGCTTTAAAAGTGAAGACCATCGCGCATGCAGACGAAAAAACGCTTCTCACGGAGTTCATTTCTTTTGTAAATAAGACGTATAAGTCGAGAGAATTGACCCTCGTGGCACACAATGGGAAGGAATTTGACTTCCCTTATTTGTGCAGAAGGATGTTAATTAATGGGCTAGAGATTCCGAAATCTTTGCAATTGCAGGGGAAGAAACCATGGGAAATTATCCACCAGGATACGATGGAGATGTGGAAGTTTGGCGATCGAAGATCCTATACTTCGCTGGAATTGTTAGCGGAATTGATGGGTATTTCAGGGGCCAAAGCCGACCTTTCAGGCGACCAGGTGAACCGCGTATTTTATAAAGAAAATGGATTAGCTAGGATCAATGAGTATTGCCTAGAAGATGTCATTGTAGTGGCGCAACTCTACCTACGTTTTCACTTTTTAGATCTAGTTGCGCCAGAGAATATTGTCAAATTATAGCGGCTTTGCTGGGTTTCCGAATACACGTTTTGAAGCT
This sequence comes from Aquirufa novilacunae, assembly GCF_045310505.1. Classification (NCBI taxonomy): domain Bacteria; kingdom Pseudomonadati; phylum Bacteroidota; class Cytophagia; order Cytophagales; family Flectobacillaceae; genus Aquirufa; species Aquirufa novilacunae. The sequence continues at coordinate 279,817 of NZ_JBEWZG010000002.1, forward strand.
GCGACATTCTCAATAACTACACTGCCCGCTCCTACCGTTGCGCTCTTACCTACCTTCACACTTCCTACGATTGTTGAGTGAATACCTACGTAGGCATTGTTCTCGATAATCGCTTCTTTACCTACTACTGAACCTGCGCCGATAGACGCGAAATCATTGATTTGTGCTCCTGTTTCGATGATGGATCCCGAGCCAATAATCACGTGATCACCTAGTTTCGTTTCAGGTAAAATCTGTGCACCGCTACCGATGAATACACCGTAAGAAAGGCTCTTCACATCGGCGATATTAGCGGATGGGTGGATCGCATTTATGGGTTTCACTTCGCGTTCCTCTAAGATCAATTCGATCATTTTCTTCCGCTCAATAGGGTTTTCCAGGGCAACAAAAACGCCGCAGTTTTTACCAATTAATTTGAAATAAGACTCATCGTCCGCTGTTCCTAAGACGGGAATTTCACCGATGCTGGTGTCCTTTTTCTTTGGATCATCATCTAAAAATCCATAGACTACGACGTCATTTTTCTCAAAGATGTGGGCTACTTCTAGGCCAAAAGGATTAACTCCAATAATTATTACAGGTAAAGATGTCATTTAGGATTGTATTTTATGCGTGTAATCGGATAATTTGAAACTTGGTTTTCCGTCTTTTAACAGGACTAATTCGGTGTAATTCTCGCCCAAGGCAATGCTCGAATCAGGTGACAAATGTAAGTCTTTCCCGTTGATTTCTGTTAATCCATAGAAAGGTGACATGTCGCCGATGTTTTCTACTACCCAGGAGTAGTGGATATTACCGTCGGTCATCGGCGTTTCAACTAGGTTGAATAAGACGTCTGCACGGACGCTTGAGCTCAATGGTGCGTCGGTTATTTTGATATCAACAATGGCTCTTTCGTTCGTAGGAAGCGCCTCGTAGTTTGCAATGGATTCAGATGCATAGCTTCCGTCTGCGATAGCACAAAAGGCATCGATTAAAAGACAGGCATTTAATTTACGTAAGGCATGTTTTTCTAAGTCCCATCCTGCCCCACCAGACTCCAATAAAACAAGTCCGTAACCGCAAGACGAGAAGGTATCGCCAAAAGCACGGGATTCGTATTCGTCCGTCCATTTTGCTATTTTTCCGGGTATAATAGGCTGGATTTGTGACAGCATGCGGTTGCAGATTTGGCCGGCGCGCAGACGTGAAGGCGTCCAGGTTCCTTCGTCATCTCCTGTGGTTGCTAGGAAGGCAATGTGAGTTTGCTCTGGGCTATTTCCTACAGAATATAAACGGTTTTGGTCGTGTAGATTAAAGGCAAAAGAAGGTTTGATTTCGTCTGCCCAGGCGGATAAAATCTGTGCCTCAACCGAGTTTTGTTTCGTTGCATCGCGGTTCATATCGATGCCTAGAGCCGTTTCGCGTTGCCATCTTTCCGCACCATCTGCATTTAAACGAGGAATGATGCGCAAAGTGATTTTCTGATGCAATTTTTGCTTCAATTCAGTAGCTAAACTCTCATATAAAGATAATAAACGAAAAATATCGGCTAAAGCTAGAGTAGCTGTGGCCTCGTCGCCGTGCATTTGGGACCAAGCGATGACTTGTATAGGACCTTCTCCCCATTTTACCTCGTGGATGGGTCTGCCCTCTTCCGTTTTTCCGAGTTCACGAACGTCGAAAAAAGAGGACCATTCGGTCATTAATTCCTGCCATAAAGCGGCTGAAAAGCGGCGCTTGTTTAGGCGATTTTCTCGGAAGGATTCGTAGTGTTCGAAGGCTTTTGTAAACATTAGTAAAATGGTTTTGGCAGATAATCTGCCCAGGTTTGATTCGAGAATATTCCTTTTTTTCCTGAGCCGAATAAGACGATCAGGGTGATAAATAAATAGCAAAACCAGGCAGAGGAACCGAAAAGTTCCATGCCTAGGAAGGTAGCAGCTAATGGAGTTTTGGCAAGACCTCCATACAAACTCACGAAGCCGATGGCTGCCGCAAGTCCTATAGGTAATCCGAACCAAGAAGCAAATCCGGATGCGGCATGAGAGCCGATCAAAAATAATGGTGTCGCTTCTCCCCCTTTAAATCCTAAACCTAAACTTAGGTTCGTGGCGAGTAATTTCCATAAGGCGAAGTCGGGAGCGACCTCCTCGAACGGTCTCAATAAAAATTCAGATCCGAGTCCGGTGCTTTCGTGAAACACTGGGATGCTTAGGACTCCGAACAAAATCAAACCTGCGAGAATCCCTTTTAGCGGACCTTGTACGGGTAATTTGTCGAACGCAGAAATTATAAACGATTCTGAGCGCTTATATAGGAAGGCAATTAGTGCTAAAAATAGGCCCATAAGCGCTAATTTCGCATAAAATTCACCTGAAAATGAAGGCAAAAAAATGGCAGGGAAAGAAAGATGTTTTGTGCCGTACACGTGGAGACTGACGTAATTCGCAAATAATGCAGCTAAAAGGCAGGCAGGTAGGTGGCGAAAATTAATTTTGCCCACTACTCCTACTTCGAGTGCAAAGAAGGCGCCGGCGAGTGGTGTCCCAAAAATCGAAGCGAAGCCAGCTGCCATTCCGGCTTTTGAAAAAAGGTCTTTCGAGAAATCCGGAGATTCAGGAATTTTCTCCCCGAGTATTCTCCCCATTGCTACCGCTACTCCTTCTCGACCGACTGAAGCTCCAGCTAAATGACTGAGCCAAGTAGCGGGGATGATGAGGTAGGCGGGAAAGGGGAAGCTTTGGAAGACTAAACCTAAAATAGGTAAGGCGTATAAATAGGATCCGTGGTGTTGAATCCAGTCGAGGCCGGCTAAAAATAGCGAAGACAGGCTCCCTGTGGCAAAGGAGAGGGCGACCAATAGGCCTAGATTCAATAGAAATGCCTTAATTCGAGCCAAAACAACAATAATTTTGTTTCAAAGGTAAGAATTATATTTTCCCTACCTTTGTAAATCATTAACAATGCCGAATCCAATGGATGAATTTTTAAGTTTGGGATTAAATCCACAGCTACAACGCGCTTGCACAGCGGTGGGTTACACGAAACCGACGCCCATTCAAGAGAAGGCGATTCCCTTATTATTGCAGGGCCACGATTTACTAGGCATCGCGCAGACGGGTACGGGTAAAACCGCGGCCTATGCGCTTCCTATTTTAATGCGTTGCAAGTATGCCCAGGGGAAGAATCCGCGGGCCTTGATTTTAGCGCCTACGCGGGAGTTAGTCATGCAGATTCACACCGTGATGATCGGTTTAGCGCAGTTTACGGACTTGCGAATTCTTGCTTTATATGGTGGATTAGGGCCAAAGCCGCAAATCCAAGCCCTCGAGGAAGGCGTCGACATCCTCGTTTCTACACCGGGTCGGTTCCTCGAATTATACCGTAAGGATGTGATCGTGGTGAAGGAATTGAAATTCTTAATTTTAGATGAAGCAGATAAGATGATGGATATGGGCTTTATGCCGCAGATTCGTCAGATTTTGGAGAAGATTCCTTATAAAAAGCGAATGAATGGCTTGTTTTCCGCGACTTTCCCAGAGAAGGTAGAGAACCTGTCGCATGAGTTTTTGGAGTTCCCGATGAAGATTGAAATCACCCCGCAGGCTACGCCGGCGAGTCAGGTGACGCAATCAGTTTACGAGGCGCCGAACTTATTAACGAAATTACACGCCCTTGCCTACTTTATGCAAAATCCTGATTTTCATAGGGTTATGGTATTTTGTCGTTCAAAAGATGCGGCAAACGACGTAGAAAAGTGGTTGTTGAAATCATTACCTAAAGACCAGGTTCGGGTGATTCACTCGAACAAAGGCCAGAACACCCGTATTAACGCAATGGCGCAATTCCGCGAAGGAAATGTGCGCGTTTTGGTGACGACGGATGTGGCGGCTCGCGGTATCGATATCCCCAAAGTTTCCCACGTGGTTAACTTCGACGTCCCGTTGATTTACGAAGATTATGTACATAGAATCGGTCGTACGGGTCGGGCGGAAGAGATAGGGGAGTCTATCACTTTTATCACCTTAGCGGAGAGTTATCACTGGGCGAAGATCGAAGATATTATTCAGCAGAAGATTGAAATTGAGCAATTGCCAGAGGGAATCAAGATCGAAGAAACGCCGTTTTTAGAGCAACAAGATATGTTACGCGCGGTCGATGATCAGCGCAAACGCGAGGATCCAGACTTTAAAGGGGCGTTCCACGATAAGAAATGGGTTATTAAGGCCAAGGCCGCGGGTAAAAAAGTGCCTCAGAAAAAGGCTGTGACGAAGGCTGGTCCGAAAGGCGGAGCCGTTCAGGGTCCTAAGCCGATTGTCCGCAATAACCGCCCAGGTAAGAATGCAAAATTCCGTCCGGGTGCCGCGTCCAATAAAAAGAAACGTTAGTTTTGTGTCTATGAAAAGAGTTCTGTTATTGTGTTTGATTTCGTTCATGGGGTATTCTCAGACGAAAAAGGAAACGGCGGCGGCGCCGCAGGCGCCGGCTACTCCGGTTCGCGAAGCGAAGTATGAGGTTTTGTATGGATCTAAACCGCTTTCGAAAGCCGATCAAAAGGAATTAAATGAGTTCGTGGCGAGCTGTGATGCCTCTTTTGGCTCGAGAGCTGAGGCCGTTGCTTTCTTTGCGGAAAGAGCCTGGGAATATGTGGCTACGGCACGCTTGGACACCGCAACTCAGAGGTTTAATTTGATTAGTGCCTTGGACCCGAATAGCGTGGATGCGTTTTGGGGTTTAGGTGTTATATCTTTCCAAAGAGGGGATAATGATTTAGCTATTCGTCTGTTAAACAAAGGATTAGAAATAGATTCGACGCAGTCAATGATGCGCGTTGATTACGCGATTGTGAAGTTGGATTGCTATCAGAAGGGTATGGATTGTGGAACATTGGACGAAGTTGAAACTGAATTGAAGCATGCCTTAGCGCAGGATCCAAAGAACGCGAATGCCTGGATGAAGCGTTGTCAGGTGGCGTATTATAAAGAGAACTACGAGTTAGCGTGGACCTATTTCCACGAAGCTCGCATGGCAGATATTTTGCAATTGGACTTGAATTTTGGGTCATTGTTAGCGGCGAAAATGCCAGACCCGAAAGGCATCTTTAAATAGTGTAGCGATGGGTATGCGTTCCTTTTTTGCCAAACCTCTAGCGGCCCGTGTCGTTAAAAAGTACCGCTTAAGTCAAGAGCAGGCCTTCGAGCGCCAAGACTTTTGGTTGAAGCAAATGGTAGCAAAAGCGGAGAAAACCCTCTTCGGCCGCGGCCATTCTTTCGCTAAAATCAAGAACTACCTCGACTACCGCTCGAATGTGCCCATCTTCGAATACGAAGACATTAAGCCCTATATTGATGAAGTGGTGGCAGGCAAGGAAGACATTCTTTGGCCAGGAAAACCGGCCTATTTCGCCAAAACCTCCGGCACTACCTCCGGCGTCAAATACATCCCGATTTCATCGGAATCCATGCCTTTTCACATTACTGCCGCTCGCGATGCGCTTTTGCATTACGTGCATTACAGTGGAAATGCCTCGTTTTTAGACCGCAAATTGATCTTTTTAAGCGGCTCACCAGAGATGTCAGAGACTAATGGTGTGCCCACTGGCCGCCTGTCTGGAATCGTGAATCACCATGTTCCAGGGTATCTGCGCGGCAACCAAATGCCTTCCTATAAGACGAATTGCATCGAAGACTGGGAGCAAAAGCTCGAGGCCATCGTGCAGGAAACGATTTCGAAGCGAATGGGTTTGATTTCGGGTATTCCGCCTTGGGTGCAGATGTATTTTGATCGGTTAGAAGAATTATCAGGCCAAAAAATAGGTGACCTCTTCCCCGATTTCCAAGTCTTCGTCACTGGCGGCGTGAACTTTGAGCCGTATCGCGAGAAACTGATGGCCTCGATAGGCCGAGAAATCGACGTAGTGGAGACTTATCCGGCTTCAGAAGGGTTCATAGCGTTTCAAGACTCTTCGGGCGAACCAGGGCTATTATTGAACGTAGACGGCGGCATCTTCTTTGAGTTTGTGCCTACGGATACGTATTTTGGTGCTAATCCGGTCCGCTTGAGCCTCACGGAGGTTTCTTTAGGTGTTAATTATGCGCTCTTATTGACGACGAATGCGGGCCTTTGGTCTTATTCCATCGGCGATACCGTGAAGTTTGTCTCTTTAAATCCTTACCGCATTGTGGTGACGGGCCGAATTAAGCACTTTATTTCGGCTTTTGGCGAGCACGTGATTGCAGAGGAAGTCGAAAAGGCTTTAGCTGCCGGCCTCGCCGCTTGTCCCGAAGCTCGTGTAGTTGAATTTACCGTGGCACCTCAAGTAGCTCCCTCGTCTGGTTTACCTTATCATGAGTGGTTAGTGGAATTTTCTTCACCACCTGCGTCTTTTGAGGCTTTTCAAGCGGCAGTAGATGCCTCGATGTGCGCCCAAAATATCTATTACCGCGACCTAATCACCGGGTCCATCTTGCAGCCTTTAGTTCTTACCTCATTACCATCAGGCGCATTTATCTCGTACATGAAGTCTCAGGGTAAATTAGGGGGCCAAAACAAAGTTCCCCGCCTCTCCAATGATCGGGTGCTGGCGGAAGGCGTCCTACGGCCTAGTCACGACTTTGTCGTTTAGTCGCCACTTCGTGGCTTAGTCATCGCTTCGCGATTTAGTCTATTATGTCGATTAGAGAGCCAGAGGGCATTATTGTGTGAAATAAACGTCGAGGTATTCAGAGGGCTTTTCAGGTATTGACAGAATGTGTCAATAAGCTAAAATGGACGTTAGTTCGTAGAATTGTTTGACTGATATTTTTGGTCATAAAAAAAGCCTGAATAACAGGCTTTAAACTAAATTATTGCCTATTTCATAAGCAAATTCAGGTGAGATATCATAATCCCAACGCTGTCCGGAATCATCTTTAGGGGATAAAATGATTTTTTTCCATTTTAATTCACCCATTTCTCCGATCACCGCTTTTTCAAAGATAGAATGGTCTTTTAATTGATCAATTCCATTTAAATGCTGGTGATTTAATAGGAGTGGGAGTACTTCAATTCGCTTTAATTCTCCTGTATTGAATAGGCAGTCAACATAATAGGGAGCAACTTCGATTATTCTATCTATGCGTATCATTATTGAAGTGGTTTAATACTGTGAAAGCTTTTGCTATCCCACATGGTGATTAATTCTAATGTATGAATTTCTGCCCATGCTTGTACTAGCTTTAGTTTATTGTTTGGCAAACTTCCAGTCAAAATTGAGCCATTTATTAGTGGTTATTTTTACAAAGCACCACTAATAAAAGAAAGAATGAATCCTATCAGGTTATTGATAATCGAAATGAGGCTAATGACAGTATGTGTCAATACCCCAAATGTGGCTTGCGTGTCTTGAAGTTTATTTCAATAAGTGCCCACTGTTTGGCCTAAAACAATTTTACAATTTAAAGGTTAAATCGTGACATATATGTGAGTATTTAACACGTACATTTACCTTATAATAAAAAACAGAACTATGATAAAAGTACATGGATATGGGGCGGTGAATCCGCAGGCACCAGTGGCGCCGATTGATTTTGAGAGACGTGATGTAGGGCCAAAAGACGTAAAAATCGACATTCTTTATTGTGGCGTTTGCCATTCAGATATTCACATGGTGCGCTCCGAGTGGGGTCCTTCGGTTTATCCGATTGTTCCTGGCCACGAAATTGTGGGAACGGTTACGGAGGTGGGTTCGGAAGTGACGAAATTCAAAGTGGGAGACCTGGCTGGTGTGGGTGTTTTTGTGGATTCTTGCCGCGAGTGTCCGTCATGTAAAAAAGGGCAGGAGCAGTATTGTGACGAGGAGATGACACCTACGTATAATGGGTATTATAGGGATGGGGTGACGCAGACTTTTGGCGGATATTCTTCGACTTATGTGATCGATGAGGCTTATACTTTGCATATTCCATTCACGAAAGAGCTTGAGCGTGTTGCTCCGCTTCTTTGCGCGGGGATCACTACTTATTCCCCTTTGCGCTATGCAGGCGTGGGTAAAGGTCACAAAGTGGCGGTTTTAGGTCTAGGTGGTTTAGGCCATATGGCGGTGAAATTTGCGGCCTCTTTTGGTGCTGAAGTGACGATGTTAAGTACGTCGCCATCGAAGGAGCAGGATGCCAAAGCCTTAGGCGCACACCACTTCGCTCTATCGACAGACCCGGCGACGATGGATTCCTTGAAAGGTTCGTTTGACTTTATTCTGAACACAGTGGCAGCGTCACATGATTTGAATAAGTTTTTGGGACTTTTGAAGGTAGAAGGCAAGATGCTTTTGGTGGGAATTCCTCCTGAGGCGGCTCAAGTGTATGCGGCTACGTTGATTTCCAAAAGACGTTCCATCATCGGTTCCATGATCGGTGGCATCGAAGAAACACAAGAAATGCTAAATTACTGCGCAGAACACAACATCCTTTCAGACGTCGAAATGATTGACATGAAAGACGTGAATGAGGCTTACGAGCGTGTCATCAAGTCAGATGTGAAGTACCGTTTTGTGATTGATATGAAGACGTTGTAGTCGCGGCTGAGCCGCTAGTCACGCCTACGGCGTTTAGTCATCGCTTCGCGATTTAGTCGTCACTTCGTGACTTGGTCAAAAAGTCGCCTGCGGCTTATAAACGCATTATTGGGCGAAATAAAAGACAAAGTATGAAAGTCGATTTTCAGGTGTTGACAGATTTTGTCAATATGGGGAAGTCGACTTTTTTGTTTAGCCAATCTGTGGATTGGGTCGAGTGCTTCTGTAAATTAAATTTTACCTTAAAAACAAATTCAGGTATTGACAAGATCTGTCAATACCTGAAAAGCTCTCTGAGTACCGCGAGGTTTATTTCACTACATAGTGCCAATGGAGCCAGCAAGCGACTTTTAGACCAAGTCACGAAGTGACGACTAAATCGCGAAGCGATGACTAAGTCCGCAGGACGACTAAGCGGCTACGCCGCGACTAGCCGCGCGGCCTTGGCTTCATCTTTAAGCTATCTGCTGGATAAGTGGCTTTCAACATTGCCATTTGTGATTTCGCCCAGCTGATGATTTTAGCACGATCTGCCTCTGTTAATTTGGCATTACTATGTAATCCAAAATACGTATAAGACGGCATAGGCATCTCTTCAGATTCGACCTGTTCTACTACCTCTTCTAATTTATGGTTCTGTACTGCGATAGGCAATTTCGTGAACGTCGCAAAGTTCAAGTGCTTCTTGCCATCATTCACGTGGTGATCCAGCCAAAAGCCCACCGGCTGTACCGAACTGTACCAAGGGTAAGTGGATTTATTCGAGTGGCAATCGTTACACGCGTTCTCTAAAAGGACTTTTACGTCCGCAGGAACTTCGTATTTTGTTTCGATGGCGTATGCGTTATCGTTCGATAGATTCTTTTCTGTGGGAACGAATTGGATGGCGATTAATACGATGATTAATCCGACGATGATTTTGTTTTTCATGGTTTACAGGGTTGTTATTTGTAAACGCAAGGTATCAATTTATTGTCTCGAATTCACCCTTTTCTAGGTTCTTACGGACGTTATTCGTCGCAAAAATCTTCCCATTCATCGAAATGTAGACGCCGGGCTCTAGAATTTGGAGGAATGCCAAAGCACTTCCCAGATTAAACATCCCATCAGAGCTACCAAATTTATAGGGAATCATGGCGCCGGTGAGGACGATGGTTTTAGCCAAATTCTGCGCGGCTAAATACTGAGCTGTTTGGACCATCGTATCAGTCCCATGCGTAATTAAGATGCGATCAGCCGAGGCAGAGGAGCAGGCAGAAGAAATCAATTGTCGATCCGTGTCATCAAACTCCAAGCTGTCTTTCATCAACAAAGTATCGATGGAAACCTCAAGTCTGCTGCGGCCTTTTTCGAGCATCTCAGGAAGGTGTGTGTCTTTGAAAAACAAGGACCCATTTAGCTCGTTGTATTCTTTGTCAAAAGTCCCGCCGGTTACGAAGATTTGGATCATATTAATCTTGCAAAAATTCCTCACTCACCTTAAAATACTGCTTGTTCAGTCGATACACTTTCAGGCGTGAATCGGTATCTGATTTCTTGAAAATAATGAAATTCATATCGACTTGCAGGATGGCTTTTAGCTTCAAATTAAGCTGATTTAAGACATCGTTTTTCATGCGAATGTTATGCGAAAAGTGAACCCCCTTTTGTTCAATTAATCCCAATAATTCGGAGTTCGGAACATCATCAAATTTTAATAAGAACCGTAGTACTTTTAATTCGTTTTCATCGAAATTAATGGCCGCATTGCCCAGGTATAAAACGCCGTCTTTGTCTTTGATAAAACGGGCTTTTGAAGGGCGGTATTTAAGGAATAAATAAATGCCTGATGACACGATTAAAATAGCTAGCAATCCTAAAACATAGGGGGAATATTCTTTCCAAAAATCCCGTTCAATAAAGGATTCTTTTAAAATGGATTTGCCTAAAAATTGATCAATGGGAAGAGATACTAATTCGATGTCACCATTCGCGTGGTTATTGGCAAAATAATAGATATACCCATTTTCTACAAATGGCTTGAGTTGTGGAGAAATTTTAGACGAAACCGCCTCATTTTCAAATATTTCGTAGGTATAGTTCTTAAAATTCACTCGAACAATTCTGCGTTCATCATTAAAGGCGATGTAGTAATTTTCGTACTGAAAATTTTGCGGATTGTTCCCAAAAAAGAGGGTGGTTTTCCCTTTATTTTCCCAGGTTTTTGTTGTTAAATTAAACTGCCATATCTCCTGACTTCGTTCAAACTTGAGGTTATCGAATGGATTTATAATAATGCCATTGAAATAGGTAATTTCATCTCCATTGATGTACTGGTTTACATCAAACATTCCGGGAGGAACTTTATCGCCTTGAACGGGAGAATAACTTTCCCATTCTTTGGAATTAATATCGAAGTAAGTAAAGAAATTTCTAGCGGACCAAAAGCCATAACCCCCGAACCGAAATATGCGATTATCATACACAAATTGTTGGGCATTAATCTGCATTTTATGTTCGAAGGAATGATCAATTCGAACTAATTCATTTCCCCTAATTTCGTAAACAAGTCCGCCTAAATTTAAGGTGATAAAAATCTTTTTATCAATCCGATTTATCGTAAAAGAGGAGGGGGTGAATTTCTTGTAAAAGGTACTGTCGCTAAACTTAAAATAGATGGGCTCCGATATAGTTAATTCGGGCACCTTGATGGTTCTATAATGGGTCTTCTCCAGTAAATAAATGTAGGGCTTTGAATAAAAGATATTCGCCTCCCCTAAGTAGGATAAACGCAATGGTTCAGCTTGGGTTAGAAAGCTGGACAACAGCAAGATTAAGAGGAGGAATTTTTTCATTTAGTTCAAAACGCAGAACTAAAATTAAGCTATTTTTTCCAAATATTGGCTAGGCGTCATGCCCGTTTCTGCTTGCCTAAAGTGTTTTCTGGGTTTAATAATAATGTATTTGCTAAATTTGCCCCCATGAAATTAACCCTATCCTCCTTCATCGCCATCTTGGCCAGCTTGCTTTACCTGATTGTCTATTTCATTCCGGACATGGGTGCATCGGACGTGATGGGCGCGCAGTGGTTGTATGCGAGTAGCTTGAGTTTAGTGTTGGTTGGATTCATCGGTATTCGCTACAAGGAATACGCGGAGGCGATTAGTCAGGTATTTGCCTACAAGTTTACGCTGGTGTTTTCGTTGCTGCTTTTTTGGGCGATTGGGTCTTACTTTTATGCGATAAATCCGACGGAAACCCTGGTGACTTTGGCCCGTCTGATTACGACCTATTTTGTTTTCATTAACCTGTCTATTCTGTTTTATCAGCAGGACCGCGCTGTTTTATTTACGGGGATTGCCTACGGAATTACGCTCTTATTATTCTTTGATGCGGTCTATATTCTGAAGACTTTTTCGACGAATCTGCGCACGATGAATTTAGATGCCGCGATCCTTGGCATTAATAAATACCACGGGAATAAGAACGTGACGGCGGCTAGTTTGCTCATCATGATCCCGTTTGCGATGTATGTGCTTATGTCTTCCAAATGGTTAGGCCGAATCGCTGGGATTATCGCTTTATTCCTAGGCGTTTTTGCGCTCTTTTTATTGAACACACGTTCGACCTATGTGGGCTTTGCGCTGATCACGGTGTTGTTTTTTGTGGGGCTTATTTGGCAAAATAAAGCTGCTTTAAAATCCGCACTTTTATTCTTCTTACTCCCGGCTTTAGTAGCGATTTTCGTGTCGAACGCTCGCTTGAAATTAGCAGTCGCGGGGCAAGAGACCGAGACGGGTTATGGCACAGTAACGAAGCGTATCGGCGATATCAACATCGCCAGCGAGCAGAATTCGCGTATTCACTTATGGGGAACGGCATTGGATTATTCGATTCACCATCCCATTCTAGGGGCCGGTTACGGTAACTGGAAATTAGCTTCGATTCCTTACGAGCGTGAAGTGGCGAACGAGCTTTTTGTGCCGTATCATGCGCACAACGATTTCATCGAAATGTTTGCGGATTTAGGGCTTTTAGGTGGTCTGTGTTTTGCAGGCATGTTCTTGCTATTGTTGTATTATACATTTGAGTTTTTGCGCACAAAACGTGGCGATCCGCTGATGGTGATCATCGCCTTTTTAGCGGTGACATGCTATGGGGTGGATGCGCTTTTGAACTTCCCAGCAGAGCGGACGGCGATGCAGTCGATGCTGTCGTTAGCGGCGGCTTTGGTGTTGATTCCCTTGGACAAGTCGGCGCGGAATTTCAATGCAATGCCAGTCATTTACTTACTCTTAGGCGTCGCCCTTTTAGTCCCGTCCATCTACGTGGCGAACGAGACTTTTGAGTCCTTAAAGATCCAAAAATTCGTGATGGGTGAGGTGAACGCCGACCCGAAGATGGCGACGGTTGATGTGGAGAAGCTGCCTGATATTCCTAATTTGTCCTCGTCGACATTACCGATGAAGGCGATGATGGCGCGTTATTATATACGCGATAAGCGATTTGATGATGCACTTCGGGTCTTGAAAGAAAGTGAAAACGATAATCCTTTCTTGCATTATAACGACTTCTTGCGCACATCGATTTATGCCTCCTTGAACAAGATGGATTCGGCACATTATTATGCCAAACGTGCCTTCGACGCCTGGCCGCGCGCATCTAGTTATTACAAGAATATGATTTTCACTTCGGCTAAATTGAAAGACACAAACGAGATAAAGCGCGCTTTGCAGGTTTCTTTGGACGTAAATAACAATAATGCCCTGACCTGGAATCAATACATGTTGGGCATGTTTGAGGTGAAACAAGGGGCGGACAATGGGCTATTAGCTACTTTGGAAAAGACATTGAAAAAATTTCCAGGGGATACTGCTATCTTGAATTCTACGGCCAACCTGCTGCGTGGTGGAAGCCGAGATTTACGCGGCTTGACAGCGAAAGGGAATAGCCTTTTTGTGAAAGGAAAGTACCTCCAAGCTGCTGCGATTTATACGGAACTTTCGAAGCAAGATCCCGGGAATTTCTCTCACCTAGAGAACGTGGGAATCTGCTATTATGCGGGCAAACGTTTTGCGGAAAGTTTGTTCTATTTTGCCAAATCCGAACAACACCCCGGAAACAATACCGGCAAATCTGCGTACTTTGCGGGCATGTCCCAGATTTCAACAGGTAAGAAGGCGGAGGCATGCGCTAGTTTCGCACGAGCAAAAGCAAAAGGGTACCCGGATGCAGCCGCGGCGATTGCACAATATTGTAAATAAGAAAAATGAAGAAATTACTACTCGGGCTATTGTTCTTAAGCGGGACTTTGGCAGCACAAGAAAACGATAAATCCCTGGTCATCATTGGTGGTCCTACCGATTTATGGACGAATAACCGCGGAACGGCAAAGGACGAATTCAATGCCTTCACGAACTTAGGCGTTCAATTCTCGAAGCGCAAAACGGCGAGCATGGATGTCGTTTATACAGGTTTGACAGGATTCAAGGGCGATTTCTTTAGCCCAGGCGAGTGGAATGGCAAATTTCTATCTGCTAATGCGAGCATGCGTTACTTCTTCATTCCACGTAAGAAAACATCGGTATTAAAACCATTCTTCCAAATAGGCGCCGAGGCTTTTGCCCGTCGCGATTATGGTTTCCCAGGTAATGCCTATGAATTAAGTGCAGCCGGTGGAATTGGTATTGATGTGAAATTATCGAAAAGACTTTCCATCATCGCTCAGTCTAACTTAGCGATTCCGATGGCACAGTCGACAGAGGCAGGAGTTAAAATAGCTTCCGTGAGAGGGTCTAATAATAGCACGTCTTTTGGCCTAGTTTATCATTTCGGATGGAAGGCAGCGAAGAAGAAAATGGATGAGGTGGCTGCTAAGTTAGCGGAAGAAGCAGCGGCGAAAGCGGCAGCGGAGGCAGCAGAGCAAGATCGCTTAGCTAAAATTGCAGCTGACAAGAAGGCGGCAGAAGAGGCAAAAGCTAGAGCAGAAGCGGTGGCGAAAGCTGAGGCAGAAGCCAAAGTGAAAGCAGAGGCAGTTGCGAAGGCAGAGGCGGAAGCGAAGGCAGCGGCTCAATTGAAGTTAGATCAAGAAGCGATGGCTGAAACGACGATTCTTTACATGAATAATAAGTGGGAATTAACGGAAGAGTCCGTGGCGAAATTAAAAATGGTAGCCTCAGCGCTAATCGCTCGTCCGGATATTAAAGTTCGGGTAGACGGTCATTCCGATGCTTTTGGAACCTCTAAAAATAATTTAAAGGCATCTCGCTTCAGAGCACAAGGGGCGGCGAATTTCTTAATGAAGCAAGGTGTTGAATCTGCGCGTTTACAAGTGAATGCGTATGGTGAAGATAAGCCGGCGGCATCGAATAAAACGAAGGAGGGCATGGCTCTAAACCGTCGCATTGAAATTAGAATAATCAAATAATAAATTTCAATTTTTAAAGCCTATATTTAGGGTTTAAAATCAATCATTGAAATTTATTATATGGGATCAGCGAGCAGATACTGTTACTTTAGGGTATGGGGCTGGCTGATCCTATTTTTTTGTGTAGCCGTCGATGGCATGGCCCAGTGCAATGTAAACGACCCATACGATAAGCTCATCAGTGGTTATCACGCCTCAGTCGCGATTAAAAGTACGGGGGAATATTCTATTTGGGGGGCAAACATGGCTCCTTCGGGTTTAACGGGCCAGCTAACGCCTTTAGAAATTAATTCAACTAATTATTCTAATCTTTCAGGCACTATCTATAAAGCAGGTATTGGAGGCTCTTACACGGGAACGTCGATTGACCAAGCAGTCGTATTAACCTCTACGGGTTTATTTGCTTGGGGTGCCGTGGGGTCACTTTTCAGTCCTACGCTGACGACTTCCCCTGGAGTCGCCCAAATCACCCCTCCTGCTGGATCTTCCTCCATCGGCCTTCCTATCGGCTTAGAGCCTTCCGATGTAAAAATGCTGTTTGCGATGTATCGAACCCTTATTTTATTAAGTAAAGCGGGAGACGTATATGTGTTAGGTTATATATCTGGCGCATTGGATGGGAATGGAGCGGTGCAAGGAACGGCTGGATCGAACGTATGGCAACGGGTAAAAATAGACCCCACTACCTATTTAACGGGGGTAAAAGCGGTACGTGGACACGTTGGAAACACAAATATTAATGCATTAATCGCTGAAACGAATGACGGCAAATTGTATACTTGGGGTCGTACCACCATTTTAGGCGATGGATCAGGGGTAGCGTATCGGTCGTACGCGACAGAGATGACGCTTCCGGATGACGTGAAATCCAAAGGTATTCGGATGATCGGTGTAACCGGCGGTGTGATGGGTGGGAGCTCTTATAACACCTATTATGTCTTGAGTAATTCCGGAAACCTCTACGCGATGGGGGATAATAAAAATTACCAATGTGGCGATTTCTCGAGAGATCTTTTACATCTCAATTGGGTACAAGCGAAAAAATCAGCAGCTCCTAATGACTTTTTGACGAATGTTATTTTCCTTACGGTGCAAGAACATAGTAATTCCGTTCCGGCAGCGGCGGCCATCACAAAAGCGGGGGATTTTTATTCTTGGGGATATAATGCCCGCAATATGTTAGGCAGGCCCATTGAAAACGCCTCCTATGATCCGGGTTTAGCCGGCGGTTTTAATCAAGGAACTGATAAAGCACTCTTCGCAGAAATGGGCGGTCACACATTGCTCTATGTAAAAGAAGGAAGTTCTAAGTTTTGTTATGTAGGACACCGGATTAACGGAAGTATGGGCGATGGCACATCTTTTGACGCGCGCGAGCCCATCTTTAACTGCGACCAAACTCCCACCATCGACCTCTGTGGCTCCGTTCCCAATGTCTCCGACACCACGACCTCGACTATTAACGCCAGCCCTAAAGTTATTAAGGCCAATGGAAAAGATTACTCCACCATCTTTGTCCAATTAAAGGATTTCAAAGGAAATAACTTAACGGGTAACGGAGGCTTAGTCACCATCTCCTCCACCTTAGGAACTGTTTCCGCCGTGGTGAATAACAATAACGGAACCTATACAGCCATCTTAACCGGCGGAATTACGGCCGGAACGGCGATCATCAGCTTCACCATCAATGGCGCAAACGCAGTTCAAACTGATACCGTGACTATATTACCTTACCTCTGGCCGGGTTCTATAGAATCCGATCAATCCCTGTGTTACCCGGCTAAGCCCTCGCTGTTAACCTCTAAAGTCGATGCCTACGGCGTCCCAAGGCCCATTACCTATATTTGGCAAGTTAGTACGGATAACATTTCGTTCACCCAGATACCTGGTGCAACCGCGAAAACCTACCTGCCACCCCTTTCAAAAACGGTTTATTATTACCGCCGCGGCGCGCGTTCTTCTGTAGATAGCCTTGAGTTTACGAATTCTGTGGTGATCCGAACCGAAGAAATTGCAGGCGGAAAATTAACGGGAACAGGGACATTCTGCGGCGATAAAAATAGCCAGTTAATGAAGCTGAGTGGGCATATTGGGACCATTGCGAAATGGCAATCTGCTGATACTCCCGACTTTTTAGTGGGAGTCGCGGATATTGCAAATACTGATTCTAGTTATACAGCGACGAATTTGCCTAACACGAAATACTTCCGGGCAGTGATTACTCAGCCTGTCTGTGGCACGGCCTACAGTTCTGGCACGGTGGTGGTCATTCACCCCATTCCAGTTTTGAGTTTTGTGCCTAATCCAGCCGAGGTTGTTCGTTGGTCCACTTTAGTGATTACGGCCTCTGGGGCAGATCGCTATGCTTGGTCTCCACGCTATGGATTATCTGCGGTAGACAAAGCGGTGGTGAACGCAAACCCGCTAAAAACGACCACCTATTCGATTAAAGGCACGAATAATACGGGCTGCAATAGCACGACCTCATTAACGGTGACGGTTTTATCAGCGGGAACTTTGGACACGGATGGCGATGGGATATATGATGAAGACGAGGAAAACCCCTTAAAATACAAACCAGATTGCGATGGTGATGGGATAGAGAATAGGTTGGATGCAGATCCATGTCCGTTCTTCGAGCCACAAGGAATTTCGCCTAATGGAGATGGTAAAAATGATGTTTTGGTCTTTGAGGGGCTCTTAACGAAGCCCATCCCGAACCATATTTCGATTTTTGACCGCATCGGTAGCCTGGTCTATGAGACGGAGAATTACCAAAATAATTGGGGCGGCGAAACATCTAAGGGGACTGAGTTGTTTGAGAAAACGGGAGAAGTTCCAGACGGGACTTATTACTATATTTTGGACTTTTATGACAAAAGGCCTACCGTGAAGAATTTTATATATGTCTTACGTAACATTAAAAAATGATGATTGAATCTTACTTTGCAACCATTCCTAGTGCGCACCGAGCGTTGATTTTAGCTGGAGGAATTCTCATTTTTTGGCTGATTGAGTCAGGGATTCCGCTATTCACATTCAAGTATAAAAAGTGGGCTCACGCGAAGCTTAACTTGTTTTTGACCTTCACCACTATCGCGGTTAATTTTCCTTTTGCGGTACTTTTAGTGTCGGCGAGTGACTGGACGACCTCAGCGAATTTCGGAATTTTACACTGGTTTGCGATGCCTAGTTGGGCCTTTTTAATCGTGGGTTTATTGCTGATGGATTTAGTGGGGGCCTATTTAGTGCACTTGATCGAGCACAAGATCAAGGTGCTTTGGAAGTTCCATATGGTACACCACGCGGATACGCAGGTGGATACGACGACGGCAAATCGCCACCATCCGGGGGAGAGTGTGATCCGTGCGTTCTTTGCGATTTTAGCCATTTTAGTCTGTGGAGCCCCTATGTGGATGGTGTTTTTGTACCAAAGCCTCAGCGTCGTTCTTTCTCAGTTCAATCACGCGAATATTCGTTTGCCACTTTGGTTAGATACGGCGCTTTCGTATGTGATCATCTCGCCTAATATGCACAAAGTGCACCACCATTTCGAGCGACCACAAACCGATTCGAATTACGGGAATATCTTCGCTTTTTGGGATCGCTTATTCGGGACTTTCGACGCGACGCCGATGGAGAAAATCAAGTATGGCTTAGATGTTTTAGAAAACGACAAAGACCGCTCATTCGCTTACCAACTAAACCTACCTTTTAACCGAAATATCAAAACAGACGAATGAAAAAACTCTTAATTCTTTTCTTGCTTCCGCTTTCGCTAGCGGCGCAAGTTTTATCTCCCGTAGTTCAACCTACGGCAGATTTTGATCTAAAAAAACTAGAGGCTATCGATGCCTTAGTTAAATCCTATGTGGAGAAAAACCACCTGGTGGGTGCGGTTACACTCATCGTGAAAAACAATCAACTCGTTCACTACAAAGGCCATGGCTACGCGGATTTGGCAACCAAAAAACCGATGCCTGCTGACGCGATTTTCCGTATCATGTCCCAAACCAAAGCTCTAACCAGCTTAGGCATCTTGCAACTTTTCGAACAAGGCAAAATCCGCTTGGATCAACCGCTTTCAGATTTTATTCCTAGCTTCAAATCCCCACGCGTCCTCAAGGATTTCAATGCGGCAGATTCCTCGTTTACTTCCGAGCCTGCGAAGCGGGAGATAACGATTCGCGATTTGCTAACCCACTCTTCAGGTATCGATTATGCAGGAATTGGTTCGGATAAAATGAAGGCGATCTACGCAAAAGCGGGTGTTCCTTCAGGTCTAGGCGATAACGGAACGACCTTATTACAAGCGATCACAAAATTAGGCACCTTGCCACTCATTCATAATCCGGGTGAGAAATTCACCTACGGATTGAACACGGATGTATTAGGTTGTTTGATTGAGGTGATTAGTGGGGAAACCTTGGAAGCGTATTTGACGAAAAATGTCTTCATCCCATTAGGCATGAAGGACACTTATTTCAATCTGCCAGCTGAAAAAGGATCTCGTCTGCCTACGGTTTATACGGAGAATGAGAAGAACCAAATCATCACCTGGTCACCTACCTTCCGCGGTATTAATCCTAATTACCCCTTATTTAAGAAGACTTTCTTCTCAGGGGGTGCAGGACTTTCGTCTACTGCCTTTGACTATGCGATCTTCTTGCAATGCATCTTGAATGGCGGTAAATACAACGGAAAGCAGATCATCGGCCGTCGTACAGCGGAATTGATGGTAAGTCCAAACTTCCCATTGGGGGATGATTCCTTTGGTTTAGGATTTATGTTAGCTGGCGAAAAGTCAGCGAATCGCAAGATGCGTAATAAAGGCTCTTTCTCTTGGGGAGGCTATTATGGAACGACCTATTGGGCAGATCCTAAAGAGAAGATGATTGTGTTGATCATGTCACAACACACGCCTAATTCCCATGGTGATTACCAAGAAAAAATAGAGAATATTATCTACGGAGCTTTGAAATAAAATAAGGGGCCCGCGGCTACATGACTGCATAAAGATGCATGCGTGCCGCGGGCCCCAATTTTTATTTAATCAATTCTAAGACTTGCGCTCCTTCTGGCACATCTGCGACTAAGATACGTGCGCCTTCCTTCTCGAACTTCGCCTTCACAGCGGCACCGTTCAAGACAGCAAGCTTTTTGTATTTGCCCGGAATAAGCAGAGTTTCTTCGCCCGGTTTATTGAATAAGTGTACGAAAACGCTCGTCGCATTTTCTGTTGTCACACCCCACTTCTGCGGTTTTACTGGACCACCTCGCGTTCCATACACCGAACGCCCATTGGCTTCTAACCATTTGCCCACTACCGCTAAACTATCTGTAAATTCTGGCTGAATCTTACCCGTAGGCATCGGCCCCACGTTTAAAAGCAGGTTCGCGTTTCTACCCGCTGCGCCCACTAATAGCTGATGAATTTGGGTAGGCGTTTTATATTTGTGGTCCATCATGTTGTAGCCCCAGGCTCCATTGATGGTTTCGCAGGTTTCCAAAGGCAGTGCTGAGGCAGCTTGAAAGCTCAAACCATGTTGATTCTCTCCTGGAAGATCGCGTTCAAACATTTGGAAATCCTCCCCAGGAATCGGATCCAAGTGGTGGTTATTCCCAATCATACATTGTGGCTGCAAGGAGTGAATCAGTCCATAAATCTCGTCATATTTCCAATCAATTCGAGAGCTGCGATCCTTGTTTCCCTCCGGATTTGTTTGATCCCAATGCCCATCGAACCAGATGTTGCTGATCTCGCCATAGTTCGTCAATAATTCCGTTAACTGTGTCTTCATGAATTTCAAATACGACGCATAATCGCCCTGACCCTTGCGGCCAGAGTTTTGCCCAGTCCGTCCTGTTTTCCAAGGATAATCTTCTCTGTACCAGTCCAAAGTCGAATAATACAGCCCCAGCTTTATGCCTTGTTTTTGGCATTCCGCCGCTAATTCTTTCAACACATCCCGCTTAAACGGGGTATTTGTAATCTTCCAATCCGAAGCTTGTGTATCCCAATTCGAGAATCCGTCATGGTGACGCGTGATGAAAATGATGTATTTCATCCCGGAATTCTTTGCCATGGAGACCCATTCTGCCGCGTTAAATTCGGAGGGATAAAAGCCCTTCAGGAGTCTTTGGTAATCTTTTTTGTCAATTTTTCGGTTATTCATAACCCATTCCCCATCTGCTAGCATTGACGAAATGCCCCAGTGAATGAATAATCCGTATTTATTGTCTTGGAATTGTGTTCTCGCCTGAAGGTTTGCTGGCGAAGGAGTGTAGGTTTGGCCGAAGGCCAGCGTGCTGATTAGGAGCAGCGACGCGAGTAGTGTTTTTTTCATAGGTTTAGATTTGTGTTTGGTTTATATCAGGGGAGACCCTGTTGGAAAGTTATCTCCGTAGTTAAGCCCATCGCACTAAATCGAAAGGCCATAGTGCGTGCCATGGATGGGTTTTTTATATTTTCACACTGTTCTCCTTTTTCCAAAAAGTAGACATAATACTCTTGATTGCGATCTGCTAATTGCTGAATATCTGGTTTGCCTAGGATATCTTCCAAATCATTCGAGCTAACTCCCTTCCACGTCATTTTATGCGTTTTCAGCCAGTCGATTTGTTTTTCCCTCGTCCCACCACAAGCGCCTCTATCTTTTTTAAACGCTTCCACATCGAATCCGCTTAAATCCGGTTGATTCGTGCAGGAAGTGAATAGTACTAGTAGTAGGCCGAAGGTTGTCAAAATTCTCATGCATTAAATTTAAGGAATTGTCGGTAAATTGCGACATAAATCCATCGCCGTGCACGTATTAATCTCCCCTGATAAGTTTAAAGGATCTCTATCCGCCTCTCAAGTCTGTGAGGCCTTAGAAAAGGGAATAAAAAAACGTCGCCCCAAAACCATTTTCACCAGAATGCCCCTCGCCGACGGTGGCGAAGGAACACTCGAAGTCATTCAGCAATTACATGGCGGCACATGGATCACAGTAGACACCTTTGATCCCTTAATGCGCCCCATCCAAGCGGACTATTTGTATTTAGCGGACCAAAAAACCGCCTACATCGAAATGGCTCGCGCCTCTGGACTAGCCCTTTTAAATGATAAAGAGCGCAACCCCTTAAAAACATCCACCTTCGGAACCGGGATTCTCATTGCGGACGCCTTACACCGCGGCGCCTCACAAATTATCCTGACTATCGGTGGCTCCGCTACTAACGATGCCGGCATTGGAATGGCAGCAGCCCTGGGTTGGAAATTTTTAGATGCGAAAGGTCTCGAATTAGCCCCTACAGGTGAAAATTTGATTCAAATCGCATCGATTAGCTCAGTGGAACTCGGCCCTTGCGCTTTCACCGTTGTTACCGATGTTGCAAATCCACTCGCAGGACCTACTGGTGCAGCTTACGTTTTTGCAGCTCAAAAAGGAGCAAGCGCTACAGTAATTAAACAATTAGACAAAGGTCTAAACAATATCGCTTCTTTCTTCGGTTCTCTTGCCACAGAAGCAGGTGCCGGCGCAGCTGGTGGCCTCGGAGCTGGCGCTCTTTATTTCTTTAAGGCAAAAATAGTCCCTGGTTCCAGCTGGGTGATGGACAAAGTCCACTTCAACCGTGCTCTCCTAAAAGCAGACTTCATAATCACCGGCGAAGGAAAGATTGACTCTTCCACCTGGGATGGCAAAGTCGTCTCAGAAGTGGTAAAACGCTGCGACAAAGTCTTCAAACAAACGATCCTGGTCTCCGGTACCTTTGAAAGTTCAGCAAACTTTCCGCTTTTCCTGGATGAAAATGATGTTATAACCATCTCCTCCCGTGCCGCTAATTCTATTGATTCCCTCGCACATGCCGCTGAGCTTTTAGAGCAGATTGGAGAGGAGATAGCGTTAAAGTATTTGAATTAGGTGGTTTTTTCTATTCTAATATTTTCGCTTTGTTAATTGCCTTAAGAAGAACTTCTGTAGAATTGTAATTACTGATTCTTTGGTTAAAATCCTGTAAATTGGATTTGTACTTAGACCTTTCTTTTATCAAGATTGACAAATTAGATTTCAACGATTCCTGTGTTATTAGTTCTATATTTCCCGTTAGCCCTAGATTGTGATATTTAACTTTCTGTGCATTTCCGAATTGATCACCTTCCAATGGATAAATTAACATTGGAACGTTAAAATGTATTGCTTCTTTAATGGAGTTTAGTCCCCCGTGTGAAATAAAAAAATCACACGATTTTAAAATATCTTTTTGATCAACATATTGTAATAATTGAATTTGGTTCCACCTACTTTGGTTCGAATTATATAATGCCATGTTCTTTCCCACCGTGACTATTGTCTTAACATTAGGGAGCTCATATAATACTTCATTTAGTTTATCAAGAAAGGTTTCTATTATACGAGTTTTGTGAATGTTTAATGTGCCAAATGAAACATAAAGTAGCTCTTTTTTAAAATGCCCCTGTCCGTTTATTGCGCTTTCAGTTGCTTGCATTACGGAGGTTCCTAAATATATCGTATCATGAATTGTAGTGTTGAATTCCAATTCAATTGGACTTACTGCGATGGTATCAATTGAATTGAATGTACAGCCAATTGGATAGGTCCATTTTAGAGCGTATTTCTTATTAATATTTTCCTGAGTGAATTTCTTTTTTATGGTTGATTTATCATCAAATCCCATAAATTTCACCCATTCAAAAAATCTATTTTTCAATAAATTAGCCTTTATTAAGGTATTTTCAATAAGTATTTTTACTGGTTTATCAGGCGAATACGCGCTAGTCAGATGAGGAGAATTCCAGCATAGAGATGTAGATAATGTAGTTTGCAGAAAAAATAATTTGCATTTATTCTTTTTCAAAATGTGGTATAATGGGATAAAATCTGTTGAATTATGTGAATCGATAAATACTAAATCAGGGGCGATATTTTCGATGATATTTTCTAATTCAAGTTTTCTGCTTTCATAGATTTTAAATTCCATTCTTTCACTTAAAATCTCTTTTAATTGACTAGTTGAATAATCGCCATATAGGTCATAATCTAAACCAAAGGGGATGGCATTTAGTATACAAGTATTATATCTCAAAGATTTCAAATTACTTTCATATTCGATATTTGTAGATATGTACGTTAAATATCCAAGATGTGTCAACGAGTCGACCAATGAAAAAGTTGCCGAATAGTGTCCCTGAGCTGGTGTAATAATCAAGAGAGCTTTCATCAGTTGTTAAATAATAAAAAGATCAAGCTGATGGAAATGGAAAAATAGGTAACTGCAAAAAAAGAAGTACGAAAGCTATTGCCTCGTACATTTTTAATTTCTATGCTAAATAGTACAATACCTAAAATGAGAAACATAAAATCAGAAATTCTTGAAACCCAGAAAAAAGACATTTTTTCATATGAGTTGGCGAGTGTTAAGTTGATATTTTTTATATCATCAACTAAGAATAAATACAGTGACATGAATTTTAGAATTTCACTTCCAATTAATGAAAAAATAAAAAATTTAAGGCAGTAAAACCAATCACTTATTGGCACATATATTTTATGTAATTGTATCAAAAACCAAACCAGGATAGACTCGATTAATAAAATAAATAGGAGTGAAATTGTTGAAATAAATATGCTTAATATGCTTGAAATTCTAGCAATCCCTTTAATAGAATGAGGTTGATTTTCAATAAGAATCTCTGTCTTAATTATACCTGCTAAGAAAATTAGACTCGTATAAAGTAATAGAATTTTGATGTAACCACCAATGCCCTCAATTTTCATATTGTGTTAATTAAATGATATAAATGATTCAATTAATGCTGATAAAGCAAGAAGCCCTGTAGGCACAATGAGTAATTTAGGAGAGGGAATTAATTCAATGGCAAATTCAGAATTTACAACTATTTTTCTCATAAATGGAATCCCTTCAAAGCTAAGGTAGGTCCATATGAAGAAAGCTAAAATTTCTGTTACTGCATGTGGTAAAATTTGGTTTTCAATTACAATTAAAGGGTTTGAAAATGATGAATTTATTCCACTTATTAACATGCCAAGTGAAAATAAATTCCAAGTAAATAAGATAACTGAGGCAATACCCCCGGTAATATATCCCACCAACAGAATTAATAGACCAACTTTCAAATTGGTAAAGAATAGGAAAATAAATAGCTCCCAATGGTTGACATTTTTTTTTAATTCTATGAATAACTCTTTATGGCCAATTTGGGGTAGGTCATAATAAAAGCCTATGAAATAACTTAGCACCCCAATTAACCCTAAAATTAATATCCTATTATATTGAAAGGTTGGTAACATGGCTAATTCTTTGATCTAGTGTCGGATAGTTAGGAGACCATCTCTCCATTTGGCCTTTACTTGCTTTATTTAAATCTTCTAGTGCAGTAATCATTGCTTTTTTACCAACTTTACGTGCCGCATAGGCATCAGCTTGAGTTTCAAATTTTTTTTGAAAAAAACCTAAAATCAACATAGGAATGAGACCATAAAAAACACCTCCAAAAGCCATTAAATAATACACATAATATGGACTAGCCATATATGGTAAAACCAATAGGCTATAGACTAAAGTTGTTATTGCTAACAATAAGATATTGATAATATATAGTTTACGTAGATGGTTTAATTTTAGGTGACCTAATTCATGAGCAATAATTGCATTTAGGCCTTCGTTTGAGAGTTGTTCGAATATGCTTTTTGTCAACAATATTACTTTTGTAAAAGGAATAATACCAGAAGCAAAAGCATTGGCCCCTCCATTCTCAATAACAACTATTTTTTGATTACCATAGAATCGATCAACTAGGTCCCTCTCAATTAAAGAGTGATTTCTCTTAGATTTTAATAAATAATAGATCGGTGATATGATATATAAAACGCTAAGCGGGACAAGTGAAAATACGAATGTTATTATCCAGATGGTTACAAAAGATTCAGTGTTATTCTCAAAAATCCCACTCCTTTGCATTAAATAGGATACGCCAAAAAATAGAAGGTAGATGGAGAAGTAGTGAAATGCATCCTCTTTGTATTCAATGTCTCTAAATGGTTGTAACGAATTTGTAATTATACACGAAACAAATAGTAAAAGAATTTTTGTTACTAATAGGGTGAGGACTAAGCCAAAAGAGATTATGAAGCAAATTTCCATATGTATTTTGATTTATTTTGATACGAGAATTTGACTTTTAAAATCAAATTCTCGTATAATTCATTAAAGCGCCCCTACAGCACCTCCAATTAGCATGCCCCATGGTCCAGCTGCTATAACCCCAACTCTAACGCCTACTTGGGCTCCAAGTCTAGCTGCTGCTATTGGGCCTACTGCACTAACGGCTCCTGCAACCGTTGCTTGTGCTGCTGCATTTGTGGTAACATAAGATGCTACAACATACCCAACATTTGCACTTTTGTTTCTTAATATCCCCTTGGTTCCTAGAATCATGGTGGTGCAGGTTAAAATGCCTAAAAGAACTTTTTTCATTGCCTTAAATTTTTAATTTTAATCCCTACTCTTGTCTGGTTTTTCGGGTTGCACCATCGAATCAAATGGAATGAATCGCACCTATTCAGTAGACGTCATTCAAAAGCAAATACAATAGATGATGGGGGAACAGATGGGGCCTAATTGATTGCTTAGGCCGAGGTAAATGTAAGGTTCTTTATTTGATAAACAACTGTATCGGTGAACTCTCAATTAAATTATCAAGAAACTGATAATTTTAGACTGAATGAAGTTTCAATTTGAACGGCATCGACGAACTATTTTAACAATGAATAAAACGACTGTAGCACAGATTATCATTCGAACCAGCATACCTGCAATCATGGAGTCAAAAGGGGATACTATTGCCATAATTAGTTCTTTTTAATTCCCAGCGCATTCCCAAACGCACCTTTACCCTCCAGATTTTGAATGGCCTTGTTTTGTTCAGGAGTGCGTTCTATGACGGTATTTCTTTTCCAATATTCAGGGTCATAGGCGAACTTTTTTATTAGATCCCTATCATTCCCACCTGCATTCGCTCTTTCATAGTTCATCGTAACTGCTTGGGTACTCGTTTCATAGAGATAAGTCAAGGAGGAAACGTGAATGGGTAGGATTTCTTTTTTTAAGTGGTAATCCACGCGGTATTGTACTTTCAGGTATTCTATCGATCGGCCACCGGCAACATCTTTAAAGCTTATTTCGAATTCATATTTTGGGTTGACCATTTTCATCACCCAAAGGGGATGCTTATTCTTCATTTTTACTCCTAAATCGGAGTGGGTAATAAAGGTAATTTTCAAAATATCATAGGTGTCGGTGTCTATGAAAACGGTTCCATATTTAGAGTTTGCTTGGGCTGGCAATTTATTGGTAAAGTGGATCTCCGCTATTTCCCGCTCGCCCTCTTTTCGAAGGTTCGCGATGCTGTAGTGGTATAGATCACTACCTGTTAGGCTAATGACTGCGTGCCTGTTCGTATCGAGGTCGATGAGTCCGTAGGCTTTGGTATAATAGGAGAAGTCTTCAAATTTATAGACCGCATCCTGAGCCGCATATCGACCCTTTAATACAGCGGTTCCTTCTAAGCGACTATTGCTTGATTTAGTCGCATAGATGATTTCCTGCCACTCGCTGGTTTGTTGATTTATTTGGGTGCTTTGTCTGTAAATGGCCTTGCCGTAAAACTTTAGAGAAAAATTCTGCATTAGTTTTTGGGCGGCATGAGAGACTAATTCTCTAGCATAGTTCCCCACACGAACTTCGGGTAGTAATATGGGGGTGGCTTTTAGTCGAATGATGTGATCGCCATTTTCTTCTAATTTGAGAACTGATTTTCCATAGGAAAGATGGGAGATGATTAATTCAGCAGGAAGCTCGTTAACGGGAATGGAGAAATCGCCCATTTCGTTCGAAAGGGTGTTTCTGTTGTCCTTAGTACTTATACTAGCAAAAGGGATTTTATCACCTGTTTCAGCATCGACAATTTGACCTTTTAAGGAGATTTGTGCCGAACTAGTTAGATAGCTTAGGAGCAGGATAAGGAGAGTATAGCTATATTTTTTCATATGTTTCTTTTAAAAAAGGGGAGCTAGAGCCCCCTCTCATTCAATTACTCAAATTGGACACTAGCGCTAGCAGTGACAGACGTGCCTTTCTCATCTGTTGTAGCACTAGTGGATAGTGTCCACTTGTTCTCAAGACGCTCTTCTAATTCTTCCACTTCGAATAGCGCAATTAATTCTGGGGTAATGTTGTTTTTTACAGGTTTCATAATGGGTAGTATTAATGGTTAGAGGGTCTGATGAATCCCAATTCTGCTGACCCTTTAAAGCAGGTTTTGGGAGGACTTTGTGATTACCTAAGCAGCGATTTTAATTGACTGATTAGAAATCGAATGGCTAGTATATAAAACAGCAGGATATGAATGAGTTGAACATGTAGGTCTTGAATGTGTAGGTTTAATTGACTCACTTTTACGACTATCTGATAGATTGAAAAAGGGAATCGGATGATCTCTTTTTGGTAGCTCATCAGCGTATAGCCAAGAACAAGTAAAATGAAGAAGGTATTCAAAAAGCCGTAGGCAAAAAGTAACATTTCGCGGCGGCTGGCATTTACTTTAAAGTTATTTTTTCGCCAAGAATGAAGGAAAGATCTTCGCATGACTTTGGATAAAACCTGCTTAGATTTCAGGAGTAGATTAGGAGTATTTGTTAGATCCGACAGTAACCAGTAGCCATCAAAGCGAACGAAAGGGTTAAACTCCCACAGCACAAAAACACTGATCGATAAGGAGGCGAATAAACAGACTGGGGATTGGGAAATTAAGTAAACAAGACTGAGAATTACTGCATACAAAACCTCCGCAAAAATACCCCCTAAGTTGGCAATAATTCGTTGCTCTTTGGTCCCCATCCAAATGTTCGTTATTTCAGCATACATGACAGGTAGTATGAAATAAAATCCAAATCCTATGCCACCAGGCTTTAACTTATATTTAGCGCAGGCAGCAATGTGACCCAATTCGTGGATGAGCATGGTAGGGTAAATCAAAGCCATCAAGTTCAAGTAATTTACTTGGTTTATAGAAGGAGATTCGAAGCCTATGGCCATTCCGAGTAAGAATAAAATCATCGCACCCGCGGAAAACCAAAATACCAATGGCTTGAAAAAGGGCTGAAGAGGAATAGACAAGAAACGGGCTATGCGCGCGTTCAGCAATGGAATTTTTAGTTTTAAATAAGCATTTTTAAGACCCGGTTTTTCAGGTATAGTATCCTCCTGAATAATTTGATATCCCCCTAACTTTTCATCCACCAATTCCCGAAAAGATTGCATCGAGATCGTTTGATTAAATGACTGATTAAACACTTTATGCGCAGCTTCTAAACTTGTCGCTGCAGAAAGAATGTGTACTAATTCCGTGGTTGCGCGATTAATTAACAAATGCCGATTTTCATCGATTTGCAAAACGGAATTTGTTGCATCAAAAGGTCTGATTTGTAAATTCTCTTTTACTAGCATGATACCGTGGATTTAGTCAATTGATATAAGGTATTTAACACTGTGCTTGTAGTAAAAAGTCGGTTGTGATCGTCGACAATACAATTCACGCCAAAGGAGCTTTTTCTCCATCGCTTAACACTGCTCGGATCTAGGACATCGGTAGCCGGAATTCGAAGGATGCGGGTCGTTAGCCAGCTGCCATCAGTCATCTGATTTTTTAAAAGCCAGTCCACTCCTTTTTTAATCGATTTATCGAATGCTTTGGCATCATAGGCATGTAAGGCTTTAATCGCCAAAGCGGTATAAAAAGCACTCGGTTCCTGCGTTGCTGGATTAGACCAATAGCCACTCGTTTCTTGTTCATTCGCTAGCCAAAGCGCCGGCGTTTCACAACGACTTTTTAATTCGGAATGATGCGATAAGGCTTGAATGCCAAAAGAGGTCGCGTACACATCGCTTGTCCACCAATAGGAACTCCAATGGGTTTTATATTCTAGTAGTGAGGCCAGGTGCAGACAACTTATTTCAAAGTCTAATCTAAGCGATGGAATATCAGCTAAAACATAGGCTGCCGCAGCGCTAACACAGGCATGTGAGTTTGTCCAACCTTTCACAGAAACAGAAACGGGTAAATCTAATTTCTTCCGCAAAGCTGTAGGATCCCGGTAGGTAACCCACCCGCCATCTGCATTCATAAAGGCTAGCCAATTCCGCTGTGTTAGGTCAGTGTCAAAGCCCATTTTTTGTTGGAAACCCACGAGAAAACTACTCGAATCTCCGTCTTGAATCATCGCCCCATTGAAAGCGGTGGAGGAAATTGAAATAACCTTTTGTAGTACCGGTTTTAATAGGGGGTTCGAGTTATCAATCTCGGCTAATTGCATTCCTATGTAGGCGCTTGTCCAGGTGGTGCTTTGGCCAGCGGAGGTCATAAAATCTGTCCATTCAGTTGAATCTTCGATGTTCTTCGCTAGGTAACCAAGAGCATTTTCTATTGAGGAATCTAGGGAATTATACTTCAAAATGGAGAAGCTTTTTTGGGACTTAATTTCCGTTTTCAAGAATAGGTCATCTACTTCTTGGAGGTGTGATTGACAGCTACTGATTTGTTTCTCCAGGAAGCTAAAAAAAGAAGAAAGACCTGCTGATGAAGCAATAAGAGCGCTTTTTTCAAAATGTGCTATCGCTAAACCGAGGTTTTTTTGTGCGATGCCGGACACATATAAATAGGTGTGAAGTAGGGCAGGATCCTGGGTTACGATCCCGTTTTGCTTCAAGTACATCTGCGTTAAAGACATCGGATAGGTCCATTGGCCTTCTTTGAAATCTAGTTTAAAATCGTCGATATCATCCATGTACTGAAGACCGATGTGGAGCTGGGAAATACAGTCGATTAATTCATCTCGCCTCAAGTTGAAACCGGCTAAAAAGGCAAGGGAATCTACGGCAGCAAGGCTCATGGCAGATTTCCCAATCGCTATTTCTTGGAAAATCTCTGGAGTCATTTCCTCCTTTTTATGAGAACCCTTTTTCTCTGATATAACAGAGTTAAAATACCTCGATTTCAAGTTACTAAACTGCTCCCAAAACGGACTGCCCTCTGGATACAAGGCAGCAAGCCCGCGCATGGCTTTTTCATAGAATTCAAAGCTTAATCGCATTTCACCAAGAGAGAAATGCGAGGAATCAATCAACTGATCAAAGCATAACAGAAATCGAAAATAGAGGTAACTGCTTAAAGAAAGCGACTCTAGTTGGGCAGCACTTATCGAGGGAAAAGCCGGTGCGAGGTAGCTTATTAAATGAAGATATAAGTGGTGCTCAGACAGCATTTTAGGGTCTAAAAGCGCCTCTTTTTCAGCGGTAGGAATCGACAGTGTTCCTATGTAGTTGTGATAAAACGACATACCTTATTATTCTAGTGGTTAGCAAAAGCGTGATCACCCTAAAAAAGGGGAAAACAGGGAATAAATGAGGGGGGGGAACAGATGTGCCTTTTGATGATTAAGGCCGGGGTAAATGTAGGATTGTTTTTTGGAAAATAACGGAAACCTCTAAAAAAGAGCTGAAATAACCAAGAAACTGATAATTTAAGCGAGTTGCACAAGTCGCTTTGCGGCCTCTAAAAGCACTTCATCCTCTTTTGCAAAGCAGAATCGCAGGATTTTGTCGCCTGGATCCGTTTCATAGAAAACAGAGACGGGTATAGAGGCCACTTTAATTTCGCGAGTCAAACGATCCGCTAAATCGATATCTTTTTCTGAAGTGATAGCTGAATAATCAAGGCATTGGAAGAAACTTCCGGCGCTCGGTAGGACTTTCCAGGCACTTCCTGCGAATTGGGAGGCGAAAAGGTCGCGCTTTTTTTGGTAAAAATCAGACAAACCCAGGTAATGTGCCGGCTCTTTTAAGTAGTCTGACAGCGCATATTGCAAAGGTGTCGCACTCGAAAAAGTGACCCACTGATGTAGTTTTCTGAATTCAGCCGTAAGGTAGGCAGGTGCAATACAAGAGCCTATTTTCCAACCTGTGATGTGATAGGTTTTGCCAAAAGACCCACACACAAAACTGCGTTTCCCCAATTCTGGATGCAATAAAACACTAGCATGCTGAGCCCCATCGAAGACGATGTGCTCGTACACTTCGTCTGAAATAATCAAGATATTGGTTCCTTTAACGATCTCCGCGAAAGCATCCAGATCTGCCATCGACCAAACCGCTCCCGTCGGATTGTGTGGACTGTTCACCATGATTGCTCTCGTTCGATGTGTAATTTTCGAAGCTAATTCAGCCCAATCAATGGCAAAATAGTTCGAAGCCTTCAAGGGGATATGAATCGGAATACCTCCGGCCAGTCGAACTATGGGATCGTAGGCATCATAGCTTGGGTCAAACATGATCACCTCATCACCCGGCGAAACGCAGCAATGAACTGCTGCAAAAAGGGCCTCAGTAGCGCCAGAAACGATGGTTACCTCTGAATCAGCATCCACTGGAATGTCATAAAAGGAGGCGGTTTTTGCCGCCAGTGATTGTCTAAAAACCGGCACGCCGGCCATGGGGGCGTATTGGTTATGTCCTTTGGAATAGTGCTGAAGCAGTTCTTGCAAAGCAGGCGCACAATCGAAACCAGGAAAACCTTGGGAAAGATTTAAGGCCCCGTGCTCGAGGGCGAGGGCTGACATTTTGGTAAATATCGTGGTCTGAACGTGTGGCTGCTTCGAAGGAAATGTAATCATAGCCTAATTTAACAAGGCTTTTCCATCGTACCAAACTTGCACCACCTCCAAAGCCGCATTCAACTCCACAAAACACGCACGTTTTCCTACTTCAATACTGCCTAATTGATCTAAATTTGCCACCTCTGCCGGATAAACGGTCGCCATTTTGATAGCTTCTTCTAGTGGGATTGAAGCCTTTTGAACGCAGTTTTGAATGGCCTCTATCATCGTTAAAGAAGAACCGGAAAGTACTCCTGCCTCGTTCGTGAAACGACCGTCTTTGGCCAAAAACGAATACGGACCCGACACATCATTCGTCACCGCATCCGTGATTAAAAACAATCGATTCTTCTTTAAACGGTATGCGAGAGAAAGCGATTTAAAATCGCAATGTAAGCCATCCGCAATGATGCTCGTCCAGGCATCAGAATCGAAGCTAGCACCCACTAATCCGGGCGCGCGCGATTGCCATTGTGACATCGCATTAAAGAGGTGCGTGATGCGAGAAACGCCCTTATCTATGGCATTCATCGCTTCCGAATAGGTCGCATCGCTATGCCCTAAGGAGCACATGATGTGACTTTCTAACAGCAATGAAAGTTCCTCATCACTGAACATTTCCGGAGCGATCGTTAAGTAGGTAGGAACGCCCGCTGTCCGGGTGATGAGCTCGCGAAGAAAATCTAAAGACGGTTTTTGAACGAATTGCTCTTGGTGCGCCCCGCGTTTTACCGGATTAAAAAAGGGCCCTTCTAGGTGTAAACCCACTAATCCAGGTCCGGAATAAGCCGAGTAAGCATCGACAGCCTTCCACATCGAGTCAGCCGGCGAGCAATTCAAGGTAATTTGAAAAGCCACCGTTCCCGTTTTATGGTGTTCATCGAAAGTCGCTTGAATCGCATCTGTTGTTTGGTGATTCGAGAAGAGAATACCTCCTCCACCATAGATTTGCAAGTCGATAAATCCGGGTACGAGGAAATTGTCAGAGGAAGCCCCCGAACCCAAAGAAATAGCCGAAATAAGGCCATTCTCTATCGAAATTTCCTGGTTTTCTAGCCATTTGTGGCCCGTAAAAATGCGGCTTGCAAACATCTTAATATCCAGTCGCTTGTCCGTCTTTACGCGATTCCGTTGCACCATAATACACCTTGCGAACTGGGTCGTATTTAATACATTGGTAACCTCCGTAAATACCGTTCATGTAGCCCACCTGGTGGCCTTTTTGCAATAAATCACGAATGACTTCATACGGATAACCGTGCTCCAGCGTGATCATTCCCCCTGTCGTCTCCATTGTTTCACCTGTCGGTTCTGAAGATCCCTCGTGATTAATACGTGGATAATCGCCTGCTTCTTGTACGTTTAGGCCAAAGTCTACCACGTTCATCACAATCTGCACATGACCCATCGGCTGAAACGCGCCACCCATTACGCCAAAACTCATCACCGGCTGACCATCCTTCGTCATAAACGCTGGAATGATCGTTTGGAAAGGTCTTTTACCCGGTGCGTAGCTATTATTTTCGCCCTCTTTTAAATTGAATAATTCGCCACGGTCTTGGAACATGAATCCCAAACCATCCGGCATCATACCTGACCCAAAACCTCTATAATTACTCTGAATCAAAGAGACCATATTGCCATCCTTATCCGCCACCGTTAAGTAGATGGTATCTCCCTCTTTCAATGCTGGATTTCCTGCCTCGTAATGGCGACCCGCGCGGTTCGGATTGATTAACGCCCGGCGCTTCGCGCCGTACTCTTCCGATATTAATTCCGCTACTGGAATTTTGGCAAACTCAGGGTCTGCATAATATTTCGCGCGATCTTCGAAAGCCAGTTTTTTGGCCTCCGTAAACAAGTGCACATGCTCCGCTGAACCTAATTTAATTTTAGAGAAGTCATAGCCCTCTAAAATCGTTAACATCTGCAAAGCTGCGATTCCTTGGCTATTCGGCGGCAACTCCCACACATCATATCCGCGGTAATTCACCGATACCGGCTCCACCCAAGTGGACGTGTGCGACGCTAAATCCTCATAGCTCAAAAACCCTCCATTCTTCTTCATAAACGCGTCCATTGTCCGCGCCATATCTCCCTTATAAAAGGCATCACGCCCCTCTTTTCCTAATTTTTCTAGTGTATTCGCTAAGTTCGGATTCTTGAAAATATCCCCCTCGACAGGCGGCTTACCATTCGGATAATAGTGATTCGCGACGTTCGGAAACTTACCATAAGCTGCTGGAACACGACCTAATGCAGAAGCAAACTCACCATGTACCGGAAAACCATTGCGCGCATACGAAACCGCTTTTTCCAACACCTTATTCATTGGCATTGAACCGAATCTTTTATGCAATTCAAACCAGCCATCCACACAACCCGGAACACTTACCGGCAATGGACCCAGCGAAGGAATGTGCGTTAATCCGCGCTTTTTAAACTCAGCTAAAGTCAAGGATTTTGGCGATCTACCCGACCCATTCAAGCCATATAATTTCTTCGTTTTTGCATCCCAAACAATGGCAAACAAATCCCCTCCAATTCCATTCACATGTGGCTCCACCACGCCTTCCATCGCATTCGCCGCAATCGCCGCGTCGATGGCATTGCCACCCGCTTTCAGCACATCAAGTGCCGCTTGCGTCGATAAAGGATGTGAAGTAGCGGCCATCCCATTTTGAGCAATGGCCTGCGAACGTGTCGCCCAAACCTTACCATACGGACGATCTTGCGCGCTCGCAAGTAAAGGAAGAATCAAGAGTAGGAATAGTTTTTTCATGTTGTTGATTTTGAAACAGTAAATTAGGGAATGGCGGCTTTAAATGCAATTATCAACTAACTTATAAAAAAGGGCAGAGGTAAAATTCAGATCAAAATGTTCTCTACCTTTCAAAATGAGAAATAGGAAAATAGTTGAAGCAGATTTCATTATCGATAAACTAACAAAATCAATTGAGGAAGTTTCTTCAGGGCAAAACATATCTACGCTGATTTTGCCGTTAAAATTAGATGATTTATTAGGTTTAAAATGGCAGTTTGATTGGGAATTAGAACTCGAAAAAGAAAGCCATTTTGTTTATAAATTGGTTGCTGAAAATAATCCCAATTTAATCCAGGGTTTAATTTGTTTAGAGCGAAAACCTGATCATATTTACATACATCTACTTGAAAGTTCTTCTTTCAATAAAGGAAGCCAGAAACAGTTTTTAGGTGTCGCGGGCAATCTGGTTGCTTATGCTTGCAAACAATCATTTCATTTTGGGAACGATGGCAATGTTTCCTTCATTGCAAAAGAACAATTGATTAATCATTACGAGAGGTCCATTGGCGCATTTCACTTTGGCAATAGAAGAATGATTATTAATACAAATGCAGCTAAAATATTAGTTAACCAGTATTTTAATTCTTAAGCTATGAAAACGACAAAAATTCGGTTAGATGTGGACCAAATAGGAGGAAACGGCAGTCTGACTCCTTCAGATGAAAAAATGATCAGCCATTATATCCGAGATCAGAAACAGAATCAAACACCTGCGAAAAAAGTAGCTACTCTGGCTAAAACAAAAAACCCCTAGACCAACGCCCAGGGGTTTTTGCAATTTTTGAACCTAAAATAATTATACTGCTTTTGTAAACCACTTTTGCTTGATGCGCTCCGAGATGTAGTACATACATGGAACGATAACAAGGGTAAGAATGGTCGAGAACGTTAATCCGAAGATGATCGTCCAGGCTAAGATTCCCCAGAAAACTGCGGATTCAGAACCGATGAAAATGTGTGGATTTAGTTCCGTAAATAGGGTAACGAAGTCGATGCTAAGGCCTAGGGCTAATGGAATTAAGCCTAAAACCGCAGCAGAAGCCGTTAATAATACCGGTGTTAAACGGATACCACCACCTTCGATGATCGCTTCCTTCAAATCGTAGCCACGCTTGAAACGAAGCTCCTCGATGAATTCGATCAAAAGAATGCCATTCTTTACCACGATACCGGCAAGGGCGATAATACCTACACCTGACATAATCACGGAGAAGGTCATGCCGAAGGCCATGAAGCCAAGTAATACACCGATTAACGATAATAAGATCGTTGCAAAGATGATCATTGGTTTTACCGCTGAGTTAAACTGTGTCGCTAGGATTAAGTAGATTAATACAAGGGCAGCAAGGAATGCGACACCTAGGAAGGCACCGGATTCTTTTTGGTCCTCTTGCTCTCCACCCATGCGGATGTTATACCCCTGAGGCACGTCGATTTCTTCGAAAAGCGTAGTTAACTCGCCTACGATTTCATTCGCATTATAGCCTTGAACTACATCAGAACCTAAGGTGATGACACGCTCTTGGTTTTTGCGGTTGATCTGGCTGAATGAAGTCGCGTAGCGAATGTCTGCGATGGAATTCAAAGGTACTTGGCGCAAGGCACCACCCATGTTCATATCACGGTAGGTTACGTTCATTTGTAAAAGCTTCTCGATTTGGTTGCGAGAATCGCCTTTTAAACGTAATTGAATAGGATATTCGTCCTTCGCATCACGGAATTTAGATATTTCCGAACCGAATAAACCGGTACGAACGGCCATCGCTACTTGAGCAGATGAAATACCTTCGCGGGATGCTTTCTCGCGGTTCACGTCGATGATGATTTCTGGTTTGTTCGTCACTAAATCAGATTTCAACTCTTGGATACCTTGGATGCCAGACTTGATGACAGCCGCGCGCACTTTCTTCTCTAAATCTTGTAAAACCACGAAGTCGTCTCCAGCGATTTCGATGGAGATAGGTTTACCTGTAGGAGGGCCGTTGTTCTCGCGTTCGATGGCAATTTCTACACCGGCTAGAGGATTTTTGGCGAAGTCTGCTTGAATTTTACTTAATACCTCACCCGTCTTAATTCCCTCCCGTAATTGCAATTTCTCAAAAGCAATCGTCACCTTACTTTTGTGCGGAGTAGCACCACGGTCTGGTTGCATCGGATCGCCGGCGTTTTTACCCACGTTCGAAATGACCGAGTTCACTATTTTGCTGTAACCTTCTTTGTTTAAGAAAGTGAATACGCGCTTTTCGATTACTTTGGAAACCGAATCTGTGACGGTTGCGTCAGTTCCGATCGGGTTTTTGGCATAAATATAAATGTAATCCGGATCACCTGAAGGGAAGAAAACCACCTTAGGCTTCACTACGCCTAATAAACCGATCGTTACAATTAATAAAACGAAGGCAGAAATAGTCGCATAAATAGGACGGCGACCCATCAAAACCCACGAAATCAACTTACGGTAGTTCGTCTTGAAATTAGGCAACGTAACTTCCTGGAACGGCACAATCCACTTCGGCGTAATCACAAAGTGATTGAACACATACAGGATAATGCACAGAATGAAGAAGTTACCGAATCCAAAGTGGCCTAAACCGAAGCCCATCACATAGCCGAAAACGGCTAAGCTCAACAAGATAAATACGGTGCGGCGAATGTCCGAAAACTTCGGAGATTTCACATCGTTCACCTCTTCATCGTGACGCTTCATAAACGTAATCGCGAACACCGGGTTCATGACATAGGCCACAAATAGGGACGCAAAAAGCGTAATGATCAACGTGATAGGCAAGTACTTCATAAATTCACCCACGATACCTGGCCAGAATAGCAAAGGTAAGAATGGGGAAATCGTCGTTAACGTTCCTGATAATACCGGGATAAATACCTCTGAAGCGGCTAATTTCACCGACTCCGTAATCGTCAACTTCTTGAAGTTATTGAACAAACGGTGCGCATTCTCGATCACCACAATCGCATCATCCACCACAATACCCAGGCCTAAAAGAAAACCGAATAAGACGATCGTATTCAAGCTGAAGTCTAATGAGGGCATGAATAAGAAGGTCAATAAGGCCGATAAAGGCACAGATAAACCAACGAAAACCGCATCACGTACTCCCATGAAGAACATTAATACAACTACCACGAAGATGAATCCTAGGATAACTGTGTTAATCAAATCCGCTAAGTCGCCACGTGTACGCTCCGATTGATCCGCCGTTGTCGTTACCGTTAAGCCTTCTGGGAATCTGTTTTCTTTGTATTCTTCGATCGTTTTTTCGATGCGATCTGCCGCCTCGATTAAGTTCGCACCACCACGTTTGATGACGTTTAACGTGATAACTGACTTATTGTTCAAACGCGCAAAGTCTTGCTTCTCCTCATAGCTGTCTACCACCTCTGCCACGTCTTTTAAACGAACGCGTGCACCTGTAGAAGAACCGACTACCAAATTCGCAATTTGATCTACCGCCTTGAACTCGCCCGTCACCCGAAGGGAACGACGAACGCCATTCACGGCTAAATCACCGCCAGAAATGTTCACGTTTTCGCCTTGAACAGCCGATTGAATGTCATAGAAAGTCAAACCATAACTCTGCATCTTGTATAGATCCAGGTTGATTTGGATTTCTCTCTTTAGCGCACCGATGATGTCCACACGGTTGATCTCGGGCATGCCTTCGATCTCGTCTTGTAAATCCTCTGCGTATTTCTTCAACTTATCGAGTGGATAATCACCTGCGATGTTGATGTTCATGATCGGGAACTCCGAGAAGTTCACCTCAGCTACCGATGGCTCACGCGTTAAGTCTTTGGGCAAATCGGCGATCGCCTTGTCTACTGCATCCTGTGTTCGCTGCTTTGCGATGGGGACGGTGACGTCGGTGTTGAATTCAACGATGATCACAGAAACGTCTTGCAATGCGTTTGACTTTACGCGCTTAACACCCGTGATGGATTTGATTTGCTTTTCGATTGGTTTGTTGATCGTGTTCTCGATATCCGAAGGAGTTGTTCCGGCATAGACTGTCTGGATGACCATTTGGGGCACCACGATGTCTGGGAATTGTTCCTTAGGTAAGCTCGAATAGATTCCCATCCCCGCCACAAAAATGATGAAGGTGAAGATGTAAACCGTCGTGCGGTTTTGGGCTAACCAGCCCACCATGTTATAAATCAAGCCTTTGCCTTCTGGCAACTGCTCATTTTTGATATTTTTTTCCATTTTCTACTTAGAATGAGATGGCTGTACCATCTACTAAATCTTGAAATCCTTGTGTAATAAGTGCTTCGCCTGCTTTCAGACCCTCTGTAATCTCTGCTTGACCATTGTACGTTAAACCTATTGTGATCACGCGCGCACGAGCTACTTTCTTGCCATTTTCTTCCACGGCTACGTACACTAGATTTCCTTTTTCGGTCTTTTGGATGATGTTTTCGCTGATGACGATCGCGTTTTTCTTCGATGTATCGTTGATGTTAATCACCGCTAATAAGTTCGGCTTTAATTCGCCACCTGCGTTCGGGATGCGTGCTTCGATGTCGAATGTACGCGTTAATGGGTTCACCATTTTAGATACTAACGAGATACGTGCCTTTAATTCCTTGTTTAAATCTGGGAATTTGATGGTGATTTCGTCGCCTTGCTTTACGGTTCCAACATAAGAATCAGCGATTTTAGCGGCGATTTTTAAGTTACCTAAGTTCACGATTTGAACGATAGGCACACCTGGAGCGCCCATTTCACCTGCTTTTTGGCGTACTAATTCGATCGTACCTGAGATTGGAGCCGTTACGCGAGAAAGACCTAATTGTGCTTTCACGGTTACGATTCTTTTCTCCAAAGACTCCATGTTCGACTTCGCGCTCAAATACTGCACTTCCGTTCCGATTTGCTGATCCCAAAGCGCTTTCTGCTTCGTGTAAATCGTCTTCGCTAACGATAATTGCTGGCGAATCTCTTCTAATGACTCTTTTAAGATGTTATTGTCCAAAGTCGCGATCAATTGTCCTTTCGAAACGGTTTGACCCGCCACCACTGGCAAGCTTAAGATCACACCACCTGTTTGTGGGCTTACTAAAACGGTGTTTTCTGCTACGACATTCCCTTGCGCCTCTACGAAGTGTTGGAAGTTTTGTGGAGCTAATGGGCTCACGCTAACCGTGATAATTTTCTCTGCAGCTTTATCTGAAGGCTTGCCTACTTCTTTCTCAAGCGCTTCAATTTTCGCTTGAATTTCCTTAGCCTGACTCTTCAAGTCAGCTAATTCTTGTTTTTTGTCCTTCGATCCGCATGCCGCGAATAAAATGATTCCACTTAGGAGGATGGCTAATTTTTTCATGTTTCTATTAGTCTATGTATAGTGTACCGTTTGCTTTTTCTACTTCTACTTTGGCAATCAACGCATTGTATAATGCGGTAAAATAATTCGCTTGTGATTCTTTAATCGATGATTCTGCGTTCAAAACCTCTAGGTTAGAACCTACACCTTGTTGGTATTTCACACGTGTCACGCGTGAAATTTCATTCGCTAAATCCAAGTTCGCTTTTTGTTCTTTCATAGATTCCAAAGCGTTTTTCATCGTAATGCTCGCCTGTGAACGTTGCAAATCGATGGACGACTTTAACAAACCATAAGACTGGCGTACCTTTTGTAAGTTATTTGCTGATTGAACCGCCTTGTATTTTTTCGAGAATCCGTCGAAAATAGGAATCTGTAGCGCCACAGTCACTGCGGCATTATCGAACCAAGGTTTAGAAACTAAATCGCCGAAGGCATTCGCTCCCGCGTTATAACCGTAGTTCGCGTTCAAGACTAAACGAGGTAAGTATCCTGCTTTAATGCTCTTCAAATCAAGTTCAGCCAGGTTTTCCTGCGTTTGTAAGATGGAATACTCAATGCGATTTGCATAGCTAAATTCGCTCGCTGTGTTCGTATTAAAAGTCGCCAATTCGATTTTCTCTAAGCTTTCAGTTACTTTGATTGGCTCTTCTATTGGATAGCCCATTTGGAACTTCAATAAAGAATAGCTCAATTCTTGTAGGCGATTCACGTTGTCTAATTCCGTGCGCAAGTTATTTGCTTGCACATCTAAACGCTGCACGTCGATCTTCTCTACGAAACCTTGCTTATTTAATTCGCGAGTTTCTTTTAATAAGGTGTCTAGGCGAGCCAAATTCAAGCTTAATAAGCCCATGCGCTTCTCGTTCACTAGAATGCCGTAATAAGCCTTCGTCACATTCTCCGCTACTTGTTGCTTTGATTGTGTTACTGACTTCACCGCTAAATCCTTGTAAACCGAAGTTGCTTTCAAGCCTAATAAATACGAACCGTCAAAAACGAGTTGACTTAGACCCACACTGGCAAAGCCTGAATTGTCCACGCCGAATTTCGCTGCGATTAATTCCCCCTCAGCTGCGGCTGGATTGAAAATTTTAGCAGGAATGAAGGCACGTTGCAAGACGATGTTGTTTGTTAAAGCAAGTGAACCATTGACTTGCGGCAAGCCCATCGCTTTGATCTCGTTGATCTTCGCACTTGCATTCTGCAAGTCGATTTGGCTATTTTTAACCTGCACTTGGTGCGTGATGGCATAATCCACGGCCTGCTTCAAGCTGAAGCTCTGCGCGTTTGCTGCTAGGGAGGTCAGTAAAAATAGACCGGCACAAATTTTTCTTAGGCGGATCATCATTTTAAATTGTTTTGGTAAGATGTATAAAGTGTTAAACCATTCTCGGTCAAAATCCCGCGCATGAAAACATCCATCAGGACCATTTGAGTTTCGAAAAGGGGTAATTTATTATTCGGAAAGAAGTCTGGGTTGAAGGCTAAGTTCACTTCAGCCATACGCAAACGCGCAAGCAATTCGAAGTCGATATCACTTCTGAAATAGCCGAATTGGGCGCCCTTTTTAAAGTCCGCGATGAGATTGCTGTGAATGTATTTTTCGCCGTGATTAGTAAAAAGTTCGAAAGCCGCTGGAAAGTATTTTTGAATTTCGAAAAGTAAGCGAGGATTCATTTGAGTTAAAAGATCCTTCGTCATTTCAAAGGACTTAAACATCTTTTCAATCACGTTCGAATACAGCCGATCGAGCTCTTCCCATTTCGCCACATCCAGTTCAATGAAGTTTTTCACGACTTCATATACCATCGAATCCTTATCCGGAAAATGTTGATAAATCGTTTTTT
Source organism: Aquirufa novilacunae (assembly GCF_045310505.1). Taxonomy (NCBI): domain Bacteria; kingdom Pseudomonadati; phylum Bacteroidota; class Cytophagia; order Cytophagales; family Flectobacillaceae; genus Aquirufa; species Aquirufa novilacunae. The sequence continues at coordinate 322,504 of NZ_JBEWZG010000002.1, forward strand.
TAGAAATGCCTAGATCGCTCGCAATCGCATCCATCGTTACGGTCTTAACACCATAGCGGAAGAATAATTCAGTTCCTTTTTCTAGAATACGCGATTTCATTTGCTAATCCCTTTGATTAATCGGGAAGCAAAACTATGGAAACTTTTAGAGACTACAAAGTTTTCTTGTATTATTTTAAGATTATGACTCGGTTAAATTTGATTAACGGCCAAAATCATCTTGCAAACGGACGATATCCGATTCATCCGATGGATGCTCCACATCCGTATGCTGCCAAATCTCCGTCACCACACCCCAGCTGTCTAATCCAACTAAACGGTGGCGCATGCCCGTGGGCAAAGTTATTAAATCACCTTCTTGATATATTCCAGGATCGGATTGCTCATCCGTTTCGGAGATAACGACCCCTACCGGACCTGCATTGACCGTCCAAACCTCCGCTCTGCGGAAATGGTATTGCCAAGACAAGCGCTTATTAGGAGCAACCACTAGGAACTTAGGGCTTAGCTTTTGGGTGATCTGAATGGAATCAAGGGTAAGCTGTGGAAAGAATTGTGCTGCGAACTTCGCTGCTTGGTTTTCATCTAACACAAAGAATCCTCCCCATGGGCGGCTGTGGTCTTTGTCAATAATCGTATAACCTTGAGAGATGATGTAAGCTTCGACTTGCGCGAAGACTTCAGAAGCAGGGGTAGTTGAGCTAAAATTCATGGGACAAAAATAAAAAAAAGACGGGAGAGCATCCCGTCTTTTCTGATCTAATTATCGAATGGTCAATTATAGCGTCCAGCCGTTGCGGTATTCGCGACGTACGAATTGGTTCGCAGCATCGAAGTTCGTGATGCGCATGTTTTTCGCATCCCACTCCAGTTTTTGACGACCGGTGAACTTCGCGTTACGGCCTTCGCCCTCGCGTAACATGTACGAGCGAATCGCTAGGTTACCCATTAAAACAGATTCCGTAAATGGTGCTGCATATTCGAATGGAGAACTTACTTCCATATTGCCAAAACCAGCCTTACAAGCCTCTACCCATTGAGTATTATGACCGCCGTCTCCACCTTTCACACGCGGAATGCTTGCTTTCGGAAGTTCAGACTCATCTACACGAGCTCCGTTTCTGTATACTTTTGGATTCATACCATAGGTACCGCAAGTCATGATTCCTTTCGATCCGATTAAGATGACACCGTTTGATCCATCTGCATCTCCGATGACATCGGTCGATGGGATACCTTCTGGATGTGGAGCACGAAGGCCACCATCAAACCAGGTTAATTTCACTGGGGAATTATTCTTTTTCGAAGGCCCGTAGTGTAAAGTGACCATCGAGCTAGGAGGACATCCTTGTGGAATGTATTCTGGCGTCCAATCTTGCAAGAAGACAGAACCCACCGAACATTCTACGTCGATCGCATCACGGATACCTAATACCTTGAATGGAGGATCTAATAAGTGACATCCCATATCACCTAATGCACCTGTACCATAATCCCACCAGCCTCTCCACTTAAATGGAAGGAAAGCCGGATTGTATTCTCTGTATTTTGCAGGTCCTAACCAAAGATCCCAATCCACCTCAGATGGAGTAGGTGATCCAGCAGATGGATAAGCAATTCCTTGTGGCCAAACCGGACGGTTCGTCCATACATAGACTTCTTTTACTTTACCTATCGCACCACCATCGAACCATTCGACCATTTTACGAACGCCATCGCCCGAAGATCCTTGGTTACCCATTTGGGTTACCACTTTCATCTCTGCTGCTTTTTCGCCTAAAAGACGCGCCTCGTAGATGTCGTGCGTTAAAGGTTTTTGTACATATACGTGCTTCTTGCGACGCATTGCCTCCATCGCAATCGTTGCGTGGGTATGATCTGGCGTAGAAACGATGACCGCATCTACATTGCTACCCTCTTTATCTAAGGCAGCACGGAAATCACGGTAGTAATTTGCTTTCGGGAGGTCGCCTTTGATTCGAGCGATTTGGCGATCATCTACATCGACGATAGCGACGATGTTTTCAGCTCCCTTATTATAAGAACTCATGATATCGCTGTAGCCTTTTCCGCCACCACCGACACCCATAATGTTTAATTTATCTGAAGGAGCAATGTACCCTTTGCCTAGGACGTGGCGAGGGACAATGTAGAAACTAGCTGCGGCTAATCCAGCTTTACGCAGGAAGTCCCGTCTTGAATTGTTACTCATGGTTGATAGGTTTTAATGATGGAGTGTAAGTTTGGAAAAAAAATCAAGAAAACAAAAAAAGGGGTCAGCTTTCGCTAACCCCTTTCATGATAGAACAGATAAACGCTCTTATTCAGCTTTTTTAGATTTCTTCTCTAATTTTTTAATCGCTTGTTCTCTTTCAGCGCCTTCCATTTGCTCTTTTAAAGCAGATAATGCACCGATATCGCCCATAGTCGATTTCTCAGCTGTAGTAGTCGCTGGTTTGTCAGCAGACTTAGTTGCTTTTTTCTTCTCTGGTTTCGCCGCAGCAGCATCAGCCGCTACTTCTTCAGCCGTAGCTGCAGTGAAGGTACGTGTGTGAGATAAGATGATCTTACGCTCTTCTTTGTGGAACTCAGTTACCACGAAGTCTAACGCCTCACCAGCTTCCGCTGCTGACTCATCCGCCTTAGTTAATTGCTTCAAAGGAGCTAATCCTTCGATACCGTAAGGCAATTCTAATACACCGAACTTCTCATTCTTAGAAATGATCGTTGCTTTGTGCGTAGAACCTAAAGTGAACACACTCTCAAAAGTATCCCAAGGGTTTTCCTCTAATTGCTTGTGTCCTAAAGCTAAACGACGGTTATCCGCGTCTAATTCGATGACAACAACATCTAAAGAATCACCAACTTTAACGAATTCAGATGGGTGCTTGATTTTCTTTGTCCAAGACAAGTCAGAAACGTGAACTAAACCGTCGATTCCTTCTTCTAACTCAAGGAATAAACCGAAGTTAGTTAAGTTACGAACAGTTCCCTTGTGCTTCGTACCGATTGCATATTTCGCTAATAAATCAGTTTTAGTCCAAGGATCTTCTGTTAATTGCTTGATACCTAATGACATCTTGCGCTCAGCACGATCTAATGTTAACACTACTGCTTCCATTTCGTCGCCTACTTTTAAGAAATCTTGTGGGTTACGTAAGTGTTGAGACCATGACATCTCAGACACGTGGATTAAACCTTCAACGCCTGGCAATACTTCTAAGAAAGCACCGTAATCAGCTACGTTAACGATTTTACCTTTTACTTTCGAACCTACTTCCGTTCCAGCAGCTAAAGCTTCCCAAGGGTGAGCTTGTAATTGCTTCATACCTAAAGAGATACGTTTTTTGTTTTCGTCGAAGTCTAATACCACCACTTGGATTTTTTGATCCAATTTCAATACCTCTTGTGGGTGGTTGATACGACCCCATGAGATATCTGTGATGTGAAGTAAACCATCTACACCACCTAAATCGATGAACACACCGAAATTAGTCATGTTTTTGATCACACCTTCTAGTACTTGACCTTTATCTAAGTTCGTTAAGATCGTTTGACGTTGAGCCTCAAGATCTTTCTCGATTAATACTTTGTGAGATACAACTACGTTGTCATTTGTGTGGTTGATTTTAACCACCTTAACCTCCATGTTTTTACCTACGAAAATATCGAAGTCACGGATAGGCTTCACATCAATTTGAGAACCAGGTAAGAATGCCTCGATTCCAAAGATATCTACGATTAAACCACCTTTTGTACGGCGCTTAACGAAACCATTGATGATGGTATCTTCTTCTAATGCTTTCTCGATGTTAGTCCATGCACCCATCACCTTAGCTAACTTACGTGACAACGTTAATTGTCCGTTTGCGTCTTCTTGGTTCTCGATGTATACTTCCACTTCGTCACCAGCTTTCAAATCCGGCATATCGCGGAATTCTGAAGCAGATACTAAACCATCAGATTTGAATCCAATGTTAATGATTACTTCACGGTCAGTCTTGCTTACCACAATACCTTTCACTACTTCTTTCTCAGTGACCGAGTTCAAGGTTGCTTCGATAGCAGCCTCCATTTTTTCTTTTTGCTCCGTAGTATAGTTACCACCGAATCCTTTTCCTTCAACTAAATCCCAGTCGAAATCTTTTGGTTGTTTTGACATATTTTTTGCCCGTTTGGCTTTTTGCCTACATCAACAAGCTGGGCTAACTTGCTGAAATTAAGTTTGAAACAATTTTTAAATTGGGGTGCAAAGCTACGAAGAATAATTTTATTTTCCATCTTTTGTGGTAAATTGAATCCACAAACCTCTTTAATCGATGAAATATTGCTTTTTAGCCCTGTTTTTCTTGTCCCAAAACCTATTAGCCATGCATAATCCCGGAAAACCTTTCGGCCAAACGCCTGCGGGCGAGTCAGTTACACTTTTTACTTTGAAGAATGCCAAAGGAATGGAAGTTCACATCATGAACTACGGTGGCATCATCCAAAAAATCCTAACGCCTGATCGCACGGGGAAATTAGAGGATGTCGTGTTGGGTTTTGAAACACTAGATGAATATATCAAGGACACGCCCTATTTCGGAGCGATTGTCGGACGTTTCGGAAACCGGATTGCGGCAGGGAAATTTACATTAGACGGGAAGGAATATACTTTAGCTGCCCAAAATAACGGCCAACACCTTCACGGCGGTTTGGTGGGTTTTGATAAGAAAGTGTGGCAGGTACTGGAGGCGTCGGATCGCAGTTTATCATTAAGCTACATTTCTAAAGACCTGGAAGAGGGTTTCCCTGGGAACTTGAGCGTTAAAATGACCTATACCTTATCGGAGGATAATGAAATAGGGATCTCTTACGAGGCTACGACTGATAAAGCGACGGTTTTAAACTTGAGCAATCACTCGTATTTTAACTTGAGCGGAAATGCAAAGCGCGATATTTTAGCGCATGAGGTGCAGATCGATGCGTCACGTTTAGTGGCGGTGAATAAAGTATTGATTCCGACGGGCGAGTTGACCGCTGTGGCGGGTACCCCATTTGATTTCACGAAGTCGCATGTGGTGGGCGATCGCATTAACGATACTTCATCGGAGCAGATTGTATTAGGTGGGGGATATGACCATTGCTGGGCTTTGGACAAGGCTTTCGGAACTTATGCTAAGATCGCAACTGTCGTGGAACCCGTTTCAGGACGCAAGATGGTGGTTTCGACAGATCAGCCGGGGGTGCAGTTTTATACGGGGAATTTCCTAGATGGGCACTTGACAGGAAAATATGGGGTAGCGTATGGGAAGCGATTTGGGCTATGTTTAGAGACGGAGCATTTTCCGGATTCGCCTAATCAGCCGGCATTCCCTACGACGGTTTTACGTCCAGGAGACACCTATAAAACGAAGACTGCGTATCAATTTAGCGTAAACTAGAGCGTTTTCGCTTCGTTCCAGTAGACATCCATTTCTGCCAAAGTCATCTCAGAAAGCGCCTTCCCATTCTCTGCTGCGCGCTTTTCGAGGTGCTGGAAGCGCTTAATGAATTTTTTATTCGTCCGCTCTACGGCCGTTTCTGGATTAATATCGATGAATCGCGCGAAGTTTACGAGACTGAAAATCAAATCTCCTAGTTCACCCTCTGCCTCCGCTTTCCCCGCTTCGTCTAATTCTTTGCCTACGAAAGTCTCTTTGAATTCGCCCAGCTCCTCCTCCACTTTCTCCCACACCTGCTCTTTTTCTTCCCAGTCAAAACCCGCACCGCGTGCCTTTTCTTGAATGCGCATCGCCTTTACAAGCGCTGGAAGTGATCCCGGAACGCCGCCTAAAACGGACTTGTTCCCCTCTTTCAATTTTAAAGCTTCCCAGTTCTGTTTTACTTGCTCTTCGGTCTCAGCGACTACATCTCCGTAGATATGTGGATGGCGGCTGATGAGTTTTTCGCACACGCCGTGCAATACGTCGCTGACATCGAAGGCCCCTTTTTCTGAGCCTATTTTACTGTAAAATACGAGGTGCAAGAAGATATCCCCTAGTTCCTTACGGATTTCAGGCAGGTCATTTTCCAAAATCGCATCGGAAAGCTCATAGGTCTCTTCGATGGTCAAATGCCGCAATGATTCCAGCGTCTGTTTCTTATCCCAAGGGCATTTTTCGCGTAGGTCATCCATGATGACGAGTAATCGGTCGAATGCCTCCGCGGCTTTGGGGTATTTCATGATTAAGGGTTCAGCGCGTAAACGCGAATGTAGTCGATTTGGAACTTATTAGGGAAAATCGTGTCATCCACACCCTTTTGGCCTCCCCAGTTTCCACCGATCGCCAGGTTCATCAAGATATGTTGTTTCTTGTCAAAAGGCCATTGCTCCCAGCCACCCTTCGGATTCTTGAATTCGAAATATTGCTTATCATCGATGAAAGCGCGGATATAGTCTGGTGTCCAGTCTACACGGAATTTATGGAATTCGGTATCCCAATTTTCCAACACAGTCGTCGCTGTCTTCTGAGTATTTATGATGTGGTTATATGCTTTTGTATGAACGCTGGCATGAATAACACCAGGATTGTAACCTACGTGCTCTAAAATATCAATCTCACCATTGTCTGGCCAGTATTGTGTACCATAATCGGATTGACTAGCTAACATCCAGATCGCTGGCCAGTTTCCACGACCTGCTGGAATCTTCGCCCTAGCCTCAATACGACCATATAAAAAGTCGTTCTTTCCCTTCGTTACGATACGAGCTGAAGTATAAGCACTCGATCCTGCCGTTTCCTTGATGGCTTCGATGGTTAAAATGCCATTTTCGATGTGCGCATTTTTAATATTCGCATTGGTATAATTCTGAAGTTCATTATTTCCCCAGCCACTATTTCCTACGTCATAACTCCATTTCGAAGCATCAGGCAAACCTTCTTTCTCGAATTCATCCGCCCAAAACGGCGTCGTCGCAAAGGTATATTCTTTGGGAGGAGGAACAACAAAGTCGTTCATATTAATGGCAGGCTTTACAGGCTCTTCGGATTTACACGAAGTGAAAGTACCGAGACTTAGGAATAGAATGGCAAGACGAAGCATAGTGTTGATAGATTTTTCCCAAAAATAGTATTTCCTCCGGATTTATCCTCTCCAATATTCGTATATTTCGGGATGGATTTTAAACTGATTTCTTCTTATAAACCTACCGGTGATCAACCCGAGGCAATTCGGCAATTAGTCGAGGGGGTAAAGAAGGAAGAGCAGGCACAAACGTTACTAGGTGTGACAGGTTCCGGAAAGACCTTCACGATCGCGAATGTGATTCAGCAGACGAACAAGCCTACGCTGATTTTGAGCCATAACAAGACACTGGCCGCCCAATTATACGGGGAATTCAAGTCCTTTTTTCCGGAAAATGCGGTCGAGTATTTCATCTCCTATTACGATTATTACCAGCCCGAGGCCTTTATCGCCTCCACGGGTACTTACATAGAAAAAGACCTCTCCATTAACCAGGAGATTGAAAAATTGCGTTTAGCTACGACCTCTTCGTTGATGTCTGGCCGCCGCGACATCATTGTGATTGCTTCCGTTTCCTGCATTTATGGTATGGGAAATCCGGAGGAATACCGGAACTCGATCATGCGTGTGGCCGTGGGAGATGTTATCTCGCGTAATCAGTTTTTATTCCGCTTAGTCGAGATTTTGTATGCGCGGACGGAAGGCGAATTTTTGCGCGGAACGTTCCGTGTAAAGGGCGACACAGTGGATATTTTCTTAGCTTATGCGGACTTTGGTTATCGCTTTGTGTTTTTTGGTGATGAGATCGAGGAGATTCACCGCATCGATCCTTGGTCAGGTAAAAAGATTTCATCGGAGACGATGGTGGCCGTTTTCCCAGCAAACCTCTTCGTGACGGGTCGCGAGACTTTGAACAATGCCATCTCACATATTCAGGAGGATTTAGTGAACCAGATTTCCTATTTCGGTCGCGAAGGTCGATTGACGGAAGCGGAGCGGATTAAGCAGCGGACGGAGTTTGATCTAGAGATGATGCGCGAGTTAGGTTATTGCTCGGGTATTGAGAATTATTCGAGGTATTTTGACCAAAGAAAATCCGGCCAGCGCCCCTTCTGTCTTTTGGACTTCTTCCCAGACGACTTCTTAATGGTCGTGGACGAAAGCCATGCCACGATGCCCCAAATCCGCGCGATGTATGGCGGCGACCGCTCCCGCAAGGAATCCCTAGTAGAATATGGTTTCCGTTTGCCTTCTGCGATGGACAATCGCCCCTTAAAATTCGATGAATTCGAAGACTTAATCGGCCAAACCATCTTCGTCTCCGCCACCCCATCCGACTACGAATTGCGTCGCTCGGAAGGAGTTGTAGTTGAGCAGATTATACGGCCTACGGGGCTTTTGGACCCATTAATCGAAGTCCGCCCTACGAAAAATCAAATCGATAATTTACTCGAAGAGGTTTACGATCGCATTAAGAAAAATGAGCGTGTCTTAATCACGACGCTGACGAAACGTATGGCGGAAGAACTTTCGAAATACCTTGACCGCGTAGGAATCAAATGCCAGTACATTCACTCGGAGGTGAAAACGCTGGAACGTGTCGAAATACTCCGCAATCTACGTTTAGGCGTCATCGATGTATTAGTAGGCGTGAACTTATTGAGAGAAGGCTTGGACTTACCGGAGGTTTCTTTAGTTGCGATTATGGATGCGGACAAAGAAGGATTCTTGCGCGACATTCGTTCGCTGATTCAGACCATCGGTCGTGCGGCACGTAATGAAAATGGCAAGGTGTTGATGTACGGGGATAAGATCACGGGTTCGATGGAACTTGCAATCTCTGAAACGAATCGCCGCCGAGCCATCCAAATGGCCTATAACGAGAAGCACGGGATTACGCCCAAAACGATTTGGCGTTCGCACGATGAAATCATGGAGCAAACCTCCATCGCAGATCGCATGGCGAAACCGACGAAGAATTACACGATTCACCCAGATCAAGCGCCAGTCGCGGCAGATCCATTATTAGCTTATATGAAACCGGCAGAGCTGAAGAAGCAATCCGAAACCATCCGAAAAGAGATGGAGAAAGCAGCGCGTGATCTTGATTTCCCATTAGCCGCGCGTCTTCGCGATGAACTAGCGGTGATCGATTCGATGCTGGTCTAATTTCAAGGCACACACATTCCGAACTTGTTGCAAGTAATTTTGCTGTAGAATCCACTCGTATTCAGCCGTCATCGCGTCTGTCATCGTAAAGCGGACGCTATCTCCTGGCCCCATTTGCGCTAGTCGTGGCAAATCCGCCGAAATGACGTGGCCTATACGAGGATAGCCTCCGGTGGTTTGGTGCGCCGCCGTCAAGACAACTAATTGCCCTGAGGGGAGGAGTTGAATGGTTCCTACGGTCACGGCACTGGATAACATCGTCGCCGAAGAAACCGTTTTCATGGGTTCCTGAACAAGCTGATAACCCATGCGATTCGACGTCGCGGAAATGGCAAAATCCTTGCTTAATATTAGCTGTTGCGAACAAGCCTTCAAATGATCCCACTCTCTTCCGCACAGAATTCGAATCGGATCTTGGCTTGGGGCATCTTCGGGTCCCATGGACCAAGGCATAATTTTTACGCGAGAGACTTTTTCGTCTTTTAATTCCTTTGCGGCAATGTAAACGCGTTTACCTGAAACCGGTTTTTTACAGCTGATAATCGCTCCCGGTGGAACTTTGATGGGCTGGTTCATGGGAACTTCTACGTTATCGATGCAGGCCGAGAAGTCTGCGCCACAAACAGCGATCAAGGTGCTTGTTTCGAACTGATAAACTCCAGTCGGGAAGTGCATTTCCAATGCTTTATCGTATACATCGTTTCCCACGAGCGCGTTCGCCAATTGCAAAGAAAAGGTGTCCATGGCCCCTCCAGGCGGAATACCCTCGTGTTGCAGGCCGTAGATAGGTAGGCTTTGCCAGGAATCCAATAAACCTTTCTTGATTAGTTTCATGCCTTTACGGGGATAAAACGGACACGATCCCCCGCTTTGAAATGGGGAATCTGAGTGGTGTGACCGATAATTTGCCAGCCTCCTGGAGAAGCGCTCGGATAAATGCCGGTTTGGTTGCCAGCTAGGCCGATGTCCCCAGCTTGAATGCTGGTGGGTTGATCTTTACGAGACACGGTAATTCGTTCGTCTGTGGTGCCCATGTAGGCGAATCCGGGCAAGAAGCCGAGGAAGAAAACGGTATATATTTTTTCGCTGTGAATGGTGATGACCTCTTTTTCAGTTAGTCCACAAGCGGAGGCCACGGCTGCTAAATCTGGCCCTGAATAGTCGCAGGGGATTTCGTGGAGGCGTCCTTCCATGGCTGGCGAAGTGAAGGACTGGGCTAATTTTTCTTCAATTAGGGTTTTCATTCCGGACAAGCCCTGAAAGCGACTTGCCACATAACCTAAATCGAAGACGATGGTCAGGCTGGCATAGGCTGGAATTAAGTCCAAAGTCCCAGGAAGCGGCTCGGATTGAAACTGATAAAAGCGCTTAATGACCTCCTCGTGCAATTTCTCGCTGATTTCGTTGCCGAATTCGATCGTGAGCGCGCTGTCGCCTAATTCGTAGATTTGAGGAATCATAGGGTATATTTCTAAGGTAATTTAGTATTTTTATATTACATGAGAAGCAGTAGTCATATAAATAATATGGAGAACAAACGACTTTTATCGATTGACATTTTCCGCGGACTCACGGTCATTTTGATGACGATCGTGAACAATCCGGGGGATTGGGGGCACATTTATGCGCCTTTAGAGCACGCGGAGTGGCATGGCTATACCTTGACGGATCTCGTTTTTCCGTCCTTCCTTTTCATCGTGGGGATTTCGACGGTTCTTTCGAAGCCTTCTGAGGATCAATTATGGAAGATTTTCAAACGCGCTCTGCGGATATTTTTGCTAGGCCTTTCGCTAAGTTTTTTCTCCAAAATCCACGCCGGCGACTTTACGCTGGTCGTTCGCTTGCTCGCGATGGCGGCTGCAACCGTGGCCTTTTTAGGGGATTATTCTTTGAAGAAGCAGTTTTGGGTGGCCGTGGGTGCTTTTGTGTTTATGATAGTCCTCTGCTTTTCTGGTTTGACTGATTTCGAGCATGTGCGTATTCCTGGAGTCTTGCAGCGGATCGCAGTGGTGTATTTGCTCGTTGGATTATTGCATTTTTATGCCTCTCTGCGAATTCAGATCGTTGTTTTTATCGCTAGCCTTGTAGGTTATTGGGCCTTGATGCATTTCGTGGAGGTGCCTGGTATCGGTGCAGCTAACCTGGAGGTGAATAAGAACTTAGCGGCTTGGTTAGATAATTATTTGTTGGAAGGACATCTTTGGGCGAGCTCGAAGACGTGGGATCCGGAAGGAATTCTCAGCACGTTGCCGGCGGTCGCGACGGGATTAGCGGGATTGTTTGCGGGTAGGTATTTGCAGGGATCAGCCAAGGCTTCCGTATTGTTTGCTGCGGGGGCAATTGCCTTAGTAGCGGGGACCATTTGGGGCTGGTATTTTCCCATTAATAAGGCTTTGTGGACGAGTTCTTATGTGCTCGTGGCGGCGGGTTGGGATCTTTTATTGCTCGCCATTTTGCAGGCGACGATTCGTTCTGATCATTATTGGAAGCCGGTTTTGATCTTTGGGATGAACCCGATGTTAGTGTTTTTCTTCTCGGGGATTATCCCCAGGGTTTTGGGAATGATCAAAATAGGAGAGGATGGCCTAACTTCTTGGATTTATTCGCAGGGAATCGAGCCGCTTTTTGCGGATAAAATCAATGCCTCACTAGCGGGAGCGCTGATTTATGTGGTGATTTGGGCGGGGATTTTGGCCTTCTTCGACTCCCGAAAAAGATACTATAAAGTCTAATTTCATAGGGCAAATCCGGGCTTAATTTCGTATTTTTACAGCCCTTATTGATTAGCCCAAAACAGATGGATTACCTAGCTGGCCTGAACGAGCCTCAACGAAAAGCAGTCGAACATATTGATGGTCCTTTGATGATCATCGCCGGCGCCGGATCTGGAAAGACCCGCGTGCTGACGTATCGTACGGCACATTTGATTGAGAAGGGCGTGGATCCATTTGCGATCTTACTGTTGACCTTTACGAACAAGGCGGCAGGTGAGATGCGCCATCGTATCGAGACGGTGATAGGGAATGCGGCGAAGAACATTTGGATGGGTACGTTTCACTCGATTTTTGCCAAAATACTTCGTTTCGAAGGCGAACGTCTAGGCTATACCTCGAACTTTTCTATTTACGATACCGACGATTCGAAATCATTAATCCGTGCGCTGATTAAAGAGAAGAATTTAGACGATAAAGTATACAAAGTAAACCTGGTTTTGAACCGCATCTCGAATGCGAAAAACCGCTTAATCGGTCCAGCACAATATACCGGTTCTTCCATTTTAGCCGAAGAAGATCGCCTGGCTCGCATCCCAGCGATGGGCGAATTATACCAACTCTACTGCGCGCGCTGCTTCGCGGCGAATGCGATGGACTTTGATGATTTGTTATTCCAAACGAACATCCTTTTCCGCGACCATTTGGACGTACTGAACAAATACCAACACAAGTTCAAGCACGTGATGGTGGATGAGTTTCAGGATACGAACGTTTCCCAATATTTGATCACGAAGAAATTGTCTGCGGTGAATCGAAACATCTGTGTGGTGGGCGACGATGCGCAGTCCATTTATGCCTTCCGTGGCGCGGATATCCAGAATATCCTGAATTTCGAGCGTGATTATTCGGACTTGGTGACCATTAAATTAGAAGAAAATTACCGTTCCACGAAGGCCATTGTGGCCGTCGCAAATTCGATTATTTCTCGCAATAAGAATCAATTAAAGAAAGACGTCTTCACTTCGAACGAGGATGGAGATGATATCGAAATCATCCGTGCTTCGAGTGATAATGAAGAGGGTCGGATGATTGCTTCGACGATTTTCGAGGCAGCTCAGAAAGAGAATTTGACCTGGTCTGACTTCGCTATTTTGTACCGTACGAATGCGCAATCACGTTCTTTTGAGGAGGCCTTGCGCCGCTTAAATATCAAATACCGCATCATCGGTGGCGTTTCTTTCTACCAACGCAAGGAGATTAAGGACGTGTTAGGCTACCTGCGTTTTACGGTGAACCAGAACGATGAGGAGGCTTTCAAGCGCATCATCAATTTGCCAAAACGCGGCATCGGTGACACGACCATCGCTAAAATCGTGGTGACGGCTGCTGAAAACAATGTGCCGGTTTGGGACATCGTTTCGAATATTGGGCAATTTCAAGCGGCACGTGGAAGTGCGGGAATCGAGGCTTTCTCTGATTTGATCAAGTCCTTCAAATTGATGGTCGAGGTTGAGAAAAAAGATGCCTACGAGGTGGCGAACCACGTGGCGAAAGCCTCGGGTTTATTGCGCGAATTGTACGAAGACAAGACGGTAGAGGGTTTAGCACGCTACCAAAACTTACAAGAATTACTGAATGCCATCAAGTCCTTCGTGGACAATCCGGAAAACGAGGACAAGTCACTTGCGACCTTCTTGCAATCCGTTTCCCTGTTAACAAACGCTGATGCGGACGAAGATCCGGCCGATCGCGATAAGGTGACTTTGATGACGATACACTCGGCAAAGGGTTTGGAGTTTAATCGCGTCTTCTTGGTGGGATTAGAGGAGGATTTATTCCCATCTCAAATGATGTTGCAATCCCAGCAGGACCTGGAAGAGGAACGTCGCTTGTTTTATGTGGCGGTGACTCGGGCAGAGAAGAAGTTAATGATTTCTTACGCAGAAGAAAGATACCAATTTGGACGAAGAAAAGCGTGCGAGCCGAGTCGTTTCTTGAATGAACTAGATCCTAATTTTGTCAAAATGGCGAAGCCGGCCGGCGCTCGCAAAGAAGTGGCGAGTTTCCGTCCCGTTCAGAAAACAGGCTTTACGGCTAAACCAGCGCCTTCAGCTGCTCAGCTGATTCAAAAGTCAACGACGAATACGAATTACCAGCACGTGGTGTCCACGAACTTTCAAGCAACGGATGCCCTAGCTTTAGCAGCCGGCCAAAAAGTCGAACACGCTAAATTCGGTTTCGGTCTCATCAAACGCATCGATGTAAATGGCGCAGAACGCAAAGCGGTGATTGATTTTGAAAAAGGGGTAGGCGAGAAGACACTCTTGTTGAGCTTCGCGAAACTGATGGTGGTAAGCTAATTAGTTTTGGGAATCGTCTTGATCCGCGGATAAACGCTGGGTCACTCGCACCTTTTTGATGCGTCGTGTATCGACAGACTGCACTTTAAAGGTAAAATCTTCGAATTCGATTTCCTCTCCTGCACTTGGGATTCTTCCAAAAAGTTCGATAATCAAACCGGCAAGGGTTTCACTCTCGCCTTTGGCCTTCTCGAAATAAGCTCCATCAATTTCAAATACCCGGCAGAAATCATTTAGCGAAGTCTTCGCCTCGAAAACATAGATGTTCTCAGCGATTTTCTTGTAATCCGCTTCCACCTCATCGAACTCATCATTGATCTCACCCACGATTTCCTCGATGATATCTTCCATCGTGACTAAACCTTCGGTCTCGCCGTATTCATTTACGATGATGGCCATGTGCACCCTTTTCTCTTGGAAATCGTACAAAAGATCATCAATTTTCTTATTTTCCGGAACGAAGAATGGGGTATGCAAAAGGGGAATCCAATCGAAATTCTCGTCTTGGTCGATGTGTTTTAATAAGTCTTTGATATACAAAATACCCTCGATTTTATCGATGGTCTCATTGAATACCGGCACACGAGAGTAGCCATTCTTATTAATGAGGTCCATTAATTCGTGGAAATTCATGCTCGTGTCGAAGGCAACAATATCGCGTCTTGCCTGCATCACCGATTTCACGGAAATATTCCCAAAATTCAGAATGCCGCGTAAAATATCCTTCTCCCGATCACTCGTATTCTCATCGGTGGTAATCTCCAGCGCCTGATTTAATTCTTGGGAAGTCAGGGTGTAGGACTTCTTCTTCACGCGTTTCTCGATCAACCCAGAAATGCCTAAGAGCGCTTTCGAAAGCGGGGCAAAAACGAAACTTAAAAAGCTAATCAGCGGAGCAGAATAGCGGGCGAAATTCAGGTTATTCTGTTGTGCCCACACTTTGGGAATTAATTCCCCGAAAAACGTAATAATAAAGGTCACCCCAAACAATAAAAACAGGGTCACTAACACCGTCTCCATCGACTGTTCTCCCATCACCTGAGAGGTCAAATAATTTGCAAGTGTAATGAAAATAATATTCACAAAGTTGATGGAAATCAACAAAGTAGCGAGTAATTGCTGTGGTTTTTCGAGTAATACACTGACCTTTTTCTCACTGCTAACCTCACTTTCACGCAAGTAGATTCGCTGGTCTGCATTCAGGGAAAAGAAAGCTACCTCTGATCCGGCTAAAACGGCAGATAGAAACAACAGAGCCACTAAAACGAAGGAAATAAGCGCAATTGAACTCACACTAATGGAAGGCTCCACGGCGAGTAAAAAGAGATTGGGTAAGGGGTCTGGGTCCATATTTTGAGTGAACTGATCGATGCAAATTTACAAAAAAGGGAATACGAAAAGCGATATTCCCTTTTTTGTCACATTAAATTTAAAACGGCAGGTCATCGCCTTCTTCCATCATCGGAGGGAAAGGCTCTGACTTCGTCGCCCCTGCTAAAACGGCTTCTGGCTTCGGTCTTTCTGCTGCTGGAGCAGACGCTGGCGAGCCTTCATTTCGTCCTCCGATTAGGTTAATCGAGGTAGCACGTACTTTATAGCCGCGAACGGTTGCCCCATTTTTATCTTGCCATTCTTCGGAACGAATTTTTCCTTCGATATATACTTGATTTCCTTTTTTCAAATACTGCTCCGCGATGTTCGCCAGGTTATCCCAAAGCTCCACGCGATGCCATTCGGTTTGATCTACCCGTTGTCCGTCTTTTCCGGTATACGACTCGGAGGTCGCGATGTTAATGTTTGCTACTTTCACACCGCTAGGAAGCGCGCGCACTTCCGGATCAGCGCCTAAATTTCCTAGTAAAATAACTTTGTTTACTCCAGCCATAATGATTTGTCGTTTAAAGGGTTAGCTTAGCAAGGCTCCTTGCATTGCCTAAAGGTAAGCGGGTGAAATGTCTTGTAAAATAGGACAGTCTAAATTATCAGTTATTAGGTTCAAAAGCAAAACTGGTTTTCCTTTGCTCTCGAACTCTGAGGGGCTCATCCAGCCATATCCCGCTGGAATTTCCAAGTCAAAATTATCAGGAACCTGAACATGCCACGCTTCGCAATTGATTTTTCGGTGACTTAACAGATGAACGGGTGGGGACTTAAGCGTTTGACGAGGAAATGGGAGCCATTCCAGCGATCCTTCGATTAAATAGAACTCCCACAATCCCTTCCAAATCCCGTTTTCAGTCCGCTCGCGCACTAAAAGTTCACCCTTCTGCTCGATGACCAGGTAGTCCATTTGTATTTCTTTGGCCTTCGTCTTCTTGGATTTTATCGGTAACTCAGCAACTCGGCTAGCACTAAAAGCAGCACAAGAAATCCGTAAAGGACAAACAGAACAATCTGGTGCCGGCGTACATTGCAAAGCGCCAAACTCCATAATCGCCTGATTAAATCCCGCTGGATCCGCATCCGGAATCAAGGACTGAGCTAGTGAAGTAAAAACTCCTCGAGCCGCAGAAGAGGCAATATCTGTTTCTACCGCGAACACGCGTGACAAAACCCGGAAGACGTTGCCGTCTACTACGGCTTTGGCCTCATTAAAAGCAAAGGACGCAATCGCCGCCGCCGTATAAGGTCCCACGCCGGGCAGGCGGATGATCTGGTCATAAGTTTGTGGGAAGGAACCCGAAAATTCGCGCACAACCATCTGAGCCGCCTTTTGCAAGTTTCTAGCCCGGGAATAATAGCCCAAACCCTGCCACAAACGCAGCAACGAGGCTTCCGGCGCCTCAGCTAAATCCTTCACCGCAGGAAAAGCCGCCAGCAAACGCTCGTAATAGGGCAAGCCCTGCGCCACGCGGGTCTGCTGCAAAATGATTTCTGATAGCCAAATCGCATACGGATCCTTCGTTTGTCGCCAAGGCAGCTCGCGCTGGTGCTCGACATACCAAGCCATAATTGTGGCCGAAAAAGGATGGATAGGGCTTTTTTGCATGATTGAAATCAAATTTACGAAAAAAATCAGCCCTATTTCGAAAGAAATTTTAGAGAATTGGGAGAAAAACGTTACTTTTGTGTCCCTTTTACGGAAGGGAAATTGTAATTACCTAAGAATCATCATTTAATAAATTTATAAAACGTGACTAAGGCAGATGTAATTGCTGAGATTGCCAGCAAAACAGGGATTGACAAGAAAGATGTATCGGAAACGTTAGAGTCATTTTTCGAAGTAGTAAAAGATAATTTAGCGAAACAAGAGAACATTTATGTTCGTGGATTCGGTAGCTTCATCAACAAAAAACGCGCGCAGAAGATCGCTCGCAACATTTCTAAAAATACAGCGATCACGATCGATGCACATTATGTGCCTAGCTTTAAGCCAGCGAAAGTGTTTGTAGAGCAAGTAAAAACTAGTACTGACCCCACTAAATAAGCTGCAAAGCGATAAGGGTCTAGAATAATGAAAAAAAACCTTTTGATCATTCTTCTGGTAGGCCTAGGGTTCTCCGCCCTGTTATTCCAATTACCAAAGGGTAATGTGGCGGGAAAAACACAAACTACTCCTGCGGGAGGCGCTAACCGAGATGCGGGTAGCGAAAAGACGGAAAAAGTCGCAGAAAAAGAGAAAGAGGAGCATGCAGCCCCTTTGACTCCGGCTCAACTAAAGGAGATTTCAGGATTGAAATCGGCTTTTGCTGCAGCTAAGACAGATGCTTCACAGGTGAAAGCCTTGGAGAATTTGATGCGTGCTTTTATGAATGCGAGTCATTATGATTCTGCTGCGGTTTATGCAGCGAATTATGCGGATCAGCATCCCAGTTTGACGAACGTTTTGCGTGCCGGTCAGCTGTATTTCGAAGCACAGACTTATGCTTTGAATGCGCAGAAAGGCGGTAAAATGGGCGAAAAAGCGAGATTGTACTTCACGAAGGCTTTAGCCATCGACCCGAACAATCTGCTGGTTAAGTCGAACATGGCGATGACTTACGTAGATACACCTACTCCGATGAAGGGCATTACGCTACTTCGCGAAGTGATTGAACAAGAGCCCACGTTTGTGCCAGCGCTGTTTAATTTAGGGATATTATCGATTAAATCGAATCAGTTTGGCAAAGGCCAAGAACGATTCACCCAGATATTGAAGCTGGAGCCGAATAACCACAAAGCCGCGTTAAATCTCGGTTTTTGTTTAGCCCAGTTAGATAAAAAAGAAGAGGCTCAGAAGATTCTGAAGCGCGTTTTAGAGTTATCTAAGGACGCAGAAGAGCAGAAAGCCGCGAAAGAGTTGCTTGCAGAAATGCAGGAGCATTGAGGTTGAAAGTCAACTTCGTATAGTATTTAACACATTAATTCTTAACATTATGCCTTGCGGTAAAAAAAGAAAACGTCACAAGATCTCTACTCACAAAAGAAAGAAGCGTCTTCGCAAGAATCGTCACAAGAAGAAGTAGTCTTCGTAAATCCATTTTCCAGATTGGGATTTGTATTTAGGTAACCCAGGAACAGGCATTTTTCGAAATAGCCTGTTTTTGGTGTTTAATTTCCTGTATCTTTAGACTATCTAGGCTAGAATAGCCTTGTACCCTTCTTCTCGACATAAATTGTGAGCAATGAATTAATCATTAATTCGACTCCCAAGGGGGATCGGATCGCCCTTTTGCAAGACAAAAGGATAGTAGAGTACCATATTGAACAGTCTGAACCACAGTTTTCCGTAGGAGATATTTATCTCGGTACGGTGAAGAAATTGGTTTCAGGACTGAACGCCGCTTTTATCGACATTGGTTATGAGAAAGATGCCTTTTTGCATTACCATGACCTTGGCCCTAATTTACCGACCTTGCAGAAGTTTACGCGGGAGGTGATGACGAAGAAAAATAAAGTTATTCGTTTAGAGAACTTCAAGCTTGAGCCCGAAATTGATAAATTAGGGAAGATTGAGAAAGCAGTTCAAAAAGGACATTTAGCTTTAGTTCAAGTCGTTAAGGAGCCTATTTCTACTAAAGGCCCTCGTTTATCTTGCGATATTTCTATCGCAGGTCGTTTCCTTGTTTTAGTTCCTTTTGCAAATGGTGTGAACATCTCGAAAAAGATCACGTCGAAAGCAGAGCGTAATCGCCTTCAAAAGCTGATGACCTCGATTAAGCCGAAAAATTACGGTGTAATCGTGCGTACCGTGGCTGAGGGTAAAGCGGTGGAAGAAATGGAGCGCGACCTAAAAGATTCCATTGCAAAATGGGAAGAAGGTTTAGCTAAATTAGTCGATGCGAAAGCTGGAGACCGAATTATTGGAGAAATGAGCCGTGCAACTTCCATGTTACGCGACCTGTTGAACAATGATTTCGATAATGTCATCGTTGATACACCAGAATTGTACAATGAGGCAAAAGGCTATGTACACAATGTCGCTCCTGAAAAGGAGAAGATTGTTAAATTACACCAAAGCAAAACCAAGTTATTCGAACAATTAGGGATTGAGAAGCAGTTGAAAATGCTTTTTGGCCGTTCGGTATCATTGCCTGGTGGAGGTTATTTAATCGTGGAACACACGGAAGCTTTGCACGTGATCGACGTGAATTCGGGCAATAAGTCGAATTCAGAGGAAGATCAGGAAGCGACGGCACTAAGTGTGAACCGGGAAGCTGCGAAAGAAGTAGCTCGCCAATTGCGTTTACGCGATATGGGCGGTATTATCGTGATCGACTTCATCGATATGAAGAAGGCGGATAACCGCAAGTTAATTCAGGACATCATGCGCGATGAAATGCGTGGGGATCGTTCGAAATACACCATTTTGCCGTTGACGAAGTTTGGCTTGATGCAGATTACGCGTCAGCGTGTGCGTCCTGAGATGAACGTAGCCACGCATGAGACTTGTCCTAGCTGCGGCGGAACAGGTAGCATTACGGCGAGTATTGCGGTTTCTGACATTGTTGAACAGCATTTGGAACATTTGTTGACGAAGCAAAACGAGAAGAAATTGACACTTTTAGTGCATCCTTTCTTGAGTGCTTATTTCACCAAAGGTTTCCCTTCTATTCGCATGAAGTGGTTCTTGCAATACAAGACCTGGATTACGATCATGGAAGATTCCTCATTTGGCATAACAGAATTTAAATTCTTAAACCAAAATGGAGATCAAATTGAGATATCATCTTAGCATTTTAGCCTTATTTTTCGGCCTTCTTCTACCTGCTTTCAATTCGAATGCGCAATGGTGGAAGAAGGCGGATGAGGCAGAGAAGGAGCGTTCGAAAGGGATGCTTTTGCTCACCACTGAAGTTCAGACGGAGGCCACCGTGGCCATCAACCAGATGTATAACTTCCATTTCCCGGAAGCTGAACGCGAATTCAATTATTTAAAGATTAAGTACCCACAGCACCCGCTGCCTGATTTTTTATTAGGCCTGATGCAGTGGTGGAAAATCGTGCCTAATACGCGGAATGAGGTCTATGACGATCGGTTGATTGAATATATGGACCAAAGTATCGAAAAGGCCGAAAAAATCTACGACGAAACCGAAAACCCCGAGGCCGCCTTCTTTATGGCCGCTGCCTACGCCTTCAAAGGCCGTCTGCATGCCGAGCGCAAGCACTGGACGCGCGCGACTTTGGCCGCTAAAAACGCCCTCAAATACCTCGAATACTCCCGTAATTTTGCAGATTTTAGCCCGGAATTGATGTTCGGGGATGGCCTTTACAACTACTATTACTTCTTCATCAAGCAGAATTTCCCTTTGCTGCGCCCTGTCTTGTGGCTTTTCCCAAAAGCCAACAAATCCCAGGGAATTGCCCAGCTAGAGAAAGTTTCCTACCAAGCGTTCTACACTCGGACCGAGGCCCGTTATTTTCTATTGCAGATTTACGGCATTGAAAATATGAACGAGAAGGCCTATGGGATGGCGAAATACACCTACGAAACCTTTCCCGACAACCCGTATTTCCACAGAGCCTATGCTCGCTCTGCTTATATGAGTGGCAATATCGAGGAAGCCTCTTCGCTTTCTAAAGAAATTTTACGCCGCATCGATCAGCATTATGTGGGTTACGAAGCTACCTCAGGCCGCTATGCGAGTTATATTTTGGGCTATTATGCCCTGTATGTGTACCGAAACCATGCCGATGCTACGAATTACTTCAAGCAGTGCATGGAGTTTTCCAAAGCCACAGACGCCACCGATTCTGGCTATTATTGGGCTTCCTTGCTTGGTTTAGCCCGTATTTCTTATCAACAACAGAATTACGATCAGGCGGTCGATTATTGCAAATTGGTTTTAGAGAGCGCCGAAAAGAAATCCCCTCAACACACCGAGGCCAAAAAATTGCTTTCCGAGTCTAAGAAAGCCAGACGCAAAAAACGATAACATGAAAGCAGCCATCATCAAACAGTATTTCCCTTCCATCACCGAGCAGCAATTAGCTCAATTCGAGCAATTGTTTCCCCTTTATGCGGAGTGGAACGAGAAGATCAATGTCATCTCTCGCAAGGATATTGATAATTTGATGCTGCATCACGTCTTGCACTCCCTAGCCATCGCCAAATTCATCGATTTCAAACCCGGCACCGAAATCCTAGACGTAGGCACCGGCGGCGGCTTCCCAGGTATTCCTTTAGCAATCCTATTCCCCGAAGTGAATTTCCACCTTGTTGATAGCATCGGGAAAAAGATCAAAGTCGTTCAAGGCGTCGCTGATGCCCTTGGGTTAAAGAATGTGCAAGCGACTCACGGTCGCGCAGAGGATGTCGATGGTGAATTTGAGTTTGTCGTTTCTCGAGCGGTGACCCGCCTATTGCCATTCTTTGGCTGGGTGAAGAACAAGATCAGTTTAAATAGCTACCACGATTTGCAGAATGGCCTTCTTTGCCTAAAAGGGGGAGATTTGCAGGAGGAATTGCAGGAATTCGGTAGAAAGCATAAGGTGTATCATCTTTCCAAAAGCTTTAAGGAGGACTTCTTTGAGACGAAGAAGTTGGTGCACGTGGCGCTGTAGGCGACTAGAGTAGAGATAAAAGAGTAGAGAGAAGTTTAGTCCGGAGGGGCTTAGGAGGGCTTTTTGATTTTGGCTTTGAAAATTGTTTTTGAACTTTGGGCGTATTGACACTTTCTGTCAATACCTGAAAACGCCTTTCAATACCTCGACGTTATTTCACTATTAGTGACTTTACAGATCATGAGAGCCTATCTATACTCTCTACTCTCTAATCTATAATCTAAGTTGCGTAGCAACGACTAAACGACGAAGTCGTGACTAAGCCGTAGGCGACTAAGCGACGCAGTCGCGACTAAGTCACGCAGTGACGGCTTGCTGCGCAGCAGCCTTAAACAAATCCTTCAGCGGCTTAATCTGTCTACGAGAAATGGTCACTTGGTGATTATTCAATAAGCGGATGCTTTTGTGAATGTTAAAATCAATCGCTTGGATGGAATTCATATTGATGATCGCCGACTTCGATGGACGAATGAATCCGCGTTCCAATAGATAGGACTCAAAGTATTTTAATGTACGGCAAGAAATAATCTTGCGACCATCGAATAAATAGAATTTGGAGTAATTACCCTCTCCTTCTATTCGCATGATGTCTTTAATACAAATGGTCTGGTCACCTAAAGATAGGGTGCAGCTTTGTTCAGTTTTAATGGTTACTGTCATAATATAGAACAGGTTAGTGACACAAAACTACGGCTGCTAGCCCGTCTAATTAATTATAATTAGGTTATTTGCGTTATTAACTATTTTTTAACGTAATTCATTGATTAACCGGTAGATAAATGATAGGTTACATATAGTTTTCATGCATAATGTCCTTAATAATTCGGTAACATAGGATATGAAACTAGTCTTTCACGTAGTATTCTGGGCGGGACTTAGGCATATTTTCCTTATTTTCGGATATTAAATTTTAAACTATGAAATTAAGACGTTTTGGCCGCACTAATTGGGCATTGAGTGAAGTGGGATATGGCATGTGGGGATTAGCCGGATGGACCGGTTCTGACATTGAAGAAGTCAATAAATCCTTAGACCGATCGGTCGAGTTAGGCTGTAATTTCTTTGACACAGCTTGGGGATATGCAGAAGGAAAATCCGAGGAAATATTAGGAGGACTTTTGAGACGTCATAAAGACACGACATTATATGCTGCGACGAAGATTCCGCCCAAAAACTTTACTTGGCCTTCCAAATCTCATTTTAAAATTGAAGATTGTTTTCCCGCTGCGCACATTGTAGAATATACAGAAAAGAGTTTGCGCAATTTGAACGTGGAGCAAATTGATTTACAGCAATTCCATGTGTGGGAAGATGCATGGGCGGATCGCGATGAATGGAAGATGGCGGTGGAGAAATTAACGAAGGAGGGAAAAGTAGCGCATTGGGGAGTTTCGGTGAATCGCTGGGAGCCTAATAACTGTTTGAATACGTTGGAGACAGGTTTGATTTCGTCTGTGCAAGTGATTTACAATATTTTTGACCAAAATCCTGAAGACCAATTATTCCCTCTTTGCAAGAAATTAGATGTAGGCGTGATTGCGCGCGTGCCTTTTGATGAGGGGAGTTTAACCGGTTTAATGACTTATGAAACGACATTCCCAGCGAATGATTGGCGTTCGACGTATTTCGTTCCGGAGAATTTGATTTCGAGTGTGGATCATGCCAATGCGTTGAAACCATTGCTTCCAGAAGGAATGGAATTACCTGAAATGGCCTTGCGTTTTATCCTATCTAATCCGGACGTGGGCACCATTATTCCAGGTATGCGCAAGATCAAGCACGTGGAAAGCAATATTGCTACTTCGGATGGAAATGGTTTAGCGAAAGAATTAATGGAAGAATTGCGCGCGCACCGTTGGGAGCGTCAGCCTACTTCTTGGTCGCAGTAAAGAGGTCCTTTAAAGCGGCCTCTTCCCGGAATCCCGATGTTTTTGTGATCATCTCACCTTTAGAGAAGACCAAGAAACTCGGGATTTCGTCTATTCCGTAGGCTTGCATGATGGCCTGATTTCCGTCAGCTTCGACCTTTAAAACGGTCACGGAGCCTTTGAATTCTCCGGCTAACTTATCCACGATGGGCATCATCTTGAGACATGGTGCACACCATTTGGCATAAAAATCAACTACGACAGCGTCTGATGAGGCGATTTCTTTTTTGAAGTCGGCTAAATTCCAGGCCGCGTCATGTTTTACATCAGGTACCCCCTCTAATGGTTTCATGCGTGTCGTCCACTTCAAATAGCCTCCTTTCAATTCGGTCACTTGGAAACCTGCCGCGCGCATCTGTTCTGCTGCTTGAGCAGAACGACCACCTGATAGACAGTAGATTAGGACGGGTTTTTCTTTGGAAAGTTGAGCGACTTTAGCGCTGAAATCGGGGGAACGAAAGTCGATGTTGATGGCTTTTGGCAGATGTCCTCCACCAAATTCACCTGAGGTACGTACATCCAATAAATAAGCGTTAGGCGTCTGTTGAATCTTCTTTTCGAAGGCATCAACGTCTATATTTTGGGCGAAAGCGCTGAGGCTCAGCAGGGATACTAAGATATAGGTGAACGAATTCGAGACACATTTTATCATCTGGTAATACGTTTTTAGGCAAAAAAGCGTTAATTTGCAGGGCAATTTAGCCAAAAATCAGTAATTCTTTAATCACAATAAATAATATACGATGAGTGCAATACAGTATGTACACGCAAGACAAATTTTAGATTCACGCGGAAATCCAACGATTGAGGTGGATATTAAGACCGAAGACGGTGCTTTTGGACGTGCAGCAGTTCCATCTGGAGCTTCTACAGGTATCCACGAGGCAGTTGAACTTCGTGACGAAGACAAATCAGTTTACGTAGGTAAGGGTGTTTTAAAAGCTGTTGAGAACGTAAATACAGCGATTGCTGAAGAACTTTGGGGTTTAGAAGTGTCTGAGCAAAACATGATCGATAACATCATGATTGAATTAGACGGAACTCCTAACAAGAGCAAATTAGGTGCTAACGCGATCTTAGGTGTTTCTATGGCGGTTGCAAAAGCAGCAGCACAAGAAGCAGGTTTATCTTTATACCGTTATATCGGTGGCGTAAATGCAAATACGTTACCAGTTCCGATGATGAACATCTTAAACGGTGGTTCTCACGCGGATAACTCAATTGATTTCCAAGAATTCATGGTCATGCCAGCGAAAGCAGAGTCTTTCTCTCAAGCTTTACGTATGGGTACAGAGGTTTTCCACGCATTGAAAGGTGTGTTGAAATCAAAAGGATATTCTACTAACGTAGGTGATGAAGGTGGTTTTGCACCGAACATCAAGTCGAACGAAGAGGCCATCGAAATCGTATTGCAATCGATTGAAAAAGCAGGTTACAAGCCAGGCGAAGAAATCTTCATCGCCATGGATGCGGCTGCGTCTGAATTCTATGATGAGAAAACAGGTCTTTACACCTTCAAAAAATCAGACGGAAAGCAATTGAACTCAATGGAGATGGCTGCTTACTGGAAGACTTGGGCTGATAAATACCCAATCATTTCGATTGAAGATGGTATGGCTGAAGACGATTGGGCAGGTTGGGCTGAGCAAACTAAATTGATCGGTTCTAAGTGTCAATTAGTAGGTGACGATTTATTCGTAACAAACGTGAAGCGTTTACAACAAGGTATCGAAAAAGGGGTAGCTAATGCAGTATTAGTGAAGGTAAACCAAATCGGTTCATTGACTGAAACAATCGATACAGTAAACTTAGCAAAACGTAATTCATACAAGAACATCATGTCACACCGTTCTGGAGAGACTGAAGATGCGACGATTGCTGACTTAGCAGTTGCGTTGAACACAGGTCAAATCAAAACTGGTTCTGCGTCTCGTTCTGACCGTATGGCGAAATACAACCAATTGCTTCGCATTGAGGAGGAATTAGGGGCAAACGCGTACTTCCCAGGTTTAAAGTTCTAATTCGATGCTCGAACGCGTAAAGAGTCTATTTTTAGGGCCAAATCGTTTCTACTACGTCTCCACCAGTATTTTATTGGTTTGGATGTTCGTCTTAGATAGTAACGATATTACGGTTCAATATAGACTCTACACCGAACTGGCAGACCTGAAGGCAGAACACGAATACTACCGTCAGAAATTAAAAGAACTGAAAGTAGAGCGTGCAGCCGTGATGGGAAATCCCGCTTTGTTAGAAAAATACGCGCGAGAGAAGTACTTCATGAAACGGCCTAAAGAGGACGTCTTCGTGATCGTCGATCAGGAAAATCAACCGATTGAGAAATAAAGAAAGGCCCAGCAAGTAGCTGGGCTTTTTTGTTTAGAGAGAGTAGAGATAATAGAGTATAGAGTAGAGAGAATGGTGGTAATAATGGTAAATGGGGTGTAGAATGGTGAATGGGGTGTAGAATGGTGAATGGTAAGTGGTGAATGGTAAATAATTTGATCTGAATTGTTCAACATTTATCGATTGTTAAATGGAATCCTCATTCACCATTTACCACTTATCATTTACCATTTAATTTTGCTCTTTGAAAATTGACATTCGTCATTTTTACGAAATACTCTCAAAGCTACCTTTGCACCCATGCAACAGGTAAGTCTAGATCTATTGAATAAGTACAACGTGGCGATTCCGCGCTACACGAGTTATCCGACGGTTCCTTTTTGGGATGATACGATTGATAGTGACCACTGGGAGACGATGTTCGCGCGTCGATTTAAGGAGACCAATGAGCAGGAGGGGATCAGCTTGTATATTCACTTACCTTTTTGCGAGAAGTTGTGTACGTTTTGTGGCTGCAATAAGCGAATTACGACGAACCATTCCGTGGAGGAGGAGTACATAAATGTGCTGTTACAAGAGTGGACTTTGTATCGAAAATCGATGAATTCGAAGCCCGTGATTCGGGAATTGCATATCGGAGGGGGGACGCCTACCTTTTTTTCGCCGAAGAATTTACAGCGATTATTGCAGGGGATTTTAGCGGATTCGATTGTGCCGGAGGACCACGAATTTGGTTTCGAAGGGCATCCGAATAATACGACACGCGAACATTTGCAGACGCTTTTTGAGTTGGGTTTTAAGCGGGTGAGTTTTGGGATGCAGGATAGCAATCCGCAGGTTCAAGAGGTGATTAATCGCATTCAACCTATCGAAAATGTCATTCAGGTGGTTGAATGGGCGCGGGAGATTGGGTATGAATCGGTGAATTTGGATTTAGTGTATGGATTGCCGCTGCAGACTTTGGCACGTATCGAAAAAACGATTCAGGATGCCATCGCGATTCGTCCGGACCGCATTGCATTTTATTCGTATGCCCATGTGCCGTGGACGAGTAAGGCGCAGCGATTGTTTGATGAAAGTGATTTGCCCGAGGCGTCTGAGAAGATGCATTTGTACCAAAAAGGCAAGGAGCTTTTCCGCGCCGCCGGTTACACAGACATCGGGATGGATCACTTCGCGCTACCGACGGATTTGATGGTCAAAGCGCATCAGGAAGGCACATTGCATCGCAATTTTATGGGCTACACCGTGCAACAGACCGGCTTATTGCTCGGGTTAGGGGTGTCGAGCATCAGCGATATTTACTATGGTTTTGGCCAAAACAAAAAGACCATTCAGGAATATTACCAGCAAATTAAGGCCGGCGAGTTGGCTGTTTTCAGAGGCTTTTTTTTAAGTCTGATGGACCAAAAAATGCGCCAATACATCCTCGACATCGCGTGTCAAGGCAAGACGCATTTCCACAAAGAGGACCTCGAAGTCCTCCGCCAATACACCTTCCACGAACTAGACGAACTCGCGATCGACGACCTTGTCACCTGGGGCGAACATGGTGTCATCGTGACCGACCTAGGCAAACATTTCATCCGAAATGTGTGTAAGGCGTTTGACCTGAAACTGCTTTCAAGCGAGGTGCAGGAACGGGTGTTTAGTCAGGCGGTGTAGATTAAAAAGAACGAATGGCAATAACGTGACGTACCCAATCCCCATTGATCCACTCAACAGTACCATCTGAAAATTTCAGGCATCTATATGGTGATGCTTGTGTCCATTTCATGTAATCGGAACTCATTAGAACCTTATTATTTGTCAAAGATGCGATAGTAGAATTACTTCTTGCATTATAAAGTAGAACAAGTTCTTGGTAGGTCGGGATACGCCAATCAGTGAATAATCTTGCAGAGTTGTTAAGGCTATGTTTTAATGGATTTTTCACATCACTATACATATATTCAGGATTTCCATCGTATATATATTCATCTACAATTAACCCATGATAGCCACCTAATGTAACGTAAAAAACAATGCCGCCGTCAAATGTTTCACCTACTGAGTGGGCAGTGCTTCCCGCTGAAGATGGTGTAGGGATATTTAACGTAGTTCCCGACAAAGTAGCTGCACCTGTTCCTGTCGTTGTTAAAGTTATGGGTGCTTGATAATCCGTTCCTGCCACGGCGGCAGTTAACGCATTTGTGCCGTTCCCCTTTACAAGTCCAGTTAACGTTGTTGCCCCCGTTCCTCCATTAGCTACCGCCACTGTTCCAGAAATACTACCTGCGTTTATGTTCGCACTTAAAACTCCGCTACCATCCATGGATAAATTAGAGCCTACTTTAACTCCACCTAAAGATGAACCTGAGGCTGTAGGTAAAGAATAAGTGGATGGTGTAGGGATATTCAACGTAGTTCCAGACAAAGTAGCTGAGCCAGTTCCTGTCGTTGTTAAAGTTATGGGTGCTTGATAATCCGTTCCTGCCACTGCGGCAGTTAACGCATTTGTGCCATTTCCCTTTATAAGTCCAGTTAACGTTGTTGCCCCCGTTCCCCCATTAGCAACCGCCACTGTTCCAGAAATACTACCTGCGTTTATGTTCGCACTTAAAACTCCGCTACCATCCATGGATAAATTAGAGCCTACTTTAACTCCACCTAAAGATGAACCTGAGGCTGTAGGTAAAGAATA
>NZ_JBEWZG010000002.1:351774-637500 GCF_045310505.1 Aquirufa novilacunae
TAAGTGGATGGCGTAGGGATATTTAACGTAGTTCCCGACAAAGTAGCTGAGCCAGTTCCGGTTGTTGTTAAGGTTATATTTGAACTAGAGGAGGCAGTTCCGTAGGTTATTTCTTTGGTTAAAGAATCGTAAAATAAGGGGTTTGTCGTGGAAGCATTTCTAATAGGAGCGACATAAAAACCCGAGGTAGTAGGATTTAATGGACTTGCAAATCCATTCGCATTAATGGCAATACTATTGGCGGCTTGTGAGTTACCAGCAAAGGCACCTAGCGCAACGGAATTAGCGCCTTGGTTATTTTGGCCAGCCGCAAAACCAATGGCTACTGCACTGCTTCCTTGACCTGATTGCGCTGCATTGGGACCGATGGCCACCGAAGCACCTCCTTGGTTATTCTCGCCGGCTACATTTCCAATGGCAATGGAACTACCGCCTTGGTTGTTTTTTCCTGCTCCAGAACCCACACCGACGGCTCCATCTCCCTGAAGACTATTTCCTGCTTGATCTCCTATCGCCGTTTTAGTGGCTTTTAATCCGATGATCGTTTTGAGGCTGTTTAGGTCAGTAACCCCTGTACCGCCATTTGCTAGGGGTAATGTTCCCGAAAAAGATGAGGCATTATTGCTTGCAATTGCACTTAATGTACCGTTTGCATCTATGCTTAAGTTACTTCCTACTTTCACCCCACCTAAAGTAGAAGCACTCGCGACAGGTAAAGAATAGGCCGAAGGGATGGTAGGTTTATTTGATAAATCATTATAATCTCCAGACGTAGCTACGGTTGATAAACTTGAAGTGTTTGCTTTTAATGCCAAAGCCGTGTTCATATCTGACGTGTTTGCTTTTAATGCCAAAGCTGATGTTACATCTGCCGCATTTGCTTTCAACGCTAAACCCGGAACAGTAGGCGCTACTGCCGTTCCACCTAAATCGCCCGCTAATTTTATTTTACCTTTTGTGTTTGCGTCAGCATCAACGATGGTAGCCCCCGCGATTTGGCTCACCACAAAAGAGTTATCTGCCTTTGCTGCTAAGGCTGTTGTGACATCAGAAGCATTTGCTTTTAAGGCTAAAGCTGTCGTTACATCAGAAGCATTTGCTTTTAAGGCTAAAGCCGTGGTCACATCTGAGGTG
The DNA here is from genome assembly GCF_045310505.1 of Aquirufa novilacunae. Classification (NCBI taxonomy): domain Bacteria; kingdom Pseudomonadati; phylum Bacteroidota; class Cytophagia; order Cytophagales; family Flectobacillaceae; genus Aquirufa; species Aquirufa novilacunae. The sequence continues at coordinate 352,909 of NZ_JBEWZG010000002.1, forward strand.
TTTGCTTTTAATGCCAAAGCAGGAACAGTAGGGGCATCCGCAGTCCCAGCCAGATCGCCTGCTAATTGTATCTTACCTTTTGTGCTAGCATCCGCATCCGCGATAGTTGCCGCTGCTACCTGAGTTACCACGAATGTTTTGATAGTACCCGTATCTGCTTTAGCAGCAAGAGCTGCCGTCATGTCAGTGGTGTTCGCTTTTAGAGCAAGTGCCGCTGTTACATCTGTCGAATTCACCTTCAGTGCTAATCCAGAATTCACATCCGCCACATTTGCCTTCAAATCCAATGCGGCCTTCGTCGCCGTTGAAACAGGCTTCGCTGCATCAGACGTATTATCTACGTTTCCTAATCCAAGATTTACACGAGCATCCGCCGCTGTTGTTGCACCTGTTCCTCCACCTGCGATGGATAAGACGGAGCCTAGTTTGCCGGCAGTTTCAGCGTACAAAGCATAGGGATTGTAGTTCAGTTTTTGGTCAGATACTTTCGTGTAAGAAGCACCTTGGTTAAAGCTGACGTGTACTTGTAAAGTTTTTTGTGAGGCGTCCCAAACCAATGCATTAAATGAAGACGTAGACACCGATCCGATCAGTAAATTCACTAGACCGTATGCATCCGTTTTGGTTTTTTGCACCTCTTCGAATTGCAAAGTGGAGCCATTGTAAATGCTGAATTTCATCCACACATCGCCATTCACTAAAGGCTGGCCAGAGATATCTTGACCCGGTATTTCGATCGCATTAGGATCGAGCACAACGGCTTGGTAGGAGAGACCTTTTTGGGAAAAACCTAAGTAAGAAACTAAAAGAAAAATGATTGAGAACAGATACTTTTTCATAAAAAGAATTATTTAGAAAGGCTAAGGCCAATGCTGAATGTAGATGGGATGAAGTTTAATGTCGAGCTACCGAAATTGTAGCTGTCTAGGTGTTGGTATTTTGCAAACACGCCGATCTGTGGATTGATTTGCTTACTTATTTCAAAGCTGTAGCCGTACATGGTTCGTAGAGAACTGAACTGACTATCGCTGGATAAATCCACGTAGCGGTTTAACAGAAACTGATTTCCGTTAACTAGGGTAGAAGCCGCCACCTGCAGTTTTGAAACAAGAGCGATGCCTTTGCCTAAAGAAAGCTTAGGGCCGAATCCAGCCTGGACACCAATGAAATCAGTGGCATAGGAGAAGGGAATGTTTTGCACATCACCTACATTATTGAACTGATTATAATTAACACCATAATCAACCAGAAAGGATTTCGAAAGCTTAGATTCACGAGATATGCTCATGTGCAAGCCAGAGGCAGGACGCAAGAAGGACGGATTTGATCCGGCTGAATTTGTAAAAACGAAGGAAGTAATGTTCGAGCCCACTTCCAGTTTGTAAGACTGTGCTAGAGATGAAAAACCAATAAGCAATAGGAGTAAAATTCTTTTCATGTGTTATTGTTTAACGAGACTTTTTGTGATGACTTGGTTGTTAGTAACCAGACGTAATATGTATTTGCCTGTGTGCAGGCGATCAAAATCGAGTAGCTGTACTTCGCTGAGATTCGCAGCGATTTCTCCTGACCAAACACGTAACCCATCGATGGAATACAATTCGACAGTTGAAGGAGACGAACTAGCGCGAGATAGTTTCAAGCGAAGCTCAGAGACAAAAGGATTAGGGAAAGCTTCAACAGAAACAAGTATACCTGGTTCCACCGAACGACGAAGAGAACGAGCGGTGGGCTGCACGAAACCTTGGCGAATGACACGGGTTCCCACACTCTGTGTTCCTAAAACCACCGACGACTGACCTATTGATTGCAAATAGGTTGAACTACCTATGCCGGAGGATAGGGTTGATATCTTCATTGGATTCTTTTGGGAGAATGCAGTGAATAAAATCAAAAAACATCCAAAAATTAGAAGAAATCGCAGGGTCATTTGTAGACTTTAATCCTGCAAAAAAAAGCCAATTAGTTCGGTCAGGGCGATAAATCACAAGGATTGTCGTTTGGAAAAAAAATAAAAAGACAACTCCTCGTTTTTAAAGTGTATGGTTATTTTTTTTAAAAACTATTTTTGTAAAGACTTACAAGTATCTACAGAAATATGGATTTTTCGGCAATACTACTTTCTATCATCATCTCGATCATATTGTTAATTAACCATTGGGAGCACAATAAAGCGGTCCTATTTTTAATTATCATGTTCTTCGGATTCATCATGCGACAGCTTGCTTTACTCTTATATTTTTCGAGTTTAGACTCTAGTCAAATGGTTTTTATTTACACGAACTTCGATCCTTTATTCGCATTGATAGGGCCAAGTTTTTACCTCTATTTTAAATCCCTTGTGAAGGGCAAAAATGAATTTAGTTGGAGAATTGTATTTCACCTGTTGCCCGCCTTATTGATATTAGTAAACAGCATTCCTTATTATTTGTTGGACTTAACTGCTAAGTTAGAGCTGTTAAATTCCCTTCGGTTTGGGCGGACTAGTAAACTAACTGAGGCCCCACATGTATTTTTTGGTTTTGCTAGTCAAAAAATGGTAGTAATCAGTCTAATTAATGGCTCTTATGCTGCTTATACCTTGTTTTATTTATATAAAAATTTTAGGGACGAAGCTGTTTTAATAAAAAAGAAGTCTCAATATGTGCTTAGGAATTTAGTTGCCATTTCGATTATTTGCATTAGTATACATGGCATTTTTGCCTACGTTATTTTCCCAAATTATATTTTGGGCAATCCTTCCGTTTCGGCTCAGCTGCCTTTTTACATCCTTTTACTCTCACCCATTTGTCTCTTTTTATTTCCAAGTTGGTTGTATGGCGAATCCAAGGAGACGGTATTTGAGCGGTTTTGGCAGGCGTTCAAAAAAGCCTTAAATAACTCCCAAAACCTACCAGAAGAAACCCTCCACCAATCCGAAGACCTAAATCGAATCATCGCTTTTATTCAAGACAACAAACCCTATTTAAAAGAAAATTTTTCGCTGCACGACATCTCGCGTTCGCTCAATATTCCGCACGTTCGCGTCACAAATTGTTTCAATAAACAACTGATGATTTCCTTCCCGGTTTACCGAAATAAACTGCGAATCGACTACGCGACTTCGCTACTTTTTCATGGGGAACATCTAAGCACGTCGATCGAAGGAATCGCATCAAAGGCTGGATTCAAAAGCAAATCAGCTTTTTACATTGCCTTCAAGGCAGAACACGGCATGACACCTATTGAGTGGATTAAGGAGAATTTATAAATGAGGCGATTAATTTCGCTAATCGCCTCAAAAAAGCTCGATTTATGAGGCGATTAGAAAAATTGAATCGCAGTTTAAATCAAAAAATACGCCGTTGCCCTTCCTACACCTTCTCTCCACAGTAATTTCTTTTCTACTAGTTCTGCTAATGTTTTCTTTACCGTGGGAAGTGGTATGTCTAGTCTACTTGAAATTTCACCTGAACTACAGCCAGGACGGTTTTCAATTAAGAATAGTATACTGCGTTCGCGCTGGGAGGTAGTTTCGTTATCTATTCTTCTTTGGTCTAATTTCAACATCAAGTTTTCTTGAATATGACTTAAACAGCTTAAGAAAAAGCGAAGCCACTCGGTGATATCTTCTCCGGGTCTATTGCGTTGGGTGTCCATCAAGACTTTGTAATAGGCCGATTTCCTGTTTTCGATCTCGTTTTCAAAGCTGATATATTGTATCCATGAATAGCCATTTTTTAAAAGTAGAAGACTACCTAGTAACCTACTTAACCGTCCATTGCCGTCTTGAAAGGGGTGAATGCTTAAAAATTCATAAACAAATACGGCCACTTTAATGAGGGGAACCGTTTCCTGGTCAGCATTGTACCAATCGATTAAACGAATCATATCATCTTGCGTCTGTAGGCCGGGCTCACTTGTTTTGAAAATTACCTGCTTACTTCCGTCTACTAAATTTGCTTCTACCGAATTACTGATCTGCTTAAATTTGCCTCTATGCCAGGCATCTTTTTCCCCATGATTCAGTAACAGACTATGCAAACCCATGACTTGATTTTCGGTAATTTCGATGGAGTCAAAATGTTCAGATATGGTATCCAAAGTTTCAAAATATCCTGCCACCTCCTGTTGATCTCTTTCCTCAAAAGTGGAAATCTCGATTCTTTTGATCAGCACCTCCACCTCATCATCCGTCATTCGGGATCCTTCAATACGGGTAGACGCTCCCACACTTTGAACCGTCGCGATAGACTTTAATTGTTTCAAGGTGTCTCCTTCCCGTTTTTCAAAGTTTGTCCAAGCCGCATCAAATCGATCGATTTTAGCTATTTCGGACAAAATTTTCATGTCAATCTCAAGCTGTAGGTTATTTATCTTCATCGGATTATATACGGAAATATCCGTAAATATACGATAATATATCCGTAAACAAGCTTACTTCTATCCCCGCAAACCTGCATGTTTTTCAGTAAATTTTGTGCATTTTGCGCTTTCAAAAGCGTAAGCCTCTAAACAAAAATACATGATACACACGATGCGTTGGTTCGGACCGAACGACCCCGTTTCCTTGATGGAAATCCGTCAAGCGGGTTGTACCGGAGTCGTGACCGCCTTGCACCAAATCACGGTGGGGGAAGTTTGGCCTATCGAAGCGATTCAAGAACGCATTTCTATTATTGAAGCGGGGAATAAGGACTGGACACCTTTGCATTGGTCCGTGGTGGAATCACTCCCGGTGCACGAGGGGATTAAGAAAGCCTTGCCTTCGCGTACTCAGTTGATTGAAAATTACAAAACCTCATTACGAAATCTCGCAGCTTGCGGAATCAAAACCGTGTGCTATAATTTCATGCCGGTCTTGGATTGGTCGCGGACGAAATTGAATTTCGAAATGCCGGATGGGGCGCGGGCTTTGCGTTTTGTTTGGACGGATTTCGCGGTGTTTGATTTGCATATTTTACAGCGGCCGGGGGCTGCGGCGGATTATACTCAGGCGGTGCAAGAGGCGGCCGCTCAGCGTTTCTCTGCAATGACGAATGAGGAGAAAGAAGAGTTAAAAAATACGGCATTATTAGGCCTTCCGGGTTCAGAGGAGGCTTTTCATTTAGAGAATTTCCAAAGTCTATTAGACGAATACCGCGACATTTCAGCGGACCAATTGCGGGAGAATTTGCACTACTTTGTGCGATCTATTGCGCCTTTGGCACAGGAATTAGGCATCAATTTATGCATCCATCCGGATGATCCTCCTTTCCCATTATTGGGCTTACCACGCGTGGTGAGTACTGAGGCGGATTTAGCGGCATTGATGGAGGCGTCGCCAGAACGTGCAAACGGAATAACGTTTTGCACAGGCTCTTTAGGCGTGCGTGCAGATAATGATTTACCGGGGATGGTTCGCCGCTTTGCGGACCGCATTCACTTCCTGCATTTACGCGCTACGTTCCGGGAACAAAACGACCCATTAATCTTCCATGAGGCACCGCATTTAACGGGGGATGTGGATATGTTCGAAGTCGTAAAGGCGGTGGTGGAAGAAGAAAAAAGAAGAGGAGGAGAGGAGATTCCGATGCGCCCAGATCACGGCCACCAAATGTTAGATGATTTGAAAAAGAAAACGTATCCGGGCTATTCGGCGATCGGAAGATTGCGTGGTTTAGCGGAAATCCGCGGACTGGAATTAGCGATCCGCTCCTTTTTAGCCGTGTTTTTTGTGGTCTGCAGTTTCGCACTGAAGGCAGATGACGGCTACCGTTTGTGGTTGAAGTTTGACAAAGTTTCAAGTGCTGCTCGCTATGCGCCCTATGCAAATTCTGTTTCATCGGAGTTTGCCTCGACGCCTATTTTAGAGACGGCTCGCAAGGAGCTAGCGATTGGATTGAAGGGTTTGACTGGGGTGGCGCCACGCGCGATTTCGGAAAATGGAAGCATACAATTTGTGAAAGATGCGACGATTCCGGCAGAAGGATTCGAAATTCAAGTGGATAAAAAGGTCCAAGTAAAAGTGGAAGGCCTAAGTGTCGTAGGTCGGAAATATATTCGCATCAAAGCCAGCTCTGACCGAGGCATTTTGTACGGTGTTTTCGAATTATTAAGAACGATTCAGCAGGAGAAACCTTTGGCAAACATATCCTCATCGCCCAAAGTCAAATTCCGCATGTTGAACCACTGGGACAACGTGATGGGCACGATCGAGCGCGGATACGCCGGACAATCGCTGTGGAAATGGTACGAATTGCCGGAGACGGTCGACCCGCGCTATACGGATTACGCCCGGGCAAACGCGTCCATCGGAATCAACGCCGTTTCAGTAAATAATGTGAATGCGTCGGCGCGGTTTTTAACGCCGGAGTATTTGGCAAAAGTCAAAGCCTTAGCGGACGTTTTTCGTCCCTACGGAATCAAATTATTTTTATCGGTGAACTTCGCTTCGCCTAAGATTTTAGGTCGATTGAAAACGTCTGATCCATTGGATCCTGAGGTGCGCGCTTGGTGGGCAGCGAAGACGAAAGAGGTGTATGGTTATGTCCCGGATTTTGGCGGGTTTTTAGTCAAAGCGAATTCCGAAGGCGAGCCAGGACCACAGGAATATGGTCGCACGCACGCGGATGGGGCTAATATGCTCGCGGAGGCGGTGAAGCCCTTTAATGGATTGGTGATTTGGCGGGCCTTTGTTTATGCGCCTAATCCGAAAGGCGATCGCTTTAAGGAGGCCTATAACGACTTCAAACCCTTGGACGGAACCTTCGCGAAAAACGTGATTGTGCAGGTGAAAAATGGACCGATTGACTTCCAGCCACGGGAGCCATTCCACCCGCTTTTCGGTGCGATGCCGAAGACGCCTTTGGCCTTAGAATTCCAGATCACCCAGGAGTACACGGGCTTCAGCACGAACGTCTTTTATCAGTCGATTTTGTTCAAGGAATGTTTGGATTCGGATACCTACCAAAACGGCAAAGGATCCACCGTCGCCAAAGTCATCGATGGAAGTTTAGGCAACGACCAAATTACGATGATGGCCGGCGTGGCGAACACCGGATCAGACCGAAATTGGACGGGTCATTTGCTTTCACAAGCGAACTGGTATGCCTTCGGTCGTTTGGCATGGGATCACACGCTGAGCTCAGCACAAATCGCCGATGAGTGGGTGAAGCAGACCTTGACTCGTGACGTAAACGCATCGAAAACGGCCGCAGACATTCTGATGAAATCCCGCGACACCTATGTGAATTTCACGACGCCTTTAGGCTTGCACCATGTGATGGGCCAAGGAATTCACTGGGGCCCTGAGCCCTGGTTAGAGCGCAGCCAACGTCCTGATTGGACATCGATTTATTACCACCGCGCGGATTCATTGGGCTTGGGTTTTGACAGAAAAGCTACAGGGAGTAACGCCTTGAGTTTATACCATCCGTCGGTGGCACAAAAGTGGCTCGATCCGGCGAAAACGGATTTGAATTATTTATTGTGGTTCCACCATGTGGGCTGGAAGGAGAAATTGTCGACGGGGCGGACGCTTTGGGATGAATTCTGCTACCGCCTGAATACCGGTTTGCAGGAAGTGAAGGATTTGCAAAAGGAATGGGATTCGCTGCAAGGAAAAGTGGATCCAGAGATTTTTGCGGACGTGAAAGGGCGTTTATCGGCACAACAACGGGAGTCTGTTTTGTGGCGCGATGCGCATTTATTGTACTTCCAAACCTATTCGAAATTACCGATTAGCTACGGGACGCCTGCGCGGACTTTGGCAGAAATAAAAGAAATCGTACGAATTTATCAGTTAAAATAAGATGCAACAACCATTCTCATTACAGGGGCGCGTGGCGCTCATCACGGGCGGCGGAACCGGAATCGGATTCGATATCGCGAAATGCTTTATATCGTCCGGAGCCACCGTCATCATCACGGGACGCCGCGAAGACGTGCTAAAAGAGGCCGTTGCAAACCTGGGAGCGGGTGCACATTATGCGGTGAATGATGTGGCTGATTTGAACTTGACTTCACAGCTAGTTGCGGAACTCGTTACGAAATATGGCGCCATCGACATCCTCGTAAACAACGCCGGCATCAACATGAAGCGCCCGGCAGTCGAGGTTTCGGATGACGATTTTGCGAACATTATTAACGTGAACTTGAACGCCGTTTTTGCTTTGACACGCGAAGTGGGGAAACACATGCTCGAACGCGGAAAAGGTTCGATCATCATGATTTCCTCGATGGCGGCTTACTATGGCATCGATCGTGTGGCAGCTTATGCGTCTTCGAAAACAGGTATTTATGGTTTAGTGAGAGTACTGGCATCTGAGTGGTCTGGCAAGGGCGTTCGCGTGAATGCCATCGCACCTGGATTTATCGAAACGGCGATGAGTCGGACGGCGATGAATTCGGATCCGGATCGCAAACACAAGGCGATGGATCGCACGCCGATGGGGTATTTTGGGAAACCAGAAGACATCGGCTGGGCAGCGGTTTATTTAGCTTCGGATGCATCCAATTACGTAACAGGCGTCTCAATCCCGGTTGACGGCGGGAATTCAATCGGATTCTAATGAAAGGAAATTACCGCTGGGTGGTGGTCGCCCTCTTGTTTTTTGCGACGACGATTAACTATTTAGATCGCCAGGTGATCGGCTTGTTGAAGCCCACGCTGGAGAAGGAATTGAACTGGTCGGAGACGGATTACAGTTTCATCGTGATGTGTTTCACGGCGTCCTATGCCCTGGGATTGTTAGCTTTTGGGAAGGTAATCGATAAGATAGGGTCCAAAATGGGTTATGCCATTTCGATTGTGATTTGGTCAATTGCGGCGATGGCACATGCTTTAGCAAAAACTTCGTTCGGATTCGGCGCGGCACGCGCCGCTTTAGGAGCCGGTGAGGCGGGGAACTTCCCCGCTGCGATTAAGACGGTCGCCGAGTGGTTTCCGAAGAGAGAACGCGCCTTAGCCACAGGAATTTTTAACTCTGGCGCAAACATCGGGGCAATGGTCGCACCCATCATGGTGCCTTGGATATTGGGAGCCTATGGCTGGCAAGAGGCTTTCATTATTACGGGTGCGATTGGATTTGTTTGGTTAGCCTTGTGGTGGTGGTTTTACGAGGTGCCTGCAAAACATCCTTTGGTAACGAAAGAAGAATTAGCGCACATCCAAAACGTAGAAGAGGAGGTGACAGACGTCGCACCCATCGCTTGGGGCAAGCTTTTCGGTTATCGCCAAACCTGGGTCTTCATCGTAGGCAAGTTCTTTACCGATCCCATCTGGTGGTTTTTCTTGTTTTGGTTGCCGTCTTATTTCTCGACAACTTTCGCGTTAGACTTGAAAAAGCCGAGTCTTCATTTAGCGATTTTGTTTACCTGCACCTCGATCGGTAGCATCGGTGGAGGCTATATTTCGGGTTATTTCATCAAGAAAGGCTGGCCGGTGTACAAGGCACGCAAGTATTCGATGTTCTTCTTCGCGCTCTGTGCGGTGCCCATTATTGGGGCGCGCTGGGCGACGGATATTTGGCAGGCGGTATTCTTAATTTCTATCGCGGCATCGGCTCACCAGGCTTGGTCTGCGAACATCTTTACGACGGTTTCGGATATGTTTCCCAAACACGCCGTTTCCTCTGTCGTGGGGATTGGTGGCCTCGCGGGTTCGCTAGGTGGTGTGATTTTCCCCTATATTATCGGGGCGGTTTTGGATGCTTACAAGGCAGACCAGGCTTTATCTGATGGATATAATATTATATTTGTGGCCTGCGGCTGCGCTTATTTATTTGCGTGGTTGCTCATTCATTTCATTTCTCCTAAAATGGAGATCGTTAAATCGTAGATCGATGAAAAAATTACTAATTGCTTTATTCGCTTTTACTAGCGGTGCATACGCTCAAGATCACCATCCATTAGAAGGCGCATGGGATTTAAACGTAGCTATGGAAAACCGCAATGGCGGGGTGTCTACCGCACCCTCTTGGTTAGAAGTGCGTCACTCGGGTCATAAAACCCTGACTGGACGTTTTGTAGGGGATGGTGGTTCAGCCCGTCCTATTTCAGAGGTATTTTATAAAGACGGTCATATTTCGTTTAAAATCCCCCCTCAATGGGAGTTGACAGATGTTCAGATGAGCTTTGAGGGAGATTTGAAAGACGGGAAACTGTCAGGAACGATCACAAAACCAAACGGCAAAGCGATGGCTTTCACGGGTGTTCGTGCTCCGTCGTTATGGAGAGCTGCGGAACCTGTTTGGGACAAACCGATCACCTTATTCAACGGAAAAGACTTAACAGGTTGGAAAGCTTTAGGGCCTAAAAACCAATGGATCGTGGAGAACGGCGTGTTAAAAAGCCCAGCTTCTGGTGCGAATTTATGCACCGAACAAAAGTTCAACGACTTCAAATTACACATTGAATTCCGCTTACCAGCAGGTAGTAACAGTGGCGTTTATTTACGCGGCCGTTACGAAGCACAGGTGGAAGACAGTTTTGGGAAAGAGCCCTACAGTATCTACTTAGGCGGTATTTACGGCTTTATTGATCCCCTTTTTCAAGCGGCAAAACCGTCAGGCGAATGGCAGACCTACGACATTACCTTAGTAGGACGCAAAGTTTCTGTTACCTTAAATGGCCAAAAAGTCATCGTCGAACAAAACATCCCTGGCATCACAGGCGGCGCAATGGACAGCGACGAAGCAGCGCCGGGACCTATCATGATGCAAGGCGACCACGGTCCGGTGGAGTACAGAAATATCGTATTAACACCGGCGAAATAATGAAAAAAACGCACTTGACAGAAGATTGGACAGTTGTTCTTTTAGGCTTCCTAATCATCGGTGTAGCCCTAATTGGCATCAAAATTCCAAGTCCTTCATTCGGCTGGGAATCAACCTCGGATTTAACTGAAAAAGTGCTCACGGCGGGTAATCTGGTGAAGCTCGCACAGATCTTCGTGTTCACCTATGTGATCGCTTTATTGGCGGCAAGTGTATTAGGAAAAAGTGTGGCAGGAACCGCGAAAGGTTTTCCGATTGTGTTTGTCCTTACTTCGCTGGCATTAGTTTTAGCGGGCAATGCCTTCTTGAAAAACTGGAACCTTGAAGCGGTGATCTTTAGCTTATCGATCGGATTATTGTTAAGCAATTTCTTCAGCTTGCCGGCCTGGTTAACGGAGACGCTTTCGACGGAATTGTTCGTGAAGATCGGTTTGATTTTATTAGGAACGAGCGTGATTTTCGGGGACATTTTGAAAGCCGGATCACTTGGTTTAGTTCAGGCTTTGGTGGTGGTTATTTCGGTCTGGTATTTTGCTTTTTGGATTTCCAAAAAAATGGGTATCGACGAGGAATTCGCCATCATGATTTCCAGTGCGGTATCTATCTGCGGTGTTTCGGCAGCGATTGCTACTTCTGGAGCCATTAAAGGGGATTCAAAAAAGCTATCTTATGTCATCTCTATCGTCTTGATTACAGCGATTCCGATGATCATTTTCTTGCCATTTATTGCTCAGGCCTTAGGTCTATCACAAGCGGTGACGGGTGCCTGGTTAGGCGGTACCATCGATACGACGGGGGCAGTCATTGCTTCGGGAACGATGGTAGGTGAGGAGGCTTTGAAGATTTCAACGATTGTGAAATTCTCCCAAAACGTACTTCTAGGATTCGCTGCCTTCGCGATTTCGATCTATTGGACCTTGACAAATAACCAGTCCGACACGGTAAAGGAAAGCAAGCCTACGGTGGGAATCATCTGGGAGCGTTTCCCAAAATTCGTGTTAGGTTTCATCGCAGCCTCGCTTCTTTTCTCGTTTGTGATTTCTTCGGAAACCATCGATTCGGTGAAAGGAGGATTCAAAGCCTTGCAGGGATTGTGGTTTGCTTTGGCCTTCACTAGCATCGGATTAGAAACGAAGTTTGCGGATCTTTTCTCCAAAGAAGGGAAGAGGCCACTCTACGCCTTTTTGATCGCGCAGCTGTTTAACGTGTTCGTAACCTTGCTGGTGGCGTATCTATTATTTTAGAAAACGAAATAGAATATATAGTCTAGGGTTTTTATAGAATAATATGCTATTTTTGCCAAATGAAGTATTTGTTTTTCTTTTTGTTCCCGCTCTTCGCCGTACAAGGTCAAAATCAAGTAGAGCATCAATCTCAAGTTTGGTATGGCTATTATTTGACTATCCCTATGAATGCGAATTGGTATGTTCAGGGAGAGGTGCATACGCGACATTTCATAGATCCTTTCGTGCACCATCAAAATGCTTTCAGGGCACATGTGCATCGTACTATTGGGGAGAATTGGGATATTTCTGCTGGAGCGGCTCTCTTTTTGAATACCCCTAACGATCCTCTGGCTAAAGTTCGATTAGCCATTCCAGAATACCGGCCGCATTTGGATATAGCCTACAGGCATAAGTGGAGTGCAATTCGGGTAGATCACCGTTTTCGATCCGAGATGCGTTTTAACCGAGAAACGAATGCGAGCCGGACGGAACTTACAGATGGGGTTAACTTCAGTAATTACCGTCTTCGTTACCGAATTCAAGCCTTGTTTCCTTTTTTCAAGCAAATTCAGGGGAAAGTGAATACAGAAATTTTGTTAAACGCTGGTCAAGAAAATCCAGCAAATACCTTAGATCAACATCGAATGTTTGCTGGATTGAGTATTCCTCTTCGTTCGAATTTAACACTCGATGTGGGGTATTTGCATGCCTTCGTACAGCGCCCAAATTTGAACTATTACGACCGAAGTATTTTGAGTTTAATGCTGTATCACCGGCTTCCTTAAATAGCTTTTTTTTGCCAATCCCATAACACGATATTCCAACCAATTCCACCATAATCTAAGGTATCGATGACCTGGAAACCGCGTTTTTGATGTGCTTTTAAAGATCGTTGATTCGCTTGTGCAACGTCCGTGACACAATAGGTGTATTGATTTGCATAATGATCGCGGAAACCACCGTAGAGTTTTTGGACTAGATCCTGACCTCGATACTCTTTCGAAACACAAAGCTGAGCCACAATCGCATAATTTTCAATTGGTTTGCTTTCGAATTGGCAGCGTTCAATATTCTCCACTAAATCCGCTAATAGGTCATGGTGTCGGGCAGTTTCTGGTAGAGCCACTAGGCTATAACCCACCACCTTTTCCCCATCCTTCGCGATGATGCCCGGACTTGTCATGTGAAGTAATTCTAAAAAAGGGAGATCATATTCCGCCATCAAAAACCCTTGCGATTCCGCCTCATCTGCTGAAATATTTTTCCGTAAATTGGCCTGCTGTAAGGCTAAAACGCCTTCGAGTTCTGCCTGGTTTGTCACTAATTTTATCTCTACCATAGTAATTAGATTAGTGTAATAACAACGCGTCTGTACCTCGTCAATGCTGGCGAACCCGTATCCGTTCCTTCTACCACGACGTGGAAAGTGTCGCCTTTTTTAGCGGTTGCTGGTATTTTCACGATGATGCGGCCATCCGAAAGTGTCGCGTCCGCTTTCCCGGATCCTGCTTCCGGATAGGGCCAAACTTTCAGCTTCACCTCATTCCCATCTGGATCTCTCGAGGTCACCTGTAGCGTTAGAATCGCACCGGCTTTCGCGCTCACATTCATCCCTTCTTTCACGGTAATCTGCGGCGCGTGATTCGCCTCTTTGAACGATTTCACACACCAATCTGCGCGTGCCGCAAAGTCTTCTTGCGCGGCGATTAACCAGCGAGTTTGGGAATAAGAAATATCTAATTTCCCCGTCTCCGGATTGAAATCAGCGGCCTTTTCGTTGTCTTCGAATCGGTAGGGATTTCCCTCTGCTAAAGCGAAACGGCCACCCCATCCGCCGAAGGACGGGTTGTTCAAATTATTCAAACCTACATCCACGAGGTGTAAAAAGGCGGGAGAATCTCCCTCCGAAATGAAATCATAAGGGCTGAACGAACCCCATTGGGCATTCTTCAACTTAGTCGGATCACCGTGAATATGTTCGTCGTCGCCGGCTTGTTTTTGGCCATCTCCGTACGAATAATACATCTTTAATAGTGGTCCGTGATTCTGAATAATCTTCGGTCCCATGTACGTTCCTTCGAAATAGGGTTGTGTCGCCTTAGGCATAATGCGTTTCCAGGGATACGCGAAACTCCCAAACTGGTGTGCATTATAAAACACCCGAATCTGTGGCCAGTGTCCAGCAATGTAATTTTTCAAGGTCGCATCCTGATCCATCACGGTGTAGATGATGGCCTTTTTCGAGATTTTGTCTTTAATACTAGGCCAGTTTTTATCGCCAGTAAACTGCTCTTCGATCGACTTCAATGCTCTCGCAATCGTATTCGTTCCACCCCAAGCCTGTAAAAAAATGGGCTCCGGATCGTTATCCAAGAGTTTCATCTTAATCCATTCTGAACCTTCTGTCACCTGCTCCATCTCACCTTCAAAATCGATATTTCCTACCTTCACCAAACTAGTTAAATAAGCAGGAGCGGGGTAGTTTTTATCGTGCAAAATCAAGTTCGGATGGACCTGAGCATAGGCCTTCAATAAGTCTTGAATCCAATTTACACCGGGCCAGCGAAGATCGGTTTTAGGGCCATACATCGTCCGCGTCATCTCCATTTCCGACGTGAATTTTGTCCCTTTTCCATCGCCTTTGTAGTGCCACATCGAGCTCGAATACACCAAACCCTCTACTTGGTATTCGTTCGAATAAAGGAGCATTCGGATGAAGGTGTCCACGTCATCAATTTCGCCGTCAGTCGTAACAATCGTTCTGGGAAGAGGGCCTTTTGCGAACACCGACGCGCTCACCAGAAGAAGGAATAAGATTTTTTTCATGTTAGGATACATTTTAGGATATATGGATGTCAAAACCCTGCAGTAAACCTGCCAAACCATCCTGCGAAAACTTCGCTTTTTTGATTTGATTTAGGCTCGGATGAATGACGTAATTGAAGGCAGTTCGGAAGTCCGCTTTGCTCACATTAGTTTGGTCAAAAAGTGCGCCTGCCAAATCGCAATCATCGAATGTGGCCTCCGAGAAATCAGCTTCTGTGAAGTCCACTTCGTGCAAAGAGCAACCCGCGAACTTGGTCTTTTTGCCTTTGATTTGATAGAAAGAAGATAGATTCAGCACACAGGTATCGAAGCTTACTTCGAATAAAAAAGGATTACAGGCTTCGAACCGAAGGCCCTGCATTTTACAGTCTTTGAAGTGGACTTTTTGCAAGGCTGCGCCGCTGAGTTTAACCAGACTTAGATTGCAAGACTCAAACGTGCAGTCTACAAATTGGAAGTTTTTGAAATCCGCCGATTCGAATTGGCAGTTTTTGAAAACGCAATGTTCATATTCGCCGATGGCGAGGGTGCTTTCTTTTTCGAATTTTTGGTCGACGATATACGGCTTTTCCATGCCGCAAATTAGGGATTTTTCCTTATTTTGCTCCTTCTAAACCTCTACCATGAAAAAACTATTCCTTCTACTTGCTCTCAGCACCATTCTTTTTGCGCAACAAAAAATCGATTTAGGCACATTGAAAGGGGGAGGCTATCAAGTTTTGATGCCCGCTAAATGGAATAAAAAACTGGTGATGTATGCGCACGGCTACCAATTTATGGGGACTCCAGCGGCGAGTGCGAATGCGGGATTAGATAAAAAATTGCAGGTTATTTTAGACCGTGGCTTTGCGGTGGCGGCCTCGGATTATCCGATTCAAGGATTTGCTTTACCCGAGGGAGTCGATGCGACCGAAGAATTACGCCAAGCCTTTATTAAGAAGATGGGTCAGCCGGACTCCACTTTTATGATGGGACACTCGATGGGTGGAGGAATTACGTTTGCGACGTTGGAGAATTTTGGCCAACATTATAATGGTGGATTACCCTTATGTCCGCTCTCTTCGCGTCCGTATTTACAATGCAGAAAAGAGTACGATATGTATGCCACGATGAATGGTTTGTTCCCGGGAATCGTGCCGTCTTTGAAGGATATTTTTGACATTAACAGTTCCGTTGGATTTGTATCATTTGCTACAGCAGGCCAAAGAATGGGAGAGATTAAAAAGGCTTTATTACAAAAAGACTCCGTTTTAGCAGTAGCTTTTGCGAAGCGTTTCGATCTGAAATTAGATGATCTTCCGGGCGCTCTGTTTTTCAACCAAAACGTTTTACGCGATATCGCACTTAAGCTAAAAGGCAATCCTTTTGACAACACGGAAACGCTTTATACCGGCTTCCCAGATAATTTGAAAGTGAACGCAGTGGCAGAACGCTTACCTGCTACAAAGGATCAAGCACAGCTTTTTGCGCGCTATGATCGCACCGGAAAAATCGACAAACCAGTCGTATTAATGCACACGATTTATGATCAATTAATTCCCGTTTCGTACGCGGTGACGAACATCGAAAATATGATTCATGCCCAAGGCCGCGATTCATATTTTGCAGTGAAATACACGAATGGACAGGCGCATTGCCAGTTCACGGATGAGCAAACGGCGAAGGCCTTTGATGCGATGCGGAACTTTGTGAAGACGGGCAAAAAACCGGCGATTGAGTTTTTGCCTTAGGCAATCTTTCCTTAGACTCATCGTTTAACGTAAGATTTTCGTAATTTTGCGCCATGAACAAAACCCTTCTTCTCCTACTTTTGAGCGTCTCTGTGTTCGCTCAAAAATCGTTTAAGATTGCCTCCCCTTCTGATCAGATTTCTATCCAGCTGACGCAAGGAGCGGATAGAGCGCTAAAATACCAGGTTTTTTACAAGGCCAAAGAAGTCATCTCGGCCTCTGACCTAGGTTTCACCTTGAAAAAGCCCGCTTTAGAGCTGCGCAAATTTCAGGTGTTGGGCGTGGATTCTACGACCTATGACGGGACCTGGAAACCGGTGTGGGGAGAGGTAAAAGAGATCCGAAATAACTACAAGGAATTAACGTTGCACTTGAAGGAATCTGGGGTATTACTCGATGTCATTTTCCGCGTTTTCGATGACGGGATTGGCTTCCGTTATTTCTTCCCGGCGCAGGATAATTTCAAACATTTTATCGTCGATAACGAGTGGTCATCCTTCACGATGACGGGGGATCATAATGCGTTTTGGATCCCGGGTGATTATGATACGAATGAGTATACCTACCAAAGGACTAAAATCTCCGAAATTGACGCCCTCGCTGCAGCAGCAAAAGAAAAAGACATCGCGGTGACTTCGTTAATGGGCAAAAATTTCGTTCAAACTCCCCTGATGTTAAAGTCTGCGGATGGGATTTACATCAACGTTCATGAGGCAGCATTGGTGAATTATCCGGCTATGCATTTGAAGCAAGAAGGCTTCGAATTTACCTCGGCACTCGTACCAGATGCAGTGGGAAACAAGGCCTATGCGCAAACACCATTTAATACTCCCTGGAGAACGATTGTGATCTCGAATAAGGCAGAACAGATTTTGGCCTCCAAATTAATATTGAACTTAAACGAGCCTTCAAAAATCAAAGATTCCACCTGGATTAAGCCCCAAAAATTCCTGGGCATGTGGTGGGAAATGCACGTAGGCAAAGCGAACTGGCCACTAGCCGGCGGCAAGCACGGAGCAAACACCGAAAACGTGAAACGCTACATCGACTTCGCGGGCAAACACGGATTCGACGGCGTTTTAGTGGAAGGCTGGAACCAGGGCTGGGAAGATTGGTTTGGCAATTGGAAAGAAGAGGTCTTCGATTTCGTAACACCCTACCCAGATTACCAGATCGATACGCTAACAAAATATGCCGCCTCCAAAGGCCTAAAGCTCATCATGCACCACGAAACCTCGAGTTCCGTAACGAACTACGAACGCCGAATGGATGCCGCCTACCAATACATGGTAGACAAAGGAATCAACACGGTGAAGACCGGTTACGTGGGAAAAATCATCCCGCGCGGCGAACACCACGATTCCCAATGGATGGTCAACCACTACAACCGTGTCGCCGAAAAAGCAGCAAATTACCATTTGATGGTCGACTCCCACGAGTCCGTGCATCCTACCGGTTTACACCGCACCTATCCAAACTGGATGGCCGCTGAAGCAGCCCGTGGATCCGAATTTAACAATGCGCCAACCCTCGGAATTAACGCGGAACACACGACCATTTTACCTTTCACGCGCTTGATGGGCGGCCCTATGGATTATACGCCGGGCTTATTCCATATGAACTTGAATCAATTTGATTCGACTAGAACGACGAAGGTGCGCTCGACGTTAGCAAAGCAATTAGCACTTTACGTGACCATTTATAGCCCGTTACAAATGGCGGCGGACTTACCTGAAAACTACGAGCCTCGTTTAGATGCCTTCCAATTCATCAAAGATGTGGCGGTAGACTGGGACGACACGAAAATTATTTCGGCGGAACCAGGCGAATTCGTGACCATCGCCCGGAAGGCAAAGGGCAAAGACACTTGGTTTATTGGTTCCATCACCAATGCCACGGCCCGCAACATGTCCTTCGATATGGACTTTTTGGATCCAGATAAAACCTACGAAGCCATGCTCTACCGCGATGCGGATGACGCTGATTTTGAGAAAAATCCAGAGGCTTATGTCGTGGAAAAACGCTTAGTGACGGCGAAGTCAAAAATGACTTTCCGCTTGCAACGTGGAGGCGGATGTGCCATCAGCTTAAGACGCTTAAATTAACATGGAGCTATTCGATTTCCCTTCTGACCCTTCTGTAAACCTGCTTCCAGGTGAAGGGATTGTGAATTATTATGGGAAATTGATGTCTGCATCGGAAGCCAATGCAATGGCGCAAGCCCTGCTAGATCGCATCGAATGGCGAAACGACGAAGCGGTCATTTACGGCAAACGTATCATCACGAAACGCAAGGTAGCTTGGTACGGCGAGGAGGCTTTTTCGTATACCTATTCGAACACCACGAAGACCGCCTTGCCTTGGACCCCTGAATTACTCTTCTTGAAAAACCTGGCCGAAAAACACTCCGGCGAAACCTATAATTCCTGCCTTTTAAACCTGTACCACGACGGCTCCGAAGGGATGGCTTGGCACAGCGACGGCGAAAAAGATCTTCGAAAAAATGGGGCGATTGCCTCGCTTAGTTTTGGGGCAGAACGTAAATTCTGCTTCAAGCACAAGAAATCCGGAGAAAAAATCGACGTCTTTTTAGAAGCGGGCAGCCTACTCGTGATGAAAGGCGAAACCCAAACCCACTGGTTACACCGCCTACCGCCCACCACGAAGGTGCATCAACCTAGAATCAATTTGACTTTCAGAACGATCGTCACAACCAGTGCTACATAGACGGGGAAAGTAAAAAGCAAAAGGGCGAAAAGCACTGAGTCATAAAAAACAGAATCTTTCGTTTTCGCCGCCGCGAATGCCCGAACGGGTACATAAAAAGGTAGGGCAAAATAATACAAGAACCCTTTAGTGAACCCGGGATGCTCCGGCACTTTGATTAGGCGCTCCATCTTCTCAAAAACAACCGCATTAAATCGAACGCGATCCGTCGCCTCGACGATGGGTGTGGGCCAGGATAAGTTTTCGAAGGCCAAGTGAATGCCTTTTCCGAAAGCTGTAAAACTCGAATACCCAATCCCCGCAATCTGAACAATTGGGAATATTCCTTCCGCATGTGCGCTCTCTAAAATACGGCTTGCTCCTTTTTTAAAGGGCTGTAATTCGTGGGTGTTGAGGCAGATTCCTTCAATGAAAATCAATACAATTCCGTCGTTGCGGAGGCATTCTACCGCCTTTTGAAAGGTGTTGGCATTCAAGTGGAGGTGCTCTTTTCCTTCTCTTTGGCGAAATACCGGAAGCATATTTAATTGCCTTAACAAGAACCCGAAAACCGGATTTCTAAACACATCGCCTCGCGCTAAATAATTAATTTTTCGGGGATAGAGTGCGCCGATAATGACGGCGTCAAGGAATGAATCGGGGTGATTCACCACTAATAAAACCGGACCTTTCGTGTGCATCAATTCCGCATTTTTCACCACGATGGACGGGCAAAAGAGTCGCAGCGCGAATCGAACCAATATTTTTAGGAGAAAGATCAAGTAATTCTTTAATTTTAGCGCTCGCAAGGTTTAAAAATTTTCGCATGCAAGCAAGTTTTCTATCCGTGGTTTTAATGCCCCTCGCCCTCGCCATCATCATGACTGGTTTGGGATTATCGCTCACGATCGCGGATTTCAAGCGCGTGTATGAATACCCAAAAGCGGTCATTGTGGGACTAGGCACCCAAATGATTTTGCTTCCTCTCATCTGCTATTTTATTGCTACCGGTTTGCATTTGCCGGCTGAATTAGCGGTCGGATTAATGCTTTTAGCCGCCGCTCCAGGAGGGCCATCTGCGAACTTATACTCGCATATCGCGAAAGGGGATGTCGCCTTAAATGTCACCCTTACGGCCTTAAACAGTATTTTATCGGTTATTTCCATTGCCTTAATCGTGAACCTCTCGATGAAACTTTTAATGCAGCAAGACGCCTACGTTCCCTTGCAGTTTTCGAAGGTGTTAGAGGTTTGTCTGATCGTTATTTTGCCTGTGTCTGTCGGTATGTTGATCCGGAAAAAGGCGCCTGAATTCGCTGCACGGCTCGAGTCTCCGGTGAAAATTCTCTCCGCTATTTTCCTTGCCTTGATTATCGTTTTAGCGGGTTGGAAGGAGCGCGATCACTTGATGGCAGATATTCAAACCGTCGGTTTAGCCTGTCTTTTATTTAATGTGGCCTGCCTTTCGATCGGGTATTTTCTGCCGCGATTATTGAATTTGGAGAAGAAGCAGGCGATCGCAATCGGGATGGAAATAGGGATTCACAATGGCTCTTTGGCCATTTTTATTGCGCTGAATGTGATCGGGAATGGAACGATGACGATTCCGGCCGTGGTCTACAGTATCGTGATGTTTATAACGGCGGCAATTTTTGGGTGGCTGGTGAACCTGCGCAACTAAAAACCTGCGCAACTATTCTGCGGACTCTGAACTCGCCCTTTTCTTTTCAATCTTCTTGATATTCCAAATATAAAGCGTCTCCACCTTCGCTCTCGCCCACGGCGTTTTGCGCAAGAAAGTCAAACTGGATTTGATACTCGGATCACTTGCAAAGCAGTTAATTCGAATCTTGCGAGCCATCTCTTCCCAGCCTAAAAGATCGACTAGGTCTGTTAAGATTTTTTCAAGTGTTACACCATGTAATGGATCGTTGCTCATGAGGAAGGATTTGAAAACCAAGACGCATATTCCACATAATTATAGGCGGTGCGTTTGAAAACTTCGGCCGCATCTGGGCTCACATCTTTTAAATATTTCGCTGGATTTCCTGCATAAATCGTTCCAGCTGGAACGCGGGTTCCCTGGGTTACAATGGCTCCGGCAGCAATAATGCTCCCTTCTTCGATGTAGGCATTGTCCATCACGATGGCCCCTATTCCGATGAGCACATTATCTTCGATGGTGCATCCATGTACGATCGCATTGTGGGCGATGGATACGTAATTGCCGATGGAAGTGACGGTTTTTTGGTAGGTACAATGTACCACGGCGCCGTCTTGAATATTGGAATAATCGCCAATGCGGATGGAGTTTACATCCCCACGAACGACCGCATTAAACCAAATAGTGCAATGTTTTCCTGTTTGCACATCGCCTACTACGGTGGCATTAGGTGCTACCCAATTGTCTTCGCCGAAGGAAGGGGAAACCCCTTTTACTGGTAAGATTAGGCCCATTTTCCTTGTAGTTTAAGCACTTTTTCGATGACATCTCTTACCGCGCCACGCCCCCCATTGAAGGGTGAAACGTATTTTACGACCTGGTGCAATTCGGGAATCGCATCGGCCGGACAGGTACTTAAAATATCCGGTCTTGACATGATTTTTAGATCTGCCATGTCGTCGCCCATGTAGAGGATTTCGTTTTCTTTTACGCCTAATTTGGGGAGTAATTCGAGGTAGGTTTCGAGTTTATCTTTGCCGCCAAGCCCGAAATAGATGTGTTGAAACTTGAGGTTTTCTAGGCGTTTTTTGACCCCCGCATGACTTCCGCCGGTAATCACACACATCGTATAATTTGCCTCGCGCGCCTTTTCTAGCGCATAGCCATCGCGGATGTAAAAGGTGCGGAAATGTTCGCCCGTTTCGAGCACGTGTACATTGCCGTCCGTCATGACGCCGTCGATGTCAAAAATGAAGACTTTTATATCGCTGAATAGGGAAAGTACGTTAGACATAGGGAGTATTTTGACCCAAATATCTGAATATTTTATGTATTTTTATCCCTTTATGAAGAATACGTCGTCCCTATTTCGTGTCCTCTTTTTTCTGCTAGCTCTGTCTTTCAGCCTTTCCGCCCAAAAAATTCAGGTGGGCGCTTATTCATTACGCGTGAACGGGACGCAACAGGAGAAAAATCACTGGGGGCCATCCGAGATTACCTACCGTGTCGCGAATGACAGTTTGGTTTTCCAGGTATCCGAATTTCTTTGGGATGAAAAAACAAAATCGGCGCAAGCAAAAGGTGGCGAAATTCCCGGAGAGAAATTAGGCCACAAGAATGCTCGGTGGCAGATAGATGCGATGCAATTCGAACCAGCGAATGGCACATTGCGGATTATTTCGGCTGATTGGATCGAAGGCGATCAAACCAAAAACGGGGAGGGTTCCCTCACACTTAGAAGAAAAGACACCTATTTCAGTTTCGAATTTAGGGGCTCAGAGCCCACGACTTTTACTGGGGAAGCCTGGACAGCGGAAGGCGCACCTTATTACAAGGATTTGCGCAAAGGCCTGCGTAATGGCGTCTTGCGTTTTGGGAATTTAGGCGCGATGTCTGCGCCTTTGATTGCGTTTTTGCCGGATTCCACGATTCTAGTGCCCACGGGAAGGTGGACGAGCCTTTTGAGTGAGGGCGATTCGTTATGGCGGACTGAATTAACGGGCCAGTGGTATCCGAAGAGCCAAACCTTTCATTTCAAGAAATTACCCGGCGCTAGCAACCGCGCCCTGTTTGAGGATACTTTCCACGAGATGCGGATGTCGGTGGATTTAGGTGTCTTGCGGGTGAGGGAAAAACGCATTGATTTTTACCAAATCTCGGGCCGCAATCAAGTGCCCGCCTGGCTAGAATCGAAGGATTATTATAACGGCGGTCGCATCCAAGATTTACAAGGCATGTTAACGTATAGCCCTATGCGCATCCTCTACCGCTATTTAGTGGAAAATAAAGCCCAAAGCGCAACCATCGGCGACCTCGCCGTTTTAATGAATCGCAAGCCGGAGCAACTACTTGCGGGTTTCCAATCCTTCGTGGAAGCGGGCTATATGCAAGTGGAGGGCGATGTCTACTCGTTCACGAATCAGGGCAAGCATTACGCGCGGGTAGCCTATGAAAAAAAGGATTTTGACACGTTTTATGCGGCTTCGATGGGGGATCGTTTGGACGCTGATTCGGCTTCGATCAGCCTGGATTTAGTCGATAAGAAATTGCGTATCAGGGGGATTCAACAGGTGATGATTTCGGATTCTTTGAAGGCAGAATTTATTCCTTACGACGAGGCCTTGACCTTCCAAAAAGGCCGCGATTTCAATTTCCCTGGCGAAATCAAGATCGGGGATTACCGTTTCCGTGGCCCCGATTTTGCCTTTAAATTCAATGATTTTACGGCGCAATTTTCGAAAATTGATTCGATCACTTTTATCCCCAAAGGGCAATCCAAAGAGTTTGGAGGGCAATTCAGGTACGAATCTGGCTCCTTAATTTTAAGTGAACCAGGGAATAAATCGGGACGTTTTGGGGTGGCAGAATACCCTAAATTAATCATCCCTAAAGGCATGACCGCGCATTTCGACGAGTCCTGGCGTGCAAACGGGGTATACGATACGACGCACTATTTTAAAGTGCCCAGCATCGCCCTAGATAGCTTAACGCAGAAGGCGCCTATTTTCGTGGGCAGCTTTCACTCGAAGGGACTTTTGCCGGTATTTACGACGCAGTTAGTGTTGAAGCCAGACCAAAGCTTTGGCTTTACTTACCTCCCTAAAACACCACTTAAAATCTACCAAAACAGAGCGACTCTAACAACCAGCGCTCCCATCGAAATGGACAAAAAAGGCTTGCACACAGCAGGCAACTTTTCCATCGAGGGTTTTCAATCGAGCACAAAGGAGTCCTTCCTGTATCCTGATTCTTTAATCAGTATCGGGCTAGGCGGTAAACTAGGAGAAATGGCGAATAAAAAAGGACCCATCGCCACGCTACCTGCACACCGCTTTGCTTGGCTGCCTCGCGAAGATTCCCTCGCGATTTATCCGGAGAAAAACTCCTTCGCCTTGTATGCAAATCAATTGCAATTAGAGGGTCCGGTTTGGATGCACAAAAAGCAGGTTTTCGGGAAAGGGGAGATTACATTAGGAGATGGCAAGCTGAAGTCAGAGCTTTTTTATTTCCAGCCAGCCACCTGGAAATCGAAGGAGGCAAGTCTGGCGATAGGGCTTAAAAAGCCCGTTTTTCAAGCAGAAAAAATAGACATTGAGGCCGCGCCGGGAGCCGTGAATCTGAGCTTTAAACCAGTCGAAGAGTCGCCTGCGAAACTACCTATCCAAAATTACACCACTACTTATTCAGGGGCGGTTTGGGAACAAAAAAACCAGAAAATCAAACTGACTAAGCCGGAATTAAGTTCGCTAGATTCTGCCTCGAAAGCGGCTCCCATTGTAGCTAAGGCCGGTGTATTAGACCAGGTTTCGGAGGTATTATCGTTGGAAGGCGTGAAGGAAATCGAAATCGGTCCAGCTACCGTATATCCGGCAAAAGGACTGTTGGCGATCGCGAAAGGCGGACAATTCAAATCACTTACCGGGGCGCGGGCGACGGTGAATGGACATGTTTTGGCAAACATCAACACCATCACCGCAAACGCACAGAAATTTACGGGGACGGCGAACTACCTGCTGCCCGTCGAAGGAAGCGACTCGCTGGTCATCCCCATGAAAAACTTCGATTTTCTGCCCGAGGGGATTCGCGCGGAGGCACGCTACATCGAAAAAACACCACTAAAATTAACGGCCCACCAGGAATTCAAAGGGGACGTTTATTTCTTATCAGAGAAACCAAGTCTTGAGTTCAAAGGCTCGATTCGGCCTTTATTAGGGACATTGAAGTTCAAAACCGCCTGGATCCCCTTCGCAAATTCGAAAGGAATCGTGGTGAACGACGAGTTGAAAGACGAATTAGGTCGCTCCGTTACCGCCGGTATTTTCGTGAATGCGGATAACAAATTATACCCCTCGTTCTTAGGCCCGATGTCGAACGAAGACGACCCCGTTTTGTTCAAAGCGGCGGGCGAAGTGACGGAGGCATCCGAAGTGTACAGCATCAAAAATGCGGAATCTCAGATGCATTTATCGATTCCGAAAAAGCGAGTGGACACGGACGGGATGGTCCAATTATTTACGGGGAATAAGCTGGTGAGGTCTTTTGGCAAGATTTCGATGTCCCTAGATACGCTGATCCCACGCATTGAATCCTGGTTAAGTTTGCAGTTCCAAGTACCGGTTCCTATCCTGGCGAAAATGGGCGATCGCATTGTCCGCTACAACTTAGACGAAGGTTTGCTGACGGCAGCGGCGGATGAGCCGGCTGATCGAGACGAATACTTGAAACGAGTGGAACCGATTTTAGGGAAAAAGATCCCAGAAACAACGAAGGCGCGGATGGACCGCGAGCATTTGGCTTTGGACAAAGTAGATCCCGATTTCGCCTCCATGATTAACTTCTCCTCCATTAAATGGGCCTGGTCGCCTAATTTGAGCGCTTTTTACTCGATCGGCGACTTGCCATTGATAAATGTAGGCCCAGTGGATGTGAATGCGACGGTGAAGGGTTTTATGGAGGTTATTAAGAAGCCGTCCAAAGAAGAGTTTTACGGCTATTGGGAATTATCCGAAGATCTTTGGTATTATTTCGCTTATTTTGAGGGCGAATTAGGGGTCTATTCCTCCGATAATGCTTTCCTTGCTACCGTGCGAGAGTCGATGAAGACACAGAAGAAAGGCGGTATCAAGGTAGTAGAGGCTGCTGCGGAAGAAAAGAATGCTTTTGTAAAACGCTTTAATGCGTATTATAAACCACTCATTCCGGTGAAGAAGGCGCCAGTGAAAAAAGAACCTGAAAAAACAAAACCAGCCAAGAAAGGCAAAGAAAAGAGCGGTGGATTTTAAGAGTATAACCTTTTTAAAGAATTTTTTTGATTGCCTAGACCGCTGGGGTCTGGTGCGTCGCGATCCGTTTGGGAATCCGATCGGGATGAAACGGATTATCGTATTCGTTTTAGGCTGGTTAACCTACGCGCGTTTAAGCATTTACAATAAGACCGAGATTAAAGGAACGGAAAAGATCGTGGATTTGCCTCGCGAAGGCGTCCTGTTCCTATCAAATCACCAAACCTATTTCATGGACGTGATTTGCCTTTACCACATCTTCTTCTCTGTTAAATGGCGGATAAATAACAGTATCCGCTTCCCGTTTTACCTGTTGGGGCCACGTTCACGCCTATTTTACGTTGCCGCATCCGAAACGATGAAGGAGGATGGTTTTCTTCCTCGTGTCTTCTCCTTGGCGGGGGCTATTCTAGTGAATCGCTCGTGGCGAGCACACGGACAAGATGTGAAACGCGAAGTAGACTTAGAAGCCCAAAATAAAGTCACAAAAGGGCTCGATTTCGGCTGGGTGGTTAGTTTCCCACAAGGAACCACGCGTGCTTTTGCTCCCATTCGTAAAGGAACGGCGCACTTGATTAAGGCGGCGAATCCGATCGTCGTACCCGTCCAAATCAACGGCTTCAGACGCGCTTTTGACAAGAAAGGTTTCTTTTTGAAGAAACGCAACACGACCCTTAGCGTAGAATTCAAGGACCCGATTCGCTTTAAAGAATCGGACACCATCGAAGAAATTTTACAGCGAATTTCGGACGAAACCGGCATTCCGATGGTTGATACAAATGCTCAGTAAAACACAAGGCATCGTTATTTCGTACCTGCGGTACCGGGAAACCTCGATACTGGTGAACGTCTATACGTCGGAATTTGGCATTTGTTCTTACATCGAAAATGGAGTACGTTCTGCCAAAGCCAAGCACAAAATGGCCCTCTTCCAGCCGCTCACACAGCTCGATTTAGAGGTCTACCACAAACCAGGAAAGGGCCTGCACCGCATCTCGGAGGCCAAATGCTCCTTTCCTTACCAAGCCATTCCCTTCGACATCGCGAAGTCTTCGCTGGCGCTTTTCCTCTCGGAAGTATTAAGCAAAGTCTTGAAAGAAGAGGAAGCGAATCCAGTTTTATTTGAATTTTTATCCCAATCCTTGCAGTATTTAGACAGGGCTTCTGAACACTTTGAGAACTTCCATTTGCAGTTCCTTTGGCAACTCGCGTCTTTTTTGGGCTTCGGCGCCAGCACCTCCGCCGAATTTTACCAGCAATTAAAAGCCGCCGGCTGCATCGTTCCTACCTTCCAAGGATTGGATGCCTTGATTCAGGCTGATTATGGACACCCCATCGTGTTGCACCGGGCGGAGCGCAAAGAATTATTGGCGGGTATGCTAAATTATTACCAATTGCACATGGAAAATTTCGGAGAGATTCGTTCCTTGCAGATCCTACAAGAAGTTTTAGCCTAATGTCTAATCTGTATTCCCTGAAACCCTCGGCAACGCCGAACTATTTGGACATCACTTTTCAGTTTAGCCCTCGCAAACCGGGCAAACAAGTGATACAGCTACCCATTTGGCGTCCAGGGCGCTACCAAGCACAGAACTTCGCGAAAAACATTCCCGTTTTAAAGGCCTTCAGTGGAGGCGCGCCTATTGCGATTCACAAAGTAGCCTCGTCTACTTGGGAACTGGAGGGAACAGAACTAGTTGAAATACTTTACAGCTATTACGCAATTCAACCAGATGCGGGCGGTTCTGTGGTCGAGGAGGATTTGCTTTACATCAATTTCATTAACTGTCTTTTATACGTAAAAGGCCGCGAAAATGAGCGCTGCGAGATCCACATCGAAAAACCAGCTGGCTGGAAAAGCGTTTGCACGTTCAAGAATGGAGGCAAATACCGCGAGCTCGTGGACTCTCCTTACATCGCCGCACCTGCCATTTTTCAACATAAATGGAAATGCAATGGCGTGAAATTTGCTATCGATGTGGTGGGATCGCGCCAGGCTTTGACGAAGAAATTAACGGACGCTTACGAGAAATTCACTCAAACCCAGCTAGACTGGATGGGCCATTTTCCCGTCAAAGAATATCATTATATGCTTTGGGTTTGTCCTAAGCCCTATTACCACGGTGTGGAGCACACAAAATCAACGATGATGGTGATGGGACCGCCGGATCGCGATGCCTACGAAGACTTGATCGGCTTAGGTTCGCATGAATTATTCCACGTCTGGAACATAGCAACGATTCGCCCGAAGGAATTATTTCCCTATGCCTATCATCAGGAAACCCCGTTTTCGACGGGCTGGGTAGTAGAAGGTATCACGACTTATTTAGGGGATTGGTTCTTGTTTGAGTCGGGTGTTTGGACGAAGCAAGAATACCTGGCGGGACTTTTAGGGAATTTGAAATTGCATTTTGAACGGGATGGCCAGGCGCAGCAATCACTCGAAGAAAGTTCGATAGATTTATGGCTTGATG
This sequence comes from Aquirufa novilacunae, assembly GCF_045310505.1. Lineage (NCBI taxonomy): Bacteria > Pseudomonadati > Bacteroidota > Cytophagia > Cytophagales > Flectobacillaceae > Aquirufa > Aquirufa novilacunae. Next base: position 381,552 of record NZ_JBEWZG010000002.1, read on the forward strand.
GCTATGGGACGAGTCTGCCGAACAAGCGAGTTTCTATTTATTACAAAGGGGCGGTGGTGGCCTTGGCTTTGGACCTAAAATTGCAGGCGAAAAATGGCAAATCAATCCGCGATGTGATGCAGGCTATGAACGCGGAATTCGGTCAGCTGAAAAAGGGGTACATGAAGGAGGACTTCATCCGCATTTGCGAAGAAATCTATGGCGATTCCTTGCAGGATTTCTTCCGTGACTATGTCGAAAAATCATCCGATATAATTACAGATTTACAAGGGATTTTGGCAAAATCAGGATTAAAATTCAATTACGACCTAGAAAAAGGCTGGACCTTACACTAAAATGTGCAATGAAAAGGCGTACATTGTCTTTTCGGTAGATATTTTGTCTTTTAGGTATCTACTAATTTTCCTCAGAGTTTAGGAATTTTACCGTAATGAAAGATTTCCCTACTTTAATTCGAAAGGCTCGATTAGACAAAGGCTACAGCCAGGACTACGTTTCCACGGAAATAGGCATCACTTTATCCGCTTATTCAAAAATTGAAAGAGGCCTGACGGACCCATCCTTGAGTCGAATGAAGCAAATCGCAGGGGTCCTTGAAGTAGATTTATCAGTACTATTTAGACCTAAAAATTACCCCCATTTCTCCGGTGTTGCCGATCCAGGTGGTGCCACCACCCCCGTTTCTCGCTACGAATTTGAAGCCTACGTAGGTTTAGTTCGTGACCTCCAGGAGCAATTGCGTGATTTAAACGATCGCCTCCTTTAATCCCCGTTTTCCATTGCGGAATCAGGGCTTATGCCTAAATTGCAGGTTCAAAATCAATTCCTATGTTGAATAGACCGCGTCGTAACCGTTCCACTGCCGCTATCCGCACGATGGTGGAGGAAAATCGCCTTTCGGTGAAGGATTTACTCTTCCCTCTTTTTGTGATGGATGGTACTGCTACGAAAACTGAAATCAAGTCGATGCCAGGCATTTACCGCTTCACGACCGACTTATTATTAAAGGAAATCGAGGCGTGTTTGAACCTGGGAATTACCTCTTACGCCCTTTTTCCTCAGGTGGCTGAGGAGCGCAAGGATTCGCTTGCGACGGAATCACATCGCCAGGGTAGTCTATATTTAGAGGCTATTCATGCCGTGACGAGTCGTTTTCCAGAGATTTCGATGTTAACGGACGTGGCGATGGACCCTTACAGTTCAGACGGACATGATGGGATCGTGAAGAATGGCGAGATTTTGAATGACGAGACTTTAGAGGTGTTGGCCAAAATGGCCGTAGCACAAGCCCAGGCCGGATCTAAACTGATCGGTCCGTCGGATATGATGGATGGTCGCGTGGGTTATTTACGCGAATCACTAGACGATGCTGGTTTCAAGAATGTGGGTATTATGGCCTATAGCGCGAAATATGCGTCCGCCTTCTACGGACCCTTCCGTGATGCGTTAGAGTCTGCGCCTAAATTTGGCGATAAGAAGACCTACCAAATGAACCCCGCAAACAGCCGCGAAGCCCTTCGCGAGGCGGAATTAGATGAATTAGAAGGAGCAGATTTCTTGATGGTTAAGCCGGCTTTGGCCTACTTAGACATCATTTCTTTACTCCGCGACAATACCAATTTACCAATCGCCGCCTACAACGTTTCTGGAGAATATGCGATGGTCAAAGCAGCCGCTGCAAACGGCTGGATTGATGGCGAAAAAGCGATGTTAGAAAGCTTGCTTTCGATGAAACGCGCTGGAGCCCAGGTGATATTGACCTATTTTGCCAAAGAATTTGCCCAATTAAAAATATCCTAACATGTCGTCAGACCGTTACATGCAACGAGGCGTTTCTGCCTCGAAAGAAGATGTTCACAAAGCCATTGCGAACTTAGACAAAGGCCTATTTCCGCAGGCATTCTGTAAAATCTCTCCAGATATCTTGGGAGGCGATGCAGACTATTGCAACATCATGCATGCGGATGGGGCGGGGACGAAATCGTCTTTGGCCTACCTATACTGGAAAGAAACGGGCGACATCTCCGTATGGCGCGGCATCGCACAGGATGCGGTCGTGATGAACACGGACGACTTAATCTGCGTAGGAGCCACCGACCAAATGTTGCTATCCAGCACCATCGGTCGCAATAAAAACTTGATCCCAGGCGAGGTCATCGCCGAAATCATCAACGGTACAGAAGAAGTCCTACAAATGTTACGCGATAACGGCATCGGCATCTATTCGACCGGTGGCGAAACCGCAGACGTGGGCGACTTAGTGCGCACGATCATCGTGGACAGCACAGTTATTGGCCGCATGAAGCGTTCAGACGTGATTTCAAACGGAAACATCCAAGCAGGCGATGTAATCATCGGCTTAGCCTCAGATGGCCAAGCGAACTACGAGAGGACTTATAACGGCGGAATGGGCAGCAATGGCTTGACCTCCGCTCGCCATGACGTTTTAGGCAAGTATCTAGCGACAAAATACCCTGAGTCTTTCGATCCATCGGTTCCGTCGGATTTAGTGTATTCTGGTTCCCGCAACTTAACCGAAGCGGTTCCTGGAACCCCTTTAAATGTAGGTCAATTAATTCTTTCCCCTACGCGTACTTACGCGCCAGTGGTGAAGGCTTTGTTGACTGAATTACGTCCTCATTTGCACGGAATGGTGCATTGTTCGGGTGGAGCTCAGACGAAAGTGATGCACTTTGTGAACAAGGTCCACGTGATTAAGGACAATTTATTCCCGATTCCTCCGCTGTTTGATTTGATCCAAAAAGAAAGTGGAACCAGCTTCAAAGAGATGTACCAAGTATTCAACATGGGCCATCGTTTAGAAGTCTATGCGAATCCAGCACACGCAGATGAAATCATTCGCATTTCTCAGTCCTTCGGTATTCCAGCTAAAATCGTGGGTCGCGTAGAGGCCTCAGCGACTAAGAAGCTGACCATCAGCAGTGAATACGGAGAATTTATTTATGAGTAGAGTTTGTAAATACGCAAATTAATTTTTAGATTTGCACCCCCATTTAAAAGGCTTTTAAAAGTTTTTCATTTGTCTTGAATCACTAGCCTCGTGGGATTGTTTCACTTAAATACAGTAAAAATGTACGCAATCGTAGAAATTGCCGGGCAGCAATTTAAAGTAGAAAAAGACCGTTCTGTATACACTCACCGTTTAGCGGGAGCAGAAGGCGCTGCACTGGTTATCGACAAGGTATTACTTGTTGACAATGACGGAAAGATTTCCGTAGGAGCTCCCACAGTAGCTGGAGCCACTGTTACAGCTAAAATTGTTGCACACGTTCGTGGCGAGAAAGTTTTAGTTTTCAAGAAAAAGCGTAGAAAGACCTACCAGAAAATGAATGGTCACCGTCAAGATTTGACAAAAGTATTGATTGAATCAATCAACGTAAAATAAGTCTTAAACTAAGCGATTCTTCGGAACGCATAAATAAATAATACCATGGCACATAAGAAAGGCGCCGGATCATCCAAAAACGGTCGCGAATCACATTCAAAACGATTAGGCGTTAAGTTATTTGGAGGTCAAGCAATCATTGCAGGAAATATCATCGTTCGTCAACGTGGTACTGCTCACAATCCTGGCTTAAACGTAGGAATCGGAAAAGATCACACATTGTTCGCTTTGACGGATGGTGTTGTTAAGTTCCAAAAAGGTTTCAAAGGACGTTCATTCGTTCACGTTTTACCTATCTCAGCTGACGCAACTCCAGCAGATGCACCAGCAAAAGCTCCTGCTAAGAAAGCAGCTCCAGCTCCAGTAGCTGAGGCAGCAGTGGAAGCAGCAGCAGAGGCTCCTGCTAAGAAAGCTCCTGCAAAGAAAGCAGCAGCTCCAGCAGCAGAGAAAAAAGCACCAGCGAAGAAAGCAGCTAAGGCTGAGTAATTTTCCTCGCTTAATAAGAAGACCCGGCATGCAAATGCCGGGTTTTTTTGTTTTTTGGAAACCAAATAGGCCGTACCTTTGTTCCATCTTTTAAATACCTTCCTCATGAACAATACGACAACTATCCATATTTACACTGAATCGACCCCTAATCCACATTCCATGAAGTTCGTCTTCAATATGGAATTATTGCCAGAGGGAATGTCATTCGATTACACCCAACCTGCAGATGGATTAACGAAAGAGAAGAACTCTCCTTTAGCCGTAGCCCTATTTGGATTTGATTTCGTTTCCCGCGTGTTCATCACTAACAACTTCATCACCTTAACGAAAACCGAGTCAGTGGCTTGGGAAGATGAATTGTTCGGAATCAAGACCTATTTAAAGAAGTATTTTGAAGAGAAACGCCCCGTTTTCTCTCTACCAGAATCAACGATTGCAGATGATCAATCATCAGACACACCTGCCGTCAAGCAAATCAAGCAAGCCTTAGACGAATACGTTCGCCCAGCAGTAGAATCTGATGGTGGCGCGATCACGTTCCACTCGTTTGACGAAGCATCTGGCCAAGTAAAAGTATTATTGCAGGGTTCTTGCTCTGGCTGTCCATCATCCACCATGACTTTAAAGCAAGGTATCGAAGCGCTATTAACGCGCATGGTGCCGGGTGTGAAGGAAGTGGTGGCGGAAGGGGTTTAAAATTTTCGCTTATTATAAAGCATAGAGCATAAAGCACAAAGAATAAAGTTGGATTAAAAAAAGGGACCGAGGTCCCTTTTTTTATGTATTCAGAAATGATTTAAACATTTCACGAAGGTTATCGCCGCAGGCGATGCCACCACGTGGTGGCCACCTCTATTCTTTGTGCTTTATTCTTTATTCTTTATTCTTTACAGATATTTTAGTACCTCTCTCAATTCAGCAACCTCCCTAAAATTCGCATGCTCCACTTTGTGCGAAACCACTTCATGGGCCCAAGTCGTGTGGTAAGGCACGTGAATTCCGTGTCCACCCACAGCGAGTACGGGAAGAATATCCGATTTTAATGAATTGCCAATCATCGTGAAGTGTGCAGGATCCACATCCAGGTGTTTGATCAATTTTAAATAATCGCTTTCCTGCTTATCCGACATGATTTCGATATGGTGGAAATATTGCTCTAGTCCAGATTTTGCTAGTTTGCGTTGTTGGTCCAACAGGTCGCCTTTCGTGGCTACGACTAAGCGGTATTTTCCTTGAAGTGCTTTCAATACTTCTTCCACACCTGGAAGAATTTCGATGTCACGCTCTAATAACTCTTTGCCTAAATTCAGAATCTTTTCGATTCCATCGAGGCCCATGGTGCCTCCCGAAACCTGAATTGCCGTTTCGACCATGGAAAGCATAAAGCCTTTGACGCCATAACCATAAAGAGCTAGGTTATTCATCTCGACTTTGAATAATTCCTGACCGGTCGTGTGGGATGGTAAATAGTCCTCTAAAAGCGCACAGAATTTATCTTCTGTCTCTCTGAAATAAGGCTCGTTCACCCAAAGGGTGTCGTCAGCGTCGAATGCGATTACGTGGTTCATATCGCGAAATTAAACAATAAAGCACAAAGCATAAAGTATAAAGTTCGTGTCGCCACAGGCGACGCGTATATGAAATGTTTTTGTACTATATTTCCTAAAACACAAAAATGGGGCCGAAGCCCCATTTTTAACCATCATTATTCTTTGTGCTTTTTTCTTTATGCTTTAAATTTTAAAGCGTCTCGCTTTGAAATTTAGTAGCTCGTCGCAATTGTAATAAAATCAGCCGCCACTAACGAAGCGCCACCGATTAAACCACCGTCTACGTCTGGACAAGCGAATAATTCTTTCGCGTTTTTCGCGTTGCAGCTTCCGCCGTATAGGATAGAGATGCTGTCGGCTAGGCTTTGGCCATATTGTTTAGCAATGTGTGCGCGTAAATAAGCATGCATTTCTTGAGCTTGATCTGAGGAAGCAGTTAAGCCTGTTCCGATCGCCCAAATAGGTTCGTAAGCGATGACCACTTTAGCGAAATCTTCAGCTGAAAGGTGGAATAAGCTTTCGGCTACTTGTTGTGCCACGTGGCCTAAGAAATCTGCGCCTTCGCGAGTTTCTAAGCTTTCGCCGCAGCAGAATAAAGGAGTTAAGCCGTTTGCTAAAGCAGCGTCTGTTTTAGCGGCTAATTGTTCGTTCGTTTCAGCGAAGTATTGACGACGCTCTGAGTGTCCTAAGATCACATATTGTACGCCAGCAGAGGCTAACATAGCAGCGGAAATCTCGCCTGTGTAAGCGCCTGAAGCTTTTTCGTGGCAGTTTTGGGCTGCGACAGCTAAGTTTGGAATGCCTTCAATTACTTGATTAACACCCGTTAAATACAAAGCAGGTGTCGACATAATCACCTGTACATCAGCGGAAACGCTAGACTTCACTAATTCTGCTACTTCTGTAGCCAAAACGAATGCCTCTTGCGCCGTTTTGTTCATTTTCCAGTTACCTGCAACAATTTTTTTTCTCATACGTTCATCATTTAAGCCTTAAAATTACGAATGCTTTCGGTGGAATGAAAATTAGCTCGAAAAATTAGCCCGGATATTTCTGAACATTCCCACAATTAGCGTATTTTCACACCTTATATGAACGTTAACCTTGCTATGAAAAAAATCAGCACCGGCCTCCTTCTTTTACTTTTCCCTTTCCTCTCTTTTTCACAGGATTTATTTCCGCATTCCCAACAAAAATGGGTGGATTCGGTATTCAATTCACTGAGTGTGGATGAGAAGATCGGCCAGCTATTGATGCCGCGGGGAAATGTGGCGGATACCTACGATACGACTCGTTTGTATTCGATCGTGAAGGACTACCATGTGGGAGGTTTTGTTCTTTTTAAAGGACATCCGGTGAAGCAGGCAGTGTTAGTAAATGAATTGCAGCGCCGGACAAGAGTGCCCCTGTTTATTGGGATGGATTTAGAGTGGGGTTTAGCGATGCGTTTGGATTCGACGTTCCGTTTTCCTTACCAAATGACCTTAGGCGCTATGCAAGGAAATACGGCCTTAATCGAGAAGATGGGCCTACAAATAGGAGAGCAATGCCGCAGAATGGGCGTTCATATTAATTATGCGCCGGTGGCGGATGTGAATAATAATCCGGCGAATCCGGTGATTAACTTTAGGTCTTTTGGGGAGAATCGGGAGGATGTGACGGCGAAAGCTTTGGCCTATATGAAAGGGCTTCAAAAGGCTGGAATCATTACTTCTGCGAAACATTTTCCAGGTCATGGGGACACCGGGGTGGATTCTCACTTTGATATTCCGGTCTTGAATCACTCGCGTTCACGCTTGGATAGTTTGGAATTGTTTCCCTATAAAGAGTTGATAGCCAATGGTTTACAAGGTGTAATGGTGGCGCATTTGAATTTGCCAGCATTGGATACCACGGCCTCCTTGGCTTCGACGCTTTCAAAACCGATTGTAACAGGTTTATTGCGGGATGAGTTAAAGTTTAAGGGCCTCGTTTTTACGGATGCGATGGATATGAAGGGGGCGACGAAAATGTTCCCAGAAGGCACGGCGAACGTGAAGGCGATTCTAGCTGGAAATGATATTTTGGAGACTTTTGTGGATGTTCCAGCGGCTTTTGAGGCGATTAAAAAGGCATTAACGAATGGAGAAATTTCGCAAGAAGATATTGATCAGCGAGTGAAGCGTATTTTGAATGCCAAAGCCTGGGCAGGTCTCGCCCACTATTCGCCTATCGTCGTGGAGAACTTGATAAAGGATTTGAACCCGATTAAATCAGAGGTCTTGAACCGCGAATTTGCCGAGAAAACGATCACGTTAATTAAGAATCCAGGCGAGCTAGTTCCTATTAAAGCCTTAGATAAAACACGCATCGCAACTCTGGCGATCGGGAAACCTTCTTATGGGTCTGCCTTCCCTACGGAGTTCCAAAAAATGGCCAACAACTACGTCGAAATGCCTCATTTCTATTTAGACGAAACGAGTGCAGATTCCACGATTACGCGCATTGAAAATACCTTAAAAACCTATGATGTGGTCTTGATGGGAATTCACAGCATTTCCATCCGTCCAGCGAACAATTACAGTTTGAAGCCGGCGATTAAGAATTTAGTGAACCGCTTTACATCGCCTAAAACGGTGGCGATTCATTTCGCGAACGTGAATACACTAACTCAATTCGATAGCTTGAAGAACGCGGGTGCTTTAATGACAGCTTACCAAGATGGGATTTCGCAGCAGGAAGCGGCGGCGGAAATTGTTTTTGGGGCGATTCCGGCGACCGGAAAATTACCGGTTAGTTTGAATGGAACCTATAAGCAGGGGATGGGTCTGACGACTACGTCTTTAGCGCGTTTGCAGTATAATTTATTGCCAGAGGCAGTGGGGATTTCGTCTGATTATTTGAATGCAAAAGTGGATTCGATGGCGAAATTAGCGATCGCGGTGAAGGGTGCTCCGGGTGTGGTGGTGTTGATTGCCAAAGAAGGCAAGGTCATTTACCACAAAGCTTTTGGCAACCAGATCTACGAATCGACTGTTCCATTGAAGACGTCTGACATCTTCGATTTGGCCTCTATTACCAAAATTTCAACTTCCGTTCCGGCCCTTATGAAATGGCAGGATGAGGGTAAATTCTCGTTGAAAACGACGATGGGACAACTGGTTCCCTCGTTTGCGAAATCAAATAAAACGGGACTTTTATACGAAGATGTGCTAACGCACCAAGCGCGCTTAAAGGCATGGATTCCGTTCTGGATGGACTACGTGGACAGCACGGATATGATTTTCCACAGCAAGAAATTCCAGGAAAAATTCACACAAGATGATGTGAAGTACAAATATGTGGAACGTTTCTTGAGCCCAGCATCTGGCGAGGCACGTTTGAAGAAAAATATCACCGACCAAAAGTCCATGTGGAAAGAATACGTGGACATCACAAAAGATGTGACGCGTTGGAAGCCATTTACGCTTTCCTATGCGCAATCCGAGGAATATCCGACGCAAGTGGCGCCTACTTTATGGGCACACAAAACGATGAAAGAGCGGATTATGACGGCGATTAAGGAAAGTCCTTTGCGCGAGAAAAAGGAGTATGTCTATTCGGATTTATCGTACTATTTATTGCCTTCGGAATCGCCTCGCTTGACGGGAAAACTTTGGACTGATTTCTTATCGGATACGTTTTATAAGCCATTAGGAGCGTCGACTTTGGCCTATCAAGCAGAAAAGCATTTTCCTTTAGCGCGTATCGTGCCATCGGAATACGATTCGCTTTTCCGCAAGACCTTAATTCATGGAAAGGTGCACGATGAAGGTGCGGCTCTTTTAGATGGTATTTCGGGCCACGCGGGCTTATTCGGGAATGCGAATGACTTAGCGAAATTGATGCAGATGTACCTGCAAAAAGGATACTATGGCGGCCAGCAATTCATCCAAGAATCGACGATTAAGCAATGGACTTCTTATCCATTTAGTGCGTCTGAAAATGCGCGTCGCGGGGTAGGTTTTGACAAGGTGGATCGCAATAAAGCGGGTATTTCGGCGGCGGCTTCGGCGAGCGCGGAGAGTTTTGGGCATTCTGGATTTACGGGAACCTATACTTGGGTGGATCCAGCTCAGGATTTAGTGTATGTGTTTTTATCGAACCGAGTGTATCCGACGCGGAATAATTCCAAAATTTCCGACATGAATATCCGCACCGGAATTAACGAAGTCATTTATCAAGCCATTAAAAAAGGAAACTAATATGCGCATATTAATCACGGGAGGTACGGGTTTTGTGGGGGCAGCTCTGAAGCAATTTTTGCTTACTCAGGGCCATGAGGTCGTGATTTTATCTCGCTCTGGCGGCGATTTCCAATGGGATGTTTCCTATGGTTATATCGATCCAGCGGCCTTCACTGGCGTCGAGGCAATCGTGCATTTAGCGGGTGCTGGCATTGCAGACGAACGTTGGTCAGCAGCGCGCAAAAGAGAATTAGTGAATAGCCGCGTGCGTAGCACCGCGGTTTTATACCAAGCGTTATCCACCATTCCTCATTCCATTAAAACGGTTATTTCTGCTTCTGCTATCGGTTTTTATGGGGCAGATACGGGTGAAGCGGAGTGCGTCGAAACCTCACCGGTGGGACTTGATTTTTTAGCGGATTGTACCAAACAGTGGGAAGAGGCAGTCGACCAAATCGCTACTTTAGGCATTCGTCTAGCCAAAGTCCGCATCGGCTTAGTGATGGGTGCAGAAGGCGGTATTTTTCCCGTAATCTCGAAACCAATTCGTTGGGGTCTAGGCGCAAATCTAGGTTCCGGAAAGCAATGGCAATCCTGGATTCATATGACCGACCTTTTGAGAATTTTTAACGAGTTATTGATAAATCCTGCCTTGTCTGGCGTCTATAATGGAGTGGCTCCCGAGCCGATTCGGGCGGGTGAAATGAATAAACAAATTGCGTCCGCTTTGCGTAAACCCTTCTTTTTGCCTTCCATCCCCGGCTTTTTACTGCGCCTCGTTTTAGGCGAAATGGCCTGTTTAGTGCTGGGCGGTAGCCGCGTGTCTTCGGCGAAAATAGAAAAAGACGCGACCTTTTCCTTTACTTTTGTTCGCTTCGAGGAAGCATTAAAAGAAATTCTACATGTCTAAAAAAATATTGATTTATTGCGGGTCTTCTAGAGGCCACAATCCGGTATATGCGGAGCAAGTGGTAAAATTAGCTCAGGCCTTGCATGCCCATGGATGCCAGGTGATTTTTGGCGCTGGAAGCGTGGGTTTGATGGGTGTTTTAGCTGATGAATTCTTGCGTTTAGGTGGTCACGCGATTGGAGTGATTCCTCAGTTTATGGAACCTTGGGAAGTGAAGCACAAGGGCTTGCCTGAATTACATGTGACGGATACGATGCACACGCGTAAGGCCTTGATGGCTGATATGGCGGATGGGGTGATTGCGATGCCGGGAGGTTTTGGGACTTTGGACGAATTATTCGAAATCCTAACTTGGAAGCAATTAGACTTACATGAGATGCCTGTTTCGGTGTTTAATATCAACGGCTATTTCGACCATCAATTGAAGCAAATCCAGCACATGGTGGATGAAGGTTTCTTGAAGCAACCGAATATGGATGCCTTGCAAGTGGAGTCTGATCCGGAGAAATTAGCGGATTGGATGATGGCCTATGAGCCGGAGAAAATGGAGAAAAAGTGGATTTACGTGGGATGAGAAAAACCTTGTTCTTCTTATTGATGTCTGTTTGTCTAATGGCACAGAAGACCCCAGAAAATTTGGGGTCAGCTGTGAATTCGGAGTATTCAGAATTAAATCCGGTGATTTCACCGGATGGAAGAACGCTGTATTTTGGACGTAAAAGTCATCCGGCTAATCGCTATGGGGTGAAAGGCTCAGAGACGATCTCGGGCTCACAGGATATTTGGTTCTCCGAAAAAGTAGGGGATACTTGGAGCACCGCTCGTCGTCTATCCGAAGTATTAAACCGCGATCAATACAACACCATTTTATCGATTTCCCCTGATGGCCAAACCATCCTCTTAAAAGGCGCTTACGTAAACGGCACTTACGAAACGCGGGGTTTCTCGATTTCCAATAAAACGACTGCCGGCTGGACGGTTCCAGTTAAAATCGAAATCCCTGGCTATGAGCAAATGAGCAAGGGGAAAAACGAATATGGGTATTTAACCATGGACGGGAAGGCCTTGCTACTTGCCTTCGCTCGCAAGAAAAACAGCGAAGACGACGATTTATATGTGAGCTTTTTTGAGGAGGGCCGCTGGACGCGTCCTTTGGATTTAGGAGAAACCATCAACACGAAATATTCCGAGACGACGCCATTCCTTTCCGCTGATGGAAAGACGCTTTATTTCTCCTCGGATCGCCCAGGAGGACAAGGGAGCCAAGATATTTACCTCACCCGTCGCCTAGATGACACCTGGCAAAACTGGCGCAAGCCCCAAAACCTCGGCTCACCCATCAACACCGAAGAATACGATGCTTATTATTCCATCGCCGCGAAAGGGGATTATGCCTATTTTATGTCGGGGAAGGGGTCGCTGGGGAAGAAGGATATATTTCGACTTTCAGTCGAGTCGCCTACGGCCGGCGATGCCGGCGGAGGCTTAGTCAATAAGTCGTCACAGGTCGGCGGAGCAGCCCCTGACTTAGTCAAAGAGTCGCCTGACGCCTCCGGCGCTGTCAATAAGTCGTCACTTCGTGACTTAGTCAATGGGTCTCCTCAAAGCGGCATAGTCGGTGGATCCACTCGCTCGGTGACCTCACAGGAATCCGATCCGGTGGTTTTATTATCGGGGACGGTGTTGAATCAGCAGACCGGAAAAGTGCCTGAGGATGCTTCAGTGACTTATGAGGATTTATCTACGGGTAAGGTATTAGGCCAGGCGAAGCCAGATCCGAATAGCGGTAAGTATAAATTAGTCTTGCCGTTCGGTAAGAATTACGGAATTACGGCGAAGGCCAAAGGTTTCATCCCTGCTTCTACGAACTTGGATTTAAGCACCATGAAGGGGCGCTATTTAGAATTAGATGACCGCGATCTGTCGATGGTTCCATTGCTGAAAGGAAACACGGCGACGATTAATAACCTCTTCTTCGATTTAGGGAAGGCCACGTTGAAACCGGAATCGGAGCCTGAATTGAAGCGCATTTTACAGGTGATGACGGAGAATAAGTCACTTGTGATCGAGATTAGTGGGCATACGGATAATACCGGTTCAGATGAAATCAACGATAAATTATCTCTAGAGCGGGCAAATGCGGTAAAAGATAATTTGTTAAAAGGAGGCATCGATACGTCCCGAATTCGGACAAAAGGATACGGTAAGTCTAAGCCGAAAGCGGATAACTCGACAGAGGAAGGTCGCCAAATCAACCGCCGCGTAGAAATTGAAATCTTATAATATGGAGCCCAAAAAGAATTGGAAATACGTGCCCGCACCGCCGGCCGCAGAGGTAGAGGCGTTAGGGGAGGCTTTGGGACTTAAGAACTCCTATTTTTTATCCTTACTAGTCTCTCGCGGAATCAAGACCTTCGAAGAAGTGAAGGATTTTATGGTTCCAGAGGTCAATCAACTGCACGACCCTTTCCTGATGAAGGATATGGACAAAGCTGTAGAAAGACTCGGACTGGCACTTGAATCAGGGGAGAAAATCTTGATTTATGGTGATTATGACGTGGACGGTACCACTGCAGTTACTTTAGTCTATAGTTATCTAGCCGGTATTTTAGGAGCAGATTGCGACTATTACATTCCAGATCGCTATGCGGAAGGCTATGGCGTTTCTCAGGCGGGCATTCAATATGCGCTAGACAATAATTATACCTTAATCATCTCCCTCGACTGCGGCATCAAGGCACACGAACGCGTCGCCTGGTGCAACGAAAATGGGATTGATTTCATCATCTGTGATCACCATTTACCTGAAGCAACAATCCCAGATGCGGTCGCGGTTTTAGACCCGAAACGCAAGGATTGCCCCTATCCATTCAAGGAATTAACGGGTGCAGGGGTAGGTTTCAAATTGATGATGGCCTTTGCCATCGCAAACGATTTAGAACTCGATCCACTGTGGGAGTCGATGGATTTATTAGCCTGCAGTATTGCGGCTGATATTGTGCCGATGAATGGGGAGAACCGGGTATTAGCCTTTTTTGGTCTAGCTAAATTAGGCTCAAACCCCTGCCCAGGCTTAGGGTATTTATTGAAGAAGGCGAAGAAAAAAGCGCCTATTCAGATCTCCGATATTGTCTTCTCGATTTCACCTATCATCAATGCGGCGGGGCGAATGGACCATGCGCATGGAGCTGTGAAATTGATGCTAGCTGCTGATGATCAAGAGGCGGAGGCTTTAGCGGAAGCCGTGATTCAGCAGAATCTGGATCGCAGAGTAGTGGAGAAGGAGATTGTGGGGCAGGCTTTGGCGATGTTTGAAGGGAATGAGTTCTTGCTTTCAGCCCGCAGTACGGTCTTGTTTAATTCGGGCTGGCATAAAGGTGTCGTGGGAATCGTGGCGAGTAAAATCCAAGATCAGTATTTTAGACCGACGATCATTTTAACGGAATCCCATGGACAATTAGTGGGTTCGGCTCGCTCAGTACGTGGTTTTGACGTGCATCATGCACTAGAGGAGTGTGCTGATTTATTAGAGCAATTCGGGGGGCATACGCATGCGGCTGGCTTACATTTAAAGCCTGAAAATTTACAGGCCTTTATTGAAAAGTTTGAAAAAATTGCGCAAGAAGGTTTAGCGAATATCTCGCCGAAAGCGGATTTGCCGGTAGACTTACAGATTCCTTTAGAGGCCTTGAGTTTGTCGTTTTATGACAAGCTATTAGTTCGTTTGTCTCCCTATGGACCGGGAAATATGTTGCCTAATTTTGTTTCAGGACCAGTTTTTGTGACCAAAAGTCCTTTCGTGATGAAAGAGGAGCACTTGAAAATCTACGTGGGATCGACGCCGGATGAGCGGGGATTAGAGGCCGTAGGTTTTGGGATGAAAGCAGATTTTTATGATGGTTTATGTGCCGCATATGAGCAGCGATTACCTATTCAGCTGGTGTATCACCTGGAAGTAAATGAATACCTTGGGAACCGAACTTTGCAATTACGGGCCTTAGATTTTGCATCATTTAATTAAAAAGTATAAATTTACCCATAACCAAAAAACTAGTGTATGAAAAAAGTACTCGATTTATTGCCTTCTGTTCTCGTAGGAGCACTTTACCTTTTCGGAGGATTGAACTTCTTCTTTAATTTCACTCCAATGCCTCCAATGCCTGGTGATCCAGGTGTTTACATGGGAATCATGATGTCATCTGGCATGATGACGGTAGTAAAGGTATTAGAAGTAATCGGTGGTGTCTTAATTTTAGTTCCGGGTAAGCGTGCTTTAGGACTAACGATTTTAGCGCCTATTACGGTTAATATCTTGTTATTTGAACTTTGCTTAGCGCATGCACCTAGCGTAGGAGTTGCATTGACCGTATTGTCAGCGATTATTGCTTACCAAGAAAAAGATAAATTCAAGGCTTTATTGTAATAAATAAGCCTTGAATCCTTCAAAGTCCGTCCCCATGGGGATGGACTTTTTTGTTTTATCTAATAGTTCTGCCAAACGCGCAGGAACAGGTACTGAAACACCCAGCGTTCCCTCTACCGTAGGCAAGAATTTCGCATAATGTGCCGTTGACAAGACGATTCCTGTCACATCACCTGGGTATTCTGCTTTGTATTGTTGCAAGCCATCATATCCCACTGCCGTATGCGGACACATCACGTATCCAGTGCGGGCATACACGTCAGACATAATCTCTTGTGTTTTTTGATCGTTCGTAAAATAACCCTTCACGGTTTCACGCACGTTAGACCACTCATCACCCGCTAGCAAACGCATACGGATGAAGTTGGATGGACTTCCTACGTCCATGGCATTTGATAGAGTTTCGACAGAAGCCACGGGTTTATATTCTCCAGAACGCAAATAGTCGGCTACCGGGTGGTTTTCATTGCATGACGCAACAAATGCCTGAACCGGTAAGCCCATTTTAAAGGCCATTAATCCAGCACTAAGATTGCCAAAATTCCCGGAGGGCACACTAAATACGATAGGGGCTGTTAATCCTTTCTTTTTCGCTTGCGCATAGGCCGCGAAATAGTAAAAGGACTGAGGAATTAAGCGGGAAATATTGATGGAATTCGCAGAGGCTAGATCGAAAGCCGAACGTAATTCGTCGTCGAGGAAGGCTTGCTTGACCAGTCTTTGGCAATCATCGAATGTTCCATCGATTTCCAAAGCAGTCACATTCCCACCTAACGTCGTCAATTGCTTTTCCTGAATATCAGACACCTTTCCGGTCGGATATAAAATCGTCACGCTGATGCCCGGCGTATTATAAAATCCTTGCGCAACGGCTCCACCCGTGTCACCTGAAGTGGCCACTAAAATACGGATCTCTCGCTTCGACTTAACTAAATAATGCGACATGATGGCCGCCATAAAACGCGCACCAAAGTCCTTAAAGGCCATCGATGGCCCGTGGAATAATTCTAAAACCTGCACTCCAGGCTCCAAGGACACAATAGGCGCCTCAAAGGTCATCGATTGGTCGATGATTTGCTTAATTTCCGTAGAGCTTAAGCTATCTCCGAGCAAATTCTCGCAAACCGCGATGGCAATTTCTGGCAAGCTGCGGTCTTGGATTGTATCGAAAAACGAAGCCGGTAAAGGTTTAATGTCCGTAGGCATATACAAGCCATTATCCGGGGGAAGACCGCGGAAAATAGCCTCTTCTAGGCTTACATTGGGACTTTTGTGTTCGGTGCTATATAAAATCATGCTAATCGTAGGGCATCCCCCTCCAGTTTTGGAAGGACAGAATACCGATCAAATTCAAGGCAAAATGCGATATCTTTCTCGATGCCTAGGCCGAGTAAACGATTCACGTGAGAGGAATTTTTTACTGCCGTTAATAGGTCATTCGAAGCTACATTATATTGTTTCCAGGCCATTAAAGCCGCATCATCCGCTACCTCGTATTCACCTGTTAAGGCATCAATTAAGGCTCCAGCGAAAAGGGTGTCTTCTAAATTCGGTTTACCTTTCCAGCCTGCGCAAACGACTAGGGCGTTTCCGCTCCACTCTTTTAAAGCGGAGGCTATTCGGGAAATGTTTAAAAAGGCGCCCACATAGACCGCAGGAGCGGTGCTCGAACGGCGAATGGCAACTGTACCGTTAGTCGTAGTCACGCAAATTTTCGCCCCCTTTACTTTCTCAACTTGATAGGAAAAAGGAGAATTATCGAAGTCAAATCCTGCTGGGGTAATCCCGTTGCGTTCTGCTGCTGTCAAATAACCACGAGCGCCGTATTCCTGGCAAAGTTCGACTTCTTCTACCGGCACAATCTCCGCAGCACCGCTAGCAAAAGCAGTCACCATGCAAGAGGTCGCTCTGAAAATATCCACCACAACCACCGCTACGGAGGATAAATCATATAAATGGATCAAGTCCGGCGATAAACAGACGTCGATTTTCTTCATTTTACAAGAACGGTAATTTAACGATTTCGGCTTTGACCGCTTTGTCGCGGATCGAAATAAAGATCTCAGATCCCACGTGTTTTGTGCTCACGTAACCCATGCCGATTCCTTTGGAAAGGGACGGCGATTGAGTTCCAGAAGTCACTTCACCAATGGTCTCGCCCGCTGCATTTAAAATCGGGTAGTGTTGACGAGGGATTCCGCGGTCGATCATTTCGAAACCGACTAATTTTTTCGAAGGACCGTTCGCTTTAATCGCAGCGTGGTGGTCTTTCATGATGAAGTCCTTGTTGAAGGAGGTAATCCAGCCTAAGCCAGCCTCGATAGGAGACGTTGTATCATCGATGTCGTGACCGTACAAGCAATAGCCTTTTTCTGTGCGGAGTGTGTCGCGCGCGCCTAGTCCTACCGGTAGAATATCGAATTCTGCACCTGCCTCGAAGATCGCATTCCACATGGCTAAGGCATTTTCGTTTTTCACGTAGATCTCGAATCCGCCGGCGCCCGTATAACCCGTATTTGAGATGATAATGTCGGAGAAACCGGCCATTTCACCTATTTTGAAGGTATAATACGGCATGTCCGCTAGCGTAACAGCCGTTAATTTTTGTAGTGCCAAAATCGCCTTAGGCCCCTGCACCGCCAATAAACTATATTCGTCACTGCGATTCACCATCTCCACCCCGAAGGTATTGTGAGAAGAAATCCAGTTCCAATCTTTCTCAATATTCGACGCATTCACGACCAAGATGTATTCTTTCTCGTTCACACGGTAGACTAATAAGTCATCCACGATGCCGCCCTCCGCATTCGGGAAACAGCTATATTGAACTTTCCCGTCCACTAATTTAGAGGCATCGTTTGAGGTAACGTATTGAATAAAATCTAACACACGATCTCCTTTTAGGAAGAATTCACCCATGTGACTCACGTCGAAAACACCCACCGAATTACGCACCGCTAAGTGCTCTTCGATCAAGTTTGTATACAATACGGGCATGTTAAAGCCAGCAAAGGGCACCATTTTAGCGCCTAGAGATACGTGAAGGTCATTTAAATGAACCTGTTGCAATTGTGTTTCTTCCATGGATTATTCTCGGTATAGAACCTGTAAAAGTGTTTGACCCACCGCCTTGAGGGTCGATTTGTCGATGTTAGCTAAATTATCTGCATGCGTATGATGAAAGCTACCAAACTCAAAGCCGCCATTCACTGCCCGCAAATCAATCATATCAATCATTTGAATCTTTGCGATCTCATTCACCGCCGTGTGATCATCCGAAATCCCGAATGCATCCTGATCCACAAATAAATTACTATACCCTAAATCCGCCGCCGTCGCCCAAACCGAGCGAACAATTCCCGGTGCATATTGTATCGAAGTACCTTCATGTGGGAACATCGCGCCTTTTCCGCCTACCATATCTAATAAGATGCCGTAGTAAGGACGGTAATTCGCAGGAACTAAATTCGCCGCCCAGTGCTGAGAACCTAAGGCCCAGCTGTTCGGTTTGTGCTCACCCGTATAATCTTCCGGTTCCCCGTGATCTTCTAAATCGAACAAAACGATGTCTACGCCCACGGCAGGCTTATTCTTAGTTTCGTGCAGATTGCGGGCGATTTCCAACAAAACACCCACGCCACTTGCGCCATCATTTGCCGCATCGATCGGCTCATTCTTGCGAATAGAGTCTTTATCCGCGATACTACGAGAGTCCCAATGAGAGGATAATAAAATGCGTTTAGCGATCGCCGGTTGAAATTGAGCGATGATATTCGTGCCTTGTAATTTCTTGCCGTCATAACGAAAAGCCGTAAAAGGCTGTTCTGTTACAGTCCAGCCGTAAGACTTTAATTTGGCCACTAAAAACTTCAGGGTATTTTGACTTGCCTCAGAACCCGGAACGCGCGGCCCGAATTGCACTTGTTTCTCGATGAAGGCATAAGCTGAATCCGCCTTGAAATCTGGTGTCTCTACGATGTTCACTTCCACAGCTGGTACTTCCGCCGCTGGCTTCCAAACAAAGTAAGCGCCGGTCAGAGCGAAAACGAGCAGTAAAAAGAGCGCAATGCGGGAACGGTTCATCTGAAATGGCTGAAAAACAAGCTCAAAGATAGCAATACAATGCCGAATTAGGAATTAAGAAATCAATAATGTGTACCTTGCGGGATAATTAGAATTGAAATACCATGGCTTCCCCTAAGGAACTGAAATTTTTGAGCGGCTTGAAGGCTGAGATTTTGGAGTTTTTTGAATTGAACGACTACCGTTCGTATTCTTTGAACCAATTACACAAGGCTTTTGCGATCCGCGATCGCAAGACAAAGGAGATTTATTCTGATTTAGTCGGGAAGTTGATTGCAGAAAACCGCTTGATTAAGAATGAGGAGGGAAACGTGCGTTTTGACAACGAATCATTCCAGGTGACGGGGCGCGTGGATCACGTGAATGCGCGTTTTGCCTTTGTGATTCCGGAGGATGGAGCGAAGGATATTTGGGTGGCGACAGGGGATTTGAATAATGCCAAAGACGGGGACAAAGTCATCGTCCAAGCTCGCAGACCCTCAGAAAAGAGAAAAAATGACCGCCCGGAAGGGGAGGTCGTACAGATATTGGAACGTCGTTCCGCAGAATTAGTGGGTGTCATTCAAGTGACTCCACACTATTCCTTTTTAATCCCAGATTCGAAGAAAATCTACGAAGATGTCTACTTGCCTAAGTTCGAAATCAAAGACGCGAAGCACCTAGACAAAGTCATCGTCGAAGTTACTCGTTGGGGTTCTGACGGGAAAAAAGCCGAAGGCCGCGTTACGAAAGTCCTCGGAAAAGCGGGCGAGAACGACACCGAAATGCACTCGATTTTAGCCGAGTACGGTTTACCTTACGACTTCCCAGAAGAAGTAGAAAAGGCCGCTGCCTCGATCTTAGTGCAGATTCCTGCCACTGAAATCAAGAAGCGCAAGGACATGCGTAATGTCTTAACGTTTACGATCGATCCGGTCGATGCGAAGGATTTTGACGATGCGATTTCTTACCAAAAACTAAAGAACGGCAACACCGAAATCGGTGTCCACATCGCTGACGTTTCTCACTATGTGAAACCAGGATCTGTACTCGATATCGAAGCCTACAAGCGCGCCACCTCGGTTTACCTAGTAGATCGCGTGGTTCCCATGTTGCCAGAAAAGCTATCGAACGGACTTTGTTCCCTTCGTCCAAACGAAGACAAATTAACCTTCTCCGCCGTTTTCGAATTAGATGCGAACGACACCATTGTGAAGGAATGGTTTGGCCGCACGGTCATTCATTCTGACCGCCGTTTTGCCTATGAGCAGGCACAAGAGTTGATTGAAAATGATTCAGATGATGCGTTAGTGCCGGTTATTCGGGATTTGAACCGCATCGCCCAAATTTACAGAGCGCGTCGTTTCGAACATGGTTCTGTGAACTTTGAAACTGCAGAAGTCCGCTTCGAACTAGACGAGGATGGAAAGCCCATCGGGGTATACCCTCGTATTCGCAAGGATGCGCATAAGTTGATTGAGGAGTTCATGCTTTTGGCAAACAAAAGAGTCGCTGAATTTGTCTACAATAAGAAAAAAGACGAGCCTAAAAATACGATGGTGTACCGTATTCACGAAGCGCCAGACCCGGAGAAATTGCAGGTATTCTCGTCATTTGCGAAGAAATTCGGTTACCAAGTTACCACGGACCCGCAACACGTCAGCAAGTCATTCAATGCCTTGATGGAGAACATCGAAGGAAAAGGAGAGGAGCACGTTTTGCAGAGTTTAGCGGTTCGTACGATGTCCAAAGCCCGTTACAGCACCGATCCTGTCGGTCACTTCGGTTTGGCATTCCCGTTTTACTCGCACTTCACGAGTCCGATTCGCCGTTACCCAGACGTGATGACGCATCGCTTGTTGCAGCATTATTTAGATGGAGGAACTCCGGCAGAACGCGCACCTTTAGAAATACAATGTAAGCACAGCTCAGACCGGGAAAAACTAGCATCGGACGCAGAACGCGCTTCCATCAAATACAAGCAAGTGGAATACATGAGCTTGCACGAGCCTCAAGTTTTCGATGGTATCATCACCGGCGTAACCGAATTCGGCATTTTCGTCGAAATCGGAGATACGTCTTGCGAAGGCCTTGTTCGCATGGTCGACTTGAACGATGACTTCTACGATTTAGATAAAAACAATTACCGCATCGTGGGTAAATCAAATGGACGTGTCTTCACTTTTGGAGATAAAGTTCAAGTAAAAGTTCGCGACACCAACTTAGCAAAACGCACCATCGACCTCGAATTAGTAGGCATGCGTTCTGGCCTAGTAGGCAAATTCGCTAACAACCGCTCTCGCAAGAGAGAGGCGCCGAGGGGTGGAAGAGTGATTCCGAAGGGGAAAGAGAGGGGAAGGAGAACGGGACGCAGATAATCTTTAAAGCATAAAGAATAGAGCATAAAGCATAGAGTAGGTATAAAAAAAGGCTTCAATTCTGAAGCCTTTTTTTATGAGTATAGGAAGAGTTTGATATTCCACCTTTATTCTTTGTGCTTTATGCTTTATTCTTTAGTCCAGCACCGCAGGTGCCGGTCTGCTCGTATTATACAACTCATACCAATCTTGGTGGTCCATCTCGATTTCGAATGCGTCTACGATGTTTTGGATCCGGTTTTCTTCGAGTGTTCCGATTAAAGGCAAAGCCCCTAATTTGATCAACCAAGCGACCGCCACTGATTCGATATTGCTATCGTATTTCGTTGACATTTCATTTAATTTCTTGCGCAATTTCAAGGCTTGCTCGTCTGTGCCGTGTTCGATGCGACCGCCAGCTAGTGGTGAAACCGCTAAAGGGCGCATGTATTTTTGTTTTATGTAATCGACGATACCATTGTCTAATGCGCTTGTGTTCAACAAGTTCAAGTCGATGTGGTTCGATACGACTGGGATGTTCAAGAAAGAAACTAATAATTGGTGTTGGTAAACCGAGAAGTTAGAAACACCGATGTTTTTTACTTTTCCGGAGCTCTTTAGTTTTTCTAACGCTAAGGCCGTCGTCTCGATGTCTGAAAGCGGATCTAATTGGTCTAATAAAAAGACATCAAGGTAATCCGTTTGTAAGTTGCGAAGCGAGTTTTCTACCGAAGCCGTAATGTGGGCAGCAGAAGTATTTACATGAGCGACACGGATGTCTGGTCTCGCAGGGGAAGGGATGTTTACTCCACATTTGGAGAACAAAACAATGTCAGAACGCTGGATGGATTTCTTTGCCAAAAGCTCGCCAAAGCTCTTCTCCGCCGTATATTGACCATATCGATCTGAATGATCAAAGGTATTTATGCCCTTTTCTAAGCAGAAATGAACAATTTCGTCCATCTTCTTGTCTTCTTTCTCCCAACGCCAGAATCCGTAGATGGCTGGTGAAACTTTAGGACCTGCGTCACTTAAATACACTTTTTTCATGCGACTATAATTTTTGATGCGGCTAACAAATTGTCCACTAAATGCGTGGCTTTGGTTTCAGTTCCAGCTGGGGCTAAGCGAATGGTGCGTAAGCCTGCGCGTGTTCCTGCGGTAATATCTCGTTCATGATCGCCGATCATCCAAGAAGCGTCCATGTCAATATCGTATTTTGCTGCCGCTTTCTCGATCATTAATGATCCAGGTTTGCGGGTCAACGAATGACTATCAAAGTTTTCGTGGTAAGGGCAAAAATAGATGTCATCTAATTTTACGCCGGTCCCTTCTTGGATCGCATCGTGAATTAAATACACGTCTTCGCGTTTATAAACGCCTTTTGCGATACCACTTTGGTTCGTAATAATAATCAACAAATAGCCCGCGTCCTTTAAGGCCTGTAAACCTTCTTTGACCCCTTCTGGAATCACAAAATGGCCCAAATGGTACACGTAATCTACTCTGTCAACATTTAGAACGCCATCGCGATCTAAAAAAATACACTTATTCATTCAATACGAGTTAGGCAAATAAGGCCGCTAAACGGCTCCAAGGAATACGGCTTAAAATCAATACAAGGCCTAAACCGTTCAATAACCACATGTTTTTAAACTTCGCGGCATCGGTGATGGCTTTCTTGTTTTTGGCATTAACCACCGTCGCTAAAACGATCGCAATAATGTTAACTGTAACGTGCTCTACTAAGATTAAACGAGTCGCTGAATCTTTCATCGCAGCACCGAAATCAGCAAAAGCAGCTGTCGTAACCGGGCTAAGCGCAAGGTAAAGTACTAAACCGACTAACAATTGAGTGTGCAAAGAAATCATGTAGAACAAGCCTACTTTGCGATCTGATTCGCCAAAAGTTTTGCCTGTTAAACCTTTGTAGATGGATAAAATTCCTAGTGCTAACACGACTAGAAACAAGACCGAGTGAATGGTAACGAATGTTGAATACATAAGAGTGTGTTTAATTTTAGCAAAGATACGAAAAGACGTCGTAACGTGACCTTTGTTACGTTTAATCGTCTAATTTTCTTTACCTTTGGGCATATATTACCTGATTCTATGTCAAATCCAAGTAAACTAACGGCGATGGTTAACGCCCGATGTCCTCACTGTCACGATGGACGTTTGTTCAAATACAAATGGTGGAATGTTTTTAATTTTGCCCAAATGCACGAACACTGCCCCTCTTGCGATGTGCGCTACGAAGTAGAACCAGGTTTTTTCTACGGTGCGATGTACATTTCTTATGCCTTCACGGTAGGCATCATGTTAGTGGGCGGGATTTTGGTCTTTAATTTCTTAAATGACCCTCCGGCGATGGGTTATATCGTTCCTATCACGTCGGTTTCATTGTTAGCCGTGCCCTTTAATTTTAGGACGGCTCGGGTATTATTTATACATTGGTTTTCTGGTTTAAAATACGACCCTAGCGCTGCTGCTAAGCATGAAAATTCTTGATTATTACATTTTAAAGAAATTTCTGAAGACTTACGTTTTCGCCGTTTTCATCATCGTGCTCATCGTGATGGTGATCGACTACACGGAGAAAATTGACGATTTTATTCGCAAGCAGGCCCCTATTCGTGAAATTCTTTTTGACTATTACCTGAATTTTATCCCTTATTGGGCCTCTTATATTAGTCCTTTAATGGTCTTTATTGCGACCGTTTTCTTCACGGCAAACCTCGCAGCAAAGACGGAAATTATTGCTATTTTGAGCTCCGGAGTGAGTTTTACTCGCTTAATGCGCCCCTACTTAATCGGATCCGGAATCTTAGCCATTGGTACGTTTATCATGATTGGTTGGATAGTGCCAAATGCCAACAAAATACGGGTTCCCTTCGAACATAAATACATCAATAACACCTACTATTTCGATAAGCGCGATGTGCACATTAAGATTGCGCCGGATGTGTATGCCTACCTTGAAACCTACGATAATACGACGAATACGGGCTATCGCTTCAGTTTAGAGCGCATCGTGGGCACCGATATTCAGGAGAAATTGATGTCGGATCGCATCACCTGGGACTCGACCTCGAAGAAGTGGACGATACACGATTACCGCATTCGGACGGCTAGCGCGACCTCGCTTAAGTTCGGAGCGAAGATTGATACGACCTTGAATTTGTTTCCCAAAGACTTCGAGAATAAACACTTATTACACGAAACATTCACTCTTCCAGAGCTAAATCGCCACATTGCCTTAGTGGAATCTCGCGGCGCTGATGGAATCGAGGTCTTCCAAATCGAAAAATACCTCCGCTTCGCTAATCCTTTCTCGGTCATGATTTTAACCATCATCGGCTTCCTCGTTTCAGCTAGAAAAGCACGTGGTGGAGTAGGATTTCAGATTGCCTTGGGCTTTAGTTTGGCCTTTATTTATATCCTGTTCTTCATGATGAGTAAGGGCATTGCGGAAGGTGGCGGGATGCCTCCGTTGTTAGCGGTTTGGCTACCTAATATCGTGTTCTCCGCCGTGGGAGTGGGTCTTTACTATACCATTCCGCGCTAAAGATGAGACAGGCGCCGCGGCTTCTCGACTATTTCAAGATACACTTTATTGTGGTTTTATACGCGTTCACCGCTATTTTAGGGAACGCCACCCAGGCGAATACGCTTACAATTGTGTTCTTTCGCTGCGTCATTGCTGCGGCTGGTCTAGGTTTGATGCTTGTTGCGGCTAAAAAGTCGTTTCGGGTGCCTGCCTCAGTTCTTAAAATCTGGTTGTTAAATGGGGCCTTTGTGGCCTTGCACTGGCTCTTGTTTTTTGGGGCAGCCAAAGTCTCCACCGTCGCAATGTGTCTCGCCGGTCTTTCTACCCAAACTTTTTGGACCTCCATTCTAGAGCCCATCGCTCAGAAAAAGCCCATCGCGAAGATTGAAGTCTTTCTGGGGATCTTAGTGGTGATCGCCTTAGGGATTATTTTCTCTGTTGAACCAGGCCAATGGATTGGTTTGGTGATGGGTATTGGGGCCGGATATTTCGGTGCTCTTTTCTCGGTGATTAATGGAAATTATACGCACACTCACGACCCTAAATTAATTACGGTGTATGAGATGCTCGCGGCAGGTTTTATTACCGGTGCTGTCTGGTTATCCGGATTGTTAGTAGGCTCGCCGGGCTTTGTTCCAATTGGCCTGGATTGGCTCTGGATCGGTATTTTGGCCGTCGTTTGCACCGTTTACGCTTACACCGAGACCATCCATTTGTACAAGGTTTTCTCCGTCTTTTCGATCAATCTCGTGATCACACTCGAACCCGTTTATGGGATTCTGTTAGCGGTCTTTATTTTTGGCCAAAAAGAAGTCATGCAACCCGCCTTCTACTGGGGAACCTCACTGTTGGTGCTGACGGTGATGGCGCATCCGTTCTTGTCGCGGAGCGACAGTCGCGACGGAGTCGCTTAGTCGTCCTTCGGACTTAGTCGGCGCGTTGCGCCAAAGTCATCGCTGCGCGATTTAGTCGCCTGCGGCTTAGTCGCTGCTTCGCAGCTTAGTCGTCCTTCGGACTTAGTCGGCTGCGGCTTAGTCTATGATGCTATTGCCGGGTAGATTTCTTCGATTATTTCTTTTATATTTAGCTGTTAAACTGAATCCTCCGGACTAAGTGACGTAGTCACGACTAAGTCCGAAGGACGACTAAACGACAAAGTCGTGACTAGTCTAGCTGCGAAGCAGCGATGACCTCGCGACTTCGTCGCGAAATGACTAAACCTATGAATCCAATCGCCATGAATCTGCTCGTTTACGGGCCAGATATGAATGATACCGTGTTGTCTGAACTTTCTTTCATACAGGAAGTCGGGTATCAAGGCGTTGAAATTCCTGTATTTAATACCGATTTAGCGCATTGGTCTGCTTGGAAAAAGGAGGTCGATCGTTTGGGATTGCAACCTTTCGCTTGTGCGATTGCGGGGCCTGCGGAGAATTTGATATCTCCAGATCCGGCGGTTAGAGCGGCGGGGCTTGCGTATTTAAAAGGTGCGGTGGATGTGGCAGCCTATTTAGGAGCCCCGTATTTATCGGGCCCTTTTCATTCCGCCTTAGGTGTTTTTACGGGGACCAAAGCCACCCAACAAGAAATCGACTGGTCCATCGCCGGTATTCGGGAAGTCGCGGATCACGCAGCTACGAAAAATATTACCCTTTGTTTAGAATATCTGAACCGCTTTGAGAGCTATTTGGTCTCCTGTGCGGATGAATTATATGCCCTAGTTGAGCAGATTAATCACCCTTATGTGGAGATTATGTTCGACACTTTCCATGCGAATATCGAGGAAGTGAGTACCGCGGATGCCATTCGTCGGATTGCGAAAAAGACTCCACACATTCAGCTGTCTGAAAGTACGCGGGGGATTTTGGGGGAAGGACAGGTGAACTGGCCGTCTGTTTTGCAGGCGATTAAGGAAGTGAATTATGGCGGCTGGTTAGTCGTGGAGGCCTTTAGCGAGAAATTGCCGGCGGCCCATATTTGGCGAAAAATGTTTAATTCAGAGCGCGAGCTCGTAGAAAAATCCTTCAGATTTATCCATGGTAAATGGTAAGTGGTGAATGGTAAATGTTGGTTGAATAGAAATTCTTTAAACTATGAAAAAATATAACGTTGCGATTGTTGGACTTGGCTTTGGTGCTGAGTTTATCCCGATTTATTTGAAACACCCTTTGGCAAATATGTATGCGATCTGCCAAAGAAACGAAGACAAACTCAACTCCATCGGGGATGCCTATGGGATCGAGACGCGCTACACGGATTTTGAGAAGTTAATCCAAGACCCGAATGTAGACGTCGTTCACATCAATTCACCGATTCACTTGCACGCGGAACAAACACTGAAAGCCCTAAATGCAGGGAAACACGTAGCTTGTACGGTGCCTATGGCGACGACCGTAGAAGAATGCAAGGCGATCGTGGAGGCGAGCAAGCGCATGGGCAAGAAATACATGATGATGGAGACGGTGGTCTATGCCCGCGAGTTCTTGTACATCAAAGAATTATACGAAAAAGGCGAGTTGGGCAAGATTCAATTCTTGAAAGCATCCCACCAACAAGATATGGATGGATGGCCGGATTATTGGCCAGGATTGCCTCCCATGCACTATGCGACACACTGCGTAGGTCCGGTTGCGGGCTTATTGCGTTTAGAAGCGGAATATGTTTCTTGCTTCGGTTCGGGTACGATTCGCGAGGAGCTAATCCAACATTATAATTCCCCATTTGCGGTAGAATCAGCGCACATTAAGTTCCGTGATTCTGATTTGAGTGCGATGGTATACCGTTCTTTATTCGATGTGGCACGTCAATACCGTGAGAGTTTTGAGGTCTATGGATCGAAAAAATCAGTGGAATGGCCTTTAATTGAAGGCGAAGAATTAGTGGTGCATACGGCTAAAAAACCGGAGCCTGAGATTCCATCTAAGGTGCCTACACCGGATTTCGCACATTATTTACCCGAAGAAATCCAACGCTTCACGACAAAAGGCGTGTATGATGAGGACGAGAATACCCACCTTTCCTTTACGCAAGGCGGAGGCCACGGAGGTTCACACCCACATTTAGTAAATGAGTTTTTACAAGCTTTGGCAGCAGATCGCGATCCATTCCCGAATGCACCTCAGTCCGCAAACTGGACTTCGGTGGGGATTTTAGCTCACGAATCAGCGCTACAAGGCGGAAAAATTATTGAAATACCTAAATTCTAGACGATGCGTTTTCTCTTATTTGCTGCGGCACTCTTGTTTCAATTCTCGGTTTCTGCCGCTCCTGGCAGACGTTTGGAATTATTATTCTTAGGCGATAAAGGCCATCATAAGCCATTCGACCGCTATCCTGCGCTTCAATCTGCGGTGGGAATAAAAGGGATGAACATCACCTACACAGAATCCTTGAAGGATTTGAATGAAGCGTATTTGAACAAATTCGACGCCTTGGTGATCTATGCAAACCACGATTCGATCGCGGCGCCACAGGAAAAAGCTTTGTTAAACTATGTGGCTTCGGGTCACGGGTTGGTGGCGATTCACTGTGCCTCGTTCAACTTTCGCAATTCGAAAGAATTTGTGAAGATGGTGGGCGGGCAGTTTTGGCGTCATGGGATGGATTCGATCCGCGTGAAAAACGAGGCGAACACCTATGTAAAAATTAAGACGGTAGACGAGACCTATTTGCACAGCCAATTACAGCCGGATAACCAGATTTGGCAATCTAGAATCCTAGGACCTGAACAAGCGAAAGACAAACCGGGTGCGACGACTGAACCCTACACCTGGACAAGAACCTACGGAAAAGGAAACGTATTCTATACGGCTTATGGCCATGACGAGCGCACGTGGGAAACGGAAGGCTTCCAAGATTTAGTCACGCAAGGTATCCTACACGCGGTAGGGGCAGAAAAGAGAGCATTATTAACCGCATTAAATCTTCCGGTGTTGAAATACCGCGAGGCGAAATTGCCTAACTACGAGAAACGTGAGGGCGCTCAATTGCAGCAATTACCTTTAAGTCCTGAGGAATCAGTGAAGTTTATTCAAGTGCCTGTGGACTTCAATTTGCAGGTTTTTGCATCAGAACCGAACGTGATGCACCCCATCGCAATGGCGTGGGATGAGCGCGGACGTTTGTATGTGTTGATCACGAAAGACTATCCAAACGAGCGTAAAGAAACCGGTGGTAGCGATTACATCTTATTGTGTGAAGACACGAATAACGATGGCAAAGCGGATAAGTTCACGAAATGGGCGGATGGCTTGAGCATTCCTACGGGTATGGTTTTTGCGAACGGCGGTTTAATCATCTCGCAGGCGCCGCACATGATCTTGTTAAAAGACACGAATGGTGACGATAAGGCGGATGAGAAAAAGATTTTGTTCACCGGTTTTGGGACAGGTGATACACACGCAGGACCTTCGAACTTACATTATGGATTCGATAATTGGATTTGGGGTTGCGTAGGTTATTCAGGTTATAAGGGCAAAGTGGGAGCGGATTCGCTTCAATTTGCACAAGCTTTCTTCCGCTTTAAGCCTGATGGTTCGAAGATGGAGCACATGACGACGACTTCGAATAATACCTGGGGTTTTGACTTCAACGAGGCGGGCGATGTGTTCGGTTCAACTGCGAATAACGCGCACGGCTGGTATATGGCCATTCCGCATCGCAATATTTGGCATGCACCTATGACCTTGAATGGGTCTAAAAATACAGATACGCACAAGGACATGCGGACGATCACGAAGAAAGTGCGTCAGGTGGATGTTTTTGGCGGATTTACTGCGGCGGCGGGACATAATTTCTATTCTGCCCGTTTATTCCCGAAAGAATATTGGAACCAAATTGCTTTCGTTTCGGAGCCAACGGGTCACGTGATTCACCAAAATCGCCAAGTTCCGACAGGTTCAGATTTCAATGACAAGGAGGCCTTCAACTTCCTGGCTGGAGCTGACGAATGGGTTTCGCCTGTGTTCGCGCAGGTGGGTCCGGATGGAGCTGTTTGGGTAGCGGACTGGTATTCCTACATCATCCAGCACAACCCAGTGCCACAAGGATTTAAGAATGGTGGCGGTAATGCCTATGACACGGATTTACGTGATTTTACCCACGGTCGTATTTACCGCGTGGGTTATAACAAAGCGCCAGCCTATACTCCGGTTTCATTGAAGACGCCGGCGGAATGTATCGCAGCTTTAAGCAATTCGAACTTGTTCTGGCGTTTAAACGCGCAACGTTTGTTAGTGGAACGCGGAAATAAGGATGTCGTTCCGGCATTAGTAGCCTTAATAGGTTCTGCCAAAACCGATGAAATCGGTCTCGCTCCCGGTGCCATTCACGCGCTACGTACCTTAGAAGGTTTAGGCGTGTTGCCAATGGACGTTCTAGCACGTGCGATGAAGCATACATCTGCGGCAGTGCGTAAGCAAGCGGTGCAAGTTTTGCCTCGCACGGCGGCTTCTGCGAAATTGATTTTGGACCAAAAAATGCTCAACGACAAAGATTCCCTAGTCGTTTTACATTCCATCTTAGCCTTAATCGAAAGCCCAACATCGCCAGCTGTAGAAGCGGCGATGGCGCGTAAAATCGCAGTTTCGGCGAAAACCACAGACCGCTGGATCCCAGATGCTTTAGCAGCTTACGTAATGGCCGGTGGCCCTGCACGTCGTGCCGCTTTCATCGCAAAACAAGGTGCACAATCAGGCGCGGTAGTTGCGGAGAAATTAGCGAAAGAGGCAAAAAATCCATCGACAGCTGGCACTGAATCAGGCCTAGACTTAGTCGTGGAAGAAGTTCAAATCAAAGGCGGCAACTTCCGTTTACGTGAAGGTGCTAGTTTCGTAATCCGCGTGAAAAACAGAGGAGATAAAGCTTTACCAAAAGGCACACCACTTCCTTTAACTGTCAAAATCGAAGGTATGGGTCGTCGTACCGATTTGGAATCCTATACCTTCACCGATGGTGTCGCTCCGGGCGAAACCGTTTCAGTGGTGAAAAACAACAACGGTCCTTGGACTGGAAACCTAGGTTGGACAGCTGACGAAGCGGGTAATTATGTGATGGAGATCAACCTAGACACCAAAGCAGTTTTAGGCGAATCAAATCGCAATAACAATTCCTTCAGACAACCGATCGTTGTTTCATTGCCAGCTGATTTAGGTTCGTATATCGTGGAGAAATCGTTCCGTGGCATGACCTCAGATGACTCCGCTAACGACATCGTTGCTTTATTGCGCTCGATCAAACAAGTGGCTAGTCCTACGATGGGCGCTGCCTTGAAAGGGGCCTCTGCAACTTGGAATGCGAAACGTGCAGCTGATTTATCAGCTGACAATGTGGACTTCTTGAAAGGCTTAGGCAAGCAATTACGTCCGCAAGATGTGGAGGCATATGAGCGCTTGGCGGGACTTTGGAAAGTAGAAATACCTTCAGCTGAAGTGAAAGGGGTAGTCGTGAAACGCACGATTATGACGATCAAAGAAGCCATGAAATACAGCCCAGCTGAATTTACAGTTCCTGCAGGTGCGACAGTCGAATTGATCTTCGAAAACGTCGATGCAATGCAACACAACTGGGTTTTAGGCGCTTTAGGCAGCCAAGAAAAAATCGGTTTAGCAGCAGATAAAATGATCACCGCAGCGGATGGCGCGGCGAAAAACTACATTCCAGCTATGCCGGAAGTGTTAGCTTATACACCACTAGTGGAATCTGATGGCCGCGTGAAAGTAGTCTTCAAAGCACCATCAGTTCCCGGTAATTATCCGTTCTTGTGTACTTTCCCGGGTCATTGGAGGATTATGAATGGCATTATGAAAGTTGAATAATGCGGAGCATTATTCAACTTTCATAATGCTCAAAGCACAAAGAACAAAGCAAAAAGAATAAAGTAGGATGTTGCTTCGCAACGATTCGTGAAATGTTTTTGACA
The DNA here is from genome assembly GCF_045310505.1 of Aquirufa novilacunae. Taxonomy (NCBI): domain Bacteria; kingdom Pseudomonadati; phylum Bacteroidota; class Cytophagia; order Cytophagales; family Flectobacillaceae; genus Aquirufa; species Aquirufa novilacunae. The sequence goes on from NZ_JBEWZG010000002.1 coordinate 413,423, forward strand.
AAGTCCGGACGACGACGAAATTCAATCATTATCTATTCTTTGTGCTTTATTCTTTGTGCTTTATATTTAGCTTTGCGCTATGAAATTCTCAATTAGCCACACGGATCCTAGCTCGAAAGCGCGCGCAGGGGAAATTACGACAGATCACGGGACGATTCAAACGCCCATTTTTATGCCGGTAGGTACTGCGGGAACCGTGAAAGGAGTGCATATTTCAGAATTAACAGATTCGATTAAAGCCCAAATTATCCTAGGAAACACCTACCACTTGTACCTTCGTCCAGGTCTAGAGGTGATTGAAAAGGCGGGTGGATTACACAAATTCAATGGCTGGCAAGGACCTATTTTAACTGATTCGGGAGGGTACCAAGTGTATTCTTTGGCAGGAACCGGACGAAAAATCCAAGAAGAGGGCGTCAAATTCAAATCACACGTAGACGGAAGTGTGCATTATTTCACACCGGAAGGAGTGATGGATATTCAGCGGACGATCGGGGCGGATATTATCATGGCTTTCGACGAATGTACACCGTATCCATGTACTTACGAATATGCGCGCAAATCGATGGATATGACGCACCGCTGGTTAGATCGTTGCATTAAACGTTTTGACGAAACGGATTCTAAATACGGTTATAATCAGACCTTGTTCCCTATCGTTCAAGGCAGTGTTTACTCCGATTTGCGCAAAGTATCAGCGGAATATATTGCGTCCAAAGGTGCTTTCGGTAACGCTATCGGTGGTTTGTCCGTGGGAGAGCCAGTCGAAGATATGTATGCAATGGCGGATGAGGTGACGGATATTTTGCCCAAAGACAAGCCTCGCTACCTGATGGGAGTGGGGACGCCTGCGAATATTTTGGAGGGAATAGCGCTCGGCATCGATATGTTCGATTGCGTGATGCCTACTAGAAATGCGCGTAATGGGATGATTTTTACGACGCAGGGAATTATCAATATCAAGAACAAAAAATGGGAGTCGGACTTTTCGGTCATCGATCCACATTTTGTAAATGACGTTCACGGTCAATATACTAAATCCTACCTGCGTCATCTCGTTCGTTGCGAGGAGATGCTAGGCGCGATGATCGCAAGTGTGTGTAATCTTCGCTTCTATCTGTGGATGGTAGGAGAAGCACGCAAGGAAATTCAGGCAGGTACCTTTACGGCTTGGAAGAATCGTATGATTCCACAATTCATGCATCGCCTGTAATTTTTATGTATTTCGCGCGCCGAGGAAATCGCCGCGCGAATCAGTATCAAGTAATAGGTAATACCTTACTTTCTTTGAAAGAAGACAAGATCACCATCGTCGAAGTGGCAGCCACTTCTTCGATTTCGTTAATTTTTTCGAGCATTAATTTCTGGTAAGTCGAAATATCTTTCGAAATAATTTTCAACATAAAATCGCCAGAACCTGTTACGTGATGGCATTCGATCACCTCGGGAATTTGATTGATTTGCTTCACGAAAGACTCCGTCACTTGCTTCTTGTGACCCGTTAATGTGACTGTCACAAAGGTACTCACACCAAGACCTACTTTTTCTCTATCCACCTGAGCGTGATAGCTTTGGATAATCCCTAGGGTTTCTAATTTCTTTACGCGTTCCAAAGTAGGAGCGGGAGAAAGGCCAATTTCTTTCGATAATTGGGCGTTCGTGATCTTCGCGTTTTGCTGTAGGATCTCTAGTAATTTGTGGTCGGTTTGGTCGAGTTTATTGATGCTCATATTTTTTTCGAAAGCATAAATTTAGAGAATATTTTTACTAAAATTTGATTTCGACTTGCATAATTCAATAGGAGGGCTTATTTTTGCATCCACAAAACGCGAAAGTAGCTCAGCTGGTAGAGCGCGACCTTGCCAAGGTCGAGGTCGCGGGTTCGAACCCCGTCTTTCGCTCAAAACGAAAAAGCACCATCGGTGCTTTTAGTTTTACTAGGACGCTTGGGTGGTGGAACTGGTAGACACGCGGGACTTAAAATCCCGTGAGCCGTAACGCTCGTGTGGGTTCGATTCCCATCCCAAGTACAATTCAAGCGTCTGAAAAAGCCTTCCTTTTGGAAGGCTTTTTTGTTATCCACCGGATAGCTAGTTTAGGATTTTTCGTTAACTTTCCGCTAACTAACTGTTCTAATTGTGATTCCGGCTATTTGTCTTATCGGTTTTTTAAGCTCCTTGTTGCTATTAAACTATGCAGACAAGGTGAACCCAGCAAATCGCTATCTAGCCTATCACTTTTTCTTAAATGCACTCTTTGGGATTGCCCATTGGGCCTCTGTGGTCTCTGATTCTGATACACTTAGAGCGATCTTCACGGTTCACTATTTTCCCATTTATTTATTAAATACACCGTTTTTGTATTTTTATGTGAGAGCTGTGTTGACAGATCGCATACATATTAATGGCTGGGATTACATTCACTTTTTGCCTTCCGTGCTCATCTTATTCAATATCGTTCCTTACTCCCTATTATCTTGGCCCGAAAAGTTGCAATTTGCGGTACGCTTACATTTTGATTCTGGATTGATCCACCAAGTGTATTTCCCTTTTGTTTCGTTTAATTTTTATTTTTTCTTTCGGTCTGTTCTGTCTTTGGCCTATATCATTTATGCAGCGAAAATTCTTCAAGCTGCCATTCAAAAAGGACAGCTAAAACAAGCGAAAGAATTAGAAAAGTGGTTGTGGGTTAACCTAGGATTAGGGGCATTGTTTAATCTTTCATTGATAATTTTTAGTATCCGGTCCTTCTATTTACATGATTTTTTATTGATCCTGGATGAAGAAGGCAAAGGCCGTGTTTTAGCCACAGTTATTATGGCCGCCTTAATGGTTTCAGTTTATTTTTTCCCCAAAATCTTATATGGACTTCAGTTTCAATCAGGAGGCTCTATTTCTGATGTAATTGAATTAAATGAGAAGATTTCCCAAGCCGCTAAATCGCAAGAGTTTTCTCGAGAAAGATTAAATCAAGTGGGAGATAAACTTCATCAATACTTACATAAAAAAAAGTTCTTAGTTCCCGGATTCTCCTTGTCTGATTTAGTGAAAGATTTAGAGACACCAGAACATGTTTTAACGTATTATTTTAATAATCACAAAGGGATCACATTTCTCAAATGGAAAAATCAACTCAGAATTGAGGAGGCTATCCAGCTCTTGAAGGCGGGCGAGGCGGAGACGAACACATTAGAGAGTGTAGGTAAAGCTTGTGGGTACAAGTCGCGCTCTAATTTCATTCAGGCCTTTAAAGCTCAAACAGGGGAATCGCCATCCGCCTATCTGAAAAAATTGTCATAAGCATTTTGTCTCTTTTAGGGGAATAAGAACAAGCTAGTTGTCCGATTAATTTTTTTCTGAACAACATTGCCTTAATATTGATTTCTAGATTCAAAATCCTTTCTATGAAATCAATTTTTACTCTTCTTATTGTCGTATTTTTTACGTCAACGATCAATGCTCAATCCTGGAATTTCGAAGTTGGTAATAATAGCACCCGCTATGTTTTCACTAATTCTGCAGGTAATAATCCAGATTTTTTAAAGGCAAGTTCCGGGCTTCATTTAGCGCTATCTCGGGAGAACAAATTATCAAAGGTGTTTTTCTATGACCTAGGGTTAACTTACAATCAATACAATTCTGTAGGGGATGTTCAGAATATTCCTTTTTCTTATCAGGCGGATTTTATGGGATTGACAGGAGGAATCGGGCCATCCTACACAGGTCTACATGGTTTGACTGTTTCTGCCAAAGCTTCGGCAGCGGTTCAAACTCTGATGAATGGCACTCAATTTTTGCAGAATCGTTACGTCGATTTAGCTGAGGATGATCAATTCTCAGGGTTAAAGTTGTCTGTCGGTTTTACGCTTTCTATTACGAAAAAAGTAAATGATCAAATGTCCGTTTACACAAGTTTTCAACATTTAGATACGAATACCTTCGGTACTTCCACGCTAAATTTCATTCCATCTACCTTTAGTTTTGGCCTAAAAATAGCCACTAAATAATTCCTCATTCATCTGTTCTATTCCCATGAAAAAATTATTACTCTTTGTTCTATTATTTATTTCAGTTGTAGCAAATGCCCAAAAAGGCATTTCCTACCAAGCAGTCATCTTAGATCCAGCAAAAATTGAAATCCCCGGCTCGGATATCTCAGGGCAACCTTTAGTAAATGGAAATGTGTGGGTGAAATTTGCGATCGTTTCTGGGACAACTTTGCAATTTGAGGAAATCCAACAGACGAAAACAGACGCCTATGGTTTAGTGAATTTAACCATTGGTTCCGTGGCAAGTACAGCTTTCAATGCGATCACTTGGGATGCAGTTCAAAAATCATTACAAGTATACGTGAGCTTTGATAATGGATCTTCCTACACGAAAGTGTCAGATCAGAAATTAACCTATTCGCCCTATGCTCTTTTTGCGGAGACTGCGGGTAAATTAGGAAGTACTTTAGGGATTGCGGGTGGAGGAACTGGTGCTACAACGGCGGTAGGTGCGCGGGCTAATTTAGGTTTAGGAAACGTGGATAATACAGCGGATGTTGATAAACCAATCTCAACTGCGACAAAAGCAGCATTGGATTTAAAGGCAAACATCTCAGATGTGAATTCAGCTTTAGCCCTAAAGGCGACGGTAGCTGCTTTAGAAGCACATATGGCTATCACAGCGGATACATCCATGTTAGCAACAAAGGCCGCACTAACAGATTTGAACGATTATGCCCCTATTAATTCGCCTACCTTCACGGGTACCGTTTCAGGAATCGATAAATCGATGGTGGGTTTAGGTTCTGTGGATAACACTTCGGATGTAGCAAAACCTATTTCGACAGCGACTCAGGAAGCTTTAGCTTTGAAAGCTTCAAAAACTTCCCCAGCCTTTACGGGAATTCCTACTGCTCCTACGGCTTCTCCTCGCACAAATTCAACACAAATTGCGACTACAGCCTACACGGACGCAGCCGTTTCTGCAGCATTAGCTTCCTCAGGTGTGGCGGATAATTCAATTACTTCTGTGAAAATTGTCGATGGTACAATTGCCACAGTTGATTTAGCCAACAGCTCTGTGACAGATGCGAAAATAGCAAATGTGTCAAGCTCAAAAATGACAGGTGTACTTTCATTGGCAAATGGTGGAACCGGCCAAACTTCATTAGCGAATTTCAAAGGAGAATTGGGATTAACTAGTAATAATGTAGCCATCGGTTCGCAAGCAGGAACACCTAATCAAGGTGTCAACGCGAATACTGTTGCCATAGGAGGTGGAGCAGGAAATTCCGGTCAAGGTCAAAGCGCTATCGGTATTGGTTATGTCGCAGGTTATGCGAATCAGGGAGCTAACGGAATTGCGATAGGAAGTAATACCGCTCAATCAAACCAAGCAAGTCAAGCAGTTGCTTTGGGCTATGCTGCAGGTCAGTATGGTCAAGGTCAAAATGCGGTAGCCATTGGATCATTTGCTGGCAATAATGCACAAGTAGCAAACAGTATTGCCTTAAATGCAACTGGAGCGAGTTTAAATCCGACAAACGCAGGTTTTTATGTGAATCCTGTACGTTCAACTACGGCAACCTCTAATTTATTGTATTATAATACTTCAACTAAAGAGATAACAACAGGTACAGGTAGTTTTGTCGATTTAACAACCAATCAAACGATTGCAGGGGTAAAAACATTTAGTTCTAATATCTCTGTAAATGGGGTGACTGTAGGTCGTGGTAATGGTAATAATGATGAAAGTGTGGCAATCGGACAAGGGGCAATGGGTTCATCAAATGTAAACGGAAAAAGAAATACAGCCGTTGGTGCCGGCGCAATGCGCAGTTATAATGGCACATATTGGGATAATAATACAAGTGTTGGTTATTGGAATATGCCAAGTTTAACATCTGGAAATGGGAATACATCTGTCGGAGCTGAATCAATGTTGAATTTATTGACTGGGACGCAAAACACCTCAATAGGTAATCAATCCTTAATAAACGTATTAGGAAATAATAACGTAGGAGTGGGAAAAAGAGCAGGACAAACAATCACGACAGGATCACAAAATACTATAATTGGAACAGATGCAGATGTTTCATCCGCCACATTATCGAATGCGACAGCTCTAGGTTATGGTGCAAACGTTGCGGCGAGTAATACTATTCAATTAGGTAATTCGAATGTCACCAATGTGAAGACGAGTGGAACTATAACAGCAGGTGCAGTTACTTATCCCAATGTAGACGGAACGGCAGGTCAAGTGTTAACAGCAAATGCAAATGGGGTTCCTACTTGGCAAACTATAACAACAAAAACATATGATGATTGGCCATTTATTTCAGCAGCTAATCTATATCGTTATTCTGGTTACATAATTGCTACCCAACATGGAAGTATGCCTGATTTTCCTGAAAATTTGCCTGATGGGTTTACGTTGACAATATGTAATTACAGCAATTTTACATGGACTTCTAATACTTTAACAAGTACTAAGTTTTATACAAGTTCAAGTGGAAATGGTGGTGTCACATCCTTTTCTATTGATCCTGGTGCAGCAGTTAATGTGTATGTAATTACAACTAGTGGTCAAAAAAGGTATTACATTAAATAACCTCTTCTTGATTTAATAAAAAAGCCTTCTCTAACGGGAAGGCTTTTTTTATTTTCGCCACTTTCTTTGCACTCCGCAAATTCCTACTACCTTTGTTATCAACACAATACCCTCAATTTATAATCGTATTGCTTCTTAACCACTAATAAGCAATCTGTTCTGTTTAAAGATTGCTTATGAAAAACTATTTCATACTCGCAGCCCTGCTGTGTGTTTTCCATTCTGCGCACGCGCAATCTCCCCTTAAGACGATTAATTACCAGGCCCTCATTGTGGATCCTGCGGCGATTGAATTGCCCGGAAATGCGGTGCAGGCGCAGTTGTATTTGAATAAGGAGGTGTGGGTGAAGTTTGGGATTTATGCGGGGACGACCTTGCAGTTTGAGGAAGTGCACAAGACAAAGACGGATGGCTATGGGCTGATAAATTTGGAGATCGGGGCGGGGGAGAATACTGTTGCGGCCGGGACTTTTGGGGCGATCAAATGGGGTAGTACCTTAATGAAGTTAATGACCCAGGTGAGTTTTAATCAGGGGGCCAAATACACCGAGGTCAGCAATCGTGGCCTAAATTACTTACCCTATGCGCATTTTTCGGAGGAGGCAGGGAGGCTGAGTAAAACATTATTACTTACCTCAGGGGGAACTGGGGCAACGAGTGCCCCAGCTGCGCGCGCGAATTTAGGCCTCGGAAATGTAGACAATACGGCAGATGTGGACAAGCCGGTGTCGGGCTTGGTTTTGGCAGAATTAAACAATAAAGAATCCCTTTTTAATAAATCTACTTCCATTCTTGCGGACTCCGCATCGAGCGAGAAATACCCTTCCGTAAAAGCTATTAAAGCATATGTGGACAAACGCACGGCAAATTCCGGCGTAACAAATCAAGCCAGCTCAGCAAACCTAGCAGCGAAGGCCACGACTCTAGAAACACCTCGCACCATCAATGGCGTGCCTTTTGACGGGTCATCAAATATTTCTATTCCGATTGATGCGGAGGTATTAACGGGAATTATTCCAATAACCAAAGGAGGAACGGGGGCAATCAGCGCTGTGGAGGCTCGAACAAATTTAGGGCTGAAGATTGGTATGGATGTCCAAGCGCCTTTAGTCGCGGGAGTAGATTATTCACGTCCTTTGATCGCCGGTACTGATTATCAACGCCCTTTGATTGCCGGTACCGATTACCAACGACCGTTATTGGCTGGTGTCGATTTTCAAATCCCCTTGCGGCCTGGTATTGATGTACAAGTACCTTTGGTAGCAGGAACTGACTATCAGTCACCTCTGATTGCGGGAACGGATTATCAAGTTCCCTTAGTTGCTGGTACTGATTACCAAGCTCCATTAGTAGCAGGAACGGACTATCAAGCTCCTCTAACAGCAGGATCAGGAATCATTCTCTCGGGAAATACACTAGCAGTCTCGGGATTAACAACGGCAAATTTATCTGCAACAGCGAGCATTACGAACGGACAATTAGCTAATTCTCAGTTGACATTAGGATCAACGATAGCCACTTTGGGTGGAACTTACACTAATTTAACTGGCTTTGCTTCTATCACTTCTTCGAACTTTGTGGGGGATCTAACTGGAAATGCGAGTTCGGCCACGACAGCCACTACAGCCGTGACAGCAACTACAGCCACAACCGCCCTAACCGCAAACACCGCCACCACCCTCACCACACCCCAAACGATCTTTGGCTTCCCCTTCGATGGAAGTGCCTCCATCTCTGGAATTTTATCACCGACTTACGGAGGGACCGGCGTAAACAACGGAAATAAATCGATCACCTTAGGTGGAGATTTAATCACCTCTGGCAATTATTCCACCACCATTATCACCACAGGTACTACAACAATTAGCTTGCCCACTTCCGGAACGTTAGCGACTTTAGCTGGAACCGAAACCTTGACAAATAAGACTTTTGTGAATACAAGTTTAACCGGCGCCTTAACGCTTGGTGGAACGACATTCCCATCTAGCTCGGGTGCCACGGGTCAGGTTTTGAGTTTAACTTCTTCTGGGTTGGCTAGCTGGACGAGTGTATTGAAGGATGGTTTTGACGAGACGGCTTCGAATGGTTCTGCTGGAACGATGACGGCCACCACCGCAGGCCAAACCAATTTTACCTTGACCCAAGCCCCTCATTCGACGTCTAGGCTGAAGATGTACATTAATGGGATTTTGATTAGTCAAAATGCCTATGCATACAAGACATCCAGTTCTTTTGCGTCAGATGCGACGGTGCCTACTCCTTATTTGGCCTATATCAATGCAAAAAATGGCACCTACTTAATTGCGGTAGGTGATCGAGTTCAATTCGTTTATTCGTACTAGGATGAAGAAACTACTCATCCTTTTAGCATTCATAACGCTTCAATTGAATGCCCAAAATAGCAATCTCGCCATCGTTTCAGGTGCCACGAGTGGAGGAACCTGGTCGCCTCTACTATCCTCTAACACGACTCAATCGACCTATACCTTCACCCCAAATGCAGACAATGCGACCGTCAGCAAAACGGAATTAGACGATTTATTGCGAGTAAAAAATAGCCATGTCATTATCAACACAGCCTGTGCATCCTGCACCCAAGCGGGACAAATCGACTTAAGCGTCGCATTTAGCACGTATAATCAAAATGGGCCAGCGAGTAGTCGAACGCTTACAATGAATGCGGGCTCTGATGTGAACATCGCTAATTCAATGGCTATGCGAAGTACCACATCGTCTGATACTAATTTAGGATCGTTGAAATTAGTGATTAATGCAGTGGGTAATATTAGCGTGACAGGGGCGATCAATATGAATAATCCCACGTCAGCTTACGCTTATATAAATGCTACAGAAGGAGGATCCGTCACGTTGAATTCGACGGCGGGTTCGGTCAAAGTAACTCAGCCTATTAATTGCAGTGGCACGACGAATATAACTCTAGGGACCTATTCAGGGAGTGGAGGATCCATTACGATCAAAAGTGCAAATGGCGTAAGTGTTTTAAGTACTTTAACTTCTACGGGTCGTTTATATAACGCTGGGCCTATTACAATTTTAGATGGCAATTCCACAGTGACTGTAGGGGGCGAAAATGATGGAATCACGGGACAAATAATTGGTGGAGCTTTCACTAAAAGCGGGACAGGAACGCTTTTACTTTCAGGTACGAATAATGGCGTATCCTCTTCTGAGATTATCGATGGGACTTTGCAGTTAAAGGGAGGCACTGCCTTACCAGACTATAATACGCTAACTTTCACAGGGGCGAATGCTGTGTTGGATTTGAATGGAGTATCAGAATCGATCGGTTCGATTGCGAGTATAAACGGGATTGGTAAAATTACGAGTTCAGTGGCGGGAGCGGTGACGCTAACCATAGGTTCGAGTAATTTGAACACAACGTATACGGGTTTGATAGAGGATGGGCTGGGAGTTTTGTCTTTGGCCAAATACGGAGAAACATCTTCCCTAGGCAATGCCACCCACAGCACAGCTAACACCTATACCGGGGTAACCACTATTTATGCAGGGACTTTAGCCATTTATAATGCTAGTTCCTTGGGTAGTACAAGCGCTGGAACCATCGTCAGGGGTTCAGGGAGATTAGCTTTGTACAATAATATCAACGTAGGGTCAGAGGAATTAGCCTTAAATAAAGGAACGGTTTCGCTCTCTAATGAGAGCGGAAATAATAGCTGGGGAGGCCCCATAACAATAGGCCAAACCACCACAATCAACGGCACGGCCGGAAGTCTCTATTTGAATCAATCGGTCACCGGAACAAATGTATCGTTAGCAGCGACAGGACTGGGTTCTATGACGATCAGCGGCACATTGACTTTAGGAACAGGAAATCTGACGACGAGTATGGGGGCCTTAACTTTAGCCTCCGCGAATAACTATAGTGGAACCACCACGGCAACGAATGGCATTTTGACGATTCGAAATAACACTAGTTTAGGTTCGGGTGCCGTGACTATTGGGATTAATACGAGCTTGGTATTAGATGGAGGAATTTCAGTATCTAATCCCTTAACCTTAAGCGGTACTGGGGTCGCTAATACAGGGGCTTTGCGAAGTGTAAACGGGAATAATGTGTATAATTCCGCCATTAATTTGACTACGAGTAACGTTCGAATTAACCCAGAATTAGCAAGTACGCTGACCATTAACGGAGCCTTGAATGCGAGTGCCCTAGCGCTAGTAGTCGGTGATGTAGGGGATTTGATTTTAAATGGGGGCTTGAGTGGTACGGGGAGTTTGGCCTATACGTGGGGAAATAGCCCCATTGTATTAAATGTGGCCACTAGTTTGATCAAGGATGGTTCTGGAAAGCTGACTTTGAATAGTGTTAATTCCTATTCGGGAGCCACGGTACTGAGTGCGGGGACGATTGAATTAGGGGCTTCGGACGTAATTGCCAATACGTCAAACCTCTATTTTAACGGCGGGAAGCTAAGCACGGGAGGTTTTTCTGAGACATTGGGCCCGATTTCGATTTTATCTGAAGGATCCTCCATCGAATTAGGATCAGGACCACACGCCATTCGTTTTGGGCCAAAAAACACCTGGGACTTCAGGACTTTACGCATCACGGGCTGGCAAGGAACGGCAGGCAGCAGTGGAACCGATGGCAAAATTTACGTAGAAAACAGTCTCGTTTTGGGTCTAACTGAATTAGAACAACTTCAATTCAGTGCCTCGAACGCCATTCAATTGAATACGGGCGAGCTCGTTCCTAATGCGACAGCAGTCAGTGGGTATGCAAATCTTCGTTTTACGACTGGGCCCACCATCAACGGAACGTGGTCTCCTTCGCTGATGAGTAATGCCACGAATACGACCTATGTATTTACCCCATCGGGGAATCACGCGAATATTAATGTGTCAGATTTAAACTTGATTTTAGGAACTAATTACAGTCATGCCACCATTAATACGGCTTGCGTTTCTTGTACTCAATCTGGTCTCATTAATGTAAATGCACCCATCGAAACCTGGAATTCGCACGGACCTAATTACAACAAGTTTTTAGTGATGAATGGAAATTCAGATGTGAATATTCTAGCACCTATTTCGCTTCGTTATGCAAGTGCGGGGTATGGTGATAGGGGGAATTTAACCTTGTACATAAATACGGCAGGGAATATGTATGTGAATGCGGCCATCAGTACGAACATTCCTGTTTCAACCAGTTCGACGATTCCGTTGACGGATGGGGGGAGTATAAATTTGAATTCGTCTGCAGGCTCTGTCTACGTGAATGCAGCTATTGATGCGAGTGGCGCTGTGAGTACAAATAATGCCTCGTCCTATTCTGGCAGAGGAGGTACCATTTCACTAACGGGGGGAGGTGGTATAACGGTGAATAATACCTTGACTTCTTTAGGAAGAACGGGTGGAAATCTGACATTTAGCACGGGTAATAATGTGATTACGACCGGCAATGGCGCGAATGATGGGATTAAGCAGTTAATGAAAGGAGGTAATTTTTCCAAATTAGGTACGGGCACATTACAACTAAGTGCCGCTAACCAAATAGCCGATTTGTTTTTGTATAGTGGGACCTTGCAGGCCGGGTCTGCGACGGCAATCCCGAGCTATAGTAATCTTTATTTTTCAGGTGGAAATTTCCACGATGGGGGATTAACGGCGACTTACTATTCTTTTCATATGTATGAAAATGCGACTATCACTTTAGGAAATACGGCCCATAACCTAACCTTCACTACGTATGGAGGATTTACAAATAATAAGATGTTGACCATTTCTACGAGTGAGGGTTCCTCTGTGGATGCCGCCTTGAATACTTTTGGGGCGCTCACGACAACTTCCACTTCCTTTGTTAACTTATTTGGCAAAAAGCAAAGTGTAATGGAGGGTGGAATGGGTCGTTTTGGAGCTGTTTTGAATACGAAATTAGGCTCAACGGGTGCCCCAGTTCGGTTTTTTGTAAAATACCTGCTATCCGATTCCCATAGAGCTCAAGTTCAATTCTATAACGCGAGTCAAAATAAATACTATACCGTTTCCCAACATCCGGTGGCCGTTACCAATGGGGAATTTTTGCCTTTGCGGGCGAAATAATTACTGATTCCCTAGCCTAAAATAGCGCTCATTTGTCGCCAAAAACGGCTTTTCTGCGTACACGATCGCGTCGAATAATTTGCAGTCATAACCCTCCACTTTATTCAGCACTTTCAGTTTTACGTGGTGCTTCCCAGTCGCTAATTTATACTTCCACGTAATCTCATGGCGGCGAGTAGTGAATGCCACGGGTAGTTTTACTTTCTCGAGAAGCTTTCCATTCACAAATACTTCAAGATCGTAAGTGCCTGGATCAAGTGATGCCCACTTCGCCGTTTCGCCTCGTACTACGAAGCCATTTCCTTCGAAATCGAATTCGTATTCGTCAGTTAGGTTTTTGCCGATGTTGATTTTCTCTGTCGGGAAGGAATGGTCAAAACTTTGTTCGAATGCAACGGCTTTTGGTGCGCTATAAGGAATGATCACGGCATTTTCGGAAACGGAACCGCCGTTGTTCTTAATGTTTTGTAAGGCGTGTTTGAAACCAATTTCATAGACATCGTTTAAGGATGTAGACGTGTATTTGAAGTCGATGTCTTCCGCCTCTTTCAAACCTACTTTCCAATACGCCGGTATTTTGTTGTAGCCGATCATCGCGCCTAAAATACCTGCGGCAGACGATGGATTGCAATCGGCATCTTGTCCACAGCGTGTAGAAATTTCGATTGTTTTGCCAAAATCCCCATTGCCATACAATAGCCCTATCACCACATAAGCGGAATTTACGGTCGCATCAATGTTAAACGGAGCGAAAACGCCGTCCGGGCAGCCGATGTCGTTTGCCCATTTGTTTTGAACCTCTAACCAGGTTTTTGTCCAATCGTTCGGGTATTGTTTGTGCCATTTGATGACGTCAGCGATGCATTTGTAGTATTGGCTGTTTGCTGGAATAGTCTTTAACGCTTCAGAAACCACTTTGTTAATGTCGTTATGGATAAACGCTAAGGTATAGCAAGCGCCTAAATATACTCCACCATAATAGCCATCTCCGTAGTTCATGATGTGACCAATTTTGTCAGAGATTTTAGAAGCGGCATTCGGCATTCCGGGTGACATTAAGCCGGCGAAGTCGCACTCGATTTGGTAATCAATACAATCCGCATGCGGGTTATTTTCCCAGTATCCAGACGCTGGGGGCATCATTCCGTTTAGGATATTGTAACGACCCGCCTGATTCGCATGCCAAAGCGCATAACCAGCATTCGCATACGCCTTCGCATGTGATTCGATGGGTGCATTCAATCCCTCTTTTTCAAAAACCTCCACGAAAGTCAGGTCCATGTACAAATCGTCGTACAAACCAGGATTATTAATCATCGTATTTTTTAGATAGCCATCGTACCACGGAATAGGGTGATAGGAATTAATCATCGTGCCATTATAACGGAATTCGACAGGTCCACCAAAGGTCACACCGATCGTTTGGCCAGCCCAGCCTCCCTTGATTTTGTCTTTCAAAATTGCTTTGCTCATGGAGATATTTTGAGCCTGAGTAACAAAGGCAAATAAGAGGAGGGCGACGATTTTTTTCATTGTTTATTCGTATTTATTCTCTGTAAATTAATAATTATTTTCCAAAAACCTGTTTTAACTTTGCATCGTGAAACGCATCGTCGCTATTTTACTGTTCTTAGCTATGCAGGTTCCCTTGATGAATCAATGGGGTGCCGTGGCATACTACCGCATTAATCGCGACTATATTGCTGAAAATCTTTGTGTGAACCGCGATAAACCGATGTTGAACTGTAATGGTCAATGTTATTTAGCGAAGAAACTCAAAGCAGCAGAAGAGAAGGAGCAGAAATCGAATTCGGAGCGTTTAGAAAAAATGCCCGAAGTTGTATTAAGCTTTCAAGCGATTCAACCGGTCTTTACAGCGCGTTTCACCTCTTCGGAACTAGTTGAAAACCATTTTTCTACACAGGAATTCTTTCCTAACGCAGCCGCTAAAGGCTTTTTCCACCCACCCCAGGTTTAATTAATTTTCTTGGACTATTTACCTACGATCTTCATCGCGGGCATTACTCATTTTAATTAATTATTCATGAAAAAGTTATTTCTATTAGCAAGCATTGCGGCTGTATTTTCAGCCTGCTCCACTGAATCACTAGAGCCTATCGGCGCGACGGATAAAAACAATATTACCTTAGAATTTGAAAATCGCGTAGCGGCTCAGTCTTTGATCTTAAACGATACGAAGTATACGAATACTTCTGGTGAGGATTTTACCATCACGACATTGAATTATTTTATCTCAAATGTGGCTTTTAAAAAGACGGATGGCACGGTAGTGAAGATGCCTGATCAGTATTTTTTAGTTCGTCAGGCGGATAAAACGTCTTTGATGCCGGTTATTAAAGACGTGCCTGCTGCTGATTATACAGAGATGACTTTCACGGTCGGCGTAGATAGTGTGAAAAGTATATCTGCGGTAGATCAAAGAACTGGTGTTTTAGATATCGCCTCTTATGGAACGGATAACATGTATTGGTCTTGGAATTCGGGTTATATTTTCTTTAAAATGGAAGGAATTTCATCCGTTGCCCCTACAAATGCAGCTGGGTTGAAAAAATACCAATATCACGTAGGAGGATTTGGGGGAAGAACGGCCGTGACGGCAAATAATTTGCGTACGGTGACCATGAGTTTACCTGCTGTGGCTGCTGTTCGTAAAAGTAAGTCGCCTACAATTCATTTAATCGCGGATATTTCCAAAGTTTTCTCCGGTGTTTCCCCTCTGAAAATTGCGAATGGAGCTGTGGTCATGTCTCCAGCGGCAGCTGGCCCTATTGCGAATAATTATGTGAAAGTATTCACGGTAGATCATATCCATTAAGATGCGGAAACTACTCCTTTTGCCTTTTTTGATTTTGGCTTGTTCGGCGCCTGAGAAGGAGCCTGAGCCAGTTGCGCCTGTAGCGGAAGGGCTCTTTAATCCACCTGCTAATTTTCCTGCTCCTGCCTATGCCTTAGCTGGAAATCCAGTAACAGCGGATGGTTTTGAGTTAGGGAAGGCCTTGTTTAATGAACCTATGTTATCTCGGGATAATTCGATTGCCTGTGCAGAATGCCATAACCAAAGTTATGCTTTCACGCACCATGGCCACGATGTGAGTCACGGGGTAGACAATCGGGTGGGAACACGGAATGCGCAACCTATCCAAAATATGGCTTGGCAAAAGGAGTTTTTCTGGGATGGCGGTGTGGGCGATTTGGACTTATTTTCCGTCGCCCCCATCGAAAATCCGTTAGAAATGGATGAAAATTTAGGAAATGTTTTGACGAAACTTCGGTCGAGTTCTAAGTACCCCGCCTTATTTAAAAAGGCCTACGGTTCTACGGAGATTACGTCTCAGAAATTTCTAAAAGCCTTATCCCAGTTTATGATTTCACTCGTTTCAGCGAACTCCCGCTACGATAAATTTATCCGAAAAGAGGTGGGTATATTAACGGCAGACGAACAGGAGGGTTTAAACCTTTTTAAGCAGAAATGTAGTTCTTGTCATGCGGGGGATTTGTTTACCGACCAAAGCTACCGCAATAATGGGTTGAATATACAGGGCTCTAAAGACGAGGGACGTTTTCGAATTACAGAGAATCCGAGTGATCGATATAAGTTCAAAGTACCTAGTTTGCGCAATGTGGAAATGACAGCACCTTACATGCATGATGGCCGGTTCTATACCTTAGATGAAGTGCTGCGTCATTATACTACGGGTGTTCAGCAAAGTCAAAATGTCGACCCTTTAGTTAAGGATGGGATTGCCTTGTCCGAGGATGAACAAGCGAAAATAGTGGCTTTCTTAAAAACATTGACTGATCGAGAATTTCTAACTAATCCGAAATTTGTGGGGAATTGATATGAAAAAAATAGTCTTATTGATTCTTTTCGCTTTTCCTTCCGTTGGTTGTGACCTTTGTGGTTGCGCAAATAGCAATTCCTTTTTAGGGCTGATGCCTGCCTCTAACCGGGGTTTTATAGGGGTTCGTTACCGACAACAATCTTTTGAATCTCACCTAAACAGCCCGGTTTTGAAGACGCGGGAATCGTTTCAAAGTACTGAAGTTTGGGGACGTTTTTATCCCATCAACAAGGTGCAAGTGATGGCGATTTTACCCTATTCGACGCACACCCAAAATCAAATCGCGCAACAAAATACGGTACAAATAGCTGGGCTTTCAGATCCCACGTTATTTGTTCACTATAACCTCTTAAACACCTTATTGGATTCCACCATGCACGAGGTGAATCAATCTCTATTGGTGGGAATGGGAGTGAAGCCACCACTTGGAAAATTTCGCTATGAAGAAGCCAATCCATCTCAAGTGGCTAATGCTAATTTCCAATTAGGAACTGGTAGTACGGACGTATTGTGGAATGCACTCTATAATGTCCGTTATAATGAATGGGGTGTGAATGCAGATGCCCAATTTCGTTTACCAGGAAAAAATCCGGATTCCTACCGTTTTGGGGCCCGTTCTAGTTTAGCAAGCACCTTTTTCTATGCCTATGGTCGTGGGCATAAAGTAACGTTAATGCCCTATGTAAGTAGCACACTTGAATATGCGGCAAAGGACGTTCGGTCTGGACTTGTTCAAGAAAATACAGGTGGATCAGTTCACTGGCTTGGAATCGGTTTAGAAGCTTTTTCGAAGCGATTTGTGATGGGAGCAAATTATGCTAAACCCGCGACTCAACATCTTTCTGGAGGGGAGCTAAAAGCCATCGATAGATTTTCAATTCATTTCAGCTATTTGTTATAAGTCCCTTCTTATCTTTATGGCGATGAGAAAAATCACGCTGTTCTGGGCACTTTGTTTCGTCGCTTTCTACACGAATGCGCAGCAAATCTCCTTTCAGCAAATCACGAATCTCCCCGTCACTGGTTTGAAAAATCCTTGGGCAGGCGGATTTAATTCGGTGCAGTTTTTCCCTATGGATTTAGATGGAGACACGCGTGAGGACTTGGTGGTTTTCGATCGCAGCGCTCAGCATGTGAAGACATTTTTGCGAAATGCATCTGGCGGATTTGCATATGCGCCTGAATTTCAGACGCGTTTCCCGTTGATTGAAAACTGGATGAATCTGGTGGACTATGATGGAGATGGGGATAAAGATCTTTATACCTCGAGCTCTGGAGGAATTCAAGTGTACCCTAATCTGAATAATAACTTCCCCAAATCCCTAGGGAACTTGAAAGCGACAGGCTTAAATGGTCTGCTGAATATTTATGTCAATGCTACGGATATTCCGGCGATTACAGATGTGGATGGTGATGGGGATATGGATGTGTTAGCCTTCGAACCGGCTGGGCACTACATTAGTTTTTATGAAAACACGGGTGATCTGAAGTTCAATACGAAGGCCTTGAATTGGGGGAATTTCTATTTGAATGATTGTGACGATATTACTTTTGGGCTTGTCCCGGAATCTGTTTTAAGCACGCAATCTACTTCGGCGGTGCAACATTTGGGGAATACCTTAGCGCTTTGGGATCCAGATAAAAATGGAGTTTCTGACCTGATTATCGGTCATGTGGGCTGTCCTACCTTTCTTTATATGCGAAATTTAGGCACGCGTGCGAAACCCTTGTTCCGCTCCGTGGAGACGAATTTTCCCGCAGGTGCGCCGCATTTCGTTTCATCGCTGGCGAGTGCTTCGCCCTTGGATTTGGATGGGGATGGAGCGTTGGATGTAATTACCTCGTCGAATTTACCAGATGTGAATACTTCCTTAACTACGGCTTCTTATTATCGGTCGGAGAATGGCCAGCTAGTCCTAAAAACCAAAGCATTTCTCCAAGAAGAGATGATCGATGTGGGGGATTTTGCCTCACCCGTTTTCTATGATGTGGAAGGTGATGGCGATCTGGATTTATTGATTGGGAGCAATACGGTCACTTTATATGAGAACGCGAATGGGACGCTGACTTTGAAATCACGTGATTTTCTACCTATTTCCGGAGCCGCTTCGATTCAATTACAGGCTTTGAATGGCCGCTTGATGCTATATTATTCCGTGGGATCGTTGAGTAAATACCGGGAATATGTGTCTGGCCTGTTAGGTGAAGAGAAAGCCTTGCCAGTGGTCACATTGCGCGAAACGCCTCGACTGTTTGATGTAAATCAGGATGGTTCACTGGAGCTCGTGGTGTTAGATTATTTAGGCGGGACTCGGGTGTATGATTGGTCGGATTTGTCCAAATCATATCAGCGTTTAGAAACCCTCTTTAGAGGTATCGCGTATGCGGATATCACGGGGGACGGGAATTTTGAGCAGATTGCCTTAGACGCATCCGGGAATTTATACGTTTCTGGTTTGGGTTTAGAGGTGTCGCGTTTACCGTTTAATTTTGGCCAAAACGCCTCCGTAACTACCGCCGATTTCAATAAAGACGGCAAGATGGATATCGTCATCGGTTTAGCCTCAGGAGGAGTTCAATTACTGCAAAACACGAGCGAAATTAGCATTCCTTCCGAGGAATTGTATGTTTGGCCTAATCCAGCTACTTCGCTGGTTAATATCCGCGTGAAATCAGCTGGAAATCTTCAATGGTTCGATTTATCCGGTCGTGCCTTAGGGTCTACTTTTGCCGTGACGGCGGGTGAAACGCTGCGGATACCGGCACCGCTACCAGGTGCGGGAAGCTATATTTTGCACTACCAGACGGCAACGGGATCCGTGTCCCAAAAGGTGCTGATGCTGCCTTAAATGAAACAATTATCGCCTTTTTAGTGTTTAGCCAAAATGAAACAAACTCTCCTACTTCTCCTATTCTCCTTTTCTGTTTTTGCCCAAAACTCAGGTCGAATTTCCGGAAAGATTGTCGATCAGCTAACCCAAAAGCCCATTTCTGGTGTTTCAGTTACGCTAGATGGTTCTACCAAAGGAGTAAATGCCGATGAAAAGGGAGCCTTCCGATTAACGGGTTTGGCCCTAAAAACATACAACATTTCGTTCTCAGCAGTCGGATATGAGAAGTACACCGCCTTCAACGTTATCATCAACGCGGGTAATGAGAATTACTTGAACATCGAATTAGTCCCATCGAACCAGGAATTAACCGAGGTCGTGGTGACCCAAAACCGCCGCACCGCTAAAGCCGCAACCCTCGAATCGCCACTCAGCGTTCAACGTTTGACGGCGGAAGAAATTAAAAGTAATCCAGGTGGAAATTTCGACGTCAGCAAAGTGATCCAAACCCTACCCGGTGTAGGCGGAGGCCCACAAGGCGGCGGCTTCAGAAACGATATTATCATCCGTGGGGGAGGCCCGAATGAAAACGTCTACTACTTGGATGGCATCGAAATTCCTGTTCTCAATCACTTCCAAACCCAAGGATCCAGCGGAGGCCCGCAAGGCATTCTGAATGTGTCCTTTATTGAAGACGTTAAGTTGAGTTCCTCTGCTTTCGATGCGCGTTACGATAATGCCTTGAGCTCTGTTTTCCAGTTCAAGCAACGCACAGGAAATCCCAATAAATTCCAAGGAAATGCCCGCTTAAGTGCTACGGAGTTCGCTTTAACGACAGAAGGCCCACTTTCGAAATCAGGCAAAACCACCTTCCTAGCTTCGGTTCGCCGCTCGTATTTGCAATTTTTATTCCAGGCATTAGACATACCTATTCGTCCAAATTTCTGGGATGCGCAGTTTAAAATCACGAAGCAAATCAACTCGACCACGACCCTTTCGATGATGGGATTGGGGGCGATTGATGACTTCTCTTTTGGGACACTTAAAAAAGCCACGCCGGAGAAATTATACATCTATAATTCGAATCCGTTGATTAATCAGTGGAATTATACGCTCGGGTTGTCGTTAAAGAAATTAGTGGATAATGGCTATGTGAATATCGCGCTATCTCGAAACGTGTTTGACAATAATTTCCTTCGTTATGAGGACAATTTGAAAAAGGATCCAGCGCAATTGAACTTCGATTATTCGTCGCGTGAAACCGAAAATAAGTTGCGTCTGGATGTGAATAAAAACACGAATGGCTGGAAGATAAATTACGGTCTATCCACTCAATTCGTGGAATATGCAAACAGCACGTACCAGGTTTTATTTAATTCATCCCCTAGCCCGGCGGTTCGTCTAGCTAATCCGATTACTACTTTTGCCTACACGAGTCCATTTAATTCGATGTGGAAATACGGTGCTTTTGCTCAGGTTTCGAAGACGTTTTTGGACTCCAAATTAGGTTTAAGTGCCGGCCTTCGCACCGACATGAACAGCTTTACGGACACGGGAATGGATCCTTTGGAAACGCTTTCACCTCGCGTTTCTTTGAGTTATGTGCTTTCGGATAAACTAACCGCCAATGCTTCGGTGGGGCGCTATTTCAAGCTAGCGCCTTATACCATTTTGGGTTATGCATCGTCCGCATTCCCTTATCCGACTTATTCAAGTTTTGCCCCAGTTTCGCCTGTACTAGTTAATCAAGACGCGAAATACCAACAAAGTGATCACTATGTTGCCGGTTTAGAATACTTGCAGGATGAATCCTTGCGATTCACTTTGGAAGGTTTTGTAAAGGAATATGCGAACGTACCGATCTCGAATCGCAATGGGATCTCATTAGCGAATTTAGGAGGGGATTTCAACATTCTCGGAAATGAGGATGTGACCACGACAGGTAAAGGTCGCGCGTATGGTTTGGAATTTTTCGCTCAAAAGAAACTAACCGACAAATTCTTTGGCATCCTATCCTATACCTATTACCGCAGTATGTACAGCGGATTTGATGATAAGCTGATTGCCTCTAGCTGGGATAACCAACACCTGTTAAGTATCACCTGGGGGTATAAATTCCCGCGCAACTGGGAACTCGGACTTCGTTTCCGATACCAAGGCGGCGCACCTTATTCGCCCTATGATGAGACAACTTCCAAAGCGACTTACCTAACCTTAGGCCAAGGTACCTTCGATTATTCTCGTTTGAATTCGCAACGCCTACCTAATTTCCATTCGAGTGACGTGCGTATCGATAAGAAGTACAACTTAAAGAAAACGACCATCGATCTTTTCCTAGATGTGACGAACTGGTACATCGCCGTGAACCCTGGAATTCCGACCTATACATTTAAGCGCGTAGAGGATAATTCAGGCTTCGCCACCACAGATGGTTTGCCTATTATGAAAAATGGTGCGAACGCCATTCCAACCCAATTATTGAATGATCGGGCACAAGTTACGCCGACGATTGGATTTATTGTGGAGTTTTAAAGGTTTTTAGCGCTTTGCTTTCAGTGCTTTTGCGAAGGCTAAGGCATGGGGGCCGTCACCGTGGATACACCAGGTGTCGGCCTTTATTTTTTCTACCTGATCTAGGACATCCTGAATTTCGGTAAAGCAAGCACCCGGCTGGCTTCGCGGAGTTAAAGTTCCGTCGCTTTCATATCTGCGATCTGCGAAAGCTTCTTCTGCTGTTTTTAAGCCTTCGGCTTTTCCTGCGGAAATGGAATGACTATTTTTTAGGCCAAATAAAATCAAGCTAGTATCGACATCCTTCACCGCTTTCGCGATGGCTTTGGCCACTTCAGGATTTTTAGCTGAAGTGTTGTAAAGCGCCCCATGTGGTTTCACGTGGTTTAAATTCCCTCCTGCGGTTTTTACAATTTGATTTAGTATTTCGATCTGCTTTTTCACCAGCAAATAGATCTCTTCTGGGCTCATTTCAATCTCCTTTCTCCCAAAATTCTCTCGATCCAAGTAGGAGGGATGAGCCCCTATTTTTACCCCATTTCGAATACACAAAGCCACCGTTTCGCGCATAGTAAAAGCATCACCCGCATGAAATCCACAGGCAATGTTTGCCTCATCGATGTAGGGCATGAGTTCGGCATCGTTTCCGATTCCTTCGCCAAGGTCGCAGTTAAGAGTCATAGTAGTCGCTGCTTCGCAGCTTAGTCGTCCTTCGGACTTAGTCACGACTGCGTCGTTTAGTCGTCCTTCGGACTTAGTCGTGACTTCGTCACTAGAGTCGTCCTTCGGCTTAGTCGCTATTATCAATTTACTGTTACAATAATAGCTAAAAATCGTGTAATCTTGATGAACTATGAGAATATACCACTTTGAAGAAATTGAGGCATGGAAAAAATCACAGCTTATCGCTGTTCGAATTTATACGTTACTTCAAGCAAATGTAGATTTTGGGTTTAAAAACCAGATACAGCGAGCGGCAATTTCTATTTCAAATAACATTGCAGAGGGATTTGAAAGAGGATCAGATGCTGATTTTCGAAGGTTTTTATTTATCTCTTTAGGTTCTTGTAGTGAAGTAAAGTCGATGATCTATATAGCTCATCATTTACATTATTTGACTTACGAAGATTCTATTCAAATGAGAAAGGACTTGACCGAAATTTCCAGAATGATTAAGGGTTTTATTCGAATTCTAGATAAAAGTGGATATCGACTGAATTGACAAAGTCACGAAGTCACGAATAAATCGCGTAGCGATGACTAAGTCCGAAGGGCGACTGTCGCTTAACGATGTAAAAAAAGCTCACCCGACTTGCGAATGAGCTTTTGATATATTGACCAAGCTGCGAAGCAGCGACTAAATCGCGAAGCGATGACTAAGACGAAGTCGACTAGGTGACGAAGTCACGACTAAGTCACGCAGCGACTACTCCTCGATAAAAGGATAATTCTCTTCGACATACACATCTTTGTAGGCCTCTGATTTATCTGGGAATGGAGATGTTTCAGCAAAGTCCACTGATTCTTGAACTTGAACCTTGATTTTTGCATCGATCTCGTCTAATTCTGCTTGAGTTAAGATGTTGTGCTCTAAAATCGTAGCTTTTACTTGCTCGATTGGATCACGGTCTTTGTACGCCTCAACCTCTTCTTTTGAACGGTATTTTTGGGGATCGGACATCGAGTGACCTCTGTAACGGTACGTTCTGAATTCTAGGAAGGTAGGACCTTCACCTGCACGAGCACGAGCTGCTGCACGTGAAACTGCCTCATGAACCGCTTCTACATTCATCGCATCTACAGGCTCTGAAGGCATATCGTATGCTTCACCAATTTTGTATAATTCAGTCACGTTAGACGTACGAGCTACCGAAGTACCCATCGCGTAACCGTTATTTTCTACTACGAAAATAGCAGGTAATTTCCATGTCATCGCCATGTTAAATGCCTCGTGTAAAGCACCTTGACGAGTTGCACCATCACCAAAATACGTGATAGAAACGTTACCCGTTTTCTTGTATTTCTCGGCGAAGGCAAGGCCAGCTCCCATTGGGATTTGGGCCCCTACGATACCATGACCTCCTACGAAACCTACTTCTTTATCGAAGATGTGCATAGAGCCACCTTTTCCTTTTGAAGCACCAGTAATTTTACCGTATAATTCCGCCATAATTGCGTTAGGAGATGTTCCTAATGCTAATGGGATACCGTGGTCACGGTAAGCGGTGATGTATTTATCGCCTTCAATTAAGGCTGATCTTGATCCAGAAGAACAAGCTTCTTGTCCGATATATAAGTGACAAAAGCCTTTTATTTTTTGCATTCCGTACAACTGACCGCATTTCTCTTCGAATTTGCGTTGTAATTGCATGGATTCGTACCAATACTTGTAAGTCTCTTTAGAATACTTGGGCGCGTCTGCGTTTTTCTTTGCCATCTTCTTGATAGAATATTTTTAAAGCGGTAAACCGGTTTAATTCCGGGTCTAATCCCTGCAAAATTAGTACAAAATCTTTATTTTTACACGCTTTTAATCGCATTCCTACATCCATGCATCTCAAATCTCTTCAGGTGAATCAGTTTAAATCCTATGAGGAGGCTAGATTTAGCTTTATTTCAGAGATTAATTGTATCGTGGGGGAGAATGGGATTGGGAAGACGAACCTGCTGGATGCGATTCACTTTCTGTCCATGACGAAAAGTTCGCGCGGGATTTCGGATCAGCTTTGCGTGAAGCACTCCCAGGATTTCTTTCGAGTTCAAGGAGATTTTGTCGATACTCAGGACCGGGAAACGCAGATTACTTGTGTTTTTCAGAAGGGGGCCAAAAAGCAATTTCTCCGCGACGACAAACCTTATCCCCGCCTAGCAGACCACATTGGCCACTTCCCCGTTGTTTTGATGGATCCCCATGACACGGACTTAGTGCGCGAAGGCAGTGAAGAGCGCCGCCGTTTCTTTGACGGGATGATGTCACAGCTCGACCGCAATTTCTTAGATCAATTACTGCGCTATAACCGAATCGTTCAGCAACGCAATGTGCTTTTGAAGCAATTCGCAGAACGCGGCCAGGTCGATCGCCTGCATTTGGACAGTTACCATGCCCCCCTAGTTGAACTTGGAGAATCCCTCGCAAAATCCCGCCGGGAATTTTTAGAGGTCTTTTTGCCTAGTTTTAAATTTCATTATGCCAAACTCTCCGACGACCGCGAGGACGTCGATATTCAGCTCGAATCTACCTTCGAAGCTGGGGGCTTTGACGCGGCGCTTCGCGCCGCGGAACCGCTGGATTTGTCCGCACAGCGGACATCCATCGGAATTCATCGAGATGAATTTGATTTTAAAATCAATGACTACTCCTTGCGTAAATTTGGCTCCCAAGGCCAGCAAAAATCTTTCGTCGTCGCACTCAAACTAGCCCAATTCGACTCCCTCGTCGCCGCCAAGCCCCGCAAACCACTCTTACTCCTCGACGACATCTTCGACAAACTCGACGATCGCCGCATACAGCGTTTGGTCCAAATGATGGCAGAAGAACACTTCGGCCAAGTCTTCATCACGGATGCTCGTCCGGAGAGGACGAAAAAGTTGCTGAAGGATTTGAAGGGGGAGATACATTATATCACTTTGTAGTCGCGGCGATGACTAGGACGCAGTCATGACTAAATCGCGAAGCGATGACTAAGCCGAAGTCGACTAAGTCACGAAGTGACGACTAAGTCCGCAGGACGACGAAGCGACAAAGTCGCGACTTATTTCCTATATTTACCGAAACCTATTATCAACCTATGATCTCGATTTTTGCCCAGGCCGAAAAGCACCTGGAAAAAACAGCCATTATTTCAGATGGTGTTGAATATAAATACTCCAAGTTATTAGATGCCTCTATGGCGTTTGCCTGTACACTTTTAGATGGCAAAAATGACTTAAATGAAGCCCGCGTCGCTTACATGGTGAACCCTGGTTTTGATTATGTGCGGGTGCAGTGGGGAATTTGGCGGGCCGGTGGTGTGGCCGTTCCCTTGTGTTTGACGTATCCACTGCCTTCCTTGCGCTACACGATTGAGAATTCAGGCTCGAGCATTGTGGTCGTTTCCCCTGAATTCGAAGACATTTTGAAGCCTTTGTGCGATGAGCTCGGAATACGCATTCTGACCACTGATGACTCTCGACTAGCTACTAGTGACTTTCGACTCCCGACTTTCCCCGCTTCCCGCCGCGCCATGATGCTTTATACTTCAGGCACGACGAATTTGCCCAAAGGGGTGGTCTCCACTCACGCGAATTTGAATGCCCAAATTTCGACTTTGATCGATGCCTGGCGCTGGAGTTCTGCGGATTATTCGATTTGCATTTTGCCCCTACACCATATCCACGGGGTGATTAATATCGTTTCTTGCTCGCTTTGGGCGGGGGCGACCTGCCAGTTTTTGCCGAGCTTTTCGGCGGAGGCTTTGTTCGATATTTTCAAAGAGGGCAAGTTGAATGTGTTCATGGCTGTGCCTACGATTTATTATAAGTTGATTACGTATTGGGAATCTTTGGCAGAGGCAGACCAAAAAGAGATGACTAGGATTATGTCCAAATTCAGACTCATGATTTCCGGTTCTGCTGCGCTTCCCGTTTCGGTGATGGAGCGCTGGAAAACGATTAGCGAGCATAGTCTTTTGGAGCGTTACGGGATGACTGAAATCGGGATGGCACTCAGCAATCCTTACGATGGTCCTCGCGTGCCTGGCCATGTGGGATATCCACTTCCGGGTGTCCAAGTGCGTTTAGCGGATGAGCAAGATAACGTCATTCCGGGTACGGAAATAGGGGAGATTCAGGTCAAAGGAGCGAACGTCTTCTCAGAATACTGGCAAAAACCAGAATCCACTGCGGAGTCTTTTACGAAGGATGGTTTCTTCAAAACAGGGGACATCGCGACGATGGACGAGCTGGGCGGTTACCGGATTTTGGGCCGCAACTCCGTCGACATCATCAAGTCAGGGGGCTATAAAATTTCTGCTTTGGAAATCGAAGAAGTCCTTCGCACCTACCCAGGAATCGATGATTGCTGCGTCGTAGGAGTAGAAAATGACGAATGGGGCGAACTCGTAAGCGCCGCCATCGTATGCAAAGATGACTTCGACACGAAAGCATTGAATGCCTGGATGCGCGAACAAATGCCTGCCTATAAAACCCCACGTGCTTACCATCGTTTGGCAGAATTGCCTCGAAACGCCATGGGAAAAGTGACGAAAAAAGACGTTGTTAACCTAATCAAAAACTAATATGCTGTTACGCGGAGTTGCCTTATTAGCTGCCTGTTTCGTTGCAGGCCAAATCCTAGGAGAAACCCTCGGTCGTCTCTTGGGAATCCAAGCAAACGTAGGAGGCGTCGGTTTTGCGATGCTTTTCCTGATTTTATCTCAAAACGAGCTCGAAAAACGCGGCCTCTTCCACCTCGAAATGGGCGAAGGAATTACCTTTTGGTCTAAAATGTACATTCCCATCATCGTGGCCATGTCCTCCGTCCAAAACGTTCGCGTCGCCTTCTCTAACGGCCTACTCGCCCTTTTGGCAGGCATCATTCCCGTCATCGCCTGCCTCGCCTTGATGCCTTTATTGTCTAAACTAGCGCCCAAAGACTAATGGAATACATCATCACCTTTCTCGACAAAAACGGCCTAGTCTTCGCCTTCCTCGTTACAGGAATCATCATGTATTTCTCCGAAGGCATCTCCAAAACCCTCACCCGCGGCAAAATCCCCGGCTCCGCCATCTCCATCTTCATGGGTTTGGTTTTAGCTTATTTCGCCGGCCTTGAAACCCTGGGCAAAAAAGGCATTGCCGACATTCCCGGATTCTCCGGTTTTGACCAAATGGGCGGCCCCGTTTTCCGCGACTTCGCCATCGTCTCGACTGCGATGGGTGCTAGCTTTGCCATCATCAAGAAAACAGGTCCCATCGGAGTTTTATCCCTATTTCTAGGTGTCATCATCTCCTTTTTATCTGGTGTAATCATAGCCTATGCCCTAGGAATCACGGATGCCGAAAGCCTCACCACCATCGGCGCCGGTGCCTGCACCTTCGTCGTAGGCCCAGTAACGGGAACTGCCCTAGGCGCAAGCTCAGATATCATCGCGATAAGTATCGCAGCTGGAGTCGTAAAATCCATATTAGTAACCATCGGAACCCCTTTAATTGCCCCCTACATTGGCTTGAAAACACCTCAATCGGCGATGATTTTTGGCGGATTAATGGGAACTACCAGCGGTACCGCTGCAGGTCTCGCTGCCACAAATCCTAAACTCGTTCCTTACGGAGCAATGACCGCTACGTTTTACACGGGGCTGGGTTGCTTACTATGTCCTTCGGTGCTTTATTTCATCATGCGCGCAATTATTTAAAAGCACAAAGCATAAAGCACAAAGAATAAAGATGGATTCCCCTGCGGGGATTAGTATGAGTTATTTCTCCTGTAGACAAGCCGGTCAAATCAAATTTTTTTCAAACTTTATTCTTTGTGCTTTTTGCTTTGCTCTTTGGAGCTGCGCAGCAGCGACTCTTGACAAATTCTGTCAATACCTGAAAACCTCCCTCCATACTTCTCGCATATTTTCACAATAGTGCCTTAATTCGACCTATTGACTAAATCGCAAAGCGATGACTAAGACGAAGTCGACTAAGTCACCTAGTGACGAATACGGCGTACCGCGCCGATAACACAAAAAATGGGCGACAGAACCTGCCACCCATTTTAATTAATAACCTCCGGACTCATTTTCTCCGGACTAAATCGCATTGCGATGACTAAGACGAAGTCGACAAAGTCACGTAGTGACGACTAAGGCGCTTCGCGACGACTAGCGACTTCGTCGCTTACAAATTTCTCTTCTTCAACTCACTAACCGCAAAGTCAGCTGCACGAGCTGTCATCGCCATGTACGTTAATGATGGATTCACGCAAGAAGCTGATGCCATAACTGCACCATCTGTCATGAATACGTTTTTCACCTCGTGTACTTGGTTGTGCTTGTTTACGATTGAGTTCTTCACGGAAGTACCCATGCGCGCAGTACCCATTTCGTGGATACCCAAACCGATGTGCGTATCTTGCTTGTTGTATGCGTTGATGTTTTTGAAACCAGCCGCCTCTAACATTGTAGCCGCCTCGTTCATCATATCTTCACGCATTCTTAATTCATTTTGGCCAAATTCTGCAGAGAATTCCAATACAGGTAAACCCCACTTATCTTTTTGTGCACCTAAAACGAAACGGTTCTCTGGGTTTGGAAGAATTTCGCCAAAACCACCGAAACCAACCGTCCATTGTCCTGGGTGTGTTAAGCTCTCTTTGAACTCAGCACCGAAGCCATCTGCTCCTACGCCACGGCCCCAACCCTCGCGGCTCGCGCCACCTTG
Organism: Aquirufa novilacunae; assembly: GCF_045310505.1. Lineage (NCBI taxonomy): Bacteria > Pseudomonadati > Bacteroidota > Cytophagia > Cytophagales > Flectobacillaceae > Aquirufa > Aquirufa novilacunae. The sequence continues at coordinate 442,724 of NZ_JBEWZG010000002.1, forward strand.
GTATCCGAAACCACGTGAATAAGAACGCTTGTCTTTGCCCCAGTTTTGGAAACGAGGAATGTATAGACCATTCGGACGATTTCCGAACATATAATCTTTTTCAAAACCTTCGATCGTTGCACTTGCACCCGCACCTAAGTGGTGGTCCATGATGTTACGGCCTAATTGATCTGAATCATTACCTAAACCTGTTTGGTAACGGTTAGACTTCGAGTTCATTAAGATCGATGTAGAACCGATTGCACCAGCGTTTACGAAGATGATTTTTGCGAAATACTCTTTCGACTCCATGGTGTTTTGATCGATGACACGAACACCTTTGGCCTTCTGCGTAGCCTCATCATAAATGATTTCAGCGGCGATTGCATTGTGAACCATCGTTAAACGACCTGTACGCATCGCTGCAGGTAAAGTCGCAGAAAGTGACGAGAAGTAAGCGCCGTAAGGGCAACCACGCATACACTTGTTACGGTAGTTACAAGAAGAGCGACCTAAATCTGTGTGTTGCTTGCCAGGCTTAGTCAAGTGAGCTACACGACCTACCGTCACTGGACGACCTAATTTCTTGTTTACGGCATTTTTGAAGTGAACCTCAGGAGCAGTCATCTGCATCGCAGGTAAGAAATCAGAATCCGGTAATACGTCTAAGCCTTCCGCTTGACCTGAAATACCAGCGAATTTCTCTACATATGAATACCAAGGAGCTAAATCATCATAGCCAATAGGCCAAGGAGTTCCGATGCCCTCTTTTTCATTTGCTAAGAAATCCTCACGGTTCCAACGGTAGGTTTGGCGACCCCATAATAAGGACTTTCCACCTGTGTGGTAAGCACGGATCCAATCGAATCCACCCTTTTTCTCGATGTAAGGATTTTGTTTATCGTTTTCGAACAAATAGCGGTGCTCTTCAGCCGGCGTATAGCCTGTACGCATACCTGCCCAATATTCTTCTGCCGCCATATTCGTAGGACGACCACGGTGATCAAACTCCCAAGGGTTTTTCATCGCTGTTTCGTATCCTTCGATGTGCTTGATCTCGCGACCACGCTCTAAAACGGCTACTTTTAAGCCTTTTTCTGTTAATTCTTTTGCAGCCCAACCTCCGGAGATACCTGATCCGATGACGATTGCGTCAAATGTTTGGCCTTTAATTGCATCTATATTCAGATTCATTTCTTTTCTAATTTATCAGATTAATACACGAAAGATTTTTGAGTCGGCTTCATGTCCGTAATCAACTCAAATTTGCCTGGAACTGGCTCGTAAACGAAGGAAGCTTGAATTCCTTTTTCCGAAGTATAGTAGCCTAAAAGCGTTAATTCTTTCATTAATCTCCAGAATGGAACGCCATTATCACCCTCTAACGTGTCTTTGTCGATGTTATCACCCACTTTAATCTTCTTCTGAGAATAGCTTCTCATTAAATCTTTTGTGTTTGATTCTAATAAAGTCAACATCGCCACTTGACTAGCCGCTGGTTGTGCTAAGAAATTAGCTTTCGCTAAGTCGTTCACACCCTTTAAGAAGCTGTTGTGTTCTGGTTTTTTGTAGCAATCTTTTAACATCAGCTCGATGAAAGCGGGAACACCTGCATCGATTGCACCTGGCGTAGACGTTCTTGGAATAATATGTTCAGCGACAGCTGAGACGATTTGACGTTGCGCATCAGTTAAACTGAAATCGGCTGCAACGATGGAGCTATTGCCTTTTCTCACATCCATGGCCATTAGTGTAGGAGCTGTGAAAGCACCCCCTACTAACAACGCGATTTGAGAGATGGCATCTCTTCTTTTCATCATGAGTTTTGTGTTAAATTGTTCTAGGTAATCGCCTAAAATGAGGCAGAAAACAAATTTAAACACAATCTTCATTATTCAAGGGCAAAATGTGATTTTTTTGCTAATTTTCTCACATGAATAAACGCACTTTCCTTAAAGCCTGCACACTTTTAGGGGTTTCGGCTCCTTGGTTTTCGTATGCCAAAACCCAAACCTCCACCTCACTCGCTTCAGACGAAGATTATTGGGAGGGCATTCGGGGAGGCTATCGCTTGAAGCCAGACTTTATTAACCTGGAAAATGGCTACTATAATATTACGCCGCAGGCCACTTTGGAAAAGTACATTCAGCATATCAGAGAAGTAAATTTGCAGGGAGCCTATTATATGCGCACCGTGCAGTTTGAAAATAAGAAACGAATCGCTGCGCGCGTTGCTCGTTTGGTGGGTTGTCCAGAGGATACCCTCGTTCTGACCCGAAACACCACCGAATCATTAGACACCATCATCAGCGGTTTTCCGTGGAAAGCAGGCGATGAGGCCATCTTTGCAATCCAGGATTATGGTGCCATGCAGGACATGTTCAAGCAGGTGGCCCGCCGTCAGGGGATCGTTTTGAAAGTCATTTCCCTGCCTACTAACCCGGCCTCAGATGAGGAGATTGTGGATTTATATGCCCAAGCCATCACCGACAAAACCAAGCTCATCATGGTGTGTCATATGGTGAATGTGACCGGCCAAATCAATCCCATTCGTCAAATCTGCGACATGGCGCACGCCCGGGGCGTTGAAGTGATGGTCGATGGTGCACACGCTGTGGCGCAATTTGAATTTAAAATCTCTGAACTGAATTGCGATTATTATGGAGCCAGTTTGCACAAGTGGCTGGCTGTTCCTCTCGGTGTAGGAATCTTGCATGTTAGAAAAGAAAAGATTGCCCAAATCTGGCCGCTGATTGCGGAGGAGGGTGTTCCTTTGACGGATATTCGGCATTTGAATCACGTAGGGACGATACCCGTCCACACGGATTTAGCGGTCGATGATGCGATTGATTTTTATGAAAAACTAGGCCCCGCCCGCAAAGAAGCACGCCTACGTTTCTTGCAAAATTATTGGACGACAAAGGTTCGCTCCATTCCCCGCGTTCGATTGCACCATCCCGCGGATCCCACGAAATCGTGTGCGATAGCAAACGTGGGAATTGAAGGGATTAAACCTTCGGTTTTAGCCGAACGCTTGTTGAAAGAATACAAAATCTACACCGTCGCGATCGATGGAGGAAATGTACACGGTTGCAGAATCACACCGAATGTCTTCACCACACTGATAGAGCTCGACGTATTAGTCAAAGCGATTAGCGAATTAGCAAGCTAACAGGGGATTTAACAGCAATGTCTTGATGCAAATCTTGCATCGAACCCGTCGTGTCATCGAACGAAAATACCTGCACGCGGTCCTCTTCCTGACTAGCCACCAAGATCATTTTACCTGATGGATCGAAGGTGAAATTGCGGGGGATTTTGGCTACGTTTTGGTGAAATACGCGGGTTAATTTCCCGTCTTTTCCCACTTTGAATACCACTACTTGATTGCTCGAAATGCGGTTAGACGCTAAAAGCCATTTGCCGTTTGGAGATAAGTGGATGTCTGCAGAACCTTTCACGCGCGCGGCCGAAGTATCAGCTGGGATGCTTTGAATCTTTTCTAGTGCCGAGCCAGCGACCTTAAACACATCCACATCAGAGCTCAATTCATTCAATAAATAAGCACGATCGCCTTTTGCGTTGAAGCGAATGTGGCGAGGTCCGTTGCCGGGAGTGAGGACGATTTCTGAACGATTTTCGTCTAAAAGCCCGTTTGCCAAAATGCGGTGCGCATAGATCTTATCCGAACCTAAATCGGTCACGAATAAGGTATTTTGATCGGGCGAAAGAGCGACCATGTGAGCGTGGGTACTGTTTTGGCGGTCTTTATTGATGCTGGATCCAGTGTATGAAATGTATTGCGCTAATGGTTTCAATCGACCTGCTGTGGTCTGAAATACACTGACGCTACCTCCCGTATAGTTTGCCGTGTAAACGGTCTTCGATTTCTCGCGGTACAAGACGAAGCAAGGATGATCGCCTCGGCTTAATTCGGTGTTGATGGGCACGTATTTCCCGTCACGTAATTCGAAAGATGAAACACTTGCTTTGCCGTCGCCCTCTTCCGAAACAGAGAACAGGTAATTGCCTGAAATCGCCTGATAGGAGGCCCCTGGCGTTGTAAGCGCGTAGCTTTTCGTCGCCTTACCCGTTTTTGCATCCCAGTTGAAGACCTCGATGCCGGGATTACCTTTGGACGTATACGAACCAATAATCAGTTGCGGAAGGAGTAAAATCGTGCTCAGGGTCATATGCTGGGAGGGATTAATTTGTAAACCACCGGGGTCACGATGCGGGATAGGAGGGTAGACGAGATGAGTCCACCGATCATCACGATTGCGAGGGGTGAAATTAAGGGGTTAGTAGAAATGGCGATCGGAATTAGACCTCCTATGGCTGTCAAAGTTGTCAGAATAATCGGTAAAAAGCGAACCTCTCCCGCTTCTTTAATCGCCTGCTCCATCGGCATTCCTTCGAATCTCAACTGGTTCGTAAAGTCCACTAACAGGATGGTGTTCTTCACCTCAATTCCCGCTAACGCAATCAGACCTACCGTAGCCACGAATGAAAGCGGTGTCCCCGTAAACCAAAGCGCTAAAAGAGCTCCTACGATGCCTAAAGGAATAACAGAAAGTACGATGAGTGTACTTTTGAAGGTCCCAAATTCAAGAATTAATACGGCTACGAAGAAGAAAATAGTCACTAAAATGATCGTCCCAAAACCACTGAAACTCTCGTTCGCGCTCTCCACTTCACCACCCATCTCGAAATGGTATCCAGCCGGCAAGACTAGCTTAGCCAGACCCTTTTCCGTTTCAGCAATCACCTCATTATTCAAATAGCCCTTCTCCACGAACGAACTCACGGAAACGGACCGATTCTTGTTCAAGTGACTGATGCTGACCGGCGAAGTTTGCAATCTGTACGAAGCTACCTGACTTAATGGAATGGCCGTTCCTTGGACATTGTTCACGTATAATTGATCAAAAACCTCGAGGCTAGGATGTTTCGGATGCGGTTTGGAGACCACGATCGCATATTCCTTGCCTTCTTTATCGGTCAGTTTCCCCAAATCAAACCCTGCCACCACCAAGCGAATCATGCGGTCAATACTCACCGTAGGAATTCCTAACATGCTCGCCTTCTCCTTGTTGATGTCAAATTTGATGTCTGATTTCAGGTTTTTCAACGGGTTTTTGACGTAGATCGTCCCCTTCGTCTCCTTCAACATCGTTTCCACACGACTCGCTATCTGGCGAAGCGTGTCGATATTGTCTCCCAAAATACGAACCTCCACAGGCGCCACCACCGGCGGGCCTTGTTCGAAATTCTTCACCTCGACGATCGCCGCCGGATAATTCGTGTATTTCGTACGGAGTTTTTCGATGACATTGATTTTCTCATCCGCACTCGTTTCATCCTGTAATTGGACGAACAAGTTGCCATAATCGGTTCTGTCGTTCAACGGAATCGCATTATAGTAGATCCGCGGATTTCCTTTGCCCACGTTTGCAGACATGTATTTTACCTCGGGAAGGCTGCGTAAATCTTTTTCAATCAGCTTTGAAACCGAATCTGTGTAGGCTAAATTCGACTGCAAGGGGCTGAAAATGTTCACCATAAATTGGGGCTTTTCGGACGCTGGGAAAAGGCTGAAACCTACCACCGGGAAAAGCTGTAAAGAGGCGACGAAAATGGCTAGGGCGACCAGCAAAGTCGTTTTAGGCCATTGAATCGCCTTATCTAATAGACGCGTGTACGAACCCGAAATCAATTTCTTCAACAAACGCATAAACAAGTTGCCCTCTGGATTTCCCTGGTGTGATTTCAAGAGGCGGCTCGATAAAAAGGGAACCACCGTCAGCGAAACGACTAAAGACGCGACGATACAGAATATCACCGCCATCGGTAAACTGCGGATGAATTCCCCAGAGGCTTCCGGTAAAAAGACCAAAGGCATAAAGGCGATGATCAAGGTTACTGTGCAACCTAAAACGGCCATTCCGATCTGATTCGTGGCTTTTAAGGTCGCATCTAATCGACTATAACCATCTCGCATCCAGCGTTCGATGTTCTCCACCACCACAATGCTATCATCCACTAAAAGACCCAGCGCCACCACTAAACCCACAATACTCAGCTGGTTTAAGCTGTAGCCCATGATATTCAGTAAAATTATACCGATGGCTAGGGAGAGCGGAATCGAAATCATCACGATAGAGGCTGCACGTAAACCGAGTGGTAAAAGCGTCAAGGCCACTAACAGAATCGCGATGATAAAGTCCTTCATCAAGCCGCTTAGACGCGTATTCACGTTTTCTGCTTGATCAAAATTCACGACTAGGTCGATGTTCTTCGGCAAGGTCTTCCTGAATTGCTCAATGACCGGCAGGTAATTGCTCTGAGTTTTCGCGATATTTTCGCCGGATTTTTGGGCGGCGGTGACGAATAAACAGCGATTTTGATTTAGTCGCGTGATGTGGTTTTCTGGGGCATAATCGAAATAGACATTCGCCACATCCCTCAGAAACACGTTTTTGCCTTGGTAGGAGAACACGATGGTATTCTTGATCTCGTCGATGTTTTGGTAATTACCGGACGTGATGATGTTATAGGATTTCGAGTTTTCTACGATACTTCCGCCGGGGATATTGGCGATTTCGCTTTGGATGGCTTGCAGCACGCGGTCGGGAGAGACTTGCATCTGCGCCATTTTTTCGATGTTTAAATCGATCTTCACCTGCGCATCTGGTAAGCCAGAAATGGTCACCTTTTTCAGAGAAGTCACCTTTTCTAAATCCTCTTGAAGGCGTTCGGCGGTGGTTTTTAATACGTCCAAAGACGCATTATTCGAGATCAGCGCCATCTGCAACACGTTCGTGCCAGAAGGGGTGGCTTTTTGAGCCTCTAATTTGATGACCTCTTTTGGCAGATCTCCTTTAATACTATTCAGCTCGCGAACGATTTCTGAATATTTCTCGTCCACATTCACGCCATACTTGTAATAGACAGCGAATACCGCTAAACCATCACTGATGCTCGTATTGATTTTACGAACGTTTTCCAGTTCATATAGTCGCTTTTCGACCGGCTTCACCACTAATTCCTCCATATCCTCCGGACTCGTTCCCGGATAAACGGCGATGATCGGGAATTGCGGGGCATTCATGTCCGGATCTTCGGCACGAGGCATCGTCATAATGGTCACGACACCCACGACGACCACCATGATGAACATGATGAGGGTAAACTGGTAATTCTTTACCGCGTAGTTAGCTATCTTCATAATTAGCGGACGATTTTAATGGCTGAACCGGCGTCTAAATAGGCGTTTCCGCTGGTGATTAGGGATTCTGCGTCCTCTAAACCGCCAGATACGAATACCTTTCCGTGGTCGATGCTGGAAATCTGGATCTTCACTTTTTGGGCTGTTTTCCCGTCTTTTGTCACGAAAACATAGCCTTCCGTGGCGTTTCCATCTAGAATCGCATCATAAGGAATCACCCAGGATTTGATCTTCTCACGAGGGGTTATTTTAGCCTTGCCAAAAAGCCCCGCCGCCAGCTTCGCTGTCGGCGCACCACTCACCCGCAAACTCACCCAAAGCGTCCCCGTCACCGGATCCACTCCCTCGGATTTAGCTAGAACGGTTCCGCTAAAGGACTTGTCGGAAACGGCATCGATCATTATCTCCGCTGGATCACCAGCCCGCGTCGCCGCCCAGTCCCGATCGCTCAAACCCACCTTCAATACCCAATTCCCTTTGTTCGCCCCGTTCAATAAAACGACCGGCGTTCCCGGACCCACCACCTGACCATCGTTGGCTAATTTCTTCAACACAAAACCCGATTTCAAGGCCCTGATTTCGGCATAACTTTGATTAAAAGCTCCCGCATTATAGGCTTCCTGTGCGATCTCCAGGCCCGTTTTCGCGTTTTGGTATTGCTCCAAAGTCGCCACGCTATCACGGTATAAATTCTTCGCTCGCGCATGATCCCGCTTCGCTTTCTCTAACATAATTTGAGCTTGCTGCACCTGAGCCTTGATTTCGGTTAGGTTCAAACTCGCTAATAATTGCCCAGCTTTCACGGCATCGCCCTCTTTGACAAAAACGTGTTGGATGACACCGCCTATTTTGAAACCCATATAGGTCTCGTCCTCCGTTGTAAAAACGCCAGAGGCCTGGATGGGGCGGGAGGTGGATTCCTGTTGCAAGGAAATCACGGAAACTGGAATGACGTCACTGGTCACCGCAACGGCTTCTTTCTTCTTCGAAGAGCAAGCGGAAAATACCGCGATGAGGGAAAATAGTAGGCAGATCTTTTTCATTAGAGTGGGTAGCTAGCAGCTTCGCGCTCGTAAGCGGCTGCGGCGATTAATACGTTGAATTGTTTTAATTGGTAGTTGATGGTCGCGTTCATCCATTGATTTCTGGCATCCACCGTTTCTAAATAGGTGCTCACGCCTTCATTATAGCCTTTTTCGATTAGACGAAGGTAAGCGGAGGCCGCCTCGTAGGATTTCGTGGAGGCTTGAAAACTCACTAAAGAGGATTGTACATTTTTCTGAGCGATTTCGGCCGCCATATTGAATTGCTTCGAGCTGAGATCGTAGGCATTTTTCGCGGAGGCAATATCGAGTTGCGTCTGCTTTATCTTGTACAGGTTACGTTTCCCGGTGAAGATGGGAATGTCCATTTGTAAGCCTAGGAAATAATAGGCGCTTTTTGAATTGATGTTTGCTAACGTCGCCTGCGAACCCAGATTCACAAAGCCATTCAACTTAGGCAAGTAGAAGGCTTCGTTCATCTTTAATACGGTCTCTTGAAGTCCAATGGATTTCGATAATAAGGCTAATTCCTCGCGAACACCAGGAGTCACCGCATAAACGGCCGTCAGGGCTTTTTCCACTTCGAAATCGATGCGAATCTCCGCGCGCAATTCGCGGTTCAACAAGAAATTAAAGTACATCTGCGCCGCTTGACTTTGTTTCGCTGCATCGGCCATTTGAGCTTGGATGTTAGCGATTTCACTATCCGAACGCAATAAATAGGCCGGTAGCCCTTTGCCATTGGCGAGTAATTTCTCGTTCACCTTTTTGCCTTCTACCGCTAGATTGAGGGCGTTGTCATATACTTTTTGAAGACCTAGACTTAATAAATATTGGAAGTAAGCCGTCTTGATCTGCTTCACTAGCTCACGCTTGTACAGGGAAACATCCTCGCGTTGCAGGCTGATGGACTGCTCCTGAATTTGCTTGTTGTAGCTGATGTCCTTGTTATAAAGCGGCATCGTGGTTTGAACTTTCACATCGTAGAAATCGCGGGGAAAGAAATTCGTTTCCACGTTAGCGATCTGCGGGAAAGCCGTGCTTTTTGTCAATGCATTCAGCGTAGAATAGACCGGATTCAACAAGTCGCCCACGGGGAATGCGATGCTCCGACCACCTTGACCACTTTGATAACCTCCTTGGAAGGCTACGGTGGGTTGATAAAGGCTTTGTGCGGTTTTCAAGGCGATCATCGCCTTCTCCACCTGAATCGTTTTTTGCTGCAGCGTGATGTTCTGTTGGAAGGCCGTGGCGACGTATTCGTCGAGGACGGACTTTTGGCCAAAAACCGGCAAGGCAAATAAAAGTAATAAGTATCTCATCTTAGGCTTTTTTCATCGTTTTTAATAACCAATCTAGCGAATCGTGCATCGTCTGCTCCATATCTTCCGCCGGAACTAATTTATCTAAGCGTTGTCTAATGGCCAGCGAAACTAAGCCATGCACCATTCCCCAAACCGCCATGGCTACCGTCTCTACTTTTGTAGAAACTAATAGCCCTTTTTGCATCGCCTCATGAACCACCATTTTTAGGGCTTCCAAAGCCTGATCGCCACTGGACCAGCCTTTTCCCATGTCATGCAAAGCACACATAGGCGCATCTTGGATAAACATTAAATCATAATATTCTGGATTTTCTAGGCCAAAATTCAAGTAATTCACCCCCATCTGGTGTAGTCTTTCGATGGGATCACTGATTAAGGTTAACGCAATATTTTGCGAAAGCATTTTCTCAAATCCTGACTCGCAGCAATGAAAAAGAATCTCATTTTTATCCTTAAAATACAGATAGAGTGTCGTAGGGCTATATTGTATCCGTTCTGCGATCTTGCGAACAGATACTTTGCTGAAGCCCTCCTCCACGAATAATTTCATCGATGCCTCTAGGATCAAGGACCGAATCTCCTGCTTCTGTTTCTCTTTTCTGGCGACTATACCCATGTTTTTTGAATTACAGCGTAAATATACTTAACAGTGTTAAGTTTTCAAAATTTAGTATTTTGCATCAAAACCAAGAAACGATGAAAATCAATTTTATCCATAAAATCCAGCACATTGGCATCCCGGTTCACAACATGGAAATCTCGATTCCTTTTTATGAACGCCTCGGCTTCGAGAATGTGATGGAGTCCCCCTTTGAATTTGACGGTGGTTTTGGCAATTGCGTGATGATGAAAAATCACGAGGTAATTGTCGAATTATACCAAATGCCGGAGAAGCAATTAGCTGAAATCAAGCAGCGCAAAGTCGGTCACATCGACCATTTCGCCATCGACGTGGAAGACGTAGATTATGCCTTCGAAGCCCTGAAGAAGGCGGGATTTGATATTATTGAACAGGAGCCCACCTTTTTAGCTTTCTGGAAAAACGGCACCCGTTTCTTCAATGTCAAAGGGCCGAGTGGCGAGATCATCGAATTCAATCAGATACTCTAAATCAGATACTCTAATGAAAGCGGCAGTTCTCGTAAAACCCTTACATATTGAACTAGGTGAGCATCCTATCCCAGTTCCGGGACCCGGTCAGTTGCGCATTCGTTTACAAGAAGTGGGCATTTGTGGCTCGGATGTACACTATTTTGGGGGACATCGCCCACTACCAGAACCCACCATCATCGGTCACGAAGGATGGGGGTACATTGACGCTGTAGGCGAAGGAGTACAACGCAATTTAGGGGAAAGAGTGGTCGTAGACCCCAATGCCCCTTGCGGAACATGCTTGTATTGCGAACGCGGCCAAGCCACGGTTTGTCCTAACAAGCGCACCATCGGCCTAAACGCCCCCGGTTGTTTCGCGGAGTACGTGCTGATTCCAGCAGATTTCGCACACCGCCTTCCGGATGCCATCGCCGCGAATGATGCGGTCACCATCGAACCCACCGCGGTTGCCTATCACGCTTTGAAAAAAGCGTCGCTCGCGAAAGGCGACGCCATTTACGTCCTAGGCCTGGGGGCCATCGGGATGTTGATTACGCACCTCGCGGTGCAACAGGGTCTGCAGGTTTTTGCCAAAGACCTAATCCCCATCTTGCAAGAAAAAGCCCATGAATTAGGTGCATCAAAAGGCGATTGGCAAGAAGCAGATGTGCGGGTGATTTTCGAATGCACTGGTTCCGCAGCGGCGACCACGCAATTAATCGCTGAGGCACCGCGTGGCGCAGAAGTCGTATTGCTGGGCCTTTCCGAAAAACAGGCAGGATTCACCCCATTAGACCTAGTTCGCAGAGGCATTTCGATCCGAGGCTCTCTGATTTATGATCATCCGGAGGATTTCCAGGCAGTTATCAGACTCATAGAGGAAGGTAAAATTCAACCGCATAAAATCATTTCAAAATACATTCCATTAGCGGAAGTTCAAGCAGGTCTTCAAGCGGCCACAGACGGACATCCAGGAAAAATTGTCGTTCAAATCGCATGAAAAATTCGATGTCCTGGCTCCAAATCGGAGTCGTCTCCCTCTGTTTCCTGTTGAATTTTAACGATGGAATCGATGTGTTGCTCGTTTCCTTTGCGGGGGAGCATATTATGAAGGAATGGGGTTTGAATAATACGGAATTAGGCTATGTGTTTTCCGCTGGTTTAGCGGGAATGACGGCGGGCTGTTTTGTGATCGCGCCTTTGGGAGATCAATGGGGTAGACGCAAGGTATTCCTGGCTAGTCTGCTTCTCATCAGTGTGGGGATGTTACTGGTTTATTTTGCTACCTCATTAACCTGGCTATTAGTTTTTCGTTTTATCACTGGTCTTGGCATTGGCGGAATTTTACCCAATCTTGCCACCGTTGCCTCCGAGTTTTCAACGGACAAAACACGTGATTTCAATGTCGGTATCGTACAGGGCGGTTGGCCTCTGGGGGCGATTTTGACGGGATTTGTGGTGGCTTGGATTTTTCCCTTATTAGGCTGGCGCGCGACCTTTTTAATCGCTAGCGCATTCTCTTTTGCGCTACTTCTGTTCGTCTATTTCTTTTTGCCAGAATCCCCCGGATTCGTGCCAGAAGCGCAACAGAATAAGACGAAGATCAAAGAACTCTTCGCTCCGGAATACAAAACTTCCACGCTCTTGTTATGGATTGCGATTTTCTTCGGATTTTTACCACTCTATACACTGATTAGTTGGGTGCCTACACTCGCGAAGCAATCCGGCATGCCGTTTGAATTAGCTACCTATGTGGGAATGACGCTTAATTTTGGCGCTTTTTCAGGGGTGTTTGTGATGGGTTTAGCCATTAGCAAATTTGGCATTAAGAAAACAATGACCCTGTTCTTTGTCATCGCTTTCGTGTTGATGAATTTCTATGGGAATGTGAAGCTGGATTATGTGGTAAATCTGTGCCTTGTTTTCTTGATAGGCTTTTTAGTGCAAGGCGGATTCAATAGTTTCTATCCGGCAGCTACGCGCATATATCCGGAGGCGATTCGGTCTACGGGTGTGGGATTAGCGATGGGAGCGGGTCGTTTTGGTGCGATACTGGGCCCTACCGTCTTTGGCCTACTTACAGATAGTGGGATGTCTGTAGCAGGTAGATTCCTGATTTTCTCGCTTCCTATACTTGTGGCGGTATTCCTATTACATCGAATCAAAAGTAAGGAACTCACCTAATAGAAAAAGGCGAACCACTGGCCCGCCTTTTTACCCTTAATCTTTCACTATAATTCGTTGATGTTGGGTAATTAGTTCATGGCGATGATATCACGCTTTACCTCCGTTTTAATCGTAAATGACTTAGATGAGATTACGTTCTTTCTGATATCAAGAACTTCCATACGGTAGCTACCATCTGCTAATCCAGCTAAATTGAATAATTTTTTCGATGTGATGTTCTCTTTGTGAATCTCATTGTTTTCTGCATCGTAGATAATCACGGTTGCACCAGCTTTCGCCTGTACAGATACCATATATTTTAATTTACCTACTGATTCGATGTTCACGGGAAGAGATAATTCTGCTCCATTAGCGGCAGAAACTACAAACAGGCTGGCTGCAAAAATGAACGCAGCAAATGTGTACTTTTTCATGATGCTTGATTTTTAATAATACTTAGGCGGAATGATTTCCGTTTGTTGTCCCAAAACTAGGCGTTTAACATTACCTCCCAATTAAATCCGCGTTAATTTTCACTTTTTCAAGAAAGTTCTTCTATAAAAAATGCAAAAACTTGAAATTGTGCAATAAATCAGAGTAGAAAAGTGAAATTTTCTGCGAAAAATATCAATGTTATGGAATTGTTAAGAAACTATAATCTCATTTAACATTTCCTTAACAAAAGCCTAACATACGCATAACGCTGACCCTTGTCGAAGGGTGTACTTTTGTGTCGAAAAAAAATCACCAGTATTCTTTTATGAAATCAATTTACAAGTACACCAATCTAATCATTCTATTCTTTACGCTCTCTGGAGCGTCTTTTGCACAAGAAGGAACCTTACGCGGAACCATTAAGGACGCTAAAACCAAAGAAGACATTATCGGAGCAACCATTTTAGTGCAAGGCATTAACAAAGGAGCTGCGACAGACATTAACGGTTTCTTCTCTTTCGCTAAACTTCCAGCAGGATCTTACTCTTTAAAGATCTCTTATGTAGGTTACGATTCTAAAATTTATGAAGGAGTTAAAGTGGAGGCAGGTCAAGTAACAGAATTGAACCTTGCTATCGAAGAAACGAGCTCGACTTTAGCTGAGGTGAAAGTCGTAGCACAACGTTTAACTAACACGGAGGTTTCAGTAATCTCTGAAATTAAAGCTTCTCAATTAGTTGTCAGTGGTATCTCAGCTGCACAAATCACGAAAACGTTGGATCGTACAGCAGCAGAGGTTGTAAAGCGTGTACCAGGTGTTACCATCTTCGGTGAACGTTTTATCAACATCCGTGGTCTTAACGAGCGTTATAACACCGTTCAATTGAACAACGCCTTCGCTCCATCAATGGAAACGGATGTGCGTTCATTCTCATTCGATATCATTCCAGCAGGTCAAATCGACCGTATTTTGGTATTCAAATCTCCATCAGCTGAAATTCCAGGTGAATTCGCAGGTGGTGTAGTAAAGATCTTTACAAAGTCTATCCCAGAAAATAATTACTTGACCTTAGACGTTTCTAGCTCATACAGAGAAGGAACGACGGGAGAGAAGTTTTTTACAACGAAAAACTCAAGCCTAGCTTGGACGGGATTTGACCAAGGGTATTTCGATTTGCCTAAATCATTTCCTATTAACAGAACGGCTTTAATCGGTTCTTCACCAGCTGGACTTGATGCGATCGGTGCATCGTTAAAAAACAATTGGCTACCTATTCAATCATCTGCTTTGCCTGATATTCGTGCCTCTCTTTCTGGTGGCCTTAAATTGAATGCTGGTGATGTAAAAATTGGAAACGTAACAGGTATCAATTACTCAAATACACGTTCAATCTTCAGAATGGAGCGTAATGATTGGGGATATTCTCAAATTGGAGCAACGGGTGAGCCAGATGAAATTTTCTCTTTCGTAGACAATCAATATTCAAACGCGATTCGTGTGGGTGTTTCTCATAACTGGTCAGCAAAGCTTCCTGGAGGATCTGTATTTGAGTTTAAGAATTTATTCAACCAATTATCTAATACGCAGTATATCCAGCGTTCAGGATTTGATAATGGTTCTAACTGGGATATTCGTTCATTTGACCAAGTTTTCCGTGGTATTTATACAGGTCAATTAACAGGACGTCATGAACTTCAAGATGGTAGCTTGAAAACAGATTGGATGGTAGGTTATAATGCAGCTTACCGTAACCAGCCAGATTACAAGCGTTTCCGCTATAATGTAGATGGGACTAATTCAAGTTTATTTATTCCAAATGGTGCGGCACAAACATTTATTTTAGGTCGTACGTACATCAACATGGATGAGAGTTCTTATACTGGTGCATGGAATTTGGATAAGCGAGTTAAAGTAGGTTCAGATAAGGAATTAGACTTTAAAACAGGTTTATTCTATGAGGATAAGGTACGTAATTTCGGAGCTAGAAATATTGGTTACGTAAAATCAACCCCTACCTTCCAAACGACTTTACCAATCGATCAATTATTCTCTCCACAGAACTTTAATTCATCTACTGGAATTAAAATTGACGAGCAAACGAACCCGAATGACTCTTACAAAGCGACGAATAATTTAATTGCAGCTTATGCCTCAGTAAATTATGCAATTGGTAAGAAATTCAACGCTATTGCGGGTGTACGGGCAGAACAAAATAGCCAAAAATTAAACTCTGCTGACTTAGTAGGTAAGGCAATTAACTATGACAATACGCGCTTAGATTTATTGCCTTCATTGAACTTAACCTATAACTTCTCTGAGAAATCACTTCTTCGTTTAGCCTATGGTAAGACATTGAATAGACCTGAATTTAGAGAGCTTGCTCCTTTCTCTTTCTATGATTTCGTAAATAATAGAACGGTATCAGGTAATCCAACGTTGAAAAACGCAGATATTCAAAACTTTGATTTCCGTTATGAATTCTATCCAACGCCTTCAGAGTTAATTAGTATTGCTGCATTCTACAAGGACTTTACTAATCCAATTGAGGTTGTGTTCGCTTCAGGTGCTAATCCAATTCTTAACTTTTCAAATGCTAAATCGGCTTATTCAACAGGTTTAGAAGCAGAATTTAGAAAGAACTTAAACGCAGCAAATCCATCATCGTTTTTAGGTAAAACAAGTTTAGTATTTAACGGAACTTACATTATCAGCCGTGTTAAGTTAGACGATGCTGTGGCAAAAGATCAATCAGATGATCGTCCATTACAAGGTCAATCACCTTATATCATCAATGCTGGATTGAACTATAATGATGCGAAAAAAGGCCTTCAGCTTAACCTAAATTACAATGTTATCGGTAAGCGTATTTTCGCTGTTGGTAACAACTTTGGTTCACCTTATCCAGACTGGTTTGAAATGCCTCGTAACGTAATTGATTTCAATTTCTCGAAGCAAATTTCAAAGATGTTAATGATCAAAGGTGGAGTTAGTGACTTGTTAAATCAAGGTAATACCATCTTACAAGACGGTAACCAAGATCAAGTTTTTGACAGAAACCAAGACCAAATCATTCAGAACTATGCACCAGGTCGTGTAGTATCCCTAGGAATTATCGTATCACCTTTTAACTAATAAATAAATTTCAACTAAATTTTAATTAAACACAAAATGAAACGCTTACAAACAAACATGTTTAAAGTTTTCGCGATGTTAGCTCTAGTAGTAGTAACATTAGCGGGATGTTCAAAAGAGGACGAAGTGTTCCCTTTACCTACAGTTTCTACTTCAGGAACTTTCGCTGGAACTCCAGGTTCTACAGTTACAGTAAAAGCAACAATTAATGCTCCTGCTGGTATTAAGTCTATCACAGTTTTGAAAAACGGTGCGGCTTTTGATTCTAAGATTTTAGCTGGTGAAAAAACGTATGAGTACGTAAAGGATTACGTTGTTGAAGGCGCTGCTGGAACAACAGTTAACTTTACTATTCAAGTAACGGATAACCAAAACCAAGTTTCTACTTTAGTAGCGATCCCTGTTGCAGTTTCTGCCATCCCTCCTAAGACGATTGTGGATGTAGAAGGTGTTATCGAAGGTAACGTAACTTGGACAGCTAACAAAATCTACCGTCTAAAAGGATATGTTCGTGTAGGTGAGGAAGCTGTGTTTGGAACTATTTCAAAAGTAGGTGTTCTTACCATCGAAGCTGGTACTGTAATCATTGGAGACAAGGCTACAAAAGGTACTTTAATCGTTCAACGTGGTTCTAAGATCAATGCTATCGGAACTGCTGCTGCTCCTATCGTATTTACTTCTGCTGAAGGTGTAGGTTCTCGTGCTCCAGGTGATTGGGGTGGTGTTGTAATTTGCGGTAAAGCTCCGAATAACTTGACTGGTACAGTTGAATTAGAAGGTGGTTACAAAGGATTCCACGGTGGTACTGTGGCTGATGATAATTCAGGTACTTTGAAGTATGTACGTATTGAGTACGGTGGAATTCCTTTAAATCCAAACCAAGAGATCAACTCATTAACAATGGGTTCAGTAGGTTCAGGTACTACAATTGAGTATATCCAAGCTTCTTATGGATTGGATGATTCATTTGAGTGGTTCGGTGGAACTGTAAACGCGAAGTATTTGATCGCTTACAAAGGCACGGATGATGATTTCGACGTAGATAACGGTTTCTCTGGAAATGTACAATTCGGTTTAGGATACCGTGATGGTAACTTAGCGGATGCTTCTGGATCAAATGGTTTTGAGGTTGATAATAACTCAAACGGTGATGCTGCAACTCCATTTACTTCAGCGACTTTTGCAAATATGTCAATCGTAGGACCTATCGGAACTTCTTCTGCTTATGCTGATAACAACTTCCAAAATGGTGCTCAGTTACGTCGTAACAATAAATTGAAAGTTTACAATACGTTTATCAC
The DNA here is from genome assembly GCF_045310505.1 of Aquirufa novilacunae. Classification (NCBI taxonomy): domain Bacteria; kingdom Pseudomonadati; phylum Bacteroidota; class Cytophagia; order Cytophagales; family Flectobacillaceae; genus Aquirufa; species Aquirufa novilacunae. The sequence continues at coordinate 460,426 of NZ_JBEWZG010000002.1, forward strand.
AGGTTACCCAACTGGTTTATACATTGATAGCCAAAAAGGTAGTGCAAAAACTAACGCAGCTAACGGCGACTTAATTGTGAAGAACGTAGTTATTGCGGGTACAACAGGTATTACTGGTGCATTCAAGTCATTAAACGCAAACGTTTATGGATTCGGAGTAGCTGTAGCTGACGAAGAGCAAATTGCTAAGACTGGTGCTTCTGGTACAGTTGCGACAAAGCCTATCGAAATCGGTGCAGGTGTTAAGGCATCTGATTGGTTCAAAGCAATCGCAGGAAATAAGGTATTAACTTCTACAGCTAATACAGGTATCTCTTCAGCTTTATGGTCTTCACGTCCTACATTAACTTTAACTGCTGGTACTTCAGAGTCTTTAATCGGAACTGCTTTACCTACGTTAACTGGTATGACTGCAACGGATTATATCGGTGCATTCAAGGATACAGACTGGACTTCAGGTTGGGCTGAATATTCTCCTAACTCAGTTCTTTACATCAAGTAAGAATTAAACTAAAGGGCCACCTGTAACACAGGTGGCCCTTTTTTATACACCAATGAAAAAGATACTCGCACCAATATTCATTAGTTTATTTATTTTTTCAGCCTGCCATTCGAAAGACGAGGTAGAATATTACTTCTCAGATGCTGAACGAGATACGCTATTAACCAATGTGATAACCTACGTTTCAGAAAATGCAACTTACGCAAATATAGACACGAGGTTTCAAAAGAAATTTAGAGCAGAATATGTGAGCCGTTTGCCGCTTTACCATTTTGTCAAATTGACCAAATTAGAAAACGGAGAATGCTACTTTTTGCTTAGTCGCCCAGTGGCTAATTTGAAGGAATTACGTCGAGGCGTTGTAGGTAAGTTTACTTTGAAAGAAGGAAGCTTGCAGCCAGAAAATTTTGAGGAAGTGGTAAATACACCCCATTACTCAGAGGAATTAGTGGTAGAGAGAGGAAGTTTTCTTTTCAAAGAATTAATCAAAAAAGGAAACCTCAATGAGTATTTAAAGATGGAGCATTATGTGGAGTGGCCTGATCAATACTTGAAATACGATAAAGAAAAGAAGACCTGGGTCTCTACCGGGGCACTTTAAGATAATATATTGGTGTAATACAGAAAATGCTGAGGGGAATCCCCTTAGCATTTCTTGTTTTATTGATATGATAATCTGATGTTTACATTTAGTTTATGCTAATAAATTAGCTTTGGCTTTCTAAACAAAAATATGAACAAACTATACACTTTACTTCTAATTTTATTTGCCGTTTCTTTCTCGGCTACAGCACAAAAAGATTCCGATGCACGCGTCATTGTCATCACCACGGATGGTTACCGCTGGCAGGAATTATTTAATGGAATCGATACATCCATTGTTAAAATTAAGCGCTTTCACCACGGTGATTCGGCTCGATTAATTCAGCAATATTATGCGCCTACCTTGAAGGATAGACGGGAAAAGTTAATGCCTTTCTTCTGGGGTAAGTTAGCTGCCGCTGGTCAACTACACGGGAATAGAAACGAAGGTAGTCAAGTGGATAATGCGAATCCATATTGGTTTTCTTATCCAGGTTATAGTGAGATCTTAACCGGCCAAGTAGATACGGCTGTCAACTCGAACGAATACAAACCTAATCCGAATACGAACTTCTTCGAATACCTGAACTCGTTGCCAGCCTACAAAGGAAAGGTGGCGGCTTTCGGTGCCTGGGATGCTTTTGATCGTATTTTGAATGAAAAAAGAGCGGGATTCCCGGTTGTGAATGCATTTGATTCTTATCCAGAATTAGAGAAGGATCCAGAAATGAAGATGCTGGCTAACATGTTAAAAGAAACGTTCAAGCCTTTTGGTATGGCTGAATCTATTGATGTATTTACTCATTACAAGGCGATGCATTATTTGAAAAAGAATAAGCCTAAGGCCTTATATATTTCTTATGGAGAGACAGATGAATTTGCGCATGAGGGGGCATATAATCATTACCTTGATGCGGCACATCAATTCGATGCGTGGGTAGGAGAGATTTGGGATTTTGTAAATACTGATCCAGATTACAAGGGTAAAACTACCTTGTTAATTACGACTGATCATGGTCGTGGAGATGCGATTAAAGCGCAATGGACATCGCACGGGAACAAGGTGAAAGATTGCTACCAGATCTGGTATGCGATGATTGGGGCAAATGTACCCGCTTTAGGGGAGGTTAAATCTAGGGAGCAAGTATTCCAAAAAGATCTGATTCACAAGGCTGCTAAGGCGATAGGTGTTAATTTTAAAAGCGTGGTGAAATAGGGATTTAACAATTCCTTAACATGGGTAATGTAAATGCGACTTACCTTAGTAAATTGATTTTTTATATTAAACATATTTTTATGTTCGGATTAGATCCTACGTTGTTCTTCCTACTGTGTTTCTGCTTATTAGCCGCATGTGCTTTTGAATTTGTGAATGGTTTTCACGATACGGCAAACGCAGTAGCCACTGTTATTTATACCCACTCTTTGCGTCCTACGCAGGCAGTTGTTTGGTCAGGATTCATGAACTTTTTAGGTTTATTAACGGGAGGCGTAGGTGTGACCATGAGTATTATTGGCCTGCTCCCTACGGAATTGCTCGTCGATACCAATGTGTATCATTCCATGGCCATGGCCCTTTCATTGCTTATATCAGCGATTATTTGGAATCTAGGAACGTGGTATTTTGGTATTCCGGCTTCTAGCTCTCATACCTTGATTGGTTCCATTATTGGTATCGGATTAGGTCATGCCTTATTGCCAGAAGCTTCGAATAAAGGTATTTCAGCCTTGAATTGGGATAAAGTAATTGAAATCGGACAAGCCCTTTTATTGTCGCCTTTGTTTGGTTTTGCCTTGGCGATTATCTTGATGTACATCCTAAAGAAGACGGTTACGAATAAGGAGATATTTAAAGAGCCAAAGAAAAAGTCACCACCACCCTTATGGATTCGTTCATTACTTATCGCTACTTGTACCTTGGTTTCTTTCTTTCACGGAAGAAATGATGGCCAAAAAGGTATCGGTTTAGTGATGGTGATTTTGATCGCCTTCTTACCAGGCTATTTCGCGATTAATACGACCTTAGATATGCAGATGGTGAAGTCAAGTTTAGCTACGGTTCAAACGGTGACGGCTAAGATTGACACCATTCCTTTATCGGAAAAGGAGCGCGGTAATTTAGCTGATTTGAAACATTCAGCTTCAGATTTAGCAATCATCACGTCTCAAAATTTAACTCCAGCTACGTTAACTACGGATCAAAAATTTGCTATCCGTAAAGCGGCTTTAACGATTAATAAGCACTCGAAAAAATTGATTGAGAGTGAATCGGTAGCGCTTTCAGAAAATGATAAATCGGCTTGGAAAAAAGCAACAGCAGGTTCAAAAGCTCCCTTTTTTACTTTTGGAGCTTCATCTAGCACTGGCATTGCAGGTGTAACGGACTTTGCTCCTAATTGGGTCATGTGGATGGTAGCCTTGTCATTAGGCTTAGGTACCATGATCGGTTGGAAACGTATTGTAGTAACCATCGGAGAGAAGATCGGTAAAGACCACTTGACTTATGCGCAAGGTGCCTCTGCTGAATTAATTGCTTCTTTAACTATTGGGTTAGCGACCGCTTATAAGTGGCCTGTAAGTACAACACACGTATTGAGTTCAGGTATTGCCGGAACGATGGTAGCACAACGTGGTATTAAAAACTTGCAAGGTGATACCGTGAAGAACATCGTCCTAGCGTGGATTTTAACCTTGCCTGTAACGGTTGTTTTATCAGCTGGTTTGTTCTTATTCTTCCGTTGGATTACGGGATAAGATTCCTTTGAAATAAATCCACGATCCGGCAGAAAGGGCAAGTCCCACGAAACCGAGGACCGTGATCCAAGAGAAAAAGAGTTGCGGCAGGTTCCAATTTGGAAAAATAAAGCCTGCCGCAATTAACAATACATTGTATCCTAAGTAGCCAATCGAGTCTACGATATACATCAAAAAACCGATATTTGCTTTGTGTCTCGTGATTGCAATCATGCGTTCGAATACAGACGTTGTAATTGTTAAATAAGGTAAGTATATACCGAATCCGGTTAACACAATTAACCAAAAGCTATTTAAGCCTTCTTTGCCCCAAAGTCCCGCAATCACCAGTAAAACATAGCCTAAAGCGATGGCGCCTAAGCTGATAAAAAAGGCCGCATAATTTCGCTTGATTAAGACTAAACTTCCATTGATTACCAAGATTCCCACTGTTACCCAGATCTCCGTTTGAGAATAGATAGAAGGCACTCCTTGGTAGCCTAGATACTGCCAAATTTCTGGCGCAAAATCCGATCGAATACCTCGTAATAAAGACGCAAAGAGATACAGCAAAGCAATGGAAAAAATCCCAGGCCATAATTGCTTGACTAATTGTACGCGGTCTTTTTGGGTCATGGGTTGACGCTCCGATCGATCTGCTATTTCTTCTGCTGTAGGACGTGGAATCATCGTGAGCATCCATACGAAAAATAGAAAGGGTAGCGCATAAATTAAACCCGCCGCAAAAGGCATCCAGTTTTCTGGTACACCATAATTCAATAAGGAGACGCCTACTGATTTAGAGACTCCATCCGCCAAAATGAAACTGCTACCTAGTGCCGCGATAAATAATTCGGTATTCTTTTTGCCCTCTAGAAAGCCTTGTATGTAGCCGAAAATCATGCCCAGCGGGAGGCCGTTGATCAATAGAAAGAGTAGGTTAAAAGGTTTTGGCACTAATCCAAAACCTAGTAATGCGAGTTCTGCAACGACAATACTGAGAATTATAGCTCTTGCTCTTTTCTCCCAGGTGATAGAGGATACAAAGAAGATGCCACACCATTTCGAGAGCATGTAGCCCGCAATTTGGGAAGAGATGAGGATGGATTTCCAATGGATGCCCATGAAAAACTGTTCCTCATAGGTGCCTGCGGTAAAAGGTTTGCGAAATCCGTAAACGCAAAAATAACAGCCAAAAGCCGCGACCATCGACCAAGCCGGATGCCAAGTCCATTTATTCTGATTTGCCGCTATCATTTCAGATTTTCCCTCAGTAGTTCCGCATAAAATTCGATAGGCTCTACCGGAAGATTCGGAATCTTAGCTAGGTCATCAAAGCGACGTAAACGGACCGCATCTTGATAGAAAGGATTCGATTCAAATGCCTTGCATTCGATAGGGGACATGGGTCCACCCTGTAATTCCAAACTGATAACCGAGGGCTCACTTAACAAGGCAAAATAATCTTCCTCCACCGCACACAAATAGCGCTTTGCGGCCACATGTAAATGCACAGGTTCTGACACCGCTGGAACGAAATATTTTTGTAGAAAACGATAGCCTAATTCCTCGTGCAAATCATCAATTCCTTTCTCCGGCGCATCATCTGGAAGTGCATGCAATAAGTGCCCCACATCGTGAAGTAGAGAGGCAACCACTAAACTGCTCGGCGCTCCTTCTGCCATCGCTAAATGTGCGGATTGCAAAGCATGCTCCCCTTGGGTAACAGGTTCTCCTCCATATTCCGAGTCACCTTGCTCATTAAACAGTTGAATGATTTTTAAAACGGGATCTTTCATGGCGTATTTCTTTCAAATATTCTGTAAATTAGGCCTATTAAAAAGCCTAAAAAAGCCATTTTGGGCGATTTAAAAGAGATTTCACACGCGATTAATGATTCCGTAATATGACTACAATTCCCTTTATTCGTCCCGCTATTTCTAGTGATGAAAACGCCATTTTAGTACTCCTAGAGGAGCTCGAAAATCGGGTATTTGATGCGGCAATTTTTACGCAAATTTTCCAAACCTATCTAGCGGATTCTCTGACCTTCCTGAAAGTGGCCGTTGCAGAAGACGAGCGCATTTGCGGTTTTATCTCTTGTAAAGGCCAGCCCCTTCTACACCACGAAGGGCTCGTATTTGAAATTCAGGAATTGATCGTGACCGCGTCACATCAGGGTAGGGGAGTGGGTCGTCAATTAATCGATGCACTGAAGCCTGAGCTATCTCGCTTAGGGGCTAAATCACTCGAGGTAACCTCGAATAAAAGACGCAAAGAAGCCCACGCATTCTATCAATCCGTGGGCTTCTTGAATTCACATGAAAAGTTTACGATTTACTTTTGACCTAGCTGCAAAGCCTGCTTGATTTTCGTAAATATATCGTAGTTATTGTAGATGCCTGCGAACGCCTCTGATCCAGGCCCGAAGGCAAAAACGGGGATCATTTGACCCGTATGCCCTTTCGTTGTGAAGGCACCTTTTACCTCGCCCGTTTTCATATTTCCACCCATCAAGGCAAATCCACCCGTTTCGTGATCAGCCGTAATCACCACTAAAGTTTCTTTGTTTTTAGCGGCAAAATCGAGTGCATAACCGATACTCTTATCGAAGTCCACCATCTCGGTAACTATGTAGTCAGCGTCATTTGCGTGTCCACCCCAATCGATCTGTGAACCCTCAATCATCACGAAGAATCCTTTCTTGTTTTGGCCTAAAATCTCTAGTGATTTTTTTGCCGAATACAAAAGGGCATCCCCTCTGCCTTCCATTACTTTAATCGGATTTTCCTCTGCGTACAAGGCCACTAATTTTCCTTTGTTTACGCCATCTAGAGCTAAATCTGAATGAACTTGGTAGCCTTTTTTACGCAAACTGTCTACTAGATTTAAACCATCTTTTCGCTTCTCGAAATACTTTCTGCCACCTCCTATCACCACATCGATATCGGTCTTTAAAAAGTCCCCTGCGATTTCTTCGTGCATCGAGCGCGTACGTTGATGAGCTATAAAAGAGGAAGGTGTGGCATCAGTAATATCACAAGTGCTCACTAGGCCCGTAGCAAGCCCTTTTTTCTCAGCCATTTCTAGTAAAGTCGTCGAAGGAACTTTCAAGGAATCCAATCCAATGGCTCCATTATAGGTTTGTTTCCCGGTGGCAAAGGCCGTTGCTCCCGCTGCTGAATCCGTCACATAATTATCAGATGCCTGGTTTTTGTGAAACCCTATTACCTTGATGCGTTCTAAATTTAAATGACCCCGATTAGCCGTTAGTCCAGCATAAATTTGGCTAACACCCATGCCGTCACCGATGAGAAAGATGACATTTTTGGGGGCTTTTTGGGCGAATAAATGGGCACTGATTAGGCAGAGTGCGAAGATTTTTTTCATGAGTATAATTTAGAAATGTATTCTGCGGTAAAGCCAGGGGAGGTTGTCATGCCTTTTCCACCTATGCCGTTAATGATATGAATGACATCGTCCACCACTTTCGTGTAGACCTCTGATTGCGTACCTTGTAAATAAAATCCAGCCCAAGTAGAATCTACAGTCCAATTGTCTAGGTTTGTAATTCGCTTTGCCTCCTGTAGCATCATATCATTGATCTCTGAGGATACTTCAAACCCAAAATTCGCTTGCTCATTCGCCGGCACATATTCATGGGAATCCCCTAAAATGATGGAGCCGTCATCTGCTTGTTTGAACAAAATGTGTATGCCTTTTTCCTGTAATACTTTCTGCTCTGAGGAGGTGTAGATTTTTTTAAATGAAGGGCAGGAATGAAAGCTTTCATATCTGCGAATCGTCAAGCCCGTTAAAATATTCGATTTCAAAATCTTCTTTTGCGGAGCTAATCGCATCATCTGCAATTTGCTAATTTTTAATTCAGCTGCGGGATAGTGTTCAGGGAGTAAAAATTGGGTATCGCGGCCATTAGCAAGGATTACTTGATCTCCCCAAAACGTTTGTTTTTTCGCTGTACTAATCATCGCAATACCGCGTTTTTTCTCCACGGCTACGACTGGGCATAAAGGATAATAATGTAATCCCAGGTGCTTAATCATAAATTCCCGCACACGGTGCACCATCACTAGGGGATTTAAAGAAGCTTCTTCAGGGATGAATAAGCCGCCTTTTACGTAGTCTTTTTTAAAATGGGGATTGATCTCTAGCGTTTCAGAAGCCGTGTACAAACGGGAGGTATAATCCCGGTCTTTGAACAGTTGAAACATCTCCTCTAACAAGGTCAATTCTTGGTCATCAGACGCGAGATACCAAGATCCATTCTTTACCACTGAAATATCCGTCTCTTCTTGAAGCTCTTTGTAAATTTTCAGCGATTTTCTGCCGTAATTAAACCAGGTATCTAGGGCTTGACCAGAGGGAACCGCCTGTCCAAAATTCCGGAAACTCGCCTCGTAAGGTTGTACATCCTTTTCTAAAAGCAAGACACTTTTTCCTTTTCTCAGCGCATGGTAAGCACAAAAAGTACCAATAATACCACCACCTACGATCACTAAATCGTATTTTCGATTCTTATACATAAGTTAAAACATCGGATATTTTCTCGATCAGTCCATCATTGGGATGTCCTTCTAATTGTTCACGTGTATGAGTGCCATTGCACACACCTAAAGCAATGCCTACGCCAGCATTTTTGCCGAAAGCTAAATCCACCGGAGTATCTCCTACGTTCAATACCTCCGACAGATTCGTAACGCCTAATTTTTCCATCGCATAGTAAATCATCGCAGGGGAAGGGCGACCTTCGCCGTTCACTTCATCCGGAGTAACGGAAAGATGAATACCTGAAGTCGCATCTAGGGAGGGAACCCAGCCTAAACGACCTAAAATGATATCCGCCACTTCGCGGTAAAATCCAGTGGTTAGCGCGATTTTAATTCCTTTCGCATGCAAGGCCTTAAACAATTCCAAGCAACCCTCTGTAGGATAGACAGGTTGCGTGCGGTAATGGTTTTCTAGAATCTCTTTGAAATCGGCATAGGACTTGGCAGCCAATTCCGTAATTCGCGGATCACCTTCGCCTATTTGTTCCGTCCATAACAGGGTAAAAACATAGAGTTTAGCATAGCCCTGCAAGGCTAATATGCGTTCGTCACTGGAATGCAACCCATTCTTCTGAGCGGCTAATTTAAAGCAATGTTCGACTTCGTGCTGGTCTAGGACGGTGGTGCCCGCCATGTCTAAAACGACTAATTTGATCTGATTCATATTCGAAATTAGTAAGTGTAGATTACATATAGGTTAAGCCGAAGTAACGAAATTGTTACGCTTTTAAAATAGCATTTTTCAAAGATTTTCTGGAGCTAAATTTGGTTTAAATCAAAGCCTTAACATAGACGTAATATGCCACAATTTTTCTTAACGATTTCTTATTTTTTTCCTCGAATCGCGTTTACATCATTCGTCTACTTTTGTGGCAAATATTAAATAAACAAACTCATATGAAAAACAATCTACAAATGGTTTTTGCTAAAATGAGCCCTAAATCGTTGATTTGGCTGGTTTTTGCAATGATTACTACGGTAAGTATGACCTCTTTTGGTCAATCTCGTAGTGTGAAGGGGACGGTTACTTCTTTAGAAGAGAAGGCGGGCATCCCGGGTGTCACTATCCGAGTTAAAGGAAGCACGAAAGGCTCCATGACGGATGCAAATGGTCAATATTCGATTGCCGTTTCAGGAAATGAAGTTTTACAATTTTCCATGATTGGCTACGCTGCGAAAGAAGTAGCCGTAGGAAATGTTTCGGAATTAAATGTCGTTCTAGCACAAGATCAAAAGCAATTACAAGAAGTAGTTGTGACGGCCTTAGGTATCAAGAAAGACGTTCGTAAAATAGGTGTGGCTATCCAAACAGTGGACGGAGCTAACACGATCAAAGCACGCGAGCCAAACGCAATCAACGCATTATCAGGTCGCGTAGCTGGTTTAACGATCGGTGCTCAGCCAGAATTATTACGTAAGCCGAATATCTCGTTACGTGGTAGCTCTACTGTTTTATATGTAGTAGATGGTGTACCTATTAACTCTGATACTTGGAATATCTCTGCAGATGATATCGAAACGTACTCGGTTTTAAAAGGAGCTTCAGCGTCTGCTTTATATGGTTTCCGTGGAAAGAACGGTGCGATCTTAATCACAACAAAACGTGGTTCAGCTGACAAGCGAGGTTTCTCAGTAGAAGTTAATTCATCTACTCAATTACAATCAGGTTTCTACGCGATTCCAGAAGTACAAGACGAATATGGTCCTGGTGATCACGGTTCTTATGCTTTCGGTGATGGAAAAGGGGGTGGTTTGAACGATGGTGACTACGATGGTGGTTGGGGTCCACGTTTTAACGGACAATTAATTCCTCAATACGATTCTCCAGTAGATCCTATCACTGGTAAGCGTGCAGGTACTCCTTGGGTCGCACGTGGTAAGGACAACTTAAAGCGTTTCTTAGAAACGGGTATCTTGTCTACTAACAACGTTTCAGTAGCGGCAACAGGTGAGAAATACAACTTGCGTTTCTCTACTTCTCATATCTATCAAAAAGGTATTGTACCTAATACCCAATTGAATATGACGAACTTCAACATTACGGCTGATTACAAGTTCTCAAACAAATTAAAGTTTGAGTCGAACTTACAATACAACCGTCAATACACGCCTAACATTCCAGATGTTAACTACGGTCCTAACTCGATTATCTATAACATCGTGTATTGGGCTGGAGCAGACTGGAGCATGGATGATATGCGTAACTACTGGCAAAAAGGCAAGGAAGGTGTTCAGCAAATCTATGCAGAATACCAACGTTATAATAACCCCTACTTCATGTCATACGAGTGGTTGCGTTCTCACTATAAGACTGATATCGTAGGCCAAGCAGCTTTACGTTATACCTTTAACGAAAACTTGAACTTATTAGCTCGTACGCAAGTAACGACTTGGGACATGGTTCGTACAGAGAAATTCCCTTATTCTGCGGGTACCTACGGTCGTGATGAGCGTCGTGGTGATTACCGTGAAGATCGTCGTAATTTATTCGAAAACAATACAGAATTATTGTTAACGTTTGACAAAGATTTGTTATCAGGCTTCAATACAAAAATCAATGCAGGTGCATCTCAACGCGTATTCCAATACAAGTCGATCTTTGCTTCAACGAACTATTTGAACGTTCCAGGTTTATATAACTTCTCGAACTCGGCTCTTCCGGTTCAAGTGGCAAACTTTGGTTCTGACATGAATGTTCTTTCTGCTTACTATTCTGCTGACTTTTCTTATAAGAAATATTTAACGGTGTTTGCTACAGGTCGCTTAGACAAATTATCTACTTTACCAGCTGGTAAGAACTCGTTCTTCTACCCTTCATTCGGAGCGGTTTCAGTTGTGTCAGACTATGTGAACTTACCAGAAGTTGTTTCCTTCTTGAAATTCCGTGGATCATTTGCCAATGTAAAAGATGGTTTAACATCATCAACGATTGATAACCGGGCAGGAACTTATTCTGGAGAAAATTATAACTCTCCATATGATGGTCCTTCCTACCAAAACAACACGGTTTACTCAACTGGTTTCTACTACAACAACCAAACGGGTGCTACGTACGGTAACGAATTAAGCAATCCGAACTTGAATCCATCTGAAACTTCTCAGACTGAATTTGGTATGGACTTACGTTTATTCAAAAACCGTATCGGAATCGATGCTGCTTATTTCATCTCGAATGACGGTCCTTCGATCTTCTCATTACCTATCTCTTCTACTTCAGGTTATACCTCTGCATTAGTGAATGGTATCAAGACTCAGAAGAAAGGGTATGAAATCTCTGTAACAGGAACGCCTATTCAAACAGCCGACTTTAGCTGGGATGTATTAGCTAACTACTCTACTTTCGAGCAAAGGTTGACTGAAATCTACCCAGGTATCACAAACTTAAATACGTTCTTAAAAGTGGGTGATCGTACGGATAGATTGTATGGTTCAGCTTTCGTACGTACACCAGATGGAAAAATTATTAATACTTCTGCCGGTGTTCCAGAAAGATTAACAGGAGCACAATCACAATTTTTGGGAAATACAAATCCAGACTTTGTTTTCGGCCTTAATAATAAATTCACCTATAAGAATGTGAGCTTAAGTATGTTGTTTGATGGTCGTATTGGTGGTGTTATCGTGAATTATACTCAACAACAAACCTACCGTGGTGGACGTCACATCGGAACGACACAAGGCATTTTCGCAGCTGCTCGTCCACAAGATGCTTTAGGTGTGAAGGCTTTTGTAGGTCAAGGTGTGGTAGTTTCAAACGGAGTTGCGATCAAGTATGATGCAAACGGTAAAGTAACGAACTACTCTGAATTACAATTCGCTCCTAACACGGTGAAGACCTTCGTACAAGACTACGTAAGTCGTTATTACAATACAAATGAAGGTAACTTAATGAGTCGTTCATTCGGAATGTTGAAAGAAGTAGTAGTAGGTGTGAAACTTCCCACTAAGTGGTTCGGAAAAGCAGTATCTGGTGCGAACGTATCTTTCGTAGGTCGTAACTTATTGTACTTCGCTGAGAAGAAAGATATTGACTTATCTCAATACATCACGGATGGAACTTCTGGTTCTCAAACTCCTTCTGTTAGAAGCTACGGAGTTAACTTAAACTTCACATTCTAATATTTTCATTTCTATAAATGTCACAAACAATGAAAGTTAAAAATATCATTTTAGGATTGTTAGGGTTCTCCTTACTTGCTTTAAGCAGTTGCGAGAAAACCTTCGATCAGTTAGAGAAAGACTCTAACCGCGCGGTACAGGTCCCTGCTTCTTTAGTGCTGCAGTCGATTGAATACAATATGATGAACGATAATGGTCGCCCATTCTCAGCAGAGATGCGTTGGAATCAGTTCTATTGCTCTAACTATAATTATTATGCAAATAATGAATATAATTTAGGCCAAATGCCCAACCAATATACAACGTTGAAAAACGTGGTAAAAATGGAAGAAGAAGCGAAGAAATTAGGTTTAGCTGATGTGAATGGTTATTCTGCCCTAGGCAAGTTCTTCCGCGCTTATTTCTTCGATCAAATGTCGAAGCGTGTGGGTGATTTACCCATGACGGATGCGTTAAAAGGAATTGCTAACACAGCCCCAAAGTACGATTCACAGAAAGTAATCTACGTTCAAATCTTGAAGTGGTTAGATGATGCAAATGCAGATATGACTACCTTGATTGCAAAAGGTGAGACAGTTTCAGGAGATTTCTATTTCGGTGGAGATTTGAAGAAATGGCAAAAAGTAGTGAACGCCTACCGTTTACGCGTATTGATTACCTTGTCTAAAAAAGATACGGATGCGGAATTAGGAGTGAAAGCGAAGTTTGCTGAAATGGTAGGTAACCAGACGAAGTATCCTCTTTTAGGATCGAACGCGGAGTCTTTACAATTTGTTTGGAACTCATTCAATAAGTATCCATCTAACCCAGATAACTTTGGTTTTGACGCGACACGTCAAAATATGGCGTCTACCTATGTGGGTTTCTTAACTTCAATTCAAGATCCACGCGTTATGGTAACCTGTGAGCCAGCTGGTTCGGATTTGAAAGCAGGTAAATTGCCATCCGACTACACGGCATACCGTGGAGCTGGTTCAGGTGATGCTATTGATGACATGGCAAAGAATGCAGGTCTTTCAAATGGAGCGGGTTTTGCGCCAGGTATCTATTCTTTCCAAAGTCGCTCTCGTTACTACCAAAACTACACAGGTGAAAATACATTCATCGTGGGATATCCTGAATTATGTTTCAACATCGCTGAAGGATATGCACGTGGTTGGGCTACAGGTTCTGCCGAGGATTGGTACAAGAAAGGTATCAAAGCTTCTCATGCATTCTATGGTATCGTAGAAGGAGCGAACACATTCACGTATTCTAAAACGGGTACAAGAGATGCGGCTGACCAAACGAAGTATTTAGTTAATTTTAACTTCGATACGTATTATGCACAGTCAGCTGTTGCTTATGATGCAACGAATGCTATCCAGAAAATCGTTTCTCAAAAATACGCTGCCTTCTTCATGAACTCAGGTATGGAAGCATATTTCAACTGGAGAAGAACAGGTTTCCCAGCATTCTCTTCAGGAGTAGGTAATGGAAACTCGAATCGTATCGCGCAACGTTGGATTTATCCAACCACTGAGCGTACGGCAAATGCGACAAACTACACAGCAGCGATCACTAGCCAATACGCTGGAAAAGATGACATCAACGATGTCATGTGGTTGAACAAATAATTGATGAAGTATAAATTAAAAAGTGGGGGACATTGTCCCCCCTTTTTTTAATCAGCCTAAAAATGAAAAAATTACTTTCTATAATCTTCTTGGGAGGACTTGTTTTTGCGTGTAAGCAAGAAAGCATGTTAGATGTGCAAAGTGATCCTCAAATTTATCAGTTTAAAGAAATTAGTTCGATTGCTCTTGGAGGCCTAGGTGCTTCTGAAATTTCGGCTTTTGATCCATCCACTAAAAAACTATTCGTCGTAAATAATTCATCAGTTAATAAAATTGATGTGTTAGACTACGCAAATCCAGCAAGCCCTAAATTAATTACCAGTATTCTCATGGCTCCTTATGGAGGTTTTGTGAATAGCGTTGCGGTGGCTAATGGAAAATTAGCGGCAGCTATTGAAGCAACAAATAAGCAATCAAATGGTAAATGTGTCATTTTTAATACGTCAGATTTATCTGAAATCAAACAAGTGACTGTAGGAGCTTTGCCGGATATGGTTACCTTCTCTCCGGATGGTAATATAATATTGACAGCAAACGAAGGAGAGCCTTCGGACGATTATACAGTAGATCCAGAGGGCTCTATTTCAATTATTTCGATTAATGCGGGTTACGCGGTAAAAACCTTAAATTTTGCCGGATTCGAATCATATGCTGCCATTTTAAAGGCAAAAGGTTTTCGTGTTTTTGGTAAAGGGGCAACGCTAACAAAAGATGTGGAGCCAGAATATATCACGATTTCAGCAGATTCTAAAACTGCTTGGGTGACTTTACAAGAAAATAACGCGATTGCTAAAGTCGATCTTAACACACAAAATATTACCGATGTTTTCCCACTCGGATTCAAAGACTATAGTACCATAAATAATGCATTCGATTTTAGTGATAAGGATTCGAAGGTATTATTCTCTTCTTACGCAAAAATCAAGGGAATTTATATGCCGGATGCCATCGCTGTGTATGAAAAAGAGGGCATTCCTTATTTGTTTACCGCGAATGAAGGGGATGCAAGAGAGTATGCTGCTTTTGCAGAAATCAAACGCGTAAAGGATATCAAATTAGATTACAATAATTTCGTTACGGGTGATGCATTAAAATTAGAACCTGCTTTAGGGCGCTTAAATATCACAACGACGTTAGGTGATACAGACGGTGACGGAGATTTTGATGAGTTATACTCCTTAGGCGGAAGATCCATGAGTGTATGGAATGGTTTAACCGGAAAGCAAGTTTTCGACACAGATAATGAAATTGATCATCGCTCCATTCTTGCAGGACTTTATGACGATGCAAGATCAGATGACAAAGGCTCTGAACCGGAAGGAATTGCGGTAGGTAAGATAGGCTCACGCATGTATGCTTTCGTGGGATGTGAGCGTACGGATGCTGTCATGATTTACGACATCACTATACCGACTCTTCCCTTGTATAAAATGACTTTGAAGACGGGTGATGCTCCTGAGGGAATCATCTTTATTCCGGCTGAAAAAAGTCCAAATGGCTTACCTCTACTCGTAGTTTCTTCTGAGAATGATGGAGTGGTGAAAGCATTTTCTCCCATTCAATAATTAGTGATTAAACACATGAAAAACTTACAAACTTTAGTTTTAGCAATCATTGGATTACTAAGCTTTCAAACCATTCAAGCGCAAGTTATTCAAGGTAAAATTGTCGCGAAAGACGGGGCTTTACCAGGTGCTACCGTACGAATTAAAGGGTCGAACCAAGCGGCCATTTCCTCTGAACAAGGTGATTTTCGATTAAATGCAGCGAAGGCTAGTCAGCTTACTTTGCATTTTTCGTTTATCGGTTATGCAGATTTAGATACGACTATTAGTGTTCCGGCATCCGGAGTTTCTTTGGGAAATATTCTTTTAAAACCTGCGAATAGTACGTTAGGAGAAGTGATTGTTACCGGTTTCGTAGCCGGTTCACAATCAAAGGCTTATAGCATTAAGAAAAATGCCTTGGCAATAATGGATGTAGTTGTGGCTGATGCCATCGGTAAATTACCAGATCGTAATGCAGCAGAGGCCATTCAACGTATTCAAGGAGTTGCTGTTGCGAGATACCATGGAGAAGCGGATCAAGCTACGGTTCGTGGAACCCCTTTTTCGTGGACTTCTACTTTATTCAATGGTAGCCGTTTGCCTTCAGCCTCTGTATATGGTACGCGTGCCTCTATTTTAGATGCGGTTCCCTCAGAAATGATTCAACGAGTAGAGGTTTCGAAAGCCTTAACTCCGGATATGGAGGCTGATGCCATCGGTGGCTCCATCAATTTTGTTACTAAGACGGCTCCTACCAAACGAGTTTTTAATGTAAGTGCAGCTGGAGGCTATAACGCCTTCTCTCAGAACGGTACAACAAATGGTTCATTAACGTATGGTGATCGTTTTTTTGGAGGAAAGCTAGGGATAATTCTTACGGGAGCATTTTGGGATCGTAATTGGGGAACAGACTCCTATGACGTTTCTTACAATACGGGATCTGCCATTGCTTTAGATCGAACTTCGATTAATAGCATCATGTTTAAGCGTTACATGGGTAAGCGCCAAACCTCCGGATTGACTTTTGGAATCGAATATAAATTCAATAATAATCACAAGATATTCTCACGTGGACTTTGGGATAAATTCGATGATATTCGTCCAGTACATGAATCGTATGTTGACTATACGAATAAAAGATACCAATACAACTATCGTTATTCTCATTACCAAACAGCGTTAAATGGATTTGAGGTAGGTGGAGAACACTACTTCGGCGATAAGTTAAAAGTAGACTGGTTAGCATCCGATTACCATACAAAGTTCTTTCTAGAAACCCCTTCTACAAACGGAACAAAGGGCTTACCGATTGCCACATTCCGTCAAAGAATTAATGGAGGATTCATTGGTCTCTCTTCTAATGGAAAAAAATATTGGAATTTCGATTCCCCAGATGGTATTGGTCAAGATCCTATGTTGTTTGACCCTATGTTAGGTAATGCAGCAGAGGTGATGGATCCTTCAAAATTGACTTTGCAACAGTTAGTTATTTATGGTTTAAATACGGAGGAAGCAGATAAAAATCTTCAAGTAAATTTCTCTCATGAGACCTCCGAAAAATTGAAATTAAAGGCTGGTCTTAAATTTCGTTCTAAATCTCGTGATGCCTCCTTTGGCACAACGGCGGTTTGGGTTCCTAATGCTGCATTGGGTATTCCAGGTTCTCCAGCCTTAGTACCCTTATCTTCTTTAACAAGAGAGGAATTTCCGATAGGTGCAGGGTATTTCAATGAGTTGGAATTAGATTACTCTAATATGATTATGAAGCCTTTAACGCCTCAAGCTTTATTTGATTTATATAGCTCCGCTGCATTGACAGCTAATGGAATGCGCGATGTGTCGCCTGCTTCTAATGCCACTTTAAAGTACAAAGCGACAGAATCCGTAGCGTCGGCTTACGTAATGGGCGAGTATAAAGTAGCGGAAAATATCACCCTAGTAGGAGGTTTAAGAAGCGAAACAACTTTCTTAAGCTTGGATGGAAATAAATTATCTGCCACGAAAGTAGGAACCACTACAACAAACACCGTGACTCCCATCAAGCAAGAAAATCAATACACGAATCTCTTGCCTATGTTCCACGCTAAGATGGCTTTGAACGAGAAATCAAATTTGCGTTTTGCTTACACAAGCACGTTCTCAAGAGCTAATTTTTCGGATTTAAATCCAGGAGAAAATATTGATATGACGCAATCAATCCCGACGATTTCACGAGGAAATACAGCCTTGAAGCCTACAAAATCTCAAAATTTTGATTTAATGTATGAGCATTACTTCGATAATTTAGGAATTGTATCTGGCGGTTTGTTCTACAAAAAACTACAAGATATTGTTTTCTCTAATCGTAGTATTGAAACTATTTCAGGTACAAATTATGTATTAACGCAAGCGACCAACATTTCAGATGGCAACCTTTTTGGTTTTGAAGTGGGTGTGAACAAACGATTAAACTTCTTACCTGGATTTTTAAGTGGCTTAGGTGTAGAAGCAAATTATACGTACATCCAAAGCGAAGCAAAAGTGCCCGTGATAGGCACGAGCCGTTATGATGTAACAGAATTGCCGAATCAGTCTAAGCACCTATATAATGCCATCTTATTCTATGAAAAGAATGGTGTTATGATACGTTTAGCGGGCAACTTCCGTGGAGCCTCATTAGAAACTATTAATCAGTCTTTAGGGAAAGATTTTTATACCTATACGGGTAAAAACTTCACGCTAGATGCTTCTGCAAGTGTTCAAGTGAGTAAGCGAATTAAAGCCTTTGTCGAGCTAAATAACTTGAACAACGAGCCATTAAAAACATATTTGGGTGACGAACGTCGTGTTACGATGGTAGAATGGTACTCTAGCAGAGGACAAGCTGGTATACGTTGGGAACTTTTTTAATTTAAGAGGATGCTTAGAACACTAGTCGTATTTTTATTTTTTTCGCTCTCACTACAAGCGCAGGTAGTCGATAGTTTGCAGCGTAAGGTATTTTTAACGGGTGCCCAAAATTTTAGGGACTTGGGTGGTTACAAAACGGCTGACGGAGGGCGAGTTAAGTGGGGGAGAGTTTATCGTTCCGCAGATTTGTCAAAACTGACGCCAGAGGATTTAACTCAATTAGTCGACCGTAAAATTAAAGTTGTTGTTGATTTTAGAGGTCCTGTCGAAATCAAGCAGGCACCTGATAAATTGCCTGTAGGAGCAAAATACGTAAATCTGCCAGCAGGAAGTGGTCAGGTAAATCCGAATTCGGTCTTTTTAAAATTAAAAACCGCTGCTGATACAGATTCAATGATGCGTTCATTTTATGGACTAAACGATTCGTTAGCTTTTCGCTACAAGCCGTTTTTCGCAGAACTAGTAAAGGCAGAGGAAGGCACAAACGTGTTATTTCATTGTACTGCTGGAAAGGATCGCACAGGCATGGGGGCAGCATTATTGCTCACAGTCTTAGGAGTTTCTAGAGACCAGGTAATAGCTGATTTTTTAGCGTCTAATTATTACCGCCAAGATGAGAATCGTAAAATGATTCCTCGACTAAAATCAATGGGTTTTACGGAGGAAATGGTGTTGGATTTGATGGGAGTGAAAGAGAGCTACCTACAAGTAACGTTCCATACTATTGAAAAGAAATACGGTTCAATTGAAAAATATTTAGAAGTTGAATTAGGCGTAGGTAAGCCTGAAATAAGCAAATTAAAGAAGCTGTTTACAGAAAAAATTTAGCGATGAAGGAGTAAAAAAAAGGGGAGACAATGTCTCCCCTTTTTTTATGTTATCTCAATTTATTTCTTTGTTCTAGGAGCACGGGCTTTCGGTTTTGCCGGCGCCTTTGCAGCGGGAGCTTTCGCTGCTGTTGATTTTTTTGCTGCAGCTGGTGCAGCTGGTTTTTCTTTAGCGATTAAGGAAGCAAGTAATTTAGCTTTTGCTACTTTTTTGCTCTCCTTTGACTTTTTTTTTGCGTCTTTCTCTGCTTTCTTAGCTGCAGCTTTTGCCGCTTTCTCTTTCGCTTTAGCAGCCTCTTTCTCTTGTTCTGCGATTAACTTGCTATATTTTTTTACGATTGAAGAAACAGATTTTGTCGTTTCGTTAAGTACTTTCTTCGCATTTTTCTCTGAAAGTCCGTTCAATTTAGGCAAAATAGCTTGTGCTACTTGGTCAATTAGTTTTTTGTTGTCCTCACTCATACAGGTTTTATTTAATGTGATGATCAAAACTATGTAAAGAAATTGTTAAATAAAATTAATCTATGTTAACATTTACATAACATTGAAAAATTTAACATTGGAAATTAAGCCGGTGCGCTGAATTTCAGCCCTACAATCCCGGTAATAATGAGGGTAAGGAAGAAGAATTCGGACAGGTTTGTTGGATTTTTTAAGATAAAAATATCGCACATTTTGATCAAAATCAGGGAAACGGAGGTCCAGGTAGCTATCGCAATGGTCATGGGGATAGTCTTCATGGATAAGGAGAGGAAATAGATATTAGATCCCCCTAGGCCTAAATAAAGAAGTAAATAGCCAAATTGTACCCCTACGGCAGAACTAAGTAATGGATTTTCAACAATGGCATTCTTTAGAGCACCTAAATCTAGCTTACGCAAAGAAAAAGTCCAGGCAGCCTCTAATCCTGAGGCCATTAATAAATAAATCCAAGGTTTAAGCATAAGGGGTATACTGGTTCGTGAAGCGGCCATCGGCATAAAGATCGATGATCGCATATCCGGGTTTTGTTTGCTGGTAATTTCCAGCCCACCATGCTCCACTTACAGCACCATTACAACAATAGGTGACACCGTTGTATTCTACTTTATCTAAGAGGTGAATATGTCCCGAAATAGCTAATTTAACGTTTGGATGCTTAAGGAACAAATTTTTCAATTCATGTGCATCTTCATGCATCCAGCGTCCTGGCACATTCCACTGGTTATTTTCAAAACGATTACCATCGAAGAAGATACAAGCAGCTAGAATCGGAATATGGCTTACGATTAATACGGGTTTGAAAGAAGGGATTGAATTTAACTCATTCTTCAGCCAGTGCATTTGGGCTTCATCAATTTTTCCCGTATACCATTTGCCCTCATGATTCGGGCTGATACTATCCAAGCTGATTAAATGCCAGGCCCCAAGATTTTTCGAATAATAGAAATCGGACTCTTGAATTTTATCTAAAGCAAATTTTTTCCCGTCCAGGATACTCTCTGGGCTTTCATTTTTCACCCAAATATCGTGGTTGCCTAGTGACTGCACAATCGGAATCGAGAGTTCTTTTTCAACCACTTCACTCCATAAGCGCCACTGTTTTTCCGCTACTGATCTGCCACCTCTGTGCGCATCCATAATGGCGTCGCCACTATTGATAATTAAATCGGGTTTATCAGGAAGGGATTGAATATGGTCCAAACATCTAGAAAAGCCTTTTGCAGCCCCAATTAAAGGCATCATATGCACGTCTGTAATGTGTGCAATTCGAAAAGGTTTGTCAGGAGAGGAGGGGGTTTTTGCATTACCTACGAGCGGTAAGCTGAGAGCACCTAGACCTAAGCCTAGTGTTTGAAGAAGGGATCTTCTGTTCATTTATAACACATCAACTGTTTACCAAAATTCCTCTTTTTTCTCCCGAATTAGATGTTTAAATTATCATGTTTTTGTTAAGAGATTGTCAATAAAAAAGGCGAACCTAACGATTCGCCTTTTTATATATGATCATTTTCGTTTTTATCTAGACCAACGGAATCTTCTGCGTCCTAACATGCCAGACAAACCCGTTCCTTGATTCTTTTCGAAGTTTGCCACATAGACTGGTTGAGCAATCAAATCACGTAAATGGCCCGCCATTAAACGCTGTGATTGTGCTACCCACTCTTGGTATTGGTCTTTCACAGAAACGTGTGTAGGTAAGTATTTTTTGAAGATACCTAGGTCAAATGTAGTTGCACCAATTCCAGCACCGGACAAGGCTCCATCATGCGCGTTGATCATCTGCTCGATGTGGTTAGGCACCGGAACCATCATGGCAGGCTTTCCTAAATACATCGCTTCAGCCACTGACTCAAAACCAGCGGTGGAAATGAGGCCAGCGCATTCCGTCATTTTGGCCAAATAATTCTCTGCATCAATCGGATGAAAAGTCAAGGAGTCTGAATAGTGATACGTCTCTTTGCGGGCTGGATTATCCCAAAAACAATCCAATTTTACCTCCGGATTCGCGTTAGACCAGTTCATGATATCCTCCGATAAACGGAAGTGCGTTAGATAGGCTAACCAACGCTCCCCTGCTTTTGGAACAATATTCTTAACCTGTTGACGCAATAATGGGGGGACAACTTCGATCTTCTCGTCATTTTCGATCGGACGGAAAGATAAGCCTAGTAATTTCTTAGAACCAATAGAGGTAATCAACGTGTTCATATTCAATAGAATACGATCAATCTTCTTCTCTGCGATACTCTCGAAGTTCTTATTTAATAGTAAGTATTGGTGACCCACAGACATCGTCGGGATCTTTGAACCCGATTTCAACTTGTAAAGCCCGGTAATTGACTCATAAAAGTTCACAATTCCATCTGGTTGTAACTCTTCAATGAATTCTTCAAGTTGTGTGGCGCTATTCCAAAAAGTCTTGAAATTCGTGAACGCCTGTGCCGCCGTTTTAAATAGCTGCACTGATTTTCCATTGCCAAAAATAATGGATGGACTTTCGTATTGTAAAATAGGGGTATCTCCGATGAAATCTAAGAAAAACGAAGGAATCTTACGGCCTTGGAATGATCCCACAGCGTAACCAATCACTTCATGTCCTGCCTCGCGCGCGATTTGAGTAAAAGAGATCGCTTGCGTTAAATGACCTCGACCTTCACCTTGTACGGTAAATATGAATTTTCCCATCTTATAGTTCTTCTTCTGCTTCGACTGTCACAGCCTCGCCTAAAATTTCGTTTAATTCTGCTTTTAAGTTGTAGTGAGGGAATTCAATGATTTGCCATTCCCCTTGATGTGTTTCCACTAAAGCTGTCAATGATTCCACCCAGTCTCCTGAATTCATGTAGGCAATTCCGTCGATCATCTTGATCTCTGCTTTGTGGATATGGCCACAGATGATGCCATCCGCGCCTTTGGCCTTCGCTAATTCCGCTAATTTCTCCTCAAAATCCGAGATGAAATTCACCGCCGCCTTCACTTTTTGCTTAATGACCTGCGATAAAGAATAGTAAGGCTTTCCTTGCCAGCTGCGGTATTGATTATACCATTTATTCAGCCACAACAAGAATGTGTAGCCGATATCGCCTAAATAGGCTAGCCATTTCATTTGGCTCGTAATACTATCGAAAATATCGCCGTGTGTAATGAAGTATTTCTTGCCAAAACTCTTCAACATATAATCCTGGCGAATCGAAAACTGCTTTCCAATCTTCAAGGGAAGTACTTGCTCTAGGAAATCATCATGATTCCCGCGCAAATAAATCACCTCCGTATCCCACTTATCCATCATCTTTAAGACGCAACGGAAAAATGCCGTGTGCTTCTTCTTCCAGCTACCGCCCTTTTTAAGCTGCCAGCCGTCGATGATATCGCCGTTTAAGATGAGTTGGTGGCACGAATGTGCACGTAAAAATTCGTTTACCTCGGCTGCTTTAGCTCCCTTGCTACCTAAATGCAAGTCAGATATAACGATCGTTTTGTAGGTGGGTTGAGAAGGATGGCCCATTGGTTACCTATTTGGTTTACCAAAAATAGACCACCACTTTTAACTCCTGATTAAGCAAATGTTACGCTAAAGTTAAATCTACCAGACCATCGGAACCTCGATCAACAACACCTTCGTGTCCGCTGTCGCTGCCTGCACCTCAATGCTTTCTGTTTGTGAAATACCGATCGCATCGCGTCTACCTAGCTTTTCGCCAGCCACTTCGATACCACCCTCAATCACAAACACAAAAGCCCCTTGCTGTGCCCCGTGTAGCGCATAGCTCAGACTTTCGCCCGCGTTTAATTCCGTTAGATTAAAATAAGTATCCTGATTTACTTGAAGTGAATCGATGTCCGTTCCCAGTGGCGAAACCACCGTCTTCCATTGCCCCTTAAAATCAGCTGCATTATAGCTACGCTGATCATAACGCGGCGTGATATTTTTCAATTTAGGCATTACCCAAATTTGGAAAAGCTCCAAAGCCTCCGTCTGGCTCGCATTAAATTCTGAGTGATAAATCCCAGACCCCGCAGACATAACCTGCACGTCCCCTGCATTAATAATCCCATTCGTTCCCATCGAATCCTCATGCGCCACCGCACCTTTCATCGGAATGGTCACAATCTCCATATTATCATGTGGATGTTTGCCAAAACCCATCCCAGCCGCTATGTAGTCATCATTCAACACGCGCAACGCACCAAAATGAATTCTCGCCGGATTATAATAGCCAGCAAAGCTAAAACTAAAGGCGGTCTTCAACCAGCCGTGATCGGCTGTTCCGCGGGAGGAGGCAGGGTGTAGTTCGGTTTTCATATTCAGTTGTCAATCGCTAGTCGCTAGTCGCTAGTCGCTAGTCGCTAGTCGCTAGTCTATAATTTTCGGATGCAAAGTTCGAGATTTTTTAACTCTTCTCTATACTCTATTATCTCTAATCTTCTAAAACCAAAAGAGCCAGAACAAAGTTCCAGCTCATTTGACTCTCGACTAGTGACTAGCGACTAGTGACTATAGATACTGATTCGCGTTTGTCGCGTTCAAGTCTTCGAAAGCTGTTTTTAAACGAGCTACCAAAGTCTCTTCGCCCTTACGTAACCAAACACGTGGGTCATAATATTTCTTGTTCGGAGAATCGTCACCTGTTGGGTTACCGATTTGGCCTTGTAAATACGCTTCGTTCTTCTTGTAGAAGTCTAAAACGCCTTCCCAGAATGCCCATTGCGTATCTGTATCGATGTTCATTTTGATCGCACCATAAGATAATGCCTCACGGATTTCCTCACGAGATGAACCAGAACCACCGTGGAATACGAAGTTGATTGGTTTCTCAGCAGTTAAGCTATATTTCTCTTTGATGAATTCTTGTGAGTTCTTCAAAATGATGGGTTGTAATTTCACATTACCCGGCTTGTAAACACCGTGTACGTTACCGAATGCCGCAGCGATCGTGAAACGGTGGGAGATTTTGGACAATACTTCATAAGCATAAGCCACCTCTTCCGGTTGTGTATATAATTTAGAAGAATCTACATCTGAGTTATCCACACCATCTTCTTCACCACCTGTAACACCTAATTCGATTTCTAAAGTCATGCCCATTTTAGACATACGCTCTAAATATTTTGCGCAGATTTCTAAGTTTTCTTCCAAAGGCTCCTCAGACAAGTCAATCATGTGCGAAGAGAACAAAGGTTGTCCCGTTTCAGCGAAGAACTTCTCGCCAGCATCTAATAAACCGTCGATCCAAGGCAATAATTTTTTCGCACAGTGGTCCGTGTGTAATACTACTTGAACACCGTAAGCTTTCGCCATTTGGTGAACGTGGTAAGCACCTGAAATCGAACCTGCGATGGCTGCAGCTTGATTCTCGTTAGAAAGAGACTTTCCAGCGTAGAAAATACCACCACCGTTAGAGAATTGAATGATTACTGGAGAATTCACGGCTTTCGCTGCTTCTAATACTGCATTTACAGTATCTGTACCGGTAACGTTTACAGCCGGTAAAGCGAATTGATTTTTCTTTGCGATCTCAAATAACTCTTGAACCGCATCTCCGTGCAACACTCCTGTTTGATTGGATAAACTTGACATAATGCTTTTTTTTCTTGGGAAATAAATAAAAACTGCCTGATTTTCAGCAACTAAAGCCCAAAAATACAAAAGATTATTCGTTTTTCGAGGGGGGAACGCGCAAAAGCGCGAAGTCATCGCTGCGCGATTTAGTCACGACTATATCGTTTAGTCGTCACTGCGTGACTTAGTCGACTTCGCCTTAGTCGCGACTGCGTCGCTTAGTCGCCTACGGCCTTGTCTTTTGTTTTTATTGACTCTTTGCCTAAGTCACGCAGTGACGACCAATTTGCACTTTTCAAAGAATAAATTATTTAACAACTCATTGATTATCATATAACCTGTATCCTTTTAACACGCTATATTTTTGGTCACTAATTTAAACTAATCTAATCTTATGAATGTAATTCAACACTTTCAAGGACATAGATACATGAGTAAATCCAGACAATGGGTTATTATGTGTATGGCTGTTCTATCCTTGATTTCAGGACCATTAATTCCTGTTTTTGGGCAAAATAAATCGTCTATCACTATTACGGGTATTGTAACTGACGCCACGACTAAAGAGCCTTTAGCTGGAGCAACTGTATCTGTTAAGGGTTCTACTAAAGGAACTACGGTAGACGTGGCAGGTAAGTATTCAATCAGCGCTCCATCTGAAAATGCAGTTTTGGAAGTTAGATTTATCGGTTACACCACCAAGTCTATCACGGTTGGAAAACAAACGGAAGTTAATTTTTCTTTGTCTATGACGGCGTCTGATTTAGACCAAGTAATCGTAGTAGGTTACGGAACTCAGAAAAAAACAGATGTGACGGGTTCTGTTAAATCTGTTGCAAGTGAGTCATTTAATAAAGGTATCATTAACTCGCCCGAGCAATTATTACAAGGTAAAGTGGCGGGTGTAAATGTAACTTCAGCGACGGGTGAACCAGGAGGTATTCAAGGAATTACGGTACGTGGTCCTGGTGGAATTCGCTCTGGATCAACACCGTTATTTGTGATTGATGGCTTAGCTCTAGATAATTCGACAACAGGTGGAGGAAATCCATTAAACTTTTTGAATCCTCAAGACATTGAGACCATTGATGTATTAAAAGATGCTTCTGCTACGGCGATTTATGGTTCTCGTGGAGCAAACGGAGTTATTTTAGTGACGACTAAAAAAGGGAAAGCGGGTGCTTCGAAATTAGAACTTTCTACAAGTGTAGGTATCTCTTCTATTGCTCGCGCGCTACCAGTTTTATCAGCTGCAGAATTCCGCAAGCAAGTAGTAGCCAATAGTGGTGTGTTAGAAGAATTCAATTCGAATACGGATTGGCAGAGAGAAATTACACGCGATGCTTTGACAAAAAACTACAACCTTAGTTTAGGTGGTGGCGCTGATAAGTTGACTTATTACGCGGCGTTTGGAGCACAAATGCAGCAAGGTATTTTGAAAAACAACCAGCTAGATCGCATGACTGGTCGCATCAATGTAAATCAAAAATTCTGGGATGATCGCTTGAATGTAGATGCGAATTTAAACTTCTCGAATACGGTAAATGAGCGCCCAGCAATCGAAAGTTTATTAGGAACGGCAATTTCAAATAACCCGACTTTACCAGCTTATTTAGCCGATGGCAAGACACCAGCCACTTTCGTAAGTTCATCTAACCCATTGACTACCCTGCAATTATACAAGGATATTAATACGACAAATCGTTTTATTGCGAATGTCTCACCTTCGATAAAACTAGCAAAAGGTTTGGTTTATCGTTTGAACTATGGATATGATAATTCAACATCTGTTCGGGATGTTCAAACTTTAGCGAGTAGTGTCCCTAAAATTGATGGTCGTTTAGATACCTACAATACGAGCAACTTAAATAATTTGATTGAAAATTATTTGACGTATAATTTAGAATTAGGAGATCATACAGTGGCGGCTTTATTAGGTCATTCGTATCAAAAAATCCAATACCAATGGCGCACATTTAGTATCAATAAATTCCCCATTGTTCCTACAGAACCTATTTACAATCCTGGAATTGGTCAAGAATTAACATTAGCGACAAATAAGCCTGCAGGTGCTGCTTTCATTAATGAATTGCAGTCATTCTTCGCACGTGCTACTTATCAATACCAAGACAAATACTTGGCTACGGCAACGGTTCGTGCGGATGGTTCATCGAAGTTTGGTGCTAATAATCGCTATGGTATTTTCCCTTCTTTCTCTTTAGGATGGAGAATTTCGGAGGAGCCATTCCTACAAAAATCAGCTGTAAGCAATTTGAAATTACGTGGAGGATGGGGCCAAACAGGTAACCAAGAAATCCCACCAAAAATTACGCAGCCTTTATTCACGGCAGTGGTAAGTGGAACCACTTCGTATCCAATGGACGCGTCTACTTCTTACCCAGCTGGTATTACGTATTCTCGTTTGGCGAATCCGGATATTCAATGGGAGGTTTCTACTCAAATGAACTTGGGTCTTGATTTTGCTTTTTTAAATGGAGCCCTTTCTGGTTCGATCGATGCCTTTAATAAGGTCTCTACGAACATGTTATTAGAGGTTATTCCAGCAGATCCAGTTCAACCAGCAAGTTCGGTTTGGACGAATGTGAAAAACATGGAAATCTTGAACAAGGGTGTTGAAGTAGATTTAGACTACAAATTCACTACAAAATCAGGGGTTAAATTTAATGTAGGTGGTAACTTAACCTTGATCCAAAATGAGGTGAAAGGTTCTCCTTATTCGGTCATCCCTTCTGGTTCTGCTTCGGGTTCAGGTTTGACATCAGCTACGATTAATGGCTACATTAATGGTCAGCCGATCGGAACCTTCTTCTTAAAAGAATTCATTGGATTCGATGACAAGGGAATGAGCATTTACAAGGATCAAGATGGCGATGGAATTATAACAGACAAAGATCGTATTGCAGCAGGAACAGCTTTGCCTACTACACAATACAATATGTTTGGAAATGTAGCCTACAAAGGCTTTGATGTAGGTTTGCAATTTAATGGAGTAGCGGGAAATAAAATTTACGATAACACGGCTAACGCAGCGTTTTATAAATTGAAAATCGCGAAAAATACGAACGTGGTTCCAGCAGCTTATGCAGATGCAAAAGAGTCCATTAATAATGCGGCTCCTATCTCCACCCGTTATTTGAAAGACGCAGCCTTCTTGCGATTAAATAACGTAACCTTAGGTTACCAGTTTGACACCAAGAAATTAGGTATTAGTAAGTTTATTTCAAATGCACGTTTATCCGTGACTGGACAAAATCTTTGGGTTCAAACAAAGTATGATGGATATGATCCTGAAGTAAATAAAGACAACTCGATTAATGGGGTTCTTTCTTACGGTATCGATTACCTAAGTTACCCGAAAGCGAAGTCTGTCATTGTTGGTTTAAATCTTACATTCTAATTTGAATAGCAAAAAGAAATGAAAAAGTTAAGAAATATAGCCATCGTATTGGCGGGGATGTCAGCCTTAGTAGGTTGCTCCGATTTAAATGAAAAAATTCTAGACGAGTACAATGCAGCTGGCTTAACAGACAAGCAAGCAGCAGACGGTATGATTGCACCAGTATATGCCGTTTTACCTACCATTTTCCAGCACACGACTTTGTTCGCATTGCAGGAAATTTCTACGGATGAGGCCATCTTGCCTTACCGTGGAGGTACGGATTGGGGTGATAATGGTATTTATTTATCCTTGCACAAGCACGAAACAACTTCGACAGATCCGAATGTCAGAAATACATGGAACGCGATTTTAGCCGGTATTTCACGTTCAGTGACGGCTATTAATTCCTTGAAATCAAATAAGGATGCAAATGCAAATTTATACATTGCTGAGGCGCGCGGAATGCGAGCTTTTTACAACATGATGATGTTAGATTTGTATGGAGTGGCCTTCTCAAAAGAAGATTTAGGCGATGTAACAACCATCATGCGCGGAGAAACTGCCATTACTTATATCAAGAATGAGTTATTAGCAGTTGAACCTCAATTAACGACTTCTGCTGGACCTGGACGTTTAACGAAGGGAGGCGTATGGGCATTATTGGCTCGTCTACACTTAAATGCAGCAGCATGGCGTGATCCTTATGGAACCCCTACTTTCAAGTCGGAAGATATGGATAAGGTAATTGAATACACAGATAAAGTAATTAACTCCGGCCAATATGCTTTATCTACTGATTACTGGGATATCTTTAGCAACGTAAACCATACGAACAAGGAGTTGATTTTTGCAGTGGATCAGCGTGCTGAATTAAATGGGCACAACCGTTTATCTTATTTCTCTTTAGCAAATGATCAACGTCCATTACCTGCTTATCCAGCAGCAAACGGTACGGATGGTCCAGCTATTACGCCTACCTTCTATCAATCATGGGTTTCTGCCTATGGTTCAGTCGATCCTGCAGACGCTGACCCTCGTTTTTACAAGCAAAATGTGGTAAAAGCAGATGATCAATGTGTAGATCCTACGAAATACAAGATTGATCGTGGTATTTTACGTGGCCAGCAATATGGTTTGATCTACGCATCAGGTGCTTTTGTGAAATGTGCAGATGGTAAATCATTAAAGGTAGGTAAGTTGATGAATAGCCGTGGAAAAGGGAATCCATCTGTTATTCACGTAGAGCAGGTAGATTATACAACAACAGGAAGTGATTATAGCGCAGGTTTCCGCGTGGAGAAATATGAGTTCTCGGATAAATCTTCGTCTGGTCGTAATTTTGGCGAAGCGGACATCATGATCGTTCGTTTAGCTGATATGTATTTAATGCGTGCGGAAGCAAAATTGCGTAAATCGAACGACGCGGCAGGCGCCTTATTAGATGTAAATAAAGTGCGTTTAGCGCGTACGGCTAATTCAGCAGCATCGGCTTTAACGACGATTAATTTAGACCTGTTATTGCGTGAGCGTGGATTCGAATTCTATTGGGAACTACAGCGCCGTACTGATTTAATTCGCTTTAATAAATACGAGGATAAATGGACAGAGAAAACGAATACAGACAAAACAAAACGTGTTTTCCCAATTCCTCAAACGGCTATTGATGGAGCATCCAATTTACCTGGATATCTGAAACAAAATGCAGGATACTAATCGTTTAATTTAATCATTTGGTTTTCTTAAAAACGCTCAGGTTTCTGGGCGTTTTTTTAATTTACATCCATGAAGAAACTACTGCTACTTTTACTCTCACTTTCTGCCTTTGGCCAAACCGATTCAATTGTTCGTGGCCCCTATTTGCAATCGATGACTTCAGAATCGGTCATTATTCAATGGCGTACAGCAACGCCCATGGCTAGTCGTATCCTTTTCGGGGAGAATTCCTTGAATCAAGTTGCATTGGATACGAATCAAGTGATTGACCATGTGCTGAAAGTAGGGGGACTTAAAACGAATAAAACCTACAGCTATTCCATTTCAGAGGGGAAAGGGGGTAAATTTCATACGAAGCCGAAAGCGGGAGACCCTAATTCAGTGCGTGTATGGGCTTTAGGGGACTTTGGATATGATACACCTAATCAAAAAGCCGTACTAAACGCCGTTAAAAATTATACGGCAAAGCAACCTATTGATGCGTGGATTTGGTTAGGGGATAATGCTTACAATACTGGTAAAGAAGAGGAGTACCAAAAATACGTTTTTGATGTCTATGGCAAAGATTTTTTCCCAAATCTAGCGCTTTATCCAGCACCCGGAAATCACGATTATGCAGGGAAACATGATCCCACGAAGCCGCCGTATTTTACTATTTTTACGCTTCCAATGGAAGGGCAGTCGGGCGGTGTTCCGTCTCATTCTGAATCCTATTATTCGGTGGATTATGGCTCGTTACATCTTATTTCGTTAGACACGGAATTGCGGGATGCAGCTGGAAATCAAGTGATGGACGGGAAAGGGGATCAGTATGATTGGTTAGCCAAAGACCTAGCCGCTAATCGTCTCCCATTTACGATCGTCTATTTTCATAAGCCCCCTTATTCGAAAGGCTCGCATGATTCGGATACAGAATTGGATATGAAAAATATGCGCGAAAAGGTGAATCCAGTTTTCGAGAAATACAAAGTAGATATCGTTTTAGCCGGGCATAGCCATGTGTATGAAAGAACGTTACCCTTGCGTGGGCATTTTGGGATAAATGATACGTTTGACGCTTCTAAGCAGGTAGTCGCTACGGAGAAATCGCCTAATCACTACATAGTGGGTAAAAATGGGCAAGGTGTGATTTACATCGTGAATGGTTCGGGGGGCAAGTTAGGAGGAAGGGAACCTGGATTTCCGCTAAAATCGGCAGTCTACACAAATACGGAAGTAGGTGGATCGATGATTATAGATGTAACTAATACGAAGCTAGAGGCAAAATGGCTGGCAGCCGATGGCCTGATCAGGGATCAGTTTATCATCGAAAAACGATAATATCAAATTGTTAAATTTGACTTGCTCGGGATAAGCAATTCAGGTCTTTACTGTAATTTTCCTGCAAATAAATAGATATGAAATTCACTTCCCTAACCCTCCTTTTTTTAGGCCTTTCGTTAGGTGCCTTCGCGCAGAAAGATTTAAAGTCCGATCTTCAATCGAAGCGCGTGACGCTTCCTAATGGTTGGAAATTATCTCCATATGGTACTTCTATTGCTTTGGGAGATTTACCGTTAAATGTGGTCGTTTCCCCGGATCAAAAATATCTTTTAGTGACGAATAATGGCCAAAGCGTCCAAAGCCTTCAACTAATCGATGCGGCTACCAATCAGGTGCTAGACTTTCAAAAGTTACCTAAATCTTGGTATGGTCTGAAAGTAGCGGCAGATAATAAAACCGTATTTGTTTCAGGTGGCAATGACAATTGTATTCGGGTATTCCATATTCTATCAGGGAAATTAGTGGAGCAAGAGAAAATTGCATTAACGACAGAATTAAAGGCAACTATTTCACCAGCGGGTATTGAATATGACGATGCGACCGGAATGTTATATGTGGTAACGAAGGAGAATAATTCGCTTTACGTGGTGGATGCTGCTAAAAAGGCGGTGCGATCTGTTCATGCTTTGCCTGCTGAGGCATTCACTTGTCTTTTGGATAAAAAGAAAGAGATTTTGTATGTATCGGTTTGGGGAGCGCGTCAAGTTTTACCGTTTGAAATCAAAACCAAAACGTTTGCAAAGCCCATCGCTGTAGGCGATCACCCGAACGAAATGCTAATCACGAAAAATGGGCAGGTAATGTTTGTGGCGAATGGAAATGACAATTCCGTTTCAGTGGTTGATTTGCACGCAGGTAAAGAAATGGAGGTTTTAAATGCAGCACTAGTTCCAGATGCGTTAGAGGGTAGTTCGACGAATGGTTTGGCCTTATCAGCAAACGAGGAAAGATTATACGTTGCAAATGCAGATAACAATTGTTTAGCGGTATTCGAAGTAGAAAAGCCAGGGCAATCAAAATCACTTGGATTCATTCCAGTAGGTTGGTACCCAACGGCATTGAAGATCGTAAAAGGTAAATTATTCGTGGCTAACGGTAAGGGTTTTTCTTCTTTCGCTAATCCGAAAGGGCCTAATCCGATTGCGAAAAAACAAACCGTTACCTACCAAAAATCAGATAATACGATAGCGGCACCGAGTCAATATATTGGAGGTTTAATGAAAGGGACGATGTCCGTTTTCAAAGAACCTACGACAAAGGAATTAGCCATATTATCAGAGGCGGTTTATAAGAATACGCCTTATACGAAGGAAAGCGAAATACATGCGGCAGGGGAGAAGGGAAATCCGATTCCAATGAAAGTGGGAGATGCATCCCCTATTAAATATGTCTACTATATTCTGAAAGAAAACCGCACGTATGATCAAGTATTATCCGATGTGGCGGGAGGAAATGGAGATACGACCTTATTGTTGTTTGGCGAAAAGTATACGCCTAATCAACACAAGTTGGTGAAGGACTTCGTTTTATTAGATAATTTCTATGTGGACGGTGAGGTGAGTTCAGATGGTCATAACTGGTCTACATCTGCACATGCAACGGATTATTTAGAGAAAACCTGGCCTACCTCGTACGGTGGACGTGGCGGAAATTATGATGGAGAGGGTAACCGCGCTATTGCGAATCCGAAGAATGGATTTATTTGGGATTATGCGAAAAGAGCAGGGATTTCTTACCGCACCTACGGGGAATTTGCCACGGATTTCAAACCTAATATTCCAGCCATTGCTGATCATTTTTGCCCAGATTATGCTTCATTTGATCAAGACGTGATGGATACGACTCGTTTCCACGCTTGGAAAAGAGACTTTGATCGCCTGCTTGCGTTAAATCAAGTGCCTCGATTTAATTCGATGCAATTCCCAAATGACCACACAGAAGGTCAGCGTTTGGGCAAAAAGACCCCATTTGCCTACGTGGCAGATAACGACTACGCGATTGGTTTATTTATTGAACACTTATCGAAGTCCCCTATTTGGAAAGAAACAGCGGTATTTATTGTAGAAGATGATGCCCAAAACGGCCCAGACCACGTAGACGCTCACCGCACAACCGCTTATGTAGCGGGTGGATTTGTGAAGCGTGGATTTGTGGATCACACGCCTTATTCAACTTCGTCGATGTTACGCACCATTGAATTAATCTTAGGCTTGCCTCCGATGAGTCAATACGATGCGGCGGCTACACCGATGTTCCGTAGCTTTACTTCGACGCCGAACCTGACGCCATTTACTCACGAATTACCCCGCACAAACTTGTTCGAGCTGAATGTAAGAGATACACCGAGTGCACAGAAAAGTGCTAAATTTGATTTTAAAAAGGAAGATTCGGTGCCTGATTTAGAATTCAGTGAAGTGATTTGGAAGGCCGTGAAAGGTGAGGATTCCATCATGCCTGCACCGCGTAGAGCGGCTATTTTAGCTACGACAGAAGAAGATTAAAAATGAATTTTATTGTATTGAGTATGTTAGGCGTCCGTTTGGCTTTTGCGAGCCTTTCGGACACCTTGGTTAATGTAGTGGTCAGCGCAAGCAGACAACCTGTGGTAAGTCAACGTCTTGCGATACCTGTATATGCGTCTAAAGTAAAGAGTACACAACTAATGAATACACCGGAAGTACTTTCGAGCGTTCCGGGCGTGTTTTTACAACGCACGAATCAAGGTGGAGGCTCTGCCTTTGTTCGCGGCCTGACGGGAAATCAAACGCTGCTGGTCTTAGACGGCATTCGCTTTAATAACTCTACCTTTCGCTACGGCCCTAATCAATACCTAAACACGATTGACCCTTTTTCCCTCGACCAAATCGAGGTAGTTCGAGGTTCGGGCTCTGTTCAATACGGATCGGATGCGTTGACTGGCGCGGTGCATTTAATTTCTAAAAAACCGACTTTTGGAGCGAAATCATGGTCTGGGCAGCTCTTGGGAAGGGGAATCAGCCAAGGCATGGAGCTCAGTGGCTTAGCTCGATTACAATTTCAATCAGAACGGAATTCGATTTCCGTCTTGGCCGGGAAGAAATCGTTTGGAGATATTCGTCGCGGAGGCGGAGGATCTTTTCAGCGTCCCACAGGATATGAAGAACAAAATCTCCAAGTGCAATACCGCGCAAAACTAGGGGAGCATTTTACCCTCGAGAACCTTGTTCAACAGAATACACAAGATCACGTCCCTGTCTATCACAAAATTCAATTAGAAAACTTTGCCTTGAATGAAATGACTTTGCAGTCGTATCTTCGGGGATATTCTCGCCTAACTTACCAGGGGCAGCACAATTTGCTGCAAACCGCTGAAATAACAGCGTCCTTACAAGAAAGTATCGAGGAGAGAGCCTTGCAGAAAAAAGGCTCCAGCACCTTGCGAAAAGAGGCAGATGAAGTTAGAACTCTTGGAATAATCGGCTCTTTTAAAAGTGAGTTTGTCCCTGGACTTCATTCATCGACAGGCCTAGAATTTTACGCGGATGGGGTAAGAAGTCGTCGCCAAGATGTCAATACGAAAACGACTGCTTTACGTGCCTTGTATCCAGATAAATCACGATATGCTACCTTTTCGGCCTTTTCTTTGCATGAGTGGGCCTATCAATCGTGGCAAGTACATGCCGGTTTGCGCTACCAACAGATGACTGCTTTTCTTCCAGACACAACGGTGAAAGATGCACAAATTTCAGTAGGAGCTTTCGTTTATGATGGCGGTCTATCGTATGCGCTTAGTCCGTCATTCACGGTTTTTGCTTCCATCGCATCGGGTTTTCGTGCGCCTAATTTAGATGATTTAGGCAGTTTAGGAATCGTTGATTTTCGGTATGAGCTTCCCGCCTACCAGTTAAAGCCGGAATATTCATTGACGAAAAATATCGGATTTCGGGTCCAAAACCGACGTTACAGAGCAGAGTGGTCAGCTTTTCATACTTCGCTGACGAATTTAATTACGCGGATTAAAACGACGGAAATTATTCAAGGATATCCGGTATATCGCAAAGAAAATGTGGATCAGGCCTATCTCTATGGTTTTGAGTGGTCACAAACGCTGGTGCTAGGGGAACGGTTTAGTGTAGGAAATTCGATTTCCTATGTTTTGGGCCAAAACCAAACGCAAAACGAACCAATGCGCCGCATTCCTCCTTTCAATGGAAATCTGTCTGTGAATTACCAACTCGATAAAGGAAACATTGCATTGCTTTGGCTTTTTGCGGATCGCCAAGACCGACTTAGCGCTGGAGACAAATCAGATAATCGGATGAATCCAGGTGGAACAGCCGGTTGGGGCATTCTTCAGTTACAAGCTTCGTATAAACTAACGCCCCACATTCAACTAGGTATGCAGGGCGTAAATTTAGGCGATGTGCCTTATCGAATGCATGGATCAGGAATCGACGGCATGGGCCGCAGCCTTCATTTGCAAGTCGGATACAGTTGGTAATTAGTGATTTTTTCGCTGATCTTCCTCATCATCCATCTCTACCGTCTTCTTGATTTTACGCCAATCGATCGTGCGATTATAGCGAATCATCGTCTTATCCGCATCGAAAATGCGTTTATCCGGGAAGCTAAACTGGTAAGGCTTGAAATTAGGGGTGTCTGTAAAAAAGTCATCCAAAACGCTCGCCGTCTGATCGTAATGATTCACGGCAGGAACGCCTAACAAGGTATAAATTACGCGCAATATCGACCCAAAATTCGCATGGCGATGTGACACATAATCTCTTTTGACATAAGGTCCGGCCATCATCAAGATACTGCGGTGTGCATCGATGTGGTCAACGCCCCCTTG
The DNA here is from genome assembly GCF_045310505.1 of Aquirufa novilacunae. Taxonomy (NCBI): domain Bacteria; kingdom Pseudomonadati; phylum Bacteroidota; class Cytophagia; order Cytophagales; family Flectobacillaceae; genus Aquirufa; species Aquirufa novilacunae. The sequence goes on from NZ_JBEWZG010000002.1 coordinate 497,119, forward strand.
GGGATCATCCTCCGTGACGATCACTAGCATATCTTTCCAATACGGCGTGTGGGATAAAAACTGCAACATGCGACCTAAAGCTAAATCGTTATCCGCCATAAACGACGATCGGTAAGGGAATCCTGCTGCGGAATCAACATCAGCTCCGTGGTCATTTGGAAGTTGTATAGTCACTAAAGCAGGCATTTTTTCTTTGCCGCTTAACCATTTCTCTGTGAATTCCGTCTCGAACTGTTGCACGCGGAATTGATCTGGAATGCTCATATTAAAGCCCGCATAATTGTGGCTGGTGTTTTTGTACAAGGCCTTCTGCATCGGTACCATCACAATATGACCCGCCCCCGTCAAGGTATCTGACCAATCTTCGCGCACGTGTCCTGTCTCATTTGCCTCGCCAAAATTGTAAAAAGGAATATTCTTGCGCTCTAAAGCCTCCCAAATTCCGCCGATCTCTGCATAATCCTCCGGGTCCATACTTCCTGTGGAACCTGGAAAACGACGTCCTGGAGCCTCTGAGAAGATCTTCGCTGTTTTGCTGACACTAGAATTCGTTTCCACCCATTCATTCGGAATCACGCCCATCATCCAGTGGTGACCGTGAATCGAGGCATCGCTATCGCAATAGAAGTTATCACTCATGGAGAAGGCTTTTGCGATTTGGTGGTGATTAGGAGAAACGTCGGCATTTCTAAACGTTTTACCTTTTTCATAAACCGTACGATTCAATCCGTAGCGGGCAATGGTAGTATCCCCCTTAGCTCCCTTAAACTGACCAAAAACCTCATCATAGGTTCTATTTTCCTTTGTTATATACACGATGTGTTTGATAGGAGATTGTCCCGGTTTAGCCAGCGAAAAGGTTTTGTTGCCTCTGTTAGCGGCATCTTTCACTACAAATGTATTGTTTTTAACCCGCTGGGTTAGGCTAGCTAATTCTGCGGAAGAAGGCATAGGTATCGTTTGGAAAGTACCTAATTGCACATCCCCAATGTAAGTCCCTTGTTTAGGTGCTTTATAACCTGCTCCACCATTTGGACCCGCACCATATCCACGGCAGGAAGTCACGTACAAAGTTTTTTCATCCTCTGAAAGTTTCACACGAGTAGGCCCCCATCCCGTGGGAATAAATCCACTAGTTTTCTTGGAAGCTACATCGATCACCGCCACCGCATTTAAGCCTAAAAGTGTGACATATAATGTTTTTTCATCCTTACTTAAGGTCAAACCGAACGGTAAATATCCCCGACGCTTATCTAATAAAGAAGAAAATTGAATTGGGATGTGGGTTTTAATCTGTTTGGTCTTGTAATCAATCACCGCAATATTATCGTTCGTCGCATTGCTGACGTAGACATATTGCGATCCTACCGCTACCGAATTAGGGCTAGAACCACCCACAACTTCCATCTCCTCCACCATTTCCCCTAACTGAAAACCAGGTTTATATACTTTAACAGTTTTGTTCGTTTTTAAATCTATTTGGAATACACTCATCGCCTCATCTGCGCGTGGATCTCCCACCCCTGGAATCTTTTTGCCCTCTATAACGGTCCCCTCTTTCGATTCTTTCGTATCATTTCCATACGGATGGTACGGAATATACTGCGTTTTGAGATTCTCTGGCGTCGTTCCCTCTACTAAAGGATAGGCATACATGCCCACATTTGCTACGAAGGCAGATTGATGATCAGGACTAAGCGTAATCCCAAAAGGCAAGCGGCCAGTTCCCGTACTCGATTTCAATCCTCCCGTTCCTAGATCAATGCGCACCATTCGATAATTTGCCTGATCTAATACAAGTAGTTCATTCGTTTCCGGCATCAACACCATATCGGAAGCAAAACTATCTTTATATATTTTCTCACCAATTGGGCCGTCCAAGGAAAGCGTTCTCATGACAGCTCCCGTCACAATATCTACTTGATACACATTCCCAGCATCTCCACCGCTCAGAAAAAAGCTCTTGCTATCAGCAGCAAACACAATCCCTAGGAATGAACTTTTGCCATAAGGAGAGATTTTATCTGGTGTTCCGTAAGGAGGAAAACGTTTAGACGTGTTCGTTTGTAGGTCTACTCGCGTGAACGCAGCATTGTGAACGGTTACAGCCCATTTTTTATCAGGACTAATCGATAGTCCAAAAGGGTCATCCGTAATACGAATCGTCTTCCCAGCCGGTGTAACATAACGACCACTAGGTAAAACAGAATGGCCATTCGTGTCTATTTTGGCAAACTCGTCAAGTCCAGGGACCTCTAGTATTTGCTGTGCATTTGCTTTAATAGCAATGAGGGATAGGATAATCAGTAAGCGGATTTTTTTCATGGTAAGGAAATGTTTGCCCTAAGTTAGATAAGGTAGGGGTAAGGTATATTAAGGGAGTGATAAATTTGAGGAGCGACTCAGTCGTCAGTCGGGAGTCATTAGTCGCTAGTCGTCACTGTGTGACTTAGTCGACTTCGTCTTAGTCCGAAGGCATTCACCATTTATCATTTATCATTTATCATTCACCATCCCCCTGACTACTGCCCACTGACTACTGACTACTAATTGCTTGATTTTCAAAATATTTTTAACGCACCTCTTGTTTGTATTATTTTTTTTCCTACCTTTGCACTCCCGTTCGACAAACGCAGTTTTTTATTCAGAGAGAGGTTGGCAGAACTTCCCGAATTTATTTAAAACACATAAAATGCATGTCAAACAGGTCTTAAATCGAGGAAAGCTTGATTTTTGTGTTAGAACTGGTATTGATTGATGACCGTTGAATGCCCAGCCCATTAATTAAATATTAAGCTACACAAGGTGTTTTTTCGCTGTTATCCACAGCGGGTCCATCTTGTCGCCTTATACCAATTCTGCTTTTTTTTATTGTTTAGATTCCTATATCACGTTCAGTTGAACGATGATTTTGAATAAAAGTCTTACAACAAGCCTCGGTAGCCTTGTAAGCATATTTATATTTTAAATATTAACATATTATGTCAGGAATTATTGGTAAAAAAGTCGGAATGACTAGCCTATACATGGAAGACGGTAAAGCTGTTCCATGTACGCTAATCGAAGCCGGTCCTTGTGTGGTTACACAAGTGAAAACTGTAGAGAAAGAAGGCTATAACGCTGTTCAAATCGGCTACGGTGAGAAGAAAGAAAAGCACACAACAAAATCTTTGTTGGGTCACTTCAAGAAAGCAAATACTACTCCCAAGAAGAAATTGGTAGAATTTCGCACGTTTGAGCAGCCTCTAGCTTTAGGGGATGTTTTAACTGTTGAAATGTTACAATTAGATACGTTCGTAGACGTTGTCGGAACATCTAAAGGTAAAGGTTTCCAGGGTGTTGTTAAGCGTCACGGTTTTGCCGGTGTGGGTGGTCAAACTCACGGTCAGCATAACCGCGGTCGTCACCCAGGTTCAATTGGTGCGTGTTCATTCCCATCTCGTGTATTCAAAGGCTTACGCATGGCGGGTCGTACAGGTGGTAATCGTGTAAAGGTTCAAAACCTTCAAGTTTTGAGAATCTATCCAGAGAAAAACTTATTAGTAGTTTCTGGATCAGTACCTGGAGCTAAGAACTCATACGTAATCATTGAAAATTAAAAATTGGGCCTAGCCTAAACAATAGACATTCTGAAACATGGAATTATCAGTATATAACATAGCAGGAAAAGATACCGGAAAGAAAATTACTCTTTCTGACGAAATCTTTGGTATCGTTCCTAACGAGCATGTGGTTTACTTAGATGTGAAGCAATATTTAGCTAACCAACGTCAAGGAACTCACAAAGCGAAAGAGCGTGCAGAAGTTTCTCGCTCGACTCGCAAGATTAAGAAACAAAAAGGTACGGGTGGTGCACGTGCAGGTTCAATGAAATCTCCTTTGATGAAAGGTGGTGGACGTATCTTCGGACCACGCCCACGTGATTACCACTTCAAATTGAACAAGAAAGTGAAAGCTTTGGCTCGCCAATCAGCTTTAGCTGCTAAGGCTCAATCTGGTGATATCGCGATCTTAGATTCAGTTTCATTCGCAACGCCACAAACAAAAGCGTATTTAGCAATGTTGAAAGCGCTTCAATTAGATAACACAAAAACATTATTGATCACTCCAGAAGTAGACAAGAATGTAGTATTATCTGGTCGTAATGTTCCAAAAACTAAGGTTACAACCGCAGGAGATGTGAACACATACGATTTAGTGAACGCAGGTAAGTTGTTAATCACAACTGCAGCGATTGAAAAAATTGAGTCATCATTCAGTAACTAATTGACAGAAGATTTTCTGTTATAAACGAAAATAAAAATGGGCATTATTAAACGTCCGGCCTTGACTGAAAAGTCGCAAGCCATGCAAGAGAAAGGCCAATACACGTTTGTTGTTGAGTTGACAGCAAACAAGATTGAGATTGCCAAAGAGGTGAAGAAGATGTACGGTGTTGATGTTCAAGATGTGAGAACAATGCGTCAAATTGGAAAAGTAAAATCCAAGTCTACACGTACTAAAGTCACTTCTGGACGTACTTCTACGATCAAGAAAGCAATTGTAACAGTAGCTCCAGGTGAAGTAATTGACTTCTACCAAGGAATCTAATTAAAAAAACTAAGGGGGTTCATCCCGATAAATTGAACTAATTAAATGGCAGCAATTAAAAAAATTAAACCAACAACTCCAGGACAACGTCAGCGCATCGCGCCTACGTTCGAGGAGATTACTACGGACAAACCGTACAAGCCTTTACTAGAACCGATCAAAAGAACGGGTGGTAGAAATGCAGATGGTCGTCGCTCAATGCGTTACATTGGTGGTGGTCACAAGCGTCGTTACCGTGTGATTGATTTCACTCGTGCGAAATTTGATGTTCCTGCAACGGTATTAACAGTAGAATACGATCCAAACCGTACTTCTCGTATCGCTCTTATTGAGTATACAGACGGTCAGAAATCATATATCTTGGCACCAGCTGGAATCCAGGTAGGCCAAACAGTTATCTCAGGAGAGAAAGTAGCTCCAGAGGTGGGAAATACATTGCCTTTGGCAAACATCCCGTTAGGTACATTAGTGCACGCAATCGAATTACAACCTGGTAAGGGAGCTGAAATGGCTCGTTCTGCTGGCACGTACGCTCAATTGTTAGCACGTGATGGAAAATATGCTACCTTGAAATTGCCTTCAGGTGAGATGCGTATGGTATTAGCTCGTTGTCTTGCGACAATCGGTACAGTATCTAACTCAGATCACATGAACGTGAACTTAGGTAAAGCTGGACGTCACCGTTGGTTAGGTCGTCGTCCACGTGTTCGTGGTGTCGTAATGAACCCAGTTGATCACCCGATGGGTGGTGGTGAGGGTCGCTCTTCAGGAGGTCACCCACGTTCTCGTACCGGTTTATTGGCTAAGGGTAAGAAAACTCGCAATCCAAAGAAACACACTAATCGTCTTATCATCAGTAGAAGAAAAAAATAGTTAGATGGCACGTTCACTAAAAAAAGGTCCTTACATTGATTACCGCCTTGATAACAAGGTTCAGGCTATGAACGAATCCGGAAAGAAATCCGTGATTAAAACATGGTCTAGACGTTCAATGATCTCTCCAGATTTCGTAGGTCACACATTCGCAGTACATAACGGGAATAAATTTATCCCTGTTTTTGCAACTGAAAATATGGTAGGTCACAAATTAGGTGAGTTCTCTCCAACACGTAACTTCCGTGGTCACGTGGCGAAAAAAGACAAAGGTAAAAGGTAAATAGATAGACTCTCGGGTCTTAATCAATATTGAAAATGGAAGCAATTGCTAAATTAAGAAATGTTCCTACGTCGCCGCAGAAGATGCGTATTGTCGCAGACATGGTACGTGGACAGAAAGTATCCAAAGCGTTGGGTATCTTAAAATTTGAGCCCAAAGTTGGTGCTAAATCGATAGAGAAATTATTACTCTCTGCGGTTTCTAACTGGCAAAACAAGCATGTCGATGCTAAAATTGAGGAAGCGGACTTGTTCATCAAGACTATCTTCGTTGATGGAGGTGCTTCGATCAAGCGTTTACGTCCTGCTCCGCAAGGAAGAGGTCACCGCATCTTGAAGCGTTCAAATCACATCACTTTAGTAGTGGCTTCTTCAGAAGCTCCTGCTTTAGAAACAAGTTCAGCAGAATAATTAACTATTAGATAAAACAAGAAATGGGACAAAAAATTAACCCCGTTGGATTAAGATTAGGTATCGTAAGAGGTTGGGATTCTAATTGGTACGGAGGAAAGACTTTCGCAGATAAGCTTGTTGAAGACGAGAAAATCAGAAAGTACGTTGCCGCTCGTATTCCAAAAGGATCTATCTCAAAAGTTATTATTGAGCGTACCTTAAAGCGCATCACTTTGACAATCAACACAGCTCGTGCTGGTGTGGTTATCGGTAAGCAAGGTGCTGAGGTAGACAAGGTAAAAGAAGAGTTAAAGAAAATCACTGGTAAGGATGTTCAAATCAACATCTTTGAGATTAAGCGTCCAGAAATCGATGCGAAATTAATCGGGGAAGCAATTGCTCAACAATTACAAGCTCGTATTTCATTCCGTCGTGCAATGAAGCAAGCTATCGCTTCTGCGATGCGTGTAGGTGCACAAGGAATTAAATTAAAATTATCAGGTCGTTTAGGTGGTGCTGAAATGGCACGTTCTGAAGGATACAAAGAAGGACGTATTCCTCTTCATACGCTTCGTGCGGATGTTGATTACGCTATCTCTGAAGCTTTAACTGTTTACGGAAAGATCGGTATCAAAGTATGGGTATTCCGTGGAGAGGTTTTCGGTAAGCCAGATTTATCTCCTAATGCAAACATGGGATTACAATCAACTGCAGCGGATTCTCGCGGTGGTGATCGTGGACCTCGTGGACGTGGTGATGACCGTGGTCGTGGCCGTCGTCCAGAAGGAGCAGATCAAGGTGGTGACCGTAACAAACCAGGTGCTGGCGGTGCGAACCGTGGCCGTGGTGGAAAGCGATAAAATATATTTGAATTAGATATTAGACTTATAAGAAGATGTTACAACCAAAAAGAACGAAATTTCGTAAGCAACAAAAAGGTCGCGTAAGAGGTGTTGCAACCCGTGGCCACGAGATTGATTTTGGATCATTCGCTATTAAATCTTTAGAGCCAGGTCGTATCACAGCTCGTCAAATTGAAGCAGCTCGTATCTCGGTAACCCGTGCTATGAAACGTGAAGGACAAGTTTGGATTCGTGTTTTCCCTGATAAACCTATCACTAAGAAGCCTGCAGAGGTTCGTATGGGTAAGGGTAAAGGTGCTCCAGAATATTGGGTAGCTAATGTTCGTCCAGGAACTATTTTGTTTGAATCGGCAGGGGTTCCTTTGGCGATCGCTCAAGAAGCTTTACGTTTAGCGGCACAAAAATTGCCAATGCGTACGAAGTTTGTAGTTCGTAGAGATTATTCAGAATAGGATATTAGACCTACAGTTTAATACATCCAAATAACATTGTTATGAAAAACGCAGAAATACAAAAACTAGGAGTTGAAGAATTGAAGAAGCAGATTGCTGCTGAGCAAGAGAATATCTCTCGTTTGAAATTAGCTCACGCTATTTCACCGATTGAGAATCCAATGCGCATTCGTCAAAACCGCAAATTGATCGCGAAGTTAGAAACTGCTCTAAGCGCGGCAAAAAAAGCTTAATTTAATTAATTTTTAATAGGCCGGTTCAAATACGCTATCGGCCAATTGTTTAACATTAATCCAACAACCATGGAAGAAAGAAATCTAAGAAAAGTTAGAATTGGGAAAGTGGTAAGTAACAAGATGGACAAGTCTATCACGTTAACAGTTGACCGTAAGGTAAAACACCCATTGTACGGAAAGTTCGTACAGAAGACTACTAAATTGATGGCTCACGACGAGAATAACGAGTGTGGCATCGGTGATACAGTTAAAGTAATGGAAACACGCCCTCTTTCGAAGAACAAGTGTTGGAGATTAATAGAAATCGTCGCTAAAGCGAAGTAATTCTATATTGTTATACAAAATTTAAAATTTAAAGATCAAATATAATGTTACAGCAAGAATCAAGATTGGGTGTAGCGGATAATTCTGGAGCAAAAGAAGTTTTAGTCATTCGCGTATTAGGCGGTACTGGCAAAAGATACGCTTCTATTGGAGATAAAATTGTCGTTTCTGTGAAGTCAGCACTTTCTTCTTCTAACATGAAGAAAGGAACCGTTTCAAGAGCAGTAGTTGTTCGTGTGAAGAAAGAAATTCGTCGTAAAGATGGTTCATATATTCGTTTCGAAGATAACGCAGCCGTTTTATTAAACGCAAATGATGAGCCGAGAGGAACTCGTATTTTCGGGCCAGTTGCGCGTGAGTTGCGTGATGCAGGATTCATGAAAATTGTTTCCCTAGCCCCTGAAGTTTTATAATTAGATGAGATATTGGGTGAACCCAATTTAATAATCATACAATGGAAAAAAATACAAGTAAACCAGCAAAATTGCACGTTAAAAAAGGAGATACTGTTCAAGTGATCGCAGGTAATGCGAAAGGCAAGACGGGTGTAATCACTCAAGTGATCGTTGAAAAATCTCGTGCAATCGTAGAAGGAGCTAACTTGCAAACTAAGCACGTTAAGCCATCTGCAGCTAATCCTCAAGGAGGAATCGAAAAGCGTGAAGGTTCAATCCACATCTCTAACCTAATGGTTGTAGAAAACGGAAAGCCTGTACGTACAGGTCGTAAATTGAACGAGAAGGGTAAATTACAACGCTATTCTAAAGCGACTGGTAAATTTATCGCATAATTAGAACTTAACCGTGGGTCGGAAATCCACAAAATATACTACAATGGCAGTACCTAGATTAAAAGAACGTTTTGTTAAGGAGGTTGTACCAAGCTTGAAAGAAAAGTTTCAGTACAAGTCTATCATGCAAGTGCCTAAGATTACTAAAATCGTAATCAACAAAGGCGTAGGAGCCGCAGTGTCGGATAAGAAATTAATCGATATCGCTATCGAAGAAATCACGCAGATCGCTGGTCAAAAAGCGGTAGCGACGATCTCTAAGAAAGCTATCTCGAACTTTAAATTACGTGAAGATATGCCTATCGGTGTGAAAGTAACGTTACGTGGAGATCGTATGTACGAATTCTTAGATCGTTTGACAACAGTTTCTTTAGCACGTGTTCGTGACTTTAAAGGAATCTCTGAAAAAGGATTTGATGGTCGTGGAAACTATACATTAGGGGTTAAAGAGCAAATCATCTTCCCTGAAATTTCAATCGATAAAGTAAGTAAAATCTCTGGTATGGATATCACGTTTGTGACGACAGCCTCAACAGATGAAGAAGCTTTCGCTTTATTAGCAGCGGTTGGAATGCCTTTTGCAAATCAAAAAAAATAAATAGCCCTTTAGGCTTTCATAAAAACCTTTAAATTTTTACAAAATGGCTAAAGAGTCAGTAAAAGCAAGAGAAAGAAAACGCGAAGCAGCAGTTGCAAAATATGCAGTGAAGCGCGCAGCTTTAAAAGCAGCTGGAGATTACGTTGGATTGGATAAACTTCCAAAAAATGCATCTCCTGTACGTTTACACAACCGTTGTAAATTAACAGGACGTCCTCGTGGATATATGCGTAAGTTCGGTATTAGCCGTGTTACGTTCCGTGAAATGGCATCCAATGGTTTGATTCCAGGTGTAACTAAATCAAGCTGGTAATATTATTTGATTAATTAAATTCATTTTTGTAATTTTGCAGGCCCATTTTAAAAGACCTGCGGCAAATTTAAAAACAATGACAGATCCAATAGCAGATTATTTAACCCGATTGAGAAATGCCTTGAAGGCACGCCATAGGGTAGTTGAAATTCCTGCTTCCAACATTAAAAAGGAAATTACGAAAGTACTTTTTGATAAAGGATACATTTCAAACTATAAATTCGATGATTCATCCGTACAGGGAACCATCAAAATTGCGTTGAAATACAACTCAGTTACGAAGCAACCCGCTATCGTTAACTTGACTCGTATTTCTAAGCCAGGTCTTCGTAAATACAATGGTGCTGAAGAGTTACCACGCGTATTGAACGGATTAGGTATCGCTATCTTATCTACTTCTAAGGGAGTAATTACAGATAAAGAAGCTCGTACTTTACACGTAGGTGGAGAAGTACTTTGTTACGTATATTAATTTTTGTTTCACGCTGAAAGGAGAGCAATCTCGGAATTTAAGCTATAATTTATTACAATGTCAAGAATTGGAAATAAGATTATCACCATCCCTGCAGGAGTAACTGTAGAAGTGAGTGCTGGTAATTTAGTGACAGTAAAAGGACCTAAAGGAACTTTGTCACAACAAATTGATCAAGATATCATCGTTAACATCGAAGAAGGTGTTTTGACTGTGGCTCGTCCAACAGAACAAAAACGTCACAAAGCGATGCACGGTTTATATCGTTCATTGATCAACAACATGGTCGTGGGTGTGAGTGAAGGATACCAAAAAGTTTTGGAAATCATCGGGGTTGGTTACAAGGCCGCAAATCAAGGAAATATTTTAGAATTAAGCTTGGGTTACTCTCACGCGATTTTCATGTCGATTCCTGCTGAAGTATCTATCGCAACTGCAATGGAGAAAGGAAAGAATCCAATGGTTACATTGAATTCGATTGATAAGCAATTAATCGGTCAAGTAGCTGCGAAAATCAAGTCTCTACGTCCAGTTGAACCATACAAAGGTAAAGGTGTTCGTTTCTTAGGAGAGCAAGTACGTCGTAAAGCTGGTAAAGCAGGCGGTAAAAAATAAATTATAAGCGTGGGCCGGAAATCCACACAAACAAGTTAACAAATGGCAACAACCAAAAATTTACGCAGAACCCGCATTAAACGTGCGATTCGCGCTAAGATTGCAGGAACAGCGGAGCGTCCGCGTTTAACTGTATATCGCTCTAATTCTGCATTGTATGCACAATTAGTAGATGATTTAGCTGGTAAGACTATCATGTCAGCTACTTCTTACACAAAAGATAAAGTGAACAACAATATTGAAGCTGCAAAGTCAGTAGGTTTAGCTATCGCTGCAAAAGCGAAGGCGGCTGGAATTGAGAAGGTAGTTTTTGACCGTAATGGTTATTTGTATCACGGAAGAATTAAATCATTAGCTGAAGGTGCTCGCGAGGGTGGCTTACAATTTTAAGAAATAGATATGTCGCATTTACAAGCAAAACCAATAAAGGTTAACGAAGGTGAGTTGAAGGAGAAAGTAGTAGCCATCAACCGTGTTGCAAAAGTAGTTAAAGGTGGTCGTCGTTTTAGTTTCTCAGCAATCGTTGTCGTAGGTGACGGTGCTGGTATCGTAGGATACGGTTTAGGAAAAGCAAACGAGGTAACTGACGCTATCACAAAAGGTATCGAAGACGCTAAGAAAAACTTATTCCAAATTCCTTTGTTGAAGAACACAGTTCCTCACGAGCAATTAGGTAAATTCTCAGGTGGTTTCGTTTTAATTAAGCCAGCTGCACCAGGTACAGGATTGATCGCCGGTGGTGCGATGCGTGCCGTGTTAGAATCGGTAGGTGTACATGATGTCTTAGCTAAGTCTAAAGGATCATCTAACCCACACAACGTAGTGAAGGCAACCATCGATGCATTAGTGAAGATGAGAGCTCCACACTCAGTAGCATTCCAACGTGGAATCTCTGTTGCTAAAGTATTTAATGGATAATCAGAGCGCGTAAGCCTCTCTAATAGAACATACAATGTCTAAAGTTAAAATTACTCAAGTTAAAAGTGCAATTAAGCGCCCGGAAGTACAGAAGCGTACGATCCAAGCTTTGGGATTAGGAAAAATCCGTAAGAGTGTTGAGGTTGAATTGAATCCAGCCATTGCAGGTATGATTCGTGCCGTAAACCACTTAATTGTAGTTGAAAATATTTAATTAACATGCGAGTTGCTGGGAACAGCAGCGCTAAGCCCCAATTAGAATGAAATTATCATCGTTAAAGCCTGCTGAAGGCTCAGTAAAAGTTAGAAAAAGAGTTGGTCGTGGTCAAGGTTCTGGATTAGGTGGAACTTCTGCTCGTGGTCACAAAGGTGCTCAATCTCGTTCAGGTTATTCTCGTAAGAGAGGATTTGAAGGTGGTCAGATGCCATTACAACGTCGTGTTCCTAAGTTTGGTTTCAAGAACCACAACCGTGTAGAATACAAAGCAATCAACTTAGATACCTTACAAGCATTAGCTGATTCAATCGGAACTAAGGTGATTACATTTGAAACACTTTACACAAATGGTCTTGTTTCTAAGTCTGACTTAGTGAAGATTTTATCACGTGGATCTGTAACAACTGCGTTAGAGGTTACTGTAAAAGGTTTCTCAGGTGCTGCTAAAGCTGCGATTGAAGCAGCAGGCGGTAAAGCAATTGTTGGTTAATCCTCTATTCTAATCGAATGAACAAGTTAATAACAACTTTCAAGCATATTTTCTCAATCGAGGAGTTAAGAGGCCGTATTCTAAATACGCTTCTTTTCATTGCATTCTTCCGTTTAGGTTCTTACGTAGCTTTACCAGGTGTAGATGCGACTAAGTTAACTCAAGCAGGAGAAGGTGGTCTTTTCGGTTTGTTAAATATCTTTTCAGGCGGTGCTTTAAGTAATGCTTCGGTATTTGCTTTAGGTATCATGCCTTACATCTCGGCTTCTATTGCGATTCAGTTATTGACTATTGCGCTTCCGTATTTCCAAAAAATGCAGAAGGACGGTGAGTCAGGTCGTAAGAAGTTAAACCAAATCACTCGTATCTTAACGATTTTCGTTACAGCAGCTCAAGCGTTTACTTATTTACAAGTAACGATTCCTTCTGAAGCGATCATGGTAGATCCTTGGTTCTTCCGTTTATATGGCGTTGCTATCTTAATAGGTGGTACGATGTTGTGTATGTGGTTAGGAGAGAAGATTACGGACAAAGGTATCGGTAACGGTATTTCCATGTTGATCATGATTGGTATCGTATCTCGTTTCCCAGCGTCTATTTTACAAGAAGCAGGTTCTCGCGGGATGTCAGGTGCTTTAATGTTCATCATTGAAATTGTTGCTTTATTCTTTGTGGTAATGGGTGCCATCATGGTTACTCAAGCGGTTCGCCGTATCCCAGTTCAATATGCTAAGCAAGTGGTAGGTTCGAAAGCAACAGCAGTAGGTGGTGAGCGTCAATACATTCCTTTGAAGTTAAACGCTTCAGGTGTAATGCCGATCATCTTTGCTCAAGCTTTGATGTTTATCCCAGGTTTAGTGGCTCAGTCGTTTGCTGAGAAATCAGAATTTGCTTCTTCGGTAGCCTCTGCTTTCGGTGATTTCACGACTTGGCAATACAACGTATTATTTGCTTTCTTAATCATTGTGTTTACCTTCTTCTACACAGCGATCTCAATTAACCCGACTCAAATCTCTGATGATATGAAGCGTGGTGGAGGTTTTGTTCCAGGAGTGAAGCCAGGTGAAGAGACTGCAGGTTTTATTGCAACGATTTTAGATCGTATTACTTTACCAGGTGCTGTGATGTTATCGCTTATCGCGATTCTTCCAGCGATTGCTAACTTGTTTGGTGTAACAAGAGGTTTTGCTTCTTTCTTCGGAGGAACGTCTCTTCTTATCTTGGTAGGTGTAGTATTAGATACATTGCAACAAATAGAAAGTTATTTGTTGATGCGTAAGTACGAAGGTTTAATGCAATCAGGAAGAGTGAAAGGTCGCTCAGAACTGATTAATCGTTAAGATGATCTATTTAAAGACACCCGCGGAATTAGCATTCATTCAACAGAATGGCGAAATCCTTGGAAAATGTCATGCTGAAGTAGCGAAGGCGATACAGCCGGGAGTGAGTACTTTGGCCTTAGATAAAATTGCTTACGAGTACATTAAAGATAATGGAGCGCATCCATCCTTTTTGAACTACCAAGTAGGAAGCCAAAAATACGCCTATTCGTTGTGTATTTCGGTGAATGATGTGGTGGTTCATGGTTTACCTGGAGAATTGATCCTGAAAGAAGGTGATATTATCTCGATAGACGGAGGAGTTTATAAAAATGGCTACCACGCAGACAGCGCCTATACCTATGGTATCGGAAATGTATCTGAAGACGTAGTTCAATTGTTACAACGGACGAAAGAGTCCTTGTATTTAGGTTTGAATCAAGCCGCACCAGGCAAACGAGTTGGCGACATTGGTTTCGCTGTTCAATCTTACACGGAATCATTTGGTTACGGAGTAGTGAGAGAGCTAGTTGGTCACGGAGTAGGTAAGAAGCTTCACGAAAGCCCAGAGGTACCTAATTATGGTCGCCGCGGGGAAGGAGCTAAGTTAAAAGAAGGAATGGTCATTGCGATCGAACCAATGATTAACTTAGGTAAGCGTCAAATCTCAGTAGATAAGGATGGCTGGACTATCCGCACACAAGATCGCAAACCAAGTGCTCACTTTGAACACACGGTGGCGGTAGGGAAAGAAGGCCCAATCATTTTGACGACCTTTGCTCCGATTGAAGAAGTGATTAAAACATCAACAGTATTGTTGAATATATAAATTAATAATTATGGCCAAACAGTCCTCGATAGAAGTAGACGGAATTATTTTGGAAGCTCTTTCGAACGCCATGTTTCGGGTAGAATTGGAAAATACGCACCAAGTCATTGCACACATTTCGGGCAAGATGCGGATGCACTACATCAAGATTTTACCAGGTGATAAGGTGAAGTTAGAGATGTCTCCTTATGATTTAAGTAAGGCGAGAATTGTTTACAGATACAAGTAATTTAAGGTTTGATTTTATAAATACAGTTAATATGAAAGTTAAAGCATCTATCAAGAAACGTAGTGCAGATTGCAAAGTAATCCGTCGTCACGGAAAGCTTTACGTAATCAACAAGAAGAATCCTAAGTTCAAACAAAGACAAGGATAATTCGACAGAATTTTAAATTGATTAATAACAACAATTAATTACCTATATGGCTCGTATTGCAGGGGTTGATATTCCCGACAAAAAAAGAGGAGAAATTGCGTTGACTTATATTTTCGGTATTGGTCGTAGCACTGCTCAAAAAATTTTAACGAAAGCTGCGGTTTCGTTTGACAAGAAAGCTGGTGAGTGGAACGATACGGAGGCTAGCGCTATCCGTGCGATCATCGCTGCTGAATTCAAAACGGAAGGTCAGTTGAAATCTGAGGTTCAATTGAACATCAAGCGTTTGATGGACATCGGTTGCTACCGTGGATTACGTCACCGTAAAGGTCTTCCATTACGTGGTCAGCGTACTAAGAACAACTCACGTACTCGTAAGGGTCGTAGAAAAACAGTTGCTAACAAGAAAAAAGTAACTAAATAATAACTAGAGGGTAACACCTCTTCGTATTTCATTTCAAATTATGGCACAAGCAAAAAGAAAAGATAAAGCGAAGAAGAGAGTAGTTGTCGTTGAACAAAACGGACAAGTACACATCAAAGCTTCCTTTAACAACATTATTATCTCCATTACTAACTCAGCAGGTCAAGTGATCTCTTGGGCTTCAGCAGGAAAGATGGGTTTCCGTGGGTCTAAGAAAAACACACCATACGCAGCTCAGATGGCAGCATCTAACTGTGCAGCGGTAGCTGTTGAAGCAGGAATGAAGAAAGCGGAGGTTTTCGTAAAAGGACCAGGAGCAGGACGTGAGTCAGCTATCCGTACTATCCAAAACTCAGGAATTGAAGTTTCTATCATCAAAGATATTACTCCAATGCCTCACAATGGATGTCGTCCTCCAAAACGTCGTCGCGTTTAATAATTTTTTATGCAGGAGTAATTAGTAATTATTTTCTCCCGCTTTTATTCACAATTTAATTACTTCATTGGGCATAAGAGGTCCAATGACTTTTAAGAAAAATGGCTAGATACACAGGTCCCAAATCCAAGATTGCACGTCGTTTCGGTGAAGCAATTCTAGGTCCGAGCAAAGCATTAGCTCGTAAAAACTATGCACCAGGTATGCACGGTAAAGGAAAGCGTTCAAAGGTTTCTGAATACGCAGTGCAATTGAAAGAAAAGCAAAAAGTAAAATACACATACGGTATTTTAGAACGCCAATTCGAAAACTTGTTCCACAAGGCTGCTGTAAAGGCAGGGATAACAGGTGAAAACTTGATCAAATTATGTGAAGCTCGTTTAGATAACACGGTTTATCGTTTAGGTATTGCTCCTACACGTCGTGCAGCGCGTCAATTAGTTATTCACAAACACATCATTGTAGACGGCGAAGTAGTAAATGTGCCATCTTACTCTCTACGTCCAGGTCAATTAGTGGGTGTTCGTGCTAAATCAAAATCTCTAGAAGTAGTATCTAACTCACTAGCTGCTCGTTCTCCAAAGAACTTCAACTGGTTAGAGTGGGATGGTGTTGAATTGGTTGGTAAGTTTGTTGCTATGCCAGAAAGAGATCAGATTCCTGAAAACTTCAACGAACAAGCAATTGTCGAATTATACTCTAAGTAATCTCCTAACGAGATTACTAGAGTTTATTAAGAGTACCAATAACGTTTTTTCAGTATCATTTTAAGCTACGAAATATGTCAATATTAGCATTCCAAATGCCCGAAAAAGTTGTGATGGAAAAAGCCACAGACTTCCACGGGTTATTTGAGTTCAAGCCACTCGAAAAAGGTTACGGTGTTACCATTGGTAACGCACTTCGTAGAATCTTACTTTCTTCTTTAGAAGGATATGCTATCACAAGCGTTAAGATTTCTGGTGTGTTACACGAATTTTCTGCCATTGAAGGCGTTCATGAAGATGTATCTGAGATCATCTTGAACTTGAAAAAAATTCGTTTCAAGAAGACACAAGAAATTTTGGATAACAAAGTTTCTATGAAAATTAAAGGACAAACAGCTATCACTGCAGGTGACATCGCTAAGTTTACTCCTTATTTCCAAGTATTAAACCCTGAATTGGTTATTTGCAATTTAGATTCTTCGAAAGAAGTTGAAATTGATTTAGTAATCGAAAAAGGTCGTGGTTATGTACCAGCTGATGAGCCTCGTGCAAACGAGTTGCCATTCGGTCACATCGCTATCGATGCCATCTACACTCCAATCAAAAATGTAAAGTTCAGCATTGAGAACACACGTGTGGAGCAAAAGACGGATTATGAGAAATTAGTTTTAGATATCGAGACGGATGGTTCTATCCACCCAGAAGATGCATTGAAAGGTGCTGCGTATATCTTGATCCAACACTTTATGTTGTTCTCTGATCAAACAATGACATTTGAAACTCCTAAGGCAGAAGAAGATAATGTAGTAGATGAGGAATTACTTCACATGCGCAAGTTATTGAAGACTTCATTAGCTGACTTAGATTTATCTGTACGTGCTTACAACTGCTTAAAATCAGCTGACGTTCGCACTTTAGGTGAATTAGCGAAATTAGAAATCTCTGATATGATGAAGTTCCGTAACTTCGGAAAGAAATCATTGACTGAATTAGAGCAATTGATCGAGGAAAAAGGATTAACCTTTGGAATGGATGTTTCTAAATATCGTTTAGACGAAGATTAATTAATAATTTAAACAAAGTAATAGGTGGTTTGCCGAGAGGTAAACTAACCGCAGCTCGCAAGAGCTTTTAACTTACGAAATAACACAATGAGACACGGTAAAAAATTTAATCACCTAGGAAGAACAGCCTCTCACAGAGCAGCGTTGTTATCAAACATGGCTTCATCTTTGATCTTACACAAGCGTATCCAAACGACTGTAGCTAAGGCAAAGGAATTACGTAAATACGTAGAGCCAATGATCACAAAGTCTAAAACTGATAGCACTAACAATCGTCGTGTGGTATTCTCTTATTTACAAAATAAGGATGCGATCAAAGAATTGTTCTCTATCGTTTCTGAGAAAGTAGCGAATCGTCCAGGTGGATATACACGTATTATCAAGTTAGGTAATCGTTTAGGTGATAACGCGGAAATCTGCTTCATTGAATTAGTTGACTTCAACGAAACAATGTTAGCTGCATCAGCGGAGAAAGCGGGTAAAACTCGTCGTAGCCGTCGTGGTGGCGCTGCAAAAGCAACTGAAGCTGCGGCTCCAGTAGCGGCTGCGGAAGCACCATCTGCAGAAGTTGTTGAAGAAGCTCCAGCAGCTGAGGTTGTAGCTGAAGAGGCTGCACCAGAAGTAGCTGAAGAAGCTGCTCCAGAAGCACCAGCAACTGAGGAGTCCACAGAAGAAAAAGGAGAAGACGCTTAATCTCTCTCTTTCTATTTTTTTAAAGGGCTTCAACTTTCCGTTGAAGCCCTTTTTTTAGGTAATGAAGTTTAGACCCCTATTATATAACAGCATTTTATGAGATTTACCGAGTCCACACCAGCGGTTTTATTATTACAAGATGGAACTATCTTCCACGGGAAAGCACTAGGGAAAATAGGTACTCACGGCGGTGAGATCTGTTTTAACACCGGTATGACGGGTTATCAAGAAATTTATACGGATCCGTCTTACGCGGGTCAAGTGATTATCAATACAACGGCACACATCGGAAATTACGGGGTGATGCAAGAGAAAGAGGCGGAATCGAATAAGGTCCAAATCGCCGGTATGGTTTGTAATGAGTTTGCTAGCGTTCACTCCCGTGAAACAGCGGACGGATCTTTACAAGATTATTTAGCTAACGCCGGTATCGTAGGTATTTCTGGTATTGATACACGTGCATTAGTTCGCCACATCCGTACGAAAGGGGTGATGAACTGTTTGATCTCTTCAGAGATTTTTGATGAGGCTGAATTAAAGGCGGCTTTGGATAAAATTCCATCGATGGAGGGTTTAGAATTATCTTCTCAAGTATGTACGCAAGAAGCCTATTTCTTAGGTGAGGAGAAAGCAGAACGCAAAGTAGCTGTATTAGACTTAGGCGTGAAAAGAAGCATCTTATCTAATATTGCTGAGCGCGGATGTTACTTGAAAGTATTTCCAGCGAAGACCTCTTTTGCAGAAATTGCAGCTTGGAATCCAGATGGCTATTTCGTTTCGAATGGCCCTGGTGATCCAGCGGTGATGTCTTATGCGATTGAAACGGTGACGCAATTCTTGAATAGCGATAAACCCGTTTTCGGTATTTGTTTAGGTCACCAAATCCTGGCGCAAGTAGTGGGTTTAAGTACCTACAAGATGCACAACGGACACCGTGGGTTAAATCATCCGGTGAAGAATTTAGTGACAGGTTTGTCTGAAATCACTTCCCAAAACCATGGTTTCGCCGTGAAGATGGACGAATTGAACTCATCAGATAAAGCGGAATTGACGCATATTAACTTGAACGATCAAACCGTCGAAGGTTTACGCGTGAAAGATCGCAAGGCCTTCTCGGTGCAACATCACCCAGAAGCTAGCCCGGGACCGCATGATTCTCGTTACTTATTTGATCAGTTTATCGATCTAATGAAATAAAAAAAAGCCCTGAGAGATCAGGGCTTTTTTGTTAGGCTTTATATCCGAAGAGCGAGTGTTCTTTGATTAATTTGGCGACAGATTTTGGTACATATTGTGCCCATTCATCGGTACCGCTTTGAATTAGTTCAAGTACCTGATCCGTACGGATATTCATGAGTTTTTCATCATAGTTTTTAATCTCCGCTAACTTCTCGTTATCCAATAAGTATTGGAATAGACCTTTCAGATGCGCATCTGGTTCGAAATTCTTCAGTTGAACGATTTCGCCCGTAGTCGAAACGGTAGGGTAGAGGTAGAGTTTGATTTTTTGGCCAAATAAACAGCCAAAAGCACTCATAATTCCTCCTGGCACATCTGCATAATGCTTCTCCTCAAAAATATATTCCAAGTTAGGCATACCCATCACCAGCGCCATCTTTAGCTTAGAGAACTGGCTTAAAAAGTCGACTAGCTTGAAGTATTCGTGGAAATTAGAGATTAACACGGTTTGGCCTAAAGAACATAAAATATCTACACGATCTAGGAAATCCTTTTCATCGATCTTGTGTTTCTCGTTTTCTAAACTCTTCAGCGTTAACTCAGAAAGTACACAGATTTTATCATCATCCACATCCGGTTCTTGCTCAAACTGCGCAACGCCCTTCTTTAACATATCTGAGAAGATATTCGTTACTGGACGGAAACGACCACGAACGGCTACGATGTGTTTCTTCGATAAAGCATCGTAAGGCTGCATCACCTTGCCATCTGGACCAAAAACCGCCGCTTGCGTGTATCCGTGCTTCACTAAATAAAGTGACATCAAGCGATTGTCCACCTCTTTGAAATCTGGACCTTCGAAACGGATCATATCGATCTCGATGCGGTCCTTCGATAAATCATCTAGTAAGGACAATAACAACTTCTCTGGATCCTCGTAGTAGTGGTAGCAACCATACAATAGATTCACCCCGATCACCCCCAGCGCTTGCTGTTGTAGGATGTTGTCGTTATCTAACATGTTGACGTGAATCACGACATCGTTAAAACCGCCATTGGGGGTTAATTGAAAACGAAGTCCGATCCAGCCGTGTGCGTCATTGGTTTTTTGGAAATTTAAGGCAGAAACGGTGTCAGCGAAGGCGAAGAATCGTTTTTCGGAAGCGGATTCTGTTAAGCGAACATTCAATAACTTGAACTCGCGATTTAACATCTTCATTAAACGCGGCTCGCAAACGTATTTTCCTGAGGCCTCTTCACCATAAATGGCATCTGAAAAAGCCATATCGTAGGCTGAAATCGTTTTTGCGATAGTACCTGAGGCACCGCCCGCTTTAAAGAAATTAGCAGCTACATCCTGACCCGCCCCGATCTCCGCAAAGGAGCCGTAAATACTGCGGTCTAAGTTAATTTGAAGTGCTTTTTGCTTTGTGCCTATGGATTTAATGTGTGAAGTCATAGGATATATTTTTTCTCAGGCATTTAGTTTGATACGGCAATTTACGAATTTATGGCCAAAATTCCCCCTTGTGATACAGGCAAAGACCAGCCATAGGTCCTTCGCTAATATGTCCAGTAGTTAAACCATTTTTTTTCATCACTTGTTTCAAGATATCCGAGTAATAAAAGGCCACGGAACCCGTGAAATGAAAGAGAGTATCCACCGAATAGCGTTTTAAATAAAGTCGAATATAGGCGTCGAAAGACTGCTCAATTAGGTTATAACAAAAGGCATCCCTTCGGTGGTCAAACAGAAACTTCGAAAAGCTGGCAAACCAGCGATTCGGGAAAGCTTGTTTGTAGGCCTTATCTAAAATTGTCAGACGATCTAATACCCCAAACCGCTTCTCAAAAACCGCCCTCAAATCCGCCGGCATTTGATTATGCAGATAACTTAAAACTAAGCTTTTGCCTAAATGACCACCGCTTCCCTCATCTCCTAACCAAAATCCGAGTGGGGGTATCTGCTCTGAAATGCGTGTGCCATCCCAATATCCCGAATTAGACCCAGTCCCTAAAATACAGGCGATGCCGGCTGTTTTTCCACACAAGGAGCGAGCTGCGGCGATGAGGTCATTTTGAATTTCTAGCGAACAAGTTGGATGGAAAAATGGACGAAAGGCAGCTGCAATTATTTCGCATTGTGCATCGCCGGTAACACCTGTGCCATAATAATAAACGGCAGAGATGGGCAGTTCAGAAAAGCCTGCGAGGACGGTCGCCTGCGCGGTCTTGATTTCTTCCGCTGTTTGGTAATAGGGATTGATCCCCAGACTAGTGAAACTCTCATAAGGTGCCGCAGGATCTTTTATTAATCTCCAGGCTGTTTTAGTCGAACCACTCTCAACGATTAAAATCATGCTATTCTAGGATCCCAATGGGCGTAAATTTCTCAAATACTTTTTCACTATGTGGAGCATCGGCTAGTTCCGGTGTTAAATCTTGGCCTGCCCAATGCTCATAATGTTTGCCATTTTTCCACAATTTGGAATGCGTCATATCATAAATGAGCCCTTGAAAGGCCACCCAAATTTCAGGCTTATCCTGCCCATTTCGTAGGGCTAACTGTCCGCGTGTATAGGTCTTCATATTTTACACGAAGCTAAATAAAAAGGGTCAAAGACCATTTTTTTCAGAAAGATTTTTAATTTTACATCGCAATATAATTTCCTATGAAACAATTCTTTGTCTTATTATTTGCTATCTCTGTGATGGCATGCAGTGGCGGAGGGGATCCAACTCCTACTCCGACTCCTACGCCTCCTACTCCGACGGTGAGTGTGGCTACTTTAGTCAAGAAAGTGTGGTCGGCTAGCTCCGTTCAATGGGACGGCGTGACTAAATACGATAAATCGAGCACTTCGAATGTCGTTCAGGGTTATTCGCAATACAAATTAGATCTATCAACCGCAGGTTCTGTGACATTAACGGAGTTTGATGGGAAAATATTTACAGGCACCTACACCGTTGCGACGGATGGGAATAGCTTAACTTTAAGTGGATTGACCAGTGCTGAAGGGGCCCCTACAGGAACCGGCGGTACCATCATTTACTCTATTTTATCCACGCCTACGGCGACTGGATTAAGCTTACAACAATCGACAGCTTATGTAAAAGCGAGCAGCGCTATTGTTAAGTTAGCTTTAGTTAATTAAGTAGATTTTTAAAAATAAAAGCCGTCCTTGTGGCGGCTTTTTGTGTTATATGGAAAAGAGAACAGAAATTGGTGAGATTGGTGAGTTTGGTTTAATTAATCATATCGCGTCTCAATTGACAGAGAAGCAAGCCTGGACGGAGCTGGGAATAGGCGATGATACGGCTGTTTTAGATCCGAAAGGGAATAAAGTCGTGACCACCACAGAGCTTTTAATCGAAGGTGTGCATTTCGATTTAGCCTACACGCCTTTGCAACATTTAGGTTTCAAAGCCGTATCTGTCGTTCTTTCCGATATCGCAGCGATGAACGCGATTCCGACCCAACTAATCATTGGGTTAGGATTATCTAATCGTTTCTCAGTGGAATCTGTGGATGCTTTATACGAAGGCATTCGATTAGCTTGTGAAGAATACAAAGTGGATATCGTGGGTGGTGATACCACTTCTAGTCCGCAAGGTTTGATTTTATCAATGACTGCCACGGGTGTGGTAGAGGACGAGAAATTAGTGAAGCGCGGAACGGCGAAGCCGAACGATGTGCTTTGCGTATCTGGAGATTTAGGGGCAGCGTTGATGGGTTTGCATTCATTAGAAAGAGAAAAGCAGGTCTTTTTGGCGAATCCAGATATGCAACCCGAATTAGAAGGGAAGAGTTATGTGGTGCTACGTCAGTTAAAACCGATGGCTCGCTTTGATATTATACACGAATTACGCGAGTTAGGGGTGGTTCCGACCTCGATGATTGATTGTTCGGACGGTTTGGCCTCTGAGATCATTCACCTGTGCAACGCATCTGGTTTAGGCGCGCGAATTTTTGAGAAGAATATTCCGATTGATGACGAGACCTATTTAGCTGCGACGGAATTTAGTTTGAGTCCTTTGACTGCCGCTTTAAATGGTGGAGAGGATTATGAGTTGTTGTTTACCGTTTCTCAGGAGGATTTTCCTAAAGTAGAAAAAATCGCAGACGTGACCGCCATTGGTTACATGACGAATATCGCGAAAGAACGAGTTATGGTGATGAAGTCGGATGCAATCGTCGATTTAACGGCTCCAGGATTCGGGAAAGCGTAGTCCATTCGTCTACAAAATTAGCCGTTTGATAAATTTAGGATTAGAATCGGATTAAAATGGGTATTTTTGTATGGAATTCTACCCCGTTTTATAGAAGATCCTACTTATGACAAAGTCTTCCTTCATCCGGAAATACTCTAATCGCTTCCTTTCAAGGTGGTTAGTTTTGGTATTTGACTCTTTGATAGTCGTATTTTCTTTTTCTGTTGCGACCTTGTTGCGCATGAATTTCCAGGTGACGGAAATTGACTTCAACATTTTCTTTTCCCAGCTTATTTTTATCATAGGCTTACGTTTATTAGCCTTTTTGTATTTCCAGTCCTATGCTGGAATCATTCGACATACGAGTATTGAGGATGCCATTCTGATCTTGAAGGCGGTTTTCACGGGTTCATTGGGAGCCGTGGCGGTTTCTGGAGTTATCCGAAATACCTTGGGTTTTGAGCACGTATTCAATCTATCGGCATCTATTTTAATCATCGACTTCTTCATTTGTCTGTTTTGGATGGTGATTTTGCGATTCTTTGTGAAGAGCTTTTACGAGTCCTTTGTGAATCAGTTCAAGCCGACGATCGGCGTGTTGATCTATGGGGCTGGTTATACGGGTATGTTGACGAAAAATGTGTTCCAAACAGACCGCAGCACTAACTATAAAATACTCGGTTTTATCGATGATAATGAGTCTAAAATAGGCAAAACCATCGAGGGTATTAAAGTATACAGCTTACCAGAGGTATTAGATAAGTTCGTGGGTTCGAATGACGGCATGGAGGTTATTATGGCCATTAATAACATGTCTGCAAAGTCGAAGCGTAAAATTTCTGACATTTTCTTGGATAGAGGCGTGGTCGTGAAGGCCCTACCTCCAGTAGATAAATGGGTAGAGGGTGAGTTCGCGATGAATCAAATTCACAATGTGAAAATTGAGGACTTATTGGGTCGCGAAGTAATCCAAATGAATAACAAGCGCATCGGCGAGGAGATTTCAGGCAAAATTATTTTAGTGACGGGTGCGGCGGGCTCTATCGGTAGTGAGATTGTTCGTCAGTTGATTGCTTATTTCCCTGCGAAGTTAGTTCTAGTTGATCAAGCAGAATCGGCTTTATATGATTTAGAATATGAATTAGCTGGTAAAGTTCCGACGAACGTTCAGCTCATCGTGAATGTGGCAGATGTGTCGGATACCAGACGTATTAGCAAGATTTTTAAGAACCACCGCCCTGATATCGTTTTCCATGCAGCTGCCTATAAGCACGTGCCATTAATGGAAAATAATCCGTACGAGGCGATCAAGACGAACGTGATTGGTACGCGTATTTTGGCGGAATTAGCCTCTGAGGTAGGGGTGGAAAAATTCGTGATGGTGTCTACGGATAAAGCCGTAAATCCGACGAATGTGATGGGTGCGACGAAGCGTTTAGCTGAGATGTATACTCAGTCGATGAACCAAATCGAAGGGGTGAAGACGAAGTTTATTGCCACTCGTTTTGGGAACGTGTTAGGTTCCAATGGTTCTGTTATTCCGTTGTTTAAGAAGCAAATTGAGCGTGGCGGGCCTGTAACGGTGACGCACCCAGAGATTACACGTTATTTCATGACGATTCCGGAAGCCTGCGAACTTGTTTTAGAAGCGGCGACGATGGGTCAAGGTGGTGAAGTGTTTGTCTTCGATATGGGAGAGTCTGTGAAGATCATTGACCTAGCGAAGAAGATGATTACCTTGAGTGGTCTACGTGTGGATAAGGATATCGAGATTCGGTATACGGGATTACGTCCGGGCGAAAAGTTATACGAAGAGTTGTTAAACAACGACGAAAATACCTTGCCTACACACCATCCTAAGATCTTGATCGCGGAGGTAAATACGCCTTCTTATGCGTACATGGAAGTAGCTACGAATGATT
The DNA here is from genome assembly GCF_045310505.1 of Aquirufa novilacunae. NCBI lineage: Bacteria > Pseudomonadati > Bacteroidota > Cytophagia > Cytophagales > Flectobacillaceae > Aquirufa > Aquirufa novilacunae. The sequence goes on from NZ_JBEWZG010000002.1 coordinate 522,707, forward strand.
TGAATCACCTGTTATCGAGCGGAAATAATAATTCGATTGTGGCGAAAATCAAGGAGATTATTCCAGAATACAAATCGAACAATTCCGTGTTTGAGACCTTAGACAAGAAATCGTCTAAATAACCCTGATTTTTTTTACGATCCAGATAGCCGCTAATGTAAAGAGTGGAGCAGCTACTACATCCAAGCTATAATGCACGTGCTGAACTAGGAGCAAGCCTACTAAAAGGAGGCTAAGTCCGATCGCTATTCGTCTTTCTCTAGTTGTTGGCAGGAAGTAACAAACAAAAACCATTGTGGCCGTATGACCAGAAAAGAAGAGGTCTTTTGTGATGGCCATGTTCTCCCCATAAATGAAAAGCTCCGCTAAAGGATCATGTAAGTCCACTAATCGAGCCGGAGGGTCCAGCGCAACGAAGTAAATACAAATAAAGCGGAATAGGGTCTCTACATTGAAGGCCCATGCAAACCAAACGAATCGTTTCGGGTCTCGTAAAAGGCGATATAAGAGGTAAATGACCGATAAGTAGATGATCCCAAAAATAGGGTAGGAAACATTTAGGGCTGGAAGCGCGTTTAGTATGGGATCGTTCCACTGGATGCCATCTCGCTTTTGGATCCATTGGAAAAAATCATCTGCCTTGAAGGGGAAAATAGAGAACACGGCTAGGGCTCCCAGGAAGGAGATTGTAAAGCTTCGATCTGCAAAGGCGGTTTTCCAGGTTTGTTTCAAGTTTGAACGAAAATTAGGTAATTTGGGAAGCGAAATTAGTGCTAAAAAATAAAATAAGATGAAAAAGATCTCGAAAATTACGGTAATAGTGTTGAGCATCATCACGAGCGCTTTTCATTTTTCCTGTGGTAGCGCAACAGAAAAAACTAAACAGACAACTAAAATGGATCAGAAATTAGAGAAAATTACGTTTGGAGCAGGGTGTTTTTGGTGTGTGGAGGCGGTATTTCAGCGTGTGAAAGGAGTGAAAACGGTCACTTCAGGCTATATGGGTGGGAAGATTAAGAATCCAACCTACCGCGAAGTTTGCTCGGGACTAACGGGTCATGCAGAGGTTTGTCAGTTAAGTTATGATCCCGATGAGGTGAGTGTGGCGACTTTGTTGGAGATTTTTTGGCAAACACATGATCCCACGACTTTGAATAGACAAGGGGCAGATACCGGAACTCAGTACCGTAGTGCCGTATTTTTCCATACAGCGGAGCAGCAAAATGAGGCGGAGGCTTGGAAGAAAAAGTTAAATGACTCCCACGTTTTCCCTAATCCAATTGTGACGGAAATTACTCCAGCATCCGAGTTTTACGTGGCGGAAGATTACCACCAGAACTATTTTAATGAGAATGGGACGGAGCCTTATTGCCAAATCGTCATCAAACCTAAAATGGATAAGTTCTTAAAGGCCTTTAAATCTAAGCTAAACTAGAATCCTCCTTTGTCATAAAAGCTGCGTCTACGGGATAATTTCAAATCCTGTAGCAGCGTCGATTTCACACGAAGATCGAAGGAATAATTACTTGCACGGCCATAGAATGGACTCGCGATTGGCGTCCAGTTAAAGTTCATCTCCCAGCAATGTAGATCGCGGTGCACGGACATGTTCGTGTAGGTCAGGCCTTTGTACTTGAAGTCAAAGCCAGAGGTTACTGAGAATTTCCATTTTTCGGAAAGACTTAAGTCGCCTTGGAAGCTAAGACCACTGATGTTTTGCGGAGAGGCTAAACCTGTCTTATTCATACTGTATTGGTACGAAAAGGAGAAGTTCCAAGGCACATTCCAGTCGACATAGTCGTCTAGGTTTCGGTTAATTTGATTCATTTGTGCCTCGCTGGCATTCTTATTCTCTTTTGGTTTAGGTTTGCCTGCCGAGAATCGACGGCCTATCGAGAAGTTGAATCCTTGTAAACGAGCTAATCCAGCACCAGAACTGAACATATAGTCTGGAGTTCTGCGACCGATATCAAAAAACAAAGGATCCTCTACATACAAATAGGGGTCAAAACTTCCACCTAAGTTGATATCAAATTCCTTTACGCGGGACGCGAGGTTAAACCCGATATTAGAAAGGGCATATTCTTTTGCCAATAAATTATAACTTCCGTTGATCCCGAAGTTGTCTAAAATGCGGACCTTCTCCGTTAAAACGCTCGCCGTATCAGATTTCGTTTTCAGTTTAGCCTCTAAGGTGTTTTGGAACCCAAAAGAAACCGCCCCTGTCGCACCCCCATAACTCATCGTTCTCGGGTCAAACGTACTAATTCGGCGAATATCCCCGATCTGCTCTTTTCCTTCAGAATTAATAAATTTCCGGTTATTGATTCTAACATCTTGGAAAAATCCGTAAGTCGGATCGGAAATATCGGGTGTATAGCTTAGGCCTACAGATGGGACTAAGGTATGTCGAATGGCCTCTAGGCGCCCCTTCTTAAAGCGCAAAGTTCCGAACAAACGCGTATTCATACTCGCCGAAAAGGCTACCTGTGAGCTAAATTTAGGCAAGCCGCCCACCGTATCGATGCGCACGGTAGAATCCGCTGGCACGTAGGTATACTTGTAAGAACGCGTGTACATATTTCCTGACCAAGACACTCCAGGAGTTAAATTGATGTGCTTCGTTATCTTCAGGTTAGGCAGGGCGAGCGGAATGCTATAATTGAATTTGGTCTGCGCCTTTTCCCATAAGATCGGCAAGGTGCTCGCATCTACTGGAATTACGCCTGGCGGAACATCATCCACGCCAGTCGGTATAAAAGGCCGTTGAATAGTACCTCTGAGCGAATTAGAAGCACGTGGATACACATCAAATTCATAACGCGTATAGGGGTCACCTACTTGGTTCGTCATCGAGATTCCCCCTGAAAAGTCTAAACCGATACGGAATTGATCGATGAAACGATCGCCGATGGAGTTCTTCTTTTTGAAGGGCTGTATCTGGTTTAGGCCAAAGTTAAAGTCCGTTCCCGCATCAAACACACGCGTACTCGTGTTCTGATTGATGCGTAGGTTGATGCTCGTGCGAATGCTTTGGCCAAAATTCTTGGAATACTGCACGGATGATCCAATCGTATTAGACAGGTATTGCTGGGTATTGAAAGAATTGTATTGGTTGTAGGAGTTCGAGGCGATATTCACGGAGGCCGAGAAGCTAGAGTTTCCTACACTACGTGGCGCATGCGACCATTGCAGAGCGAAATCAGTTCTTTTCGTCGGATCAAACTCATCCCCATTGCTATTGCGATTGAAGGCTAAATTAAAGCTACCTGTGTAACGATAACGCTTGTTGTATTGGGAGTTGGCGCCTAGACCCCAGCCACCTTTAGAATAGATTTGGCCGGTAAAACGGATGCCTATATTTTCGCTAGCCGCCCAATAATAACCGCCTTCACGCAGGTAAAACCCACGTCCATTCGGCTCCTCGCCATAGGTGGGCATAATAATCCCTGATTTTCCGGCCTCCTTTGGCTGGGAATAGGGGAAAAAGCCAAAAGGTAAGCCGATGGGCAAGGGAATGTCATTCAACTCAAAGTGAAACGGTCCGGAGATGATCTCTTTTTTGCCTACAACTTTGATCTTGTTTGCCTTGATGTGAAAGTGTGGATGCGTTAAATTACAGGTCGTGTAGATGGCATTTCGGATGTAAAGGTTCTCCTCCTCGTCTTTTTTGACGTTTTTCCCCTGAACAAAACCCTCACCTTGCTGGGTCACAATTCCCTTAATGATGGCTCGTTTCGTTTTGAAATTATAGCGAATCTCATCGGAATCGTATTTATCACTTCCTTGGAGAAAAACAGGGAGACCGACGATCTTCTGCGTGAGCGTATCTTTTGTCCCAATGGCATAGACCTCGTTTTTTGCCCAGTCTAAGCGGATATAGTTCGCTTCGAGGGAGATGTCGCCGTATTTGACTTTGGCATTACCGTACAAATTAACGATTTGCTTGTCTGCGTCTAAAATCGTGGAGTCTACGGCTGAATAGTAAACCGTGGTCTGTAATTCCGCCGCCGTGTCTTTAGGGATCGATTTCTGTAAAGTATCCGTCGAGATTACTCGCTGCGCTTTCGCCTCTGAAAAAGAAGCAAATAGGAGCAGCAGGGTAACAAAAAGGTAATATGTGGATTTCTTTACCAAATGGAATTTAAAAATTATCTTTGTAACATTAATACAAGCCTACAAAATTACATCTTTGCTTGTTATCAACGTGTACAATTAGAAAATAATGTTTAATCAGATAAAATCTATCGGTTTATTTTTCTCGCTGGGTTTATTGCTGACAGCTTGGACGCCTAGCGGCTTTCAGAAAACGGACATTAAAAACAAAATCAGAGTGGTTTGCTTGGATGCAGGTCACGGAGGAAAAGACCCAGGCTGTTCTGGCCCTAAAGGTTCTCACGAGGGCATTGTGACTTTGAAAATTATCTTGGAAGTGGGAAAAAAGCTGAAAGCAGCTCATCCTGATTTGAAGATTATCTATACCCGAGATACAGACACCTTTATTGAGTTAAACGAGCGCGCAAATATTGCGAATCGAAATAAAGCGGACTTGTTTATCTCCGTGCATTGCAATGCGGCGGTGAATAAAAACGCATACGGAACAGAAACCTATACCATGGGTCTGCACAAAACGGATGGCAACTTGAACGTAGCGAAGCGTGAAAACTCCGTTATTTTGCAAGAGAAGGATTACCAAAAGACCTACGATGGTTTTGATCCTAATTCTCCATTAGCCCATATTATGATGGCGAATTACCAAAGTGCGTTCATGGCTAGTTCCGTGAAATTCGCTTCTAAGGTAGAGGAGCAGTTTACAAAAACATACCAGCGGAAGAGTTTTGGGGTGAAGCAGGCGGGATTCTTAGTGATCTGGAGGACCGCGATGCCCAGTGTTCTCGTAGAAACGGGATTTTTAACGAACCCAGACGAAGAGGCATATTTAGCTTCGGAAAAGGGACAGTCAGAGGTGGCCACGGCCATTGCGACGGCATTTAAGCATTACAAAGAAGAAATCGAAAAATAGAAACGATGTTCAAAAGCAATGAATTAAAAGTAGGGTTTTTGGCATTGTTAGCCTTCTTAATCCTCTATTTCGGGTTTAATTTTCTGAAAGGGAATGACGTATTCTCGACGGCGCGCGTCTATTATGTAGAGTATGACAACGTCGATGGGCTCATGGTTTCTAACCAAGTGATGGTGAATGGCATCGAGGTCGGAAAAGTAAAGAAAGTGGAGATTCTGCCTGAAAAGGCCAATAAAATCTTAGTCACTTTACGATTAAGCCAAGACATCCTTATTCCAGATAAAACTGTGGCAGTGCTCTCTGATGGGGCCTTATTAGGTGGTAAAATCATTCGTTTGCGCTTAGAGGGCAAAGGAAATTTAGCCGAGGATTCTTTCTTAAAAGGGGAGACGGAAGTGGGCGTCACTGCCTTATTAAAAGAACGGGCTATTCCAGTGATCGCGAACGCAGATTCCTTACTAGTTTCATTCCGCCAAATCTCGAATAAATTCGATCATACCGGCACCTATTTGAATACCTTATTGAAGACTTCAAATGAGACTGTTTCTAATATCAATGGCTCGGTAAACGGTATCGTCGCAGATAACAAAGCGAACATCGCACAGATTTCATCGAACATGAAGACCTTGTCGACGGATTTGATTGAAACTGAAAAGCAGTTGCGCCCTTTGTTGACGAAGTTTAATACGGTAGCGGATTCCTTGAATGCATTGAAAATCGGTAAGACCTTGAAAGAGGTGGATGCGACGGTGGTTTCATTGAAGAAAATCGTGCAGGGCTTAGAGCGCGGCGAGGGTACTGCAGGTAAACTGATTAAGAACGATAGCCTATACCTAGGACTAAATAAAACCATCGTTGATCTAGATAAGCTTTTGCTTGACTTTAGATTGCAGCCGAAACGGTACATCGGCATTTCCGTTTTTGGTAAGAAAAACACGCCTCCTTCTAATTAATTTATGTCTACGATTCAAGTGAAAATTACAGCCAGTCCTGAGCTGTCTGATATTTTAGTCGCTGAGCTAGGCGAAATTCAGTTCGATATTTTTGAGGATTCCGATACGGGAGTCATCGCGTATTGCCCGGAGGTTGATTTTTCGGAGGAGGCATTGTCGGAAATTATGTCGCGCTACGGTTTGACGACTTTTGAGACGAATCGCATCGAGAAGCAAAACTGGAATGAGGTATGGGAGAGTAATTACGATCCTATTCGCATTGATGACTTGGTGTTGATACGCGCTAGTTTTCATCCTTCGGAGCCAGGGTTTCAGATGGAGGTGGTGATTAATCCCAAAATGTCTTTTGGTACTGGCCATCACGAAACGACTTCCCTGATGACGCAAGCCCTTTTCGATGTGGATTTAACGGGTAAGACCGTTTTAGATGCAGGAACGGGCACAGGGCTTTTAGCTTTTGTGGCAAAGAAGCGCGGTGCTAGCTTCGTGAGAGGTTTCGATATCGATGAATGGTCGGTAGAGAATTCGATCGAAAATGCAGGGCTGAATGATTGTGCCGAGATTCCTTTTGGGCTAGGTACGATAGCTGATGAGGATGAGACGGCTTATGATGTGCTTTTAGCCAATATTAATCGCAATATATTACTCGCAGAAATGGCGGAATACGCCGCTCGAATTAAGCCCGGTGGACTACTTTTCTTAAGTGGTTTCTATACCGAAGACATTCCACTTTTATTGGAATCGGCTGATAAGCAGCAACTTAATTTTATCGCGCAAGCATCAAAAAACAATTGGGCTTGCTTGCAATTGAGAAAAAAACCTTAATTTTAAAGGTTTGACTCTTGTAATCCGAGAAATCGGGTGTTTTTAAAATGAAAATCTCCCCTAACAAACCTTTCCAGGTTGTTTATTCTTTATTGTCTCATGAATGCCTTGGATATTTATTCGAAGTCTTTGTGGTGCAATTAAATGAGAAAGGTCAATTGACCTGGGAGTACCAAACACTTACTTCCCGGAATTTCCACGAATTTGAACATGCGCTAGATGACCGCGACCGCACGGCGGTGGGTTTGATCGAGAGCATGAAACCGGTAGCCGTTTTTGAAAAGTTCAATACTTCGAAGCGCAAGACGATGGAAGAATTCTTCTTGAAGACTTGGGATGCAGAGAAAGGGGAGAAAGATATTCAGGAGGCAGTGATGTCGGTGATCGAGAAAAAGAGGGGTCAAATATTTGGACTCATTTGTCCCGATAAGACACTCTTCATCATGGGAAATGATGGAAACCCGATGCGCCAGTCTGTGCAAATCGAAGCGGAGGCCGTAGATGTGTTGTTCCATTTCATGCGCAATGAGGAGAATACGCATTACTTCCCTACCTTAAAATACAAAGGCAATAAGTTAGAGTTCCAGTACAAGGACGCGGTCGTTTTATGCGATGAGCCGGCTTGGATGCTGATGAACCAGAAATTATACCACTTCAATCCAGAATTAGAGGGGAAGAAATTACGCCCTTTCTTGAATAAGAAGTTTGTCGCGATTCCGAAGAATATGGAGGAAGATTACTTCCGAAAATTCGTGAAGGCGATGGTAGCTCGTTATCCGGTGCATGCCAAAGGATTCGAGATTACAAATACCGAGAAGCCAGTTCAATTCCTGCTTTCCTATGGACCTACAGCGCCTAAATTAGAGGAGGAAGAGACCTTAAAAAAGAAGGCAGCTTTAGAAGCAGCGGATCGCTGGAACTTCGTGCTATCCTTTCAATACGGCAATAACCGCTTCCCTTGGGACGGTTTATCGTCTGAGGCAAACGTTCTTTTTGAAAAGAAAGGCGATAGTTATGCCTTCCAAAAAATCATGCGTTCCCACGTCAAAGAAAAGCGTGCCTTCCAACAGCTGAAGACTTTAGGTCTTAAGATGGAAAGCGATGGACGCGCCTTTATGCAACGTGGCGAGGCAGTACAGTGGTTAACGGCGAATAAGGAAGCCTTGGATCAGGCTGCATTTGTGGTACAGTTCAAAGGTGATGGACAGGCGCCACGTTATTTTTTAGGCAAGCCTGAGATTAAGATTCGCATCGGAGAAAAACTGGATTGGTTCGATATTCAGGCGGTGATTTCGTTTGGGGAGTTCCAAATTCCATTCCTGAAAATCCGCCAGCTCATCCTGCAAAAGAAGAAAGAATTCCATTTGCCAGATGGGTCTATCGCGATGATTCCAGATAACTGGTTCCACGATTACCAAGATTTATTCTATTTCTCTGAAACCCGTCCTGGTGAGGAGGGTGTCTTCTTGCGCCGCCAACATTACCAATTAGTGCAGGAGTGGGAGAATCAAGATTTAGTGAAAACAGCGCTACGTGCCAAGACCGTTAACGACCTTGCGCTAGAAGCGAAAGAATATCCCGTGCCGAAGAACTTCAAAGGCACCTTGCGTCCTTATCAATTAGAGGGGTATCGTTGGATGCGCACGCGTCAGGCTGCGGGCCTAGGCGCTTGTTTAGCGGATGACATGGGTCTTGGTAAAACGGTGCAGACGCTGTGCCTATTACAAAGTTTAAAGGAGCAGGGCGAGACCTTGCCTACCTTGCTCGTGATGCCTACCTCCCTGTTGTATAACTGGGAGATGGAGGCGAAGAAATTTACGCCGCAATTGCGCGTTTTAGTCTATAGCGGGCCTCAAAGAGAGAAGCTACAAGCCCAAATCGGGAAAATTGATTTGATACTTTGCTCTTTCGGGATGGTGCGTTCGGACATTGAATGGTTCGAAAAGCAAGCCTTCTCGTATGTGATTTTAGATGAGTCGCAGGCGATTAAGAATCCTTTGGCGAATATTACCAAAGCCGTTCAGAAGTTGAATGCGAAATTCCGCCTCGTTATGACGGGAACTCCGCTAGAGAATTCGACGATGGATCTTTGGTCGCAAATGAACTTCGTTAACACCGGACTCCTAGGTACTCAGCGTTATTTCAAAGACCATTTCCAATTGCCGATCGAGAAGAAGGCGGATATGGAGAAGAAAAAGCGCCTCTATTTCTTAATTAAGCCCTACTTATTGCGTCGTGAAAAACGTCAAGTAGCTGCGGATTTACCAGAGAAGATGGAATCGGTGACCTATTGCTCGATGACCGAGGAACAGGAGCGCTTGTACGATAAGACGAAATCGTTCTACCGCGATGTGCTTTTAAAGCAGATCAAGGACGAGGGTTTACAGAAATCCCGTTTCTCTGTCTTGCAGGGTTTAACGAAATTGCGTCAGCTAGCAAACCATCCATCTCTTTGTGAGGAGGGTTATACGGGCGACTCCGGAAAAATGGAGGCCGTTCTAGAGAAATTAGAAACGGTATTAGAGCAACACCACAAGGTCTTGATCTTTAGCCAATTCGTTCAGCACTTGAACTTGATTAAAGCGGCTTTAGAAGAGCGTGGCATCGCCTATGCGTACCTAGATGGAAGTACACTGGATCGGAAGGGACAAGTGGAAAGCTTCCAAAAAGACGACGGGCAATCCGTTTTCTTAATCTCTTTAAAAGCCGGCGGGGTAGGTTTGAACTTAACCGCTGCGGATTACGTGTTCTTGCTAGACCCTTGGTGGAATCCAGCGGCGGAGGCTCAAGCGATTGACCGCGCGCACCGCATCGGTCAAAAGAAAACAGTCTTCACCTATAAGTTCATTTCGAAAGAAACGGTGGAGGAGAAAATCTTGGCCTTGCAGCAACGCAAGAAGGATTTAGCTTCAGAGCTGGTGACGTCAGACGAGAGCATCTTACGTGCTTTGAGCGAAGACGAGGTACTCGATTTATTAAGCTAGAATTTTAACGAGGATGTTTTTAGCCACTTCATGACTGATGAAGATGGGCTCTGCGTCGTTAATCGAGACGAAAAAGGATCGATCGAATTCGTTGATCTCCATGATCGCTAATTTAGCTCCCAGACTTAAGTTTAGTTTCGTTAATAACTGCAAGAAGACCGCTGAATCTTGCGCCACTCCCATTAATTTACAGTTTTTTCCGGCCTTGATATCCGACAGGTGTAGGTAGGCTAATTCAGGCAAGATGCCTTCTTTGTTCGGAATTGGGTCGCCGTGGGGGTCGGTTTTAGGGAATCCGAGGTAGGCGTCTAATTTTTGAACTAATTCGTCAGACTCGATGTGCTCTAATTGTTCGGCGATTTCGTGCACCTCATCCCAGTTGAAACCCATTTTGTCGACTAAGAATACTTCCCAAAGTCGGTGCTTTCGCACAATCGACAACGCAATTTTTTCGCCTGCCGGACTTAAGCGAACCCCTTGGTATTTCTGGTAATTTACCCAACCCTTGTCCGCTAATTTGCGTAACATGTCCGTCACAGACGCCGCTTTAGTTTGCATTAATTCAGCGACAGCGTTCGTTGAAATGTCCTCTGAAGTAGCCTCAGATAGACGGTGAATGACCTTTAAGTAGTTTTCTTCTGTGAATGAGATCGCCATGAGGTAAAGATAGTAAATTTATTTTTTAGGTTAATCTAAAAATTATTTTTAAATTGTACAAAATTCTATTGTATGTCGAGTCCTTGGCGTTCTAGTCCTAAAATGAAATCCCTCTCCGAAGTGTTTGGGACGATACCTGTGCCTGCGGGTTCCGGTTTTTGGAAGAATTTGCGGGCCTTCATGGGTCCCGGTTTTTTAGTGGCAGTAGGCTACATGGACCCGGGTAACTGGGCCACCGACCTTGCTGGAGGAGCCTCTTTCGGGTATACGCTTTTATCGGTTATTCTTGTTTCCAGCATTTTTGCCATCATTTTACAGCACCTAGCCTTGAAATTAGGCGTGGCTTCGGGGCGCGATTTAGCCCAGGCCTGTGGGGATGCTTTCCCAAAACCGGTGGCCATCTTTTTGTGGATTGTCTGTGAACTGGCGATTGCTGCCTGTGATTTAGCCGAGGTGATTGGATCGGCGTTAGCGCTGCAATTGCTCTTTGGGATCCCGATTCTTGCCGGGATTGTCATCACGATTTTAGATGTTTTCTTGATTTTATACTTCCAAAACAAGGGCTTCAAAGTCATCGAATCTATCGTTTTATCCCTGCTCATTGTTATCGTTTGCTGCTTTGCCTATGAGTTGTTTATTTCACAACCATCGATCGCAGGAATTCTCGGAGGCCTCGTTCCACAAACCTCAGTAGTGATGAATCCAAGTCAGCTTTACGTGGCGATTGGTATTTTAGGTGCGACGGTGATGCCCCATAATCTATATTTACACTCTAGTATCGTCCAGACGCGTGCCATCAAAGACACAGAGGAGGACAAGGAAAAAGCGATTAAATATGCTACCTGGGATTCGACGATTTCCTTAGGCTTGGCCTTTTTTATTAATGCCGGGATTCTAATTCTAGCCGCCGCTGCTTTCCATGGCAATAATCTAAAACACGTGGCTGATATTCGAGATGCCTACCAATTATTGGATCCAGTCTTAGGTAGTCAACTAGCTAGTATCCTATTTGCTGTGGCCCTCTTAGCTTCTGGCCAAAACGCCACCTTAACCGGAACTCTTGCCGGTCAAATCGTCATGGAAGGTTTTCTGGATTTACGGATTGCCCCTTGGTTAAGACGTTTGATTACTCGTTTGATTGCCATCATTCCGGCTTTTTTCATTACTTGGATCTATGGGGAATCGAAGATAGGAGAGTTGCTGGTCTTTTCACAAGTCGTTTTGTCGATGCAGTTGAGTTTCGCCGTGATTCCGCTGGTACTATTTACGGGGGATAAACAGAAGATGGGTAAGTTTGCGAACTCGCCGCTATTACAAGGGATCGTTTGGGTAATTACCGCGATTATTCTGGGCTTGAATATGTACCTCTTAGCTCAGGTTTTAGGATTCCTTTAAACCAGGTGTCGTCACCTAAGTAGTCGATAGCTCGCCATTTTACCGCTAGTTTCGGTTCAGAAATACCCTCTTGTAAGGTTTTGGGAGATCGTATTTTCCAAATCTCATCCACCAAACCCTCCGCAAACAATCTTTCCATCGTTTGAGCGCCGCCCTCGACTAAGATCGATTGAATACCCAGCTGTAGAATTTCTGAAGCCGATTTTAAAACCACAGTTTCTCCACCGTCTGTTAGCACTTTCGCATCGGCTGGAATTCTTCCCTGCGGATCTAGGACGATTCGGAGGGGATTTTTGCCTGGGACTAATCGAGTGTTAAGTGTGGGATTATCGTTGATGATGGTTGTGACGCCTACTAAAATTCCTTGATGTTCTGCGCGCATTTGATGCACGCGAATGGCGGAAAGTTCAGACGAGATTTGGGTGGGCTCACCACCTGCTAAAGCGATAAATCCATCAGCTGAACACGCGTATTTGAAAGTAATGTAGGGTCGTTTCAGTCGGTGAAAGGTAAAGAAGTGGCGATTAATCCATTCTCCTTTTTCTGCCAGCAATCCCACGTGACAGGTAATACCAGCCGCTTCTAGTTTCGCAATCCCTTTTCCAGCTACCAGTGGATTAGGGTCTAAGTTCGCGACATAGACTTCATTGATTCCGGATTCAATTAGTAAATCGGCACAAGGAGGGGTTTTGCCATAATGCGAACACGGCTCTAAGGTCACAAAGGCTGTGGCGCCAGTAACGGATTCAGAGGCATTACGGATAGCATTGACTTCCGCATGTGGCCCACCGTATTGTTGGTGGTAACCTTCGCCGATAAGACGGTCATTTTTAACTATCAAACAACCGACAAGAGGATTAGGGGCAACGCGCCCTGAGCCTAACAAGGCTAGGTCGAAAGCGCGTTGCATCCAAATTTCTTTATTCAGCATGTACTGGTTTGCGGTTACTAGATAAATAACTGTAAATCGCAGGAATAATATACAGGGTTAAGGTAGTGGAGAATAACATACCACCCACTACAGCGATACCCATCGAAACCCTACTTTGAGAACCTGAACCCAAAGCTAAGGCGATCGGTAAAATACCTAAAATCGTACAAAGCGAGGTCATAATGATAGGGCGGAAACGAGCTACTGCCGCTTCTTGAACTGCTTTGATTTTCTCTGATCCAGATTCCTTCCGTTGGTTGGCAAATTCCACAATCAAGATACCGTTCTTCGTTACGAGACCGATGAGGACGATGATACCGATTTGGGAGAAGATATTCAGGGTTTGGCTGAAATCCCACAAAGTTAAAAGGGCACCTGCTACCGCTAAAGGAACCGTGAATAAGATGATAAACGGATCGACGAAGCTTTCGAATTGAGCAGAAAGGATCAAGTAGATCAATAAAATGGCAAGAGCAAAGGCGAAAAGAAGGGAAGAGCTAGACTCTTTGAATTCCTTACTTTGGCCATCATAAGCAGTAGAGAAGGAAACGTCGAAGGTCTCTTTCGCTAATTTGTCCATCTCATTCAATGCTTCTCCTAAGGTAACTCCTTTCGCCATTTGTGCCGTTACTGTGGCTGCCACGTAGCGGTTGTAACGGAAGAGCTGTGGGGGAGTACTTTGCTCGGTGATCTTCACTAGGTTATCTAATTGAATCAGATCGCCGCGGTTGTTTTTCACATAAAGCGACTTCAAGTCAGATACGTCGTTTCGCATCGGGCGGTCGATTTGACCGATGATTTGGTATTGTTTCCCGTCCATCACGAAATAGCCAAAACGTCTACCGGATAGGCCTAATTGCAATGTAGTGGCCACATCTTGGATCGATATGCCGAGGTTTTGGGCTTTATCACGGTTGATTTCCAAACGCAATTCTGGTTTCGTAAATTTCAAGTTAACGTCTGCTGTTTCGAATTTCGAGCTCTCGCGAACTTTAGCCATAAACAGCGGAATATTCTTTTTTAAGCTTTCAAAAGTCGAAGCTTGAATCACAAAGGCTACCGGTAGACCTCCACCCCCACGTTGTCCAGTAGACAAGGTAGGTTCTTGAATCAAGGTCGCACGTGCTCCGGTGAATTTCTTAATCTTCGGCTGCAGCTGCTCCGCAATTTGTTGTTGCGTTCTACGGCCTTCTGGATCGGATAATATAATCCGCATAGTCCCTGTATTCGAACCGCCATTCCCAAAAGGAGGGGAAGTAATTGAATATACTGCATAACGTTCCTTAGCTGGAATATCAGTCATTAGAAACTTTGCCATCTCATCGGTATAATTCAACATGTATTCGAAAGTTGCTCCTTCTGGAGCCACGGCGCTTACTCGTAGACCTCCTCTATCTTCTAGTGGGGCTAATTCTGATGGAATCGCCTCGAATTTAAACAGGGCATAAATGATCCCAAACAAGGTAATCATGATCACCCAAGCCATCCAACGAATCTTAATAAAAGCGGCTAACGAATCCTCATAGCCTTTTGTCAAGGCCACAAAGAAGGGTTCCGTTACCGTATAGAACCAAGGTTTTGAATGACTCCCCTTTAATAAGCGAGAACTCAACATTGGCGTTAAGGTCAACGAAACAAAGGCCGAAATAATCACCGATCCAGCTACCACAATTCCGAATTCGCGGAACAAGCGTCCCGTGATACCTTGCAAGAAAATCACTGGCAAGAATACCGCCGCTAAGGTTACTGTAGTCGAAATAACAGCGAAATAGATCTCTTTTGAGCCTTCCACGGCCGCTTCCCACGGACTTAAGCCCTCCTCAATTTTGGTATATATATTTTCTAAAACCACAATCGCGTCATCCACCACGAGACCAATGGAAAGTACGATTCCTAGCAAGGTCAATACGTTAATGGAGAACCCGGCTAAGTACATGAAGAAGAATACCCCGATTAAGCTGACCGGAATAGCCGTTAATGGAATGATGGTCGATCTCCAGTCACGTAAGAACAAGAAGATGATAATCGTTACTAATAAAATGGCCGTAAAGATGGTTTCTTCCACCTCTTCGATTGATTTACGCACATATTTTGTGTTGTCGAAGCCTTCTTTCATCTCCACATCTGCCGGCAAGGTCAAGCGAATTTGCGCTATTTTCTTGTGGATGGCATCGACGATTTGGATCTGATTCGAGCCTGGCTGCGGAATAACCGCGATGGAAATCATCGGTTTTAAATCCCTTTTAAAGAAGGTCTTGTTGTTTTCTGGTGAAAGCTCTGCTCTTCCCACATCCGAAAATTTCACGGAACGATCGCCCTCTTCTTTGATGATCAAGTTATTGAAATCCTCTTCTGTCGTTAAACGACCTTGCGTACGTACCGTTAATTCGGTCGTCGCTCCTTCGATACTTCCTGAGGGCAATTCGATATTTTGCTTAGCTAAAGCTGAAACGATGTCGGGAGCCGTTAATCGGAAAGAAGCTAAACGCTCTGGATCGATGTGCAAACGCATGGCGTATTTCTGCTCACCCCACAACTGCACCGAACTTACGCCGGGAATCGTTTGGAATTTCTCCTTGATATTTCTGGTAGCTAATTCATTCAAGGATAATAAATCACGTGTCGCTGAAAATACGTTGATGTTATAGATCGGATTCGCATCCGCATCCGCTTTCGCTACGATGGGAGGATCCACGTCTTTGGGTAACTGACCCATGGTACGGGATACGCGGTCCCGAACGTCGTTTGCTGCATCCTCAATATTCACGGAAAGATCAAATTCTACCGTGATACTCGAACGGCCATCGCGACTTGAACTGGAAAGGGTACGAATACCGGCTATACCATTAATGGATTCTTCTAAGGGTTCCGTGATTTGGGATTCGATGATGTCTGCATTCGCTCCCGTATAGGAAGTTTGCACGTTCACCACCGGCGGATCCACGGAGGGGTATTCCCGGACACCTAAGTAGGTGTACCCGATGATACCGAATACAATGATCGTGATTGACATTACAATCGCAAGTACCGGTCTTTTTATGCTAATCTCTGAGAAAGATGCCATTTGGATTTATTTTACGACTTCTTTAATTTCTACTTCGCCATCCGGCTTCACTTGAATGATACCGTTCGTAATGAGGGTATCTCCGATCGCCAGACCATCTATAATTTCTACGGTTTTTTCGCTGCGGGTTCCCAACGTCACTTTCGTCGATATTGATTTGCCATTTTTCACCACATACACCTTGCTCCCTTTTGCTTCAGGAATAACGGCTTCCGTTGGAATCATGATGGCAGATCCTTTCGTTTTTAGAATCAAATTTACCTTAGCAAAAGCGCCAGGAACTAATTCATTACCCGGATTAGGTGCTTGAGCTCTAATCTGCAAGGTTCTTGTTTGAGGGTCGATCTTCGGGTCGATCGCATACACCCGACCGATGTAATTCTTTTCCTCATTCTCCGTAGTAAATTCAATCGTACCTCCATTTCTAACTTGAGTGGCATATTTTGCTGGAATAGCGAATTCGATTTTCGCTGGATTCGTGTTCGTTAACGTCGCAATTTGCGTGCTAGGTGAAATGTAACTTCCTAAACTCACATAACGGAAACCAATTTTTCCCGCAAATGGAGCCCGCAAGGTAGTTTTTAGAATTTGTGCTTTTAAATCTTCGATGTCTGCCGAAATCGTGTTCACCGAGTTCACCGCAATGTCGTACTCACGTTGCGAGATGGCTTCCTTTTGTAATAAGACTTTTTGGCGAGCTTCATTATCTTCCGCTAGCTTCTTGTTGAAGCCTAATTTGCGTAGACGTGCTTGCAAATCATCATCGTTAATACGAAGTAAAACCGTGCCTTTCGCTACAACATCCCCTTCTTTAATGTTCAAAGCAATGATACGGCCGGCGATTTCTGAACGAATTTCGACTTCTTCGTTTGGCAAAATAGAACCCGTCGAACTAATCATATCGTCCAAACGCGTCGATTTTACCACCGTCACAATCACAGCCGTCTTTCCGCTCTTTCCACCAGAACCGCCCTTCTCTTTCCCTTTCTCCTTCGTTTCAGCAGAGAAAAAAGTCTTCTTGATTTTAGGATAAAAGGCTAAACCCAGAATGAGGGTAATGACCAAAAGGGACAGGATCGTCTTCGTTATTTTATTCATGATAATAGGTTTAACACTAAAGTAATCAAATTCAAAGAAAGGATTACCCTAACTTATAGGCTTAATTGGTTAAAGAATTCGAAATCCAAGGCATAAAATGCTCATTCTCCACTTCGTTCATAACGAAATGGCTTTGGGCGTTGCCTATATTTTTTATACTTGCTAGTTTATGCAAAATAAATTCGCGGTACTCATCCATATCCGCAACAACGATCTTCAATAAAAAATCACTGTGCCCAGAAACGCAATAACATTCGGCGACTTCAGCTAAATTCATCACATCCTTTTCGAACTGATTCAAGTATTCTGCCGCATGCTCTTTTAAGGAAATATCACAGAAAACGGTCAGGGTCTTGCCCAGTTTTGCCGGATTGATCATCGCCCGGTAACCGGTAATGACCCCTTCTTTTTCCATGCGCTTAATGCGTTCATGGATCGGCGTGGCGCTCATGCCTAAACGTTGGGCCATTTCTTTGTTTGAAAGGAAGGCATCTTCGTGTAGAAATGCGAGAATCTTTTTATCGATGTCGTCTATTTTTGCCATGCTATTTTTTCTCTAAACGAAGCCCGATCGACACCATCCCCGCCAGCGTATCTACCCGCATGGATTGATCTAATTGAATTTTATACTTCCCATTTTTGGGGAATTTCAGTGAGGGATAGACTAGAAAGTTTTTCTCATAGATATCGCCAAAACCCGCACCTTTCGGCTTCCCTGTCGTAGGATCATACAAAATAGCTTCGGCTAAACCTCTTTGAACAATCTTCCCTTGCCCATCCATGATACTCGGGCTGAAATAAAGGTTATAGAAGGGGTAGGCATTATTTTGACGAACCACTACATACAAAGCGTAGTTCACCAACGAATCTTCCACTGTCACCTCGAATTGTACCGGCTGCTTTTGAATCCAACCTGATTCAGGAAAACTAAAGGTCTCATCAATGGCCACATTCGTATTTCCGCAAGCAAAGAAAAGTAGCTCTAGAAGGAAAATGCATCCAAGGCTAAGCTTCAGGGGTAGGCGCTGCACCATCTCTCGGAGGTCTTGGTTTGAACTTCTTTTTCTTCTTAAATGGCTTCGGTGTGGCTGTACCATCGGCTAAAGGAGCAGCTCCGTTTGGACGGTTTTGCCCTTCCGGTCTAGGTGGACGCGGTACACGGTCTTGTCCTTCCGGTCTTGGTCCACGCTCTGGTCTCGGTCCGCGACTCTCGCCTTCTGGTCTTGGAGGGCGTGGTCCACGATCTTGTCCTTCTGGTCTCGGTCCGCGACTCTCGCCTTCTGGTCTTGGAGGGCGTGGTCCACGATCTTGTCCTTCTGGTCTTGGTCCGCGCTCTGGTCTAGGACCTCGGTTTTCACCCTCCGGTCTTGGAGTACGTGGTCCACGATCTGAACGAGGTCCGCCGTCGCGATTGCCCCGGTTATTTCTGTTATTGCGATTACCTGATTTCGCAGAGCCACCGTATTTCTTATCCATCCGCTCTAGATCGGAGTTCAATTCGGATAAGGTAGGTTTTTCTACCGCTGGAGCATCTGGATTCAGATCCTCGAACGACTCAGGAATAATTCCTTTTTTATTTAATTCAACGATTTCAGCTACGCGATCACAGCTCACCGGGATCCAAATTGCCTCTTCGCCCACAATCCCAAACCACATCATCCGCTTGAAGATATCGGTCTTTTGCAAGATCGCATCCCCGCGCTTCGTTTTAAGGCGACCCTCAATCGTCGGAATGCTTTTTAGGGCATCCATATAGGTCTCTAATTCGTAGTTCAAGCAGCATTTTAAACGTCCACATTGACCGCTTAATTTGACTGGATTGAGAGATAAGTTTTGGTAACGAGCCGCTGAGGTGGTAACGTTTTTGAAATCCGATAACCAGGTAGAGCAGCATAATTCACGGCCACAAACCCCGATTCCGCCTAATCTGCCGGCTTCTTGGCGTAGGGAAATCTGCTTCATCTCGACACGAATCTTGAATTCAGTCGCGAGTAATTTGATCAGTTCACGGAAATCGACACGGTCTTCTGAAGAATAGTAGAAGATGGCTTTAGAACCATCTGACTGGAATTCCACATCCGATAATTTCATGTTTAGCTTCAAATCACTGATGATTTGACGTCCACGGTACATCGTAGGCAGGTCGCGCGCCATCGCTTGCTCGTGCTTCTCGATGTCCTTCTCGGTGGCTAAACGGAAGATAGTCTTGATTTTATCGTCGTCTTTAATGTTCTTCTTCAATAATTGAAGTCGAACTAATTCTCCCTGAAGGGAAACAACGCCTAATTGGGTTCCGCTGCTGGAATCGACCATCACGGAATCCCCCGTGTGCAATTCTAATTGATCTGCATTGCGGAAATATTCTTTTCTGCCTCCTTTGAACTTCACTTCCACGATGTGGTAGCGTTGAAAAGAAGGGACGTCTAGGTCGGATAACCAGTCGAAGACGTTCATTTTATTGCAACCACCTGAGCCACAACCGCCATTGCTTTGGCAGCCTTTTACCTCTCCGCTAGTGCTGGTAGAGCCACATGACCCACTGGAACACGATTTACATGCCATATCTTAATACATCTAATCCGATGTCTCTTCTAAAGTTTTTGCCTTCGAATTGAATGGTTTGGGCGGCCTTTTGAGATTTCTGGATCGCCTTTTCCAAGGTATTCGAAGTGCCTGTTAGCGCCATTACGCGGCCACCACTGGTTAAAATTTCACCGTCTTTCGAGGTGGTTCCTGCGTGGAAAACGATCGCGTCTTCCACTTTGTCTAGACCCGTTAACACATCGCCTTTGCGGTATTCCTCTGGATATCCACCCGCTACTAACATGGTAGTTACGGCGTATTGGTCCAAAATGGAAATTTTTTGTTCGCTCAGCGTGCCATTCGAGGCTGCAATCAACAAAGATAGGAAATCTGATTCGATTCTAGGTAAAACCACCTCCGTTTCCGGATCACCCATTCTTGCATTGTATTCGATGACATAGGGCTCGCCCTCGTGGTTCATTAAACCGATGAAGATGAAACCTTTGTAGTCAATATTTTCTGCTTTTAAACCTTTCACGGTTGGTTCGATCACTTTCACGCGAACTGCCTCCATGAATTTCTCATTCGCAAACGGAACGGGTGAAACCGCTCCCATACCGCCGGTGTTTAAACCTTCGTCATTTTCGCCAATGCGCTTATAGTCTTTCGCCTCTGGTAGCACAACGTAATTTTCTCCGTCCGAAAGAACGAAAACGGATAGTTCTATTCCGCGAAGGAATTGTTCGATCACGACTTTGGAACTCGCATCACCAAACTTTGCATCCAATAGCATTTCGTTCAAAGCCGTTTCAGCTTCTTCCAAAGTCAAGGCGATAATCACGCCTTTTCCCGCTGCTAAGCCGTCGGCCTTTAATACGATAGGTAAAGATTGTGTTTGTAGATAGGCTAAGCCTTCCGCAATCGTATCCTTCGTGAAAGTTTGTGATGCGGCCGTCGGAATGCCGTATTTGTGCATGAAGTTCTTCGAGAAGTCCTTACTGCCTTCGATTTGGGCTCCATCTGCGCCTGGCCCTACGATCCCTACGTGCTGTAGGTCAGCTTGCGATTCGATAAAATCGCGCACGCCTTTTACTAAGGGCTCTTCTGGTCCTACGACCACTAATCCGATATCGTGTGTGCGAATCGCCGCGGCGATTCCTTCAAAATCCGTTACGCTAATCGCTAAATTCGTTCCGCATTGTGCGGTGCCTGGATTACCAGGTGCAATGTATAAGTTACCTAGGATAGGGCTTTGGCTAATCTTCCAAGAAAATGCGTGTTCACGGCCTCCAGCACCTAATATTAAAACGTTCATATAATGATTAATTGGCTAATTCACTTAAAAATTTAATGCGCATTAAGCGAAGTTCTTCCTCGCTCACGTCCTCGATATCACAGGTTTCTAGCGCCTCAGCGATATCATCTGAGTCTGCAGACATGAAATATTCGTAAATCTCATCCTGCTTATCAGGTTCGATCACTTGATTGATATAATAATCTAAATTCAACTTAGTGCCCGAGAAGCAAATTGTCTCGATTTCCTCGATCAATTCCGCCATGCTGACCTCTTTTTGTTCAGCAATCAGGTCTAAATCGATTTTACGATCGACCTGTTGGATGATGTAAATCTTGATTTTGGATTTATTCACCGTGGATTTCACCACCACCTCTTTCGCGGTTTCAATCTCGTTTTCCTCGACGTAACGATTGATCACATCTAGGAATGGCTTACCGAATTTCACGACTTTACCCATTCCCACGCCGTTGATTTGGGCCATTTCATCCTGAGTAGTCGGATAAGTGGTCGCCATTTCTTCCAAAGAAGGATCTTGGAAAATCACATACGGAGGCAAATTCTTCTCCTTCGCGATCTTCTTGCGTAGGGTTTTGAGGATGTCAAAGAGGGCGTCATCGTAGGCTTTGGCCCCTAAAGCAGCTCCCTCATCCTCGCTCTCAGCTGGCTCAGCCTCTTTTTCGTAATCGTGGTCTTTGTAGAAAGTCACCGGGAAAGAGGCCTGCAGGAAGGCCGCGCCCGCCTCAGAAATCTTCAACACCCCGTAATTCTCAATGTCCTTATCTAATAGCCCAAAAATCGCCATCTGCTTGATGAACGAAATCCAAGGGGATTTTTCGTCCTCGATAGGCACAGGCTTCGATGCCGTTTTGCGAATTTTTGGCTTCTTCGGTGCGTCCTCATCTGCGTCGTCATCGTCCTCCTCATCATCGTCTTCATCTACCTCTGGGGCAATCCATGAAACCGTTTTCCCTGCACCGAACAAGGCTAGTTTTTCTTGTTCGTGGCTCTGAATGAAGGAATTTGATTTGCCTTCTAAGAAATCCGCAATGTGCTCCGCATCGAATTGTTCGCCGGTTTGCTGCACTGCTTTCAAGACTAAACTAACTTCCTCCTCCGCTTTAAAAGTAGGCGTCGGGTGCATACAGTTATCGCAGAATCCGCAGTTTTCTGCCATATGCTCCCCAAAATAGTGGAGCAATTGCTTACGGCGGCAAACACCAATATTCGTATAATAGACCATCTCAGATAGGAGGATTTTGGCATTCTCCTTCTCTGTAACGGCCTTATCTTTATTAAACTTGTCTAATTTCAGGATGTCATCGTAAGTGTAAAATAAAATACACGTACCATCCAAGCCATCGCGACCAGCGCGCCCCGTCTCCTGGTAATAGCCCTCCAGTGACTTAGGGGCATCATAGTGAATGACAAAACGTACATCCGGTTTGTCGATTCCCATTCCGAAGGCGATCG
Source organism: Aquirufa novilacunae (assembly GCF_045310505.1). Lineage (NCBI taxonomy): Bacteria > Pseudomonadati > Bacteroidota > Cytophagia > Cytophagales > Flectobacillaceae > Aquirufa > Aquirufa novilacunae. The sequence goes on from NZ_JBEWZG010000002.1 coordinate 544,927, forward strand.
TAGCGACCATCACATCCACTTCCTCATTTAAGAAAGCTTCTTGGTTCGCCATACGCACCTGCGGCTCTAAACCAGCATGGTAGGGAAGGGCTTTCACGCTATTCACGTGCAATAATTCCGCAATTTCCTCCACCCGCTTTCTGGAAAGGCAATAAATAATACCTGCCTTACCATTGTGCGACTTAATGAAACGGATGAGTTGCTTATCGATATCTTTCTTCGAACGAATCTCATAATAGAGGTTCTTGCGGTTGAAAGAGGATTTGAAAACGGTGGCATCTTCCAGATTTAGGGTCTTTTGGATGTCGATTTGGACCTTAGGAGTAGCCGTTGCTGTTAAAGCGATAATGGGCATTTTCTCATCGATCGTCTCGATGATCGTGCGGATCTTGCGGTACTCTGGTCTAAAATCGTGGCCCCATTCGGAGATACAGTGTGCCTCATCGATGGCCACGAAGGATATTTTTGCCTGCTTTAAAAAGTTCAGGTTTTCTTGCTTATTTAGGGATTCTGGGGCGATGTACAGTAATTTAACGGCTCCAGAGATGACCTCCGCTTTCACCCGATTGATTTCAGCGCGGGTTAGCGAGGAATTTAAGAATTGGGCATTAATGCCAAAAGCGACCATTTGGTCCACCTGATTCTTCATCAACGCGATCAAAGGCGAGATCACAATCGCCGTTCCCTCCATCACAATTGCCGGCAATTGGTAGCAAAGTGATTTTCCTGCACCCGTAGGCATTAAAACAAAGCTGTTTTTACCTTGAACCGTATTTAGGATAATAGCTTCTTGCTCCCCGCGAAATTGGCTAAATCCAAAGGTCTTTTTCAGCTGTTCCTTTAAGCTATCGATGGTTATTGGATGGGGCATAATTTGATTAATGGGTTGTTTCGGCGATGATAAGATTCTGCGGGCTTCTACTTATCTTTGCCCTACAAATTCTTCTAACATTGAAATTAAGCAAAAATATCCAATCCACAGCAAAAAAAGTTTTAACACAGGAAGCAGAGGCCATTCTTCAGGTGAGCGCTGGAATTAATTCAGATTTTGAAGCTTGTGTGGAACATTTGTTGAGCATTCCAGGACGCATCGTGTTCACGGGAATCGGTAAATCGGCCATCATTGCCCAGAAAATTGTGGCTACGATGAATTCGACTGGAACGCCTGCTCTGTTTATGCATGCGGCGGATGCGATTCACGGGGATTTAGGCATGATTCAAGAAGGAGATGCCGTGGTGTGTATTTCGAAGTCAGGGGATACGCCTGAAATCAAGGTGTTGGTGCCTTTGATTAAGCGTTTACAAGTGAAATTGATTGCTATGGTGTCGAATACGAATTCGTATTTAGGCCAGCAATCGGATTATATATTACATGCTTTGGCGGAGCAGGAGGCTGATTTGATGAACCTCGCACCTACGACCTCTACGACGGTGGCGCTTGCATTAGGCGATGCCTTAGCGGTTTGTTTGTTAGAATGTAAAGGATTTACGGCGCAGGATTTTGCCAAATACCATCCAGGTGGCGCTCTAGGCAAACGCCTGTATTTAAAAGTGGCGGATTTGTATCCGACTCATGAGTTCCCAGCTATTTCGGAAGGAGCCACCATCCAAGAAGCCATTCACGAAATCTCTTCTAAGCGTTTAGGCGCGACAGCGGTGCTAGATGCTAAAAGGGATTTAGTGGGAATCATTACGGACGGAGACGTTCGCCGTACTTTAGAGAATTCAAAAGATTGGTCTGCGATTTCGCTGGATCAACTGATGAATAAAACGCCGAAGACCATCGAAGCGGAGGCATTTGCTACCGAGGCTTTGGCCATCATGCAAAGTAAAAATATCACACAACTGGTGGTGACGGCAAATAAAAAGGCCGTGGGATTTGTACATCTCCACGACCTATTGAAAGAGGGTATTGTCTAAAATCTAGCTTAGCGCATTCTGTTCGACGATTGCACTAACATCTCATCTTTGCGGATCAAGCGGTTCGCAATCATATTCGCTAACAGTGAAACCACTAAAGCGTAGAATCCGTAGCCATATTTTCCTTGCGTTTCCGGCTCAAAAGTAGGCACCGCCTCTTTGAAAATCACCCAAAAAGCATAGCCCATCGCTCCCGCTAATACCAAGGAATTGATCAAGCCTAACATCATTTGACGGATGCGGTTTTTGTAAGAGAAAACGGTCACTAAGGTAATTATGGTAGATACGGTCACCAAAAGCGCGATCGCAATCGTACTGTGCGCCGCCACTTCTTTTTCGTTTTGGAATAACAGCCATTGGTTAGAAAAAAGCTCTGCTTTTTGGCCGGATGAGCCTATTTTTTGCCAAATAGAAATGCCCGATGTCGCGATGCTATTCGCTATCATGACGAGGGCTAAGAAGAGGGATTGTGGTCTTTGAATCATAATTTTTATCAATTGAATGCGCGAAATTACGCATTTTCTTCAACGTTAATGAATAAATATCTCTTGTCTTATGACTAATAATAGCGTTTTGCGTTATCTATTCTGATTGGAATATTAGTAACAGAATCAACTGCATGTAGATTGAGGTATATATTTCCATTAATTTCTTCTAGTACCCCAACTCTTCGATTTTTTTTGGTATCATAGAAGTAGTAAATAGCTGGATCAAATGGGATTGGGTAAGTGATTGTTCGTATCCTTAAATTTTTAAAAACGATAGAATTTGTGGATAGATTTGCCCAATAAGGTACTTTTATGTCAACAGTAGAATCGTTTACTTTAATCATCTTCATTCTCCAACCAATAGGAATGTCCTCAACATTTTTACTATAATCAGGTAATTCAAAATAATAGTTTTCATATCGGGCATAATCAAATTGATACCACCCCAAGTATTTATCCACAACGGATGGGTTCATATTTTCTTTTTCACAGGATAGTAGCGCAAAAAATAGTATAAACATGCCAGTAAAAAGCTTGGAGGAAGACTTCATCAGGGATTAGTTTAGCAGAATTCTAATTTTGTCAACTTGATTTTCTTTTTTTGAGCCAAATCTCAAGTGTAGATAATAAACTCCACGAGGTAAATCGGCGACATCTATTTCAATTTTCCTTAGGTCAAATGCATGTGCCGTATCTATTGAAATATCCTTTTTCTTTTGTTTTAAATCCAAAGATTTTACTTGGACTACTTTTTAGATGAATTGTTTCTATTATCCATCTTAAATAGTCAGAAATCTTCGTATACTTACCTCCTTCGCCACATCCAAATTGTGCATTACCGAATAAATTACTACTAACTATACCGATCGCGCGTGCGCTGGTGTCAGATGACACACTAAAATTGGTCAATGGCCCTCCGCTATCCCCATTGCAGGCATCATTTGTGTATGGACCTGTGGCGTAAATTTTCTTTTCGCTGACTGAACTAGAGTTACTTAATAAATTGACATTTGTAGTGAGTAATTGTTGTGAATAGCTCTCTGTGCTTGTTTTTCCCATTCCATATACTTTTCCGATTTGTCCATTGTTCCACATAGAAGCATTTGCAGAACTAGCTAGTTTAATTGGGGCAATAGTTGAACTAAAAATCAGAGGTTGGCTTAGTTGTATTAAACCAATGTCATTTGATGGGTTTGGGGTATTTACGTATAGATCTTTTATTCTATCCTTAACTTGTAGAGTAGAAGAGTTAGTGATATTGTTACGGTTGTCTATTCCTGCGTACACAGGAGCATAACTTGTTGTATGACCCGCTGTTAAAATCCACCTATCGGCAATAATCATCCCACCACCAGATGAACTTGGATCGCCCAATAATACATAAAATGGTGCAGTTGTGGCGGTGCCATTGATAATAGTTGGACTTATTCTAGCTGTTTTTTTGTTTTGTTTATTTGCGGGAATGGCGAATGCAGCAGTAGATATTGACAAGAAAAAGATAATGAATAGTTGTTTCATAGAATAAGTAAAAGTAGATGAGTAGGATTTATGAAGCTGAATCAACTTCAATTTACTAAAATTTAATCATCGAATAATGCTAAAAACAATTTACTTCTCACTCATCAATTTCGCCGCAATTTTTGCCGAAGATAAACAAAGTGGAATTCCACCTCCCGGATGCACACTGCCGCCTACCCAGTACAGGTTTTTGATGGCCTTGCGGTAATTCGGGTGGCGTAAAAAAGCAGCAAAACGGTTGTTCGACGCATTTCCGTACAAAGCTCCTCCAGAGGAAGAAGTTCTTTCTTCGATGCGTCTTGGGTCTAAATAGTCTTCTGCGACGAGGTGTTTCTCGATGTCTACGCCTAAGTTGCGCGATAATTTTGCCATCACATTCTTGCGCATCTTCGCGACCACTGCATCCCAATCCTGCCCCTCATTCGCAGGGACGTTCATTAAAATGAACCAGTTTTCGCCACCCACTGGGGCATCGCCTTTCTCCACTTTCGAGGAGATATGCAGGTAAATAGTCGGATCATCGTTGATGGTTTTATCTTCGAAGATGGCCTTGAATTCGCCTTGGTAATCGTCCGAGAAGAAGATGTTGTGTACCCCTAATTCGTCGAAGCTGCGGTCCATTCCCCAGTAGAAAATGATGCCGGAGCTAGATTTGGGCTGGTTTAATAGTTTTTTCGGGGCCGGTTCTTGCGTTAGTAATTTCTCATAACTCGGACGAATATCCGCGTTGCTCGCGATGTAATCGAAGGAATAAGAGCCTTTATCGGTCACAAGACCGGTGGCAGTATTATTCGATGTGGTGATTTGAGATACCTTTTCCTCTAACTGAAACTGAACTCCTAATTCCGTCGCTAGTTTGTGCAGGGCACGCGGAATGCTAATGATGCCGCCTTTCGGGAAAAAGGCCCCAATGTTGTATTCTAAGTGCGGAATGATCGATAATGTCGCGGGCGTTTGGTAAGGATCCGAGCCGTTGTAAGTGGCGTAGCGATCAAAAAGCTGAACCGTTTTCGGATTTTTAAAACGCTTTTCGTGCGAGCGGTGCATCGTGCTGAATAAACCCAAACGGTGCAGATTTGCATAGCCTTTCAGGGCTTTTGGCCCCGTCCAAGTGGACAAGGAATGCAAAGAATTGTCTAAAAATAGCTCGCTGATGATGTGGTAATTCTCCCCGATTCCGCGTAAAAAGGCGGACACGTTTTCTGCGGATTCGCCCAGTTCTGAGGCAATCGCTGCGGCCGTTTCTGCTGGTTCCGCATTTGTCTGCAATCGGGTGCCATCCTCCCAAAAGTAGCGGCAAATCTCCGGCAAACGTTCGTAAGAGAAATAGTCGCGGGGATTTTTGCCCGCTAGCGTGAACAATTCATCTACTAAATGTGGCATGGTGAAGAGGGAAGGGCCCGCATCAAAACGGAAGCCGTCCTTTTCAATCTGAGCTAGCTTGCCGCCCACGTAGGGATTCGCCTCGAAGACTGTCACGTCATGGCCTGCCACTGCGCTGCGAATCGCTAGACCTAAGCCACCCATTCCTGAACCTACAATTCCGATTTTGCTCATCTTCAAAATTAAGTAAAAAAGAATAAAAGGGTAAATGTTTTTCACTCCCTGACCTTTTCCGTAATTTTGCACGAATTTTAATATTTAATATGCTACGTACACATACAAATGGCGAATTGCGCATCGAACATGCAGGCACCGAGGTAACACTTTGTGGCTGGGTTCAGCGTTCACGTGATAAAGGAGGGATGATTTGGGTGGATCTTCGGGATCGTTATGGGGTCACTCAATTGATGTTAGAGGAAGGAAAATCGTCTGCGGAGGCTTTGGCATTAGCAAGAGGATTAGGTCGTGAATTCGTTGTAGAAGCGAAAGGTACAGTCGTAGAGCGCTTGTCTAAAAACGACAAGATGCCTACCGGCGATATTGAAATCAAAGTGAAAGAATTACGCGTATTGAATCCCGCGAAATTGCCTCCTTTCTTAATCGAGGACGAGACAGATGGCGGCGATGATATCCGCATGAAATACCGCTATTTAGACTTGCGTCGCAACCCGATTCGCGAGAGTTTGCAGTTGCGACATCACGTAGGTCGTGAAGTGCGTAACTACTTAGATAAGCAAGATTTTATCGAGGTGGAAACGCCCGTTTTAATTAAATCTACGCCAGAAGGTGCGCGTGATTTCGTCGTTCCTTCTCGGATGAATCCAGGCGAATTTTATGCCTTGCCGCAGTCTCCCCAAACCTTTAAGCAATTATTGATGGTATCCGGTTTTGACCGTTACTACCAAATTGTGAAGTGTTTCCGTGACGAAGATTTACGTGCAGATCGCCAACCAGAATTCACGCAAATCGACTGTGAAATGTCCTTCGTGGAGCAAGAAGATATCTTGAATATGTTTGAGGGATTAATTCGTCATTTGTTCCAAAACGTGAAAGGCCTTGACATCGGCGAAGTGCCTCGTATGACCTACGCGGATGCGATGAAATATTATGGTTCAGATAAGCCAGATATTCGTTTTGACATGCAATTCGTGGAATTGAAAGGCGAAGGCGTTGACTTGACTTCTGGAAAAGATTTCCAAGTTTTTGATGCGGCGAATACGGTGGTAGGAATCTGCGTCAAAGGTGCAGCGGAGTATACACGCAAGCAAATCGATGAATTAACAGACTTCGTTCGCCGTCCACAAATCGGTGCGAAAGGATTGATTTATGCCCGCGTTCAAGCGGATGGCGTGGTGAAATCATCGGTGGATAAATTCTATTCGGAAGAAGATTTAGCGAAATGGGCTGCGGCGTTTAATGCAGAGCCAGGCGACTTGATTCTTGTGCTTTCGGGCGACGGAGACAAGGTGCGCAAGCAATTGAATGAATTACGTTTAGAGATGGGAACACGTATGGGATTACGTGATCCGAACAATTATAAAGTACACTGGGTAGTGGATTTCCCACTGTTAGAGTACGGTGAGGAAGAAGATCGCTGGTTTGCGATGCACCATCCATTCACTAGCCCGAAGCCGGAGGATATTCCGTTGATGCTTGCTGGTGAATTCGGTAAAGTACGTGCGAACGCTTACGATTTAGTCGTGAATGGGGTGGAAGTAGGAGGAGGTTCGATTCGTATCTTCCAAAAAGACCTACAATCGAAAATGTTCGAAGTCCTTGGATTCACTCCAGAGGAGGCGCAAGCTCAATTCGGTTTCTTATTGGATGCCTTTGAATATGGAGCGCCGCCACACGGTGGATTAGCATTTGGTTTTGATCGCCTTTGCTCGCTATTCGGAGGAACAGATTCGATCCGTGATTACATCGCTTTCCCTAAGAACAATGCGGGACGTGATGTCATGATCGATTCACCATCTCCACTGGCGCAAGCGCAGTTAGATGAATTGAAAATCAAGACGACTGTCTAGCTTTTTAGAGCAGGAAAAAAAAGAGGGGCCGCGTAGCGGCCCCTCTTTTTTTGTTAAAAATCGTAATGAAAAACGGGGCTGGTCCACTCGCCGGCGTTGATATTAATAATTTCTTTAATCTCGCCATGGTGTATATCGAAAACCCAGCCATGAAGGTGAGGGAATTGACGTTTTTCCCAGGCTTTTTGGACGATGGTCGTTTTTGCTAAGTTTTGGATCTGCTCTGCGACGTTCAACTCGACTAATTTATTGAATCGTGCCGTTTCATCTGTAATATCATGCAGATCTTCGTAGTGCTTTTCGTAAACCTCCTTGATATTACGCAACCATTTATTGATTAAGCCAAAATCATGGTTCGTCATCGCCGCCTTCACCCCACCACAATTATAGTGGCCACACACGATGATGTGCTTTACCTCTAAAACCTCGACTGCATATTGCAATACGGATAATAAGTTAATATCGGTATGAACGACCATATTCGCCACATTTCGGTGGACGAAAATGTCACCTGGATCCGCATGGGTGATTTCCTCTGCAGGAACCCGGCTATCTGCACACCCAATCCACAAGAATAAAGGATTCTGATCCTTCGATAAATTATCGAAATAAGTAGGGTCGAGCTCTAAACGTTCGCTCGCCCAAGCCTTATTACTTAAGAGTAATTTTTTATATTCTTTCATATTTTTTTCATTTTAAGGTCTGCCTCGATGCCTCTTTCGCTTGCGGTGGCAATGAATTCGTCAATGATAAGTTTAATGTCATGATCCATAAAGTGGACTTTGGAAATATCAATGAATACTTCAGAGCCTTCAGGGATCTTTCTCAAGGTCTCCTTTAGTGACATTTTGTGCAAGAAAGTTACGTCCTTTTGGAACTTAATCAATACTTCATTCCCGTTTTTAAATACCGAAAATACCGAAGAGAAATTCGTGATTACAACAAAAACCAATCCAACTAAGGTGCCGATAAATATTCCCCATAACAAATCTACTCCCACAACAACTGCCACTGTAACCAAAAACGGCACCCATTGTTTCCAGCCTTCAGCAATCACCTTCTTGAACTCTTTCGGATGGGCTAGTTTATATCCCGTGTACAATAAAATGCTCGCTAAGCAGGCCAAAGGGATTTTATTTAAATAAAGCGGAAGCAAAAGCACTGCCACTAATAAGAGAATTCCATGGAAGAATCCCGACATCCGCGTCTTACCACCCGCATAAATATTCGTAGAGGATCTGACGATAACGGATGTGATCGGTAGGCCGCCTAATAATCCACTGACTATATTACCAGTTCCTTGGGCTAATAGCTCTCTATCGGGAGAAGAAATTCGCTTTAATGGGTCCAAAGAATCACTGGCCTCTAACGAAAGTAGAGATTCTAAGGTAGCCACGATGGCTAAGGTAAAGGCGATGGAGTATACCTTTGGATTTGAAATAAATGTCCAATCGGGGGATACCAATCCACTCCAAATCTCGCCACTAGAGGCGAAAATAGGTAAGTTCACCATGTGGTCTTTTGAATTTCCTAAGAACCAATCCGCCGCCCAAAATGGGAAGCTTTCATTGATCGCCACACCCGTTAATACCACGAATAAAGAAGCAGGTAATGCATTCATCCACTTGATTGTCTCTCCTAATTTTGTCCATGAAAACAGGATAACAAGTCCTATTAGTGAAATGATTAAAGCGCCTATTTTAATGTCAGCTAAGGATTTCAGGATTTCAGAGAAGGTATTTTCCCCATCTTTTTGGTCAAATTCAAACTCGCCAATAAAGTCCAAATCATCTCCGATGGCATGTGGAATCTGCTTCAAAATAATCACAATTCCGATGGCAACGAGCATGCCTCGTATAACAGAAGAAGGAAAGAATCCCCCGATTTTTCCGAGTTTCAGTAAACCTAAAATTATTTGAATTCCACCTGCAAGAATGACAGCTACTAAAAAGCCGGGGAATGAACCTAAATCTGTGATGGCGTTTGCCACAATGATGGTTAAGCCTGCTGCGGGTCCACTCACGGATAATTCAGATCCGGATAAAAGAGAGACTACGGTACCTCCGATGATACCAGCCACAAGGCCAGCTAATAAGGGCGCTCCTGAGGCCAGCGCAATTCCTAAGCAAAGTGGAAGAGCAACTAAAAAGACCGCTATTCCTGATTTCCAATCCCCCTTCAAGAAGGATTGAATGTATTCTGATTGTTTCATGTGATGTTGTTTAATTAATGACTAATAGATCGAAATTAAAAAACGAAATCAGGGGGTGTTTGCGGGGCATTTATAAAACCAGTGGACAAAGCCGGATGGAAGTCTGCCGGGGTATGAATAGTTAAAAATGGCTGGTAAATGGAAGCAAGATCAGTTCGCACTAAATTCGCTTCTTTGGTAGAATCATCTTCTTCGGAATCTTCATCGTCCTCTGTGTCCATCGGAGGAAGATTCGTCGGTTTGTGCTGCGAAATGGGTTCCTGCGTCTGAAAAATAATCTTGGATTGCTGATCTCGTTCTTGGATTAATAGGGGTTCAGCTGTGTCAAACTTATCCTTACCGTATCTCCATTCTTTCTTTAAACGACCTCCACTTCCTACTTCGTGGTATTCTCTCCAACGACCCACCTTCACACTATCGTCCAATCGGCCATCCTCTTTCAAACTCCCATTCGGGTAGAAAGCGTAATAGGTGCCTCGGATTTTGCCATAGAAACGGGGGATAACTTCTTGTATTTTTTTCTTCGAAGCATCGTAATAATGTATGATGGAACCCGCGGTGAAGCCCTTTTCGTAATACACCTTGTTCTCTAGTTCATTTTCTGAACTATAATTTTCCCAACGCCCATCTTTCACTCCCATGAAATAAAAACCCTCTTCGATTAGTTTTTGGTTGACGTATTTTTTGAAGGGCCCATGGCAGATTTGTGCATTTTTTGCGTCCTTCAAAGGGATTGTGACAACCCGGGATTGTGCTGGGTCGAAGATGCTTATCTCTTGTAAATAAGGGCTTAGCGCCTCATCCTCGACATATTTCACCACATGTACCTCTTCCACTGTCATTCGGACCCCACTACCATAATTCCCTAGCTTGTGCTCGGTTTTGATGCCGGCGTATTCGTCGCGTGGTTGAAGTTTTTTCTTAGCGGTCTTTACTATTTTTTTGCCTAAATCTTTTACGCCTAAACTTTCAATAAATGCCTTGCTGTCTTCTTTGAATTTCTTCGCCTCTTCCACCTTGCCTTCTAATCCAGACGAAAAACGACCATTAAATAAGCCTTTCTCGTGAACAGAAGTGTCTATCAAAGGTTTGTTTTTTGTAATAGCGCGATTCTGTGCTTGAACAGGAAGGTTCGAGCAAAGTAGAAGACCGAAAAGAAGGACGCGCAAAATCATAGGTGAGACCTAAAAATATTTCTCAAAACTACGAATTAAACTTATTACCTGACGGACTTTGTGTATTTTTGCAAGGATTTTTAGAGTCTTAAGTCGATTAATTCATTGGAAAAAGAAGCAAAAATATACGTAGCAGGTCACCGCGGAATGGTGGGCTCCGCTATTGTTCGAAAATTACAGAGCCTAGGTTATACGAATTTGTTGTTAAAAACCTCAGCGGAATTAGACCTACGTGATCAGGTAAAAGTAGCCGAATTCTTCGCTGCTGAAAAACCAGATTATGTGTTTTTAGCCGCAGCAAAAGTAGGTGGAATCGTTGCGAACAACACCTATCGCGCTGATTTCTTGTATGAGAATTTGGCCATCCAAAACAACATCATCCACGCTTCTTTTATCAATAAAGTAAAGAAACTACAGTTCTTAGGTTCTTCTTGTATATATCCTAAATTAGCTCCTCAGCCGTTAAAAGAGTCTTATTTATTGAGTGGCTATTTAGAGGAAACAAACGAGCCGTATGCCATCGCTAAAATTGCAGGCATTAAAATGTGTGAGGCCTACCGCGCACAATATGGCTGTGATTTCATCTCCGTGATGCCTACGAATTTGTATGGCCCTAATGATAATTATGATTTAGAAAATTCACACGTTTTGCCTGCGATGATTCGCAAGTTTCATGAGGCCAAAGAACGTGGGGATGCCTCCATGACGCTTTGGGGATCAGGATCTCCTATGCGCGAATTTTTACATGCCGATGACCTAGCGGAGGCTTGTGTCTATTTGATGGAGATCTACAGTGATTCAGAATTAGTCAATATCGGAACAGGAATCGACGTGACCATCAAAGAATTAGCTGAAACGGTAAAGGCAATCGTTGGATTTGAAGGAAGCATTCAATGGGATACGAATCGTCCTGACGGAACACCTCGCAAGTTAATGGATGTGTCTAAATTACATGGCCTAGGCTGGAAACATAAAATTGAGTTGAAAGAGGGTATTGCCTTAGCTTACCAAGATTTCTTAACGAATGTAAGCATTCGCAAATAATGGAGGATAAAGAGTGGTTTAGTGCCTGGTTTGATTCTCCTTATTACCATATTCTGTATGCAAAGCGGGATGAATCTGAAGCTGCGCGCTTTATTTCCTCCCTGCAAGAAAAGCTACAATTATCCCCTGGTTCTCGCGTATTAGACGCCGCCTGTGGGAAAGGTCGCCACGCAATTACCCTACAAAGTCTAGGTTTTGTGGTGGACGCTTTTGATTTATCTCCGTCTAACATCGAAGCCGCTCAGGCATTCGAAAACAAGGATCTCCTCTTTTTTGTCCACGATTTGCGCGAGCCCTTGCCTTTGCAAAATCAGTACGATGCGATCTTTAATTTCTTCACGAGTTTTGGGTATTTTGATGATCAACAAGATAACCAAAAAGCCTTCGACACCTTTTCTGGCGGTCTAAAAGACGGCGGCATTTTAGTCTTGGATTTCTTTAATCCGACCTACGTGTTAGCGAATTTAGTTCCAGTGGAAACAATTGAGCGAGAGGGGATTTCCTTTCACATCAAACGCTGGTCTGAAAAAGGGTATTTGTATAAGTCCATTGACTTTAGCGATCAAGGGAAAGCCTATTCGTTTGTGGAGAAGGTGGAATTAGTCGCAAAGAATGATTTTATCTCTTACGCTACAAAAGCGGGTTTGAGTTTAGTCGACCTAAAAGGCGACTATAACTTATCAGCATTTGATGAGTTAAAGTCGCCTCGGATGATCTTTGTTTGGACTAAAAAATAATTAGTTCTTCTGGAACTTTATCGAAGCCTCGCCATCTAGTTCTGGGAAGCTAATCACGTAATTTCCCACAGATAAGCCAGAAATATCGATCATTAATCGATTATCTCTACTCTCTACTCTATAATCTTTAATCTCCTTACCCTGCATATCTGTCAGGCGAACGCGAATTTTCGACGCCGAAATAGCATTCGGAATACCAATGTATAATTCATTCGTTGCCGGATTCGGGAACGCAAAGAGCGTGGTAAATGGATTATCTGCCGTCACCGCTAAGATCGTGATACCATAGCTAGCAGAGGCTAAACAGCCATTTACATCGCGTAATTTGACTTTATAAACACCATTAGCCGTCGGCTTATAGGTCGTCGCTGTTGCACCATTGATGGCCACATCATTTAAATACCACTGAATATCTGTTCCAGCCGAAGTCGTTAAAACGCCTTGATTAAAGGTGATAAGAGGCTCTAATGGGGTAGACGCGGTTACCGTAGATGCAGGTGATAATACAGGGCAAATGCCATTAAAGCTAGAATTCAAGGTGTACACACCCGTGGTGTTCACCTCTAATTTATTCGTCGTTGCTCCTGCGATAGCGGCGCCATTTTTAAACCATTGGTAGTTAGGTGTGCCCGATGCAGCGGTACCTGTTAAGGTGATTTTATCTCCTAAACATACCGTGGAGGCTCCCGTTGGACTAACCGTCACCACTGGACTTTCGCCGGTTGTGACTGTTACGGCTACTCTTGGGCTAGGGCAAGCGTAGGATTTGAACTTCATTCCATACAAGTAATAAAAGCCGGATTGAATTTCGCCACCATTGAAGAGTGCTCCCGTTAATTTGATGACTCCCGGAATAGCATACGGATATCCGATGTTCGTAGGCGCATTCACCGTATCTGCAGCCGTCCGGTTGCTACGGAAAATGGACGCGCCGTTTGAGCAAGCGTGTGATAAAATATAATTTCCCGCCTTAGGGAAAGGAAGATTTAAAATGACTTTTTGGCCTGGATCATTTTTGTCATCAATTAACTGGCTATTGATCGTTGTTGAATTTGCAGAGGTACGTGTCGCCGTTAAATCCTTGGTTACCGAGGCCACTAATTCCCCTGTTTCTTTGTCAAAAATCCCGAACGTAACGGTTCCCGATGTGCCAATATAAACCGTAGCTGATTCTAAAATTGTCGGTTGCGTCACTGCAAATATGGGTTCAGGGCCAAAATTAGAATAATACGTTCCCCCGCCAAAGGCCGCCTTTGTCGCCGGCCCCATCGTCGTATTCAAATTATCAAATGCCGCATAAAAAGTCCCGGTCGACGGAGTCTTTAAGTTCGCACCAGCCCCTAACAAGGTATTTCCATTGTACCAAAGTGGACTTCCATTCGTCGCTGCTAAGCTCAATTCGGCAGATCCACTACAAATAGTACCCGTCACCACAGGCGCAGTAGGGCTTTCAATTGTTTTACTGAGGACAAAGGAGTCGTTCGCGCTATTCTGATCGCCGGTTAATTGCGTTTTCAACGTGAATGAATAACTCGTTCCTGCAGCTAATGTGGCATTGCCCGTCAGATTCACGTCGGTCTCTCTGCTTGAGGCTAGACTGCTGATGGTTCCAGTGGCCGTGCCCACTAAGGTGGAGCCGGACTTGATCTCTAACAGGACAGGTATGTTCGTTTGGGTTAAAGAACCCACATTTTTGATGCGTGCAATGAAATTCGTCGGGCCATTACTTTCGCAAAATCCAGCCGTCGACTGCGTGATGGAAACCGCACTAAAGTCCTTCGAGGCTTGTAGAATCTGCAAAGCATAATCTTTCGTCTCACCCGCACTCACCGATCCGCAAGAAAGAGCCTCCCCAGATCCACTGACCGCTACCCAACGCATGCGGTAATAATTATCTTGCTTTAGGGTGCTCGGAATAGAAATGGTGGTAGCGGTACTGGCAGAATTATATAATTCCTCCCCCGCATCAGCGAAATCACCATCTTGATTCCAGTCTGCATACAAGCGTATTTTTTTCGTACTACTCCCTGCGAAACTAAAGTTCACAGGAACAGTCGCTCCTAATTCAGCGGTAAACACTGGATTTAATCCAGTGGAATCTTTCACTGCTCCTAAGCTAAATGTTTTGAAGTCTGTCGATGCACTACTGGGCGTTACGGCACAATAAGCTGGTCCGCCAATCCCTGAAACAGCTAAGCCATAGTCTTGATTGCTATTTCTCAGGGTTCCTTTGTGACTTACTGTTAGCGTAAAGGTTTGGCCAGGAAGTGTATTAGGAACCAAAATTTGTTCCACATTATCCCGAATATTATCCCCTCTGACCGCCAAGGCATCTGGGCTAGCGGGGTCTAACAGGAAAGGCTGGAAGGTCGATGATCCGCTCGTTAAGCGAATATCGAGGTCATTCACTAAACGAGGTGTTCGGTCATTTAAAGCAGACGAGGTGCTAGCCTCTGGATCCGTCCATGCCATGGTGACGCGCAATGGACCATTTCCCGATGCGGTGAATGTATAGGTTTTCGTCGCTCCCTGGGCTAATTTACCCTCTGTCAACAAATGGGAATTGCTAGTATTTTTAATCAAATCCGCCGCCTTATCTAATTGAATGAGCCCCCAGCCTGTTTTATAGTCTGGACCTACTGCTTCCATATCCAAGGCAGTATGGATAGCCACCGCTTTTAGGGTGGATGCCAGCATAAATGTATTTTTATTTAGACGATTGTATAATTGTTGAAGCAAGTACAAGGAACCTGCCGCTTGGGGGGAGGACATGGACGTGCCACTTTGGGTGATATAACTCTTATCATTCGCATTTCCTGTGGAGAACATGCTGGTACCGATAGCCATCACGTCTGGCTTAATTCGGCCATCATCTGTAGGTCCCCAGCTCGTAAAACTAGAGATAGTCACTTCGGAGGCTTTCGTCGGAATAAGGGAGGAAAGCGACGCTGCACCCACGGTAAGAATGTTTTTCGCAGTCCCTGAAGTGGAAATAATATCGTAGCCATCGTTTTTAGAACGGGCTTTATTAGAAGAGTCAGAAGAGGTTTTTAATAAATAATATTCGCCAGAGGCAGGGCCATTTTGGTTTCGGCTATTTCCTGCAGACTTTACTATCAAGTAGTTAGGTGCGTTGTAGGCAATGCGATCCCAAGTCTGTGTGTTTGAATCATAAAGTCCAAACTTAAAATCTTCGGTCTCGCTCACCGCATCATTTCCCCACCATTGCCATTTTTTCTTCGTCTCGTCATACACCCATCCCGCTTGGTAACCATAGGAGTGATTACTAATCAGCAAAGAGGTAGAAGCCGTTGATATTTCTGAATTGTCATTTGAATAGTCCCAAAACTTCAAATCCGCCTCGTATGCCATTCCTTTAGCAGATGGGCTAATTCCGCCCGCCACTAAAATACCAGCCACGTGAGTCGCATGTTCATTCGTACCTGTCATAGTTTGCTGGGCCACCGCTCTTCCCTCAAACTCCTGGTGACTCGCTAAAACCGCTCCACCATCCCACATACCCAGTTTTCCTTTAATCGAATCCGACTTCCCGGTTAAACCTACCCCCATCGTTCCTCCTGGATATAAGAGGTTAGTCTTCGTCATTTTTGCTGCTTGCGCATTTGACTCTGTCGTCAAATACAGCGCTTCACCTATCTCCGAAAAGCCTTGAAATGTTAATGTTTTTCCCTTTCCTAGCGTCTGCTGCAAAGGAATACCTCTTTTCTTAGCTAAGGCCTGAGACCCTCTGTAAATAGAATCCTGCTGCATTCCGAAACGCAAGGCACGTTCTTTTCTAGACGCGTCTTGGGCTATGGCGGAAAAGCCGATGAATAAAAGAAAGAGAAAGCGTAGTTTCATTTGGGTTCTAATTTACAGAATTATTTTATCTCTACTCTAAACGTTTTCCGATGAAGATTTGTTAGGCCTTTTTCTAAGATGGCTTTGCGATGTTGCAGGGTGGGATAACCCGCATTTCGCTCCCAACCATAGCCAGGATGTTCTTGTGCTGCTTTTTCCATGAGTTCGTCTCGGTATGTTTTGGCTAAAATAGAAGCAGCAGCAATCGAAAAATATTTCGAATCCCCTTTTACGACACACGTATGCGGTATTAATGGGTAGCTATAAAAACGATTTCCATCGACCAATAGGTGCTCCGGACGTTCCTTCAGTTGATCTACCGCGAGGTGCATCGCGCATATACTCGCCTTTAAAATATTGATTTCATCAATTTTAGCAGCATCGACCTCCGCAATCGCATAATCAATCGCGTACTCCCGCACCAAACGCTTTAACTCGTTGCGCTGCTTTAAGGTCATTTGCTTCGAATCTGTCAGGAAAGGATGGTGGAAATCCTTAGGTAAAATCACCGCCGCAGCCACCACGGGACCGGCTAAGCATCCTCTCCCAGCTTCATCTAAGCCGGCTTCTAGCCCGATAGGCGAAAAGAAAGGGAGGAGCGAGGACATGTTATCGGTTAAATAAAAGGCGCTTTCCTTTGACAGCTTCATTAAAGGATCCCTTCGAATAGGCCAAATGGCCAGAAACAAAGGTATGCTCAACTGAGGCAGACAAGGTGTGTCCCTCTAAAGGAGACCAGCCGCATTGATACAGCACATTTTCTTTCGAGACGGTTTGCGGTTTGTTTAAATCCACAATCGCTAAATCAGCCCAGTAGCCCTCGCGAAGGTAGCCACGCTCCTCGATTTGGAAGCAATCGGCCACTGCATGCGCCGTTTTTTCGGCGATGAGCTCGAGGCTGATGTGACCTTCTTTGGCTAAATCAATCATCAAAAGTAGAGGGTGTTGCACTAGAGGCAGGCCAGATGGAGACTTCCAAAACTCCTGCGATTTCTCCTCCCAGGTGTGTGGTGCGTGATCCGTCGCAATAATATCCAATTCTCCAGAGATCAAAGCTTTCCGAAGAGCCGTCTTGTGGCGGGCATCTTTTATGGCTGGATTGCACTTGATTTGATTGCCTAATGTATCGTATTGTGCCGCATCGAACCAGAGGTGGTGCACACAAACTTCGGCGGTAATTTTCTTATCCTTCACCGCTTTACCGGTCTCAAACAAGGCTAATTCCTCTTCTGTCGAGATGTGCAAGATGTGCAAGCGGGTATTGTTTTTCTTCGCTAAATCCACCGCCATCGAAGAGGATAGGTAGCAAGCTTCCTCATTTCTTACTAAAGGATGGATGTAGGCCGGCGCATTTTCTGGGTATTTTTCTTTGAAAAGGGCTGTTCTAGCTCGCACTGTAGGCTCATCTTCGCAGTGGGTGGCGATTAACATTTCGCAGCTAGAGAATAGCTTTTCTAATGTTTGGGTGTTGTCTACCAGCATGTTGCCGGTCGAGGAGCCCATAAATATTTTGATTCCACACACGTCGCGGGAATTCGTTTTCAATACTTCCTCTAAATTGTCGTTTCCGGCTCCCATGAAGAAGGAGTAGTTAGCCAAAGACCCAGCCGCCGCTATCGCGTATTTATCAGCTAATAATTCCTGTGTTAACGCATTGGGCACCGTGTTCGGCATCTCCATGAAACTAGTTACACCCCCAGCCACAGCGGCACGTGCTTCACTCGCGATGGTTGCTTTGTGAGTTAAACCCGGCTCTCTAAAATGCACCTGATCATCAATCATTCCTGGAAAAACGTGTTTCCCACTTAGGTCCATGATCACATCGCCAGCGTCAGGCGTAATGTCTGAGGCGATTTTTGTGATGCGGCCTTCCGAAATTCGGATGTCAGAAACAGTGATTTTTCCCTCGTTAACGATGGAAGCATTTTTTAAAACGTAATTAGTCATTCAGGTCTGTAATTTTAAATTCAGTTCGGCGGTTTTCTTGGTGTGCTTCTTCGCTACAATCTACGCCATCAGAGCATCCGTTGATGAGTTGCGTTTCACCGTAGCCTTTGGCTTTGATTCTTGCGGCCTCAATTCCGTGTTCGATGATGTATTTAACGGCTGATTCGGCACGTCTTTGGGATAATTTCAAGTTATAGCTCGCACTGGCACGCGCATCTGTGTGAGAGCCTAATTCGATTGAAATGCTTGGATTGTCCTTCAATACCTGAACAATCTTATCTAATTCCACTGCGGCATCTGGACGGATATTCGACTTATCTAAATCGTAATAGATGGGATTTACGTCAAACAAAGCCCCTAATTCCTCGCCCACTTCCGCTAAGCCTAAGATGATTTTATGCTCAAAAGTCGTGTCCGTTAATTCTTTCTTCAAAAGTTGTTTCGGAATCTCGCGACCATCCATCAAGAATTCGCTACGCTTCGTTAAGAACTTTTCTTTGCTAGCGTTGAAGCTGATTTGGTCGGCTGGATTTACATCTATCGTATCTAGGTATCCTTTCGCATCCGTAAACATCACTGGCTGAATTTCGCCATTGCGTTTAACGCCCACTTTCGCATTCGCGATCGGTTTATTTCTCGAATTCAAGACTTGCGTCCGCAGGTGATAGAGAGCCACTTTCGCCGGCTCAGTGCTTTCTATTAGGGTGGTCTCCGTCGACCACCAGCGGTCTTCGGAGCCGGTCGACTCGAAATAATAAATATCATCATCTCCCTTGCCACCCACACGGTTTGAGCTGAAGTAGCCTTGCGTCACATCCGATAAAAATAGCCCAAAATCATCCCCCACCGAGTTAATAGGCACTCCTAGATGTTCGATTTGGATTTCATCCCCACTACGACTCGCTACAAAAATATCCAAACCACCTAAGCTGGGATGTCCATCAGAAGAGAAGTATAATTTACCATCTTCAGAAACATAAGGGAAGATCTCGTTACCTCGTGTATTAATCGTAGAGCCTAAATTAATCGGTCGCCCAAAACGTCCCGAATTATCCACAGGCGCTCGGTATAAATCCAATCCTCCTTTTCCTCCGCGTCTATTCGAAGCAAAATAAAGCGTCTTCCCATCTCTCGAAAAGGCCGGGCTACCATCCCAACCCAGGGAATCTGAAATAGCTAAACGTTCTGGAGTGGACCAATTTCCGTCTCTTTTGGTCGAAATATACAAATCAACATCTGGCGAAGGATCCTTGCTTTTACCTGAGTTACCGCGGGCAAATACCATCAGGTTCCCGTCTTTCGAAAAGGCTGGCGTCCCCTCGTTCGCATTCGCATCCAATAAATTAGGGCTAAACAATTCCAGCTTTTCGATTTCACCCGGAGTTTTCAGTCGCGCTTTATACAAACCCAAAAACGGTAATCCATTATTCTTATAAATCAGCGGCTTCTTTGAACTCGTTAAAATCAGCTCGTCCCCCATTTTAATAGGCCCAAACTCCGCCTGATTCGTGTTTCCCACCAATCCCTGCACCTTCACAGGGCTCGGTTTTTTCGTGTATTCCTCCACAGCAGGCAAATTATCTAATTCGATTTCCGCCTTCACTACTAATTCTCTCGAGGGCTTGGAATCGATAAACTCTTTCAGGTATTTTTTCGCATCCGCATATTTCGCATTGGCTTTTGCGGCGTAAGCCAGGTGCAGATTGATGTTTTTGTCCTCGTAGCCCTTCTCTTTGGCGATTAAATAATAAGGAGTGGCGTATTGGATACGGTTGGATAGACGATAAGACTCGGCAACGAAATAGTTTGTTTCTGCGGCTCTGAAGTATCTTTGGGCCAAAGGCTTTACTTCCCGAATCGTCCACTCATATTCCCCTAATTCAAAATTTTGCTTCGCCTTTTTGAACAATCGGGCGTCATAATTACATCCGCTAAGCAAGAAGATGCTCGTCAGGATAAAGAGGTAAACGCTTGAATTAAATGGCTTTACGATTTTCATAGTGGACGAATGTAACGTAAAAATAAACACAAACTCGATTATTTTCTGTAGCTTTGCCTAAATTTCGACAATCGAAAGCAAGATGACAAACGTTCGTCATCTTTTATTCCCAGCAGTGATGTTGTACAATTATGAGAAAAAGAATTTCAAACGACGATAACCGTCGTGACAGCCGACCATCAGAAGGTCGTGCGAACACAGGAAGATCTGAAGGTAGATCTACTGGAAGATCAGAAGGAAGATCTTCAGGAGGCCGTGATTTTAACGGACCCCGTAATGACTCAGGAGCCCCACGCGGACCTCGAGCACCGAGAACAGAATCAAGCAATCGTTTTTCAGGAGAGCGCAAACCATTTGATGGCGAGCGTAAACCGTACCAAGGTGGAGATCGCAAGCCGTTCAATCGCGAAGGTGGAGAGCGTCGTTCATTCGGAGACCGTAAGCCATTTGATGGCGAGCGTAAGCCGTTTAACCGGGATAACCGCGAAGGTGGCGAGCGCAAACCATATCAAGGTGGAGAACGCAAGCCTTTTGGCAGAACTGAAAATCCAACACGTACACCTTACAAGGGCGATAATCGCTGGGATCGCAATGCGGCCCCAAAAGTAGAGGGTTCAGAAGAGTCGACAACGCCGCGTGATGAGAATCCAACAGCACGCATCGAGCGTCGCTATGAGGAGCGTACAGAGCGTTCTGCAGAGCGTGGCGAACGTCCGGAAGGAAGTCGCAATCCACGTTATTCAGACCGAGAGACGTTTAAAAGCCGCTCTCGTTTCGATGCAGGCCCGGCCTACGAACCACAATACAAATTAGATCGCTACAAGGAGCGTGCTCCTTCGAAGATTCAAAAGAAAATCGCCCAAACCGATCGTCGTTCAGACGAAATTCGCTTAAATCGCTACATCGCCAACGCGGGAATTTGTTCTCGTCGTGATGCCGATAAATTAATTGAAGCAGGTGAAATCAAAGTAAACAACAAGGTAATCACAGAAATGGGCTACCAGGTGAAGCCTACGGACATCGTGAAATACGGTAACCGCAAGTTGAACCGCGAAAAACCAGTTTACTTATTATTAAATAAGCCAAAAGACTTCTTAACCACTACCGAGGACCCGAACGATCGCAAGACCGTGATGGAACTCGTAAAGAACGCGACTGAATCGCGCATTTACCCGGTGGGACGTTTGGATAGAAACACGACTGGTTTATTGCTTTTAACGAATGACGGTGAATTAGCGGATAAGTTAACGCACCCGTCGAACGAAATCGAGAAGATTTACCAAGCAGAGCTAGACAAGCCTTTGACGGACGAAGATTTCGAGAAAATCAAGGAAGGTTTAACTTTAGAGGATGGGGAAATTAAAGTAGATGATTTGGCCAAAGTCACTCCAGACGGCTATGTCATCGGCGTTAAAATCCACTCCGGTAAAAACCGCATCGTTCGTCGTATTTTCGAACACCTAGGTTACGAAGTAACAAAACTAGACCGTACGACTTTCGCTGGCTTGACGAAGAAAGATCTTCCACGCGGTAGCTGGAGATTCTTGACGGAGAGAGAGTTGGTGAAGTTGAAGTATTTGCTTTAGTCGAAGCGTGGCTTCGACTAAAGCTAGTCACTAGTCGCAAGGTACTAGTCGAGATTGGCAAGTCGCGACTTGTCGCTTAGTCATCGCTACGCGATTTAGTCGACTATCGACTGTTGACTAGCGACTAACAAAAAAGCCGTTGAGATTTCTCAACGGCTTTTTTGTTTAAATATTCATCAACGACTCTCGTCTTCTCATCTTTCCAGCTGGAATGCCGAACATCATTTTGAAACGACGGCAGAAATAAGCCGTGTCCTTGTAGCCAACTTCGGAACCGATCGCGCGGATTGATTTCTTCGTCGTACGAAGTAAACCGACTGCCGCTTCCATACGTTGGTATTCGATATAATCTTGTGGGTTGATACCCGTTAACATCTTGAAATATTGACCTACGTAGTCTTCAGAAACGTTTGCCACGTTTGCTAAAACTTTGTTTGATAAATCACCACCCAAATGATCTTTGATGTAAGCGAAGATATCAATTAAGCGTGGGTCTTTAAAGTAAGTCGAGTTTGTTGCTAATTGCTCTACGAATAATCGGTTTTCAATAATGTAGCGAATCACTTCGATAACGATCTCTTCCGTTTTGATTTTGATGATACGTCCTTTACCGATCGCATCAGATAAATCTTCTTCTAAGATTTCGCGGATGGTTGCCGCTAGTTTATCGTCGCGCTTGATTAAGAACGGAGGGATATCTAAGGAAGTAAAGAAGTTAACCGAGTCAAATACTTTAGCTTCGAAGGCCACCATTCCGAACGAGTTCGGTTGTGTTCCGATTAAAGATGCATCCGTATTTTGGTCAAAATACAATTCGCGGTGCGTCATGAACTCTTCGTTGTTCACCGCTTTTGGTTTTTCTGCGTTTCCGTAGGTTACGCTAATCATTTTTCCGCCTGGGATGAAAAGCATGTCGCCTTCTTCCACTGGAGTCTCCTCTTCACCAAAAGACACCTCGCCTTTGTACAATATCAAGAGCGAATTTTCTACGTCATAGAAATTCTTGATACGAATAGGTTGTAATATTCTAATGTTTCTCGCTTTGATGAATTTAACACCTAAGGACTCGATGATCTTGTTATAATCTTCCATAATTTATCACCAAACGGAGTAATGAATACGATTTTTTGAATAAACTTGGACAAAACTAATAAATCAGATAATAATTCCAAATTATTTTGTCGATTAATTTGGCCCATTTACGCTATTTTTTTTCGGGTATTTATTTGTAATATATTAATAAGAAGGGGATTCTTTGAAGGAAGTAATTCGGAGCAACTGCTTTGGCCTATTTTATAATTATTTCGGGGAAAATGGAAAATTCATTTTTTTTCAAATTTTAGGGCAATTTTTATGTAATTTTGTTTTTTACTATCACAAAATCAGATGGGCTTATTTAATTTTCTTTCGAAGGATATTGCCATGGACTTAGGTACGGCAAATACCTTGATTATCCACAAAGACCAAGTAGTCGTAGACGAACCTTCTATCATTGCCTTGGACCGTAATACGAACAAGGTATTAGCGGTAGGTCGTCAGGCGATGATGATGCACGAGAAAACGAACGATAATATCAAAACGATTCGTCCGCTGAAAGATGGTGTGATTGCTGATTTTACTGCTGCAGAATTAATGATGCGTGGTTTAATCAAGATGATGGACAAAGGAAATTCCTTCTTTTCTCCAGCGTTAAGAATGGTGATTTGTATCCCCTCAGGTATTACCGAGGTAGAGAAAAGAGCCGTAAAAGACTCCGCAGAACATGCAGGAGCACGTGAAGTGTATATGGTACACGAACCGATCGCTGCGGCAATTGGTATCGGCATTGATATTGAACAACCGAACGGATCTCTTGTGGTAGATATCGGAGGTGGTACGACAGAAGTAGCGATCATTTCCCTAAGTGGAATCGTAGTAGAAAACTCGATTCGTGTGGCAGGGGATGAATTTACGCGTGATATTAAAGACTACTTGTTGCGTGAGCACAAGTTAGTAATCGGTGAGCGTTCTGCGGAGCAAATTAAGATTCAAGTAGGATCTGCTCTTCCAGAATTAGAGAACCCTCCAGCGGATTTCGAAATCCGTGGCCGTGATCAAATGACAGGTATTCCGAAGGAAATCTTGATCAATTATTCAGAAATCGCTTACGCACTAGATAGTTCCATTACGAAAATCGAAGTAGCGATCATGGAAACTCTGCAAAGAGCTCCAGCGGAATTATCAGGAGATATCTTCCATAATGGTATTCACTTAGCAGGTGGTGGTGCGATGTTACACGGTTTAGATAAGCGTATTGAGAAGAAGACTCAATTAAAAGTACACGTGGCTGACGATCCATTGAAGGCCGTTATTCGTGGTACGGGTGAAATCTTGAAAAACTTAGAGAAATACCGTCCGGTATTGATTACCTAGTAGGGGATGAATCAACTGTTTGAGTTTTTATTGCGTCAGCGAAATCTGCTTCTGTTTATTTTGCTGCAGGTTATCAGCCTTTGGTCTGTATTTACCTACAATAATTACCAACACACCCTTTATTTCAATACGACGAATGCCTGGGCAGCGTCGATTTTGTCTACTCGCCAGGAAGTAGCTTCCTATCATCAATTACGAGATATTAATGGGGAGTTAGCCCTGGAGAATCAAAAATTACACCAACAAATCTTTCAATTGCAGGCACAGGTGCAGCAAAAAGCAGATATCCCTGTCTTTTTTAGCAAAGCAGCGCTTGATCGCTACAAGCCCATCGCGTGTAAGGTAATCGACCAGAGCACCCGCAATTCTCAAAATTATTTGACGATCGAAAAAGGCTCACAGGATGGCATAAAGCCAGGAATGGCAGTCATTTCGTCTACTGGTGTGGTGGGGAAAGTTATCTCTTGTCAAGAAAATTTGTCTTTAATTGTCTCTGTTTTACATACCAGTAACACCATTTCTGCTAAAATTAAATCCTCAGGAGAATTAGGTTATATTAAATGGCCGGGCTATCAGCCAGAAGTGGCGGAATTAATGGACGTTTCCAAGTATAAGAAAGTAGTCAAAGGCGACACGATCGTTACCTCGGATTATAATGCGGTTTATCCACCTAACGTTCCAATTGGAATTGTAGCCAAAGTCGGATTACAAGACGATGGCACCTTTCACGACATCAAAGTGATGCTTTTAACGCATTTCTCTACGTTGCGTTATGTCTACGTGATCGAGAATAAATTTGCGGGTCAGCAAGCAAAATTGGAACAAGCTAAACCTAAAATCGACTAAAATGGGCGCTAACTTTCAATATAAGTGGGTTCTTGGCGTGGTTTTGTCCATTGTGGTGCAGCTATTGTTCTTGCGCGATTTGGCCTTATTTTACTACGGCTTCTGCTTTATCTATTTATGGGCGATCATCAAGGCGCCTATCGAAACACCTCCCGTTTATTTGATTATTGGAGGCTTTGCTCTCGGGTGGTTATTGGATACGTTTTATAATACGCACGGCATGCATGCCTTCGCTACTGTTTTAGTGGCTTGGCTACGCCCCACTTTCTTCAAAATCTTAACTCCAGCGAACGGATATGATGAGCGTTCGGCGATTAGTCTAGCGGAGATGAAGTGGTTGTGGTTTTTCCCTTACGTTGCTCTCATGTTATTTACCCATCATATCGTGCTGTTTTTGTTAGAATCAAGCACGGGCAGTTTGTTAGGCCTGAGCCTCCTGAAGGCATTTTTGAGTACACTTTTAGGTCTGGGCGTTTTTGCTTTGCTCGAATTGTTTAATTCATCTAAATAAGTCTTTTTGTCATCTTTTCTTTTTGGCGTTTAAATTGTAGGTAGGGGTATATCTTTTAGATAAACCGCCATGAGTACAGAAATAGATACAGCCCCAGCGCTGACCGAATCGCAAGCCAGAGCACTCTTTGAAAAGGAGTTTGTGCCTCACCTGGATTCGATGTATAATTTTGCCCTTAGATTAACGAATGATGAGGACGATGCACACGATTTAGTGCAGGATACCTGCATGCGGGCATTTCGATTTATCGGTTCTTTTGAGCCGGGTACCTATGCCAAAGCTTGGTTATTCCGCATTCTCAAGAATAATTTCATCAATGATTACCGAAAAAAATCCCGAGGCCCAACTAAGGTAGAATTTGAATGGGTGGAGCAGTCGTTTGCAGGGGAGGATGATCCTGAACCAGCTTTTCAAGCGGATTTGCAAGCTGAAACGGTAAACGAGATGCTAGGTGATGAAATCACCTCCGCCATTCAGGCGCTTCCAGTTGATTTCAGAATGATCATCATTTTATGTGATTTAGAGGAGTTTAGCTACGAGGAGATGGCTAAAATTCTGAATATTCCTATCGGTACTGTTAGATCGAGGCTTCACCGCGCACGTGCCATGCTGAAGGAAACCCTTGCTTCGTATGCTATGAAAAAAGGCTATAAAACTGACATGTTGTCAGCGTAACCAGGAACTTATTTTTTAGACGCTCTGTTTGTAAATCATATGAAGACGAATTGTGCCCATCAACCCGATTGCCTAAAGCTTATCCAACGTATTTTGGATAAAGAAGCGTCAGCGGAGGAGGAAGCCCGTTTTATAGCGAATAAGGATCAATGTTTGCCCTGTCAAGAGGGGCATGAATTAGAGTTAGCCTTGCGCAAAGCACTAAAGTCATCCTGTCATTCGAAATGCCCGAGCAGTTTACTGGAAAGTATTCGGGCAAAAATATCATCTATTATCCTCCTTATATTGCTCTTAATTCCCTTATTTTGTTGGTTCATTTAATCATCAGAATTTTTGGAAGGTAAACTTATCATATTTTCAGCCCCGTCTGGTTCAGGGAAAACAACCATCGTTAAGGAATTATTAGCGCGCAATGCTGATTTGGGCTTTTCTATTTCTGCCTGCACGCGTGACAAGCGGGGGCGCCATGAGGAGCACGGAAAGGATTACTACTTTTTAACGCCAGATGATTTTCGCGCAAAAATCGCGAATGATGAATTTGTGGAGTGGGAGGAAGTATATGCAGGAGCCTATTATGGAACTTTGAAGTCTGAGATCGAACGTATTTGGGCGACAGGAAAACATGTGATTTTTGATGTCGATGTGCGCGGAGGTCTAGCTTTGAAGAAATATTATGGAGATCGTGCTTTGGCTGTTTTTGTCAAAGTACCTACCCTCGAAATGCTCGAGCAACGCTTGCGTTCTAGAGGTACAGAAGATGAGGAGGCCTTATCAAAGCGTATTTTCAAAATGAAATTCGAGTGGTCTTTCCAAGAGCAATTCGATGTCATTCTAGTGAATGATCAATTAGAGGTGGCTGTTGCAGAGGCGCAGGCGCTGTTTGATAAATTGAAGCAATCATGAAGGTAGGCTTGTTTTTTGGTTCATTTAATCCGATTCACCAGGGTCACTTGATCATTGCGCAGGCTGTTTTAAATCAGACGGAGGTGGACCAAATTTGGTTCGTCGTTTCCCCTCAAAATCCCCACAAGAAGAGTAAATCCTTATTGCACGAATTTGATCGTCTGGATCTAGTAGAACGTGCCATTTCAGATAATTACGCCTTCAAATCCTCAGATATCGAATTTAAGTTACCGCGTCCTTCTTATACGATTGATACGCTTGTACATTTAGCCGAACGTCATCCCAGCATGGAATTCAAGTTAATCCTGGGCGGCGATAACCTGGAACAGTTCAAGAGCTGGAAGAACTATAACCAAATACTTGATTATTATGGCCTCTACGTGTACCCACGTGGGGAAGATCCAGCGTCTGATTTATGGGAGCATAAGAACGTTCAGCGTATTGAGGCGCCTGTTTTGCATATTTCAGCCACCTATATTCGTTCTTGTATTCAACAAGGACAGTCGATTAAATATCTAGTTCCTGATGAGGTGGAATCCCTAATCGCTGTTAAAAAATTCTACCTTTAGGCCTTTCCGCCTAATCGATGATTTCCTATTTTTCTCGTTTCCCTTTTGTCCGAATTCTGCTAGGTTGGATGATCGGAATTCTTCTTTCTGGAGGTTTCTATTGGCCCTTGTTTGCCTTGCCCTGCTTATTTTCCCCTTCTCGACTTTTACGAAGCATCGGAATATCTGCACTGCTGATCGTATTCGCGATGGCTTGGACATCCTATTTAAAACCCGTTATTCGGCCACTTCCCACGGATGGATTTGTGTTTAGAGTCGAGGGTGCAGTCGAGTCCAAACCCAAAACCTGGTCCGTGTTAGCGCGTTGTTTGGGTACTCGTTCTGGCGGATCTTGGGTAGTCCAGCCCGCTCTGTTTCGTCTCTATCTATCCAAGCAGTTAGGTAGACCGCAGGAAGGGAATCATTATGTGGTAAAGCAATCGATCAAACCCTTTGTGGCCCCTCTTTTTCCTTTTGAGAAAGATTGGCGAGATTATTATGCCGCGAAGGGGATAGGTGGAACGGCCTATATTTCGGCAGATCGAATTCGATTGGTAGAGAAAGGGGAGGAGAGCATTCCTTTTTTTGATACTGCACGGGCTTTTTTTGTGAAGATTTTAGAACGCGTTTTTGAACCGGGACGAGATCGGGATGTCGCGGAGGCAATGTTGTTAGGGGTGAAGACGAAGATTGATTTTGAGACTTTGTCGACCTATTCCGCATTAGGGGCGATCCATATTTTATCGGTTTCTGGCTTGCATGTGGGCTTATTGTATCTGGGTTTAAGCCTAGTGTTCGGTTTTTTGCTGAAATTAAGGCCGGCGGGGCCATGGGCGTTTTTCGGGCTGATGCTGGCTTTGCTTTGGTGTTATGCTGGGATTAGTGGGTTTTCTTTGCCGGTGTTGAGGTCTGCTTGGATGTTTTCGGTGATCTTGTTTGCGAAAACATTTCTCAGAAGGCAGGAGAGCCTTAATACATTAGCTTTTAGTGCCTTTGTCCTACTTTTTATTCATCCTGCTTCCTTGTTTGATCCGGGTTTTCAGCTGTCGTATTTAGCAGTTTGGGGATTGATTGCATTTCAGCAGCGTTGGGTGAAGCTGATTTGTTTTCGAGGTTGGATGCGTTGGCCATTAACGAAAATTTGGGAATTGACCTGTGTTGCTTTAGCGGCTCAAGTGTTTACCTGGCCCCTGATTGTCTATTATTTTCATCAGCTACCACATCCGCTCTCGTTTTTATTACTGAATCCTTTCTTGATTTTATTCTCTTCAATAGCCTTGTTCCTGGGTTTTCTTACTCTCAGTGTGGGTGCTTTTTTGCCGGAATGGGCCTTTCTGCCATTGGCTTTTTTGTTGTCAGGAAGTTTTCAGGTACTTCATGGGATAATGTTTGCTTGGGTGGAGAGGGTGACGTCGGTGATTCCATTCTTACACTTGGCCAGACTTGAGTTGATACTTTACTTCGCCAGCATCGCAATCGTAGTTTGGGCGCCTAGACAATGGAAGGGACTCGCTTTTCTGTGGGTGATACTTGTGCTTGTTCCTACGGATCCTGTGAGGCCTAGTGCTTTTCTGAGCCAATACAAGGGGGAGGCGATTTGGATAAAAACTAGGGGTTCTTCCTCGATCGCTTCTTTGCCTGTTAGCTTAGAACCTGCTTGGATTCAATCCCATCTAAGTCCCCTGTGGGCAAATACAGGAGTGAAGGATACGCTGATACGAAGGTGGCCATCCTCTAGAAATGTCCAATGGCGACACCAGGGTATGAAATTCGCCTATGTCCGAGAACCTACGGAGGCACGTGGACAGGAGCATTTAATTTTAGGGAAGGAAATCAAATACCGCGATTCTGACTGGTTAGAAAGCTGGAGCGGCGCTACCTGGTACTTCCTGAAAAAGCCTTCGCCTTATTGGATGGGAGTCTTGAAGCCCTATTTGCCGGAGAAATATTATTTTCTGGAGGAGAGACCTGCGCTAAGGCTATAAAAAAAGGCTGCCGGTGAGGGCAGCCTTTGAAATATTAGCTTGGCTTCTTTTCGTTACGCTTACGCTCGTTCGGGTCTAACCAAATTTTACGCATACGTAAAGACTTAGGAGTGATTTCTAAGTATTCATCCTTTTGGATAAACTCCATACACTCTTCTAATGAGAAGTTTAATTTAGGAGCAATTTTGGTATTCGAATCCGTACCTGAAGCACGCATATTCGTTAATTGCTTCGCAGCTTGAAGGTTCACTTCGATGTCGTTTTGGCGATTGTGCTCACCTACTACCATCCCTGTGTAAACTTCTTCACCTGGATCGATGAAGAACACCCCTCTATCTTGTAATTTATCAATCGCGTAAGGAATTGCAGGACCTGTGTTCATCGAGATCAATGATCCGTTGATACGGCCTGGAATTGGACCTTTGAATGGTTCGTAAGCGATGAAACGGTGGGCCATGATTGCCTCTCCGAATGTAGCTGTTAATACTTTAGAACGTAAACCAATCAAACCACGAGATGGAATGTTGAATTCTAAGTGTTGTAAGTCACCTTTTGGTTCCATAATCAACAACTCACCTTTACCTTGAGTCGCTAATTCGATTACTTTACCAGCAACTTCAGCAGGAACGTCTACTACTAGGGATTCGATCGGCTCTAATTTCTCGCCATTCTCACCTTCTTTGAAAATAACCTGAGGCTGACCTACTTGTAATTCATAACCCTCACGACGCATCGTTTCGATTAAAACTGACAAGTGAAGAATACCACGGCCAAATACTAAGAACTTATCTTCACTTTCCGTTGTAACTACTTTCAAAGCTAAGTTTTTCTCTGTCTCTTTAAAAAGACGATCACGTAAGTGACGAGAAGTAACTAATTTACCTTCTTTACCAAAGAATGGAGAGTTATTAATCGTGAACAACATGTTCATCGTAGGCTCATCAATCGCGATACGTGCTAAAGCCTCTGGATTTTCTGCATCTGCAACCGTGTCACCGATTTCGAAATCTTCGATACCTGTGATGGCACAAATCTCACCACACTCTACTTTATCTACTTTCACTTTTCCTAGACCTTCGAAAACTTGAAGTTCTTTGATACGCATTTTCTTCGTCGTGCCATCTGCTTTGCAAAGGGAAATTTGCATTCCTTCTGTCAAAGTTCCACGCTCTAAACGACCGATCGCGATACGACCTACGAATGAAGAGTAGTCTAATGACGTAATCTGCATTTGAGGAGTACCTTCTTGTACTTTAGAAGCTGGGATATGCTCGATGATCGCATCTAACAATGGGATGATATTATCTGTTGGTTTTTTCCAATCAGTGCTCATCCATCCTTGCTTCGATGAACCGTAGATACAAGGGAAGTCTAATTGATCTTCTGTTGCTTCTAAGTTAAACATCAAGTCAAATACACTTTCGTGTACTTCGTCTGGACGACAGTTTTCTTTATCTACTTTGTTAACAATAACGATAGGCTTAAGACCTAAAGCGATCGCTTTTGATAATACGAAACGTGTTTGAGGCATGGGGCCTTCAAAAGCATCGACTAACAAAATAACGCCATCCGCCATACGTAGAACACGTTCTACCTCACCGCCAAAGTCGGCGTGACCAGGTGTATCGATAATGTTGATTTTCACTCCATTGTAACGAACAGATACGTTCTTAGACGTAATTGTAATCCCTCTTTCTCTCTCTAGGTCGTTATTATCAAGGATCAAATCTCCAAATTCTTGATTTTCTCTAAAAATCTTGGATGCGTGAATGATTTTGTCAACTAGGGTCGTTTTACCGTGGTCAACGTGGGCAATAATGGCAATGTTGCGAATGCTTTGCATAAAAATGTATTCGTTGAATGAAACGAAATTCCTTAATTTGGGAAATTCAAGGTGCAAAGGTAGGGATTATTTCTTTGAAAAGTGCTATTAACACTTTAAGAAACAAGCGCTTTCGGATTATTTTTCGCAGGAACTGGGGTAGTGTTCGCTTGGATTTTTGCTAAAATGCCGTTTGCGTCGATTCCGCAAAGGGCGTAGAGTTCTTTTTGCTCTCCGTGCTCCACGATTTCGTCTGCAATTCCGAGTCGAATTATTTTAGCGGTATAGCTGTGGTCGACCATAAATTCAGCGATGGCAGAACCAAATCCTCCCTGAATCGCCGCATCTTCCACGGTAATTATCGTTTTAAACTGCTTGAAAACACGGTGCAATAACTCTTCGTCGAGAGGTTTAACGAAACGCATATCGAATAAGGCTGGTTTCAAGCCTAATTCACGCGCTTTTTCGCAAGCGGCAATGGCTTCGTTTCCAATATGACCAATCGACAAGATGGCAATTTCATCACCCTCCATTAATTGAACACCCTTACCGATTTCAATTTCTTCTAAAGTAGTTCTCCAAGCGGGCATCACACCTTCTCCACGTGGGTAGCGGATGGTGATGGCTTTTTCATGGGACTTGAAAGAATCTAACGAAGCCGTATACATGATGTTACGCAATTCTTGCTCGTTGCGAGGAGCGGCTACGATCATGTTAGGCACACAACGCATGAAGGCTAAATCAAGCAATCCGTGGTGGGTAGGGCCGTCAGCCCCGGCTAAACCAGCGCGGTCTAAGCAGAAAATAACGGGTAATTTTTGCAAGCAGACATCGTGCACGACTTGGTCGTAACCACGTTGCATGAAAGAGGAGTAGATATTACAGAAAACGGTTAAGCCTTGTGTCGCTAATCCCGCAGAGAAAGTCACGGCATGTTGTTCCGCGATCCCCACATCAAAAGCGCGGTTAGGCATCGCCCGCATCATAATATTCAAGGAAGATCCAGAAGGCATTGCAGGGGTAATACCCATAATTTTCGGATTCTTCTCGGCTAATTCTAACAAAGTATGGCCAAAAACCTCCTGGTATTTAGGTGGTTGAGGATCATCGTAGGTTTTCTTGTGAATCTCTCCGGTCGTCTTATCGAACTTGCCGGGAGCATGCCATAAGGTTTGGTCTTTTTCGGCTAATGAATATCCCTTTCCTTTCGTCGTAATGCAATGCAAAATCTTAGGGCCAGGGATGTCTTTTAGATCGTTTAGGACCGTTGTTAAGTTATCGATGTCATGTCCGTCGATGGGGCCAAAATAGCGCAGATTCAATGATTCGAACAGATTGCTTTGCTTCAGTAAAGTCGCTTTTAATCCGTTCTCAATCTTCGAAACGATTTCTTGAGCCGTCTTTCCGAATTTGGACATCTTACCTAACAAGTTCCACACATCATCTTTCACCTTGTTATAGGTATGAGACGTCGTGATATCTGTCAAATACTCTTTTAAAGCACCCACGTTCGGGTCGATCGCCATGCAGTTATCGTTCAGGATAATCAACATGTTGTTCGGGATATCACCCGCGTGGTTCATGGCTTCGAAGGCCATTCCCGCAGTCATCGATCCATCACCGATAACGGCAATGTGTTGTCTGTGAGACTCTTTCTTGTAGCCTGAGGCTACAGCCATACCTAACGCCGCAGAGATAGAAGTAGAGGAGTGACCTACGCCAAAGGTGTCGTATGTACTTTCAGAGCGTTTCGGGAAACCCGAAATTCCGCCCATTAAACGATTCGTATGAAAATTTTCGCGGCGACCTGTTAGGATTTTGTGACCATATGCTTGGTGGCCTACGTCCCAAACGAGTTGATCGTCCGGCGTGTTGAACACATAATGAAGGGCAACGGTTAATTCGGTAACCCCTAAAGAAGCGCCAAAGTGGCCTCCATTCACAGAAACGTTGTCAATGATAAATTGACGCAATTCGTCGCAAACTTGGGGTAAGTCTGACTTCGGCAACTTACGCAAATCCTCCGGAGTGGATATTTTGCTAAGTAATGGACCGGCTTCAAATTGCATAGACGCTTTTAATGAGTGTGAAAGATTAACCTTACAAAGGTAAAAATGTTTTTAAGCCTTAGTCATTTTTTTGACTCGCTTTGAATAATCTTTTTTGTTCGTAGTCAGATAAACTATCGTAGCCCGATTGCGATATTTTATCCAGAATGGCATTCAGTTCATCCTCGGGTACTGTTTCGGGTTCTTTTCGAGCTTGAAATTGCTGGTTAACCACCTGGGCAAATTCTTTAATTTTTATTTCAAAGATGGCTTGAGGTTTGGAGGCTGCTAAAAAGTTTTTGGCAAAAATGAAACCAAGAATGGCTCCCCCTAAATGAGCAATGTTTCCACCCGCGTTCGACCCCGTCGTTTCGATAAAGGACCACAACACGTAAAAGGCGGCGATGTATTTAATGCGGACTGGACCTAATAAGAGTAGGTGGACTTGGTAATTCGGGCGAATCGTCGCCGCGGCAACTACCACCGCAAATACGCCGGCAGAGGCTCCATTGAGAAAATTAGGACCTTTGGCAATGAAAAAACTAACCGTGTTCATCGCTAGAATGAAGGCGGCTGCTCCGGCTAAACCTCCATAGAAAAAGAGCTGAACTAAGCGCTTATTCCCAATGAAATCTTGAATAATCGTCCCAAACCAATACAGAAACATCATGTTAAAGATCAAATGGAAGATCTCGATGTGCAAGAAAAAATAGGTAACCAAGCTCCAAGGACGCTGAATGATTAAGTCCAGCGTGGACGGAAGGGATACCTGCGCGAAAAAGGCATCAAAAAGTCCCGATTCGCCCGCAATTAACAATCCCACCCGGGCGATCATCAAGGCGATGAAGATGGCGCCATTGGCCACAATAATCTTCATCAACCCATTGCCAGGTTGTTGTATGATGTTTTTTATATCGGTCAGGATACTGCGCATCTTAATAAAAACTGTCTCGTTTTTGACGCCAAATCAATAATAAAATCACCGCGAAAAGCATACCCCCTAAGTGCGCAAAGTGAGCCACATTATCTCCTTCCGCAGCTGCTTTTCCAGCCCATAACTCGTAGAATGCGAAACCCATTACGAGGTATTTCGCTTTCACCGGAATCGGGATAGGGAAGATGAACATCTCGGAGTTTGGGAATAAATAGCCATAAGCCATCAAAATACCAAAAACACTCCCAGAGGCTCCTACGACTGGGTTTTGAGTCGTATATTCTTTGTAATGGTCAATCGCTCCTAAGGCATTCAGGCGACCTTCGTTAATCGAAGTGCTACCGTCAAAACGATTGAAATAATCCATCAAGAAATCAGAATTAGGGTTCGAAAGGGCTAATTCAAGCGCTTTGCGAATGCTCGCGTAATCGTGGAAATATTGAATGGCCTCGTGTAATAATCCAGCACCCACCCCACAGAAGAGGTAGAAAAACAAGAAGCGTTGGCCTCCCCAAATACGCTCCAGAATAGATCCGAACATATATAACCCAAACATATTCATCAACAAATGCATAAAGTTCGCATGAACGAACATGTAGCTGATCAGTTGGAAATAGTGGAATTTGCTCGACTGGAAAAAAAACAAGGCGAATAAATCATCCGGAATGAAGGCTGATCCTAAGAAGATAGCGACATTCGCGAAAATTAAATTTCGAACGGTAGGTGTTAAATTTCTTAGCATAGTTTTATTCTTCGTAACCCCAATCGATGGAGTTCTTCATGTCTTTAATCAATAATCCAGCAGACTTAAAGGCGCCACGAATCTCATCTACCTTATCGTATTGTCTACTTTCCTTGAAACCCTTGTAGAGTTGAAGAAGTTCATCGGTTAGGCCATTCATTTCTGCTGGTACCTCTTCTTTGATCCCTAGAACATCTTCTAAAAGGCTGATATAAAAACGTTTTAAATTCGAAAATGTTTCAACAGAAAGGGACTCAAATGAAAGAGAACCCGTATAAATCGAATTAATTTTCTTTAACAGGGTAAATAGATGCGCAATTGCCACGGCCGTGTTCAAGTCGTCGTTCATACCGTCGTAGCAGCCTTGAATCGCGTCATTGATTTCTTTTTCTTGCGCCGCATCTGGGTTCGCGGAAATTCCCGAAGGATATTCCAGCTTTTTGATGATGCGCAAGCCGTTAGCGATCTTCTTGTAGCCTTTCTGAGCGGCTTTTAGGGCATCGTTTGAGAAGTCCAAGGTACTGCGGTATTGCGATTGCAACATAAAGAAGCGAACCGTCATCGGGCTGTAGGCCTGGTCTAATAGGGGGTGATTGCCTGTGATTAACTCGGCAGGTAAAAAGGAGTTTCCGAGGGATTTACTCATTTTTTGGCCGTTCACCGTCAGCATATTCGTATGCATCCAATAACGGACGGGTGCCCGGTCGTAGGCTCCTTTTGCTTGGGCAATTTCACATTCGTGGTGGGGGAATTTCAAGTCCATTCCACCGCCGTGAATATCAAACGTATCTCCTAAGTATTTGTGGCTCATGCAAGTACACTCTAAATGCCAGCCTGGGAAACCCTCTCCCCATGGAGATGGCCAGCGCATGATGTGTTCCGGTGAGGCTTTTTTCCAAAGCGCAAAATCCAGTGGATTACGCTTCTCGCCCACACCATCTAGGTCACGTGTCTCTGTTAATAAATCATCAATGACACGGCCAGATAAATGTCCGTAATTACCGCCATTCTTGTTATAGGTCTCGATATCGAAATAAACCGAACCATTCGATTCATAGGCTAATCCTTTATCGATTAAGGCCTTCGTCGTTTCGATTTGCTCCACAATATGGCCGGTTGCCGTAGGCTCAATGTTCGGAGGCAAAAGATTGAATTTTTCTAATACCTGATGGAAATCTTGGGTAAAGCGATGAACGATCTCCATCGGCTCTAACTTTTCCAGTTTGGCCATCTTACCGATTTTGTCTTCTCCCTCATCACCATCGCCCACAAGGTGTCCCACATCCGTAATGTTTCGAACGTAGCGAACCTTGTATCCGATATGCAATAAATAGCGGTTCAGGACGTCAAAAGACGTAAAAGTGCGCACATTTCCCAAATGGGCATAATTGTATACCGTGGGTCCGCAGACATAAAGGCCTACGTGATTTTCGTGTATCGGGGTGAAAAGTTCTTTTTCACGACTCAGGGTATTGTATATTTTTAAGGGCTGCATGTAAAACCGGAAGGTTAAAAAGGAATTAAAATTAATTGGATTCTTTTAATTCACCAAACCCAAACGCAATTCATTACCTTTGTATGTTTTTTGCATTAAATCGCTTTTGGTATGTTTTTGAGAGAAGTAGGAGACGACGCTCGATTAAAGAAGACCTTCTTGGAATTGCCGGTTCAGCTGTACGCCTCTGATCCGAATTGGATTCGTCCGCTAGATAACGACATCGAATCGATTTTCGATCCGCGTAAAAATCCGCATTTTAAGCAAGGAGAGGCTATTCGTTGGATTTTATTTTCTGAGGCTGGTGAGGCCATTGGTCGAGTAGCGGCATTTTATGAGCGAAATACAAAAGAAGGCGAAATTCCCGTGGGTGGAATGGGCTTTTTTGAGTGTATCGAAGACGAAGAGGCAGCCATTATGCTATTTGATGCTTGCAAAAACTGGCTTTCAGAGCGTGGAATGGAGGGGATGGATGGCCCGATTAATTTTGGGGAGCGCGATAGTTTCTGGGGTTTGATGGTCAAAGGCTGGGAGTTCGAGCCCACCTACAAAATGCCTTGGACGAAGCCCTACTACATTTCTTTCTTCGAGAACTACGGTTTCCAAGATTATTTCCAACAATACGTATTTGTTTCGCCTATCGCCGGCGCTAATGTAACGCAAGGCATTGAAGAAAAGGCGCAACGCATTTTTGAGAATCCAGAATACGTTTTTCAACACATCGAAAAAAGTAATCTTTCTAAATATGCAGAAGACTTTCGCTTCATTTTCAATGCGGCTTGGGCAAAATTCCCAGGTGTAAAGGAAATGAGCTCTGAATCTGCCCAAAAACTCGTAAAAACCATGAAGCCCATCATTGATGAGCAATTATTATGGTTTGCCTACACAACAGATGGAACGCCAGTGGCTTTCTTCATTGTGATCCCTGATTTGAACCAAATCGTGAAACACCTAAACGGTAAACTGAACTGGTGGGGCATGATTAAGTTCTTATTATTAAAATTAAAAGGAACCTTGACGCGTACGTGTGGGGTGATTTTTGGGGTAACCCCAGATCACCAAGGCAAAGGCGTCGAGTCAGCCATTGCACTTCGCTTCCGCGAGGTAGCTCGCACAAATCCATTCTATCCATATACAACGATGGACATGAATTGGGTGGGTGATTTCAATCCCAAAATGCTTCGATTTGTCTCCCAACTAGGAGCCACGAACGATAAAACTTTTATTACATACCGCAAATTTTTCAATCCAAACCAACCCTTTAGTCGTTGTCCTAAAGTAGGTTAATTAATTTATTATGAGCTTATTATCCATTGGAACCGTTGCGTTCGACGCCTTAGAAACTCCTTACGGAAAGACCGATAAAATCATCGGTGGATCTTGTACTTACATTGCTTTATCAGCGGCCTTTTTTTTGCCAAAAGTAAACGTAGTGGCTGTAGTAGGAGATGATTTTCCACAAGAATACATGGACACTTTGACGTCTCGCGGCATCAACTTAGATGGTTTACAAATCAAGAAAGGGGAGAAATCGTTTTTCTGGGCAGGTAAATACCACAACAACATGAATTCTCGTGACACTTTAGTGACGGAATTGAACGTGTTAGCGGATTTCAAACCGGTTATTCCTGCTTCTTACCAAGATTGTGATTATTTAATGTTGGGTAACTTAACTCCACAGGTGCAAATCGAAGCGATTCAAGGATTAGCTAAGCGCCCGAAATTAGTCGTAATGGACACCATGAATTTCTGGATGGACGTAGCGATGGACGATTTGAAGCGTGTGTTGACGATGGTAGATGTACTTTGCATCAACGATGAGGAGGCACGTCAGTTATCTGAGCAATACTCTTTAAGAACGGCTGCTAAAATGATCATGGCCATGGGACCTAAGACCTTAATCATTAAGAAAGGGGAGCACGGTGCCTTGTTATTCCAAGGAGATCGCATGTTCTATTGCCCAGCGCTTCCATTAGAAGACGTATTTGATCCAACAGGTGCGGGTGATACCTTCGTAGGTGGATTCATCGGATACCTAGCAAAGACGGACGATATTTCGTTTGAAAATATGCGTCGTGCGATTGTTCACGGATCAGCGATGGCGTCCTTCTGTGTGGAGAAATTCGGAACTGAGCGTTTATTTGAAATTACGGAAGCTGATTTAGCGAGCCGTGTCAATGAATTTAGAGAGTTAGCTTCGTTCTAATTCTTATCCCACGATCACCTCGTGCATCTTATCCAGGTTCAGGTACTTAGCAGCTATGTCTCTAATATCCTGGGCCTGGATATTTTGTATGCTGTCCTGGAACTGATCATAGAAGTTAGGCGCTAAGCCATCTAATTGAATCACGCGCACCTTTTCTGCGATATCGAAGGCCTGGGTCAGTTCACCTGTGAAGCTTCCCATCAGGTAACTTTTCACGATCTCTAGCTCTTCAGAAGGGACTAATTCGTTTTGAAGAATCGTGATTTCTTTTTTGATTTCTGCCAAAGTCGCGTCCACATTCTCCCCATTCACATCCGTTCCTACGACCCAATATCCTCCCCGCGGGTAAGGTGCTAGGCTGGAGGAAACGCCGTACGTGAAACCTTTGTCTTCGCGAATATTTTTCTGCAAACGAGATCCGAAATACCCTCCCAGCACCGTGTTCATCACACTGTAATGGAAATAGTCCGGGTGATTTCTCGAAATGGCCGGTAATCCGAATCGGATGGAGCTCTGAACGGATCCTTCTTTTTCTTCCCGAAGGCGGATAGGTTCTTTCGCTGTTTGGAGTGTTGGTATCGAAATGGCTGGGCTGTTAAAGTTTATTTGCCCCAGCGTCGCATCTAAATAGGCGATTTGCGTATCGCTAATCTTACCTGAAAGGAAGATGACAGGTTTTTGGGATTTCCAGGTGCCTTCGAAATGCTTCTTAATTACCTGCTGATCTAAAGCGTCAAAATCCGATGCCACCGTAAAACGACCGTAGGGGTCGCTTGGGAATAGGTTAGAACGGAATTTCTGACTGGCAGCATACGAAGTTTTCTCCCAGTTTAATTTCGTTTTTTGGCGCTCGATTTCGAGTTCCTTTTCGACTTCTTCTGCCGGGAAGCTCGCTTCTTGCAGAATCTCAGCGACCAGCGGAAGTAGGGAATTAAAATGTTTATTGAGGCCGTAAACCGTAAAGGTTCCCTGGTCTAGGCTCGCTTGAACGTCCCAAAAAGCCCCGAAAAAATCAAAATCTTGGTGTATTTGTTGAGCCGTATGCGTCGCGGTTCCCCGCTTCATCAAGGAGGCAGTCATTCCGGCTAATCCGGCTAGAGGGCTGTGAATGGCACCTGCTTTGGTACTCAACTCTAACTTAAAAACCTCCTGCTCTCCCGCTGATACCACCCAAACCTGGATCCCATTCGATAAGGTGTGTAGGCTAGGGGAAGGGAATAAAACTTTCTCCACCGGGTAGGCGGCAGGGGCATTACGGCGATCTAACATATTATTTTACAGGCTGATTAATGCCCGCTATGAGCGTTAAACGTAAGGTATTAGCTAAAGGGCTTCCTTGACCACTCGGCACTAAATAGGCAAAATCCAATCCGTATTTCGAATCCATTTTAAAGCCTAATCCGAAGGTGAAGTACTTGCGATTCCCCTTCATTTCGCTCTCGTGGAAATAACCTGTTCTCAAAGCAAAGGCATTATTAAACAAGTATTCAGCGCCCACCGAAGTCGTCACCTCTTTCATCTCTTCACTAATTCCGTCCGGCGCATCCGCTAAGGATCCGAAAATTCCTCCGATCGCTGAAACCGTCGCCGGATCTGTCCCGATCATCTTCCCATTTTCGTAGGAAGGAGGCGTAGGAACCATCAATTTATTGAAGTCAACCGTGAAAGTCAGCTTGTTTAAATCGTCTATCTCGTGCGTCGCCGCCATGCCCACTCGTAAATTAGTTGGGATGAAGTTTCGTTCTGTTCCCCCGTAGGTTACTTTACCAGAAATGTTCGATAGGGTTAAGCCGTAGCTGTATTTCCAAGGACCTACACTCGGCTTGGAGTAGAACACAGAAATGTCTGCGGCTACTGTTTGGGCTGGTTTTAGCGCGTTGCTAACCCCGCCAGAACCCTGGTAATTACCTAATAGATTCGAGTTGATGTATTTTAAATTCATCCCTAATGAAAGTGCGGGAGATAATTTTCTGGCGTGGGAAATGCCGATGGCGAATTCTTTGGAATTAAAATTACCTGCGCTAGTTCCGTTATCTAAAGTCGCTTGGAACATACCCTGGTCGAAATAATCGATAGCAAACCCAAAGACTAAATTCTTTTTCGTCACCGTATAGCCTGCCACGTTATAAAGTGCCATGTCGTTCACGAGGTTGCGTAACCAAGGGGTATAGGATAGGGAGAAGCCCATTTTCTTATCCGTCGTCGCTAATTTTGCCGTATTCCAGTGAATCGCATTTGCATCCACGGATAAAGCTACTCCCGCATCTCCCATTGCTGCAGAACGCGCATCAGGGGCTACATTCAGGAATAAAAGGGTGGGTGTCGGAATACGCCCGGCATTCACTTGGCCGGAAACGAGGGTAGTTTGCGCTTGTGAAGCAAATCCGATGGTCGTAATTAGTAGGGTTAGTAATTTTCTCATGTTCTATTTAATATGCCCAATTTTGCCGCTAAAGCTAGCAAATGGAGCTCCAGTACCGTAGGTCAATTCTAATTGATAGTAGTTGATGAAATCAAATTGGGCTTTCTCCTCGTTACTCCAATCAATGGAGAATGTTAGGTTAGCGTCATCACTACCAGGAATGATTCCGCTTCGCTCTACGATTTGTTTCCCTAAGTTACTATAAATTTTTAGTTTGTAGGCGTAGCTGGTCCAGCGTTTCTCTTGTAAAAAGGAGAAGTTACTTCGTTCGGTCATGGGATTCGGGTAGATCCGTAGTGTCCGATTTTCTTTTGCCGCTGCCACCGTGAACTCAAACGTTAAATTCCCTTGATTCGTATGTACATCGAAACAAGAAACCTGAATTTTGTATTTCCCCGGTTTTAAGGAGTCAAAAGGGTAGGTGATGGACCCTTTGTTGCTGGAATTTACCACAGGAATAAATACCTGTGAAAGTGGAATTTTTAAGGTATCGTTGATGCTTAGATAGGCTAATTCACCTTTAGGACCCACAAAACGGAGGGAGCTCGCGTCGCTGATATGGATTTGTAGAATCGGATTAGGCGAGCAGGCTTGTACGTCTGTTTCATTTAAAAGTAAGACCGTTAAAGCAGGGGCATTTGATTCGCTGGTTTCCGTGGTTTTTCGGAGCTGAACCTTCATTCCTCCGCCGTAGCGCGTTCCATCAGCGACATGGGCGCGCCATTTTAATTGGGAGCTGGGCACACTCGCAAGGTTGAATTTGCCTTTTACCACGGTGGCAGCCATACCTCCTTCAAGTGCGCCAGGAATGGTGTAGCTGAATTTATCTGTTTTGGTCCCCAAAGTCTGTAAACTCCGGTCCTCCCCATAATAATAGACCTGAATCTCTCCGTCGATGGCTGGTGTCGTCTGACCTTGAATGACCCCATTCGCTAAAGTATCCAGGCGAAGGCTCAAAGTCTGTTGATTCC
Organism: Aquirufa novilacunae; assembly: GCF_045310505.1. Lineage (NCBI taxonomy): Bacteria > Pseudomonadati > Bacteroidota > Cytophagia > Cytophagales > Flectobacillaceae > Aquirufa > Aquirufa novilacunae. Next base: position 587,344 of record NZ_JBEWZG010000002.1, read on the forward strand.
AAGGAAGCGGCATCGAGGGATCTCCCAGCAAAGTAATATTTCGGTTAATGACCCCAGATTGACTCTCATTTTTCGCGACTTTGAACAAATCGCCAAGTCGAAAATTTTTATCATTTAGATAATTAACTAATTGTCTATAAAATGCCTGTCCGAATAAATAATTACTGCTCTGAAATACGGGTCTAGTCGTTGAAATCAGTCCGATGGAACCACCCTGATTCGACAGCAAGCTGACCTCTGCTCCAGACAATTGATTGGGGTCATCAAAACGCCCAAACTGGCACGTCGCCGTCAATAAGAGCGGTAATTGCTTACTGTTTTTCAGCGTCTGCAATTCGTTTATAGTGATCACCTTTTCATCCGTCCAGGCGGATTCGGAACCATGCCCGAGGAAATGGATGAAATCAGCCTCTTGATTGAAGAGGTCGAGACTCGCTTTTTTTGCCGCTACCGAGCCATAAAACCCATTCGTTAGCTCTTGAGGGTACTGGTCTAGGTAGGTTTTATTCACCTGAAATGCGGCCGGTATTAATTTCGAAAAATCCTCTGCATCTTGCACGTGGATGTTAGAATCCCCATCGTCGGCTAGCCAAGCAAAGCGGAAAGGCTGTTTAGCCTTGATCGTTTCATAGCTGATGATTTTGTTTAGCAGCGTAAAAGCTTCTTCCGCTGATTTAGCTGGAATGCGGCCGATTCCGACAGCAATCGATTCATTCTCGGCTTCATTTCCTTCGAGCCACTCCCCTTGATTATCTGCAATTAGGCCAAAATAGTCATCCGAAACGTAGGTCTGCAAAGGTTGCAGCGATTCCCTACTTTCATAGCTAGGCACGTAATTAATTCGCTCTGTTGCGGTGGCCACCTTATTGATCCCCTTATAATCGACTGAAGCATCCCCAAACAACAGCAAATAGCGAGGCTTTTTTAGTCGGATGAAATCTCGGATGGCCGTTACGTCGACCTTGCCTGCAGAGAATTCATTATAAATTTCTGCGGTCGAATAGGCTTTTGCCTTTAGCCCTTGGGAGGCGCGGTAGCTCGCGAAGAGTTTAGCGGCGGGTAAAATGGAGGGACTAGCTATGATAATCAAATCGGCGGATGCGTCTGCCCGGATGTTTTGATTGGCAATCAGTTCGAAGGAGCTGGGGTCAGCGGCTTTAGTTGGATCAAAAACTAGTAATTCAGCGCCTGGAGCTAAATCTGAAAAGAAGAGGCTGTTTGATTTTTGCCACATCTTGCCTGTTTCCTTTACCCAAACCTGTTGATTCGCTTGCAGGTTTTTGATGGAGATACTAAAGGAGGAATCCGTTTTATTCGGTAAAAAATACCGAGGGTTCTCGTTAAGGGCATTAAATTGGCGTGGGTATTCGAAGTCGATGAAATCGATGTAGCCCGAGCCCGTCGTATTGGAGTAAGCTAAATTCCAGCTCCAGTTTCCGTCTTTTATTTCAGGGTTGACTTTGGCTGCAAAGTCCCGAACGAAGGCTTTTTGATCATAGCGACCTCCCGTGGTCGCCGGGAATACCAGCGGTGCAATCGTATTTCCCGGAATCGAAAAAGTAAAGGTGCCAGGTGCGATAGAAGAGGAGGCAAGACGCCCTTTCAGATTTCCCGGGAGGCCTGTCTTATAATCCGACAATGGATACTGAATACTCCGATTTACATTCCCAAAAAATCCATCTCCCAGCCATTCTCTACCCGACTGCAACAGATTATACGTTTCGGGTTCATAATGAAATCGGCTAAGTCCATAATCCAAAGTAGGGGTGCTCGCAGAACCGGTTGCCGGATAGTTCGAAACAAAAGAAGGCGCCGGATCATCTAAACGGATATAATAAAATGTCGTATCGCTGTAGCTATGTTGGAATTTCTCTCCCCAAAAAACTACCTTATCTCCTTGCTTCAGAATAGGTATGGGTTGTAAGTCAACAGGTCTAGACGCTGCATTGGATTGAGGTAATTGCCCTATTTCGTGGCCATAAACGCCTATTTGAGAGGATTTTTGATTGTACTTTGCTAGAAAGGCAGGGCTTATTTGATAGAGGCCGGATTGGGTGATACCTACTTTAATCCATTTGCCGGTGGCGAGGACGGAGTTTTGGGCATAAGCCGTTGAAACCGCTAAAAGCAGAACGAAGCAAAGGTTAAGAAATTTCAATCGGAAACACGTATGCATTCTTCGCTACTAAGTAGTTCCTGCCGGAATTTATTTCTTTGCAAATGTAACGTGTTCGGCGAAGTTTTCCTTTGATAAAGGAAAGGTTTTTTAATTGAAAGGCAGTTCCCTCAGCTAATTCATGTACCGGAGTGCCGGCTGGAGGCGCAGCATCGTAGGTCTTTAAAATATCTACTAGGGGTTGGTAGCCGGTGGAGGAGGCTGCCGGGTTTTTTAGATAGGCGCGCAAAACGCTCACGAGTTCAGCCGGTAACAGTTCTTCGTCTAAAATGGGTTCGAATAAGGTATAGAATTCATTCTTCCATTCTTGCCCGTGCGGCAGCACCTTATTCTTGTGAGCGAGGTAAGTCGTTAAGTGGGCGACCTCGTGAATGTAGGTCACTAAAAAGGCGTAGGGATTGAGGTTGTGATTAACGGTGACTTGGTGACCTTTCGCAGGACTGAAGCGGTAGTCGCCTAATTTCGAATCACGGGATTTGCTGACGATAAAGTCAAAGGAATAATCATGCCAAAGTTGAAAGCAGTATTCCGCTACTTTGGGGGGGAAGTGGTCAAAAAAGGAATCAATCTTTTTATTCTTCATCCAGATTTTAAGCATAAAAAAAGTCCTCCGCATGCGAAGGACTTTTTTCTGATCGTTGTGCTAAAATTATTTAGCAGCAGCAGTGTCAGCAGCAGCAGTGTCAGCAGCAGCAGAATCAGCTGGAGCAGCAGCAGCAGCAGAATCAACAGCAACAGTGTCAGCAGAAGCTTCTGCTTTCTTCTCACCACAAGATGCTAAAGTTACCATTGCAGCAACGAAAGCTAGAGCGAATACTTTTTTCATTTCTTATTTTGTTTAAGGTTTGAGTCACAAATCTACGGCATTATTTTATAAGTACAAATAAATGCAAAATAATTTTTAAGATTTTTTTAAGGAATGGCTAAATTTTTTGGAAAATGTGCCGTAATGGCCTGTATTCGGCTTAGAATTCCTTAAGAATTGACCCCTTAAATTTGGGCTAAATTAGATTAGTCCTATTTTAACAGATCTTTGAAGCGATCGTAAAAGCCGCTGGACTTGAATGTGAAGGTCTTGTGCAAGATGTAGTTCGACACAAAACTATAGCCCATCCCATGAATCGTAGTCCCGATTTGGGTGATATTGATCTTTTTTACCGAATAAGGTATGTGAAAAAAGAAATCTGGGTAGCGCGCGTGGATAAAATCGTAGGGGATGGTGCTGAATAACCAGGTGATGATCCCGGAGAAGCTAGCGACCAGGACGTATTTGAACATTTCGCGTCTTGTCTGCTTGCTTTGGCGGGCATTAAAGGCGAAGAGTTTGGTTAAGAAGAACCCTACCACTAAGGCAATGAAATAAGCTGGAAGTATCGAATCTTCGTAGGATACGCGAAACCAATCTTTAATTAAACCTCCGGCTAAGAGTTGAACGCAAGCCCCTAATCCAGCCACAATAAAATAGGCGAATAAGTCTTTCTGATTAAAGAGGGCTGCTTTCTTGTCGCTCAAAGGCCTAGGTTAAAAAAGGTTTTTTACGATGCTTGGATAAACGCCTAATAACAAGGTACCTAACGTACAAGCCCACATCGCGAACTTCACTAAGCCTGGCAATTCAATGCGTTCGATATCTCCTTCTTTGAAGTAGATTGCAATGATTCCTTTGAAATAGTAGTAAACTCCGACCGCAGACATTACAATGGCTAAGATCACTGGATAGTAGACATGGCGATTAAAGATGTCTGAGAAGACGAAGAATTTACCCCAAAAACCCGCTGTCAACGGAATACCCGCTAAAGACAACATCGCAATGGTGAAACAGAAAGCTAAGCCTGGATTTTGCTTCGCTAAACCTTCGAAAGAGCTGATGTTCTCAGGCTTCTCGGTGCGCCCTGTTTGGTACTCAGCCACTAACATCACTACACCGAAAGCTACAATAGTCGCTAGGGTATAGGATAAAGAATAGTACAAAATGGTCGACGGCGTAGTCACCTGTTTTGCACTCACCGTTAACAACATATAACCCGCATGGGAAATACTTGAATAAGCTAACATGCGCTTTAATGACTGCTGGTAAACCGCCGTAATGTTACCCACTAGAAGCGTTAACATGCTGATGTAGTAGATCGGGTAAACCCACGTTCCGTACATGGATCCGAAAGGACCATTTAATAATTGATACAGAGCCGCGAAACTAGCTGCCTTCACCACGGTCGACATGAACATGGTAAAGATGGTAGGAGCTCCTTCATATACGTCTGGTGTCCAGAAGTGGAATGGAGCGGCCGAAATCTTGAATAAGAAACCCACTAAGATTAATAATACACCGATCGAAAGGAAGATAGGCGTAGATTCTGGTGGCGTATTCGCAATCACCTGGGCGATGTTTGCTAGGTAGAAGGAACGAGTCGCTCCGTACACTAAAGTAATCCCGAATAACAAGATACCCGTTGCGAAAGACCCCATTAAGAAGTATTTCAAAGCGGCCTCGTTTGAACGCAAATTACGTTTATCGGATCCCGTTAACACGTACATCGCAACGGATAGAATCTCTAATCCGACGAAGAACATGATTAAGTGATCGAAGGAAACCATTAAAATGGCCCCTACAACGGAGAACAATAAGATGGCGTAGTATTCTGCTGGATGAGTATGTTCTTCATCGATGCCAAAGCCTTTCGAGAAACTCACCACCATAAAGGCCGCTAATTGAATGATTAAGCTAAAGCTAATGGATGTGTTCGTCGTGTGGAACATGTGTCCGTACCACAACATTTCGTGATTCCAGTCCAATGCCGTTAAGGCCATGCTGCCCACTAAAAACAAAAGTGTCGCTGCCTGTATGGTTTTTCTAGAAAGCCAAAAGCCCAAGAATAAATTTAAAATACCTAGAAGTGATAATGCAATGATAGCCGTCATAATGCTTTTTAATACTATTTTATTTGAACCATTGGATTAATTGCTGAACCGCTGGCTCACTAAAACCTAAAACTGTCGATGGGAAAATTCCACCTAATATAACTAAGGCACTTAGGGGAATTAATACCGCTTTCTCAGCACCCGTTAAGTCTGCAAAGTCAGAGGTGATACGAGATACATTCCCGAACATGGATTTCTGAATCAAACGCAAGGTATACACCGCACCTAAGATGATCGTGATACCGGCGATAATTCCGAGTGTTAGATTTTGGTCAAACACACTCTTCAATAACAAGAACTCCCCGATGAAACCATTCGTCAATGGTAAAGCAACGGATCCTAAACTTAAGATCACGAAAGTCACTGTTAATGGATAAGAGAATTGTGTGATACCGCCTAATTGTGCAATTTCTCTCGACTTCGTTCTGCGTTCGATAATTTCGATCACGAAGAACAAGCCGACGATGTTGATACCGTGGGATAACATTTGGTATAATGCACCCTGAATACCTTCGATGCTACCGGATAAAATACCTGCTGACATCAAGCCTACGTGAGCGAAAGAAGAATAAGCTAATAAGCGTTTTGCATCTTTTTGTTGAATGGCGATAATCGATCCATAGATTACTCCGATCACCGAAAGGACTGAAGCTGTCAAACCCCACGTTGCTACACCTACTGGGAACATCGGTAATACTAAACGAATCACTCCGTAAGTACCCATCTTTAACATGATACCTGATAATAACATGGTGCCTTGTGCAGGAGCAACGGTATAGGTATCTGGTTGCCAGGTATGGAAAGGGAAGACTGGCATCTTAATGGCGAAAGCCAAGAAGAAAGCAGCGAATAAAAAACCTTGCTGATCTGCGCTAAGTCCTTTGGCCGTTTGATACAACACATCCATGTCCGCTGAGTGGAACTCACCTGGCGTTTGTAAGTACACAAATACCAAGGCAATTAAGAAGAATAAAGACCCGAATAAGGTATAAACGAAGAACTTAAACGTGATTGCATTCTTGTTTTCACCGCCATAAATAGCTGCAAGGAAGTAAATCGGCAATAAAGACGCTTCGAAAAAGAAGTAGAATAAGAACGCATCTTTCGCTAAAAAGGCACCCATTAGGGCTGTTTGCATCGCTAGCATTAAGCCTTGGAATTGTGAATTATTCGCACGATCCGTGTTTGCCGTAGTTGCTACGATGAAGGGAACTAATAAAGCACAAAGTCCGATTAGTACTCCACTGATTCCATCTACATATAAAGAGAAGGACAAACCTGCTTCCGCTACCCAAGGGGCAGAGAAAGAAACGGGGCTCAAACTTGCTTCTTGTAATACGAAAGCGGTTGCAGCTAATTCAATGAGGGAGGCCGCTAGGGAAATGGCAAACGCATTTTTTGGCTTGAAGATCAACAAAGCTGATCCAATCAAAAGCGGGAATAAAAGTATAAATAGTAGATACATAGCTATGTGGCGATCGAAGGATTAATGAAGGATCGTACTTTTTAAACTAACAAATAAGATAACAACGATGGCCGCAACCATGCAGAATAAGTAGATGCCTACGTTACCGGTTTGGGCTCTGCGGAACTCACTCGACGCATATTTCACGAATCGACCTAAGCCCTCTACGAACAAGTCGATCACTAAGAAGTCGATTACTTGGAAGAAGAAATTAGACAAGAACGAGATCGGCTTCACAAACAAGGTATCGTACAATTCGTCGATATAGAATTTGTTGTAAATCACTTTTTGGATACCAGATACTTCGGCATCTTCTGCTGGAACCGATTTCTGCATTCCGAATACGTAAATGGCTAAGAACGCTGGCAAGAAAGCCGCTAAAAGTGGAGCGCCACCTTCTAAACTCAAGAAGTTTACTTCCCCTGCTTCGCCTGTTTCTGGCAATAATGGGGCTAACCAATGGGCTAGGAATTCATTCCCTCCTGCGAAATGCGGCAGGTTAATTAATCCGCCACCTACAGAGAATACCGCTAAAATAATTAAGGGCAAAGTCATCGTGATAGGTGACTCGTGTAAGTGATGCGCTTGTTTTTCTGTTCCTCTGAACTCTCCGTAGAAAGTTAAGATAAACACACGGAACATGTAGAACGAAGTTAAGGCAGAACCCAAAATCGCTAAACCCCACATGATCGGATCATGGTGGTAAAGGCTCGCTAAAATTTCGTCTTTCGAGAAGAAACCGGCAAATGGAGGAATACCTGCAATCGCGATCGTACCTAACATAAAGGTGATGAACGTGATAGGCATCTTTGATTTCAACCCACCCATGCGGCGAATATCTTGTTCGTCAGACATCGCGTGAATGACCGAACCAGCTCCTAAGAATAACAAGGCCTTAAAGAAGGCGTGTGTCATTACGTGGAAGAATGAAGCGGTATAAGCTGATGCGCCTAAACCCATGAACATGTAGCCTAATTGGGATACCGTAGAATAGGCAAGGACTTTCTTGATGTCGTTTTGGAATAAACCGATTGCAGCGCCCAATAAGGCTGTCGCTAAACCGATCCAACCTACGAAGTGCAATACTTCTGGGCTTAATTCGAATAAGGCATTGGCACGAATCACCATGTAAATACCAGCTGTCACCATCGTCGCTGCGTGAATCAAGGCAGATACTGGAGTAGGACCTGCCATCGCGTCTGGCAGCCAAGTAAACAAAGGAATCTGTGCTGATTTACCCATCGCGCCGATGAATAAACAGAATGCGATGATGCTTAAGTCTGTTGTATAATCACCGCTTTGAATCGCTGCAAAAATCGTGTTGTAATCTGTCGTCCCAAAATCCTGGATCAACAAGAAGATACCCACCAAGAAACCTAAGTCACCAATACGGTTCATAATGAAGGCCTTGCGAGCCGCATCTCCGTACGAATTTTTTTGGTTCCAGAATCCAATTAATAAGTATGAACATAATCCTACGCCTTCCCAACCGATGAATAACACGGTGAAGTTTGCCCCTAATACTAGGATTAACATGAAGAACACGAACAGGTTCAAAAAGGCAAAAAACTTGCCAAAACCCGCATCATGCGACATGTAACCGATTGAATAGATATGAATTAAAGTTCCAACCCCTGTAATTACAAGAAGCATTAAAATCGATAATTGGTCGATTTGGAAGGCAAAAGGAATCTTTAAATCACCCACGTTAATCCAATCCGCGATGGGCAAAATTTGCGCCTGTCCATCGAAATTCAAGAATAACTGAAGCGATAGTGCGAAAGCTACCAAGGGAGGAATTGTTCCAATGATGCCCGCGATTTGCTTCGGCAATTTAGGGTGCGCTAAACCATTAATAGCAAATCCTAATAAGGGTAATAGTGGAATAAGGAATAGTAAAGACATATTAATTTGGCGGAATGGGTTCGCTGAATTAGTTTTTTAACTTGTTGAGAACACCGATGTCGATGCTTTGAATATTGCGGTAAATCATCACGATAATAGCTAAACCTACAGCTACTTCAGCTGCGGCCACGGCCATGATGAAGAACACGAAGATTTGACCCGCAGGATCAGAATAATACGATGAAAAAGCAGCTAACAACAAGTTAACGGCATTTAACATTAATTCGATCGCCATGAATACGATGATCGCGTTTCTGCGAGTTAATACGCCCAAAATACCTATACAAAACAAAGCAGAGCTTAAAATAATGTAATGCGTTAATGGAATCGTACGAATAATTTCAGGTATTGATTGCATAGTCTTAAATAATTACCAAGGCTTCAGGCAAAAGCCCGTCCAAAAAATGCATTTATGCGAGGCAAAAATACGAAAATATCTGATAGCCTCGACATCAAAAATGCCTTAACGCTGAAAACCTTGCAATTTTATTTCGGTTAGTTTTCGCTTCGTGTCCATCGGGAAATCACCCTTCATCATCCAGTCGTAATAAGAGGGGTCAGACTTCAAAACCTCAAGAACTGGTTTGCCTATATGTTTGCCAAAATTAAAGCAAGGCACGCGGTCCTTATTATAGGCCATGCGGTTCGCATAGTCAATTGAATTAGAGGCGCTTAGCTCATGTAATTTATCCATGTCGTTTTGGATCGGGAAGACTTCCTTACCATCCGCATCCTTAATGGACTTATTCGCGTAGTGTTTTACTTGGGCATTTAATACCTCAAGCGTGGCTAATACATCCGCCTCTGCTCCGTGGGCTCCGATTAATTCTTTGCCACAATAAAATTGGTAAGCAGCAGTCAAGTTGCGTGGCTCCATTAAGTGGAAAATGCGTTGAGCATCCACCAATTTTCTGTTTTTCATGTCGAAATCTACCTCAGCGCGAAGCATTTCCTCTACTAACATGGGCACATCGAAACGATTGGAATTAAATCCAGCTAGGTCGCAACCATCTAAAAAAGCGGATAAAGAGCGAGCTACCATGCGAAAAGTAGGCTCATCTTTCACGTCCTCATCATAAATCCCGTGAACTAAAGATGCCTCGAGTGGAATCGGGATACCCGGGTTCACGCGACGCGTTTTCACCTCCACGGTTCCGTCTAGATTGGCTTTGGCAATCGAAATTTCCACAATGCGATCGCGGTTAATTTGAATGCCGGTCGTCTCTAAATCGAAAAACGCTAGAGGTCTCTTTAGTTGTAATTGATGTTCCATGGGATTTTTTAAAATGGGCCAAAGCAAAGATAAGTTATTATTACCTTTGTCAAATGAATTTTCAACCGAAAGCGCTTTTTTTTGACTGGGATCATACCCTGTGGGATCATGATTTGAATGCCCGAGAAGTATTACTGGATTTAGCGCTTGAATACGAGCTAGACATCGAGCCAAAGAGCTACTGGGCGACCTTCGAAAAAATCAATAACGGTTTATGGGACCAATACGCCGCAGGTGAGATTTCACAATCAGAATTACGCGAGATTCGCTTTGTTCGCTTTTTTGAGGAGGTCGGCATCCAGGGGCCTGCGCAGGAATTCGGGGATAAATACCTCGAACGTGCACCACGGAAGACGAATTTGATGCCGGGTGCTTTTGAGCTGATTCATGATTTAGCCGAGCATTTTCCCCTGTACATTTTAACAAATGGCTTCGATGATATTCAATATGTGAAAATTGAAGGAGCTGGTATGCGCTCTTTTTTCAAAGAAATAATCACCTCGCAGCAGGTGGGGACGAAGAAACCGAATCCGCAATTTTTCCATTATGCGTTAACCCGTGCTGGAATTCAAGCCGAGGAGGCCTTGATGATCGGGGATCACGTGGAGGCGGATGTGCGTGGTGCTTTGCAGGTGGGTATTCCGGCGATTCACTATAATCCTTTTTCAATGGAAACGGATTTACCTCACGAAATACAGCACTTGGATGAGCTGAGGGCTTTACTCAAAAATCGATAATTGATTATCGCTCGATTTACGATCAAAAATCTTCTTATCTCGAATGAATTTTTTGTTCTCTTCAAGGAACAAAATGAATTGCTCGATTTGTTCATATTGCACACTGAAATCGATGTTATTCACATCGTAAGATTCGACATAGACTTGCTTGAAATCGGTGATAACGTAGTCTAGTCGCTGAATTCCGTATTTTTGAAGACCTAACAGGTAGAGGTTTTGGTGGTTAGTCAAAAAGCGATTCGGCTCATAATAGGCCGTGCTTTTTAAGTCAAACGCCACCGTATCACCCACGCCATCTACGTAACCATAAATCTGGGCGTTTTTGTAGCGGGCTTCTACGTAAAATTGGGTTTTGTATTTAGCCGGCAATAAGTCGCGGGCTTGATCGATGATTCCTTCCGCGAATGCCTCTTCATTTTCACCTAAAGTCACCGCTCGCTCAAAATCAATCCCCTTTTGCTGCGCATTCGTCGTCGGTTTTTTAACCCGATTAATGCGGTCAATCAACTCGATTTCATCCACAATAATCTTGCCATTCGAATCGCGTGATTGATTCGCATAGAGATGAAAGGAATTTAAAAGCGTGGGATATAAGCGGTAAATCATGCTGCAATTTATTGAATTTGAAGGCGAGTCACAATTTCATCTTCGATTAAATGCGATTTTGTGATCTCTGCCACATCTTCCACTTGTACATTGCCATAGAAAACGCCTTCTGGGTAAACGACCATCGTAGGGCCTTTTCCACAGAAATCAAGGCAGCCTGATTTTTGGACGCGGATTTTAGCGGTTCCTCCTTGCGCGGCATAACTCGCACGGAAAGCATCGACTAATTCCATTCCGTGAGCAGAACCACAGCATTTTTTAGGGGCATCTTTGTCGTTAGCGCAGATAAATACGTGTTTTTCGAAGTGCATAGTTTTAGCTATTTAAAAGTAATACGATAGGACAATGGTCCGAATGCTTCACCTCTGGCAGGATAGAGGCATGTTGAATTTTAGAGGCCAAAGGCTCAGAAACCATCTGGTAATCAATTCGCCAGCCCAAGTTTTTGCCTCTTGCTCCGGCGCGGTAAGACCACCAGCTGTAGTGGTGCGGTTCTTCATTCACCGCCCGGAAAGAATCTACGAATCCACGATTCACAAATCCATCCATCCATTCGCGTTCCTCGGGTAAGAAACCAGAGCTGTTCGCGTTGCCTTTAGGGTTATGAATATCGATGGCTTTATGGCAAATATTGTAATCGCCAGCGATGATTAAATTGGGGAATTCAATCTTAAGGTCGTTAATGTAATTTTGAAAATCGCCTAACCATTCCATCTTGAAGGCTTGGCGTTCATCTCCGCTTGAACCTGATGGCATATAGACAGACATCACGGAAAATCCGTCATAATCCGCACGCAAAACGCGGCCTTCTGCATCGTATTTATCGATACCGCAACCTACGGACACGTTATTTGGCCTAATCTTACTGAAAATAGCCACACCTGAGTAGCCTTTCTTTTGAGCAGAATGCCAATAGACTTCATAGCCCAAAGCAAAGATTTCAGACAAGTCCACTTGCTCGACTTCTGCCTTCAATTCTTGAATACACAGGATGTCCGGATTTTCCTCTTGTAGCCAAGTGGTAAAACCTTTCGTGATGGCGGCACGGATGCCGTTAACGTTATAACTAATGATCTTCATTCGGAAATACCTCGGTTTTGAAATAGTGAATGACGTGTGCTTTTAATAGCAGTTCTTGCTCTTTTAGCGGAAGTGAAGGGATAGCTTGCACATTTTTCCAATGTGGCCAACCTTCTTCATCTAAACCTTCTAGTTCGTAAAAATCACTGTAGCTCAGCACTTTACACGTGGCAATGTGCAGGAGATCCTGTTTCTGTTCTTTGGTAAAATGCGCGTGACCCTGCCCTAATTCCTGAACGCCTATCATCAACAAGATGGGCTCCATTTCAGATGGTCGCTTGCCAAACGTGTTTTCGAAAAAATCGAGAATCAGCTCCCATTCTTCAATAACAACGGCGGGCTCAAATTCCATATAGCTTGTGATTTAAATGAGGCGCAAATTAGGGACAAAAAATGATAATTTGCGGTAGATGTAGTAATTTTGGAAACCAATAACCAAAAAATTAGTTTATAAAATGCATTCGATTGCAGAACCACGTGCCTTTCATACCCTTCGAACGAATAAACGAACCTTTAAAAAAATGAAATCCTTCTCCATTCCCTCTTTATTTAAGAGTAACGTGATAGGTCAAATCAAGGAATCTCGTCGGGTTCAAGATAAATTAAAAAAGGATTTTACACCTACGCACTTGGATTTTGGTCCCGTAGAGGTGTTGCTTTCGAGGCACTTTGGATTTTGTTATGGAGTGGAAAATGCCGTAGAAACGGCGTACCATATTATTGATCAAAACCCAGATCGCCGCATTTTCTTATTGTCTGAGATGATTCACAATCCGGCCGTCAATGCGGATTTAGCGGACCGAGGTGTACGTTTTATTCAAGATACTTATGGAAATCAGTTAGTGCCCTGGGAGGAGTTGAGCTCAAATGACATTGTGATTGTACCGGCTTTTGGGACCACTTTAGAGACACAGGCGATTCTGCAGTCGCGCGGAATCGATCCCTATGCTTATGATACGACCTGTCCTTTTGTGGAAAAGGTGTGGAATAGAGCAGAAGCAATCGGCAAAAAGGATTATACCGTGATCGTGCATGGGAAACCAAGTCACGAAGAGACGAAGGCTACGTTTTCGCATTCACAAGCGGTGACGCCTACGCTGATTTTAAAAAATATCAATCAAGCCGTTGCTTTAGCGGCCTATATCAAACAGGAAAAAACGTCGGAGGAATTCTTTGCGGAATTTGAAGGGCAATTTTCAGTGGGTTTTGATCCGATGAAGGATTTGAAGCGTATTGGTGTCGTTAATCAAACGACCATGCTCGCAACTGATACGCAAGAAATTGTGGATTATTTGCGTCAGGTGATCCGCTTGCACTACCAAGTGGCTCCAGAAAATATCAAGGATTATTTTGCAGACACGCGCGATACACTTTGTTATGCTACGAACGATAACCAAAGTGCAACCTACGGTTTATTAGCCGAGGAGGCTGATTTTGCGATTGTCGCTGGCGGTTATAATTCTTCGAACACGGCTCACTTAGTTGACTTGTGTGTGGCGAAATTACCGACCTATTTTATCAAGAATGCAGAGAAGTTGATTTCAGCAGAAGAGGTTTTGCATTTTGATAATGTGGCCAAAGAAGAGCTCATAGCCACCTCCTACATTCCTTCTAAAGAAAAAACTCGTGTACTATTGACCTGTGGAGCCTCTTGTCCAGATGCGGTGATGGAAGAAATTTTGCGAAAATTAGTGTCCTTTTTCCCAGGTTCAAAGGACGTGGATGAGGTCGTTAATACGATTCTACAATCTTCTTAACAGCAGGCAAATAGCCTTCCCCGAAAAGATTCACATGTACTAATAATGGGTACAGATTATACAGCGGAATTCGCTCGTGGAATCCTTTTTGGATAGGGAAATTCGCATTATACGCTTCGTAAAATGCTTCCTCAAATCCCCCAAACATGGTTGTAAAAGCAATTTCTGCCTCTCTCAATCCATAATAACAGGCCGGATCGACTAAGGTAATTTGTCCCGCGGGATTTGTCATCGCATTGCCTGACCAAAGATCTCCATGGATCAAGGCAGACGATTCATTCGGTAAAAGCGAAGGTAATTTTTCGAATAAGACTTCTAATTTTTCCTCTAAAGCGCCCTCTATTTTACGGTCATAAACCGCCTGCGTTAATTGCTTGCGCAATCTATTTTCTGTAAAAAAAGCGACACCATCGGTGTTCCAAGTGTTGATTTGAGCGGCAGAACCTAGGTAATTAGTATAGTCCAAACCATGCCCTTTTGGACTCGTGTTTCGATGTAATCGCGCTAGTTTCTCCCCAAAATCCACCCAGTAATTCGCCGCCTTCTCTCCCGACGGAATGCATTCCATCATCAAGTATTCCTTCTCCTCCATCGAACCCACGCCGATAACGCTAGGGACCGAAATGGTAGATGTGCTCCCGACTAAATGTAGATTTTTTGCTTCCGCTTCGAATAAACCTTGGTGATCACCTTGGTTCCATTTAATGAAATACTCGTCCCCTGACTGCAATTTTACGCGTACCGCTAAATTGAAATTACCCCCATAAAAGAATTCCAAGTCCTTCACTTCGGTGTTTTCTCCTAAGTGATGCTGGATAATTTTATCAATAAACTGGTATTGTGCTTGCGTTTCGGTGGACATAAATCAAAATTACGATTTTCTTTTATAAAGCGGAACCGTGCTGCAAGGTTCTCCATAAAACAAGCTCTTCGCCACCGGCTGCAATAATTGCGTGATTTTTAGGTAGGCATCCGTGGGAACGGATTCTTTCGAGCAACCTTTGATGACGATTTTGGCATCTTGAAAATCAGCTGGATTTACCTTTGCTAAAGCCTGATCAAATAAAAGTTTTTCCAAGTCTGCTAAATCCCCGAAAACAAGCGTCTTTGCAAAAGGAGTCAATTGGACCCCTAGCAGCATATAAGCCCAGGTTGGAATAATCGCATCTTCGCTACAACCCACTGCTACGTGTTTGCCAGTATAAATGGACCAATCCTGCGACGCGATAAATTCTCGAAAATCTTTTTCTCTTAGGGCAATTCCCTGGAATAACTGATCCTTGATATCGATAAAAACTCGCTCCCCAGGAATGCGCAAATCCTCTAGGTCGATTTGCGTTAATCCGCTTTGGTTCACCCGATTGATGATTTCTTCTGCCATATTACAGCGATTTTAAGGTCGGTTTAGTGCCCATGTATTCCTTTAAATAATCGGGCTCTTTGGTAACGAGGTTTTCGAATTTTTCGTTCAAAAAGGCCTCATAAGCTAATTTACCCATGTATTGAGCCTCCGGACACAAAGGTTCTTCAACAAAAGTGATGGCGGTATGAGCGCAAGTTTCCTTCCATTTTGCAGATCCATTTCCGAATGCAAGTAGAGGCTTGAATTCCTGAAAAGAACCAGAGTTTAAAATATGGGCTTCTTGAGAAGATACTTCGTGTAGATCAGCGGTGTACACTGCGGCATAAACTTCCATTCTTCTCGCATCTAAAAGCGGTAAAAGTAATTTTTCAGCAGGTGCCTGAATAGCAGCAGCTAAGACCTGCAGAGTAGGTAAACAAATCAAGGGTTTATCTAACGCAAAACAGATTCCTTTTGCGGTCGCTAAACCAATGCGTAAACCAGTGTAGGAACCGGGGCCATTTGAAACAGCAACAGCTGAAAGATCTGCCAGCGCGAAACCCGCGGTTTTCATCACCTTTTCAATCAAAAGCGTGAGCGCTTTCGAGTGTGAGCCCTCCTCAGAAACCAATTCCTGGCTGATCAATTGCCCTTTATCGTGTAAGGCAACGGAGCAATTTTGGGTCGACGTATCTAAACTTAGGATCAGACTCATGTTAATTTTTAATTAATTCTAGGCTTTTCAAAAGGGTAGGGTCATGTTCAAACGACCATTCATTGATTCCCTTTTTATAATAATACTGATGTACGATTTCTTGTTCTAAAAGACCTTCGATGACCTTTTTATTTCCTTGTAACTCACGCGCCACGGAGGAATCCCATTCTGGTTTTAATCGGTCTAGCTCTTTCGTTAAATTCGCGTATAAAATATCTTTCGAAGTCTCTTTTAATACATCGCGCATCTGTTTTTCCAAAGGGCTTTCGTAGTGAAACTTGCTCGCCTTCACCCATTGAACAAACGCTTCGTATTCCGTATCGTTTAAGTGAAAATTAGCGGCAGGGGCAATTTTAGCCTGCTTTAGTTTATATAAACGCGCATATTGGAAGAAAATCCGCTCTTTTAATAACTGCTGAATCAGGCTATTCGCTTGCGGTCTTCCCACCAACACATCGGGCTCAATTCCTCCTCCCGCATTTACCTTGCGACCTTTACGGGTTTTGAATTCTTGCTTAACAGTATCTTTATTTTCTGAATAGTCGATGGCCTGTATGCAACGCCCACTCGGGATGTAGTATTTCGCAGTCGTGATTTTGATCTTAGCTCGGTACGGTAAGTCGCGGGTCACTTGCACTAGGCCTTTGCCAAAACTCCGTTGCCCTACAATCGTCGCCCGATCATAATCCTGCAAAACGCCTGCTACAATTTCGGCAGCTGAAGCCGAGTTTTGGTTGATTAAAACCACTATCGGAAGTGAATTGTCCCAGCTCGGATTTAAGGCTTTATAGGTTGCGTTCCACTCTTTCAATTTCCCGCGTGTACTCACGATGGGTGTTTCCTTATCTAAAAACAAGTTACAGATATCCACCGCTTGGGTTAATAAGCCACCCGGATTGTTTCGTAAGTCTAAAATCAATTGCTTCATCCCGTCTTTCTTCAATTGAAGCAAGGCGGCTTTCATTTCTTTCGTAGCGGATTGATTGAATTCTTCTAGTTCGATATAGCCGATTCCTGGGCGAATGATGCCGGAATAGCCTACGTTTTTGATTTGTACGGTGGACCTCTGCACCGTCAAGCTGAGCTTCTCCTCCCCACGTGAAATTTCTGCGGTTAGTTTACTGTCTTTCGGGCCTTTGATTAATTGACCAGGATCTGAATCTTCTGTAATTTTTACCCCATTAATGGAGAGTAATTGATCCCCTATTTGTAGTCCTGCTTGCAATGCGGGGCTGTTTTCGTCTACATAGGTGATGTAATAGCCTTTGTCCACCCAAGAGGCCCGGATGCCGATGCCCTCGTATTTGCCGGTGGTCAGGGTGTTGAATTCGTCCAAATCCTCTTCGGGATAATACACCGTATAGGGATCTAACTGATCCAGCATGCCATCGATGGAGTTTTTGACCACCTTGTTCGGGTCGATGGGGTCGACGTAGAATTGATTTAATTCTTTGATGACGCTGGCGTAAATGTCTAGGTTTTTGGCAAGATCAAACAACTGGTCCGCCCGGCTAAAAGCCCACAAGCCCATACCCAAAACCACGAAAAGACTTAGTCTAATTAGCTGTTTCATTCGGCTGGGTGAATTTATCAAAGATGGCGGCCATTTTCTTGTGGATTTTGTCAGAAGGTTCGATGGTGGAACCAATATAGACAAAAGCCAACACATCTGGAAGTTTCAACTTGCCCTCCACTTGAAAATGAGGTTTGTTCAGGCGGTAGGCCTCGCGGATGCGACGCTTGAGCGTATTTCGGTCCACGGCTTTGCTGAAGCGACGTTTGGGAACCGAAATCAAAATCTGTGGTTGCTCGAGTCCGGGCTCAAAGGTATTCTCCCGGATGTATAAAACACGAAAAGGATAGACAAATCGCTCTTCAACGATTCGACTATCCTTCTCGAATAAGGAATCAATAATCTTACTATGCGTTAGACGCTCCGATTTAGAAAATGTAAATTTCAAAGCAGGAATACTAAGTGTACAACAATAGCAAACCAGAAATCTTCTTTTCTAAGATCTATGGCTTATTTGCCTCTTTTTTCGTCTGAAACAGTCAACTTGTGACGTCCTTTAGCACGACGGTTTGTCAACACGCGACGACCGTTTGCCGTAGACATACGCTCACGGAAACCGTGTTTGTTTTTTCTCTTACGTACAGAGGGTTGAAAAGTTCTTTTCATTTCTTTATTTGTTAAAGCAGCCCATCATTTCGATTGGGGCTTGCAAAGGTAAAACAAAATATTTATTCATCAAGCTACGCTTGACCGGTCCTTAAACCTTGATTTCTACGTCTACTCCTGAAGGCAATTCTAACTTCATCAAAGCATCTACAGTTTTTGCAGAAGAAGAGAAGATGTCAATTAGACGCTTGTAAGTACATAATTGGAATTGCTCACGTGCTTTCTTGTTAACGTGTGGTGAACGTAAAACAGTGAATTTCTCAATTTTTGTTGGAAGTGGAATAGGGCCAGAAACAACTGCTCCTGTAGCTTTTACCGCTTTAACGATTTTCTCTGCTGATTTGTCTACCAATGAGTGGTCAAATGACTTCAGCTTAATGCGAATTTTTTGATTCATATAAGATGGTTCTTTAAATGATTAAGCAGCGAAAGAACCATTTACTCCGCTACTTAAATTAATTAGGACTGCAAAAGTACGGAATGTCTATTAATTATGCAAGCCTCAGAATTTTGTTTTTTGCAGAGCCCGCTGTTTCTCAGCTAAATAGCTCGCTTGCTGAGCTTGATATAAAGCCGGATCGAGTGATTTTAGTTGATCCATCGCCTCATCTGCATAGGATATTTCGCCCATTTTGAGCGCTTGAAAGGCATATATAGGATAATAGGCCGGATTCTGCTCGTTCCATTGCAGGGCAGCTAGACTATACTCATAGCCTGTTTTGGCAGGCACAAACGGTAGCCCCTCTCGCAGAACAGCTAATTGGAAAGGGTATTTTTCTAGTATTTGCAAGGCGTTCGCTTTAGTTACGGCTGGTGTTTTCGCAGGGTATGCTGTCGCATATTTCCAAAAGGCAAGAACACCCGTCATCCCCGAACTCTGTGTCGTGTCGGTGGCAATGGAAACATTGAGTTGATTCAAAGCCGCCAAAGGTTTCTCGTGATAAAATTCCTGCCAGGATTTTAATAGTTCTAGCTCTGGGAACATATCGCCCATCGTTTTTTGCCAATCGGCTAGCGGGAATCGAGGGGCTTTTCCTTTCCAATAAAACAAGCCATTATATAAGTAGACCAAATCACGCAAGTCGGCAGAAGGAACAAAAGAAGGATTCATCGGCGCCGTGGGAATGCCAGCTGCCAGTAAATTAGCTTGAGTGGCTAGATCTTCTGAGGGATCGAATTCGGGTTTTTGCTTGCGATAGACCACCTCGGCATATAAGTTGTTAGCTTTAAAGAGCGGGTTTTCGGGTTTAAGGCTGGCTGCCTTTTCGTAAAAATAGGCGGCAGAATCAGCCGTGGCTAGCCGTTCGTATTGTAGCGCTAATTGGGTTAAAATTCGGGGATCCGTTAAATCGCTCTTTTGTAGGGTGAACAAAGCATCAAAAGGACGGTTTTCTGTGGCAAATACATTCGCAAGCGCTACGGAGAGTGCGGGGTCACGACGATTGCTTTGGCTGGCGGCTACATAATAGGCAAAGGTTTCCGTGTCGCCTGCTTGTTGTGCTAAGGCAGCTAAACTTAAATTGCTCTTCGTGTTTATGCGGCTATGAAGTGTGGCATTCTTATAGTGGATTTCTGCCATCTGATGGTCATCTAATAAGGCAGATATGTCGCCGGCGTAATTCTCTTTAGCGGCCATTCCCTGGTGATAGGCGCCTGAATTGAAGGCGAAAACGGCACCCACACTCAAAATGACAACGCCTATTTGAATTAAATGCAGGGGCAGAAGAGCTGCCTTGTGAATGACTTTGTGGATGGGGAGGTTTTGGGCCATCAGCGGGCCAAAATTCCGGAGAATAAATAAGGGGAACAGCAAAGCCATGATCACCTGGTTAATCATATTCCAGCTTTCGATGGCTAAAACGCCAGGGCTGTTGCTGTGCCACAAAATAGGGGCAAGGCATGAAAGTGAAAGTAAGCCGAGACCGAGCAGGGTTTTGTTGTCTTTGTTTTGGTAAAGATAGAGCCCCATAGCTACCATCGCCCATAAAAATGCAGGGATAGCGGTGCGGATGCCCACATCGAATCGCTGATTAGCGAAGGTCAAGACTAAATTTACTCCCCAAAACAAACCCAAAATCGTGCGATTCCGCTTCGAGCTCAAGCGATCAGCTCCGTGCGAGACGCCTAGTAGAAAAGAAGGTATTGCGGCGGCACTCAACACCGAAAGACCTGCAAAAGCGAGCAGACTTAGGCTGAAAATTTGACTACTTATAATTTGTGTTAGAGAAACAAGGGAGGCGTCAGACAGAGAAAAAGCGACGATTCCTAGCCAAAGTGTGGCTCCTAACAGGGCTTGCCAAGCGGGTAAAATCGAAAACAATAAGACGGCTAAACCCATCAGCGCCACGATGATTCCTAGTATTTCAGGAGTAGAATCGAGGGGGATTGCCTGTATTTGGAAGTTTTGGCGAATAAAATAAACCGTTGAATGTAGGTCCTGGCCAGCTCGCGTGTCCACTACTTTTTGATAAGGCATCATTTCGGCCACCTCCACCCAATCAAAAAGGGCCACTCCACCATAAATCCACAAGCCTGTGGCGCCTAAAACCAAGGCGATACAGGTATAAAAGAGGGAGTTTTTAAGTGATGGGCGAGTCATGCTCCTATTTTGGTCAAAAAAATGAATTCCTAAATTTCACACAAACTACGATTCATTCAAAGAAATTGCCTGATTTTGGCAAAAAATAGTTGAAAAATACTAATTTCTATTTTGGTAAATTCGAATTAAGAGGCTAATTTTGCAGTCCGAATGTTAGTATCATTCGTAAACAAAACACAATCTTAGTTTTTTAGCTAACAAATTAAAATTCAAATGGCAAACGCAGTTAATAAAGGAAAAGTTGCGCAAGTAATTGGACCCGTTGTCGATGTGAGCTTCGAAGGAGAAGGATCACATTTACCAGCGATCTTGAATGCTCTTTCAGTAACGAAATCAAATGGTCAAACGCTTGTTCTTGAAGTGCAGCAGCACTTAGGAGAGGATCGCGTTAGAACGATTGCGATGGAAGGAACGGAAGGTCTTCAACGTGGACAAGAGGTAATCGATAAAGGTACTCCGATGACGATGCCGACAGGTGAGGGTATTAAAGGTCGTTTGTTCAACGTAGTAGGAGATGCCATTGATGGTATCGCTCAACCTAAGTCAGACAAAGGATTGCCGATTCACCGTGCTGCGCCTAAATTTGATGAATTAGCGACTACAACTGAGGTTTTATTCACAGGGATTAAGGTTATCGACTTATTAGCACCTTACGTAAAGGGTGGTAAGATTGGTTTATTCGGTGGTGCCGGTGTAGGTAAAACCGTATTGATCATGGAGTTGATTAATAATATTGCCAAAGCATACGAAGGTCTTTCTGTATTCGCAGGTGTAGGTGAGCGTACTCGTGAGGGTAACGACTTATTACGTGAGATGATCGAATCAGGCGTTATCAAGTATGGTGAGGAATTTAAGCACGCGATGGAAGCGGGTGAGTGGGATCTAACGAAAGTTGATAACACAGAACTAGCGAAATCACAAGCTACTTTAGTGTTCGGTCAAATGAACGAGCCTCCTGGAGCCCGTGCTCGTGTGGCTTTATCAGGATTAACAGTAGCGGAACACTTCCGTGATGGTGATGGCGAAGGTCAAGGCCGTGACATCTTATTCTTTATCGATAACATCTTCCGTTTTACACAAGCGGGTTCTGAGGTGTCTGCCCTTTTAGGTCGTATGCCATCTGCGGTAGGTTACCAACCAACCTTAGCAACAGAAATGGGTGCCATGCAAGAGCGTATCACGTCGACGAAGCGTGGTTCAATTACATCGGTACAAGCGGTTTACGTACCTGCCGATGACTTAACGGATCCAGCTCCAGCAACCACGTTTGCCCACTTAGATGCAACAACTGTATTATCTCGTAAGATTGCAGAATTAGGTATCTACCCAGCGGTGGATCCATTAGATTCATCCTCTCGTATCTTGTCTGCGGAAGTATTAGGTGATTCTCACTACAATACGGCGCAACGTGTGAAGGAGATTTTACAACGTTACAAAGAATTACAAGATATCATCGCGATCTTAGGTCTAGATGAATTATCTGAAGAAGATAAATTAGTCGTTTCTCGCGCACGCCGTGTACAACGTTTCTTGTCACAACCTTTCTTCGTGGCAGAACAATTTACAGGCTTAAAAGGCGTTCTAGTAGATATCAACGATACGATCAAAGGTTTCAACGCGATCATCGATGGTGGATACGATCACCTTCCGGAAGCTGCTTTCAACTTAGTAGGTACTATTGAGGATGCGGTAGTGAAAGGAGAGAAATTATTAGCTGAGGCTGCTAAATAAAGAAAATTATGTTTGTAGAAATTATTACACCGGATCGTAAAGTTTTCTCTGCAGAAGCATCTGTAGTGACTTTGCCTGGCGTTAATGGTTCCTTCCAAATTTTAAATGACCACGCAGCGATCGTTTCTACTTTAGCTAAAGGAGAATTATCAGCTGATAAAGAGGTCTTCCAAATCGAAGGAGGAGTTGTTGAAGTTTTGAATAATCGAGTACTTGTTTTAGCCGAAGGCGTTAACTAACATTCTCATGAAAAAACTTGCCCTATTCTTATTTGCTACGGTCCTTTTAAGCTCCTGCTCTGAAAAGGCTTTCTTAACAGGATCTATTTTAGCAACGGTGAAGGAAAATAATATTCCTTTACAGAAGATTCAGTTCTATAATGATAATGGCTTGATTTTAGAAAGAGAGATGAGCTCAACTGATGCAAATGTGAAAGCAGGAGCATTAGTATTCAAAAATGGCAAATCCATTAACCGCGTTAGTTTAGAGAAACAAACTCCAGGCGCCTTGTTAAAGGAAGAAGGAGATAAGTTGTATGTCTCGTTTGACAATCCGGCGAAGGAGTCGAATAGCTTGATCTTTGCGCCTGTATTAGGGGAACGCGGAGAGTATTTCTATCAATTAGTAGATGAAACTGGGAATTCTTCGATCTCTCGTTTGAATTTTGAGGGGAGTAAATACCTAGTCTACAATGAGAAATACGAAGGTTTGACGAAGTCGGTGACGAAAACACCTCGTGTTCGTTTAATGATTATGAAATCATCTTTAAGCGGATTGAAAGTGAATTCGAAACGAATGAAAGGTAATCGAGTGCAATAAGTTTTTGTTTTTATAGGTTTTTGAAAATAGGATGCTTGCATCCTATTTTTTTTTGCTTCATTTTTGCCCAAAGGTATGCCAGCATATCTGTTTGCATCCAATGATCAACTTATGAAAGCAGAAGAAACGATTGATTTCCATATAAAGACCGGCTGGTATGCCATTAGCCGCATGTACAACACGTATTCGGCGCAGTTTGATATGACGATGGCAATCGGCTATGTTTTATTGCATATCGATAAGGATGGAACCCCTGCGACGAAGATTGCACCGGCGCTAGGTTTGGAGGCGCGGTCTTTGACCCGTATGTTGAAAACTTTAGAAGACAAGAAGTGGATCGAGCGTTCTGCAAACTACGAGGATAAACGAGTGGTGAAGATCTTTTTAACGGAGATCGGAAAGAAGAAGCGAGATCAAGCGCGCAAGGGGGTAATCGCCTTTAATAAGTTGATTTACGACCGGGTAGAGCCCGAAAAAATGGCTGTTTTCTTCGATGTCATGGCAACCGTTAACCAAGTTTTAGGCGAGGACGTAGGAGAAATTTTAAAAACAATCTAGAAAAAAATACATTTCGGGATACGGATATAACAAGAGATCCTTATTTTTGCTCGATAATTAAACAAACCAGCGTTATGAAAAAACTACTTTTAGTGTTCGCGATGATGCCTTTCTTGTTTACCTCTTGCGTAGGAAAGAAGAAATTAGCTGATTTAGAATCACAATTAACCCAATTACAAGCATCTAGTAGCTCCGCTTTATCAAAAGCAAAAGCTGATTTATCTGATTGCCAATCTTTGACAGCTAGCCTTCAAGGGGAGTTGAAAAAAAGAGATACAGATTTAGAAGCGAAGAATGGTCAATTGAAAGCTTTACAAGAGCAATTAGATTACTTCAAGAAGACAAATACGAACTTATTAGATCGTTTATCTGATCTTTCAGTTATCAATAAGTCAGGTGCGGAAAGTATCCGTAAGTCATTAGACGCATTAAACGAGCAAGGAAAATACATCAAAGACCTAAACTCATCAATCCAACGTAAGGATTCAATGAATTTATCTTTAGTAATGAACTTGAAGCGTTCATTAGCGGATGTGAATGATGAAGACGTAACAGTTGAAGTGAAGAAAGGGGTTGTTTATATCTCTATTTCTGACAACTTGATGTTTGCTTCAGGTAGCGCAGTAGTTAACGCGAAAGCGGTGGCTGTGTTAGCGAAAGTAGCAAAGGTGTTAAATGATCACAAAGAGCTTGATGTATTAGTAGAAGGCCACACAGATACAGTGCCTATCTCTACTGATTGTATCCAAGACAACTGGGATTTATCAGCGAAGCGTGCAACTTCAGTGGTACGTGTGTTACAAACGAAATTTGATGTGGATCCAGAGCGCTTAACAGCAGGTGGACGTGGTGAGTATGAGCCAGCATCAGCAAACAAGACTTCTAAGGGTCGTAAGCAAAATCGCCGTACGGAGATTATTGTTACTCCTAAGTTGGATCAATTCTTTAGCTTAATGGCGCCACAAGCGAAATAAGCCTACTGATTAAATGAAAAGGGCCTCGATGAAAATCGAGGCCCTTTTTTTATGGATTTTTTTTAGGCTAATTGCCCTCTAACTAAATCTAATTTTCTGCGCGAGACAGGTAAGGAATGTTGCAGGATTGTTTTCACGGTCTTCGTGTCTTCTAGGTCATGTCCGATGATATTGACTTTATTCACCAGATAGGACTTGTGAATGCGAAGGAAAGTGCCTAAGCGCAATTGTGATTCGAATTTCTTGAGTGTCTTTGCCATCAGAATCGTTTCGCCATTCTTCAGGAAGATGGTCGTATAATTTCCTTTGCCTTCGATGCTGACGATGTCGTCAACAGGGCATTGGTCGATTCCGGGGATTTTCAAAGTTTTTCTCATGCGCACGTATTAATTAAAGTAAACCTAGTGCTTTTGATTTAAACCTTGGTTGAAGAATTATTAAGCGGTTGGTCTATTTATTTAGCGGTCGGATGGCGTTGAGTAAAGGGCATAAAAAAAGAGGTCTTTTGCAAGACCTCTTTCGATGTAGCGGGGGCCAGACTCGAACTGACGACCTTTGGGTTATGAGCCCAACGAGCTACCAACTGCTCCACCCCGCGATATAATTGGGAGTGCAAAGATGCACGTTTCTTTCAGAAAAAACAAGTATCTTTGTAGAAATTATTCTTGCCTATCCTTTTTAAGGCAGATTTTACATTTCATTTCTATGACCCCAGAACACAAGGCAGGCTTTATCAGTATTATTGGCAAACCCAATGTGGGGAAGAGCACGCTGATGAATGCACTCGTGGGGGAGAGACTTTCGATTGTGAGCTCGAAAGCGCAGACGACGCGTCACCGAATTTTGGGGATGTTGAATGGAGAGCATAAAGGAACTGAATACCAGATCGTTTACTCAGATACGCCTGGTGTTTTATTGCCTAAATACGAGTTGCATAAATCCATGATGCAGTTCGTGAAAAGCTCTTTGGAGGATGCGGATGTGGTATTGTATGTGACGGATGTGTTTGATGAATTCGAAGATTTGGACTTTTTGACCAATTGGAAAGATTTCACAGAGACGCCTATTCTTGTTTTGTTAAACAAGATCGATTTAGTGAGCATGGAGAAGTTAGAGGAGAAGGTCGCGTATTGGCAGGGAATTTTCCCGGGCAAACCGATTATCCCTATTTCGGCTTTAGAATCGGTTCATTTGGACCAAATCTTTAGCCACCTCATGGAACATTTGCCAGTTCATCCGCCCTTTTTTGATAAGGAAGAACTGACAGATAAGCCAGAAAAGTTCTTTGCCTCGGAGATTGTGAGAGAGAAGATTTTCTTGAACTATAAAAAGGAGATTCCTTATTCGTGTGAAGTAGTGGTGACATCCTTTAAGGAGGAGCCTACCATTTTACGTATTGCTACGGAGATTTATGTGGAGCGGGTATCGCAGCGTGCGATTATCATCGGGCACAAAGGGGAGAATATCAAGAAAGTGGGAATTCAGGCAAGAGAGGATTTAGAGAAATTTTTTGGTAAAAAAGTATTTTTAGAGCAGTTTGTCAAAGTGGAGCCTGATTGGCGTGCGAAGACCGACAAGCTGCGTTCATTCGGGTATTCACTCGATTAATTTAACAAAGAATGTCAAATATTATTGCAATTGTGGGGCGTCCCAATGTAGGGAAATCTACTTTGTTCAATCGCTTGATCGAACAAAAGAAAGCTATCATGGACAACTTGTCCGGGGTGACGCGCGACCGCCATTATGGTTACGGTCAATGGACAGGACGTTTCTTTACCGTGATTGACACGGGAGGTTACGTGCATGGTTCAGAAGATAAGTTTGAAGGAGCAATACGCGAGCAGGTAGAATTAGCCATTGAAGAAGCGGCGGTTTTATTGTTTGTCGTAGATTGTTCTACGGGTTTAACGGATTTGGATAAGGATTTTGCGAACGTTTTACGTCGTTCAAAGAAGCCGGTTATCTTGATCGCGAATAAAGCTGATACACACGAGAAAGCTTATGCTGCCGCTGAATTTTACGAATTAGGTTTAGGTGATCCATTTGCGATTGCTGCCGAAAGCGGAAGTGGTACGGGTGACATGCTCGATGTAATGGTTTCTCATTTTAAGGATGAAGGAATCGAAAATCCAGAATTAGGGATTCCACGCGTGGCGATTTTAGGTCGTCCGAACGTAGGAAAATCCTCTTTCTTGAATGCGATCTTAGGAAAAGATCGTTCGATTGTGACCGATGAAGCTGGAACGACGCGTGATGCGATTCAAAATCACTACACGATGTTTGGGAAGGATTTCATCATTACGGATACCGCCGGTATTCGCCGAAAAGCGAGAATCGACGACAACATCGAATACTACTCGGTATTGCGTTCGATGAAGGCTTTGGAGGAATGCGATGTGGCTATTATCATCATCGATGCGACGACGATTGATCCATTAACGGGTCTAGAGGCGCAGGATATGAACATTGTCAGCATGGCGGACAAGGCTAAGAAAGGTATCGTATTGATGATTAATAAGTGGGATTTAGTGGCGAAAGACACGAATACTGCGATTCAATTAGAGAAAGCGATCAAGGAGCGTATGGCGCCTTTGAATTATATGCCGGTCATCTTTACATCGGTGATTGAGAAGAAGCGTATCTTCCAAGCTTTGGAATTAATGCTTAAGGTGTACGAAAACCGTACGCAGAAGATTACTACGTCGAAATTAAACGATGTGATGCTGGATGTGATCCAAAGTTATCCGCCACCAGCCTGGAAAGGAAAATACATCAAGATTAAATATTGTACGCAGGTGTCGACTCCGTATCCTACGTTCATTTTCTTCTGTAATTTACCTCAGTATATTAAGGAAAGTTATGAGCGTTACCTCGAGAATCAGATGCGTAAGGCCTTTGATTTATCAGGAACGCCTATTTCGCTATTCTTTAGAAAGAAATAGTTGCTGTATTTGGGAGAGGCTGATGAAACCGATTTGGCCTCTTCCGCCTACACCATACAGGCGATCGCCTACTCGACACACATTGTGATAAGGACTTTTTCCTAAGCTAATCCAGCGTTTTTTCATAGGGTCAAAAGCCGAGCTTTCCGCCGGCCCCGATAGTATCCAATACGGATCTGCCCATAGAATTTTCTCCACATAATACCCTGGTGCATTCGCCACTGGAGACCACGTCTTGCCGGCATCCAGACTTTCTAATACCGGCACCGGCCCTTCCTTAATCCGGGAATAATTTCCACCGGCAATCCATAGATTTTTTGCGTCACGAACACCTAGGCTAAAAAATCCTGTTCCTTCGCCACCCGGAATTTCCGAATAAATGTTTTCCCAATTCAGTGCGTCCTTGCTGAACAATACTCTAGCCTTAGAACCGCCGCCCGTCACGATATAATAACCCTGTTTTGTTTTCTGTAAACTAGATCCACTCGCTGCGAACGCGGCTTCTCCTTTTTGTAGTTCGGGGTAACTCGCCGGATTCAATAAAGAAAAGTCGCGGCCCTTATTGCTTATTCGAATCAAGCCATAAAATGGACCCGCCGGGTCAGATAAAATCAATCCCTGTTTCCCTTCCCAAAGAATAGCATCGAAGAAATAACCTTTCTCTTTGATTTGATAGGCCATTTCCCAGCTTTCACCCCCGTTTTCTGTTCGAAATATTTTCGCGGCTCCATTTTCAGCCGGCCCAGCACTCATCAGCAGGACGGTTTTGTCATCTAGGATAGCAAGGTCGCGGAAGTCCAAAGAATCCGCTCCGGGTACGTTGCGGACATTGAAATTTGCGCCACCATCGCTCGAATGAATCACCGTTCCTCGGGTTCCACCGATCCAGATATGCTTCCCGTGGGAGCGAATCGCTCGGAATGAGGCTTTCGTTTCAAGTGTGATGGGAGTCCATTGGGCGAAGCCTTGGAAAAATCCACAAATAAATAAGGCGAGTAATAGGCTGTTTTTTCTCATATCGATAAAGCGCTGCAAATTACGGATTTTAGCAAATAATGTTTATTTTTGAACCTTATAGCTTAAATTTTATTCGTCGACACGAAAAGGAACACGAAAAATAATACATGGAAGAATTAAAACCCAAATCCCTGAATTTCTTAGAAGAAATCGTTTCTGAGGACATCGCGTCAGGAAAATACCCGAACGGTATTTTGACTCGTTTTCCACCGGAGCCTAACGGTTACTTGCACATCGGTCACGCAAAGAGTATTTGCTTGAACTTTGGGCTAGCACAGCGTTTTGGCGGGGCAACTAATTTGCGTTTTGATGACACGAATCCGGTGACGGAGGAAACAGAATACGTGGAGTCGATTAAGAAAGACGTCTCTTGGTTAGGCTTTACTTGGGCGGAGGAATTATATACTTCGGACTACTTTGAAGATTTATACCAATTTGCAGAGAAGTTAATTACGCTTTCTTTCGCTTATGTGGACGATTCTTCGGCGGCAGAAATTGCAGCTCAAAAAGGAACACCTACCACACCTGGAACGCACAGTCCTTTCAGAGATCGCAGCGTAGAAGAGAATTTAGCATTATTCCGTGACATGCGTGCCGGAAAATATGCGGATGGAGAGAAGGTATTACGTGCGAAAATCGATATGGCACATCCAAACATGCACATGCGTGATCCTTTGATGTACCGTATCCGTCACGTAAAACACCACCGTTCAGGAGACAAATGGTGCATCTACCCGATGTATGATTTTGCTCATGGCCAAAGTGATTCCATCGAAGAAATCACCCACTCGATCTGTACGCTTGAATTTGACGTTCACCGTCCATTATACGATTGGTTCTTAGATAAATTAGGGATTTTCCCTTCTCATCAATATGAATTTGCGCGCTTGAACTTATCCCACACGGTGATGAGTAAGCGTAAATTATTACAATTAGTGAACGAGAAAGTAGTGAACGGCTGGGACGATCCCCGCATGCCTACGATTTCTGGTTTACGCAGACGTGGATTCACGCCGGCTTCGATTCGCAACTTCTGCGAGCGCATCGGGGTGGCGAAACGGGATAATTTAATTGATTTGAGTCTTTTGGAATTCTGTATCCGCGAAGACTTAAACAAGTCAGCGGATCGTGTGATGGCTGTTTTGGACCCAATTAAATTAGTGATTACGAATTATCCAGCCGATAAAACGGAGGATTTACAGATTGAAAATAATCCGGAGGCAGAGGTAATCACGAAGCGTTCTGTGCCTTTCTCGAACGAATTATACATCGAGCGCGAAGACTTTATGATCGATCCACCTAAGAAGTTCTTCCGTCTGGGCGTGGGCTTGCAGGTGCGTTTGAAAGGAGCTTATATTGTGACGTGTACGGATTTCAAAACGGATGCGGCAGGGAATGTGACAGAGGTGCACGCGGAATACATCCCAGAAAGTAAGTCTGGTCAAGATACGAGTGGCATAAACGTAAAAGGAACGATTCACTGGGTTTCTGTCGCTCATGCGGTGGAGGCTGAGGTACGTAACTTTGATCGCTTGTTGATCGTGGAGGATGCCTCTGAATTAGGGGATGATTTCTTGAAGTTTATCAATCCAGAATCATTGCAAATTATTCCAAAAGTCTACGTGGAGCCAGGTTTGAAATCAGCTACGGTAGGTCAGCCATTGCAGTTTATCCGCAAAGGTTATTATAGTCTTGACTTAGATTCGAGCTCAGATAAATTAGTCTTTAACCGTACAGTGACGTTGAAAGATACGTGGGCTAAAGAAAAGGCGAAGTAATTATTTTTTCGCGAAAAGCGAATCCACGAAAGTGGTCTTGTTGAATACTTGGAGGTCGGAGATTTTTTCTCCCACTCCAATGTATTTGACTGGGATCTTGAACTGATCCGAAATTCCAATCACCACCCCACCTTTTGCCGTACCGTCTAGCTTTGTAATCGCTAGGGAGGTAATCTCGGTTACTTTTGTGAACTCTTGGGCTTGTATGAAAGCGTTTTGGCCTGTAGAACCATCTAAAACCAGCATCACCTCGTGTGGTGCCTCTGGAATAAATTTCTGAATCACGCGCTTGATTTTGCCTAATTCAGTCATCAAATTCACCTTCGTATGTAGACGTCCCGCTGTATCGATGATCACGATATCTGCGTTCATGTCCACCGCTTGCTTCACAGCATCATAAGCCACTGCTGCCGGATCCGTATTCATTCCGTGATCAATCACTGGAATTCCCACGCGTTCTCCCCACAACTTCAATTGATCGACTGCTGCCGCACGGAAAGTATCTGCCGCACCTAATACGACTTTCAATCCATTTTGATGGAATTGAGAAGCAAGTTTACCGATGGTGGTGGTTTTACCTACGCCGTTCACTCCTACGACCATGATGACATAGGGTTTTTGGGAAGGTTCTGCGAAGGCATTTTCTAAAGAAGAGGATTGGTTTTCTTCTAAAAGTGCTGCGACTTCTTCGCGTAATACTTTATCTAATTCTTCTGTGGAAACGTATTTATCGCGTTCTACGCGGCGTTCGATGCGCTCAATAATCTTCAACGTGGTGGCTACACCTACATCGGAAGTCAATAAAATCTCCTCTAATTCGTCGAGTACTTCCTCATCTACCTTCGATTTACCTACCACCGCACGACCGATCTTAGAGAATAATCCAGTGGATGTCTTCTCTAATCCTTGCTCTAAAGCTTGGATCTCTTCCTGCTGTTGAGGTTCAGGTTTCTTTTTGAAAAAATCGAATAATCCCATGAGGTGATTTAAAATACAATGCGAAGGTAATCAAAATAAAAAAAGTCCCTTCAAGAAGGGACTTCAATTTTTTTAAGATAGGGTAACGGGTATTGAAAAATTAGTTTTTCAACGCTGCGTTAACTTCATCTTGAAGGATGATTTCTTCTTTGAAGGTATAAGCTCCTGTTGTAGGATTCTTAACCGCCTTAATGATCTTAGCGTACTTAACGCCGCCTTCTTTCTTCAGAGTTGCAACTACTTTCTTAGCCATGGGTCAACCTATTTAATTTCTTTATGTAAAGTAACTTTTTTCAAAACAGGATTGTATTTTCTTAACTCAATACGTGCTGTTGTGTTTTTACGATTTTTCGTAGTGATGTAGCGAGACATGCCTGGTAAACCAGTTTCTTTGTGCTCAGTGCATTCTAAGATTACTTGAATGCGATTTCCTTTCTTTGCCATAATAGATAAATCTTTTATCCGCCTCTGCTCGAAACGGAATGCAAAGGTAGAAGAATTTCTTTTTTTCCCAAAGCCTTTGCTAAAAATAGATGGAAAAATTTATTTTTACCCGTTAGATTTCTCATTTTTGTTTAATGAATCCCATCCAGTATCAATTTCTTCCTGAAAATTTTGAGAATTCTGATCCGAATAAATTTCGGGTAGAGGATTTAAAATCGGAGGAGATGATCATTTCGCTGGGGCCTCAACACCCGTCGACGCACGGAGTTCTCCGTTTAGAGGTGATTTCAGACGGCGAGTGGATCAAGGAAGTCGTCCCCCATTTAGGTTATCTACACCGATGTTTCGAGAAGCATGCTGAAGCGTTGCCGTTTAACCAAATCATCCCCTACGTGGATCGTTTGGACTATATGGCCGCGATGAATTCAGAGCATGCCTATGTGATGGCGGTGGAAAAGATGCTGGATCTTACGGGTAAACTGCCTAAGCGTATCGAATACATTCGGGTCTTGGTGGCGGAGTTAAATCGAATTGCTTCGCACTTCGTGGCGATTGGAACGTATGGCTTGGATATCGGGGCTTACACTCCCTTTTTATGGCTAATGCGTGACAGAGAGGACATTCAGCGGATGTTAGAATGGCTTTCGGGAGCGAGGATGTTATATAATTATGTGTGGGTAGGAGGTTTATTTTATGATTTGCCTCTAGGATTTGAAGAGAAGGTGCAGGAATTAATTCCGGTGATCAAAAACACGATTAAAGAAGTAAAGCAGTTAGTAGAAGATAACAGTATTTTCATTAAAAGAACCGCGAATGTAGGTGTCTTACCCCTGAATGCGGCGATTAATTATGGATGTACGGGTCCGGTATTGCGGGGTTCGGGCTTGCCATTTGACCTTCGTCGCATCGATGCCTATTCGGTTTATCCGGAATTGGAATTTGACATTCCAGTGGGCGAAGGAGCGATGGGATCCGTAGGGGATTGTTGGGATCGAAACCACGTGCGTATCCGGGAATGCGAGGAATCTCTACGGATTATTGAACAATGTATAGTGGCCTTGCTAGGAGATGAGAAGCGGACGAGGGAGTTTGACCCTCAGTCTTTGGTCCCTAAAAAGATTCGTCCTAAAGCGATGGATACCTATGTGAGGGCAGAAAATCCGAAAGGAGAACTCGGTTTTTACATTCGTACGGACGGACGCTCGGATATTCCACAACGCTTGAAAGTGCGCGCTTGCTCTTTCCACCACCTTTCGGTGTTGCCTTATTTGGCGAAAGGAACCTATTTAGCAGATTTAGTAGCCATCATCGGATCTTTGGATTTAGTGATGGGCGAAGTAGATAGATAAGATGAACAAAGCATTTTTAGCAGCCCTCGATGAGGAAATTAGTCGTTTAGATATAGGCCAAAATCCTAGCGAGCTCTACGACCCCATCCATTACCTCCTGAGTTTAGGCGGCAAACGGATACGTCCAGTTCTTTGTTTATTAACCTATTCACTTTTCAAGTCGGACTGGGAAAAACAGGTTCCTGCGGCTCTATCGGTAGAAATCTTCCACAATTTCACCTTGATGCACGACGACATCATGGACAAAGCCCCTTTACGTCGTGGCAAAGAAACAGTCCACGAAAAATGGAACGACAACATCGCCATTCTTTCTGGGGATGTGATGCTAGTAAATGCCTACCAATACCTAAATAAGGTACAAGGGTTGAGCCTAGAG
The DNA here is from genome assembly GCF_045310505.1 of Aquirufa novilacunae. Taxonomy (NCBI): domain Bacteria; kingdom Pseudomonadati; phylum Bacteroidota; class Cytophagia; order Cytophagales; family Flectobacillaceae; genus Aquirufa; species Aquirufa novilacunae. Next base: position 621,063 of record NZ_JBEWZG010000002.1, read on the forward strand.
GCATTCCAACACTTGTTAGGACGCCTTTCACGCATCGCAGCAGAAGTGTGCGAGGGACAACAATTCGATATGAATTTCGAAAACCGTGACGATGTGAAAGTAGAGGAATACATCGAAATGATTCGCTTGAAGACCTCTGTTTTGATCGGTTTTTCGATGGAGATGGGCGGCTTGCTAGCCTCGGTCCCTGCTTCCGTGAGCGATTCCTTGTACCGCATCGGAGAAACGATCGGTTTAGGATTTCAATTAAAAGACGATTTGTTAGATGTCTATGGCGATCCGGAGAAATTCGGGAAGCAGCCAGGCGGTGATATTTTAGCGAATAAAAAAACCTATTTACTGATAAAAGCGTTCGAAAAAGCGACAGGTTCCACCCTTGCTTCACTGGAAAACTGGGTGGCTGCTACGGACTATGTGGCGGCAGAAAAGGTACAAGCGGTAACGGCTATTTATGATTCCTTAGGTTTGAAAGCAGAAACAGAAGCGGTCATCGCGTCTTATTTTGATTCAGCATTCGACGAGATCCAAGGCTTAGCTATTTCCGAAGAGCAAAAATCTGCCTTGGTTAAATTCATGAGCGGGTTGGTTGATCGAGAAGTTTAACGTAGTTTTGTTTACCTATGGTCTCGATTTTACTGATTGTTGTGACGATTATTATTTCCCTTGCTGCCCTGCAAAAGCCAGAGTGGATGGGAAAGATGCTCATGAATCCGTACCGGATTCAACACAGAAATGAATACTGGCGATTTATCAGCTCCGGATTCATTCATGCGGATTTCACGCACTTGTTTTTTAATCTATTCTCGTTCTTCTTTTTTGGGGTACAATTAGAGCGGATTTTTAATCAATTATTTCCCTCCATTGCATCCGAATTATACCTCGTATTTTATTTGTTAGCGATTTTAGTCGCAGATTTGCCGACCTATTTCAAACAGAAAAATAATCCCCATTATAATTCATTAGGTGCCTCAGGAGCGGTTTCTGCGGTTATCTTCGCAGGAATCTTGTTTTTTCCGACCGAGAAAATTTACCTTTTCGGATTCTTCGGAATCCCGGGTTTCATCTATGCGGGATTATTCACCTGGTATTCGGTGGAGATGGATAAACGCAGCCGTGACTTCGTTAATCACAGCGCGCATTTATATGGTGCTTTATTCGGTTTAGTGGCGATGACTATTTTGTATCCGCAGGTGTGGATTAGTTTTGTGGAACAAATAACGGCGATGCTGCGATGAAAAGAATAGCGATTTTAGGAAGTACGGGTTCAATTGGAACGCAGGCATTGGAGGTGATTGCAGAGCACCCATCTGAATTTTCGGTGGAGGTCTTAACCGCCCAAAACCAAGCCGATCTCCTCATTACCCAAGCCTTAGCCTGGAAACCGGCGCATGTGGTGATTGGGAATGAAGCAAAATATGCGCAGGTAAAAGAGGCTTTATCCGGAACAGGCATCCAAGTCCACGCAGGTGCTCAGGCCCTGGAAGAAGTAGTGACGTTGGATTCTGTCGATATCGTTTTAACCGCATTAGTAGGTTATGCGGGCTTGTTGCCTACGGTGAAAGCCATCAAGGCGGGGAAGCCGATTGCTTTAGCGAACAAGGAAACCTTAGTGGTAGCTGGAGCCTTAATTATGCCGTTGGCAAGGGAGATGGGCGTGCCTATTTTACCTGTTGATTCAGAGCATTCGGCCATATTTCAGTGTTTGATGGGCGAGTCCCACAACCCGATTGAAAAAGTGATATTAACCGCTTCAGGCGGTCCTTTTAGAGGATTGAGCCGGGAGCAATTAGCTCAAGTAACTCGGGCACAAGCCTTGAAACACCCGAATTGGTCGATGGGAGCGAAGATAACGATCGACTCTGCCAGTTTGATGAACAAGGGTTTAGAGGTGATCGAAGCCGCTTGGTTATTTGACGTGAAACCGTCAGAAATCGAAGTGGTGGTGCATCCGCAGTCGATTGTGCACTCCTTAGTACAGTTTGAGGATGGTTCGATTAAGGCGCAATTAGGCTTGCCGGATATGAAATTGCCGATTCAGTTTGCCTTAGGTTACCCGAATCGGATGAAGGCGAGTTTCCCTCGTTTTGATTTTAAATTATATTCGTCCTTGACTTTCGAGCAGGCGGACACGAAGACGTTCCGCAATTTAGGATTGGCTTTCCAGGCGCTGGAGCAGGGAGGAAATAAGGCTTGTTTGCTGAATGCCGCGAATGAAGTGGCGGTGGCGGCTTTTTTAGAGGATCAAATTGGGTTTTTAGCGATGTCTGATTTGAACGAATATGTGATGAATCAGGGAACTTTTATCGCGAATCCGACATTAGAGGATTACATTGAAAGTGATAAATTAAGTAGAATAATGGCCCAGGACTGGGTGGATAAAAATAGAAAATAGCGAATTATGGAAGGTTTAGTGATGGCAGGGCAACTGATTTTGGGGTTGTCGATTTTAGTAACATTGCACGAGTTTGGTCATTTTATTACAGCCAAATGGTTTAAAATGAGAGTCGAGAAGTTTTATCTTTTCTTCGACTTTATGTTCCCTATTCCTACGTTACTAAACTTCGCTTTATTCAAGAAGAAAGTAGGCGATACCGAATACGGTTTAGGCTGGTTCCCGCTAGGAGGCTATGTTTCTATCGCCGGAATGATTGACGAAACGCAAGATGCAGCGACCTTAGCGAAAGATCCAGAACCTTGGGAATTCCGCGCGAAACCAGCTTGGCAGCGTTTAATCGTGATGTTAGGTGGTGTAATCGTGAACGTGATTACCGGTGTGGTAATCTTCGTTTGCTTGACTTATTCGAACGGGAATAACTTTATTTCAAAAGAAGAATTAAATAAGAACGGCATCGTGGCGATGGATTTAGGTCAGCAAATTGGTCTTAAAACGGGTGATAAAATCATTCGCGTGAACGGAGCAGATTACAAGCAATTATCTGATTTACGTGCATCGGATGTGTTATTGGGAGAGAATTCTTCTTACACGGTGCAACGTGGAGATCAGACTTTGGAGATCAAAATCCCATCGAACTTCATCGAAAAGTTAAGCGATAAAAAAGCGGCATTTATCGAGCCGATGGCGGCCTTTAAAGTAGCCGAAGTTGCTGCACCTGAAGAGCCAGGATTCTTCGATAAGTTCTCTGCATCGAAGCCCACAGAATTATTGCCAGCTTATGCCGCTGGTTTGAAGAAAGGGGACGTGATCACCTCTGTAGATTCGACTCCGGTTCACTTTTACCATGAGGTAAAAGAATTGCTATCAAAGCGCGCTGGAAAGCAGATTCGTCTAGGAATCCAACGCGGAGGCGTGGCGGATACACTAGAAATGCAAGTAGCTTCTTCTGGTCAAATCGGATTTATTCCGGAAATGCTAATTCAGGTGACGCACGAGGATTATTCGTTTGCGGAGGCTGCTAGCATCGGAACGGGTCGCGCTTTCTCTGTGATTTCGGATAACATCAAAGGTTTCAAGAAAATTGCTTCAGGTGATGTTTCGGCATCGAAGGCATTGAGCGGTCCGATCGGTATCGCCCAAATGTTCGGTGGCGTATGGGATTGGAATCGTTTCTGGATGTTGACAGGATTGTTGTCGATGGCTTTGGCCTTCATGAATATCTTACCTATTCCTGCATTGGATGGGGGTCACGCGATCTTCTTGATTTATGAAATGATTACGGGAAAACCAGCGTCTGAAAAGGTGTTAGAAAAGGCGCAGCAGGTGGGTATGATCATCTTGCTAGCCTTGATGGCCTATACGTTTGGAAACGATATCTTTAAAGCCTTCTTCTAATTGAAACTGCTGGTTCTGTTTTTAAGCCTATTTTTACCTGATCTGCACCCCTTTCATAGTTCGGTGACGGAGATGAGCTATAATCAGAAGGACCAAAGCTGGGAAATTAGCATTCGCCTATTTCAGGATGATTTAGAACAAAGTGTTAGTTCGGCGATAGCTAAGAAATACCGCATGATTCCGGGGGATGAGGCCTCTGAAAAAGAGTTAGATACCTACCTTCGGAAGCATTTCAGGTTTCATGCAGGCAAGCAAATAAGCACCCCTTATCGCTGGTTAGGAACGGAGCAGCAACAGGACGCGATTTGGGTATATCTTGAAATTCCGACCACGTCCGATTTAGCGGGATCTTATCTGGAAAATTCCATTTTTCTGGAGATTTTTGAGGACCAAACGAACCTCGTTCAGTGGGCTTCAGCCGGCCAAAAGAAGTCCTATCTTTTTCGAAAAAGTCAGGAGATCCAACAATTATCAAGATAATCATACTGCCATCTTGACGTTTGGCATAAAAATTGATTAATATCGTCTGCTCACTGAGGAGCAGAATTTAAAAATGTGGTATGAATAATCCAAATGACCTTTTTAAGCATTTACAGCTTTCGGAGATGTCTGATTTTGAAAATATAGAATTGATTCCTATCGGATCTGAGGGGATGGATAATGATGACAAAATGAGTGTTTTGTCAGACCAATTGCCTATCCTTCCGATTCGTAATATTGTCCTGTTTCCAGGGATGGTTATTCCGATTACGGTTTCTCGCCAAAAATCTGTTCGCCTCGTGAAGAAGGCGTACAAAGGCGATCGCACGATTGGGGTTTTAGTACAAGCAAACAATTCCAAAGAAGAACCGACACCAGATGATTTGTACAAGATCGGTACGGTAGCGCACATCGTCAAGATGTTCGTTTTGCCAGGTGGGAACACAACGATTATCGTTCAGGGTCGCAAACGTTTTGAGGTAAGTGAATACATCAAGACTGAGCCTAATTTGTTAGCTCGCGTTACCTACATCGAAGATACCTTCCCGAAAAAATTAAATAAGGAGAATAAGGCACTCGTTTCGACGTTGAAAGAGTGCGCGTTGAAAATATTAAATCTGAATCCAGAGATTCCCCGCGAGGCACAAATTGCCTTAGACAACATCGAATCTTCAGCCTTCTTAGTCCATTTCCTTTCCTCGAATATCAATGCGGAATTGAAAGAAAAGCAGGCTTTGTTAGAGACTTTGGATGGAATCGAACAAGCGACTCACTTGCTGGAGCACATGTTGAAGGACATTCAGCATTTGGAGTTGAAGCGTGAAATTCAGAGTAAAGCATCAAGCGATATCGACCAGCAGCAGCGTGATTATTATATCCGCCAGCAGATCAAGGTCTTGCAGGAGGAGCTAGGTGTAGAAAGTCCAGAACAAGAATTGGACGGCTTGCGCGCGAAAGGGGCGAAGAAAAAATGGTCGAAAGAAGTAAACGATTTCTTCCAAAAAGAACTCTCTAAACTTCAGCGCACGAACTCCATGTCAGGTGAATACCCGATGTTGATGAATTACGTCGAGTTGTTAGCTGATTTACCTTGGGGAGAATTCACCAAAGACAATTTTGATTTAGTGAAGGCTAAGAAGGTGTTGGATGCGGATCATTTTGGTTTAGAAAAAGTAAAAGAACGCATCATCGAATACCTAGCGGTATTGAAGATGAAGGGTGATATGAAGGCCCCTATTTTATGCCTTTATGGCCCTCCAGGTGTAGGCAAGACGTCTTTAGGTCGTTCGATTGCGAAAGCTTTAGGACGTAAATACGTGCGTATGGCCTTAGGTGGTCTACGTGATGAGGCTGAAATCAGAGGTCACCGCAAAACCTATGTGGGCGCGATGCCAGGCAAGGTGATTCAAAGCATCAAAAAAGCGGGATCATCGAATCCGGTTTTCATCTTGGATGAGATTGATAAGGTAGGTTCAGACCACCGCGGCGATCCTTCGTCTGCTTTGTTAGAGGTGTTGGATCCGGAACAAAACAGCAGCTTCATGGATAACTACCTGGAGTGTGACTACGATTTATCGCGTGTGATGTTCATCGCTACTGCGAATAATTTAGATACGATTCATCCTGCTTTACGCGACCGGATGGAGATCATTGAGGTAAGTGGCTATACGATGGAGGAGAAAGTCCAAATCGCGAAAAAGCACCTATTACCTAAGCAAAAGAAAGAGCACGGATTAGAGAAAGCAGAATTTGCGATGAACGAAGGGGCGATCCAAAAGGTCATCGAAGGCTATACCCGTGAATCTGGTGTACGTAAACTCGAGCAAGAGATTGGTCGCGTAGTGCGTAAAATCACGAAGTCCATCGCGATGGACCAGGATTATCCGCACAAAATTTCGGCGACGGATGTCGTGAAATTATTAGGACAAGAACACTTCGATAAGGACACCTACGAAAATAATGAATACGCCGGAGTCGTAACAGGCTTAGCCTGGACACCGGTGGGAGGAGACATCTTATTCATTGAAACCTTATTGAACCGAGGAAAAGGTGTTTTAACACTTTCTGGTCAACTAGGGGATGTAATGAAAGAGTCGGCGATGGCGGCCTTGAGTTTCTTGAAGGCACATTCAGAAGAATACGGCATTGATTACCGCATTTTCGACCAATACAATTTGCATATTCACGTTCCAGCAGGGGCGGTGCCTAAAGATGGTCCATCTGCCGGCATTACGATGCTAACGGCGATTGCTTCCGCATTAACTCAGCGCAAGGTAAAATCGAAGTTAGCGATGACCGGTGAGATTACGCTACGAGGAAAGGTGTTGCCAGTAGGCGGAATTAAAGAGAAGATTTTAGCGGCCAAAAGAGCGGGAATTAAGGAGATTATCATGTGCTCGAAGAACCGCAAAGATGTGGAGGAAATCGAGGCGCATTATATCTCAGACTTGAGCTTCCATTATGTGGACGATGCGAAGGAGGTATTAGCTTTAGCTCTATTGAAAGAGCAGGTGAAGAGCCCAGTGAAATTTGTTTTTCAGGCAGAGCCGATAGCGAGTTCGTCTGCGGCGTTATAGTGAATTTCGCCCATCTCCAAGCTGAATTGGATGATGCGAAGTGCCTCAGCAGATGCCAATGGGCGGAGGCATTCAACTAGATCTTGAACAGATAAAGGTCCGTTCTTCAAATAAGTCAGAATCAATTTGCGTTCTGCTTCGAGGCCTTCGGGGATATTTTTCCCGGAGGCTTCTTTTTTGCGCTGCAAGCAATGATCGCAAATTCCACAGCTTTGCTGTAACGACTCCCCGAAATACGACGTAATCAATAAGGTTCTGCAAGCCTCTGGATGCTTCACATAGTGAACCATCGCATCAATCTTCTTCTTCGTCCGTTCCTTCTTCTTTAAATACTCCGACCAAAGAATCGGTAAATTTTCAATGTTCGCTCGAGGTGTTAAGAAAATGAGTTTAGGCAATCCATTTTGCTTATCGTATTCGATCAATTCAAATTTCTCCAGTAAAGCCAGATTTCGTTCTACCTCTGCCGGTGGAATTTTGATTTGATGTGCGAAGTCAGCCTCTGAGATGGAAACAAATTGCGTGTACAGATTCCCTCCATAGATTCGAAGTAGTGCTTTTAGGAAGGATTCGAATTTCTCGTTTCGGATTTGGAAATCGTATAATTCGGTCGAGCTGACGATGAAACGAATTTTCGAGGGATTTTGAAAAGCCTCATTCAAGAGAATCAAACCCTCATTTTCGAGCATTTTCAGTGCGAAATAAGTTTGGGAGCTAGGTAAATTGAATCTTTGGCATAAATCCATCCAGTCAAAATCATAGCTCTGCAATTCTCCGCTACCTTCCGCCACTTGCAAATAATTGGAGACCGCCTGATACGTGCGCTTGATGATTTCAGCCGTCGGGAAGGATTTTTCCCATTGCGCTGTTAAATCCAGAATATCCTTTTCTTCATAGAGGATGGCAGCGTAAGCTTTCTTTTCATCGCGACCCGCACGCCCCGCTTCTTGGTAATAGGCCTCAATCGTATCCGGTAAATCCAGGTGAACGACCAGGCGCACATCCGGTTTATCGATACCCATCCCAAAAGCATTCGTCGCCACGATGCAATCAACTTTGCCTTCAATCCAATCTTTTTGCCTCGAACTTCTCACGTCTGATGGCAAGCCCGCATGGTAAAAAGTGCTAGACAATCCGGCTTTAGATATTACATCAGAAATCTCCTGGGTCCTCCGGCGATTTCGAACGTAGACTATGGAAGAGCCGGGAACCCGTTGCAACATCGAGCACAACTTCTTTTCCTTGTCTGCCTCGTACAAGACGGAGTAGGAGAGGTTCGCTCGGCTGAAGCTTTTTTGGAAGACATTCGGTTTTTTAAAATGCAGCTTCTCTTGAATATCATGCTGAACTTCCTCGTTCGCGGAGGCCGTTAAAGCGATGCAAGGCACCGAGGGAATCAATGCGCGAAAGGTAGCGATCTCTAAATAAGGCGGCCGAAAATCGTATCCCCATTGGGAGATACAGTGCGCCTCGTCGATAACCAAAAGGCTAATATTCATTTGCTTCGCGCGCTCGATGAACAGATCTGTTTTTAGACGCTCGGGCGAAACATAAAGAAATTTCGTGTTGCCGTAAATGCAATTATCGAGTAAAATGTCGATTTGGCGCTGGCGGAGCCCAGAGAAAATGGCCGTGGCAGGAATCCCTCGACGATTCAACTGATCAACTTGGTCCTGCATTAAGGCAATCAAAGGCGTAATGACGATACAAATTCCAGGCATCGCTAATGCCGGGACCTGGAAGCACACCGACTTTCCTCCGCCGGTAGGCAATAAGGCTAGCGTGTCCTGGCCTTCGAGTACCGAGTGAATGATCTCCTCCTGCAAGGGTCTAAAGGAGGTGTGTCCCCAGTATTTTTGCAATATGTCATTGATCTCTGCCATCGTCTAAACAAATCTACCAAAAAAGAATGAACTCCTCGAGCAGATTTTTAGGAATTCCTGCGAAGAAATTCTTATTTTTAGACACAAAAGAAAGCGTGTATGTTATCAGAGAAGGATTTAGCCCAATTATCGAAACGCGGAATTACACCCGCAGAAATTAATCAACAAGTTGATTTTTTTAAGTCAGGTTTCCCTTGGATGAATTTGGAAAAATCAGCCTCCATCGGAAACGGGATTTTTCAATTTTCGGACGAGCAACGTCAGGAATTCATCGATCGTTTTGATCAGCAAAAATCAGCTCTTTCGATTTTGAAGATGGTGCCAGCATCGGGTGCCGCCACCCGTATGTTTAAATCTTTGTTCGAGTTTTTATCGTCCGGTCAGGAAAACAAGGAGTGTACCAAGTTCTTTGATGAACTGGATCACTTCGCATTTTACCCTGAATTGAAGACCTTGATCGGTGATAAGGACGAATCGGCTGATATTTTGAAAAAATTACTTGGGTCAGATGGCATGGATTATGGCCAAAAACCCAAAGGCCTTCTCGCCTTCCATTCCTATCCGGAAGGAGCGCGAACCCCTTTAGAGGAACATATCGTGGAGGCGGCGGCCTATGCTTCGAACGGTAAAAAAGCCCGTTTGCACTTTACGGTTTCGCCAGAACACCGCAGGGGTTTCGAAGCATTAGTTGCCCAGCTTGCCCCTAATTGGTCCGCAAAAACAGGCATCGATTTCGAGATCACCTTCTCGGAGCAGAAGCCTGCCACAGACACAATTGCCGTAAACCCTGATAATACCCTATTCCGGGAAGCGGATGGCTCGCTACTTTTTAGACCCGCTGGCCACGGTGCCCTTTTAGAGAACTTAAATGATCTGAAAGCGGATGTCATCTTCATTAAAAATATCGACAATGTCGTGCCGGATGCATTGAAGCAACCGACCATAGAATACAAGAAAGCGCTGGGGGGATTATTGCTTTGGATTTTGGAAGGCATCGAACACCTCGATAAGCAACTGCAAGAAAATCCATCGGAGGCAACGATAAAGGAAGCGCTGCAAGAGATGGCTACCTATTTAGGTTTTGTGCCTTCGGCGGAATTCGCGGGCTCGTCACAAGAAGAAAAAATCACAAAAATCCGCGAAGTCTTAGCTCGTCCTACCCGCGTGTGTGGGGTGGTGAAAAATACGGGTGAGCCCGGAGGAGGCCCCTTCTGGTGCCAGGATGCGAAAGGAAATTTCACTTTGCAATTAGTCGAGTCGGCGCAGATTGATATGAAGGATGAAGCCCAAAAAGCCAAATTCCACCAAGCCTCCCACTTCAATCCGGTGGATTTAGTGTGCGCGACTCGCGGTTTAAACCTTTTGAACTACCGCGATATGAACACCGGTTTCATTACCGATAAGACGAAAGATGGCAAGGAACTAAAGGCGATGGAATTACCGGGTCTTTGGAATGGGGCGATGTCCGATTGGAATACCTTGTTTGTGGAAGTTCCGTTGGAAACATTCAACCCAGTGAAAACGGTGACTGATTTAGTGCGACCTGCTCATCAAAATGGCTAGGATATTTTTTTGTTTGAAGAAAAACTCCCTATTTTTGTCGCCCCTAAGAAAGAGATTTTAAAGGAAGTATATAAATGCTTGATTACAAAAACCTTGCCCGGTTTCCAGGCAAGGTTTTTTATTTAATCTAGCACTAGGTAAAATTGCCAGAAAAAAGCCTTTATAAGGTTAGTAAACAAAAATATATGGCCTTAGAACAAACATGGAGGTGGTTTGGTCCAAACGACCCCGTTCAATTATCCGATGTCCGTCAAGCGGGCGCCACTGGTATTGTAAGTGCATTGCACCAAATTCCGAATGGACAGGTGTGGGAATTGAAAGATATTCTGGAACGCAAAGCGATCATTGAAGCGGCTGGTTTGACCTGGTCCGTGATCGAAAGTATTCCGGTGCACGAGGATATCAAAACCCGTTCTGGCAACTACAAGCAATACATTGAGAACTATAAAACTTCGCTTCGAAATGTAGGGGAGGCAGGCCTTGATTTAGTTTGTTATAATTTCATGCCTATTTTAGACTGGACTCGGACGGATTTAGATTTCCGTTTTCCAGATGGAAGTACTGGCCTTCGATTCGATGCTGCAGAATTCTGTGCCTTTGAATTGTTCTTATTAAAGCGCCCAGGCGCAGAGCAGCATTATACAGCAGAGCAAATCGCTAGAGCGGAGAAATGGCTAGCATCCGCTACACAAGCGCAACAAGATAAATTAATTCGGAATATCATCGCTGGCCTTCCGGGTTCTGAAGAAAGCTTTACCTTGAAGTCTTTCCAAGAGGCTTTGGACACCTATGCAAACGTAGGGGAGAAGGAATTGCGGGAAAACTTATATGATTTCATTCGCGAAATCACGCCTGCGGCTGAGGAGGCCGGAGTTAATTTATCGATTCACCCAGACGATCCTCCGTATCCGATTTTAGGCTTACCCCGTGTGGTGAGTACAGAAAGTGATGCGCTACAATTATTGAATGCGTACGAAAGCAATGTGAACGGCTTGTGCTTCTGCACCGGTAGTTATGGCGTTCGCGAAGACAATGATTTAGTGGGGATGGTTGAGCGTCTTGGACATCGCATTAATTTCATTCACCTACGCGCTACGCGTCGTGATCAATATGGAAACTTCCATGAAGCGGATCACTTAAATGGTGATGTGGATATGTTTGGGGTGATGAAGGGATTAGTAAATGAGCAGGATAAGCGTATCGCATCTGGTCGCAAAGATTTCCGCCTGCCCTTCCGACCAGACCACGGTCACCGCATGTTAGATGATTTGCAAGAAGGGAAGAAGACGAACCCAGGTTACACGGCGATAGGTCGATTACGCGGGTTAGCCGAATTACGCGGTTTGGAAATGGGTATACGGGGCTTTTTGAAATAATTTTAATTTCCCCTTTTGATTTCTATATCTTATTGCTAACTTTGCACCCCCATTAGTGTGGGAGAACTCTATCTAATTGAGTCTGACGCGCTTGAAGGGATTAAAAGAATTTTAAAATTTAAACGGTAATTATTCCAAAATGCCAACTATTCAGCAATTAGTGCGCAAGGGACGTGAGCAAATGACTTGGAAATCTAAGTCACCAGCTTTGGATTCTTGTCCACAAAGAAGAGGGGTTTGTACTCGTGTATACACGACTACTCCTAAAAAACCAAACTCAGCGATGCGTAAAGTAGCTCGTGTTCGCTTAACAAACCAAAAAGAGGTGAATGCCTACATTCCAGGTGAAGGTCACAACTTACAAGAGCACTCGATCGTATTGATCCGTGGTGGTCGTGTGAAAGACTTACCAGGTGTACGTTATCACATCATTCGTGGAGCTTTAGATACAGCCGGTGTTTCTGGTCGTTTACAGTCTCGTTCGAAGTATGGTGCTAAACGTCCTAAACCAGGTCAAGCAGCTCCAACAGGTAAAAAGAAATAATTTATTAACAGAAAGATCCAGTATGCTTCGTTAAAGCAGAAGGTTGGGTCGATTTTAAAGAACTAACAACATGAGAAAGGCGAAACCAAAAAAGCGCTACGTATTACCAGATCCTAAATTTAAGGATGTATTAGTAACTAAGTTTGTAAACAACTTAATGTACGATGGAAAGAAATCTACGGCATTTACCATCTTTTATGATGCGTTAGATAAAGTAGAGGAGCGTACAAAAGAAAACGGTTTAGAAACTTGGAAAAAAGCATTAAACAATGTGATGCCATCCGTGGAGGTTAAGAGCCGTCGCGTAGGTGGAGCAAACTTCCAAGTACCAACAGAAGTACGAGCTGAACGTAAAGTTTCATTGGGAATGAAGTGGTTAATCGGTTACGCGCGTAAGCGTGGTGACAAAACAATGATGGATCGCTTAGCGAATGAAATCATTGCAGCATCGAAAGGTGAGGGAGCAGCTGTGAAGAAGAAAGATGATACACACAGAATGGCAGAAGCGAACAAAGCGTTCTCTCACTTCCGTTTCTAATTCATTTGAATTACATGAAGAGGCTAAACGAAAGGTTAGCCTCTTTTTTTATGCCTGAATGCTGGCGCAGTATTTAGTACTTAATCGAGCGGGCTAATGGAGTATTCCTGAATTTTGTTTAGCTTTGAATCTCAATCAACAACACTATGATTTCGAAGAAGGCAAAATATGCTTTAAAGGCTTTAAAAGTATTGGCGCAATCCTATGAGAAAGGGCCCTTATTGATTTCGCACATCGCGGAATCGGAGAAAATACCGAAGAAATTCCTCGAAGCTATTTTATTAGAATTACGTAATCACGGAATTTTGCAGTCCCAAAAAGGAAAGGGCGGAGGCTATTACCTACGCATTCCTCCTGCTGAAGTGACTTTTGCCAAAATCATCCGCATCGTGGATGGTCCCATTGCCCCAGCTTTATGTGTTTCTTTACACTTTTATGGCAAATGCGATGATTGTGCTGACGAGGAAACGTGTCAACTCAGAACGGTTTTAACAAAATGGCGGGATGCGAACTTGTCCGTTTTAGAAAATACGACTTTAGAGGAGCTTATGTAAGCTCCTTTTTTTATTCGTATAAGTAGTCCAAGTTTTTCATCTTGAACTCATCGTTATCTAATTCTAAAAACTCCTCCCAGAACGGATTCTCCGGAACAGACGCCTTGCAGATAATCGGTGTCTTTTTGATCGGATGGATGAAATACAAGCGACGTGCGTGCAAATTAATGCTGGCATCTACGTTTGGTTTATCGTAGCCGTATTTGATATCCCCGCGAATGGGGCAATTCAACGAAGCTAATTGCACGCGAATTTGATGTGGTCTACCTGTGATCGGTTCTACCTCTACTAAGTAGTGTAAGTTGATTTTTCCCAAAATCTTATAATTCAACTCCGCCTTCAACGCTTTGTCTTCTGGGTAATCGTATGCCGTCGTTGTATTTTTGGCCTCGTTCTTTAAAAGCCAGTGAGTCAACTTGCCTTTTTCAGGATAAGGCTTTTTGCGCGTCACAGCCCAGTAGGTTTTCTGAATATCCCGCTTGCGGAACATCTCCATCATTCGCTCTAAAGCCTTAGAAGTACGGGCAAAAATCACTAATCCACTTACCGGACGATCTAAGCGGTGCACCGGGTGTAAGAAAACAGCGCCGGGTTTTTGGTATTTTTCCTTGATATACTCTTTTAGCACATCGGTTAAGGTAACATCTCCAGTACTATCTCCCTGTACGAGAATTCCTGCGCGTTTATTCACGATCAGGAGGTGATTGTCTTCGTATACGATATGGTAGTCTTTCATGTTTTTTTAATTATCTGGCTTTGTTTAGGCCAAAATCTCTCCGCCTATTTCCTCCGCAAAGGTAGGATTATTTCACGATATGCTAATTGTTTAAAAATATTTTAAAAATTCCTCCTTTGATTTTCAGTCATTTACGTGAAATGTTTAAAAAAGTTTTGGTCATGATTTGTTAATAATAAAATAATCCTACATCTTTGCACTCCCAATCGCTAGGAACAAAAGGTTTCTAGCACAAGACTGAGAGTAGATTAGGTGATTAAGTTCACGACAGAGCGGGTTGCTTTGTTTAATTTACATCGAGGTACAAGAGTTCTTTGACGTGTTGATAGAAATAAAGAAGAGATACTGTGTTTAAATCACAGTGTCGAAATAGTAGCATTCAAGACAAGGATAATGACAATTTTCTTATTAAAATAAGAGCAGTCAAACATCCAAAGATTATTTACAATGGAGAGTTTGATCCTGGCTCAGGATGAACGCTAGCGGCAGGCCTAATACATGCAAGTCGAACGGTGTCTTCGGACATAGTGGCGCACGGGTGCGTAACACGTATGCAACCTACCTTACATTGGGGGATAGCCTTTCGAAAGGGAGATTAATACCGCATAAGACAGTAGCTGGGCATCCAGCAGCTGTTAAAGATTTATCGATGTAAGCTGGGCATGCGTCCAATTAGCTAGTTGGTGAGGTAACGGCTCACCAAGGCTATGATTGGTAGGGGAACTGAGAGGTCAATCCCCCACACTGGCACTGAGATACGGGCCAGACTCCTACGGGAGGCAGCAGTAGGGAATATTGGGCAATGGACGCAAGTCTGACCCAGCCATGCCGCGTGCAGGATGAAGGCGTTATGCGTTGTAAACTGCTTTTATACAGGAAGAAACGACTCTTGCGAGAGGCATTGACGGTACTGTATGAATAAGCACCGGCTAACTCCGTGCCAGCAGCCGCGGTAATACGGAGGGTGCAAGCGTTGTCCGGATTTATTGGGTTTAAAGGGTGCGCAGGTGGTTTATTAAGTCAGTGGTGAAAGACGGTCGCTCAACGATTGCAGTGCCATTGAAACTGGTAGACTTGAGTAAAGTAGAGGTGGGCGGAATTGATAGTGTAGCGGTGAAATGCATAGATATTATCAAGAACTCCAATTGCGTAGGCAGCTCACTTGGCTTTTACTGACACTCATGCACGAAAGTGTGGGTATCAAACAGGATTAGATACCCTGGTAGTCCACACTGTAAACGATGATAACTAGGTGTCGGCCGAATCTGGTCGGTGCCACAGCGAAAGCGTTAAGTTATCCACCTGGGGAGTACGCCGGCAACGGTGAAACTCAAAGGAATTGACGGGGGTCCGCACAAGCGGTGGAGCATGTGGTTTAATTCGATGATACGCGAGGAACCTTACCTAGGCTAGAATGTGAAGGAATGATACAGAAATGGATCAGTCAGCAATGACCTGAAACAAGGTGCTGCATGGCTGTCGTCAGCTCGTGCCGTGAGGTGTTGGGTTAAGTCCCGCAACGAGCGCAACCCCTGCATTTAGTTGCCAGCACGTTATGGTGGGGACTCTAAATGGACTGCCTACGCAAGTAGAGAGGAAGGAGGGGACGACGTCAAGTCATCATGGCCCTTACGCCTAGGGCTACACACGTGCTACAATGGGCGGTACAGAGGGTAGCTACCTGGTAACAGGATGCCAATCTCGAAAACCGTTCACAGTTCGGATTGGGGTCTGCAACTCGACCCTATGAAGCTGGAATCGCTAGTAATCGCGTATCAGCAATGACGCGGTGAATACGTTCCCGGACCTTGTACACACCGCCCGTCAAGCCATGAAAGTCTGGTAGACCTGAAGCTGGCCGTTAAACCGCCAGTTAGGGTAGAACAGGTAATTGGGGCTAAGTCGTAACAAGGTAGCCGTACCGGAAGGTGTGGCTGGAACACCTCCTTTCTGGAGAAGCTATTATTTTCGCTTAAGCGCATTAGTGCTTATTCATCTTCTTTGTTTTTATCACACGCTTAAAGGAAAAGCTAACCAAAAGCGGTTAAGCTTTTAAAGCATTAGATTAAAAGATTAAGCGGGCTTGTAGCTCAGGTGGTTAGAGCGCTACACTGATAATGTAGAGGTCCGTGGTTCGAGTCCACGCAGGCCCACAAGAAATTGAAAGGCTAGTGAGGATGAGAGGCAAAAGCCGCTAAAAGCAGAAATGCTAAAAGCAACATAATCCCTGGGGGATTAGCTCAGCTGGCTAGAGCACCTGCCTTGCACGCAGGGGGTCAACGGTTCGAATCCGTTATTCTCCACAAGTGTGAAGTTGACCGGGTCAACGGAATTGCATTCCGCGTTCGAATCCGTTATTCTCCACCAGAGTACAAAGTAAGAGTAGAGATTATAGAGG
>NZ_JBEWZG010000002.1:637596-640291 GCF_045310505.1 Aquirufa novilacunae
CCTATTTAAGATAGGAGGCGAACCTGCTGAACTGAAACATCTAAGTAAGCAGAGGAAGAGAAAACAAAAGTGATTCCGTAAGTAGTGGCGAGCGAACGCGGATTAGCCCAAACCAGTGTTGTTGCGGCAAGACTGGGGTTGTAGGACCACGATATCGATTATATAAATCAACGAGAACTGTCTGGGAAGGCAGGCCATAGAAGGTGAGAGCCCTGTATTGGTAAGTTTATGTAATTGTAGTGGTATCCTGAGTAGGGGGGGACTGGAGAAATCCCCTTTGAATCTGCCGGCACCATCCGGTAAGGCTAAATACTACCAAGAGACCGATAGTGAACGAGTACTGTGAAGGAAAGGTGAAAAGTACCCTGAGTAAGGGGGTGAAAAGACCCTGAAACCATACGCTTACAAGCGGTCGGAGCCCTTTCGTGGGGTGACGGCGTGCCTTTTGCATAATGAGCCTACGAGTTACTTTCACTGGCGAGGTTAATCACGTTGACGTGAGCAGCCGGAGCGAAAGCGAGTCTGAATAGGGCGCTTAGTCAGTGGGAGTAGACGCGAAACTTTGTGATCTACCCATGAGCAGGTTGAAGCTCCGATAACACGGAGTGGAGGACCGAACCAGTTTACGTTGAAAAGTATTTGGATGACTTGTGGGTAGGGGTGAAAGGCCAATCAAACTGAGAAATAGCTCGTACTCCCCGAAATGTTTTTAGGAACAGCCTCGGGGTTAAGTTTTAAGCAGGTAAAGCTACCGATAGGACTAGGGGGAGTCAAATCCTACCAAATCCTGACGAACTCTGAATGGCTTAAAATATACCCGGGAGTGAGGGCTGGGGTGCTAAGGTCCCAGTCCGAGAGGGAAAGAACCCAGACCAACAGCTAAGGTCCCAAAATCTTTACTAAGTTGAACTAAGGAAGTCTGATTGCAGTGACAGCCAGGATGTTAGCTTGGAAGCAGCTATTCATTTAAAGAGTGCGTAACAGCTCACTGGTCGAGCGAGGCGGGCATCGATAATAAACGGGCATCAAGTAAAGTACCGAAGCTTTGGATTATATTTATATACTGGTAGGGGAGCATTCTGATCTGCGGAGAAGGTGAAGCGACGAGCTTTGCTGGAGCGTTCAGAAAAGCAAATGTAGGCATGAGTAACGATAATGAGGGCGAGAAACCCTCACGCCGAAAGACTAAGGTTTCCTCAGCTATGCTAATCAACTGAGGGTTAGTCGGGGGCTAAGGGTCTAGCGAAGGCGACAACCTAATGCACAACAGGTTAATATTCCTGTACTTACTTATTGGGCAAATAGATGACGGAGATTACAGGTTACCAGATACTGACGGAATAGTGTCTTTGAGAGGCGGCAGCAATGCCAAAACGAGTGTAGTGAGTAAACTTCCAAGAAAAGTCTAGGCGTGTATAACTGATAAGTAACCCGTACCGTAAACCGACACAGGTGGTCGAGAAGAATATTCTAAGGCGCTCGAGTGAATCACGGCTAAGGAACTCGGCAAATTAACCCTGTAACTTCGGGATAAAGGGAGCCACGAGCAATCGTGGCCGCAGAGAAATGGCCCAGGCGACTGTTTAACAAAAACACATGGCTTTGCTAAATCGAAAGATGACGTATAAGGCCTGACACCTGCCCGGTGCTGGAAGGTTAAGGGGGGATGTTAGCCGCAAGGCGAAGCATTGAACTGAAGCCCCAGTAAACGGCGGCCGTAACTATAACGGTCCTAAGGTAGCGAAATTCCTTGTCGGGTAAGTTCCGACCTGCACGAATGGTGTAACGATCTGGGCACTGTCTCAGCCGTGAGCTCGGTGAAATTGTAGTAACGGTGAAGATGCCGTTTACCCGCAACGGGACGGAAAGACCCCATGAACCTTTACTATAGCTTAGCATTGAGTTTTGGTACTGGATGTGTAGGATAGGTGGGAGGCTGTGAGCCGGTGTCGCTAGGCATCGGGGAGCCAACGTTGAAATACCACCCTTCTTGTACTGGAATTCTAATCCCCAAAGGGGAGACATTGCTTGGTGGGTAGTTTGACTGGGGTGGTCGCCTCCAAAAGAGTAACGGAGGCTTTCAAAGGTTCCCTCAGCACGCTTGGTAACCGTGCGTAGAGTGCAATAGCAAAAGGGAGCTTGACTGTGAGACCGACAAGTCGATCAGGTACGAAAGTAGGATATAGTGATCCGGTGGTTTAGTATGGAACAGCCATCGCTCAAAGGATAAAAGGTACTCTGGGGATAACAGGCTGATCTCCCCCAAGAGCTCACATCGACGGGGAGGTTTGGCACCTCGATGTCGGCTCGTCACATCCTGGGGCTGGAGAAGGTCCCAAGGGTTCGGCTGTTCGCCGATTAAAGTGGCACGCGAGCTGGGTTCAGAACGTCGTGAGACAGTTCGGTCCCTATCTGTTGTGGGCGTAGGAATATTGACAGGTTCTGACTTTAGTACGAGAGGACCGAGTTGGACTGACCGCTGGTATATCAGTTGTTCTGCCAAGGGCATAGCTGAGTAGCCACGTCGGGACCAGATAAGCGCTGAAAGCATCTAAGTGCGAAACTGACCTGAAGATGAGTATTCCATGAAGGGTCCGTGTAGACGACACGGTCGATAGGCTACAGATGTAAAGACAGTAATGTCAAAGTCGAGTAGTACTAATTACCCGAAAGCTTACCTTTTATTAATTTACAC
>NZ_JBEWZG010000003.1:0-601188 GCF_045310505.1 Aquirufa novilacunae
CAGTCAACAGTCGTCAGTCGCCGCTATGCGGCTTAGTCGTCACTTCGTGACTTAGTCGGAATTAGAGTAGAGAGTATAGAGTAGACTAGCGACTAGCGACTAGTGACTAGTGATTAGCGACTAGCGACTGATTATCAGCTTTATTCTTTGTCCTTTATCCTTTATGCTTTACTTTTACAGCATGACAATTCTCTACATCATTCTAGCCCTAGTAGCCGGCGCAGGCGCTACCTACCTCCTATTTCAAGGGAAATTAACCCTTTTACAGAGTCAATTAGCACAAGCAAGTCAAGACCAAGCGAAACAAGCTAGTTTGGAGGCTGAAAATAGATCCCTTTTTGGCAAATTATCACAACTCGAAGGACAAAATGAGACCTTAAAATTGACGGTAGAAAGTCAAAAAGCGGATGAAGACAAACTCCGTAAAATGCTAGTGGATATCAGTAATGAATCGGTGCTGAGACAAGGAAAGATGTTAAGTGATCAACAGCAGGTGAAATTAAACGACGTTTTAAACCCACTGAAGGAGAAATTAAAAGAATTTGAGGAGAAGGTCAACTTAGGCCAAAAAAACAGCTTAGAGCAAAGTACCGTGCTCATGGAGCAAATTAAAAACCTAACAAGCTTAAATCAGACGGTTACTCAAAAAACAGAAGATTTAACGAATGCCCTCAAAGGGTCGAATAAATCGCAAGGAAACTGGGGAGAGATGATTTTGGAGCGCGTTTTAGAAAGCTCCGGATTGAAAAATGGGATGGAATACCAGACTCAATTTGTCACTAAAAACCAAGACCAGGATACGATTAAACCTGATGCGGTGATTTTTTTACCAGACAATAAAAACTTAATCATTGATAGTAAGGTTTCCTTAGTGGCGTATGAGCGATACACGAGCGCTGAGGAAGGAACTGTGGAAAAAGATATTGCTTTAAAAGCGCACATTGAATCCTTGAAAACACATATTAAGGAGCTTTCTTCTAAGGATTATCATACTGCCTTAGATTTGACTAGTCCTGATTTTACTTTGCTTTTTATCCCAATTGAATCGGGTTTTGTGGCTACTATTAGCCAGGATACCAGCTTGTTTAACTATGCCTGGGATCGCAAAATTGTATTGGTCTCCCCTTCTACCCTTTTGGCGACATTAAGAACGATTGCTTCCGTTTGGAAAACGGAATATCAAACTAGAAATGCGATTGAAATTGCTCGTCAAGCGGGAGATCTGTACGACAAATTTGTGGGCTTCACGAAAGACATGGAAGATGTAGGGAAATACATCAAAAAGGCTGAAGATGCCCATAACGATGCCTTAAACAAACTGAGCACTGGAAAAGGCAACTTGATTAATAGAGCTCAAAACTTACACAAACTAGGTATCAAATCCACCAAGAAATTAAATCAAGGATTAGTTCAGGACGACGAACCAGAAGAATTAGAGTAGAGAGTAAAGAGTAGAATTTGATATCTATAATCTCTACTCTATAATCTCTACTCTCCTATTTAGCAACCTCCTTTAGCCACTCGCTTGTAAACCACCTTGCTGTCTTTTTCAAGATAGTCACCGTTAACGATTGGGTAAGCATACTTAGATGCTTTGGATACAAAACGACTTCTGATGACAATTTTGTCGTTTACTTTTAGACTCTTTAATTGAGCTAATTCAGCTTTAGATACTTGACCTAAGGAAAGAATGTAGTCTTCACGATCAATCTTAACCATCAGACCATAACCTAATCGAGATCCATCAGGAAGAGATAACGAAGTCACAATTCCCTGCATATTAGCGTTAGTACGAACAAATTTTCTGATTTTGGCTGCACCTGCATGTACTTTTTTACCTGCTGGAGATGCTTCCCAATTTTTGAATTGAATGCCATCTGGACTAGCTTCCCATTTCTTCAACGCGGCTTTGCTTTCTGCCACTGTTAACGTTTTTGGAGTAGATTTCGCAGTTGTTTCGCCCATTGATTGATAAGTAGTGAATGACAATCCCCCAACTACAACAAGTGATAACATAACATTCGCTTTCATATATTAGAATTTAAGGTTTACCGACTACTGATTACTGACTACCGATTACTGTCAACAGACCACTGTCCACAGACTAATGACTAGTGACTAGCGACTGTTGACTAGTGACTAACTTATGCTTTCTTCAAAAACTCCGTTCTCAAGACCATCATCGATTTCTCTACTTTGCCTTCTACTTCGTCAGCATCGTCTGTTAGTCGAATGTTCTTCACCATGGTACCACGCTTAATTACGCTGGAAGAACCACGTACTTTTAAATCTTTGATTACTGTAACCGAATCGCCATCTTTCAAAACAGCACCATTGCTATCGCGAACGATTAATTCTTCATTCTCATCCATTGTATTCTTGTTTTTTGGTTAATTAATGAAAGGCTGAATTATTTATTCCAGCTATTTTTATTGTTTCTAAATCCTAAAAGGCGCTGAGCTAAATCGGGACGCTTCAACTGCGTTAAGCGGTTGCGAATCCAATCCTTGTATTCTGCTTTGTACCAGAAGAAGTATTTGTTTTGATTTTGCTTCTCCTCTCTCGTTTTAGCCGTTTTTACAGGCTGCAAAGTGTAAGGATGAACGCCTGAATAATAAATTACCTCAGCCACCGTCATGGGTGTAGGGGTAAAATCTTGCACCTGTTCTAGGTGGAACCCTAAGTCTTTTGTTTCTGCAGCTAAGTTAGCCATATCCTCTTCTTCACAACCTGGGTGAGAGGATATGAAATACGGGATGAGGGGTTGTTTTAAGCCAAATTTGGCAGAAATCTCATCATATTTCTTCTTAAACGCATGGAAATACTTGAAAGATGGCTTTCGCATGATGCGTAAAGTCGCATCAGACGTATGTTCCGGAGCCACTTTCAAACGACCAGACACGTGTCTAGTGATCAATTGCTCCATGTATTCATCGTGATTTCCATCCTGATTGTTCTTATTGAAATCATCTACCAGAAGGTCATAACGAACTCCAGAGCCTACAAATGCCTTTTTAATGGCTGGATGGCTATCCACCTTGCGGTAAATATCCGTCAAAGGTTTGTGCGATGTATCTAAGTTATTGCAAATCACTGGGTGAATACAAGATGGGCTCACACAGCGCGCACAAATCTCCTCGTCCTTCCCTTTCATACGGTACATATTGGCAGATGGACCACCTAAATCAGAGATATAACCTTTAAAGTCAGGGGCTTTGGTGATCTGCTCAACTTCTTTCATGATTGATTTCTCACTCCGAGAGGCAATAAACTTGCCTTGGTGAGCTGAAATCGTACAGAAGCTACAACCTCCAAAACATCCGCGGTGCATATTGACCGAGAATTTAATCATCTCAAAAGCGGGAATAGGTCCACGCTTACGGTATTTTGGATGTGGTAGACGAGTATAAGGCAAATCGAAGGATTTGTCCATCTCGACCTCTTCCATCGTCTTGAAGGGAGGGTTAATGACTAGGACGTCCTCTCCTACTTTTTGGATGATGCGGTTGGCTTGCCACTTATTCGATTCAACTTCTACTATCTTAAAGTTAGCAGCATATTTGATCTTGTCTTCTAAGCAAACTTCATGGCTCGCTAATTCAACCGTTTCCCAGTCGCAGGTAGGTGCTGTTTTTCCTAAGAAAGCGACTTGATTAATATGGGTCAACTCACCTAATTTCTTTCCTTCCTTCACTCCGCGCATGATTTCGCGCAAAGGCTGCTCCCCCATCCCATAAACGAGCATATCTGCCCCTGAATCGACAAGAATGGAAGGGAATAATTTATCAGCCCAGTAATCATAGTGTGTAACGCGGCGCAAAGAAGCCTCGATTCCACCGATCAAAACCGGAACATCTGGGTATATTTCTTTTAAAATCTTCGTGTAAACGGTGGTCGCATAATCGGGTCTAAATCCGGCTTCACCACCTGGAGTATAAGAATCATTCGAACGAAGGCGCTTATTCGCCGTGTAATGATTCACCATGGAATCCATGCAACCGGCAGTCACTCCAAAGAAATATTTGGGCTTACCCAGTTTCTTGAAATCACGTAAATCGTCTTTCCAGTTGGGTTGTGCTACAATGCCCACCTTCAAACCTTCGCTTTCCATGATTCGCCCGATCACTGCCGTGCCAAATGCCGGGTGATCCACATAGGCATCACCTGAAATTAAAATCACGTCCAGTTCATCCCAGCCACGTTTTTCTACCTCTTTTTTCGTGAGGGGCAGCCAGTCAGTTATCGGTCTTTCTTCCATAAAACAAAATTAACGGAATTTAGGGGCTAAACCTATTGCACATCCTGCCAAAAATCAGGAACCAATTCACATTTTTTTAGTAAATTCGTTCAAAGAGAAGAATCAAACCTATTTTAAATTGACTACCGCCGAATTAATCTATCAATCCATTGCATCCCTTGCTAATCCGACAGAATTAGCCTGGATAGAGGAAAAAAGAGAAGCTGATGCAAAAGGCTTGGCTTTGGCCTTCGTAATGGTGCCGCGGAAGGTTTCAAAAACCCCCATTCAGAAAGATCTAGGATTATTGACAGGGTGGAATTGGCAACACGGAACTGTAGATCAACTCGTTCGCGTTTATTTCTTACTTCAATTAGCAGATAAACAGGAGGGCAAGTCTCAAATCGAGACCTTATTCGATACGGCAGAGATGAATGAATTAGTCGCTCTTTATCGTGCATTACCTGCTCTAATTAAACCAGAAATCTGGTTACATCGTGCCACGGATGCTGTAAGATCGAATATGGGGCCGGTATTTGATGCAATTGCTTTTGGTAATCCGTATCCTAAAACCTATTTCAGTGAATTAGCTTGGAATCAATTAGTCTTAAAATGCATCTTTAATGACAAGCCGATTCACCTGATTGAGGGATTGGATGAGCGGGCTAATCAAGCTCTGGCAGATACCTTAGCAGATTTTGCGCAGGAGAGATGGTCAGCTGGAAGGCGCGTTCCTTCACAGGTTTGGCGATTGATTCGTGAATTTGATACAAAAACAAAAAAACAAGACCTCGAAAGACTAGCTGCAAGCCAGGATCCAAACGATCAAAAAGCAGCCCAGTTAGTTCTCAACAATAGCCCTCTAGAAGCCTGGAAGGTGTTAGAAAAAGAAGAAACAGCCTATTAATATGTGCCAAAATCCAAACGAACATCCAAGAAATCCATCGCATTTCGAAGGATCCTCTGAAGAAAAACAAACGGCTCAAGAAGTGGAAGGCGGCTTTGCAGCCTACACGCAGGGGATGAAGTTTTTCGATCCACACGTGCACATGACTTCGCGTACGACGGATGATTACCAAGCTTTGGCCGATGCGGGTGTGGTGGCCATCATTGAACCGGCTTTTTGGTTAGGTCAACCTCGAACTGGTTTAGCTTCGTTCAAGGATTATTTTGCGAGTTTAGTGGGTTGGGAACGTTTTAGATCGTCTCAGTTTGGCATAAAGCATTATTGTACCATCGGGTTGAACTCCAGAGAAGCGAATAATGAAGCCCTAGCGGAGGAAGTGATGGACATTTTACCCCTTTTCCTGCAAAAAGAAGGTGTGGTAGGTGTCGGTGAAATTGGTTTTGATGACCAAACAGCGGCGGAAGAAAAATACTACCGTGCGCAACTTGAATTAGCGAAAGAGATGAATTTGCCGGTGCAAGTCCATACACCGCATAGAGATAAGAAAAAGGGAACGGAACGCAGCATGGCCATCGCTTTAGAACATGGCTTAGCGCCTCATATGGTGGTGATTGATCACAATAATGAGGAGACGGTGAAGTCTGTTTTAGATCAAGGTTTCTATGCGGCTTTCACCATTTATCCATTTACAAAGATGGGAAATGAGCGAATGGTAGAGATTGTAAAACAATACGGTTCAGAGCGAATTATGGTGAATTCCGCTGCGGATTGGGGCATTTCAGATCCCTTAGCGATTCCTAAAACAGCTGCCTTGATGAAAATTAAAGGCATTTCAGTAGCAGATATTCAGAAGGTGACTTACCAAAACGCCCTGGATTCCTTCGCCCAAAGCGGACAGATCAACGAAGCAGACTTCATTCATGGCTTAGAAATTGATCAATCTTTGAAGTTCAATGGTAACACCGTTTTACGTGGTGGCCAAGCTCCTCGAGTTGACAAAAACTCCATCTTCATCCGCTAATGAGTAAATTAAGAGCTTTTGCTGAATTAACTCGGCCTGCAAACGTCGTGACTGCCTTGTCCGATATTATGGCGGGTTTAGCGATCGTGGGCTTTACTTTTGGTAGCTTAGATTATCAGTTCTACCCTGCCCTATTTTTAGGACTTTCTAGTATGTGCCTCTATGCCGGTGGCGTGGTATTCAATGACATTTTTGATCACGAATTAGACGCAACGGAAAGACCTGAGAGAGCCTTGCCTAGCGGGCGAATTAAACGTTCTGAAGCCGTAGCTGGTGGCATTTTATTGCTGTCGGCGGGGATTTTTCTCGCGTTCTGGCAAAGTCGATTGAGTGGGATTGTAGCCATTTTGATTACCCTTTTAGCGTTATTTTACGATTGGAAAGGGAAGCATATGCGGATTTTTGGCCCAATCAATATGGGTTTATGCCGTGCCTATAATTTGCTTTTAGGGATGAGCGTATATGAATTAGGTGTTTTAGAGCATTTTCCTGTTATCCTCATTCCTCTGATTTACATTGCCGCTATTACCCTTGTAAGTCGGGGTGAAGTACATGGTGGCAAAGCAACTACTCTTTATTTTGCTGGATTCTTGTTTTTACTTGTCCATGCCTCACAACTTTATTTTGCAGAAAAAATTGAATTTGCGCTCGTTTTTGTGCTAGCCCACTTTATCCTGATTTTCAGAAAATTACGCATAGCGATCGTAGAACCAATCGGCAAAAACATCGGATTAACAGTAAAAACGGGGGTATTGACCCTTATATTGATGAATGCAGCTTGGATAGCATCGAGCGGACAATGGATCATGGCCCTCTTTGTTTTAGCCTTATTACCCGTATCTTTGGGTTTAGCTAAGAAATTCGCCGTTACGTAAACCTATGCAATCCTTAAAACAACATTTTCAAGTACCGTATTCCTACGAGGTATTCTTCACAGAGCGCCTGTTTGCGGCGGAAAATCGCGTTTTTGCGGATTTCATTCAAAACTACGGCAACCCTACTTTTCGCAAGAAAATTCTTTTCGTCATAGATAAAGGGGTAACGGATATTCAACCCAATCTCACAGCTGAAATTGTAGCCTATTTCCAAACGCATTCACCAGCTGATCTAGCCCCTGAAATCTTAGTATTACCCGGAGGAGAGGTCTGCAAAAATGACCCAAGGTTTTACGAAGAAGTGATACGGGCCTTAGATGAGCACGGAATTGATCGGCATTCTTTTGTGGCTTGCATCGGAGGAGGTGCCTTTTTAGACATGGCTGGATATGCAGCGGCAATCTCCCACAGAGGCGTTAAATTCATCCGAATTCCTACGACTGTTTTGTCTCAAAACGATTCAGGTGTGGGAGTTAAAAATAGCGTGAACTACTTAGGCAAAAAGAACTTCCTAGGGACTTTTGCACCTCCGGTGGCTGTATTCAATGATTACATTTTCCTTGAAAGCTTAGGGGATCGCGATTGGCGTTCTGGAATAGCAGAAGCAGTGAAAGTGTCCCTCATCAAAGACATCAGCTTCTTTACCTGGTTAGAAGTAAATGCCGATGCGATGAATCAGCGTGACAAATCAGTCATGATCGAGCAAATATACCGCTGTGCCTCGCTGCATATGCAACATATCGCCAGTGGTGATCCATTTGAATTAGGATCGGCTAGACCCTTGGACTTTGGACATTGGGCGGCGCATAAATTAGAATACTTAAGTGATTTCAAAATCCGTCACGGCGAAGCGGTGGCGATAGGTATTGCCTTGGACAGCGTTTATTCCCACTTGATGGGATATTTAACAAAAGAAGAGGTAGACCGTGTTATAGATTTATTACAAAAATTAGGTTTTGCTATTTTCCACCCGGCTTTGACAGAAAACGATAAAGTAAACTTAATGAACGGACTGAACGAGTTTAGAGAGCATTTAGGTGGCCAATTAACCATCACTTTACTCGAAAAACTAGGCAAGGGAGTCGAAGTGCATGAAATGGATTTCGAAATCATCAAGAAATCAGTCGATTATTTAGCCCAAATCGCGTAATATGAAAACGCCCTACGGACACCTGAGTTATTGTAGTAATATCCATACAGGGGAGATTTGGACGGAGCACTTTGCGCAATTACAGGCGCATGTTCCTGCGGTAAAAGCACAGGTTTCACCTGACGAGAAGATGGGTTTAGGTCTGCGATTTGCAAATCAAGCCAGTATCGATTTGCAAGATTCTTCCCTTATTAGTGAATTAAAGAACTGGCTGAAGGAAGAAAATTTATACGTTTTTACGCTCAATGGCTTCCCTTACGGCGGTTTTCACAACACGATTGTTAAAGACCAAGTACACGCACCCGATTGGACGACGACGGAGCGCAGGGATTATACGATACGTTTAGCTCATATTTTAGCCCAGCTTTTAGAGGAGAACGAAGGGGGTATTTCCACTTCCCCACTCTCCTATCGTTATTGGTTTAAAACGGAGAAAGAACGGGAGGATGCGAAGCTGAAGTCAACTAAGCATTTGCTAGAGGTAGTAGAGGTGTTAGACCAAATCGCAAAAAAAACGGGTAAGGTAATTCACATCGATATCGAACCAGAACCGGATGGCTTACTAAGTAACCATACCGAGTTTGTACACTGGTACGAGGAGGTTTTATTGACTTCAGGAGATGCGTCTCTCATTCGCAAACATGTGCAATTGTGTTTTGATATCTGTCACTATGGGGTAAGTTTTGATGAACCGGAGACAAGTATCGCTGAATTAAAGTCAAAAAATATTCCGGTAGGCAAGATTCAAATCAGTTCCGCACTGCACATCGATCTTCGAAATCAGGAAGAGGCGAAAATAGACGAATTAAAGAAGTATAGGGAACCGGTGTATTTGCATCAGGTCAAAGCCTTGCGCAAAAACGGCACCTACGAAGAATTCAAAGACTTGGATGAGGCTTTCGATGCCTATCAGCCGGAGACCTATGACGAATGGAGAGTACATTTCCATGTGCCCTTGTTTTTGGAAAACTATGGATTATTAGGCTCGACTCAAAAAGAGATTAGAGAGACTCTTGCCATTCAGAAGGAAAATCCATTTACTAACCATTTGGAAATCGAAACCTATACCTGGGGAGTGTTGCCAGCTGCATTTCAAGTACCCATCGCGGATTCCATTAGCCGCGAAATCAAAACGATTCAAGAACTGTTAGGCTCATGAAAAAAACCGCTGTAATCGATGTGGTAGGACTCAGCGAAAGTGTAATTTCGGCTGAATACACGCCATTTTTATATGCTTACATCCAGAAAAGGCAGTTTCAAAAAATCAAACCTCCCTTTCCTGCTGTTACAACGACTTCCCAAAGTGTGTATGTAACAGGGAAAAATCCATCCGAACACGGTATCGTGGGAAATGGTTGGTACGATAAAACGGATTCTGAAGTGAAGTTTTGGAAGCAATCAAATCCCTTAGTCGGAGCTGAAAAAATCTGGGAAGCGGCGAAGAAAAAGGATTCAAAATTTACCTGCGCCAAAATGTTTTGGTGGTACAACATGTACTCCAGCGCAGATTATTCAGTTACTCCACGCCCCCAATACCATTCGGACGGCGTTAAGGCTCCAGATTGCTACTCACATCCAGCAAGTCTAAGAGACGAATTACAAGCTAAGCTAGGTACCTTCCCGTTGTTCAATTTTTGGGGACCTAACGCGAATATCAAATCAACCCAATGGATTTCAGATGCCTCCATTTATGTGGATGAGAAATACAATCCCACGTTGAACCTAATCTATTTGCCGCATTTAGATTATTGTTTACAGAAATTTGGAGTGGATTTACCGGCGATTGCGAAAGAATTGAAAGAAATTGATCAAGTCTTAGAGCAATTGATTAACCATTTTGAGTCGAAAAATGCGGAGATTATTCTACTTTCGGAGTACGGCATAAATGACGTAAATACGCCTATTCACTTGAATCGTATTTTGCGAGAGGCAGGGAAGATTGCGATAAGAGAAGAACAAGGATTGGAATTATTAGATCCGGGTGCAAGTGAGGCCTTTGCTGTTTCTGATCACCAAATCGCTCATATCTATTGTAAGAATGTAAAGGAGATCAAGGCGCTATTCGAAAAAGTACCTGGAATCGCGAAAGTGCTTAGCGGAAAAGAATTAGATGAGTACCAAATAGCCCATGAGCGATGCGGTGATATCGTTTTGGTCGCAGATTCTGATAAATGGTTTACCTACTATTATTGGTTAGATGATGCCAAAGCTCCCGACTTTGCACGCTGCGTGGACATCTTCAAAAAACCAGGTTACGATCCTGTCGAAATGTTCATGGATCCTAAAAATCCGCTTATAAAGCTCAGAGCGGCCTATAAATTAGCTCGCAAGCTGTTAGGGTTCCGCTATCGAATGGACGTAATTCCTCTTGATGCAACCCTAGTTAAGGGCTCTCACGGAAGTCCGTTCTGTGATGAGGCTTACTATCCTGTTTTCATTTCGTCGCAAAATATTGATCAACAAATACAACCTACCCAAGTATATCAATATATTTGGGAAACCATATTCCCAAAATAACATGAAAAAGATTAGCACCATTTTTGCCTTTGTGGTAGCCATGATGGCATTCAGCACGAACATCCATGCACAAGGAATGGATCCTCAAGCGATGATTCAGCGTCAAGTAGATCGCATGACAACAGAATTAAGTTTATCGAAAGATCAAGTAGCTAAAATTGAACCTCTCATCGAAGCTCGGATGAACAAGATGATGGAATTACGTCAGCAAGGTATGGAGAGAGAAGAAATGATGGCTGAGATGAAAAAAATCAACGATGCACAAGCAGAGCAATTCAAAGCGATTTTAACGCCAGAGCAATTAGAGAAATACAAAACGATGCAAAGCCAGGCG
Source organism: Aquirufa novilacunae (assembly GCF_045310505.1). Classification (NCBI taxonomy): domain Bacteria; kingdom Pseudomonadati; phylum Bacteroidota; class Cytophagia; order Cytophagales; family Flectobacillaceae; genus Aquirufa; species Aquirufa novilacunae. The sequence goes on from NZ_JBEWZG010000003.1 coordinate 11,042, forward strand.
AGACCCGGCGGTGGCGGACCAAGAGAATAAAAAAAAACTCCTCAAATCGAGGAGCTTTTTTTATTTACCTAAAACGATATTCACGATCCGTTTCGGGACGACGATTACCTTGGAAGGAGTTTTACCTTCCAACTGTTTGCTAACCTGATCATTTGCTAAAACGGCTGCCTCGATTTCTGCTGGTGTCGCCGTCACAGGAAATGCAAGCGTCAATTTCACCTTGCCGTTGAATGATATCGGATAATTGAAATCATTCTCCTCTAAGAAAGCGGCATTAAACACCGGGAATTTAGCGGAAGAAATGCTTCCTGCTTCCTCTCCTAAAGCCACCCACAATTCTTCTGAAATATGCGGCGCATAAGGTGACAATAAGATAACTAATTCACGAAGAACGGATTTCTTCGCGCACTTTAAGGCCCCTAAATCATTCACACAGATCATTAAGGTAGAAACCACCGTATTAAACGAGAAGCGGTCTAAATCATCTTGGACCTTACGAATCGCCGTGTGCAATACTTTTAATTCTTCAGGGGTAGCAGGCGTATCCACCACTTTCGAGGTATTTGCCTGATCGTCAAAGAATAAACGCCATACCTTGCGTAAGAAGTTGTGTGAACCAGAGATACTATTCGTATTCCATGGCTTAAATTGCTCTAATGGCCCTAAGAACATTTCATAGACACGCAGGGTATCGGCGCCGTATTTGGCAATTAAATCATCGGGATTAACGACGTTAAACTTCGATTTAGACATCTTCTCCACTTCCCAACCACACACGTATTTGCCGTCCTCTAAGATGAATTCTGCATCTGCAGGAACATCATTACGGGATTTTTTGAAGGCTTCAATATCCAATACATCGTTTTCTACGATATTCACATCCACATGGAGTGCCGCAACGTCGTATTGATCTTTTAATCCGTGAGATACAAAAGTCACTTTCGCTGCATCCTTCAAGCGATAAACGAAGTTCGAGCGACCCTGAATCATCCCCTGATTGATCAATTTCTTCGCAAATTCCTCTTCTGGCACATAGCCTAAATCTTTTAAGAATTTGTTCCAAAAACGAGAATACAACAAGTGACCCGTCGCATGCTCCGATCCACCGATGTATAAATCAACGGCTTTCCAATAGTTAATTGCCTCTTTCGAAGCAAATTCTCCCTCGTTTAAGGCATCCATATAGCGGTACCAATACCACGAAGAACCTGCCCAACCTGGCATCGTCGACCATTCGTAATCGTATTGACCTTGGTACTTCCATTCCGCAGCAGCACGACCCAAAGGTGGCTCCCCTGTCTCGGTAGGTAGGTATTTATCAATCTTAGGCAATTCCAATGGCAATTCTGATTCTTCTATCAAATAAGGCAAATATTCACCATTGGCTGCTGGTTTGAAGTAGACCGGAACCGGCTCTCCCCAATAACGCTGGCGACTGAATACGGCATTGCGCATTCTATACTGTACTTTTCCTTTTCCTATTCCCTGCGCTTCTAACCAAGCCACCAAGGTTTCAGTCGCTTGCTTATAGCCCATGCCATTAATCATTCCTGAATTAATGTATTTGCCTTCTTTGGTGTTATCCGCTTGAATGTCGATGTCTTTTTGGGCATCTAAAATAGCAGGAATAGGCAAATCAAAATGCTTCGCAAAGTTCCAGTCACGCTGATCACCTGATGGAACTCCCATCACCGCACCTGTTCCGTAACCCGCTAATACATAGTCTGCTAGGAATAAGGGAACGCGTTCTTGGTTCACAGGGTTGATCACATAAGTTCCAGTGAAAACACCAGAAACAGTTTTTACCTCAGAGACACGGTCGAGTTCTGAACGGGTTTTGGCCCAATTCACATATTCCTCAACCGCTTGCTTCTGCTCAACAGTGGTTAGTTCTGCCACCCAATCATGCTCAGGCGCTAAGACCATGAAGGAAACACCATAAATAGTGTCCACACGCGTCGTAAATACCTTTATTTTCTTGTCTGAAACGTTTTCAATGGCAAATTCCACATCCGTTCCCACTGATTTCCCGATCCAGTTGCGCTGTTGTTCCTTTAAGGAATCAGCCCAATCTACTTCCTCCAAACCACGCAATAAACGATCTGCATAGGCCGTAATGCGCATTGACCACTGACGCATTTTCTTTTGCTCGACAGGATAACCGCCACGCTCAGAAACGCCATCTTTCACTTCGTCATTCGCTAAAACGGTTCCTAATTGCGGGCACCAGTTCACTACTGAATCATCCAAATAGGCTAAACGAAAACTCAATAAATAGGCATATTGCTCGTCCGCAGACATCGCATTCCATTCGGATGCCGAAATTCGCTGAACATCTTCATCGCAAACAGCTTTTAAGCCGATGGAACCTTTGGCCCCTAAAATAGTCTTCAACGTCTCAATGGACTCCGCTTTATCACTTTCCTGGTTATACCAAGAATTAAATAATTGCATAAAAATCCACTGCGTCCACTTATAATAGGACGCGTCAGACGTTCTAACTTCCCTCGACCAATCGAAGGAGAAGCCCATATTCTTTAATTGCTCAATGTAACGCGTGATATTTTGTTCCGTCGTAATCGCCGGATGCTGACCCGTTTGAATCGCATATTGCTCAGCAGGAAGTCCAAAAGAGTCGAAACCCATTGGGTGCAACACCTCATACCCTTGTAGACGCTTGTAACGCGCCATAATATCAGAGGCAATGTAGCCTAGCGGATGGCCCACGTGTAAACCTGCTCCGGATGGATAAGGAAACATGTCTAGGACATAATATTTCGGCTTTGCCGGATTCACCTGAGCCTGGAAAGTTTTATGGGTTTCCCAAAATCCTTGCCACGCCTTCTCGATCTCTCTGAACTGATACTCTGTACGCATAAAATGTTTTTATTGTAAAAGGAGATGCAAATTACGCCTTTTTTATGAAAAAATATTTACTCTACTTTGTTGGTAGATTAAATAAAGTCTATTAGCTTTGTAGGGAATTAGTAAATCTATGCCTCCAAAAAGAAATTTTCCGAGTATTTTTAATGCCATCCAAACCATCTGGATGCGGGATCGCAGTATCACCGAAGTCATTATTCACATCAGTAATGCCCTTGCATTGATGATCGTGGGGCATCTTTTATTTACCTATTTAACAGCAGAGAAAGTAATAGCCGTTTTCAATACGGTGGACTCCTCGATTCTATATTATGTTTTGGGTGGTTTTATTGCCCAAATGATTGACGGAGCTTTAGGTATGGCATACGGCGTAACAGCCACCACCTTTCTTTTATCCGTGGGCATCACCCCTGCCGCAGCTTCTGCCAGCGTTCACGCTTCAGAGGTATTTACGTCAGGCGTTTCTGGTTATATGCACTTGAAGTTTGGTAATGTGAATTCCAAATTGTTTAAAACGTTAGTGATTCCGGGTGTCATTGGAGCCATTTTAGGAGCCTACTTACTTTCAAGTTTAGAACAATACGCTGGATATATTAAACCCATCGTTTCTATCTATACGCTCTTTTTAGGGGCTATTATTATCCGTAAAGCGATCATTAAACGCCAAGAAAAGAAACAATTGAAACGAGTTGGTTGGTTAGCCTTGTTTGGTGGTTATTTAGATTCCATCGGTGGTGGCGGCTGGGGACCTATCGTATCCTCTACCCTTATCGCTTCAGGACGTCACCCGAAATACACGATCGGGAGTGTGAACCTAACCGAATTCTTCGTTTCACTCGCATCCTCTTTAACCTTTTTCGCTGTGATCGGCCTAGGTTATTTACATGTCATCATCGGTTTAATTCTAGGTGGTGTCATTGCAGCTCCTATCGCAGCACGGTTAGCAAATAAGTTACCGGTGAAATCCATGATGATTCTCGTGGGTATCGTCATCATCATCGTCAGTCTACGTCAGATTATCTTAGGGGTTCCAAAATTTTTGTAGATATTTGCAGTCAATTGTCACAATAGGCTAATGATTGTCAACACAGCTACACTTTTAGAAAAGTTTTTATCCTCCACCGGAGTTTCTACCGATACCCGTAAAATCCAAGCTGGGAATTTATTCTTCGCTTTAAAAGGACCTAATTTCAATGCCAATGCCATGGCGAAAGAGGCCTTGGAGAAGGGCGCTCAATACGCAATTATCGATGATGCGGATTATTTAGCTGGAGAACGCACATTACTTGTCGAAGATGGCCTGTTAGCCTTACAAGCTTTAGCCACTGCTTATCGCCTGACCTTAACGATCCCCATCGTAGGTCTAACTGGATCTAATGGCAAGACTACCACGAAAGAATTAATCTTCTCTGTTTTATCTCAAAAATACCATTGCTTTGCCACTACAGGCAATCTAAACAACCATATTGGTGTTCCACTTTCTGTGCTTTCCATTAAAAAAGAACACGAGATTGCGGTCATCGAGATGGGCGCAAATAAGCAAGGAGATATCAAAGAATTAGTAGATATCGCGCAGCCTACCCATGGTTTAATTACGAATATCGGGAAGGCACACTTGGAAGGATTTGGCGGAATAGAAGGCGTTCGCAAAGGGAAAGGTGAACTTTTAGATTTTTTAAAAGCATCAGGCGGAATTACGTTTCTTCCTCAGCAAGCAAGTGCCGTGACAGAAATGTACCAGGAAAGAGGAATGAATAAGTCGGTCATCGTCAACGAGGCTCTTCCTACGACTTTAGTAGAAGCAAAACCGATGGTTCGCTATGCCCTTGCTTCTGGAGAAATAATTGATTCCCACTTACCTGGCATCTACAATTTCGAAAATATCCAATTAGCGATTGCCGTGGGTAAATTCTTTCAACTGAGTGACGAACAATGCAATAGAGGGATAGAGACCTATATTCCGAATAATCACCGCTCTCAGTTTATCAAAATAGGATCAAACCAAGTTTTGATGGATGCCTATAATGCGAATCCATCTTCCATGTCTGCGGCTATTTCTCATTTTGCAGAAACGGAAGGAACTCCTAAGATGGTCATTTTAGGCGATATGTTTGAATTAGGAGATTCTTCCGCCTCAGAACATACGGCTCTAGGCCAATTAATTGCGCCACTAGGCTTTGAAAAGGTCTTACTTGTGGGTTCGCACATGCAACACGCCTTAGTTCATTTACCATCCGCTTATTATTTCCCAGATAAATTTGGCCTACATACTTGGCTTCAAGATCATCCGATAACTGACAGTTTTCTTTTAGTTAAAGGTTCTAGAGGAATTCAGCTGGAAAGTGTTTTGGCATTTCTAGAAAATTCCAAATAATTGCATTAAATTTGCACTTTATTAAGAAAATACCTTTCAAAAAATACACACAATGGCATCACAATCGGGTACCTATGTACCATTCAAAGTTAAAGACATTGCACTAGCAGACTGGGGTCGTAAAGAAATTCAATTAGCAGAAGCAGAAATGCCAGGTTTAATGGCATTACGTGCTGAATTCGGTGCTGCACAACCTTTAAAAGGTGCGCGTATCGCAGGATGTCTTCACATGACTATCCAAACAGCGGTTTTAATCGAAACTTTAACAGCTTTAGGAGCTGACGTTACTTGGTCATCTTGTAACATCTTCTCTACACAAGATCACGCAGCAGCGGCTATCGCAGCAGCGGGCATTCCTGTTTATGCTTGGAAAGGTATGAACGAAGAGGAATTTAACTGGTGTATCGAGCAGACTCTATTCTTTGGAGAAGATCGTCAACCATTGAACATGATCTTAGATGATGGTGGTGATTTAACAAATATGGTTTTTGATGAGTATCCTGAGTTAATCGAAGGCATCAAAGGCTTATCAGAAGAAACTACGACTGGTGTTCACCGTCTATACGAGCGTATGAAGAATGGCACGTTATTCTTGCCAGCGATCAACGTGAATGACTCGGTAACGAAGTCTAAATTTGATAACAAATACGGTTGCAAAGAGTCATTAGTAGATGCGATTCGTCGTGCGACTGACTTAATGTTAGCAGGTAAAGTAGCGGTAGTAGCTGGTTACGGTGACGTAGGAAAAGGTTCAGCAGATTCATTACGTGGTGCTGGTTGCCGTGTATTAGTGACTGAAATCGACCCTATTTGTGCTTTACAAGCAGCGATGGATGGCTACGAAGTAGTTCCAATGGATGAGGCAGCGACTCGCGCAAACATCTTTGTAACGGCAACAGGTAACGTGAAAATCATTCGTGATCGTCACTTCAAAGCAATGAAGGACAAAGCAATCGTTTGTAACATCGGTCACTTCGATAACGAAATCGATATGGAGTGGTTGAACAATAACTACGGTTCTACAAAAGATCAAATCAAGCCACAAGTAGATATGTACACGATCGATGGCAAAAACGTCATCGTTTTAGCAGAAGGTCGTTTAGTAAACTTAGGTTGCGCGATGGGTCACCCATCATTCGTGATGTCGAACTCGTTCTGTAACCAAACGTTAGCTCAATTAGAGCTTTGGGCTAACTCAGCGAACTACGAGAACAAAGTATACATTCTTCCTAAGCACTTAGATGAGAAAGTAGCGTTTTTACACTTAGCGCACATTGGTGCTAAATTAGAGACCTTGGAAAAAGAGCAGGCGGATTATATTGGTGTAAATCAAGCAGGTCCATACAAGCCAGAGCACTACAGATACTAGGATTTATTTCCTGATCAGTTTTAAAAGCCGCGACTCGAAAAGTCGCGGCTTTTTGCTTATATAAAGTACTTGGTAATCTGGTATTCTATTCCTGAGCTCCTGTTCATTAGATCCGGCGGCTAGTATTTCTTTATATGGGAAATATCCACCTAATTAATTGGAAGCTACATGTAAAATAAATGCTACCGAGCGTCTGCATTTTTCCACCAAAAGCCGTATTTTTGCACAAATAATAGCAAAGAATATATGAAATTTGGCGTAGTCGTATTCCCTGGATCCAATTGTGACGATGATACAGTAGGAGTTATTCAAAGTTTAGGTCACGAGGCTGTTAAGCTTTGGCACAAGGAAACGGATCTACAAAACTGTGATTTCATTATCGTTCCGGGCGGTTTCTCTTACGGAGATTACTTACGTTCTGGCGCTATTGCCCGTTTCTCCCCTATCATGGACCATGTGATTGAGCATGCCAAGAATGGCGGCTATTTAATGGGAATTTGCAATGGTTTTCAGGTATTAGTAGAGGCGCATTTATTGCCGGGAGTGCTTTTGAGAAATAACTCGCAAAAATTCATTTCAAAAAACATCTACCTGAAGGCTGCGACTAACAATTCGTTGTTAACGCAGGAGTTAGATACGAATAAAGCCTACAAAATACCTATCGCACACGCAGAGGGCCGTTATTTTACGGATGAGAAGACTTTAGCTTCTTTGAAGGCAAACGACCAAATCTTGTTCTACTATTGTGATGAGAATGGACAGGTTACTGAGGATTCAAATCCGAACGGCAGTCTACTGAACATTGCAGGTATTTGTAACGAAGGAAGAAATGTATTTGGGATGATGCCTCACCCTGAAAGAGCAGCTGATCCGGATTTGAACAATACGGATGGATTAGAGATAATGAAGCAATTGATTTTGCAAACGGTATAAGCTACCGAAACCCCATAAAAAAAGGCTCCTCGCAAGAAGAGCCTTTTTTATTTGTTGCTTTATCTTAGCGAAGGTCGTTTACTTCGACACCTGGAAAGGCTTTCTTATCGAAGCTAAAGAATTTGTCTTCAGCGTTAGCTTTCGGATTTAATTTAGCCACTTTGAAGAATTGTTTCTTTCCGGCTTTGTTAATGATTGTCCATTCGTTGACTGAAAGATCTTTGGTATTGATTTTAAGCGCAATACTCTTCACCTGAGTGCCTTTCGCTACAGGAGATAACTCTACCGTCGCAATACCTGCAGACTCCCCTTTCAAAGCAATCTTATAGGCTTTCTTGTCGAAGGTATAAATCTTAGCCGGATTCAAATCCCCTTCCGATGGATCAAAGCTGGAAATGTTTACCTCGTTAATTTCTTTAATGTAAGTCGCTACTTCTTTGCCATTATTAAAGATTTCTTGACCTGCAGTCTTTAAACGAAACTTCGTCCCTTTCACGGTAATGGAACCTGACATGGTGCCTGCTCCTTCGGTTTGGTAGGTAAAATTCGCAGAAAAGGAACCCATGGCCTTGTATTTCTTCTGCATCCCGTCGATCAGGCTCACGGCCTTGTTAGACTGCGCAAAAACACTAAAACCTAAACAAATAAATAAGGCTATCTTTTTCATCTTATAAATTTTTCAAAATTTCTTCTAACTCTGTTTCTGACTTAACTAATACCTCTCTCGCCTTCGATCCACCAAAAGAACCAACGATTCCAGCCGCCTCTAATTGATCGATCAATCGACCTGCCCGGTTATAGCCAAGCTTCAACTTACGTTGAATTAACGAGGTACTTCCTTGCTGGTGCATCACGACTAATCGAGCTGCCTCATCGAAGAAGGAATCCCGATCGCTCGGATCAAAATCACCGCGATCCTGGCCACCCATTTCCTCTGAATCAGGTTCAGGTAATAAGTAGGCTGATGTATATCCTTGTTGATTGCCAATGAAATCGCAGATATCTTCTACCTCAGGAGTATCTACAAAAGCACATTGCAAACGAATCACTTCAGAGCCCATGGACAATAACATATCTCCCATTCCCACTAGTTGATCGGCGCCGCCGGCATCGAGGATGGTGCGGGAGTCAATTTTGGACATTACCTTAAACGATAGACGCGCTGGGAAGTTCGCCTTAATCGTACCCGTAATCACGTTAACCGATGGACGTTGCGTGGCTACAACTAAGTGAATACCAATGGCACGAGCTAACTGAGCTAAACGGGCAATCGGGTGCTCCACTTCTTTTCCTGCCGTTAACATTAAATCCGCTAACTCGTCAATGACTAAGACGATGTAAGGCATGAAATCATGCTCATTCGGATTCAAACGACGGTTAATGAACTTCTGGTTGTATTCTTTAATGTTACGGCAACCTGCGTCCTTCAATTTATCGTAACGCAAATCCATCTCCTTGCAAAGTGAATTCAACGTATTAACCACTTTTTTGGTATCCGTAATAATAGCCTCAGCAGAATCTGGAAGACAAGCTAAGAAGTGACGCTCCAGTTTATTGAAGAGCGATAATTCCACCTTCTTCGGATCCACTAATACGAATTTCAAAGTCGCTGGATGCTTCTTATAGATTAAGGAAGTCAACAACATATTTAGACCTACTGACTTACCTTGACCTGTGGCTCCGGCCATAAGAAGGTGAGGCATTTTGGCTAAATCAGCTACAAAAATCTCGTTTGAAATGGTCTTTCCTAAGGTAATAGGCAAATCGAAGGTGGACTTTTGGAACTTCTCAGAACCAATCACCGCACGTACTGGAACCATTTCGCGGTTTTTATTAGCTACCTCGATACCAATGGTGTCCTTACCTGGCATTTGACCGATAATACGAACGCCCATCGCAGCTAATGAAAGCGATAAATCATCTTCTAATGAAGTGATTTTGCTCACACGAACGCCTGCCTTTGGAACAATCTCATACAAAGTAACCGTGGGCCCGATCGTCGCTTCGATCTTCTGAATTCCGATGCCGTAATTCAATAAAGTCTCCACAATCTTCTCCTTATTCGCCTTCAACTCATCCATCGTCACTTGCGATGTCTGATTCTTTTGGTCGTATTCCTTTAATAAATCAATCGTAGGAAACTGGTATTTAGGCAAATCTGCAGTCGGATCATATAGGCCAAACTGCTCGACTAAATCGTTCGCCTTAATTTCTCTCGAAACTGGCGTAGGTTCCTCCTCGATTACTTCGTCAGCTACATCGGCTACTTTGTAGGTGAAGTCTAAGTCATCCTCTTTCTTTTCTTCTACAGCCTCTGCAAGCATAGGAAGCGGCTCAGGCTCTGGCTCTGGCAAAGTTTCAGGCTCTGGAGCAACTTCTTCCACCACCGGAGGAACGATTGGCCTAAATTCCTCTATATCATCATTGTCCGCATGGATAGCCGGGCCATCTTCATCGATAAACAGACTTTCCTCTTCCTCCTCTTCTTCTTTCGCTACGGGAGCTACCACTTTGGCTTTCTTAGGATTCAATTGATAGAATAAAACTAAGAAGATAAAACCACCGAAACCAATCACAAAAATGGATAAATACCCAAGCAACTGGTACAGCTTTTCATTTAGGAAATAACCCACACCACCACCGATAGAATGGGGCAAATCCAACGAGAAAACAAAGAATCCAGCTAATAAACTAAGCCATAAAATGTAGAAAAGCACCTGCCATGAAAGGCGTTCTAGAGAGTAAATCTCTTTCTTAAAGCCCACTTTCAGGGCAGATAAATAGAATAATGGGATCAACAACAAGGTCGACCAACCGAAAGTTTTGAATAAAAAGAAGTGGGCAATTTTTGCCCCTAAAAGTCCTGCTAAGTTTTTAATCGGAATATCTGAACCTTTGATGGTATCCACAACTCCGCGCTCTACTTCACTTTGGTCTGAAACGCCTACGAAAAAACTAGAACCAAAAGAGACCAATAATAACGTACCAATTAAGAATAAAAATGCCGCAACAATTAACTGAAAGCGATATAGAACAGCGCCGTCCATTTTTCTTTTGGGCTTATCTTGCTCAAAATTAAGTTGTAAGGTGCTCGTAGGGTTACTGATCTTTTTTGCCATTGAAGGAACAAGGAGTTAATCTTATAAATTTCGCTTTTTTGATTCGATTTACAAAATCAAATTAGAGGCCAGCGGCTAAAATTTCTTGGTTAATTTCTTTAATTAAACCCGGACCTTCATAGATGAAGCCAGAATAGATTTGCACTAAGGAGGCTCCGGCTTTTAATTTCTCCACAGCATCTGCCCCAGAATGAATTCCGCCCACCCCGATGATTGGGAATTGGCCGTTTGATTTTTGATGCAAATAGGCCACTACTTCAGTCGAGCGTTTCGTCAAAGGTTTACCGCTCAAACCTCCCGTCTCTTCCTTATGAGCCGATTGTAAACCCCCGCGAGATAAGGTCGTATTTGTAGCAATTACCCCAGCTAACTTTGTTTCTAACACGATTTCGATCACGTCATCTAGTTGATCATCACTCAAATCCGGAGCGATTTTCAATAAAATCGGCTTCTGTGCCGGCTTCGCTGCGTTTAAATCTTGTAAAGTCTGTAGCAGTTGTTTTAAGGGCTCTTTTTCTTGTAGCGCTCTCAAATTAGGTGTATTGGGAGAACTCACATTCACCACGAAATAATCCACCACCTCATACAAGGCCTCAAACCCTTGGCGGTAATCATCATCCGCAAGCTCATTCGGAGTCACTTTGTTCTTCCCTAAATTTCCACCTACGATTACTTTAGACTTGCGTTTTTCTAAACGCGCTTTCATCGCAGCTAAACCTTCATTATTAAAACCCATTCGATTGATAATTCCCTCATCTTCAATCAGGCGAAATAAACGGGGCTTGGGATTTCCATCTTGCGGCTTTGGTGTTACGGTTCCCACCTCAATAAAGCCAAAACCCAATTCTGCAAATTCATCTACCAACAAAGCGTTTTTGTCAAAGCCCGCCGCTAAACCCACTGGATTAGGGAAACGAAGTCCAAAAACCGTCCGTTCTAATCGTTTATCTTCCACTTGAAACAAGACTTTAAAGAGGGAAGACATTCCAGGAATGCGCAACGTAAAGCGTATTAAATCAGCTGCTACATAATGTGCACGCTCCGGATTGAAAAGAAAGAAAAGTGGTTTTATGAAAATTTGATAAAACATGTGGATTTTTTTGTCGAATTAAAGGACAAAAATACAAAAAAGGACGGGCTCATGCCTCACTCTGAAAAAAAATCCTAATTTTAAGATATCAAGCATTTTATAAAATTTATAGCCTATGTTAAGTCGTGTAGCCAATTCCATTTATTGGATGAACAGGTACATCGAGAGAGCCGACAATTATGCCCGCTTCATCTCGGTGAATTTCAATCTCGCATTAGATTTACCGCCTAACGTTCCCGAACAATGGGAGCCTTTAATTGTGGCAACCGCTGATCATTATAATTTCTTTGAGCATTATTCAGAAGCCAATCGAGAGAACGTCTTGTACTTCATGACTTTTGATGTCAATAATCCGAATTCCATTCTATCCTGTCTTTATTCTGCGCGTGAAAATGCCCGTACGATTAGAGAGAGTATTTCCAAAGAGATGTGGGAATATGTGAACCAAATCTATTGGAAAGTGAAAGACCGAGTGGAAGGCAGCAAAAGCTGGGAATTGGCCCGCTACCAAGGTTTTTTAGAGGAAATCAAATCAGGAAGTCAACTATTCTATGGCATTGTTGACTCGACGATTACGCGTGGGGAAGGTTGGCATTTTGGTCAATTAGGTAAATTACTAGAACGGGCAGACAAGACGACACGCTTTTTAGATGTGAAGTACTTCACGCTATTACCCAATGTCGATGCGGTGGGCTCGCCTTTGGACCTTTTGTTGTGGTCGTCGGTGTTAAAGTCAGTATCTGCCTACAACATGTTCCGGCAGCAATACAAGGTGGTTAATCCAACGAACATCGTGGAGTTTTTGATTCTTGACAAAGGTTTCCCACGTTCTGTCGTGCACTGTCTAACAGAAGCGGAGCAATCGCTTTATGCCATTTCAGGCACTTCATTCGATCATGGCTATTCAAATCAAGCAGAGAAAAAACTTTCCAAAATTTTATCAGAGGTCCAATTCACGGAGATTGAAGATATTTTAAAGACCGGTTTGCATCAATATTTAGATGAGTTCCAATTAGCGAATAATGATATAGGCCAAACGATTCACAACACCTATTTTGACCTGAAGCCCGTGAATTAAATCCGTCATTTAAGTCAAAAATTTGTAATATTGCGCTCCCATTTGCCACCCATCATCGTATGACATATTGTTTAGGAATTACCGTTAAGGAAGGATTGATTGCCATCGCAGACACGCGTATCACCGCTGGAAACGAGGTATATTCAAATAAAAAAATCTCTATTCACGAGATTAAAAACCATTCCCTTTTCATCATGACGGCCGGATTACGTTCCGTGCGAGATAAGGCGGTTACCTATTTTAATCAAGCCATCGAGGACGAGGAAGAAAGCTATGATTATATGTTTCAGGCCGCAACGTCCTTTGGGACTAAACTTAAACAAGTCGCAGCGGAAGACCGGGAGACTTTAGAAAAAGAAGGTTATGCGTTTAATCTACATGCCATTGTAGGAGGCCAAATGCCGAAAGACAGTGAGCATAAATTGTTCCTCGTGTTCCCGGAAGGCAATTGGATTGAAATTAATGATGGTTTAAAATACCAAATTATTGGTAATTCCAATTACGGAAAACCACTTCTAAATAGAAATTTGACGCACGAAACCTCCTTAAAAGAGGCATTGAAGATGGGATTCCTTTCTTTTGATGCGACACAAGTGAGTGCGAACGATGTAGATTATCCCATCGATGTGGTGGTTTATGAGAAAGGTAGTTTCAAGGCAAGAGAGGTCAGATTACACAAAGAAGACATGGAGGCCATTTCTGATGACTGGAATGAGGCTTTGCGTCAATCTTTAGCGAGAATCGATGAAGGTTGGATGAAAGATTTAATCTCTCCCTCGAAATGATCGCTCGCATCAAGCACCATTTACGCTATGAATACAGTGAATCGGTCACGTTGGACCCGCATATCCTGTATTTGCACCCAAGAAAAAGTGCCCTTTTATCTGTCCAAGAATTTAACTTACAAATAGATCCTGCTCCTGTCCAAATCTCCAAGAATTTAGACCCAGAGGGAAATATTCAAAACATCTTATTTTTTAAAGAACCTACCTCTTACCTCTCCATTGAGGTGCAAGCGACGGTAGAAACGACTGAATTCAATCCATTTGATTTTGTCTATTTCCCCTTTGAAAGCAAAACATTACCCATTACCTATTCGAATTCCTATCAAAAAACCTTAAGCCCCTATTTAGGCTTGGAGGGTGTAACACCCACGGTAGAACAAATGGCACGCCAAATTGCCTCAGGAGTTCGCTACAGCACATCTGCCTATCTATCTGCTTTGAACGAATTCATCTTCAGTAATTTTGCTTATGAGATTAGAGAGGAAGGAGCCCCTAATTCACCAGAATTCACGTTGATTAACCGAAAGGGTTCTTGTCGCGATTATGCGGTATTATTCTCTGCCTTATGTCGAGCGATGGGCTTAGCGACGCGTTTTGTTTCTGGCTATTACATTGGGGTGGCACCAGTGGATGTGCCTAATCAGACACATCATTTGCACGCGTGGGTGGAAGTTTATTTGCCTGGTGGTGGCTGGAGAGGCTATGACCCGACGCAGCATGAGGTCGTTTCAGGAAATCACATTCCATTAGCCGCATCATGTTTGCCGGAAGAAATCACACCTGTCTTTGGTTCCTATCGAGGAGCCGCGACATCGCTATTAAGCACTAATGTGTTTATTGAAAGAATTTAGCCGACTAATAATTGGGCCAAAAGATAATCTGCTATCAAAATCGCAATACACGAATTAGTCACTGCAGCGGTACTCGAAGTCCCTACTTCGTATGCTCCTCCTTTTGTGTAGAAGCCTTTAAAAGCTGAAATCGTAACAATTAGAAAGGCAAAAACCACTGATTTTGTCAAGGCAAAAATCATGTAATTTCCTTTGAACTGGAATTGCAAACCTTTAATGTATTCTTGCGGAGAGATGGAACCTGTTAACCAACCCGCTAGATACCCACCATAGATAGCTAGAAAACAAGCCAGAGTCACAAGCATGGGGAACGTAATCATCGCCGCGACGATTTTAGGCAAAACCAAATAAGACCGGGAGTTAATCCCCATTACCTCTAAGGCATCGATTTGTTCAGTAATGCGCATCGTTCCTAATTGACCCGCGATATTCGATCCGATTTTACCCGCTAATACGACGCAAGTAATCGTAGGACCCATCTCTAAAATGGTTGAATCACGTACAATTAGACTGATAATATATTGTGGAACGAAAGGGTTGTCCATGTTTGCCGCTGTTTGAACGCAGGTTACGGCCCCTAAGAACGTGGACACAATCGCCACAATTAACACAGAATTAATACCGATGTCTACACATTCCTGAAATGTCAAGGCGAGATATACCCGAAATTTTTCTGGATTTGTAAAAAGCTTACCCAGGAAGATTAAATATTTACCTAATTTTGACATCTGATTGGTATATTACACATCGATATTCTTCAAAGATAATGAACAAAACGGCAATAATTAGTGGGGGTAGCCAGGGAATTGGCAAAGCTTTGGTAAAAAAATTCTTATCTGAAGGATTTAGGGTTTTTACCTGCTCTCGAAATGGCGATAAATTAAAAGCCCTTTCAACTGAATTCAATACGAACGCTTTGCACACTTTTGTGGCAGATTTAAGCGTTAAAACGCAATGTCAAGATTTTGCATCCTGGGTTTTAGGCCAAACCAAATCCATCGATGTCCTAATCAACAATGCCGGTTTTTTTATGCCTGGACAGATTCAGAATGAGGAAGATGGGGTTTTGGAAAGCCAAATCGAGGCGAACTTATACAGTGCCTATCACTTAACAAGAGCCTTTTTGCCGACATTTCAGGCCCAAAAATCAGGGCACATCTTTACGATTTGCTCTACCGCCTCCATCACCGCTTATACGGCTGGTGGATCGTATTGCATCAGTAAATTTGCTTTACTAGGCTTCACTAAAGTCTTGCGAGAAGAAACGAAAACACAAGGAATCAAAGTAACGGCCATCTTACCAGGCGCTACTTTAACGCCGGCTTGGGATGGAGTGGAATTACCTGAAACGCGATTTATCCCGGCAGATGACGTGGCTTCGACCATATACTCGGCTTACTCGATGAATCCTTCGACCGTGTTAGAAGAAATACTGATCAGACCTCAATTAGGAGATATCGAATTATGAGACCCTGGGACAAGTACAGCATCACAGAATTACCTGAAATAGCGTCTAGCTTAATCAGAGAGACAAAAGACTACCCTAACGTCTGGTTATTTCGTGGTGAAATGGGGGCTGGAAAGACGACCTTAATTAAAGAGATCTGCCATCAATTAGGCGTGGCTCAATCAGTTCAAAGCCCCACCTTTTCCTTAGTGAACGAGTATGTGGACGCGAAGGGGCAACCGGTTTATCATTTTGATTTATACCGTCTGAAGAACGCCCAAGAGGCTTTTGACATCGGATTAGAAGAATATTTAGACTCAGGTCATTTATGTTTAATTGAATGGCCGGAGCAGGCGGAGGAGTTTTGGACCTTTGAACACCTCGAATTAAACGTGTCACACGTGGATGATGCGCACCGTAAATTACAAGTCGTATGGCGAAGATACTAGAACATAATCCGTTTCAGGAATTACTTTCGAAGCAAGGAATCGCGCCTTTAGAGGCGATGGCGTGGACGAAGCAGAATGCCCAAAGCATCCGCATCAGCCTTCCCAAGGAATCCGATCCGAACGAAAATCGCATTTCATTAAGCCCGCAGGCGGTGACCTTATTAACCAATAATGGCCATGAAATTGTGATCGAAAAAGGGGCAGGCGAAAGAGCCGGATTTAGCGATTCAGATTATCTATTAGCCGGAGCCAGTGTGAGTGAGGATGTGGCGATGATTTGGCAGAGTGCCTTAACCTTAAAAATTACCCCTCCCACCATCGCGGAAATAGCGCGCATGAAAGAGGGACAGGCCATTATTTCTAGTGCCTCTTACCAGCATTTATCCTCCGAATTAATCGATGCGATTAACGCCAAAAAACTATTAGCCATCGGACTCGAATTCGTCGAAGACAATGGTGGTGGTTTTCCTTTCATTAAAATCATGGCGGAGATCGCTGGGCAATTGATTCTGCCGATTGCGACAGATTTGATTCAAAAGAAGAAAGGATTGCTTTTAGGCAATGTAACTGGGGTTCCTCCCTGCAATATGGTGCTTTTAGGTGCTGGGCAGGTGGTGGAGCAGGTTGCGCGAGCGGCAGCGAGCGCAGGCGTGCAGTTCCAAGTATTCGATAAAGATATTTACAAGTTACAACGCCTAAAAGCGGCGCTCGGTTTCCCTGTCGTAACTCAAGTCATCGACTCGGAAAATCTAGCGAAAGCCCTTCAAGAGGCCCAAATCATCGTAGGAGCCCTTCGCTCCGACAGTGGAATTACTCCCTGTATTGTAACGGAGGAGATGGTTAGCAAGCTAAATCCAGGAACCTTGATTTTTGACGTTTGCATTGACCAAGGAGGCTGTTTTGAAACCTCTGAAGCGAGCACCATCCAAAAACCCACCTTCGAAAAATACGGAGTAACACATTATTGCGTACCGAATATCCCTTCCCTAGTTGCACATACGGCTAGTTTAGCCATCAGCAACCTAATGACTTCCTTCATCTTGAAGGCTGGAAAGACGGGGGGAGTGGAGGAAATGCTTTGGCAGGGAAAATCCTTCATGAAAGGCGTATTCTGCTACCGAGGCTTCGTAACGCAAGCAAGCACGGGGAAATTGTTCCACAAACCCGTGAAAGACATTCAATTATTATTACTAAGTAAGAGTTAAATCATGATCGAAGATTACACCGCCCTCTCAAACGCGCCCAATTCCCCTGACTTGAACGGGAAATATTTAGGCCTTATTTCGTCCGACTTCATCAAAGTCGCAGACGCTTTAAAGGAAGCCTCTTACCAAATCAAGAAGCGCGGCTTCTCCGATTTCCCCATCTTCGTCACCTCACAACGTCCCATCGAAATAGGCCAAAAGCTGATCGGCGTAGGCGAATTGCACGAAAACAAGTGGAATTACCACGCTTCCATGATGGAAGAATTCGTGCAACGCAAACTGATCGCCGAAGAAAATAGGGAACTATTCGTCCAAAATTTCAAAGACATCGAAGAGTTCGCTTGCCTTTTTGTGGTGGATGGACAGTTTACCAATTTTGTGTTTATTCCTTTCCCTGAGGAAGGTTCAGAGATTAGAGAACTTTAAAAAGAGAGCATAAAGCACAAAGAATAAAGCATAGAGTTGGTATCGCCTATGGCGATGGATTCATGAAGTGCTTACTTCAGACTTCCTTTTTATTCTTTGTGCTTTATTCTTTATGCTTTAAAGTAGAAAACGGATGAAAATCCCTTACCATCTGCGTCAAATACGCTCGATCCAAGTGCGTATAAATCTCCGTTGTCAAGATCGATTCATGACCTAACATCTCCTGAACGGCACGTAAATCCGCGCCCCCTTCAATTAAATGGGTTGCAAATGAGTGACGGAAGGTATGTGGACTTATCACTTTTGTGATTCCGGCTTTTGCAGCCAGATCCTTACAAATTAAAAATACCATCACCCGACTTAGGCCAGAGCCTCTCCTATTCAGGAAAATAACGTGCGTCGAATCTTTCTTCACTGGTAAGGAAGGTCTAACTGATTCCAGATAGAGATTAAGGTATTTAAATGCATCACGACCAGCGGGAACGAGACGTTCTTTGTCGCCTTTCCCGCGAACTTTGACGAAGCCTTGATCTTCGTATATATCCTCTCTTTTCAGCCCTATTAACTCCGAAACACGCAATCCTGCTCCATATAAGAATTCTAACATTGCTCGATTTCTTACTCCTTCCGGACTGGAAAGATCGGCTTGTTCGAGAATGGCAGTGATTTCGTCGAAAGAAAGGGTATCGGGAAGTTTGCGGCCCATTTGGGGATTTTTCACGTGCACTGTGGGATCCGCTTTTAGGGTTCCATCGAATACGAGAAATTGAAAAAAGGCCCGGATGCCTGACAGGGTTCTAGACTGCGTACTTGCTTCGATTCCTAAAGCGTGTAAGTCTTTTAAGAAGGCCAAAATATGGGATTCATCTACCTGATCAATAGCAATGGGTGAAACAGAAAGATAGGTAGCTAGTTTTTGAATGTCTCGTAAATAGGCTTCATGGGAGTGCTTAGATAAGCCCCGCTCTATTTTTAAGTAATCCCCAAAAGACTGGATTTCTGTCTCCCACATATAGAATTTGTACCATGAATCCCGTAAATTTAAAGTAATTACGTATTTTTACACCGCATGTCCCCTTATTAATATGGTAAGAAAGAAAATATTGATCCTGAATGGCCCTAATTTGAACTTATTAGGCACACGTGAACCTGAGATTTATGGGGCACAGACGTTCGAGCAGTTTTTGGAAATCTTACAAGATAAGTTCGGTGAGCAACTAGATATCTCCTATTTTCAATCCAACGAAGAGGGGGTTCTGATCAATAAATTACACGAGGTAGGTTTCAGCTACGACGGCATTTTATTCAATGCTGGCGGCTATACACATACTTCGGTGGCTTTGGGTGATGCAGTGGCCGCGATTAAAACGCCGGTAATTGAAGTGCATATTTCAAATGTGCATGCGCGTGAAGATTTCAGACATCACAGTTATTTAAGCCCTAAGGCAAAGGGAATCATCGTAGGTTTAGGTCTGCGTGGTTACGAATTAGGCCTTTATTCTTTCCTATAAACCATGTTATCTTTCTACCCTGGTCCTTCAAAGGTTCATCCAGAGGCCCTTGGATACATTCAAGAGGCTTTTGATCAGGGTATTGTGAGTATAAATCACCGGAGTGAACGCTTCGAGAAACTGCTAGAAGCTACCTTTCAGGAGCTCCATTTCAAGTGGAATATTCCCACAGATTATACGATCTATTTTGTCTCCTCAGCCACAGAAGCTTGGGAGATTGTGACTCAGTCTTTGGTTAGAAAAAAATCCACACACCTGTATAATGGCGCTTTTGGCAAGAAATGGGCACAGTATGCGAAAGCGACATCAGAGTCAATTGAGTTTACACTAGAACAAAGTCTAGCCGAAGTGGGTCAAAAATTAGGACCAATAGAAAGTGACACTTTATGTTTAGTCCAAAGTGAAACTTCAAATGGGACTTGCCAGCAAATACGTCGGTCTGATTTTCAATTAGCCGATGACGCCATCATAGCCGTGGATGCCACTTCCTCGATGGGAGGCATTGAATTGCCTTGGTTAGAGGCAGATGTTTGGTTGGCCTCGGTTCAGAAATGTATCGGAATTCCAGCAGGATTGGGTCTACTGATCTGCTCCCCTAAAGCTTTAGCGCGCGCGAAAGAAGTGGGACGCGCTACTCATTACAACGATGTCTTGTTTTTAGAAGAGAACAGACGCCTCTTTCAAACGCAAATGACACCGAATGTCTTGAGCATTTATCTGGTTAATCGCCTAACAAAACAGCTTCCATCGTTATCAAAAACGCATCAAGCTACGTTGGCAAAAATGAAAATCTGGACAGATTTTTGGGATCAACAAAGCGAATTTAGTTATTTAATACAAAGAGAAGACTTACGATTGCCTACTGTTTTAGCCTTAAAAGGGCCAGCAGAGAAGATTCAGGCCTTGCATGCCCGTTGTCAAGCTGCGGACATCGAACTGGGCAAAGGATATGGCGAATGGAAAAATTCGAGTTTCCGAATTGCTAATTTCCCGGCACATACCGTGGAAGACATTGAAACACTCATCAAAACCATCAGACATGAACTTTAATTCAAAAGAGATTCTCTCCTCCTCGCTGATTTTATTTTCGGTCATCGATATTTTGGGATCTATTCCCATCATCATCGAATTGCGTAAGAAGAATGGGGATATTCACCCGGGTCAAGCGACTTTGGCCTCTGGAATCATCATGATTGGATTTTTCTTTGCGGGAAAATTCATCTTGCATTTATTAGGGGTTGATACGAATTCGTTCGCGATGGCGGGTGCATTGATCATTTTCCTGATCGGTATGGAGATGACTTTGGGCCGCAGCATTTTTAAGAGTGAGGAAATTGAGACGAATACCCATTCGATCGTGCCTTTAGCGTTTCCGATTATTGCGGGAGCTGGAACGATGACGACTTTGATCTCTTTGAAATCACAGTTTGAGGAGGAAAATATCATTGTTAGTATCTTTATCAACCTCGTGTTTATTTATATCGTTTTACGCTCTAGCGTTTGGATTGAGAAGAAATTAGGGAATGCAGGGACGCAGATTTTGCGTAAAATCTTTGGGGTAATTTTGATTGCGATCGCGATTAAGATCTTTAAATCACGTTTGATGTAGATGGCCAAAAAACAAAAATACTATGTGATTTGGGCGGGTCATCAGACCGGAATCTTTGATTCCTGGGCAGAGACCGAGAAAAACATCAAAGGCTATGCGGGTGCGCAATATAAGTCTTTTGAGTCAAAAGTCGAGGCAGAAAGCGCGGCTAAAAAGAACTATTGGGCTAGTGTATCACCTTCATCAAAGACTAAAACTCCTCGATTAAACGCGGCTAAATTCATCATTCCAAGTATTTCGGTAGATGCGGCCTGCGCCGGCAACCCGGGCGTATTGGAATACCAAGGTGTAAATACCGAAACAAAGGAAGTCTTATTTGCACGTGGACCTTTCCCAGAAGGCACCGTCAACTTAGGTGAGTTTTTAGCCATCGTTCACGGTTTAGCCTACTTAAAGAAATTAGATTGCCCCTACCCTTTGTATTCAGATTCGAGAACCGCTATTGCCTGGGTACGAAATCGAGCCATCAAAACGAATTTAGAGCGCAATGCCAGAACAGAGGAGCTTTTCAAGATGGTGGACAATGCCATCACTTGGTTAAAAAGTAATCACTATTCGACGAAAGTCTTGAAGTGGGAGACCGAAGATTGGGGCGAAAATCCGGCAGATTATGGCCGAAAATAGATCCACTTTCGAGTTCAAACAGTTTTCACTAGATCACGGAAATCCGGGATTGAAGATCAGCACAGAAGCTTGCCTGTTCGGTGCGTGGGCATCTTTGCACGCAGGTGGTTTATGCCTTGATATTGGAACAGGGTGTGGACTTTTAGCTTCTATGATGGCGCAAGCGAATACTGAGTGCAGCGTTAAAGCGCTCGAAATCCATCCTGAAGTAGCTATTTTGGCCTCAGAAAACTTCGAGCAAAATCCCTTCAAAGACCGCCTTCAAGTCATACAATCTGACATTAGCGCCTACCATTCAGAGGTAAAATTCGATTTCATCTGTTCCAATCCTCCCTTTTTCACGAATCATCTTCCAGCAACGGATCCTGCTAGGCACATGGCAATCCATGCAGATCATTTGAGTCCAGCGGATTTAGCGAATTCAATCGATCGATTGCTGGCTGCGGAGGGCGAATTTGCGGTGTTGTATCCAGCTGATGTTTTGGCGCTATTCGAACAATCCCTAGAAAATCTAGGCTTATACATCAACGAGAAAGTGAATGTGCTTTCGAAACCGGATAGCCCTGTGCTAAGGGTTATGGCGAGGGGATCGAGGAAAGAAGAGTTAAACGAAGAGCACAGCCTACCCATCAAAACGGAACAAGGCGACTACAGCACAGAATTCATCGAATTATTAAGACCCTATTATATCATTTTTCCTTCATAATTATTTCGTACTTTTGCTCGTATGTTACAGCTATCCATCGTAGTACCTCTTTATAACGAAGCCGAATCGCTTCCAGAACTATGTTCTTGGATCGATCGGGTGATGAAAGAAAACGCCTTTTCGTACGAAATGATCTTCGTAAACGATGGTAGTAATGACAATTCTTGGGAGGTTATAAAGCAATTATCTACGCAATACAGCTCCCTTCAGGCCATCTCATTTGCCCGGAATTACGGCAAATCAGCAGCGCTTCATGAGGGTTTTACCAAAGCTTCAGGGCAGGTAGTCATCACCATGGATGCTGATTTACAAGATTCACCTGACGAAATCCCAGAATTATATCGATTGATCACGGAGGAGAATTATGATTTAATTTCAGGCTGGAAGCAAAAACGCTACGACCCTTTATCAAAGACAATTCCTACCAAATTATACAACGCGGCCACGCGTAAACTTTCGGGTGTTAAATTGAACGACTTCAATTGTGGTCTGAAAGCCTATAAATTAGAGGTCGTGAAAACGATTCGTTTGTACGGCGAAATGCACCGTTACATTCCGGTTCAAGCAAAATGGAACGGGTTTACTAAGATTGGCGAGAAAGTGGTACAGCACCAAGCACGCAAATATGGCGTAACGAAATTTGGGCTAGAAAGATTCCTATTCGGATTTTTAGATCTGTTATCGATTTCATTTGTGCAGATTTTTGGCAAGCGCCCAATGCACCTTTTCGGTAGTTTAGGCATTCTTTCTTTCCTAACGGGTTCTTGCTTAACTGTTTACCTGATTGGTGTGAAATTATACAACATTGCCTATAATCTCAAG
Source organism: Aquirufa novilacunae (assembly GCF_045310505.1). Classification (NCBI taxonomy): domain Bacteria; kingdom Pseudomonadati; phylum Bacteroidota; class Cytophagia; order Cytophagales; family Flectobacillaceae; genus Aquirufa; species Aquirufa novilacunae. Next base: position 34,323 of record NZ_JBEWZG010000003.1, read on the forward strand.
TACCGCAATGTGACGGACAATCCGCTCTTCTTTTTGGCCCTGGTGGCCATTATCCTAGGTGTTCAGTTGTTTTTAGCCGGTTTCATCGGCGAATTACTGATTACTAACTCGGATAAAACAACGAATTATCAAATCAAGGAAGAAATATCCTAATTATGCCAAACAATGATCTGAGCTGGCTCAGCCGCTCCGAACTTTTGATCGGTCCAGAGGGGATCGCAAAATTACAAGCTTCTCATATTTTAGTGGTCGGTTTAGGGGGCGTAGGCTCTTTTGCCGCAGAATTTATTGCTCGTTCCGGCGTAGGAACCATGACCATCGTGGATGGTGACGTGGTGGATCCTACGAATCGCAACCGCCAATTACCCGCTCTAGCGACTAACCATGGAGTTTCGAAGGCTCAAATTATGGCTGACCGATTGTTAGCCATTAATCCAGCTTTGAAATTAACCTCCATCGAAACATTTTTAAGCCCAGAAGAGGCGAAAAACCTGTTAGAAACGAATCAATTCGATTACGTGATGGACTGCATCGATTCAGTAACTCCTAAAGTAACGTTATTGAAAACAGCCTACGACCTTGGATTCAAAATCGCCAGCTCCATGGGTGCAGGAGGCAAAATGGATCCTACTCAAATCAGAACAGCCGATCTACTTAACACACGTGAATGCTATCTAGCCTCTTTAGTGCGTAAACGCATTCGCAAGATGGGAGTAGGTAAAGGAATTAAGGCCGTTTTCTCTTTGGAAAAAGTCAAAGATGAATCACTCATCCTGACTGACGGAAGCAACTTCAAAAAGTCCGCCTATGGTACGATCTCTTATTTACCAGCAGCCTTCGGAGGCGTAGTCGCATCTATCGTCATTCGCGATCTCCTAGACGAGCCGATTCCGATGGAAAAGAAACTTAAATTACCCAAAAAGAATGATCAAAATAGGCGTAATTAATGTGTCCGACCGAGCAAGCGCGGGCATCTACGAAGATATTCCGGGCAAAGCCGTGGTAGAATTATTAAAAGAATACCTGGAATCTGATTTCGAGGTAGTCTACGCCGTTGTTCCAGACGAACAAGATCAACTCGAAGCGAAGATGATCGAAATGTCTAAAGAAGTCTGCCTTCTAGTAACTACTGGCGGAACTGGCCCAGCCTTACGCGACGTAACCCCAGAAGCAACAGAAGCAGTTTGCCAAAAAATGATGCCCGGATTCGGCGAACTCATGCGCTCCGTTTCCTTGCAATATGTTCCTACCGCCATTCTTAGTCGTCAAACTGCGGGCATTCGAAATCGAACATTAATTCTAAATCTTCCTGGAAAACCGAAAGCCATCAGACAATGTCTTGAGGCCGTTTTCCCAGCCATCCCGTATTGCATCGACTTGATCGGCGGACCTTTTTTGGTGTGTAGGGAGGAGAATATGAAGGCTTTTAGGCCGAAGTAGAGCGAAGCTCTACAAAGCACAATGAATAAAGAATAAAAAAAGTATAGGTATATTTCACAAATTCATCCTCGAAGAGGATTCCAACTTTGATTCTTTGTACTTTATGCTTTCTCAAGCCTCTGAGTTAAGAAGCATCCCATACAACGTCTCCGTTACCTCACCCCTTTTCCCATTTCCTATCTGCTTTCCATCGATGGAAAAAATAGGTAAAACGCGTTTGGTGGAACCCGTTGTGAACACTTCATCTGCATTCATAAAATCGGCTAGCGAGCAGGCTCCCACTCGAACTTCGTAAACTGACGAAGCTAGGGCAATCACTTTTTTACGAGTAATTCCTTCTAGAATATGATCTCCAGGGGTGTGAATGACACCGTCTTTGACATAAAACAAATTAGAACGAGACGACTCCGACACCCCAAATTCAGGTGTATGATAAATCAAATCGTCTCCTCCAGCCGCTCGCACAGCAGGCATTTCGCGCAAGGCGAAGGCATAATTCAAAGATTTAATATCTGCCATCTCCCGCTTATATTCGCGGCTAATCAATCGCAATCCAGAAGTCGGTTCCGCAAAAGAGAAGACCCCAGGAAAAATGTATAATTCTGAATCGCCAGATGGATCGAAGCCATTGGGACTAAAACCAGCCGTTAAAACGAGCTTCACTCCTAAGCAAGGATCGACAGATTGCGCGGCGATTTCTTGAATTAAAGCGCCAAAATGCTCTTTCGTATACGAATGAGGCAAACCCATCTTCGCAGCTGAACTCAAAAAACGATCTAGGTGATCCGACATAAAGATGGGATTACCCTCCATGATCCGGAAGAAATCGAAGATACCAAAACCACGAAGAAAGCCCACATCCTTAATGGAGACTGTTACTTTGTCGGGGTCTTGCCACGCGCCTTTATAATAAATGGGATAGGCCATTTTGCTGTAGTTTTTGGACTAAATGAATCGTTTCTTTCGCCTGTTTCACGTCATGAACACGCAAAATTGAGGCGCCTTGTTGGAGCGCAATCGTATGTAAAACGGTACTACCATTCAATGCTTCATCCGCTGAAATGCCTAATTCCTTCCAGATCATCGTCTTTCTAGACAGGCCCGCTAGGATAGGAGCGCCTAACAATTTAAAGGAGCGTAAATGAGCTAATAAGGAGTAATTATGATCTAGGGCTTTTGAGAAACCAAAACCAGGGTCAACAATCAAATCTTTGAATCCACGGGAACGCAGTTCCTGGACTTTAGGCAATAAATTATGTAATACCTCTGCTACCACATTCTGGTAATCTGGCACTTCATGTACTTGCTCGAAACGACCTACGCTGTGACTGAGAATATAAGGAACTTGATTTTCGACAATGTAATCGAAAACGCCTTCATCCATTTGGCCTGCACCGATATCATTAAAAATATGAGCCCCAGCCGCTAAAGCCGCCTTAGCCACCGCCACGCGATAAGTGTCGATCGATATAATCACGGCAGGGTATGCAGCGGAAATAGCTGAAACAATCGGACACACACGTGCAATTTCTTCCTCCGGACTTACTGGAGCCGCACCTGGTCGTGTGGAATGCCCACCAATATCTAAAATCAAAGCTCCTGCTGCGATCATCGAGGAAGCTTGCTCTAAGGCTGCATCAACCGATGACACACGACTTCCTTCGAAAAAAGAATCCGGAGTGATGTTTAAAATCCCCATGATTTTAGGCGCTGAAAAATCAATCAATTGGCCATTTAAGCGGATTGTTTGACTAGTGGAAAAAAGAGCGTCCAAATCGAGTGAATTTTAGGATAATTTAAATAATTTTGTAGGCTATAAAAACGCGAGCATCGTATAAAAACTGTATCTATGAACAGGGACTCAACGCCTTCCCAAACCGAAATCGAATATCGCCAAGTAATTTCATACTGCAAAGCCTTGTTTGATAAAAAAAACAAAGATTACGGCACTTCATGGAGAATTTTACGACTTTCTAGCTTAACCGATCAAATCTTTATCAAAGCCCAACGAATCCGTAGCATCCAAGAAAAAGGAGCTCAAAAAATCGAAGATGGCATCGAAGGAGAATTCATCGGAATCATCAATTATTGCATCATCGCACTCATTCAAAAGTCTTTAGAGGGTTCAGACCAAATGGAATTTGCCCCAGAGGAATTGAGCGGCTTTTATGATCAGCAAGTAGAAATAACGCTTGAATTATTGCGTAATAAGAACCATGATTACGGCGAGGCTTGGCGTGACATGCGTGTTAGTAGCATGACGGATTTAATCTTAATGAAGATTTTCCGCACGAAGCAAATTGAAAACAATGAGGGCAGAACCCTTGTTTCTGAAGGTGTAGAAGCGAATTACCAAGATATGCTCAATTATGCCGTCTTCTGCTTAATCACATTGAAGGGCGAGCAACAGCAGCAACAACAGCAATAATGTCTAAAATCGCCAAGATTTTATTGGTCGGGATTTTCATCTTTTCGGGACTCATCAAATTAAATGACCCGATCGGAACCCAACTGAAGCTAGAAGAATACTTCGAGGTGTTCTCAGTGGACTTTGCTTTTATGGCAGGATTTTGGAAATTCTGGATTCCATACGCGCTCATCTTGTCGATTTTACTCAGCAGTTTAGAAATCGTTCTAGCCGTTGCTTTGGCCTTAAATTACCGGATAAAGCAAACTTTATATGCCTTTGTAGGTATCCTAGCCTTTTTCGGATTCCTCACTTTCTATTCAGCCTATTTTAATAAGGTAACTGACTGTGGCTGTTTTGGAGAAACGATCAAACTAACGCCCTGGACGTCTTTTGGAAAAGATATTTTCTTACTCGTTTTGACGGGTATTTTACTAATTTCCAAGAAACCACAAAACAAGAATACAGGCAAATGGGTCGCAACAACAGCCATTGCTAGTATGGCACTAGGTGTTTTTTGCTATTTCCACTTACCCATCAGCGATGGTTTACCCTATGCCATAGGCGACCATATTCCGACCAATATGAAGGAACGCGAGCCTTTGAAATTTTCCTATGTGTACAAAATCAAAGGGGTAGAAACGGAATTAAATGAGATGCCCACGGATACGACGGCGCAGTTCATTTCGATGAAAGCGACGAATGAGAAAGAGGCCAGACCTTTGATTACGGATTATCAATTGTGGGCGGAAGGCGACACGACGAATTACACCCAGGAAAGCTTCAAAGGAGCTAAATTGATGGTCATTATCCCTAACATCCACCACATGAATGAGGGGGCATTACCAGAAATCGAAAAATTAACGAAAGGTTTGAAAAACATCACCGTTTGGCTGGTTTCTGCCTCTACGGATGCTGACGTGAACGCCTTGCGACACAAATACCAGTTAGCGTTTCCAGCGCTTTCTGCGGATACGAAAATACTAAAAACCATTGTTCGCTCTAGCCCAGGATTGTGGCTGTTAAAGGACGGAACGGTAAAAGGAAAATGGTCTTCCTATTCCCTACCCTCTGCGGATGAAATTCAACAAAGCCTAGAATAAAACGAATGAAGAATATCTATTTAGTGGGAATGCCCTCCTCGGGTAAAAGTACCTTGGGAAAAGAGTTAGCAAAGAATATTGGATACTCCTTTATGGACATGGATAAATTGATTGAAACCCGTGAACAGAAGACGGTTTCTGAGATTTTTTCCAATTTTGGCGAAGCACATTTCCGTGAAATAGAGAAAAAGACCCTTCGTGGATTTCAACCAGATCAATCAATGGTCATCGCTACTGGCGGTGGCGTTCCTTGTTTTAATGATAACATGGACTTCATTAAAGACAATGGAGTTAGTATTTTCTTAAACGTGGATGTAAACGACTTGGCAAAACGTCTATACAAAGCGCAAGGCAATAATCGTCCCTTGTTGGATAAGTCCCAAAGCGAAGAAGTAGTCATCGCCACCATCAAAAAGACTTTTGATGAGCGCCTACCTTTCTACCAAAAAGCAGACATTCAGGTAGATGGTGAGATTACGGTCAGCCAATTGCTTTGGCTATTAGACCAATACCTCCCTGTTTAGAAGTAAATCCCGCCTCCCAGCATAAATTGGGTAGTCGTGATATCTAAAGTGGCAGAACTGAAGTCAGCTGCGTTCTTTAGCGTATACGGCGTGTAGGCATCTTTCTGTGTACGCTGGATGGCCGTTAAATCAAGGTAGAAATTTGATTTACGGTAGCCAATACCTCCTGAAAATTGAAGTGCATTGCGATCGATGGTATCATAGCTAGCAGCATAGCCCCCTCCGAAAAGCGCAGCCCCACCTCGCACACTGAGAGAAGGAGAAATCCGAATTTCAGATCCCACTTTGATATTCAAAGCACCCTCAAAATTACGCGCTATTTGACCATTGTATTTGGTCTGAAAGGCTTGATTAGCTCCCCCACCTAATTCAGCAGAATAGACCTTCATTCCGCCATAACCTACATACTCCAGATCTGCCGTTAAGAAACCCTTCTTAGAGAAGAACAGGGCGAAACCTCCAGAAACCTTCATCGGGCTTAAAAATTGATAGGTAAACTCATTCGTCGTTAATCGCATCGGATTTACTTTCGTAATCGTGATAGGATTACCTGTAGAGCCGATGGCTGGAATCCCGATGACATTTGGAAATAAACGTGCATCGTAGGTTTCGTTCATCTGATCATAATAGGTCGGAGATCTAAAGGCTAGAGACAAACGAAGCGATGGATTCAATTTGTAAATACCCCCTAAACTAAGTGCGATACCAGAACCATTCGTCAGTAACGTTTCCGCGTATTGAAAGCCAGCCACATTTTTCGCCCCTACAAATTCATCTTCCCAGGTGGTAGATGAACTCGATGAGATTTTAGAAAAATGCAACGCTGCCCCTAAGTACAATTGATCCCGATACGTCGCCCCATAGGCAAAATCCCAGGAAGTTAAAGCACCTGAATTAGAGGCTGTACCATATTGATTCGTGGGCAATAAAGGCTGAAAACGCTCGAATGGCGTACCTCCTGTTACGGAATTCGGATTGATCAAATAGGTTTGATAAGCTAAAGCCTCAGCAGAAGACGCAGTCCCCGAATACGAGTCATATTCATCGTCCAAAGTAGCACCGGTTGCTCCTTTGTCATTCGCTTTCTCTATGAAATTATCTAATAGGGAGCTTCGGTTATTTGTTCCTGAAATCTGAATCGGCTGAATAAAGATCGCTTGTCGGGAATAACCAAAACCAAAAGACCCATGCCATTCGCCACCACCCAGATTATTGCTCGAAATCACCATCCCTAGCGTAGGCATCTGAATTTGACTTTCGGAGGCCTCATCTGCGGTAGCTAAATAAGACGATTTAGTTTGAATACCTGTGTAAGCCAGGCTCATATTTACTTCAGAACGAGTGTAAAATCCTAAACCTGCTGGATTACCAGTTAAGGCACTTAAATCAGCCCCTAAAGCGCTCGAAGCACCACCTAATGCCTGCATACGAGCTGTACCCGTCGAGTATGAAGTCGAGAATTGCTTCCCTAAGCTGGGATAGGTGTAGATTTGGGCCACGGCCTGCTGCAGCGCAAAGACGCTGAATAGTAAAATGAATGCTTTTTTCATGATCAATAATTAACGAGGACCGCGACTAGAACCACCTCCGCCACCACCAGAACTCGAACCACCAGAGCTTGGAGAACTGTATGAAGGCGTTGAAGTCGAATTACTACGCTGAGAACCACCTCCATCAACCGGAGCAGCCCGGTATTCATAATTTGAATTACGACGAGGTGCTACATACTGTTGAGAAGATGAACCCGAGTTTGAAGGAACGGATTGCATATTCACACGCGGCAAGTTATTTCCTTGCGTATTATAGGAATTATTACCTCCACGTGGTGAATTAGTGTAATTTCCTCCTGAATTTCGGTTATTCGAACGATCATCACGTGGTCCAAAATTCCGTTTTTCCCGCGTATCATTCGTCATATATTGACCACTATATCCTGTGTAATTTCCGCCTGGTCCATAGTAATTGTAATTCCGGTAGAAGGAATTAAATCCAAATGGGCGATAGAAAGAACTGTAATAGGGGCTATAAAATGGATCAAAAAACGGATTGAATGGGTCGTTAAATGGACTGTAAAATGAATAGGGATTAAAGGCGGAGAAACCCAAACCGATCCCAATACTAAATGGCCTAAAAGGATTGACAAAATAGGAATAAGACGGACTCCAATAATTGAACGGAGTATATCGGTAACCGTATCCTAAATAGGGACTATTAAATAAACCATCTGAAAGACCTTGCTGATAGGCCGATTGATATAAATTAGGATTTACGCGCGTAATCGACTCTTGAGCTAAACCCTCCTCTTCTTCAATCACCTCCACATCGGATTCCTCTAAATCTTGAAAATCAAGGTATTTCTTTTGTTTAGCCGCTTTTGCAGCTTGAACTTTCGCTATTTGAACAGAACGATTCGCCTCATCATATAAATCATCCGAAGCATAAGAAATGGTATTTACATTCACGCAGCTGGAAAGGATTCCAAATCCTACAAGCAATAAATAAGCAAAGGATTGATTTTTCATGGTTTTTAGCGGATGATGTCAATTAAAAGCCTAACAAAACGTATCTTTGCAACGTTCCATTTTACTGATGTAAAGTAAACGAAAAAAGGAACACTTCATTACGATTTTAACATTTTTTATGAGTAAATCCCTACCAAGCCGCGCAGACAATTATTCTGAATGGTATAACGAATTAGTGAAGAGAGCAGATTTAGCGGAAAATTCCGCGGTCAGAGGCTGCATGATCATTAAACCTTATGGCTATTCCATTTGGGAAAAGATGCAACGCGCTTTGGATGATATGTTCAAAGAGACAGGCCATACGAATGCCTATTTCCCCCTTTTCATCCCTAAGTCCTTCCTTTCGAAGGAGGCCTCTCACGTAGAGGGTTTTGCCAAAGAATGTGCGGTTGTTACCCACTACCGTTTAAAAAATGACCCAAATGGTGGCGGCGTGATCGTTGATCCGGATGCGAAATTAGAAGAAGAATTAATTGTTAGACCGACGTCGGAGACGGTGATTTGGTCGTCCTATAAAAACTGGATTCAATCCTACCGTGATTTGCCTTTATTGATTAATCAATGGGCGAATGTGGTGCGTTGGGAGATGCGTACGCGTTTATTCTTGCGTACAGCTGAGTTCCTGTGGCAGGAAGGCCACACGGCACATGCGACGAAAAAAGAAGCGATTGAAGAGACGGAGCAAATGTTAGAGGTCTATGCTGATTTTGCAGAAAACTTCATGGCAATGCCCGTTTTAAAAGGGATTAAAACGGCGAATGAGCGTTTTGCTGGTGCAGATGAAACCTATTGCATCGAAGCAATGATGCAGGATGGAAAGGCGCTTCAAGCGGGTACGTCTCACTTTTTAGGCCAAAACTTTGCCAAAGCCTTCGACGTAAAATTCGTTAACAAGGAAAATCAATTAGACTACGTTTGGGGGACATCTTGGGGCGTTTCAACGCGTTTAATGGGTGCCTTAATTATGGCGCACTCAGATGACCAAGGCCTTGTGTTGCCTCCGAAATTAGCTCCTATCCAAGTTGTGATCGTACCGATCTACAAAGGGGAAGAGCAATTGGAAAATATCAAGGCACGTATTAATCCATTAGTGAAGGCCTTGAAGAAGCGCGGTGTTTCGGTGAAGTTTGACTTTGCTGAGAACCAAAGTCCTGGATTTAAATTTGCTGAATACGAATTAAAAGGGGTTCCCGTTCGTTTAGCGATCGGAAACCGTGATATGGAAAATGGCACGATTGAATTAGCGCGTCGCGATACACGTGAGAAAACGAGTATGCCGTTTGAAGGAATAGAAGACGTGATTGTGGACACTTTGGAAGATATCCAAAAGAACATCTATCAAAAAGCGTTCGACTTCAGAGCAGCGAATACCTTCGAGGTAAATAACTGGGAAGAGTTTACCGCTAAAATCGAAAATGGTGGATTCCTTTCAGCGCACTGGGATGGATTGTCCGAGACGGAAGAAAAGATTAAAGAATTAACAAAAGCAACGATTCGTTGTATCCCTCTGGATGCAAAAGAAGAAGCTGGAAAATGCATCCTAACAGGAGCACCTTCCAGCCGCCGAGTAATCTTTGCTCGCGCCTACTAGGCCACGATTTTTTTCAAAACTTCTAATACCCGATCGATCTCCGTTCGGGTATTATTTTTGCTAAAAGAAAAACGAACCGCCGCACCCGTCGCTGTCGGATTCAAGGCCGATAACACGTGTGAGCCTACGGAAGTACCGCTTGAACAAGCGCTACCACCTGAAGCGGAAATCTTCTCGATATCTAATTGAAATAAAAGCATGTCGCCATCAGCCACGGATGGGAAACGTACATTTAGAACCGTGTAAAGGCTATTTTCTACATCTCCAGAAGCACCGTTAAATGAGATAGCTGGGAACTGTTTTTGTAATCCTTCGATGAAATAGGCTTTCAAGCCTTTGATATAAGCTTCATGTTCTTCCATGGAAGCATAAGCCATTTCTAGGGCTTTGGCGATACCGATCATCCCGTAGACATTCTCTGTGCCCCCACGCTGGTTACGCTCTTGTGCGCCACCGTGCATTAAAGGATGGAACTTAGTTCCTGCTTTTGCATATAAGAATCCGACGCCTTTAGGGCCGTGGAACTTGTGTGCCGCACCTACCATGAAATGTACTTTCAAGGCTGACGCATCGTGTTTGTAGTGACCCATGGTTTGGACGGTATCCGAATGAAATAAGGCGCCGTATTGCTCGCAAAGATCACCCACCGCGTTCAAATCAAGTAAATTCCCAATCTCATTATTGCCGTGCATTAAACTCACGATCGCCTTCTCCGAAGTAGACAATAATTCCTCCAAATGCGCTAAATCAATCCCGCCATCTGCATTCACCCGCACTAATTTCAATTCCGCTAAACCCAGTTTCGCCCAGGCCTCCGCCGTGTGTAAGACTGCATGGTGTTCTAATGGTGAGGTGATAATCACTTTGCATCCGCCGTGCAAAACAGCCGATTGCAACACCGTATTATCGGCTTCCGTTCCACCAGAAGTGAAGAAAATCTCCGAAGGTGAGGCATTCAATAAGGTCGCGATCGTTTTGCGCGCCTTTTCAACTGCCACTTTCGCTTGGCGGCCGTGGGAGTGAATCGACGAGGGATTCGCCGTGAAATGCTCGAAATAGGGCTGCATCTCCGCCCAAACCGCAGGATCCACCGGAGTGGTCGCCGCATTATCTAGGTAAATAGGTGTTTTGTCTGACATCTAGGCTTTCGCAATCTCTTTGATCACGTCTATAATTTGTTGTGCAAGTGTATCTGCTTCGGCCTCCGAAGATGCCTCCGCGTAAATTCGAATGATCGGTTCCGTATTCGATTTGCGTAAATGCACCCAGCGATCTGGGAAATCAATTTTCACGCCATCAATCGTATTCACCTGCTCATTCTTGTATTTTTCAGCGACAGTCGCAAGAATTAAATCAACGTTTAGGTCAGCAGATAATTCGATTTTGTTTTTGGAAATCACATACGCCGGATAGCTGGCACGCAATTCAGAGGCTTTGATGCCTTTGTTTGCCAAATGCGTCAAGAACAATCCGATTCCCACTAGAGAATCACGTCCATAATGCGACTCTGGGAAAATCACGCCTCCGTTTCCTTCGCCACCGATGATTGCATTTACTGCTTTCATCTGCGTCACCACGTTCACCTCTCCTACCGCCGCCGCGAAGTATTCGCCGCCAGCTTTGCGCGTCACATCCGCTAAAGCGCGCGTAGAAGAAAGATTCGAAACTGTATTACCTGGCTTCACGGATAGCACATAATCCGCTACCGCAACGAGTGTATATTCCTCGCCAAAAGGCATTCCATCCTCCGAAATAAAGCAAAGGCGATCCACATCTGGATCCACCACGATACCTAAATCGTAGTTGCCGCCTTTAATTTTGGAAATCATCTCTGTCAAGTTCTCCGGAAGTGGTTCTGGATTATGGCCAAAATGACCTGTCGCCTCCCCAAAAATCACGTCCACGTGCTGAACACCCAAAGCCTTCAACAACATAGGTACCACGATTCCTCCCGTCGAATTCACCGCATCCACTAGGACACGGAAGTTCGCCTTTGCGATCACCGGCTGATTCACCCAACTTAAGCCTAACACGTGATCCACGTGCTGCTGTAGGAAACTAGCGTCTTGCGTTAGCTTACCTAATTTCATCACATCCGCGAAATCAAAGTCTTGATTTTCGGCGATCGTCAATAAGTCTTTGCCATCCTGATCCGAAATAAATTCTCCACGATCATTCAATAATTTCAACGCATTCCATTGTGCCGGATTGTGGCTCGCGGTGATGATGATACCACCTGCCGCTTTCGTCCAGGGCACCGCTAATTCAACTGTGGGGGTCGTAGAAAGACCGATATCTAAGACATCCCAGCCTAAACCGATCAAGGTATTCGCCACTAAGGAACTAACCATCTCACCAGAGATACGCGCATCGCGACCTAATACGATCGAATTCGACGGATGTCCCTTTTTCTTTAACCAGGTGCCATAAGCCGCTGCGAAAGTTACTACATCGATAGGACTTAGACCTTCACCGGGTTTTCCACCGATCGTACCACGTATGCCAGAGATTGATTTTATTAGTGCCAAAGCAAATAAGAATTAGAATGAATAGATGATCAAAATTAAAGAAAATATCCCTATTTTTCGATGAAAATTTAGCTAAACCTATTATGACAAAAATCAGCCGCAGAGAACTTTTGTTCTCCACTGGCACTGCTGCAGGAGCAGCCTTATTGCCCTTCTCTACCTCAGCAGCCCCTAAGTCTCCTAAATTCGAGTTCTCTCTGAACATGAGTACGATTATGGGCCAAAAACTAGGCTTCATCAAAGAACTCGAAATTGCCTCCGCAGCTGGTTATAAACATTGTGAAATTTGGGTGCCTACCCTAGAGGCCTATTTGAAATCAGGAGGCACACTAGTAGAGGCAAAAAAACGCATCAATGACCTAGGGATAAACATCCAAAACGCCATTGGTTTCGCCCAATGGATTGTAGATGATGAGGCGACTCGCAAGCAAGGCGTGGAACAAATGAAACGCGAAATGGGTATGCTAGCCGAATTAGGCTGCTTTCGCACCGCCGCCCCTCCTATGGGCGCCACAAAAGAGGCAGGACTTGACCTTCGTCGTGCTGCAGAACGCTACCGCACCATCCTGGATGTAGGAACCAGCACCGGCGTGACACCGCAACTCGAGATGTGGGGACATTCGAAAAACCTTAACCGCGTGGCTGACGTACTATTCGTGGCAGCTGAAGCCGGCCAAGCGAATGCAAAACTTCTATTAGACGTATTCCACATCTACAAAGGCGAATCCTCTATCGACTGCCTTCACCTTGTGGGTGAAAACTCGATCGACGTCTTCCATGTGAATGATTACGTGACTACGATTAAACCGACCTCCATCACGGATGGCGACCGCATCTACGCAGGCGACGGCGAGGCACCTATCAAGGAAATCATCAAGCGTTTGAAGCCATCTGATAAACCGGTTATCTTATCGCTGGAACTATTCAATAAAGAGCTTTGGGCGCAGGATCCACTAAAGGTGGCGAAGACCGGGCTAGAGAAGATGAAAAGCTTGATTTAGCCATAAAACAAAAAGAGCTCATCTTGCGATGAGCTCTTTTAAAATTCTGTTGACCTACCAGGACTCGAACCTAGAAAACCAGAACCAAAAACTGGTGTGTTACCATTACACCATAGGTCAATTCCAAAATCTGATGCAAAAGTAAGGGCTTAGGCCCAAATTATCAAACGTTCCCAGAAAAATAATTGAATTATTTCCCCCGTTTTTTGCTTAAGCGCTCAAAATCAGCACTTCAAATTCGATTATTCAAATTCAATAGAAGAAACGACCGCCTCCGCGTGAATCTTACGAACAAGACCTTGTAATACTTTACCTGGTCCACATTCGATAAATTCAGTTGCTCCTGCGGCTACCATCGCCTCCACCGACTGTGTCCAACGAACTGCACCCGTTAATTGAGAGATCAAGTTAGCTTTGATTTCGGCTGGATCTTGTGAAGGCTTTGCATTTACGTTTTGGAAGATCGGACAAATAGGACGAACGATTTCTGTTGCCTCGATGGCCGCTGCTAATTCTACACGAGCTGGCTCCATGAAGGGTGAGTGGAAAGCACCACCTACTGGAAGTGGCAATACACGCTTCGCTCCTGCTTCTTTTAATTGAGCACCTACGGCTTCTATTCCTTCAACAGAACCAGAAATCACCACTTGACCTGGGCAGTTAAAGTTCGCCGCTACCACAGAAGGACCATAAGCCTTGCAAATATCCTCGATCGTTGCATCTGGCAAACCTAAAACGGCTGCCATCGTGCTTGGCTCGATTTCGCAAGCTTCTTGCATCGCCAAGGCACGCTTATACACTAAACGTAATCCATCTTGCCAGCTTAAGCCTCCAGCAGCAACTAAGGCAGAAAATTCGCCTAAGGAGTGACCAGCTACCATGGAGGGAGCGAAGTCTTTGCCTAATTTGGCAATCAAAATAGAATGCAAATAAATCGCAGGCTGCGTCACTTTAGTTTGCTTTAATTCTTCGTCCGTTCCCTCGAACATCACAGAAGATAACGAGAAACCAAGTATGGCATCTGCCTCATCGATGATTTGCTTAGCGACTGGAAAATTCGTGTATAAATCCTTCGCCATACCCGGAAACTGCGAACCTTGACCTGGGAAAATATATGCTTTCATAGGAGTAATTTTGTGATTAATTTTTTACAAAGATAGGCCAAAAGCCCTAAATGGCACAATCGTCCACCGATTTACCCCAAAATAATCGATTCTTCGCCACCCAATCATAGCCTTTATCCAAGAGACTAGCAGGCAAAATAAACACTAAACGCAGGGGCTGAAAATACCAATGGGAAAAAGCTAAAATACGAGACAGGGCATCTGACTTCACATAGACCTCAGAACCGACTACCCATTTGATACTATCGATATCCGGCAGCGGAAATTCAGTAAAGGAGGTTTCTGGAATAATCTGCAGATCTCCTGAAACCATACGCCGTAAAACCTTCGAGGCAAAGCGACAAAAACGACATCCCCCATCGATCAAAACGATTCCGTCCATCTTAGCGAACTAGTTCTACCCAGCCTTTTAAACTTTTCGTTTGAGCCGTTTTATCAAATAAATCGAAGACTACATCACAAGTATAGAAGTAGGACGATGCCGCCATCTGAACGCCATTCGAATTCGTTCCATTCCATCCAAAACCAGCTAAAGGTCCCGAGTATTGGTAAATCAATTGACCGTTGCGGTCTACGATCTTCGCATTCACATTTGTCACGAAGCGCGGGCAGCGCATTGGTTTGAAGGTATCATTCAGGCCATCGCCGTTTGGACTAAATAAATTAGGCAAATCAAAAGAAGCACAGTTCTCTACACAAATCTTCGTACTAGGCGTACTCTCCTTGCCTAAGGCACTGACAGCCGTCACGTAATAACATCCTCGATACGAATTCTGTAATATGTGTGAGAAGTTCAAGGTAGACGTGGTGGCTAATAAGGTATAGGGAGACGAGGAGTCTTTGGCATAATAAATCTTATATGACACAATGTCCGGATCGCATACACCTGATACCGTAGGCGTCCAATTCAACTGATTCGTGAAGCTCGTAAACGAACAATCAGCCTTCGCATCTAAGGAGGCACAATCTACCGTATATACTTGAAGCGAAGGAGGACAAGGGAATAAGTCAGACTGCGGAATGCCACAGATGATTTGTGACTTATTAATCAGCTCCATCGCCGGCAAACCAGCCCCATAAGAGCCCAAAGTTTCTACATAATAACAATACGAGGAATCAGTCTTCATCGAAATAGTGAACGTCCCATCCGCCCCGTAACTATCGACTCCGGTGTCGATATACTTAAACGAAGCAGCCGTCGTCACCGGAACATCGGCGATGCGGTTAAAATTACCCGATCCACGTGGCGTCTCCCGGTACACTCGATGCGTTCTGAACTCATTTGTCCAGGGAACAGTAGCTGACCAAGCTAATTTAACTGATGCAATAGCCACCTGGGAGCTCAAACGCACATTCGATGCCGGAGTAGGTGCCTCTAATAAGGTACGAACCCCATTCAAGGTATAATAAAAATCGGTCCGGTAACGGTAAGTCAAAGCCGTCGTGTTCAAACCAGCATCCGTATAAGACGTATCATTCACAGCGGTGCGAATCGAAGCACTGATAGGTGAACCAATGGCACCAAAAGCCCCCGTTCCCACAGCCCGCATTAACTGATAGCTATACGGACCTGGATATTGCAAGGTATCTAATTTCACCGGACGGGTCCAACGCACGAGGTTCTCCCCTGCCGTCGTACTCGTCTTCAAAACAGATACATTCGTCATAATCGGCGACGCACTTGCGATTAAATAACAAGCGGCATTCGACATCGGGCTGAAATCATCTACCCCTTTCGAATTCGTGAAAGCCACCACCAATACATACGAGTAATTGGTATTTTTTACGATGGCATTATCGGTATACGTAGTCGCCGTAATAGGCAATCTAGCTAATTCTGTATAACCTGTTTGCGTCATACCCGTGGTACAAGATGCATTCGTTACCGCATCACAAGCACCTTGCTTTCTATAAAGAATCAAGCTAGCATTAGGAAGTGAACAAGCATAGGAAGTCCACCTTAAAACTATCTGAGTTCCTATCCCGGCAGTAGCCGTCACGTTCTTCACTGCTGGAGCCAGCACCCGAATCTTCCAAATCTTACTGTCCACCAGATTACTCACCCCTGAATTCGTCACTGGAGGAAAATCCTCTGCTTTAAAGAACACATCATAGTCTTCCTTCCGAATGTGCACACAATCCGTTTGCCAGTTAAAAGTACCTACGGCATTCAAACTGGTTTGGCGAGGGGCTGACGTAAATGTGGCATTCGGTGGTTTAACCGCATAAGTAGTATCGATGGCATATACGTTTCCTGTACTCGTAATTGTAATTGGATCTACACGACCCGTTTTTGACACTTGATCAATAGCCGTAATGAGCTGATTGATACGAGTTCCCGCCTGAACACAGACATCCGCAGGCACCGTTAAAATAGGTCCTCGGTTATCTAAGTCCTTCACCTCGATCTGCATATCTCTGACAGTTTCCGATATCTTCACGCCATTTCGCCACTCTTCCACGATGAAGGCGCAATTATACATCCCTACTTCTTGTGGAGATCTCCAGACTAAATCACCCGTTTTCGCATTAATGGTGAAAGAAGACGGCGTGGCAGATACTTCATTCGGTTGCTTGAAATTAGGAGCAATTAAACCTCTTCCGGCCGGATCACACGTCAACTCAGCACCCGTTCTAGATACAGATAAGCGGTAGGCTAGAGAATCCCCTTCCGCATCTACTGCGTTCGAATTGTGAATGAATGGTTGTCCTACCACGGCTGTTAAATCAACTGCGGGATTTAACAAAACTGGTGTTGAATTTAGACCTAGACCCGCATTAATAGAAAAGATGGTTTCCACATAAAAAGGCACATCCACAGACCGGGTGATATTTAAAACGCCATCATTTCGATTAGGAACAGCCACAGAGACTTTATAAAAAAGCGAAGCAGCGGGATAGGTATATTGAATCTTGTAGACGTTTTTCATGGTCCCGTTCCCTAAGTTAATGGGATAACCTGCAGAACGCTTAGCGGATAAAATAGAAGAACCGTCTCCAAAACAGAAGTTGACCGCATTTTGCTCCACATTCGCTCGGTTGTTTTCCGTATAGGTGGTGAGCGTAAACTCGAAGGTTAATGTTTTATCCGAAACCCGTTTTACCGTGATCTCGCCGCCCTTTAAATGGGTTGCCTGCGCCACGAAACTAAAACCGCACAGAAACAGGAAATAGAGGCTTATTCTTTTGTAAAACATAAAACATTTTTGATTAGCTGTAAGTTAAGAAGGCAATTCGTTTTTTTCAAAAAAAATGGATTTTTTACGTTTTAAATTTGATAGAGCGGCGTTTCGATTGTAGTTTTGAATGCTTAAAAAATTCGAACCTGTTCGTTTATTTTTATTTCCTCTTAACAAATACATTTATTTATGGCTTGGTTAGCAAAATCACTTAATTCATCTCTCGGGAAAAAGCTCCTGATGGCCATTACGGGCCTGTTTTTAATTAGCTTCCTGTTAGTTCACTGCAGTTTGAACGCTTTAATCTTCTTAAATGATGGTGGAGCGGCTTTTAACGAAGGTGCAGAGTTCATGGGAACGAACCCAGTTATCCGCACGATGGAGATTGTCTTGTTCGCCGGTTTATTATTACACATTTTTGATGGCTTGCGTCTTTGGTTTGAAAATAAATCAAAGCGTCCTGTGGCCTACGCTAAAGTAGATGGTGCCGCAAACAGTAAGTGGTACTCTCGCTCGATGGGCCTTTTAGGAACTTTATTATTATTGTTCTTAATTCTTCACTTGAAGCATTTCTGGTACTTCTCTCGCTTAACAGAAGGTTTAGAAGACCATACCTTATATGCGGAGATGCAATCGGTTTTCACTAACCCAGTAGTTGTGATTGTGTATGTGTTAGGATGTATTTCTTTAGGATATCACTTATTACACGGTTTCCAAAGTGCTTTCCAATCGATCGGTTGGAATCACCCAAAATATACCCCCACGATTAAAACGATCGGAGCTATTTTCTCTATCGTGATTCCTGCGGTTTTTGCTGCGATGCCAGTAGCATTTTATTTCCATTTAATTCAATAACAGTTCAGCGATTCGATTGATATGACAAAATTAGATGCCAAAATTCCAGAAGGCGCGTTAGCCGACAAATGGACAAAATTTCGTTCCAGCGTTTCTCTAGTAAACCCTGCGAACAAACGTAGCTTAGAAATCATCGTGGTAGGTTCAGGCCTAGCAGGAGCTTCTGCCGCTGCATCGTTAGCTGAATTAGGATATAAAGTAAAAGTATTCTGTTTCCAAGATTCTCCACGTCGTGCGCACTCTATCGCCGCGCAAGGGGGTATCAACGCAGCAAAGAACTACCAAAACGATGGTGACTCAGTTTACCGTTTATTCTACGATACGATTAAAGGGGGTGACTACCGTGCGCGTGAAGCGAACGTTCACCGTCTAGCTGAAGTATCTGGAAGCATTATTGACCAATGCGTGGCACAAGGAGTTCCTTTCGCTCGTGAGTATGGTGGATTGCTTTCTAACCGTTCATTCGGTGGTACACAAGTACAACGTACGTTCTACGCAGCCGGCCAAACAGGTCAGCAGTTGTTATTAGGTGCTTATTCTTCTTTGCAACGCCAAGTGGGAATGGGTAACGTAAAAATGTACACACGTCACGAAATGCTGGATGTCGTTACGATCGACGGCAAAGCACGTGGTATTATCGCTCGTGATTCTGTTACAGGTGCTTTAGAGCGTCACTTCGGACACGCCGTATTGCTTTGTACAGGTGGGTACGGAAACGTATTCTACCTATCTACGAACGCGATGGGATCGAACGTAACAGCGGCTTGGAAAGCACACAAAAAAGGCGCATTCTTCGCTAACCCTTGTTACACACAGATTCACCCGACGTGTATCCCGGTATCAGGTGATCACCAGTCGAAATTAACATTGATGTCTGAGTCTTTACGTAATGATGGTCGTATTTGGGTTCCTAAGAAACAAAACGATAACCGCAAAGCGAACGAGATTCCAGAAGACGAAAGAGATTACTACTTAGAGCGTCGCTACCCTGCGTTCGGTAACTTAGTACCACGTGACATCGCGTCTCGTGCGGCTAAAGAACGTTGTGATGCAGGTTATGGCGTAGGTGCTTCTAAAATGGCGGTTTACCTAGATTACGCAGCGGCGATTGTTCGTTACGGTAAGGGTGAGGCGAATAAAAACAATATGCACAATCCATCAGATGAAGAGATTCAAGCGATGGGTAAGGCAGTCGTAAAAGAGAAATACGGTAACTTGTTTGATATGTACAAGCAAATTACGGGAGAAGATCCTTACGAAGTGCCTATGCGTATTTATCCAGCGGTTCACTACACCATGGGTGGACTTTGGGTTGATTACAACTTGATGACTACGGTTCCTGGTTTATACGCTTTAGGAGAGGCTAACTTCTCTGATCACGGAGCAAACCGTTTAGGAGCCTCTGCCTTGATGCAAGGTTTAGCGGATGGTTATTTCGTGATTCCTTATACAATCGGTGCATACTTAGCATCTGAGATTCGCACGCCAGCGATGTCAACGGATTCAGAAGATTTCGTAGCAGCAGAAAAAGCAGTGCGTGATCGTCTAGAAACTTTAATGAACATCAAAGGTTCAAAGCCAGTTGATTATTTCCACAAGCGTTTAGGTAAAATCATGTGGGATGAGTGTGGTATGGCTCGTAGCGCAGAAGGTTTGAAAGCTTCTATCAAGGAAATTCAAGCATTGCAGAAAGAGTTCTGGTCGGATGTGAAGATTCCAGGTGAAATCGATAACCTTAACCCTGAATTAGAAAAAGCTGGCCGTGTGGCTGACTTCTTAGAATTAGGCGAGTTAATGTGTATTGATGCCTTAGATCGCAACGAAAGTTGTGGTGGTCACTTCCGTACGGAATACCAAACTGAAGACGGGGAAGCCCTTCGTGATGACGAGAACTACGCTTACGTAGCTGCTTGGGAGTACGAAAAACAATCGACTTTCAAACTTCACAAAGAAGAATTGAAATACGAAAACATCAAAATTGCTCAAAGATCTTATAAATAATTCGATACAATGGAAGGACATTTAAACCTGACACTCAAAATTTGGAGACAAAAAAATGCAAGCGTAGCTGGTAAGTTTGAAACCTACCAAGTAAGCGGCATCTCCACAGATATGTCATTTTTGGAAATGATTGACGTGTTAAACAACCGTTTGATCGAAGAAGGAGATGATCCGGTAGCATTTGACCACGATTGCCGTGAAGGTATCTGCGGGATGTGCTCAATGTACATTAACGGTCGTCCTCACGGTCCTAACCGCGGCGTAACGACTTGTCAATTGCACATGCGTTCATTCCAAGATGGCGAAACAATTACGGTGGAGCCTTGGAGAGCAAGTGCATTCCCAGTAATCAAAGACTTAGTGGTGAATCGTTCTGCTTTTGACCGTATTATTGCGGCAGGTGGATTCGTTTCTGTGAATACAGGTAACGCGCAAGATGCAAATTCACTTCCTATCCCGAAAGACAATGCAGATGAGGCTTTTGCAGCAGCGGCTTGTATCGGTTGTGGAGCTTGCGTAGCAGCTTGCAAGAATGCTTCAGCGATGTTGTTTACATCTGCTAAAGTATCTCAATTAGCTTTATTACCTCAAGGTCAAGTGGAAGCAGCTACTCGCGCACAAGCGATGGTGGCTCAGATGGATGAAGAAGGATTTGGAGCTTGCTCTAACACGGGTGCTTGCGAGGCTGAATGCCCTAAAGGCATCTCAATTGAGAACATCGCTCGCATGAACCGCGAATATTTCTCGGCGACATTCTCGTCTAAATAATTTTCAATTAATGGCCCCTGAGTGCAAATTCAGGGGCTTTTTACGCCCTTGTTTTTAGAACCCAATCTTTTTAAATCCACCGAACGCAAGGCTCCAGCTGGCTGGATTGAAGTCGTGTGCGGATCCATGTTCTCTGGTAAGACGGAGGAATTGATTCGCCGCCTCAAGCGTGCTAAAATCGCCCAAATGCGTGTCGAAATCTTCAAACCCGTGGCAGACACGCGCTACCACGACGAAGATATCGTTTCGCATAACCAAAATTCCATCCGCTCCACTCCCGTCCATAATTCAGGTGAAATTCTGCTATTGGCTGGCGATTGCGATGTCATAGGTTTAGATGAGGTACAATTCTTCGATGAAAATATCGTCGAAGTATGCGATGCCTTAGCAAATCAAGGTAAGCGAATCATCGTGGCGGGATTGGATATGGACTTTAAGGGAAATCCTTTTGGGCCTATGCCGCGTTTAATGGCGATTGCTGAATTCGTCACGAAAGTACACGCCGTTTGCGTGAACTGTGGAGCAGCGGCTCATTATTCATATCGCAAGGTAGAACAACAACAAACCGTCTTATTAGGCGAAACAGAATCCTACGAGGCTAGATGCCGTTCCTGCTTCCATGGCGAAAACTAAAGATCCCTCCTTCCGGAAATTAATTCAGAAACTAGTTGCTCGAAAACCGAAGAATCTAGACCAGCAATTTTTGCAGGCGCATGAGGAGGTATTTAAAAAGACCGATTGCTTAACCTGTGGGAATTGTTGTCGTACTACGAGTCCGATGTGGAATGACACCGATATTCAGCGGGTTTCTCATCTGTTTAGAATGAAAACATCTGCCTTTTTGGACGAATATTTAGTTCAAGATTCCGATGGAGACTGGGTTTACCCAAAAGCCCCGTGCCCTTTCTTAGACCTACATGATAACAAGTGTGGTATTTATGACCACCGCCCCAAAGCCTGCCGCGAATACCCGCACACCGATCGCAAAAACATCATGGGCATTCTAGGCTTAACGCAGAAAAACGCGCTCATCTGCCCTGCAGTCACACAAATCCTGGAAAAAATCGAGCAAATTTATAATTGAGCCTGTTTTGATTTGAAATTCACGGCAAAAATCGTCAATTTCGTAACTCAATAAATCAAAATTATGGCAGCAGCAGAATACTTAGGAATCGATGTAGGTGGAACAGGTGTAAAAATGGGCATTGTCCATGCAGACACCGGTCAAATCAACAATTTTCAAAGTTATGACACTGCTACTTGGAGAGAATCCCACCACTTTTTAGAGCGTCTTGCGGATGCAATTGCCTTGCAATTGTACCAGCACAAGAATGTAAAGAAAGTAGGCATTGGTCTTCCGGGCATCTTAACAAAAGACCGCCGTACCTTAATTGAGATCACGGCTATCCCTGAAATTGATGGTGCACCTATGATTGAGATGCTTGAAAAGCGTTTCCCTGAGCACGCATTTTTCATGGAAAATGATGCTAACGCAGCTGCATTAGGCGAATTTTACTTCTCTCCAGAGAAGGCAAGTATGCCAGAAGACTTTGTTTTCATTACCTTGGGAACAGGTGTAGGTGGAGCGGCGGTTATCGATCGTAAAATCTTCTTAGGTGGCGATGGCAATGCGATGGAACCAGGTCACGTCCCTTCACGTGATGGAAAAGTTTTAGAGCGTAATGTGGGTAAAAAAGAGTTATTGCACATGGCAACAGCTATGCGTGCAGCCTATACAGGTAAAACCTCTCTTCCTGCCGATGGAACTATTTCTACGACTGCCTTAGTAGTAGGTGCAGAAGAAGGTGATGAGTTAGCGCTGGCGATTTGGAATGAAGTAGGCACGATGTTAGGCGATATGTTAGTTTCACTTATTCGCATCCTAGATATCAAGAATATCTTCATAGGTGGCGGATTATCAGCCTCTTACGACTTCATTTTACCAAGCATGGAGAAGCAATTAAATTACTGGTTAACACCGGCTTATTTAGAAAAATTAACCATTAAAAAAGCCTTATTAGGCAACGATGCGGGGCTTTTAGGGGCAGCATCGCTGTGTTTTTAGGACAAACAACCCAGAACAAACCAATTAGAATTGAATTTGTTTGATAAATTCAACTTTAATTCTAATCTTTGCATCGTTTTTGAACCCCAAAATAATATTAAAATGTCAGATATTGCAGAAAAAGTAAAAAGCATCATCGTTGAAAAATTAGGTGTAGAAGCATCAGAAGTTACTCCTGAGGCATCTTTCACAAATGATTTGGGAGCTGACTCTCTAGATACGGTTGAGTTAATCATGGAATTCGAAAAAGAATTCTCTGTTTCTATCCCAGATGATCAAGCGGAGAATATCCAAACAGTAGGCCAAGCTATTACTTATTTGGAAGAGAACGCAAAGTAATCGAAGCAACCATAAAAATTATGTCAATTAGTTAACAGTAATCAGGTGGATTTTTCCATGGGATTTCTCGGACTGATTGACATTTTTTATTTAAAGTAGATTCATAAAAAATACGAATATGGAGTTAAAACGAGTAGTAGTCACGGGCTTAGGTGCCCTAACCCCCATCGGGAATACCGTTAGTGAATATTGGGATGGATTAAAGAACGGCGTGAGCGGTTGTGGTCCTATCACTAAATTCGATGCGGAAAAATTCAGAACTCGTTTTGCTTGTGAATTAAAGAACTTCAAGGTAGAAGATTTTATTAATGCCAAAGAAGCTCGCAAAATGGATCCATTCACACAATACGCTGTCGTAGCCGCTGATGAAGCGATTGCTGACGCGAATTTTGACATGGAAACATTAAATAAAAACAAAGTAGGCGTTATCTGGGGATCAGGTATTGGTGGTTTGAAGACTTTCGAGGACGAAATGATTTATTTCGGACAAGGAGACGGAACACCGAAAATCAATCCTTTCTTTATCCCTAAGATGATCGCTGATTCATCATCAGGCCAAATCTCCATCCGTAATGGCTTCCGTGGCCCTAATTACGTAACGGTTTCGGCTTGTTCATCTGCAAACAACGCGATTATTGATGCCTTCAACTACATCCGTACCGGACGTATTAACGTGTGTGTAACGGGTGGATCTGAAGCGCCAGTGACGATCGCCTCTGTAGGTGGTTTTACGGCGATGCACGCGATGTCTACTAGAAACGATGATCCAGCTACAGCTTCACGTCCATACGATGTGGATCGCGATGGTTTCGTGGTAGGTGAAGGGGCAGGTGCCTTGATTTTAGAAGAATACGAGCACGCAAAAGCACGCGGCGCGAAAATATATGCGGAATTAATCGGTGGAGGTTTCTCTTCTGATGCACACCACATTACAGCTCCACACCCAGAGGGTTATGGTGCTTTATTATCAATGATAGATGCATTAGAAGATGCAAACATCAAGCCAGAAGAAGTAGATTACGTGAATACACACGGTACTTCGACTCCGATCGGTGATCCTCAAGAAATTAAAGCCATCGTTGATTGTTTCGGTGAGCACGCCTATAAATTAGCGATCTCTTCAACGAAGTCGATGACAGGTCACTTATTAGGTGGTGCAGGTGCTGTCGAAGCAGTAGCGTCTGTATTAGCGATTCAACACCAATTCGTACCTCCTACGATAAACGTATTTAACCGCGATCCAGAAATCGATCAACGCATCGACTTAACGGAGAATGTGGGTAAGGCACGTAAAATTGACGTCGCATTGAGCAACGGATTTGGTTTCGGTGGTCACAATGCAACCGTTATTTTCAGAAAAATCTAAGAAAAATATGGCCGTAAAATCTCTCCTAAACTGGTTAGATCCGATTCGACTAGACGAGCGAGAGAAATTCTTAAAGAAATCGGTCAAGCATCTTATAGGGGCTAGTCCGAGTAATTTAACCTTATATCGACTAGCCTTTTTACACGCTTCAGCCTCGAAGGAGAGTATCTCTCAGAACTACAAGGAGTCAAACGAGCGCCTGGAATTCTTAGGCGATTCCGTTTTAGGTATGATTACGGCGACGTATTTGTTCCAAAAATTCCCCTTCAAAGACGAAGGTTTCTTAACAGAAATCCGCTCTAGAATGGTCAGCCGCGAATCTTTGAACGTAATTGGCCGCAAATTAGGCTTAGAAGAGGTCATCGAATTCGAAGTCCAACGCAAAACATCCATGTCCCGTACTTCCATGTATGGAGACGCGCTAGAGGCCTTCATTGGGGCCGTGTATTTAGATAAAGGTTTTGCCTTTACCCAAAACTTCATCATTAAAAAAATCCTAACACAATACTTTGACTTAGAAGCCGTTGTACAAAACAACCCGAACTTCAAATCAATGCTAATTGAATGGGCACAGAAAGAAGGCAAAAAAGTGGCTTTCGAACTGGACCAAGAAGGCGAGCACCATAACCGTGAATTTACCGCTTTGGTGATGCTAGACGGCGAAAAAATCTCGGAAGGAAAAGGCTACTCTAAGAAAAAAGCGGAACAAACCGCTGCTCGAATGGCTTGTGAAATACTAGAAATTAAATCATAACATGGCAACACCGAATATCTTCTTGCACTACTGGAATGATTCAGCAGAGTCGATCACATTTCAAGAGGTATTAGCCTGGGAAGTTCCCACTCCCATCGTTGAAGCTATTCAAATTGAACTATTAGCACAGCTCAACTCATCTCAAGCGGCTCAAGCTTTCCCTAATTTCCCTTGGGCAAGCCCGCGTTTTGAAGAAAAGTGGGCGGGCATTGCCCAAACCTTATTGTACCAAGTAGCTCTTCCGGAATTTATTTGGGTTTCCTGGATTGAAAGTTTTTCAATATCTACAGAAGAGATTGCTCAGCCTAGTTTTGCAGATCTATTGAATTCGTATGATTCAGCAGATGCCCCAGTGTTTGAAGAGCCTGTGGACTACCCTTCCACCGAAACACCCACTGAGCCAGTGGACTACCCAGCCGCCGAAACGCCAGCGGAGCCTTTCGATTTATTAAAAAGCGAAGTGTATTTCGAGGCTCCAGAAAGCCTAGAAGATTCTACAGAGGAGGAATTCACCCGACTGAAAGATCTATTAAGTGGATCATCTGACTCGTTGAAGGCCAAAGTCGAATCACAAATGACCCAGCGTATCGCAGATACCATCCCTTTGCACCAACGTATTAAATTCATTCAGGAATTATTCCAAGGTGATGTGGAACAATTGGAGTCCTTAATCCAGTATATCGATCATGAGGCAGAAGCCACAACCTGGGCTTCAGAGCTAATGAATCGCTACCAAGCTTACCGAGCGGCTGAAAACGAAGCCATTTGGGAGGAACTTCATACCATTATCGAACGAAAATTCAACTAAGTGATTTTCATTATCAGTTTTTAAAATCTGAATCCTAAAGCTCCGACGTAATTTCAAGAAAAAACACTTGAAAACGATCCTGCTTTTGCTCTGCTCCTTTCTAGCCATTTCCCAAATCCCCACCCAGGAGGAAGAAGAAAAGCAATCCAGTTTCGATTACTACCTCGCTAATCCACTGAACATCAATTTAGTAAGCGAACAGGAAATGCAATCCTCCCTCCTTTTCAATTCCATACAAATCGCTGATTTCATCGCCTATCGAAAGCAAATAGGCACCTTCCAATCCATCTTAGAATTACAAACCATCCCCTCTTGGGACCTAGAGTTCCTACGAAGAACCCAAGACTATCTAATTTGTAGCTTAACAACCCCTCGCTGGTGGAAACTTAGTTCTTCTACCCACCAAATCTTGTTTAAAACAGATTGGACAGCCGAAACCAAGAAAGGCTTCACGGATCCCGACTTAAAGAGCCGAGTTCGGTATGTAGGCGATCGAACAAACCAAACGCTCCGTTACCGCGGCCAACTCAATTCAAACCTACGGTTGGGCTTTTTGCTTCAAAAAGATGCCGGAGAAAAGAACCTCAGCGACTTCAGTAGTGGCTTCATTGAATTTAAATCGAAAAGTAGAGTCGAAAAAATCATTTTTGGGGACTTTGTGAATCAGTGGGGACAAGGACTAGTCCAATCTGGCGGATTCTCACTAGGCAAGAGTTTTGAGAGCATAAAGGCTACCCAAAAATTCCATCTAGGCGGACTAGCCTACAGCTCAAGTACAGAATATGGCTTTTACCGAGGAATCAACATAACCTTTAAACTCATCGAATACCTGCGCATACAAGCCTTCGCGTCCCTTAGAAACCTCGATGCAACCACTGGAACTGACTCTCTTGGCCAGCCATTTCTTCGCTCTCGAGTAGAGGATGGATTTCACCGAACCACCTCCGAAATCGGCCACAAAAATGCGATGCAGGAAAGAACTCTGGGAGCGAACCTCGTTTATTCCGCTCGGAAAATTCCCCTCGTACTTCAATTGAATTCCGTATTTACGCATTGGTCATTGCCTAAACCGGAGGGATCAGGCTATAAAAAAGCGGAATGGTCAGGCCAAACATTGAGAAATTATTCCGTCAGTTTCCAATACCCTTTCAGAAACATTCGACTGGTGGGAGAATTCGCTTATGCGGGAGAACATCGCTATTCTATTTTGCAATCTGGAGCCACCTCACTCTCGAAGAAAGCAGATCTATCTTATCTATTTAGGCTATATTCCTCCGGCTATTTTAGCCCAACTTCCAATGGCCTATCTGAAAACGCAGAGAATTTAAACGAAACAGGCCTATTCCTGGGCCATAGTTATCAAATAAATAGACAGTGGAGACTTAGTTCATTTGTAGATTATTTTCACTTTCCTGGGCCGAAATACCAGGTCTCTCAGCCCAATACCTCCGGCTGGGAGATCTTATCCAGGCTAATTTGGGATAAGCGACATAGGGCTAGAGGATTTATCCAGGGAAAATGGACCCGAAAGGAGGATAAAGATTTACTTCAGATCAGTTTGGATGGGCATTATGTGGCCATTAAATCCTGGGATTTTCATCTCAGACTTATGGCTACTCAAACAGGAAACGAAAAAGGCTATTTATTGCTTCAAGATACGAAATGGGATCGTGGGAAATGGGGGATTCAATATCGTTTGGTTTGGGTGAATTCTCCCTCCTATGACACGAGGCTTTATGCCTATGAACCGGGAGTGCCCAGTTCGTTTCTACTTCCTGCCTATTTCGGGAAGGCATGGAAAACAAATCTAGTAGTTATTTACCAAGGGAACCGAGAAATACAACTTGCCCTGAAATGGGCACGTATCAACTACACCGATCGAACGGAAATAGGTACCAGCCTTGACCTCATCGAAGGCGATCAAAAAACGGATATCACCTTACAAATGATCTACAAAATGCATTAAACAATCG
The DNA here is from genome assembly GCF_045310505.1 of Aquirufa novilacunae. Lineage (NCBI taxonomy): Bacteria > Pseudomonadati > Bacteroidota > Cytophagia > Cytophagales > Flectobacillaceae > Aquirufa > Aquirufa novilacunae. The sequence goes on from NZ_JBEWZG010000003.1 coordinate 62,671, forward strand.
CTTCTCTAACGCGCAATAATTTCTCTAATAGACCTTCTAATTGATCCAAAGGCAACATATTGGCTCCATCAGATTTAGCTACGGAAGGATTTGGGTGAGTTTCGATGAAGATACCATCCGCACCTACCGCGATTGCTGCTTTGGCAATTGTTTCTATTAAAGCCGGTTGACCGCCAGTAACACCCGTTGTTTGATTTGGGCGTTGTAAAGAGTGTGTACAATCCATAATGACCGGAACATGCAGAGCCGACATCTCCGGAAGATTACGGTAATCCACGACTAAGTCACCATAACCAAAAGAATTTCCCCGATCGGTTAAGTAAACCACCGCGTCTGGATTTTCGTGCAATACCTTCTCTACTGCGAAGCGCATGGATGCGCCAGACATGAATTGTCCTTTCTTGATATTGACCGCTTTGCCCGTTTGAGCAGCTGCGGCTAATAAATCCGTTTGACGGCAAAGGAAAGCGGGAATTTGTAATACGTCCACATAAGCTGCTGCCATAGCTGCTTCGGAGCTTTCGTGGATATCCGTAACCGTAGGCAAGGAATAGTGTTTTCCCACCGCTTGAAGAATTTCCAACGCTTTGATATCACCAATTCCAGTAAAGGAATCAATTTTTGTCCGGTTAGCTTTGCGATAGGAACCTTTGAAAATATAGGGGATTCCCATGGCCTTCGTCAGACCATCGATTTTCTCCGCAATTTCAAAAGCAAGGTCATTGCTCTCTATCGCGCAAGATCCTGCCATCAAAAAGAAGGGGCCTTTTCCTAAATTTTCTAAAGTCGGTAATGTCATGTTATAAAATATTTACTTCGGTCTCTAAAACGACCCCGAAAGTGTCTAAAATCGATTTCTTTATTTCTTCTGATAAGGCCAAAATCTCCTCACCCTTTGCCTCCCCATAATTTACTAAAACGAGGGCTTGCTTTGCATGCACCCCTGCATCTCCTCTTCTAAATCCTTTCCATCCGGCCTTTTCAATAAACCACCCGGCTGGGAATTTTACGTCAGAACTTCCTTCCACTGGATAATGTGGGATACCTGGATTTTCTGAAATAAGTCGAGCCGCCTCTGAGGCCGAAACGGTTGGATTTTTAAAGAAGCTACCTGAATTACCGATCTCTTTCGGATCTGGCAATTTACTTTGGCGTATTTCAATAACGGCATCTGCGACCTCTCGTATAGATGGCTGGCTAATTCCTTTGGCTGCTAATACCTCCTGAATCGCGCCATAGGAAGTTTTCACAGAAGGTTTCTTCGCTAATTTAAATGTAACTGAGCTGATTAGGTATTGACCCTTTCCTGCGCGCTTAAAGAAACTTTCACGGTAACCAAATGCACAGGCTTTGGCATCAAAAACCTCCATCTCCAAGGTCTTTAAATTAAGCGCCTCTAATGACTCAAACGTATCCTTAATTTCAACACCATAAGCACCGATATTCTGCATCGGTGCAGCGCCCACGGTACCTGGAATTAAAGAAAGATTCTCTAAACCTGACCAAGCTCTATCTACCGTAAATTGCACAAATTCATCCCAAACAACCCCTGCACCTCCTTTTACCCACACAAAATCGGCATCCTCTTGCACGATTGAAATCCCTGGGATGGAAATTTTCACCACCAAAGCCTCCTGGTTTTTGGTCAATAATACATTACTTCCTCCGCCTAAAAACAGGTGAGGCAAGTTTGAATAATCTCCTTTCTGACGCAGTGAAACGTATTCTTCCACCGAACTAATCTCTACGAATTGACTAGCTGCCGCCTCAATCCCAAACGTATTATACTTACGTAGAGAAAACATATTAAAATAATTTAGTTGATAAAAACTCCTCTAAAGCGGGAACGCCAGACTGATGAAAGGATTCTGAATTCCCTTCCCAAATCTTTTTTCCTTCCTTCAAGAATATAATCGACTCGCCCATACGCATCACCGAATTCATATCGTGTGAAATAACGACCGTCGTCATGTTGTATTCCTGCGTAATCTCTTGAATCAAATAATCGATTTTAACGGCTGTTAAGGGATCTAAACCGGAATTTGGTTCATCGCAAAAAAGATACTTAGGATTCATTACGATGGCTCGAGCAATGCCTACCCGTTTCTTCATCCCACCTGAAATCTCAGATGGCATAAGTAAAGCCGCATTTTCTAAACCCACTCGCTGCAAACAAAGCATCGCTTGCTCATTCTTTTCGTCTAATGGCATCGAACTCAGCGTATCTAAGGGGAAACGCACATTTTCTAACACCGATTTCGAGTCAAAAAGAGCACCTCCTTGAAATAGAACGCCCATTTCACGGCGAATCTCCTTCACTACATCGGGATGAGCCGTCAAGAAATCACGTCCATCATAGAGCACTTTGCCCTGTTCAGGTACCAAAATCCCGATCATACATTTCAACAGAACAGACTTACCCGTTCCGCTACCACCGATGACCATATTCGTCTTTCCTTGTTGGAAATTCGCACTAATGTCATCGAGTACCACACGACCGTTAAAAGATTTTGATAAACCCTTGATTTCAATCATATTCAAAATTAGGGATTATTGAATACTTTATGATAAATTTGACCACATTTAAATCTAAAAAAATATGTTTTTCATCTTCTTAGGGATTCTCTTATTTGTCGCAGGAAATGCGATCTCAAATCCCAACCTGGTATTCTCGAAATACAGCAAATCATTAAAAGTCGTAGGGGGTGTTTTTGCCATCCTTGGATTAACCAGTTCAGCCGTAAAACAAGTAGATGCGGGTGAAGTTGGGGTCCAAAGCGTCTTTGGAAAAGTTCAACCCACCACCTTAAACAGTGGTCTTAATTTTGTTAACCCATTAGCTAAGATCGTGGTATTCGATGCGAAAACACAGAATTACACAATGTCTAGCGTTCACGATGAGGGAGACAAGCAAGGCGACGATGCCATCCGCGTTTTAACCGCAGATGGTCTTGAAGTAGTGGTTGATTTAACTGTATTGTTCCGCATCATCCCTTCGGAGGCACCTCGCGTTCTACGTGAAATAGGTGAAGATTATAAAGACAAGGTAGTTCGACCTATCACACGTACCATGATTCGCGATAATGCTGTTTATTACGACGCTGTAGCGCTTTATTCCTTAAAGCGTAATGAATTTCAACAACGAATCTACCAAGATATCGAAAAGAATTTCAAGAAAAGAGGCTTGGTTTTAGAGCAGTTATTAATTCGTAATATCAACCTACCTACTTCTGTGAAGACCACGATTGAGTCGAAAATCAATGCAGAACAAGATGCTCAAAAGATGCAATTCGTCTTACAAAAGGAGAAGCAAGAGGCAGAGAGAAAGCGGGTTGAGGCACAAGGTATTGCCGATTACCAAAAGATTTTATCGACCGGCTTAAGTGATAAGCAATTGCAGTATGAGTCTATTATTGCCCAAAAAGAATTAGCCAAGTCCCCTAACGCAAAAGTGATCATTATGGGTGGCAAAAGCGCCCCAATCATTCTAGGGAATCAATAAAAGAAAGGCGCGCGATTCTAGCGAATCGCGTGCCCCATTTTATCTCTTTTCGTTTCTAAATATTTCTTATTGTGTGGATTTGCTGGAATTTCAATTCCAATCGAATCGACAATTTCTAATCCATAGCCCATTAGTCCGGCTCTTTTCTTTGGATTATTTGAGATCAACCTGATTTTATGCACGCCTAAATCACGCAAGATTTGCGCTCCTACGCCATAATCACGTTCATCCATGGCAAAGCCTAATTCCAAATTCGCTTCCACCGTATCACGGCCTTGCTCTTGCAGTTTATAGGCTTTTAATTTATTGATTAAACCGATGCCGCGGCCTTCTTGGAACATATACAAAATAACGCCCTTGCCTTCTTTCTCTACCATTTCCATGGCTGCATGCAATTGCTCGCCACAATCACAACGACAAGAACCAAAAATATCCCCCGTCACGCAAGAACTGTGAACGCGAACCATCACCGGCTCGTCCTTCTCCCAGCTTCCTTTGATCAAAGCTAAATGCGTATCTCCCGTATTAATTTGCTTGAAAGCCACTAATTCAAAAGATCCCCATTCGGTAGGCATATTCACACCGATCTCGCGTTTGATCAAAGATTCTTTCGCTAACCGGTATTCAATCAAATCTTTTATCGTCACTAACTTCAAATCGAACTTATCCGCAATGACGCGTAGATCTGGCAAACGTGCCATGCTTCCATCTTCGTTCAAGATTTCGATCAATACTCCAGAGGGTTTAAAGCCCGCCAGGCGTGCAAAATCCATCGATGCTTCCGTGTGACCAGTTCGACGCAAAACGCCTTCTGAACGCGATTTTAAGGGGAAAATATGGCCAGGTCGACCTAAATCTGCCGGCTGAGTAGCAGGATCCACTAGGGCTTGTATGGTTTTGGCCCGATCTTGAGCGGAAATACCCGTGGTGCAACCATTCCCTAATAAGTCGACTGAAACGGTGAAAGGTGTTTCGTGCGAAGTGGTGTTTTGATTCACCATCATCTCAAGACCTAAAGCCTGACAACGTTCGTCTGTTAAAGAAACACACATTAAACCGCGCGCTTCCTTAATCATAAAGTTCACAATCTCAGGCGTAATTGCCTCTGAAGCACAAATCATATCGCCTTCATTTTCCCGATCTTCATCGTCAGCGACAATAATAATTTTACCTTGGCGAATATCTTCCAAGGCATCTTCAATACGATCTAAGCGAATTTTATCTAGCATTTTTTAGGCATTTGAATCAGGAACACAAAGTTACACGAAATAATTCCCTTTTTGACTACCTTTGTCAATATGTTCATCGAGGTAAAAAATCTAAGCAAAAACTACGGGAATCAAAGCGCTGTCGTTGATGTAAGTTTTCGTTTGGAGCCAGGTGAAATTGTTGGTTTTTTAGGGCCAAACGGAGCGGGAAAGTCGACTACCTTAAAAATGCTTTTAGGGCTTATTCAGCCCTCTTCAGGCAGTGTCCTTATCGACCATAAAGACCCACAAGCACATTCGATTGAGCTTAAAAAACAGATCGGCTATTTAGCTGAAAATAATCCCTTGTATGCTGAGATGTATGTTCGGGAGTTTTTGGCCTTCATCGGTAAAATCCATCAAATCCCGCAACTGGAAGCTCGGGTACAAGAAGTGATTGAATGGGTAGGTCTCCAAAAAGAGGCGCACAAAAAAATACAAGAACTTTCGAAAGGATATCAACAACGTGTTGGTATTGCCCTCGCGATCATTCACAATCCGCGCATTTTGATTTTGGATGAGCCTACCAGTGGATTAGATCCGAATCAACGGGATGAAATCAGGGATTTGATTAAAAGCCTTCAAAAAGACCGTATCATTCTTTTCTCCAGCCATATTTTATCCGAAGTCGAGGCCATTTGCGATCGCGTTTTACTTATTCACCAAGGAAAGCTAGTGAGCGATAGTCCGATGAAGGAAATTATAGATTTGGAGAAATTCTTTAAAGAGAAGACAAACTAAAGGAGTCTGCATCCAAGTGAGCCGGGAATTTCGCCCGGAAATCAGCTAATTCCGAGGCAGACAATTCAGCCGTCAAAATCTGATCTTCCGCTTTTAAATCAAGCGCTAAACCTCCCTTGAAATCAACAAGCAACGAATCACCCGCATAGGCTAAGTCATTCGCATCTGCTCCTACCCGATTCACTCCTATCACATAGGCTAAATTTTCGATTGCTCTTGCCTGCAAAAGTGTTCTCCAGGCATTCGCCCGTGGCGCAGGCCAATTAGCTACATAAATAGCCGCATCATAAGCCATATCGACGTTTCTAGACCACACGGGGAATCGTAAATCATAGCAAATAAATAGCGCTAATTTCCAACCTTTGTAGGATACGATAACCTGTTGGTCTCCGGCTTGATAGAACTTATGCTCCCCACCCATGCGAAAAAGATGTCGCTTGTCATAGGCCGCGAAGGATCCTGAAGGTTCTACCGCATAAAGTCGATTGTAAAAAGAAGATCCTTGTTTTACTTTTAAAGAACCCACGACTAAGGCCCCCAGGCGATTTGCCTGCAATTGCATCCATTGAAGCGCTGGGCCTCTACCCATTTCGGCCCCCGATTCGGCCATCGAAAAACCCGTGGCAAACATTTCAGGAAGAACGATTACGTCCGTTTTACCTGCTAGAATAGCTAGCTTTTCCTCTAATTGCGCACAATTAGCAGTGGGATTTTCCCAAACTAAATCGGTTTGAACTAAGCTTACCCGTAGATTCGCCATTATGCCGGTATTTATTTGGCAATATAAGAATAATAGATTTTCAAACGAGCCTTCATTGCTTGTAAGGGCACAAAGCGTGCACTCTCATTGATGATTCTCGTATTACCCGCTGAATTAGAGGTCAAGGCTGGGGTAATTAACCAACCCAAATTAGCTTGCTTACCCACTAAAAGCGATTGCATCGCGGTAGTCACATTGAACGTATACGTTTTCGAAGCTGGATCAATGGCCGCCGTTAAGACACTCCCACCGCCTTCTGATAACAAATATTTCAACCCGTAACTATTTCGCAAGGTACGATTCGTGGCATTCGTTTCAACAATAGAAAGTTGACCAATCGTTTGCTGTAAATCGATATTATCAGCTGCTGTCAGAACTAATTCTGCCTTGTTCACCGCTACATTACGATTCCCTTTCAAGTTCAACAAATAAGGAAACTCCACTTTCGTCGCTACTCCAGTTCCTGCTTGGATATAGGTTAATCCACTAGTATTAGTAGAAGAAACAATATTTCCAGGGTTTTGCAAGGCACTTAAGGCGCCGGATTTAGTGGACTTAATTTGATTGAAACGAGCTAATAACTCCGGTAAAATCGCATTGGAAAGACTAAAATAGTAATCCATACTGTAGCTTGTCGTTTCTCCAGGATTGTGGAAATACAACGTCATTCTTGAATAACCCGGATTAAAACCAAGCAAAGCAGCCGGTGAACTAGAAGTTGATTTAAACAACATACCTGGAAAAAAATCTCTAAACCCTTTACCACCAGCGGCTACTGTTGTCTCCGCATATTTACTCAACAATTCACGACCAAAGGTATCTGACATCCTGAAACGAAGCGTATCGTATCGAACAGAATCTCCATTCATCGCTTTTGTTCGGATAGGTCGCGGAGCAAAGGTATGACGCCCTAAAATAGCCGCATCTGAACGAATCGTAGAGTTTGCAAAATAATCAGTTCCTCTGCTTAAACTATCCAATAAACGGTATACGCTTAAAGTTTGAGTCTTCGTAGTATCCCCTTGGTAACCTGAATACGCTAAACGTAAAGTGAGTGAATCATACACCGAAGTTGCTTTCGCGAATAAGGTATCGATGCTGGAAACCTGCGTAAAAACCGCAGATTCAGCTAATCCGAGTACTGGATGATTGTAATTTCCCACTAACATGGTGCTAGGAGAACCTGTATAGATAGAATCAATCAGAACTGATGACGATTTAACCGTTAACGTATCTGAATAATTCAAACCCACCTCCACGCTAAACAAATCGTCGCCGATTTCTTTAGGTGTATCACAGGATGCAAGGAATAAGGAAAGAATTCCTACCCATTTAATTGCCGGACATTTCCAAGTACGTTTTTTCGAAGAAATCGAGGTCATTATCGGCAATGTTTTGAGAGGTTTTATGTTGATATTCATCAATAATCGATTGGATACGGGTATTATCCGCATTTTCTAAAGAAACTATTTTGTCAGCATACTCTGCACCTATCTTAATAAATGCTTCGTAATTTCCACCGACTAAGCTACCTAAGTGTGCTTCGTCTAAATCTCCGATCTTTACTTTTTCGATCAGATCGTCTGCTTCAAACGTAAAATCAAAAGCAGAATTGTGTGGCGAGAAAATTGTTTTCGAATCCTTGTAAATCGGGTGATTTTGGTAATGCGTTGAAATATACAAAGGCACTAAACTAGACATCCAATCATTACAGTGAATGATATCGGGTGCCCAACCTAACTTCACTACCGTCTCTAATGCTCCTTTGCAGAAGAAAATTGCACGCTCGTGATTGTCCGCATAAAATGCGCCTTCCTTATCGTTAAGCACATATTTACGTTGGTAATAATCTTCGTTATCAATGAAGTATACTTGTAATTTCGCAGCTGGAATACTCGCTACTTTAATGGTCAAAGGCTTTTCTTCCTCTCCCATTGGAATGGTAATACCTGAAAGACGAACAACTTCGTGCAATCGGTTTTTACGCTCATTGATCGAACCGAATCGCGGCACTAAAATTCTAATTTCCATCCCTCTCTCCTGCATAGCTGTAGGAAGGGCACGAACGAAATCAGCAATTTTAGACGTGTTTTGAAAAGGATCTACCTCACTTGAAACGTAAAGAATACGTAATTTGGCCATTCTAATTTGATTACTAGGGGCAAAATACCCCAAAAAACATTGCAAAAATACAAAAAAATAATCGGATTATCACCATCATTATACAATGAAAGGTCTTTAATTTGCGATCTGATTTACAAACAAGATGCTCAAGTCGATAATAAAATACCTTATTTCAAGTTTATTAGCAGCTGGTTTGTTGTATTGGGCTTTTTCCAAAAGCCAATTGCATTGGAATGATATCCTTCAGACCTTCCAGCAAGCCGATTATAATTGGGTAGCTGTATCCGTTGTGATTGCCATCCTTTCACACCTGTTGCGCGCCTTGCGCTGGGAGCAACTTCTAAGCGCCATGTCTTATCAGCCTGGCACGGTACGCACATTTTCTGCTGTATTAATCGGCTACTTTGCGAATTTTCTCGTCCCCCGTTTAGGCGAAGTATCGCGTTGTGGTTCATTGAAAAAGACGGCAGACATCCCGTTTGAGGAATCTTTTGGCACCGTAATCACTGAAAGAATTGTTGACTTGATCAGTCTAGTCGTTTTAGTCGGAATTACCTTCTTATTCGAATGGGAACCGCTCCAAAAAAGCCTTTTCCCTACCTTGCATTTGCCATCAGGAACGCTAATTATCGCCGCTTCAGTACTTGGATTAATTGGATTAGGGGTACTTTGGAAGTTCAAAGATTTCCTTCAAAATATCGGCGAGGAATCCAAAATCGGCAAAATGCTCCTAGGCTGGATCGCCGGAATCGGTAGCATTCGAAACCTAGCTGCTCCCGGAAAATTCATCGGCTACAGCGTTGGAATTTGGCTGTGTTATTACTTGAGCACCTATACCCTATTTTTAGCCTTCCCCATCAGCGAAAACCTAGGCCTTAGCGCCGCATTAACTGTTTTAGTGATGGGAACTTTCGGGATGGCCACTCCTACCCAAGGAGGCATAGGCGCCTACCACAGCTTAGTGGCATCCGCTTTCGTTTTCTATTCCCTAGCCTACAAAGACGGATTTATGCTGGCTACCTTTTTCCACGGAACTCAAATGATCACCCTCTTGTTATTAGGGGGATTTAGTTTTATACTTACTTTATTTTTACCCAAAATTTCGTCTCGTGTCGAACAGAACTGAACATAAAATAGTCACGCTATCTGAAGCTATTGAGCGTCGCAAAGCCTGGAAAAAGGACGGAGACAAAGTCGTTTTCACCAATGGTTGCTTCGATATTTTGCATTTAGGACATGTGGACTATTTGGAAAAATCGAGCGAATTTGGCACCCAAATGATCGTCGCGGTTAACTCTGACGCCTCTGTTCGTACCCTTGAAAAAGGAGTCGAGAGACCCGTTAATTCAGAATATGCTCGAGCACGCCTGATCGCGGCTTTGGGTTTTGTTTCGAAGGTGATTATTTTCGGGGAGTCGACCCCCTTAGAACTCATTCAGGCATTGACTCCTGATGTGCTAGTAAAGGGTGATGATTATACGATTGAGACGATTGTAGGGGCCAAAGAAGTAATCGCCGCTGGCGGGGAAGTAAAAACCATCGCGCTAGTGCCAGACTATTCAACCACCAAAATCATTCAAAAACTTAAACAATAATTCTATGTATTTCATTGCCATTATTTTCGGGGTCGCAGGTATGCTTATCTCTTGGCGACTAAAATCAAAGTTCAAAACCTATTCCCAAACGCCTTTGCAAAGCAATTTATCTGGACAAGAAATTGCTGCCCAGATGTTAGCAGACCACGGAATCTCAGATGTACAAATCATTTCGGTAGAAGGCCAGTTAACCGACCACTACAATCCAGCTAACAGAACCGTAAATTTAAGTGCGGATGTGTACCACGGCCGAAACGCCGCTGCCGCTGCGGTTGCTGCCCACGAATGTGGTCACGCAGTCCAACACGCAAGAGCTTATTCTTTCCTACAGTTCCGTAGCGCCATGGTGCCCATGCTAAGCATCGCTAACGGATTTATGCCCATCTTATTAATGATAGGTATGTTCGCCCTGTATTCTACGGGAAACTCTACCCTATTAGCGATCGGCGTTGCCCTATTTGCTATGGCTACCCTATTTAGCTTTGTTACTTTACCAGTCGAATTCGATGCTTCGAACAGAGCATTAAACTGGATCAAAGAAAAAGGAATCGTTACGCCTGCAGAATATGCGATGTCGAAAGATGCGCTTTGGTGGGCAGCAATGACCTATGTGGTGGCTGCCTTGGGTATGCTAGCGCAGTTGCTTTATTATTTGAATTTGTTGAATGGGAGACGAAATGATTAATCATTTCTTATAAAGCATAAAGAATAAAGCACAAAAAATAAAGAAGGTTGTTGCTTCGCAACGATTTGTGAAATGTGTTTCTTAATCATAAAAAATGGGCTGAAAATTCAGCCCATTTTTTATTCCAACTTTATAATTTATTCTTTATGCTTTATGCTTTGAATGTTAAGCTTTCAGCTTAAAATTCAATTTCGACTTCCTATAACTATACCCAAAATAAATCAACACACCTGCCAAGCACCAATACATAAATCGCTCCCAGTTCGTGGCGCCCATTTGAGTCATCAAATATAAGTTAACCAACAAACCTAAAACAGGGATCAGAGACAATTTCTTTGTCACACTGAAAAAGGCCATCACTGCCCAGATTAGAAAGAATCCGGCCATGATTACGTGATCCGCTTTTGCTTCGCCCGAATATAATCCCTGAAGCCATTCGCCCAGATTTACACCAGAATTTACGATTAAAACAAGAGCTAAAATTAAGGATAAACCTACATAATAGCTTGAGTTAATGTAAGGGATCTTGAATTTGGATTTCTTCTGATTCTCTGGGTCTAGATCTAGCACTAACACACCCCCGCAAACTAAAACGAAAGCGAATAAAGTACCAATGGAGCTCAAATTAATCACCTCTTCTAGGTTCGCAAACAAGGCAGGAACACCGACTAGGACTCCGGTCATGATGGTGGAGAACGAAGGAGTGCGGTATTTAGGGTGAATGCGGGAGAAGGCTTTTGGCAATAAACCATCGCGTGACATGGTCATCCAGATGCGTGGCTGGCCTAATTGATACACTAATAAAGCTGAAGTTAAAGCGATTACAGCACTAGCTGCAACGATTCCGGCTACTCCTGGCAAGCCTACTTGCATAAACATGAAGGCCAAAGGATCCTCAATCCCCGCTAAATTTCCGGACGGCACAATGCCCGTCAAAACCAACGTCACTAATACGTATAAAACCGTGCAAATGATCAAGGCATACATCATGGCTTTGGGAATATCCCGCTGCGGATTCTTACACTCTTCTGCTGTCGTAGAAATCGAGTCGAATCCGATATAAGCAAAACAAACGGCTGCCACACTTTTCAAAACACCAGAGATTCCATTGGGCGCAAAGGGCGTCCAGTTCTCTACCTGCACATAAAAGGCCCCTACACCAACGACTATCATAATCACTAAAAGCTTTAATACCACGAGAATATTGTTCGTGTTTTTCGACTCCTTGATACCGATATATACTAAATACGTGATGGCTACTGTGATTAAAAGAGCTGGGATATTTGCCACAAAATGCCAGCCAAATATGGTCGGAGCCGATAGATAGGCCGTGTAACCTTCTCGTAAATTCACTGACAAAGCTTCAAATTTCTGACCTGAGGCTAATGCGGAATTCGTTTCGGTGAAGGCTCTTTTGGCAGATAAATAATCCATCGTCATGAACTCAGGCACATGAATTCCTAATCCTTCTAATAGATCCACAAAGTATTTAGACCAGGAAATAGCCACGGCCACGTTCGAAATGGCGTATTCTAAAAGCAAATTCCAGCCCAAAATCCAAGCAACAATCTCCCCTAAACTCGTATAAGCATAGGTATAAGCACTACCAGAAATAGGCACTGTGGCTGCAAAACGGGCATAACAGAAGGCTGTAAACATACAGGCCATCGCCGTAAAAACAAATAACATGGAAACGGCAGGGCCTCCATTCGCTGAGGCTTGACCGATCGCAGAGAAAATACTAGCACCGATAATGGCAGCCACCCCCATGAAGGTTAGGTCACGCACTCCCAGGTTGCGATCCATGGAATTACCCTCTAAACTTTCGATCTCTAATTGATCTGAAATAATTTTATCGATGGATTTCTTGCGAAAAAAGCTGGACCACATAGGTTATCAAATTGTTATGAAGGAACAAAAATACATCTTTCTGAAAGAAATTCTAATTTGATTGTTTTCGATTACCTTTGTGGCATGTCTGTCGCCGTCGTCATTTTGAATTATAATGGTCGGAAATTCCTCGCTAATTTCTTGCCCATCGTATTGGAAAACACTCCCGATGCAACTATTTATGTGGCTGACAATGGTTCCAAAGACGATTCCTTACATTTATTAGCCACTTCATTTCCTCAGGTATCAGTAATTTCTTGGGCAGAAAATCTAGGTTATGCGGGAGGTTATAATTATGCATTAGGCCAAATCAAAGCCGACTATTATGTCTTGATGAATTCAGACATAGCCCCACGCAAAGGCTGGCTTGCCCCTTTATTGGCGCATTTTGAAGCGAATCCTTTACTAGGTGCAGCTCAACCCTATCTTTTAGATTATCAAAAATCGGAGTATTTTGAATATGCAGGCGCTGCAGGTGGGTATTGGGATAGTTATGGTTATCCTTTTTGTCGAGGCCGCCTTTTTGATACACTAGAAAAAAGCGAAGGACAATATGCCACAGCAACCGTTAACTGGGCAACTGGCGCATGTTTAATGGTTCGTGCAGATGTTTACCAAAAAGTAGGTGGATTAGATGCCTATTTATTCGCACACATGGAGGAAATCGATTTATGCTGGAGAATGCAGAGGGCAGGATATACCATTGCTGCGGTAGCTGAGAGCGAGGTATTGCACGTAGGCGGAGGAACTCTGAACAAAGAAAACCCTTTCAAAACCTATTTGAATTTCCGTAACAACCTGATTTTACTTTACAAAAACCTAGAACCCTCACAGCGCTTCTTCACTATCTTCTTTCGTATGATCTTTGATGGAATTGCTGGAATCAAGTTCTTAACAGAGGGTAAATTTTCTTCCTTCACGGCTATCCTGAAGGCACATTACGGATTTTACGTCTACCTGTTTTCTGTAAAAGAAAAACACAACTTACCCGCTGACCTACAAAAAATATGGCCTCAGAGCTACCAAGGCAGCATTTTAAAAGCCTATTTCTTACAAGGCAAAAAGAAATTCAATCAACTGAAATTTTAAATATCCCAAACACTTGGGTTATTTCTTTGACGTAGATAGCGACGGATATTCATCCAAAAGGCTAAAATCAAATAAATAATGACCGGGGAACCCATCGTGATAAACGAGGTATAAATGAAGTACAACCGAATGCTACTAGTGGAGATTTTAAACTTCTCTCCCAAGTGAGTACAAACGCCAAATGCCTGATTCTCAACAAAAAATTTCAGTTTTTCCATAGTGAGCTGATTGAAGAAACAAATTTAGTCAATATTAAACGTATTTTACTTATTATCAAAATAATTATATAAAAAATAATTATTATTACATTAATTTTTTAAAAAATGGAATATTTATTTGAAAAGTCTTGCATGCAATTCTTTTTTCTCTACATTTGAGAGCTTGAAAGACTTTCGTCTGGATGGCATTAATATTTTTAACATTTTTTTTATGCAAACTGGTAAAGTAAAATTTTTCAACGAGACGAAAGGTTTCGGATTCATCGTTGACGATCAAACAGGTGAAGACATTTTCGTACACGTAACTGGCCTTTCAGGTGTTACTATCCGCGAAAATGATTCAGTATCTTATGAAGTTACTGATGGAAAGCGTGGTGCAAACGCTATCAACGTAAAGAAAATCTAATTTTTCTTTCGTTTTTTTGATTAGAGAAAATCTTTTTTTACAATATATATTTAGGTTTACCTACAAAAATTGCAACATTGATCTCTAGTTAAAGAGAAATAAAAAAGCCTTCTGAAAAGAAGGCTTTTTTTATGCAGGTTAAAAAGAACTAGCCCTGAATCCAGGCAGTTACTTCGTCCTTAGTCGGCATTGCCGCATCAATCTTTAATTTCTTGCGCATACCCCCTAAGTCATTGAATACTTTATTCGGGTTTGCTGCATCTAATGCGTCCAATGTTAAGATACCCATCTTTTGTAAAGCGGGGATCCATACTTCAGAAATACCTCTTTCGGCAAAAGCAGATTCTGAATCCACTTCCTTCACCACCTCTGGGCGCATCTGAGGGAAGAATAATACCTCTTGAATAGACGATTGATTCGTCATTAACATCGTCAATCGGTCGATTCCGATACCAATACCAGAAGTTGGAGGCATCGCATATTCTAATGAACGAATGAAATCGTGATCCATCGCCATCGCTTCGTCGTCACCACGTGCTGCAAGAGCTAATTGATCTTCGAAACGTTCTTTTTGATCGATTGGATCATTTAATTCTGAATAAGCGTTCGCGATTTCTTTTCCATTCACGAATAATTCGAAACGCTCTACAAGACCTTCTTTCGAACGGTGCTTCTTCGTTAATGGAGACATCTCGACAGGATAATCCGTTATGAATGTCGGTTGGATTAAGTTGGCCTCTACTTTCTCGCCAAATAATTCGTCGATTAGCTTTCCTTTGCCCATTCCTTTGTCCACTTCCATTCCGAACTCAACACATTTCGCGCGTAATTCGTCTTCTGAAAGTGCATCCACATCAACTCCTGAATACTGTAAAATAGCGCCTGAAATAGTTAAACGAGGGTAAGGACCCGCAAATTCGATTTCATTCTCTCCTACCGCGATTTTAGTTTTACCATGCAAACGTGACGCTACCGTTTCGAAGATTAACTCCGTCAGGTTCATCATCCAGTTGTAATCCTTATAAGCGACGTAAAACTCTAAGGAGGTAAATTCTGGATTGTGCGTACGGTCCATTCCTTCGTTACGGAACATTTTGCCAAACTCGTAAACGCCATCAAAACCTCCAACAATCAAACGCTTTAGATACAATTCATTCGCGATACGCAAGTAAAGCGGCATATCTAAGGTATTGTGATGGGTCTTGAATGGACGAGCGGATGCTCCGCCGTGAACGGCTTGCAATACTGGTGTTTCCACTTCTAACCAACCTCTTTCGTCAAACATGGCACGCATCGTAGAGATGATCTTAGCACGCTTGATGAAGATATCTTTCACCGATGGGTTCACAATTAAATCTACGTAACGCTGTCTGTAACGCATTTCTGGGTCAGAAAAGGCGTCGTAGGTTTGGCCATCTGCTTCTTTAACGACAGGAAGAGGCTTTAAGGCTTTAGACAAAATCGTAAATTCACGCACGTGAACAGAGATTTCTCCCATCTGCGTCGTGAACACATATCCTTTCACACCGATGATATCACCGATGTCTAATAACTTTTTAAATACCGTATTGTACAAGGTTTTATCCTCACCAGGACATAAATCGTCGCGGCGGAAATACAATTGAATACGGCCATTCGCGTCCTGAAGCTCCGCAAACGAGGCATTTCCCATGATACGGAAGCCCATCAAACGTCCGGCTAACACGACGTCCTGGAAATTTCCTGATTCCGGTTTAAATTCTGCCAAAATCTGATCAGAATAAACATTCACCGGGTATTTCTGTGCAGGATAAGGATCAATTCCCATCGCCAATAATTCTTGGCGCTTTTGTCTCCTCAATAATTCTTGCTCACTTAAAATCATTTGAACGTGTTTTTACGAATGAACCACAAAATTAGCCATTTCCTTCGGGATTTAAAACTCTTAAAACTTGTTAATGAGGTTGTGCGAGCCTAATTTTCGTTTAATTTCGTGGTACATTTTTTAAATCAAATAAAGCCAAATGGAAATGAATAATCAGCTTAAGTCGTATGCGATCATTGCATTAATGTCCAGTGGAGTCACTTTAGGTGCCTATTCTCTATTTAATTTAGGTAGCAACTCCGGAATTTCGGATGCACCCTCTGCCTTCACCACCTCTGTTTCAAATCAAAATGTACCCGGCAATCCTGGTGAATTCACCTATGCCGCGGAAAAAACTACTCCAGCCGTCGTTCACATCAAAACGAAGATGGAAACTCGTCAAAGACAACAACAATTCTCGAGCCCTTTCGATGATTTCTTTGGTTTTGGCGATCCATTCGGTGGCGGTCGTAGACAACAGCAACAACCACAAGAAGCGTCTGGCTCCGGGGTTATCATCTCCGCTGACGGATATATTGTTACAAATAATCACGTAGTGGCGGAAGCGGCTGAAGTGACTGTTATTTTAAATGACAAGCGTGAGTACAAAGCGAAAGTTATTTCGACGGATCCCTCTTCTGATTTAGCCGTTATCCAAATAAAGGAAACGAATTTACCTTTCTTAACTTTTGGCGATTCAGACGCACTTCGCGTGGGCGAATGGGTATTAGCTGTGGGTAATCCATTTAATTTAGAGTCTACGGTGACGGCTGGTATCGTTTCTGCCAAAGGTCGTCAAAACATCATCGACCGCGATTCGCCAGATGTGAATCCATTAGAATCTTTTATCCAAACGGATGCCGCTGTTAACCCAGGTAACTCAGGAGGAGCTTTGGTCAACTTAAAAGGGGAATTAATCGGTATCAACACGGCCATCTATTCGCGCACAGGCCAATTTGCCGGCTATTCTTTCGCCGTTCCAGTGAGCATCGTGAAGAAAGTGTCAGCCGATTTAATCAAATACGGTAACGTACAACGTGGTTTCTTAGGTGTTCAAATCTCTGAAGTAAATGCTAAACTAGCAGACGAGAAAGACCTTAAAACAAGTGCGGGTGTCTATGTAGGTGGTTTCTCTGAGAATTCCGCTGCCAAAGATGCAGGCATCAAGATTAACGACGTCATCGTGAAGATCGACGGTGTGGAAACAAAATCATCAGCAAAATTAATGGAAATCGTTAGCCGCAAGCGTCCAGGTGAGGCTATTCAGGTAACGGTTAACCGCGATGGATCAACAAAAGAATTCAAAGTTACCTTGAAGAACAAAGACGGTAATACCGAAATCGTGAAAGGCGACAACTCTTCAGAATCAGCGAAATCAGAATTCTTAGGAGCGAAGTTTGCGAGCTTAACTCCAGCAGAGATGAAGAAATTTGGGGTAAGTGCAGGCGTGAAGATCGCTGAAGTATTGCCAGATGGCCGTTTAGAAATGTACGGATTAGCGAAAGGATCTGTCATCACAAAGATCAATGACAAGGTGATCAACTCTCCTAAGGAAGCAGTTGAGGCTTTAGAATCTAGAAAAGGACGTATTAAGCTAGAGGGAGTGGATGTGGATGGATCGAGGTTTATCTACGTACTTTAGTCTCTAGTCGGGAGTCGCTAGTCGCTAGACTAGATTAAAGAGTATAGAGTATAGAGTAGAGATTAAAGAATAAAGCACAAAGAATAAAGCATAGAGTTGGAATCGCCGGTGGCGATACGTTTGTGAAGGGTTTTTCACAAATTAATCCGCGAAGCGGATGCCCTCTTTATACTTTATTTTTTGTGCTTTATGCTTTAAAAAAGTCGTGACTAGCGACCAGCGACTAGTGACTAGCGACTAAAAAAGCCAGCGCTTCTTTCGAAACGCTGGCTTTTTTTATGCACTAAAGTAAATTACTTCTTATAAGTTACTGTCTTAACCGCTTGGATCGTACGCTCGATAGATGGCAGAATTTCTTCAATCAACGTAGGTGCATATGGAAGAGGTAAATCGCGTGAGTTAACACGAACAACTGGTGCATCTAAATAATCAAATGCCCAACGTTGTAAGTGATAAGAAATCTCAGATGAGATAGCAGATAAAGGATTCGCCTCTTCTACTACAACACAACGATTTGTTTTCTTTACAGACTCCACTAAAGCTGGATAATCGATGGGACGAACTGAACGTAAATCAATTACCTCGCAAGAGATTCCTTGCTTCTCTAATTCCTCTACTGCTGGCATAACCACGCGAGAAAGCATTTTACCAAAAGTAACAATCGTCACGGCCGTACCCGCTTTAACCACATTCGCTTTACCGATAGGGATTAAGTATTCGCCTTCTGGTACTAAACCTTTGTCCCCGTACATTAACTCAGATTCCATGAAGATCACTGGATCGTTATCACGAATCGCAGATTTCATCAAACCTTTTGCATCAGCAGGGTTAGAAGGAACGACTACTTTCAAACCTGGTGTGTTGGCAAACCAGTTTTCAAAGTTAGACGAGTGCTGAGATGATAATTGACCAGCGTTTCCTGTAGGTCCACGGAAAACGATTGGGCAAGAATATTGTCCACCGGACATAGACATCAATTTAGCTGCTGAGTTGATGATTTGGTCAATCGCAACTAAAGAGAAGTTAAATGTCATGAATTCAACGATCGGACGAAGACCGTTTGCGGCTGCTCCTACGGCAATACCACCAAAACCTAATTCAGCGATGGGTGTATCGATTACGCGTTCTGGACCGAATTCGTCTAACATTCCTTGTGAAACTTTGTAAGCACCATTGTACTCAGCCACTTCTTCACCCATTAAAAAAACGGATGTATCACGGCGCATTTCCTCTGACATTGCCTCACGTAAGGCTTCTCTAAACTGAATTTCTCTCATAAAAAAATGTAAATCTTGTGGGATTAACAAGCGGGTACAAAATTAGGCAAAAAATAGTCCATTTTCATAAAATCATGGTAATTTTGAGGAATCCATTGAAGAAAAAATCCTATGTCTGTCGAAATCGCCTCTATTTCAAAATCTTTGCCTTCATTTTTAGGCCAAAACGCTTATTTGCAAGTAGCGGTTTTAGTAGACGAGCAGACTTCAAAACATTGCCTACCTCTCATTCAAGCCTATTTGCCTAAGGGTTTCATCAAGATTCAAATCAAATCTGGTGAAAATAATAAGCACTTGGGAACCTGTGAAAAGGTTTGGGAGGCGATGACGAAAGCGAACATGGATCGACATGGCTTATTGATTAATTTAGGCGGTGGGGTGATCGGTGATTTAGGCGGTTTTTGTGCCTCTACGTATAAGCGGGGAATCGATTTTATCCAGATACCTACGACGCTTTTGGCCCAAGTCGATGCGAGTGTAGGGGGTAAGTTAGGGGTGGATTTCCAAGGCTTAAAGAATCATATCGGGGTGTTTAATCTTCCTAAAACGGTTTTAATCGATCCAAATTTTATTCAGAGTCTTCCGCAAAAGCAAAAACTATCTGGTTATGCAGAAATCGTCAAACATTGTTTAATCCGTGATGCGCAGAAATGGGAGCAAATCAGCCATTCCGACTTTTCAGAAGTAGATTTTGCTGGTCTAATTGAACATTCAGTGGAGATTAAGAAAGCCGTTGTGGCAGAAGATCCGACCGAAAAAGGTTTGCGTAAAATCTTGAACTGGGGGCATACTTTGGGACATGCGGTGGAAACCTTCTTATTAGACCAAGGCAAACGCAAAATCTTACATGGCGAGGCAATCGCTGTGGGAATGATCATGGAGGCATATATTGCCTATCAACGCGGATTGATAACGGAAGAAGAACTAGGAGATATCGAAGTTTACTTGTTCGAGACCTATGGAAAGGTAGCGTTGAAGGCTTCGGAAATTCCGGCCATCATTGCATTGACCCTTCAAGATAAAAAGAACAAAGGCGGAGAGGTTAGATTCTCTTTGCTAACAGGAATTGGGGATTGTGGCTATGATATTCCGGTCAGCAAATCGGAAATGAAAAAGGCGATTGAATACTATATCGGCTAATTACTCGATTACTTGCGGCACTTTGAAATAAGTCTCGTTTGTATCGGGACCTAGTGCTAAGGCTTTGGCACGATCTAAGGTAACCTTACCCTCATCTTCGCGGAAATTATTTAGAGCAGACGTCATGTGGACCAAAGGTTCCACTTCCGACGTATCTACCGAATTCAACGCTTCCATCCATACCAATACCTTGTTGATGGAATCTTGCATCTCCCCTATCTTCGATTCGGGCATTTCTAATCGAGCTAAATGCGCGATTTTCTTCACATCCTCCTGACTAACCTTCATTTTCTTTCGGCTTTAATTTTTTATCCTCGGGCATTTGTTTGTCCAAAAAAGCATTCAATCGATCGCGATCAAGGGTAGACGTAATGGTTCCAAATGAATCAATATTCATCTCGAATCCCGCTAAATCCGGATGCACCGTGGGCAACTCCTTCTTTTTATCCTTCTTCGCCATCGTATTTTATACTGTAGGGAATTTGGCTAAGGCGGCTGATAATCGCTCGATCACCTCTGCTTTACCCCATAATTGCATTGAAATCATCAAATCAGGACCCGCTCCATTACCACTCAAAGCCACGCGTAAAATCTGCATCACTTTACCCATCTTAATTCCATTCGCCTCTAATACCTCGTGAATCGCGTGTTTGATACCTTCCGGCTCCCAGGAATTCACGCTAGGCAAGGCCTGTGCAATGAATTGCAAACCAGTCGCTGCATCGGCATTCCATTTCGAAGCTAATACTGCCTCCTCATAAACGGATGGACGCGCTTTAAACTCGGCCACTTTATCCGCTAATTCTTGCGGGAACGTGATGCGATCTAAGAATAAAGAAACGAAAGAAAGACCTTGATCAGCTGGCAAAGAAGGCAAATATTCCTTCGCTAAGGCCGCTGGATCTTGTAATTTCAAATATTGCTCATTAAACCACTGTGCTTTTTTCACATCGAATTTCGCACCTGCTTTATTAATACGCTCTAAAGAGAAAGCTTCTGCAAGCTCCGTTAAGCTAAACATTTCTTGCTCGGTCCCTGGATTCCAGCCTAAGAAGGCCAAAAAGTTCAAGGTAGCTTCTTTCAGATAGCCTTCTTGCTTAAAACCTTTAGAAACCGCGCCCGTTGCTGGATCCGTCCATTCCATCGGGAATACCGGAAAACCACCTAAATCTGCATCTCTTTTAGACAACTTGCCGTTGCCTTCAGGCTTCAATAAAAGTGGTAAATGCGCAAACTGAGGCGCTTTCCAACCAAAAGCTTGGTATAATAAAATGTGTAATGGAGCCGAAGGTAACCACTCCTCACCACGAATTACATGCGTGATTTCCATAATATGGTCATCTACCACATTCGCTAAGTGGTAGGTAGGCATCCCGTCTGACTTCATCAAAACTTTGTCATCGATGCTCGACGTATGCACGTGAACCCAATCACGAATACTGTCTTGGAAACGCACCTCACCTTTCGCTGGAACTTTCAAGCGAATTACGTAAGGCGTTCCGGAAGAGATTAATTGCTCCACCTCAGCAGGAGCTAAAGCGATCGAATTCTTCAATTTAACACGCGTCAAAGAATTGTATTGAAAAGCAGATCCTTGACTCTCAAAACTAGCGCGAATGGCATCTAATTCCTCTGAGGTATCAAAGGCATAATACGCCTTTCCATCGGCTAATAATTGATCTGCATAGGCCTTGTAGAGGTCTTTGCGCTCGCTTTGGCGATAAGGTTCATGAGGTCCACCCACGCCTACTCCCTCGTCAGGACTAATGCCTAACCAAGCCAAGCTATCTAAAATGTATTGTTCCGCACCTGGTACAAAGCGCGCCTGATCCGTATCCTCAATACGTAAAAGGAATTTTCCGCCCATTTTTCGAGCGAAAAGGTAATTATATAAAGCGGTTCTCACCCCTCCAATGTGGAGAGCTCCCGTAGGACTGGGTGCAAAACGAACACGTACTGAATCAGTCATATTATTATTTATAGGCAATACACGAAATCTCTACACGCACATCCTTGGGAAGGCGAGCAACCTCCACCGTTTCCCGAGCTGGAGGATTTACGGAAAAATAACGGCCATATACCTCATTTATTTGGGCAAAATGGTTCATATCCTTCACAAAAATGGAACACTTCACGACCTGGCTACATTCATAACCTGCCGCCGTCAAAATATGTTGCAAATTCAACATCACTTGATTCGTCTCCTCTTCAATAGTTCCACCCGCCTCAAAAACGGATAAAGCAATCTGTCCAGACACGTAAAGTGTGTTATTCACCTCAACCGCTTGGGAATAAGGACCAATCGGAGCGGGCGCATCAGGCGATAAAATTATTTTTTTTGTCATACCTTTGAAAAGAAATGCAAGTTAGAAAATTTGAGCTAATCCTCGAAGATTAAATCGGATGTTGAAACGAATTTATTCCAATAAAGGAGTCTTTTTTATGTTGCTCTCCTCCCTTTGCTTCGCCATTATGTCCGCGATCGCCAAAGAGATGAGCCACACCTTCAGCTCCATTCAACTCGTTTTCTTCCGAAGTGCTGTGGGCCTCCCCTTTTTATTGACGAGCCTTTACCGAAGACCCGCCATCCAAACCGGCGGAAAACTCTATTTCATCATTCTCCGCGGTCTTTTAGGCGCCTTCACCCTCTATTGCCTTTTCTACACCCTCGAACATTTGGGTTTATCCTTAACAAATACCTATGGTCAGGCTTTCCCGCTCTTTATTGCGGTCTTTAGCTTCTTTCTATTGCCAAATGAAGGCCTAAGCAGCAAACAGGTGTTATTTCTATTGATTGGCTTTTTCGGCATCTTGCTCATTTTCCAGCCGAGTAGTGATGGTTCTCTTTGGCACCATAGTACCGGTATCATTTATGCCATGGGAACGGCCTTAGGCTATTTAGCCATCAAAGAAGCTCAAAAATACTACGATTCCCGCTGGGTCGTCGTCTCCTTCATGGGAGCGGGATTAATTGCGTCGACCATTTCCTTACTAACGGGTACGCTAGGTGGTTTTGAGAATAGCTTCGTGACCGGAGTTTGGGTGCAGCCATCCATTGCGGAATGGATATGGGCTGTTGTGATGGGTTTACTTGCGCTGGGTGTTCAATACTTCACCACGCAGGCGCTTTTGAATGAAAAAGCTAGCGTCGTGGGTGTGGTGGGTAACAGCGCCGTTATCTTCTCGATTATCATCGAAGTGGTATTAGGTCATGGTTTCCCAGATCTATTAACGCTGTTAGGGATGGGATTGATAGTGTGGGCGGGGTGGAAGATTAGTCGGTAGTCACTAGTCGACAGTCACTAGTCGATAGTCCAGGACTTGTAAATCAAAAAGAATAAAGCACAAAGAATAAAGAATAGTGGTGGTATCGCCTGCGTCGATGGAATCGTGAAAAGTTTTTCAAGAATGCATCCGCGAAGCGGATTCCATCATTATGCTTTATTCTTTGTGCTTTGTGCTTTCTATTTTATACTAAAAAAGGCCCTTAAAAGGGCCTTTTTTAGTATAAAATTTAGCGATTAAACCGCTGCATTATTCATCACTTCCGTTTGCTTACGGATCGACTCTAAGTGAACTAATTTAAATAGTTCTTCTACGAATTCTGGATATAAAGCTAAACCTTTCGCTTGGTTTGCACGGTCGTTGTGTAATTGCTTCCAACGATCTAATTGCAATACCGCTACGTTGTTATCACGCTTGTATTCACCTAATTTCTCAACAACTGACATACGAGCAGCCAAAACTTCTAAAAGTTCGCGGTCGATGTTGTCAATTTTCTCACGAAGACCCGCTAATTCATCAGAGAAGTCTGCTCCGTAGCTTGCGTTACGAACTTCAAGATCACGTAACATTTCGCCTAATTTCTCAGGAGTTACTTGTTGTGAAGCATCTGACCAGGCAGCATCTGGATCACGGTGAGTCTCGATGATCATACCATCGTAGTTCAAATCCAAAATACGTTGAGATAATTCCATCAATAACGCACGCTTACCCGCCATGTGAGATGGGTCACCGATTAAAGGCATTTGAGGGAACAAACGCTTTAATTCAACTGCCATCGCCCACATCGGTGAGTTACGGTATTTCGTTTCTTGTGCGTTAGAGAAACCACGGTGGATGGCACCTAATTTCTTGATACCTGATCCTTGAAGACGCTCGAAAGCACCTACCCAAAGAGCTAGGTCTGGATTCACTGGGTTCTTAACTAATACAGGAACGTCTACTCCTTTTAGAGCATCTGCTAAATCTTGTACGTTAAATGGGTTAACCGTTGTACGAGCACCGATCCATAAAACATCAACACCGTATTTCAACGCTAATTCGATGTGCTCTGGAGTAGCTACTTCAATCGCTAATGGTAAACCAGTTTCTTTCTTTGCTTCAACTAACCATTTCAAGGCTGGTTCTCCCATCCCTTCAAAACTGCCTGGACGTGTACGAGGTTTCCAAACACCCGCTCTCATAATGTGAGCATAACCCTCCGCTTTGATACGGCGAGCGGTTTCTAATACTTGCTCTTCTGTCTCAGCTGAACATGGACCCGCAATGATTAAGGGCTTTCCGTTCGTCTGAATCCAGTCTTGCATCGGTACAATGTCTAAATTGGCATTCATAATATTCTGACGGTTAACGAGGACTTGCATCCCCTATTGATTTGTTTATTTATTTCTTAAGCAATCGACAATAATTCACTTATATTTGCATCAATTTTTCGCACAAATGACAAAAAAATCATCAACAATACCCTCGACAAGTTTATCTTTTGAGGATACTAAAATAGCCTTTGCATCGAAAGACAATTTTCAGTTGAAGAAGTCCTATTGGATTTTCGCCACAATGAACCAAAATTGGCTTGTAAATTTAGGCACTTTTTTCATCAAATTGTTTCTTTTTTTGCATTTTCCCATTAAAAAAATCATTAAAAGTACCATTTTCGCCCAATTTTGTGGAGGTGAAACCATAGATGGCTGTGAATCAACGATTCAAGAACTCGAAAAAGCAAAAATTGGCACTATTCTAGATTACTCGGTAGAAGGCGAAGAAAGCGAAAAATCTTTCCAAAAAACGAAGGAAGAAATCCTAAAAACCATTCGTAAATCAGCTGAAAATCCAGCCATTCCCTTTGCGGTTTTTAAAGTGACGGGGATATTTAAGGCAGAGCTTTTGGAAAAAGCACAAACCGAAGCTGAATTGAATGAAGAAGAGCAAGAATTATTCGATCACAGCAAAGAAATTTTAATCGAAATCTGTGAGCTGGCCCACCAGCTGAAAGTCCGTTTATTCATTGATGCCGAGGAGAGCTGGATTCAGACGACAATCGATCATTTAACCTATGAAATGATGGAGCGCTTTAATCAAGAGACAGCCATCATTTATAATACCTTCCAAATGTACCGCCACGATATGCTCGCTAATCTAAATGCGGCAGTGGAAACAGCTCAAGAGAAAAATTACTATTTAGGCGTAAAACTAGTGCGCGGGGCATATTTAGAGAAAGAACGCCAAAAAGCTCACGAAGACGAGTATTCAGAGCCTTTGCATGTAAGCAAAGAAGATACCGATCGCGATTATGATTTAGGGGTTGAACTTTGTTTGAAAAATGTGGAGCGCGTTCATTTCTGCATGGGAACCCATAATGAAGCTAGCTGCTTGCGTTTATGTGATGCGATGAATGCTCTTGAAATTCCATCGAATCATCCGAATATCTACTTTGCACAACTTTTGGGTATGTCAGATAACATCTCTTATAATTTAGCTGCGTCGGGGTATAATGTGGCGAAATACGTGCCATATGGCCCGGTAGACGCCGTTATGCCGTATCTATTTAGAAGAGCAGAAGAAAACAGTTCTATCGCTGGACAAACATCGAGAGAGTTTGCCCTGTTACAAAAAGAAGTTAACCGCCGAAACAACGCATGAAAAACTACCGCTATTTCCTCCTAAGCCTCCTGATTATTGCATTAGACCAAGGAATTAAGATTGCTGTTCATACGTGGATGGAACCTGGATATTTTGGCCAAATTCCTTTAATTGGAAATTTTTTCAAATTGCATTATACCCTAAATCCGGGGATGGCATTTGGGATTCAAATTGGATCAATTTGGGGTAAATTAATCTTAACGACTTTTCGCATTGTGGCGATGTTCGGGATTGGTTATTATTTGCATTCCTTAACAGTCAAAAATAGCCCATGGGGATTGTTGGTTTCCGTGGCTTTGATTTTAGGTGGAGCGATTGGGAATTTAATTGATTCTGTTTTCTATGGCGTTTGGTTTAATAATGCGCCAGCTGGAGCGCCTATGCAGTGGTTCCATGGCCAAGTTATCGATATGTTCTTTGCCGATTTCTATGAGGGCAATTTGCCCTCTTGGATACCGCTTTGGGGAGGTTCGTATTACTCGACACCCATTTTTAATTTTGCCGATGCCGCCATCTTCTGTGGGGTAATGGCTATCTTGTTATTCCAAAACAAATTCCTCACCAAGGACTAACAAAAAAGCCCAATCGTTTCCGATCAGGCTTTCTAATTATAGGACTTAAGAATTACTTCTTAGGAGCTGCTGGCTTAGCCGCTGGAGCTGCTACTGGAGCCGCTGCTGCTTGAGCTGCTGCACCTGCTGCACGTGGCGTGATTCCCATTTTCTTCAATACTAAATCAGAGATATCTGCTTCAGCAGGGAAGTGTAATAATACTGGGTTAGCACCTGTTCCTGGCTCGTAGTTATTAAACACAAACGTGTAAGCGTTTTCGTTCGCTACTGCGTGCATGTTCTCTTCAATTTTCTTTACGATAGGTTGTAACAATTGCGCTTGCTTCTTTTGGATAGAAGTCTGAGCGTTTTGTTGGAACTCTTGAATTGAAGTTTGTAAGTTTTGTAATTCCTTCTCTTTATCTTGTTTGATGATATCAGAAGTGTTCGCTGGTAATTTCTCGTATACAGCTGCCTTATCTTGGAAATCCTTGATTTTCGCTTGAATCAATGTTTGGTATTGCTTCTCTGTATTCTTCAAATCTTCTTCTACTTGCTTAGCCTCTGGCATTTGGCTATAGATTTTCTCTTGGTAGATGAATCCGATTTTTACTTGAGCCGTAGCAGGCAAAGCAGCTAATCCGAAAAGTAGGCCTGCGGCCAAAATAAACTTGTTTTTCATGTGTATTAATAATTTGTTTGTGTTCTCTGTATTATTTAGGGTAAAATTAATTCTTTTTAGGACTTTTCGGCTCTTGCGCCGCTTCTTTCTTTGTTTTTTCTACCAAATTCGGATCTAATTCTAAACCTAGCTCTTCTAAAACATAGTCAGAATAGTCGTGTACCGGATTAGTGTATAATAAAACTAAGCCGTCATTTGCCTTGTCAAAGATAAAGTCCAGTCGTTTCGCTCTCACCACTTTTTCAATGGCCTTCGAGATTTGATCTAGGATGGATTTATAGGCTGCCTGTTTTAATTTGAATAACTCGCCTTCTGTCCCGAAAACCTGATTTTCAAAGGCTTTGGCCTCCTTATTCTTCGCTTGAATCGCCGCTAAGCGTTGCTGCTTTAAATCTTCCGTTAATAAGAGCTCTTCTAGTTTGTACTCTTTTTCTAACTTCTCCAGCTCCCCTTTCTTCTTCTCTACCTCCGCTAACCACGTAGCCGTGTTTTGCTCAATTTGCTTCTGCACTTTCGCATACTCCGGCATCTTAGAGGTAATAAACTCCGTATCCACATAACCGAACTTCTGTGCACAGGCCACCTGGGCAAACAACAGAACTCCAAGAAATGCGAATATGAAGCGCATCATTATCTCAATTGCTGACCGATAGAGAACGTAAAGGCCTGACGACCAAAATCAGAATCTCCCGGGCGTGGTTTATCAAAGCCCATACCATAATCGATACCGATCATACCGAAGGCAGGCATAAAGATACGCGCCCCAAAACCAGCTGATTTATATAAATTAAACGGACTATATTCTGACAATGACGAGAAGTTATTTCCGCCTTCTGCGAATCCTAACAAGAAGATCGTTGCCGATGGATTCAAGGAAACTGGATAACGAACTTCCATCACAAACTTGTTATAAGCAACCCCACCATTACCATAAGAACCTGATGGTCCGATCACACGATCTTTGTAACCTCTTAGACCTACGATATCGCGGTTAAAGGAGAATCCTTGCACCATACCTGAACCACCTAAGTCAAAACGCTCAAAACGTGTCGTTTCTTTGCCACCATAAGACCCTAAGAATCCTAAGTGAGCTCTGGTGTGTAAGATAAACTTACCCACTAGTGGACTGAACCAGCTAGCATCCATCATCCACTTATGGTATTCGATTAAGAGATTATCTTTATTCAACCCTAAAAGGCTAAATGGAGGCGTTAAACTACCTGATATAGAGAAGCTAGATCCTGAACGAGGGAAGGTCGGGTTATCAATACTATTACGAGATAAGTTCGTCATAAAAGTAACCGACGTCGAAATTCCCTGAGGATAAGCCCACGTATAATAACGGTCTACATCGAAACGAGAGAAAGAAAGTGAATGACTCAAAGAGAAATAATCATCTGGCCACTTCAATCTTTTACCTAAACTGATCGATAAACTTGTTACATTAAAGTGTGCATCTACTAAAGAGTCAGGAACAGAGAAAGAGTTATATCCACCAAGACCACCATAACCTCCGTAGCCGCTGCCGTAGCCGCCATAGCCGCCATAGCCACCATAGCCACCATAACTTCCACCAAGTCCACCTGCACCATAGCTATTGTAACCCGATTGACGGAACTTGTAAGGATAAGAAATACTGCTATTTAATGAAATTGATAAGGAATTCGGCTTTTTACCACCTAACCAAGGCTCGGTGAACGTCAGGCTATAGTTCTGGAAGGAAGCCCCATTGGCTTGGAATCTGACAGCAAGTTTTTGGCCATCACCTGCAGGCAGTGGATGGTAAGACTTCGTGTTAAATATATTCTTCGCTGAGAAGTTATTAAAGACAATACCTAGGGTTCCTACGAAACCGATATAACCACCCCAACCTCCAGAGAGCTCAATCTGGTCAGAAGGTTTTTCCTCCACATTGTATTCGATATCTACCGTTCCATCAGGACGCGGTACTGGGTTAGGACTAATTTTTTCTGGGTTGAAATAACCAATTGTGGAAAGTTCACGCACCGTACGAATGATGGCTGATTTATTGAATTTTTGGCCTGGTAAGGTACGAATCTCCCGCATCACCACGTGATCAGACGTCTTCGTATTACCGTTTAATGTTACTTTATTGATTGTCGCTTGCTTACCTTCCGAAATACGAATCGTTAAATCGATGGAATCGCCTTCGATAGCCGTTTCAACAGGCTCTGCGCGGTAGTACAAGTAGCCATTATCCATGTACACTGAACTTAAATCCTCTCCTGGATTCGAGTTCATCTTCTTGTCTAATTCTTCGGTATTGTACACATCACCCTTCTTCACACCTAAGACATCCCTTAAAACGGAATCAGGATAGATGTAATTCCCTTCGAAACGAATGTTTCGGTAGTAATATTTCGCCCCTTGAACAATGTTTAAAACCAGGTTAATCGACTCTTTATTAAAGTTTCCGATCGAATCTGACTTTAATTGGAAGTCACGGTAGCCTAATTTATTCATAGCTGCTAGCAACTTCTCTTTGTCCTCATCCCACTTTTTAGGAACGAATTTAGATGGCTTGAAAATGCGTCCAAAACGCATCTGCTTCGTATTCTTAATCTTGCGTAAAACCAACGAACGGTACTTCTCATCGACCCCGTTCAAGATGATCTTATTCACTTTCACTTTCTCCCCTTTGTCCACTACCACTTGTAAAATGGCATTGTTTCCTCGGATAGAATCTGTTTTAATGGTTGACTTAGTCTTCGCGTTCAAACGACCTTTTTCTTGGTAGTATTTGCGAATCGTTAATTCTAAGTTTTTACGAAGCGTTTCCGTGATGATCTTGCCTTTATAGGTCTTCATCTTTTCGTTTAAAGCCTCTTGCTCTCCTTTTCTGATGCCTGTGTATTGGATGGAGAATAAACGAGGACGCTCTTTTAATTCGATGGTTAACCAAATCTTTCCTTCCTCCGCCTTCGTCGCATAGATTAATACTTCATCCAAGATACCCTGATTCATAATTTTACGAATCGCTGAGGCAATCGCATCACCAGGTACTTTGATCACATCACCCACCTGAAGGCCAGAGATATTGATCATAGAAGTCCCATCGTAAAATTGAGAACCGGTTACTTGAATATCTGCAATCGTGTATTCTTTAGGATCTGCATACGAAAAACTCGTCTCTGGTAAGGCAGAGCTACGAGAACGGCTACCCAGGATTTGGGCAGAGACTTGTTGAATTCCTAACGTAAAAATAAGTAGTCCCAAAAACAGGCTACGGCTATTGATTAATCGGATGGCAATTGCTTTTTTCATACGGGGGCCTCAGCCCTTAATTTAATTGTTCACTTATCTTTCCAAAACGTCTTTCACGCATTTGAAAGTCTATAATCGCTTCATTTAGATGTTCTTTTCTAAAATCTGGCCAAAACAAATCTTCAAAAATATACAATTCTGCATAGGCTAATTGCCACAGCATAAAGTTACTAATTCGGTGATCTCCACCGGTTCGAATCATCAAATCTGGATCGGGCATTTCTGCCGTCGACAAATGTGATTGTATCGTATCTGAATCAATAGATTCAGCGTTTAATTCTCCATTCTTTACTTTCTCAGCAATTTGCTGAGTGGCCTGCACTAAATCCCACTTACCTGAGTAGGAAAGGGCTAAATTTAGCGTCAAACCTTTGTTATCTGCCGTCTTCGCCATCGCTTTTTCTAATTCAGCTCTGGAAGAGGCGGGCAATTTGCTTAGGTCGCCGATGGCTTTTAATCGAATATCTTTCTCGATCATCCCCGGCAATTCATCCTTAATCGCACTCACTAAAAGACTCATTAAGGCCGTTACCTCCGCTTTCGGACGGTTCCAATTCTCAGTTGAAAAGGCATACAAAGTTAAAAATTTCACTCCTAGTTCCCCGCAACCTTCGATCGTTTCTCTCACTGCTTTCAAAGCTGAACGATGACCAAAAACCCGGTCCATCATCCCTTGCTGCTTTGCCCAACGACCGTTCCCGTCCATAATAACGGCAATGTGTACAGGAACATGATGTAGATCAATCGACTCTTTCAATTTAATTCAGGATTTTCAAAACAATAAGGTGGCAAATGTAGTTAAAACGGCCGCCCTATCCAATTAAAACTTGTTAATAGGTAGGACAAAAAACGGATTGAATCGTGTAGGTTACGGTTAAGGAAGAATTCAGATATTGATCTCCTTTTGATAAATTAAACGCGGCTTCTCCCTCCATTAACGGTCTATCTAAAGCGTCTGTAAATGTTTTTCGGGCACCTAAATCCCATTGAATTCCCCAGCTTGGGCTCAATTGGTATTTAAACCCAATCCCAAAAGGAAGCGCATAATTCATCTTCGTATTGGTCTTAAAAGCGACGGCATCTTGGGTGCCTGAAACTTTGGCAAAAACCGTAGAAGCCCCTAGGTAAAAGTAAGGAGTCCAGTTATTTACGCGTCTGACTGAGTTTTGGTAGTTCAAAAAATTATATTCCACTAAGGCATCAATGCCGAAGATGGACGTCGCAAAATTCGTTACGGGAAGTGCAACCGTCACCGGAGAAACCCGGTTTCCTGTGCCTCCACGAAGATCTGTGAAAACAGTTTGGATGCGGTAAGCAAAAGTGGGGTTATTCTGATAGCGTACTTGAAGATTCAAGGCCGGGCGTGTCATCGCAAACTCTTTGTCGTTCGGAAGCACATGCCAGTTAGCAAATGTTCCGTGGTAGAGCGAGCCTCCTAAGCCTGCTCCATAGGACCAACGTTGTGCACTCGCAGAGAGGCTGATCAACGTGAATAAACAAACAAAATAGAAGTTCTTTTTCATCAATCTACAAAGATAAGCATCTGAATCTAATTTAAAAGGATTAATCGCTTCGTTATTCTTTCACCCGTAGAAGAGGACAAACTTAACAAGTAGGTACCCGATGCAAATGCGCTGACATTATACGCGTAAGTATAGGTTTCGCTCTGCACTTCGCCGGCAAATAGTTGGCTTACCTTCTCTCCCACTAAGTTGTAAAGTGCTAATTCCACCCGCATCGCCTCAAAGGCCGCAAACTGAATGCGCACATTTCCGGAGGCAGGATTAGGAGCTGGATCCATCAATACCATACGCACGCCTTTTTCAGCCAGCAATGGCGAGTTCAAGAAGATAGGCAGACGCTCGAAAGATTTATTAAAAATCGCCGAAGTGCTACCAGCCGTCAAACCTAAATGATCCATCAAGACAGTGGAATAAACCTGGCGGTAATCAAAAACTGCCTTAATATCTCCATTCGAATCTAGATTCGTCAAGTTCGGGTTCTCTCCCACTAAGCCTCCTCTCACGGTATCTCCGATCACAAACATAGGAGCAGCCGTTCCGTGGTCGGTGCCGGTGGTGCCGTTTTGGTTCACACGGCGACCGAATTCCGAGAAGGTCATCACGGTCACATTTTTCGCTTTATTTTGGGTTTTCAGGTCTTTTTGGAAGGCCGCTACCGCATCTGAAATCTGTTTCCACAAGTTCGCGTGTTGATTTAATTGATTCGCATGCGTGTCGAATCCTCCTATCGTACACAAGTAAACAGGCGTTTCTAAGCCACCTGTGATCAATTTCGCAACGATTCCCAGTTGTTTAGCCAGGTTAGTGGCTGGATAGCTGAGCGCATTTTTACCCAATAAGGCCTTATCACGGATGACCGTCGAATACTGTAAGGAAGTGCTCGAAATTTGCTTCAAAAAGGCTAATTCATCTCCTGCTAGGGTAGCCGGCGGAATTTCGTCGTCTATTAAGGTGCCTGAAACGAGTTGATAGAAGAGGTTAGGATCTTCGAAAACGGTGCCGAAACGACCTAGGTCAGATTGAAATAACAAGGATTCGACGGAACCTAATTGGATGGCCATTGGATGCGAAGGCATCGCTATGGGGTAGGCAGGGTATTTTTCTGCCAAAAAACGAGCCGCCCAGCCTTCCTCCCAAACTACATTCGCATCCGACCCCGTATTCCAAATATCGGTGGCACGGAAGTGGGAACGGTTCGGGTTTGCGTAGCCGACGTTTTGGATGATAGACACATTTCCTTGATCATACAAAGACTTAATGCCTGCCATCGAAGGATGTAAATACATCCCATTTTTCAAGGCTAGCGCATCGACTTTTTTAATGGCGATGTCTGGTCGCTTAGCGATGTAAATATCATTTTCGGCCGGAATGACGGTATTTAAACCATCGTTTCCTCCCACTAATTGAATGATCACCAAAGCATTTCCTGCAGGCACGGAAGCGGCAAGCCCGGCTGGCAATTGGGCATAGGCCTGACCCGGGATACCCGAAATACCTAATCCGACACCCCCTGAAAGTAGCGCCATCCTCCTTAAAAATTCTGATCTAGATAGTTCCTTTTTCATGATTAGCAGAGTTGGAATTCAGGTAAACGCATGACGGCTTTGAAAAATTGCTGCAAACTCACGTTTGCTCCGGGCGTGTAAGTAGACCAGTTTTTTACGATTGTTCCACCTAAGAGCGTTTCTAACAAGAACGCTTTCTTTTTAGGAGTAACGGGGAATTGTAAGAACAAGGCTAACACATCGTCCACAAATTCAACCGCATTTTCGGAGTTCTGAAAAGTCTGGGCATAGGCCACAGCGGAAAGCTTTCCGGTGACATTTACCCCATTATAGCGTTTCCCTGTGATCAAGGAATCCGTGAAACCACCTCGATAAGAATAGGTCGTTGAGGAAATCCATTCGCGTTGACCCGGCCAGCCGGCCACATCGGGTGGCTGGAATAATTGCATTTGAAGCACTTTGGACAACTCATACATATTGATGTAATCCGGCGCGGCTAATTCTAAGAGTTTAGAGGCACCTCCCATAAGCTCGGTAGGGTTTTTGATCTTCGCTCCTATATAGGCCGCTGTGTAAAACTCCTCTGAAGAGAATAAAAACTTCAAAAGCGGCTTCATCTCGA
Organism: Aquirufa novilacunae; assembly: GCF_045310505.1. NCBI lineage: Bacteria > Pseudomonadati > Bacteroidota > Cytophagia > Cytophagales > Flectobacillaceae > Aquirufa > Aquirufa novilacunae. The sequence goes on from NZ_JBEWZG010000003.1 coordinate 96,920, forward strand.
AGTTGTTAGCACGGAATACCGTTGCCATTTCGGAGATAAAAGCCTCGTTGGGCTTGTAATAGACAAATTCCTTGTAGAGTTTACGGCAAATGAATTCGGCGGTGGCTTTTTGAGTGAAAATATGATCCACTAGGGTATCCATGTCGAATTTCGCCGTTTTGCCTAATACCGTAACAGAGGCTTCTGTATACCAGCGTGCAGGAACAAAAGTGGCTTTCAATCCACTCACCTGCCACCCAGAGAGCACTTTGGCCGCTTGCTTCACATCGGTTTCCGTGTAGTTACCGATACCCATCGTGAATAATTCCAAAAGCTCGCGGGCATAGTTTTCGTTTGGAACTGAGCCGCGCGAATTGTTCCCATCTAAGTAGATGAGCATGGCCGGATCTTTGGAAATATCCTTCACCAGCTGCTTGAAATTGCCTAGCGCATATTTGCGAAACAGGGCATTCTGGGCGTACATGTTTTGGGGATAAACTACTTTATCTCGCTCGTTCGCAAAATGGTTATGTAAAAAGAGCACCATTTTCTCGCGCATCGCTAGCCCCTCTTTGTGCATTAAATTAAACCACCAATAATTGAATTCCCGGTACCAAGTTCCCGTTTCTCCGGAAGTCGTTTGGGAAGCAGCAGGCACCGTATTCACCCAAGCATTAGGCGCTGAGGGCTGGGGTGCGTCTTGCAAAATCGCTAAATCGATCAAATCAGCAAAAGAGGAATAGCCTTGAGCGGCCTGCAAGTTTTGCTTCGAATAGCCAAAAAGCGTTCTAGATAATAAATGAGCGATATTTTTCGTATTCCAAGCTGGCATCTTATTCTAAGAATTTAATGGTTAAGGTCGTATCAGGTTTTGAAAAACGCTGCACCCGAACATTCAGAGAATTCGCGGCTTTCTCCACGCGTTGTGGCACGGCTACTTGGTCGAAAAATACGGGATCAGCATCAACTAGATCCACTAATTGTTTCCCACCTTTCTCTCCTTTAATTAAGAGGTAATAATGAATATTGCTCTTTGATTTAGCGTCTGTGTATTTTTTTCGAATGCTTCCCTTCCAACTCATCTCCTTAATCTCATCGGCATCGTTATATACTTTTTGTGCCCAAAGGTTAGGCAAGAAAATTTGGGCTGCAAAAGCAATCCCCGTCATCGCAATCAAAATAGAACCGAAATTCTTCCCAAACACATCATCCTTATGTGCTGAAGAACCACTGCCGCCGCCAAATAAAGGCATTTTCAATTTTTTGCGGGGTGCTCTGCGCGGTGGAACTGGAAGCTCTGACATTTTGTTGAGTAGATTAATTTACAAATCAAGTAATTTTGAGTGGATTCTAACATTTTTTCGGATTAATTTATCGATTATAGTTAGGATAAAAATTCAAATTGGTAAATTGCCTTTTCATTTTTCCAAACGCCTAACAAGCACAGAATATTATAATGATTTCATTCATCAGTAAATCGGTAACGAAAATTTTTGGCACGAAATCAGAGCGCGACATTAAAGCGTTGATGCCTATCGTTGAGAATATAAAGAGTGAGTACGCTAAGTTAGCCAGCTTATCAGATGACGAATTGCGTGGTAAAACAGCCGAATTCAAGTCTCGCATTGGCGCTTTTTTAGCAGATATAGATAATCAAATCACGGCCTTACACACGTCTGCTGAAGAAACAGAAGATGTAGATGCAAAAGACCGTTTCTTCCAACAAATCGATGCCTTACAACTCGAGCGCAATAGCCGTTTAGAAGTGGTATTGATGGAGATTTTACCAGAAGCATTCGCGGTGGTAAAAGAAACTGCGCGTCGTTTTACAGAGAATAAGCAATTAGTCGTTTCGGCGACGGTAGAGGATAAATTCATCGCTTCTAAGAAAAAGAATGTGGTGATTGAGGGGGACAAAGCGGTTTGGAAAAATCAATGGTTAGCTGCTGGAAACGAGATTACCTGGGACATGGTGCACTATGATGTGCAGCTGATCGGGGGTATCGTATTACACCAAGGAAAGATTTCAGAAATGGGTACGGGTGAAGGAAAAACACTCGTTTCTACCCTTCCTACCTATTTAAATGCCTTAGCAGGACGCGGAGTTCACTTAGTAACGGTGAATGATTACTTAGCGAAACGTGACTCCGAGTGGAATGCGCCGTTATTCGAATTCCACGGATTGAAAGTAGATTGTATTGATAAACACGAGCCTAATACAGAAGAGCGTCGCGCGGCTTATTGGGCAGATATTACCTACGGAACAAATAATGAGTTTGGCTTTGATTACTTGCGCGATAATATGGCGCGTAGTCTAGAGGATCAAGTCCAAAGACCGCATCATTTCGCGATGGTCGATGAGGTCGATTCGGTGTTAATTGATGACGCGAGAACGCCTTTAATTATCTCTGGACCGATTCCAAAAGGCGATGAGCAAGAGTTCGAAACCTTCCAACCTCGCATTCACAAATTAGTCGAAGCACAGAAGCAGATCGTTCAAAACTTCCTAGTAGAAGCGAAGAAATTGATCGCCGCTGGGGATAAAAAAGAGGGTGGTTTAGCCCTGTATCGCGCTTACAAAGGTTTACCTAAGTCGAAGCCATTGATCAAATTCTTGTCTGAAAACGGCATGAAGCAATTGATGAATGAGACGGAGAGCATCTATTTGGCGGACAACCAAAAGATGATGCCTGAGGCGGTGGCGCCGCTTTTATTCACGATCGAAGAGAAGAACAACCAGGTGGAGATGACCGAGAAAGGTTTGGAATTCATGAGTGGCAACACCGAAAATCCAGACTTCTTCGTTTTACCTGATCTTTCGATTGACTTAAACCGCATCGAGAAAACAGCCGATTTATCGGATGCTGATCGTCTAGCGGCGAAAGAGCAATTGATTCAAGAGTATAACGAAAAGGCATCTCGTATTCACACGGTGAGCCAGTTATTAAAGGCCTATACCCTATTCGAAAAGGATACGGAATATATCTTAGTAGATGGCAAGGTGAAGATCGTCGATGAGCAAACGGGGCGTGTGATGGAAGGACGTCGGTATTCAGACGGATTGCACCAGGCGATTGAGGCGAAAGAGGGAGTGAATGTAGAAGATGCTTCCCAAACCTATGCCACGGTTACCCTTCAAAACTATTTCCGTATGTACCACAAATTAGGGGGTATGACAGGAACGGCGGAGACGGAAGCGGGTGAGTTTTGGACAATCTATAAATTAGATGTGGTTTCGATTCCGACGAATCGCGTGATTCAACGTAAAGACCACGAGGACAAAGTGTACCGCACCGTTCGCGAGAAGTACAATGCTGTAGCGGAGGAAATTCAAGAATTAGTAGCCAGCGGACGTCCAGTCTTAGTGGGTACGACTTCGGTAGAGAACTCAGAGTTATTGAGTCGTTTATTAACGATTCGCAAGATTCAACACAATGTATTAAATGCCAAACAACACGCGCGCGAGGCGGAAATCGTCGCAGAAGCGGGTCAGTCAGGCAAGGTAACGATCGCCACGAATATGGCGGGTCGTGGAACCGATATTAAACTAAGCCCAGAGTCGAAGGCGGCAGGTGGTCTAGCGATCATTGGTACCGAACGCCACGAGTCGCGTCGCGTCGATCGCCAATTACGTGGTCGTGCGGGACGTCAAGGTGACGTGGGTTCATCTCAATTCTTCGTATCCCTAGAGGATAACTTGATGCGTTTATTCGGATCAGATCGTATCGCGAAGGTGATGGATCGTCTGGGAATGGAAGAAGGCGAAGTGATCCAACACTCGATGATTACCTCGTCGATTGAGAGAGCACAGAAGAAGGTGGAGGAGAATAACTTTGGCATTCGTAAACGTCTATTAGAATATGATGACGTGATGAACTACCAACGTAACGCTATCTATAAGCGTCGTCAAAACGCCCTTTTAGGCGAGCGTTTATCGTTAGACATCATCAACATCTTGTTCGACGTGTGCCGCGACATCGCGACTGGCTACACGAGCTACGATGATTTCGAATTGAAGACAATCGAATTATTAGGAATGGAGCCACCATTCAATGCGTCAGCGTTTAATAAATTGAATGCAGACCAAAGAACGGAACAATTATTCCTAGCGGCTGAGCAACATTATAAGTCGAAAAACGAGGTCATCGCCTCTCAAGTTATTCAGGTAGCTCAAGAAGCGAAACAACAAGGCTATTCAGGCATCCAGGTGCCGATTAGCAATGGCCAAATGACCACAGGTATCGTCGTGGACGCAGACAAAACGATTTCAACTCAAGGTAAAGAGGTGGTAAAAGAGATGGAGAAATTCATCACCTTATCGCTCATCGACCAAGAGTGGAAAGAGCATTTACGCGAGATGGACGACTTGAAACAATCCGTTCAAAACGCCGTATTCGAACAAAAAGATCCTTTATTGATCTACAAATTCGAATCAGTCAATCTATTCCAACGTTTCGTTTCCCGCGTAAACATGGATACCATCAGCTTTGTGATCAAGGCTGAAATCCCTGCGGTACAACAAACGAACCAATCCGCAGCCAAAGCTCCGAAAGAGAAAGCACCTAAATTGCAGATGAGCAAAGACGATGCGATTTCTTCTCTATTAGGTGGCCTAGCGGGCGCTCAAGAAGAATACCACGATCCATCTACCCCATCGGTAGAACGCGCGGCACCTCGCCAAGCGATCAAGATCGCAGACCGTAACCAACGTGTCACTGTTCAATACGCGGACGGAAGCATCAAAGAAGATGTGAAGTACAAGACGGTGGAACAGGATGTGGAGAGTGGAAGAGCGGTGGTAATCGCTTAGTCGTCACTGTGTGACTGAGTCATCGCTGCGCGATTTAGTCGTTGCTTCGCAACTTAGTCGGCGCAAAGCGCCTTAGTCGCCTGCGGCTTAGTCGTCACTACGTGACTTAGTCATCGCTACGCGATATAGTCGTTGCTTCGCAACTTAGTCAATAAGTCAAAAATTTTATTCTACTAGTCCGAAGGACGACTAAGTGACAACGTCGCGACTAAGTCCGAAGGACGACTAAACGACGAAGTCGTGACTATATTAATACGATGTCATCGGCGTTGGCAACTTCAACCCCTTTACCGGCCTCCTCCAACTCCGCCTTCGAGCATCTAGCCCTGGCAATGGCGAATGGAGTTTTAGTGGCATCTAATAGTTCAATCACTTCGCCTTTCATGAAGTCGCCGAGGATTTCGGTGATGCCGACAGATAAAAGAGACTTGCGGGAATTGATGGCTCTCACGGCGCCTTTGTCTAGGACAACTTTACTGGTGATGAGGCTGCCGGCGGCGAGCCATTTTTGGCGGGCTGTGAGGCTGGCTTTGCCTGCTTCGAAGACCGTGCCTATTTTTTCATGTAATGCATCGACGATTCCTCCGGCTTGATCTAACCCGAAAATCACGACCTTGATACCTAAGCGCATGGCTAGGCGGGTGAAGGTGAGTTTCGAGATCATTCCGCCTAAACCGGTGGATGAGGTGTCAGAGGAAACGACGGATAAGGTGGAGGCGTCGATTTTGGGAACGTAGCGAATGATTTCGCCATTCCCGTCCAAGAGGCCACCTACGGAGGTTGATATTAAGAGTTTTTCTGCGCCAAAGCCGGTCGCGATTAAGGTCGCGAGTTCGTCGTTGTCGGAGAATTTAAGTTCGGTGTTTGAAACGACGTCATTTTCATTTGCGATGGGAATGACGTTGCTTTTCCAAAGTTCGGTATAGGTTTCCTTCAATTGAAGGAAGGATTCGCGGTTCGAGAAATGGTGGCGTTCGCAAAGCGATTGAGCGATGGAGATGCCGTATTTTGAGAAATAGTGGTTGTATTTCGCGATAAGAATGGGGTTTCCGATGGCTGCGGCGGCTTTGCGCTCAGACAGGGAGCCTTTGTAATTCGATAAAAAGGCTTTTCCAGCGGCCACGGCTCCGGAGGAAACGAGGACGATGTGGTAGTCTTTTGTGAGGCTAGAAACTTGTGCTGCAATCTTTTCCAAGGTCTGCTCGTTCACCTCCCCGTTCTTGTGGGTGATGGATGACGAACCGAATTTAATGACTAGAATGGGCTTAGACATGCCGCAATTTAGTTTAAATAATGGGTTTCTGAAAGTGGCAGGTGCTTTTTAAGGCTTTAGCGAGTCTTTTTATGTAGGCAGTTCGTGGAATATTGATGGCTCCGTAGCGCTGAACGTTATCGTTCATGAACTGGGAATCGAGGAGCTCGTACTTCTGCTCGCGCAGGATTTGTATCAAATAATGAAAGGCGACTTTCGAGGAATTGGAGACAAAGGAGAACATGGATTCGCCGAAAAAGGCGGCTCCTAAGGAAACGCCATAGAGGCCTCCCACCAGCTTGTCGTCCTGCCAGGCTTCGACGGAATGGGCTAAACCCATTTTGTGCAATTCCGTGTAGGCTTGAACTATTTCTTCTGAAATCCAGGTTTCGGGCTCCGTGGGACGAGGCAAAGCACAATTTCGCATGACCTGTTCGAAACACGTGTCTACGCGGATTTCGAAGCGCTTTTGGTTGATGATGGGCTTGAGGGATTTGGCAGGCTTATAACTCTGAATCGGAATGATCGCCCGCGGATCCGGGCTGTACCAAAAAATCTCTCCCGTCTCCTCCGCCATCGGAAACACACCCGATGCATAGGCATAGACCAGGGTTTCAGCGGTGAGCGGTGTCGACTCTTCCATCAAATAATTTGTTGATTATTGGGATTTAAACTAGGATTTGCCGAAATTCGACGTTTAAACGTGGAAACACGTGACAGAACCTTTGGCAAAACTAAAGAATGACGTTTACTAATTCAAATTATTACTCTACATCTCCGCTCCGACGAAAGCGACGATTCATCTTCCGCGTATAATACGCTGAGGCTGTGTTTTAATTTAATTCATTCTTCAATTTTCGTCCATTCATGCATAAATATACCGTTCAAGTGGCTAGCGAGCAACATTTCGCCCTAGCCGAATCCATCTGCCACGAGATGGCTGAATCAGCCAAAGCTCGCGGAACCGGAATTGCCAAGCGTACCCCCGAATACCTACAAGAAAAAATGTCAGAAGGCAAAGCAATCATCGCAACAGATGACGCTGACGGCTCTTTTGTCGGATTTTGTTATGTGGAAACCTGGGAACACGGAAAGTTTGTCGCAAACTCCGGATTAATTGTAAAACCTAGTTACCGAAAATACGGAGTAGCTAAAGCCGTGAAAGAACGTGCATTTAAGTTATCCCGCGAACGTTTTCCAGACGCGAAAATCATCGGTATCACGACCTCATTAGCGGTCATGAAGATCAATTCTGACTTAGGCTACGAGCCTACGACTTTTGCAGAATTACCGGTAGACGATAATTTCTGGAAGGGCTGTGAGTCTTGTGTGAATTTTGACATTTTGACAAGAACAGAACGCAAGATCTGTTTGTGTACCGGAATGATTTATGATCCGGAGAATCCAGATAAGAAAACACCGGAGGAAAAAGACGAAAAGTGGTTATTATTGAAGAATATCACGGATTTTACCCGTCTAAAGAAGTTTAAAGAAAAATTATTAATGCCTTTCAAAAAGAAGGTAAAATAGAACAAATATGAGCAAGCCTAAAGTAATTCTAGCGTTTAGTGGTGGTTTAGACACCTCCTTTTGTGTGAAATATTTAACGGAAGAGCGCGGCATGGAAGTGCACTCGGCCTTAGTTGATACCGGCGGATTTTCTCCAGCGGAATTGAAAACCATTGAGGAGAAAGCCTATTCGTTAGGGGTGACTTCGCACGTGACATTGGACGTGGTGGAGGAATACTACCAGGATTGTTTGAAGTATTTAGTATACGGAAACGTCTTAAAAAACAATACCTATCCCCTATCTGTGTCTGCTGAGCGCGTTTTTCAAGCTACGGCAGTCGCTAAGTATGCTGCCAAATTAGGAGCGAAAGCGATCGCGCACGGAAGTACAGGCGCTGGAAACGACCAAGTTCGTTTCGACGTGGTGTTCAGAATCCTAGCACCTGAGTGCGAGGTGATCACACCTATCCGTGACTTACAATTATCAAGAGAAGCAGAAATCGAATTCTTAAAGTCGAAAGGTGTGGTGCAGGAATGGCACAAGTCGACTTATTCGATCAATAAAGGTCTTTGGGGAACATCCGTAGGAGGAAAAGAGACTTTAACTTCTGACGGTTATTTACCAGAAGAGGCTTGGCCTACGCAATTAACGAAGACGACTCCAGAGAAAATCAGCTTGCAATTCGAAGCAGGTCAGCTGGTGGGCATCGACGGAAAGAAATTCCCATCGACTGTAGCTGCGATTCGCGAATTAACAGAAAGAGCGGGTGCTTTTGCGATCGGTCGTGACATCCACGTGGGTGATACGATTATCGGGATTAAAGGACGTGTGGGCTTCGAGGCACCTGCGCCCTTGATCATCATCAAAGCACACCATTTATTAGAAAAACACGTGTTGACGAAGCACCAATTGTATTGGAAACAAAACATCGGTGATATGTACGGCACCTTATTGCATGAAGGCCAATTCTTAGAGCCTGTGATGCGTAATTTCGAAACATTCTTAGCGGATACGCAAGGAAATGTGACGGGTACGGTTCACGTAACGCTATCTCCTTACCAGTTCATGGTGACGGGAATTGAATCGAAATACGATTTGATGTCGTCGGTTTTTGGGGCGTATGGTGAAATGAATAAAGCATGGACAGGAGACGATGTGAGAGGATTCTCGAAAATCGCTTCGAACCAAACGATGATCCACCGGAAAGTGAACGAACAATAACATGGCAAAGATCGGAATCGTAGGAGCCGCAGGCTATACAGGAGGCGAATTACTAAGAATCTTAGTGAATCACCCGGACGTGCATTTGACCTGCATTTTATCGAATTCACAGGCTGGAAAGTTGATTTCAGACGTGCATACCGATTTATTGGGATCTACACATTTACGTTTTGTTAAAGACCTAACACCCGTTGACGTCCTTTTCCTTTGCTCAGGACACGGCGAATCGAAGAAATTCTTAGCCGCAAACGATATTCCTTGGCACACGAAAATCATCGATTTAAGTACGGACTTCCGCGATGAATCCGAGGGCTTCGTCTATGGTTTAGCGGAATTCCAAAAAGAAAAAATCAAATCCGCGACCAAAATCGCGAACCCAGGCTGCTTCGCCACTTCGATCGAATTAGCCCTTTTGCCCCTCGCAAAAGCAGGTTTAATCACCGAAGACGTGCACGTTTCAGCCATCACTGGTTCGACGGGCGCTGGCCAATCGCTGTCCCCAACGAGCCATTTCTCTTGGAGAAATAACAATGTAAGTGTGTACAAGACGTTTACACACCAGCATTTGGCAGAGATTAAACAGACTTTAGGTACAAAAAAGGCCATCCATTTCATCCCTTACCGCGGCAATTTCTCGCGTGGGATCATGGCGAATGTGTACACGCCCTACAGCGGGACGCAGGAGCAGGCCGAAAAATTATACGAAGATTTCTACGCGAATTCGCCCTTCGTTTTCCTTAGCCCAGAGGCGGTGGACGTGAAACAAGTGGTGAATACAAACAAGTGTTTTCTTCATTTACAGGTTCATGAGGGCCAAATCCTCATCAGCTCTGTGATCGACAATTTAATTAAAGGTGCTTCCGGCCAAGCGGTTCAGAATATGAATTTGATGCTGGGCTGGCAGGAAGATTTAGGTTTAAAACTTAAATCCATAGGATTTTAGCTTTAAACCTAAATCTTCCGCAAAGCACAAAGAATAAAGTATGATAAAAAATGAGCCTATGGCTCTATTTTTTAGGTTTCAGAAAAAATTCTTCATGAATTCATCCGCGCAGCGGATACCATCTTTATTCTTTATGCTTTATGCTTTATTCTTTCAAACAGAAATATGAACTTATTCAACGTTTACCCCCTCTACGACATTGAGCTTGTAAAAGCCAAGGGTAGTACCGTTTGGGACAAAAATGGACAGGAATACCTGGATTTATATGGTGGTCACGCGGTGATTTCCATCGGACACTCGCATCCTACCTATGTGAAGCGAATGACGGAGCAGCTTCATCACATTGGCTTCTACTCGAATTCGATTATCATCTCGGGTCAGCAAGAGTTGGCGGAGAAGCTAGGAAAAGTATCTGGATACGAAGATTATACCTTGTTTTTGACAAATTCAGGAGCGGAATCGAATGAGAACGCGCTGAAATTGGCCTCGTTTCATACGGGTCGTAAGAAGGTGGTGGCTTTCTCGAAGGCATTCCATGGGAGAACGGCTGGGGCGGTTGCGGTGACGGATAATCCGAGCATTGTGGCGCCTATGAATGATACGTCGCATGTGACTTTCTTACCATTTAATGGCTTGGAGGGCTTGGAAGCGGGGATTACGGAAGAGACGGCGGCGGTGATTGTGGAAGGCATTCAGGGTGTGGGTGGAATTCAGGTGGCGAGCGATGCGTTCTTAAAGGCGTTGAGAAAGCGTTGTGATGAGACGGGAGCTCAGTTGATTTTGGATTCGGTTCAGTGTGGTTATGGCCGTTCTGGGCATTTCTTCTCGCATCAATTTGCGGGGATTCATCCGGATATGATGACGACTGCCAAAGGTATGGGGAATGGTTTCCCAATCGGTGGCGTGCTTATTGCGCCGCATATTCAGGCGAGTTATGGCTTGCTGGGGACGACTTTTGGGGGAAATCACCTGGCGTGTACGGCAGCGAATGTGGTGCTGGATGTGATTCAAGAAGAAAAGTTGATAGAGAACGCGTCGAAAATGGGTGACTATATTCAAAAAGAATTGAAAGGCATTAACGGAATCACGGAAGTGAGAGGTCGTGGATTGATGATCGGAATTGAGGTAGAACAGCCTGTGGGGACTGTGAGAGATGCTTTGTTATTTAAAGAACACATCTTCTGCGGTTATTCTGGCAAGCATACGTTGCGCCTTTTGCCGAGCTTAGCGATCGATCAAAAAATTGCGGATCAATTTTTACAAAGTTTAAAAACGGTTTTAGCCAACTAACCCTTGCTTTTGAACTAGAAATGTGATTATTTTGCGTTTCTTTGTTCAAAACACAAGAGCAAAATCAAAGAGTAAAAACAATTATTTATCCTTATAATGGCATTAATTACAAAAATTAGAGAGAAGTCAGGAGTAGCGGCGGCGGCGATTGCTATCAGTTTAGTATTGTTCCTGGTGGGAAGTGATATTTTCCAAGGTAAATCATCCTTGTTCGGGTCTAACTCGCAAGAAGTGGGTGAGATTGCTGGAGAAAGCATCCTGATCCAAGACTTCCAAAAGAAAGTAGAAGAGGCAACTCAAAATTATACGGCTCAAACGGGCAAAGGTCCATCTGAGCAAGAAGCGAGCATGATTCGTGACCAAGTTTGGAACCAATTAATCTTAGACATCGCCTATAAAAAAGAATTCGATGCGTTAGGTCTCAAGGTTTCTGACGAAGAATTAATCGACATGGTGCAAGGAAACAACATCCACCCATCTGTTCGTCAGCAATTCACTAACCCACAAACGGGTCAATTCGACAAGATGTTCGTCGTTCAGTTCTTAAAGAACTTGAAGACATTGCCAGTAGAGCAACAACAAGCTTGGGACCGTTTTGAGAAATCTATTTCTCAAGATCGTATCCGTGCAAAATACGAGAACTTACTGCGTATGTCTAACTACGTGACGCAAGCGGAAGCAGCGAAGGATTACCAAGCTCAAACAGCGAAGTTCAATTCGAAATTCTTATTTGTTCCATTCTTCTCTATCGCAGATTCAAGCATTAAGGTGCAAGATTCTCAATTAGAAGAGTATTTAGCGAAGCACAAGGATGAGTTCAAAGGAACAAACACACGTTCGATTCAATACGTAACTTTCCCAGTAATCCCTACGAAACAAGATACAGTTGAGTTCTATAACTCGATCAAGAAATTAGCGAAGGATTTAGCGGTAGCGCAAAATGATTCAGCTTTTGCGATGTTAAACTCAGATGTACGTACTCCGTACTTAGTTTCTTATTCTGAGATTCCTGAGTCAGTGAAACCACAATTAGCTACTTTCCAAGTAGGTGGTATCTACGGACCTTTCAAAAACGGCTTGACGTATTCGATCTACAAATACGGCGGCGTGAAGAAAGATACCTTATTCACCATGCGTGCTAGCCACATCTTAATCGCACCAGCGAACAAGTCGGATTCGGCGAAGGCGCAAGCGAGAACTCGTGCGGAAGGAATTTTGGCACAAATTAAAGGAGGCGCGAGCTTCGAGACTTTGGCCCAAATGAATGGAATGGACGGCACTGCACAACAAGGTGGTGACTTAGGTTATTTCAAAAACAACGGTGGAATGGCTAAGTCATTCGAAAAAGCCTTATTCGGTTATAATGGCGCTGGTTTAATGCCAGGTGTAGTTGAAACTGAATTTGGTTTCCACGTAGTGAAAGTGACTGAAGCTAAGACAAACACGAGCTATAAGTTAGCAGCGATCAACAAGAACATCGCTCCTTCTCAAGCAACGATGGACAAAGTGTTCACGACGGCTGATGCGTTTGCCAATGCAAATGGCAACTTAGCTTCGTTCGAAGTAGCCTTGAAAAAAGACCGTAACTTAATCATGATGCGTGCAGATCGTTTAACTGAAAACGCGGCATCTGTGAATAACTTAACAAACGCTCGTGAGATCGTACGTTGGGCATTCGATGACAACACCGCTGTAGGTGATGGTTCTAAGAAAGTATTCGAGCAAGATTCGCAATACATCGTGGCTTATGTGACTGGAAAGTCAGATAAGGATAATGTGAAAGTAGAAGACTTCCGTTTAGAGTTAACGGCTTTAGTTCGCAATCAATTGAAAGGCGAAATGATCGCTAAGAAATTAGAGAACAAGAAAGGTTCATTAGAGCAAATCGCTCAGGCTTACGGTGCGGGTGCTTTAGTAGAGACGGTGCAAGATATCACGTTGGCTAGCGGTATGTTGAATACAGCAGGTCCAGATGCGGTTGCTTTAGGTCGTATCGCTGGTTTGAAAAACGGAAAGCGTTCGAAAGTATTCGTAGGAGATAACGGTGTGTTTATCGCTGAGAAATTAAGCGGTGCTCCTGCTCCAGCTTTAGCGGATTACTCTCCATACAAGAACCAGATCCAAATGATGAACACACAACGTTCTTCATTCTACATCAACGAAGCAATTAAAGAAAATGCGAACATTGTAGACAAGCGTTACAAGTTCTATTAAGATTTATAAAATTCGATTAGAAAAGCATTCTGCAAGGGATGCTTTTCTTGTTTAACAGAATAATGAAACACTGGAAACGTTTTAGCGCGTATTATTTCATCGGTATCGGACTAGTCCTGATAGCGATCAGCCCCTATGTGCGCGGGCGTTTCGATCTAAGTGAAGATGGCAAGTATACCTTAAGCGAATCGAGTGAGCTGATTTTAAACAGCATCGATGCGCCCATCAAGGTGGACGTTTATTTAGGCGGGGATGATTTGCCCGGAGGATTTAAGCGTTTGAAAAAGGAGACTTTGGATTTGCTAGCCGACATGGAGATGCAGAGCGGCAGGCAGCTGGAGGTGCGGGTCATCGATGTCTATGATGCCTATCCGACAGAGGAAGCACGCGCGAAACTTACTCGTCAGCTAGATTCACTTGATATTCCACCCACGAACCTAGTTCATAAGGACAATGGCAAGCAGGTGCAGCAATTGGTTTTCCCTGGTTTAGTATTAACGAAAGGAGCCTTGAAGACAGGCGTTCTTTTGTTAAAGGGGAACAAGTTAGCGAGCCCAGAGGAGATCATTAACCAGTCGGTGGAGGGTTTGGAATTCGAGATCGTGCAAGCCATCCAAACCTTGCTACCCCAGGAGCGCAAGAAGATCGGTTTCTTCGTCGAATATTCATCGACCCCAGCGATTGCCCAGATCGATCTGATCAATAGCTTAAAACGCAAATATGACCTGTTTCCGGTGGACTTGGCGGCCTCTCCTACCTTGGACGGCCTCGATGCCATCTGTGTGCTTCAGCCTACGAAGGCTTTTAGCGAGTCGGACGCCTATAAAATAGATCAGTTTATTGTCAAAGGCGGTAAGGCCCTCTTCCTGGTGGACGGTGTGAAAATCGATACCTTGGAGACACAAGGCCTAGCCATCAGCGCGCCTAAGACGGGATTAGAGAATATCTTATTTCATTACGGCCTTCGGATTAATGCAAACCTAGTAAAAGACGCCCAGCTATCTGGGATGATTCCTTTGAAGGTGGGCAACCTGGGAAATCAGGCGAACATTCAGCTGATGCCTTGGCCGGCATTCCCTTTGTTAAATGGGAATCCTACTAATTTGATCACGAAGAATCTGGATGCCATTTATGGGCGCTTCGTTTCCAGCATCGATACGATTTCTGGCGTTCGTTTGCGCAAGACGCCACTACTTAGAACGAGTCCTTATACCCAGGTGGCGAAGGCTCCTTCCCTACTATCGTTCAGTTCTGCGGGGAAGGATTTTGACCCGGAAGCCTACAAGGCGGGCGTTCAAACCGCCGCTTATTTAGTCGAGGGCACCTTCGAAACCGCGTTCCCTTATGTGACGGAGGACACGAATTTTGTGGCCAAAGGCACAGCAGAATCTGCGATCATCGTCGTTTCGGATGGCGATGTGGCGGTGAATGGAGTGGATTATAAATTGCAGCAGGCGATGCCACTGGGTTTTGACCCTTTCATGAAGAACACCTTCGCGAACAAGGACTTCCTGTTAAATAGCTTCAGCTACTTGCTGGATGAGAATTTGCCGCTCTTAGCTCGATCGAAATCGATTCAGTTGCGTCCTTTAGATAAGGCCAAAATCCAAGCAGACGGCACCTTTTACCAAGTCATCAACATTGCGGTGCCGTTACTTTTCGCCACGCTGATCAGTTTAGCCGTGGTCTTTTACAGAAAGCGGAAATTCAATCGGTAAATACATTCGCTAAAAGCTTTGGTAGAAAGCCTAAATTATTTTAACTTCAAGGTTTGAACGACAGCCTGTCGAAAACCCTTTTACACGTATCTTAAAGCTAAATTATAATGAAGTTTCTTGTAGCCTCTAATATCTTATTAAAGCAATTATCAGCCATCAATGGTGTCGTTGCTTCGAACCCGATCATCCCTATCTTAGAGAACATCTTAGTGGAATTAGAGGGCAATACCTTGATTTTAACGGCATCAGACTTACAAACGGTGATGACGACGCGTTTAGAAGTAGAAGGATTCGAGAACGGATCGATCGCTTTACCAGCGCGTTTATTGTTAGAAACCCTACGTAGCTTACCGGAGCAACCGGTGACGATCTCTGCAGACCAAGCAACCTTCGGCGCAGAAATCTCTACCCAAAACGGTCGTTTCAAGCTTTCAGGCGAAAATCCAATCGACTTCCCACGTATCCCAGAAGTAGCGAAGAATCAATCGATTTCTCTTACCTCGATGGTATTAGGCGAAGCGATCGCAAATACGTTATTAGCGGTTTCAAACGACGATATGCGTCCAGCGATGACCGGAGTTTTAATCCAGATGATGGGCAATCACACGAACTTCGTAGCGACAGACGGTCACCGTCTAGTGCGTTACCGTCGTAACGATATCCGTCCGGATGCACAGAGTAGTTTAATTTTGCCAAAGAAGGCTTTGGCCCTATTAAAATCCACTCTTCCTTCAGACGACACTAACGTAACCGTAGAATTCAGCCAGTCGAATGCGTTCTTTAGCTTCCAAAGCTTCTCCTTAATCTGCCGCATCATCGACGAGCGCTTCCCAGAATACGAAAACGCGATCCCGAAAGAAAACAACGAGATCTTAACAATCAACCGTCTTGAGTTCTTGAGCTCGGTAAAACGTATCTCGATCTACTCAAACAAAACGACTCACCAAATCCGCTTAAAGCTTTCAGCAAACAAGCTAACGCTTTCAGCAGAGGATTTAGATTACTCAAACGAGGCGAACGAAGTGCTTGCTTGCGACTACGCAGGAAAAGACATGGAGATCGGTTTCAACGCGAAATTAGTTTCTGAATTACTAAGCAACTTATCAGCGAAATTCGTGGACATTAAATTAAGCGAGCCTAACAAGGCTGGTTTGATTATCCCGTCGGATCAAGATGAGAATGAGGATATTTTATTGCTGGTGATGCCAGTGATGTTAAATTCATATAATTAATCCTCCGGATTAATTATATGAATTTAACATAGTCGCTAGTCTCTAGTCACTAGTCGACAGTTTTAGAGTAGAGAGTATAGAGTAGAGATCTAATTTAAACTTTTGCTAGCGACTAGTGACTAGTGACTCCCGACTTAATGTTATGAAATACTTACTAATTGCCCTCTTATCCATCTCATTAACCACAATCGCTCAAGACGAGCCAGCTGGCGTACGTTTCTTCGAAGGAACCTTCAGACAAGCGATGGCGAAAGCGAAGAAGGAGAACAAAGGCATCATGTTCGATGCATACACAACGTGGTGTGGACCTTGTAAAGTATTAAAGTCGAAGGTATTCCCTAACCCAGAATTAGGCGCTTACATTAACGAACACTTCGTTTCTATCGGTGTAGACATGGAAGCAGGCGAAGGCCCAGCTTTAGCAAATATGTATCCATTAGAAGGTTATCCTACTGTGTTCTTTTTAGATGCTTCAGGTAAAGTAAAGAAGAAGGTCTTAGGACTTCCGCAGGGTGGCGCGAAAGAGCTACTGGCGATTGCGAAAAGCATTAAATAATCCCTTCTTTCTCCGCCTGATTCTTCATATCGTTAATTTCCACTTTCTTCGTAGAGCGTTTGCGCATCTGGATGTTGATGAATTCAACGAAAAGGGAGAAGGCGATGGAGAAATATAAATAACCCTTAGGGATGGTGCCTATGGAGTTTCCTAAGATCACTAGTTCGGAGTCGTGGCTCGCTTCAGCAATGAGCATGAAACCGATCATGATTAAGAAGGATAATCCCAAAACCTGTAAGGACGGGTGATTGTTCACAAAGCGGCCTACTGGGCCAGAGAATCCCATCATGATGAGGGCTGACACGACTACGGCGATGATCATCACGGACATGTCGTTGCTTAAACCGATAGCGGTTAATATAGAATCAATTGAGAAAACTAAGTTAATCAAGGCGATCTGCGTTACGACTTTGGCAATCGAATTAACGGCCTTCTTTGTACCCGAGATTTCGTGCTCCTCTCCTTCCAGTTTCTGGAAGATTTCATTCGTCGCCTTGTATAATAGGAACAAACCACCCACGAACAGGATGATCGCCTGACCAGACGGCGCCGCTTTCAGCCAGGTCGTCTCGATGTGCATGAAGGGCTGCTGCAGGGAAATCAGGACCGAAATCCCGAACAACAGGATAATCCGGAATACCATCGCCAGCAGTAGGCCTATATTGCGCGCCTTGCCTTGCTCCTCTTTAGGTAAGCGAGAGGCCGTAATCGAAATAAAGATGATGTTATCGATCCCTAATACGATCTCCAAAAACGTCAATGTCAATAAACTGACAATACTATCTACTGAAAGCAATGATTCCATAAAAATATTTTTCAGCTGTAAAGATGGTGTGTTTCAGGCAGATAATCAACGAAAAGTGCCTCAGGGTCAAAAAATATCAACTTTTTTCAAACCCTGACTTGCATATTTTAAATTAAAATAAGATATTTGCAAACCAATTCAACGGAATGGTCTTATAGCTCAGCTGGTTCAGAGCACCTGCCTTACAAGCAGGGGGTCCTAGGTTCGAATCCTAGTGGGACCACAGAAACCACCTCAAATGAGGTGGTTTTTTTTATTTTACGGCAGGAGTAGCAAAGTGGGTAGCACGAGAGGCTGTGTATTTAAAATCTACCCCAAAATCAACATTCACCCAAATGCGATCCGGCGCAGAATTTAAGTTATATTTTTCAATCCAATTCTCTCCTGATTGCTTAATGGTTATTGATTTAAACGCAATCGGGTTATAGTACTCTGGGCCACTCAGGACATCTTTTTGCAAATCCACCCCCAGTAAGGTGGTGTTTTTAAGTGAAACTAGGTTGCCCTTCTTATTCTCCGCGATACCTGAGAAATGCATTTCACCTGTAGCTAAGATTAGATCTCCTTTAACACGAACACTATCTCCTACTTCTTCTAATTGTAGTTTGATATCGCCAAATCGAGCAGGGAATCCTTTCTTCTTTAATCCAGTAATGATTGCTTGATTTTTCAATCCGATTGTTTCAGGAAGGGAGATGGCGTCTTTTAAAGGTATGATGAGGTGTGCGACGCCTAATTGTCCGTAGTTCTTTTGGCCTACAGAATAACGATCTGTGCTGCATAAAAATACCATTAAAACACCTTTGCCATTTTGAATTCGCGGCATTTGATTAGGGGGCAACATTTCCTTTAACTTCTCTTCAGGTAGGTTCCAAAGCAAGGTGAGGCCGATGGTCTTGTCTTCAGCTCTCATCTTCCAACTTTCGCCGTCTTTAATAGTCGTGCAACTTAGTAAGAAGGTGACTGATACGATAAACGCTAAGCTAAATTTCATCATCTGGATTTCTTTTATTCAAAACAGATTGAATTTAGGGAAAATATTCTTCTCAGTCATATAATTTTATTAATTTCCAGCTTAATCAACTTAGCCCTAAGCCATTACCTATGGAAGTACATCACCATTCGCATCATCCTAAAAAATGGAAAGAGTACATATCAGAATTTTTGATGCTGTTTTTAGCCGTCACACTCGGATTTTTTGTGGAGAACTACCGTGAACATTTTATCGAACGCCAGCGCGAAAAAGAATTCCTCCAATTGATAGTTAAGGACCTTCGAATGGACATTCAAATGGTCGACTCTAATCTATATTACCGAAATATTCGAGCGAAAATTTGCCGACAATTCGCAACGAGTTATCAAAATGATGAATTCAAGAAAAACACGGGGCCTTTCTATTATAATGGGCGTCGCTTACATGTCCGCTACCTATTCGAACGAACCGATGCAGGTTTTCAATTAATGCGAAATGCAGGTGGACTCCGACTCATTCATAATCCAGAGATTATACAAGCTATCCAGCATTATGAAAACTCAATCGCTGCCATTGAAAAATTCCAAGAAGGTGAAATGAATTACCTTCGGGAATATACGAAAGCAAATGCAGAAATATTTGATGTGAAGGTCTTAATGAAATATGCCGGGGCGAATGTGAGTAATTACCAATCAAACTTGATGCCAAGCGACAACCCACCCCTCTTGAGTGACAATCCACAAAAATTAAACACCATGATGTCCCATTTTTTCTCCATGGATAAAAGCAATTATGTCGTCATGTTCTTCGAAGAGAAATTAAAAAAAGAGGGAGAAGCCCTCATTCAACTAATTCAACATGAGCCTTAACAGAACCATTTTTTTCATTTGCTTCCTGCTAGTATTTGCAAAAGCCCTTACAGCACAAATCACAAACCTCAAGGTAGATTCTATTAGCTCAAAAATCCTGGCTGAAAAACGAAAATTACACATTTATCTGCCATCGGATTTAGCAGAAAATAAACCCAAACAAAAGAAATATCCCGTGCTCTATGTGCTAGACGGAGAAGATACCCATTTCAGCGTAGCTGGAATGATCAATTACCTCAACGAAAAAAATGGAAACCGCGTGTTGCCCAAAATGATTGTCGTTTTCATTCACAATACACAGCGAACCCGAGATTTAACTCCCTACCCTGTTCATGCATCTGCCATATTACCCACTGAAATGGCCAAACAAACAGGAGGAGGAGAAAAATTCACCAAATCAATCCTCCAAGAAATTATTCCCTACATAGAAACGAAATATCCAGCTTCAGGCTATCGAGCGCTAGCAGGCCATAGTTTTGGCGGACTTTTTGCCCTTTCAGTACTCAAAAATCACCCAGATATGTTCGATGACTACCTCGTTATGGATCCAAGCTTGTGGTATGATGAAGGGAAATTTGCCGATGCATTGGCTAAACAGCTCGAACAAAATCCGACAAAATACGCCGATAAAGCACTTTTCATCGCCATTGCAAATACAGTCAACGAACCTACAATAAATGCCGCCCTACGCAGCAAAGCTTCTTTTTCCAAACACGAAAAAGAAATTATCCGCTTTTGCCTAAGCCTAAAAAAAGCAAAAACACATTTACCCTTTGCGTACCAGTTTTACCCCAAAGATGACCATGGTTCCGTCCCGCTCATCGGTCTATATGATGGGCTCCGTCACCTTTTCCAAACGCATCAAATGTCCTATTATGATGTCATTAATCCACGATTTGATCCAGAAAATGCCATCGAAAGCTACTACCATAATCTCTCTCAAAAACTCAAAACAACCATCCAAGTTAGCCCTGAGGAACTAATCTATTTTGACATGTTTTATCAAATCAACGAAGATAAGACTGGCCAAAATAAACTCAGGGCCTATTTTAAAAAGAGATACCCTGCAGAATTTGAGATACATACAAAAAAATAATACATCAAACACATGGAGCGAAAAACTTGTTTGAACCCCTAGTGAATTACTAATCTACTAAACTCTTCATTACCCAGTTTTTGAATTCCGTCCTAATTTTGACGGGAGAGGAGGAAGGGCGCTGGTATAAGACCATCGCGACCATCTCATGTTTTAAATCGATAAAGAAAATAGGACCCGTAGCTCCACTCCAATAGATCGTACCGGCTGGTCGGGGATCATTCCCAATATCCCTCCGCTTGATCGCATATCCGAAGGTAAATCCATTATTTTTCAAATCGTCCATGGGCGTAATCGCCGCCTCCAAATTCAAAGGCGTTTGATCTGTCTTCATGTAGGCAATGGTCGATGGCTTTGCGATACGCACCCCATTAAACTCCCCGTCTTGAATGACCATTTGACAGAACTTAAAATAATCCGTTGCTGTCGAATGCAAGCCGCCTGATCCCGAATAGAAGGTCTTAGACCCACTAATTCGGATGCTCTTCTCGGAACCGGGATCGATTAAGGCCAAACCTCCCTTGCCATCCGGTTGATAATACGACGTAAATCGAGGGGAATCTTTAGGTTCCAAATAAAAGTGCGTATCCTTCATCTCCAAGGGATCCAAAATGCGCTTCTGAACAAAATCCTGGAAGGGCATTCCACATAAGACCTCCACCAAGCGACCAGCAACTAATAGCCCGGGACCATATATCCATCCCTCGCCCGGCTCGTGGGTTAAGGGTAATTTAGCCAGATTCTTCACATAATGCGCGATATCGCTGGAATAGGCATTTTTGGAAATTGCCCCATAGGCTTCTGACATATTTCCACCATAAGCACTCGGTTGGCCCGTTGTATGCGTTAAAACATGACGAATCAACATTGGTTTAGTCGCTTCCTGGGTCTTGTACATCCAAATACCATCGACACTGTCCTTGGACAACAGGACCTGTTGGGACGCAAATTCCGGTAAGTACTTACTCACGGGATCATTGGGTTTACACTTCCCATCCTCCATCAAGAGTAAAAGTGCCAGGGTGGCAATGGGTTTTGTCATGGAAGCCAAACGGAAAATGGCATCCTTTTTCATGGGAATATGTGTCTCCAATTGCGATTCCCCTTTCGCTTCGAAGTGAACAATTTTCCCTTTTCGTGCAATAAGTGTCACAGCTCCAGCGATTTCCTTTTGATCGATCGAGCGGATAACTTCCTTTTGAAAATCATCCAATATTTTTTGGTCGAATCCCAAGGCTTTCACTTCGGCTGCCTTGACAGGCTCTAAGCTCACGACTTTCGTTTCAGTCTTTTTAATTCCCGCATATACCCCCTTTCGGAATTCGTCCCCAAAATAAAACTGATAGGGATTCGGAGTGGTTAAAGCCCCAATTTGCGTCATGAAAATACCAATAACATCATCCTTTGGATTAACAAAAAAGTGGGTGGAGTTCGCTCCGCTCCAGAAATATTCACCGGCTGAGACATTCGTTTTATTGGCCGTCGCTGGATTAACTAAAATCCCAAATCCCAAACCGAATCCATAACCTGGTTCTAAGTTCGTACTCCCATCTTCATCCAATGAAATCCCGTTGGCTATTTTATAAATCTGTGAGCTTTGATCCGGCTTGCGATTAATTTCAGACGTCACGTCTGTCCGCATCAAATCCAACGTTTCTTTTTTCAGGATGCGCTTCCCGTTTAATTCACCCTCATGGTACAGCATTTTGGCGAAAGTCAAGTAGTCTTGCATCGTACCCCATAAGGCATTTACTCCGGCAAAAACGGTCACACCAGAACTTTGAGGTTGCATGTTAGCGCGGACTAAGTTCTTGCCATGTTGAAATTCATAGAGAATCATGGCACGCTTTTGCTGCTCCGGATTCAGGTTATAGCCCATTTCCTTGATACCCAAAGGTTGGAAAATGGTCTTCTTTAGATATGCATCCGTTGTTTGGCCAGACAGGACCTCAATTAATCGGGAGGCAACATCGGGCCCAAAGGAATAATTCCATTTCGTGCCTGGTTGATAAGATAAAGGAATCGTTGCCAAAGCCGCCACTCGCTTCTGGATGGTAGTTAAACTTGTATCAAATAAAATAGTATCCCAAATATCCCGATCCATTTTCACCTGCGTGATGCCATGCGACATCCCGGAAGTGTGACTGATGAGTTGGCGAATGGTCACCTTACTATTCGCAGCTACATTTCCACTCGCCATGCCTTTATTGACATCATGGACAACCCGTAAATTCTTGAATTCGGGCAGGTAGTTTTCCACCGGGTCATCGAGCTGGAATTTACCCTGCTCGTACAGTGTCATGAGTGCAACCGTAATAACGGGTTTGGACATGGACTGCAGATAATATATCTCATTCCCGCTCATGGGAATCTGATTTTCTTGATCACGCTTTCCGTAGAATTTATCGTAAACAACTTTATTTTTATGAAAAACGAGGCCATGTACGCCGATGAGTTTTTTCGCCTCGACCTCTTTTTGCAGGTATTGATCGAGCGATTGGAAAGTCTGAGCGAAGAGACTTGTCGAAAAAAAGAGAAAGATAAGAAGTGTTTTCATATATGATTAATTTGCAGATAGGTAAAGATTGATATGTTCGAGTAAAGGTTTCGATTTTTTTTGTAAGATGGTTAAATTTAGCACACTAAGTTTTTGCATCGTACACTTGTTTATCAGGTAGTTCAATAATTTTTGACGCACAGATTTAGATAAGCGAATCTGAACCAAATCAGCTTCGATCTGTTTTTTTTGCATCTGGTACATAGACACATAAGAGGGATTTAACTGCATGATCTGAGCAAAATTTGCTTGGTTCAACCAACCTATTATTAGGGCTGGAGGCATTTCTTGTACCAAAAAATCCCAAAATAACTTTCCCGCGGATGTCTCTTGGTCAAACGTTCGGAATTCAGCAAAATCAGCGTCACGTTCATATTTACTAATCTCTTCGATCAAAGCTTGGTCTTTGATGTAACGGAGAGAACCTGAATTCTTCATCTGATCAAAAATTCGTTTATCGTTTGAAAAGCGGTGTACCATCAGATCCAAGGAATCAGTGATGCGCTTGTTTGACAAAGATGCGTCCGAATAGAGCCTAAAATAAAGTTGTTCGTTACGGCGTAGGACGGGCATCGCCAGTTGAAGTACGGAATCAATCGAGGCATTATTTCGTTTAATTTCATCGCGAAAAAGCATTAAATACTCCTTAGCTCGATTATTCTCAATCTGATGTTCCCGGTAATTCTCCGCGATAAATCCAAGTGTTACTGCTGCAAAAAGCATGACAAACTCAGTAATATACTCTTTCCATTGTTTGGGAACATGAGCATGATGATGTACTTCCATATTATTTTTTACATTTGTTCAAACTAAAATCTTATCGCCATGTCATTCCCGATCCTATTCGCTATCATTGCCATAGTCATCATTGTGGTCCGCCGGTTACGCAAAAAAACTAAATCTTAATCCTCTATGGCCTGATAAACGGCCACTTTAAATTTTTCCAATACGTCAACCTGACTCATTGGTAGCATATTAATCATCAATTGGCCAGTAATTTTCTCCTTGGGGTCAATCCAATAAATGGAATAAAAGGCCCCACCTCCATAATACGTACCCACTGAGACCGGGGATTGCCCAGCAGCTTTTTCGGTATTGATGATAAAGCCAAAACCGACTTTTTGATTAGCCGCCTGACCCGCCATCTCAAAATCGATTTCACCGATTTGGTTTGTTCGCATCAAACGAACGCTGGAGCGTGCTAAAATTCGTTTTCCATGTAATACCCCATCATTTAAGAGCATTTGTAAAAATTGGGCATAATCCCAAGCCGTACTAGACAGGCCCGCTCCACCCGAGTAATAGGTTCCCTGAAAATGGGGATAGGCAGTATAGAGCCCACCAAGCATAGGCGTTTCTAGGGGTAGTTTCATGATTTCTCCTTGAGAAGGATTGGAATGAAGCGGTACAATCCGAGACCAATTAGCCTCAGGTTGGTAAAAATGGGTATCTTTCATGCCGAGCGGCCGAAATAACCTTTTCTGCAAAAATGCATCCAAATTCATCCCACTTAATACTTCGACCAAACGCCCCAATACATCGATATTTAACCCATATGTCCAACGAGCACCCGGATGATGCAAAAGTGGAACTTTACCTAGTGTTTCAATTTGATCCACTAATCGAATTCGGGGATTAACTACACCGATTCCTCCGACCAAACCATATTTAGCATACAACGCTTTCGCCGTGTCAGATCCGATTTGCGCATAACCAATTCCAGAGGTATGCGTTAATAAATCACGAATACGAACTGAGCGCTTGGCAGGTTCAGTCGTAAACGTGGTATCTTTCAGGCTAAATTTCGTAATCACCCGAGGATTTGCAAATGAAGGCAAATACTTTTCAATAGGATCATCTAACAACAATTTCCCTTCCTCGTACAATAACATAATTGCCGTTGCGGTAATTGCTTTTGTCTGGGAGGCTATACGAAATATGGCATCTTTTGGCATAGCATGTTGGGAAGTCACATCCATCAAGCCAAAGGCCTTATGATAGACCAATTGATTATTTCGATGTACAATGGCAACAGCCCCATTCAATTGCTTCTCAACAATGGCCTGTTCCATCCAGGCATCGATCCGAGCCAATCGGCCTGGATTCATTTTTCCTGGTGATTGCCCTAACAATAAACTGCTGACTAATAAAAGACTCAACAGCAGATAAATATTTTTCATGCGCTGCTTAGCTAGTTAATTCCGACCCTACTTAAGTAATCGATACGTACAATATTACGTAATTGACCCATGCGTTTATTTAATGAAGCTAATTGGGAATTTCCTTTTCGCTTAGCGTTTCGCTCCGTTTGATGTGTATAATAGTCCAAACGGGATTTGTCAGGCAGAATAAGCATATAGGTATTATTTGCATAGCCATCAACTGCCTTGTATAAAATGTAATTATAGCTAAAACCCAAGGACTTGTCCAAGGCATTCGATTGCTGAATCAGAGACTCATATTCGGAGACTTTATCGAAAGGAACCGTAAAAATGTGAATCTTGCGGAAATCATAATTTTCCATTTTGAAGTTAGGTTCAATAACCGATGCTTGGGGAACTTGTACCCAAATAGACCGCGCAATAGCCTGCATTCGATTGGACGTATTTTCATCCGTAACTGCCTTAATTTCCATCGCTGCCTTGTCGGAAAGTGCCGCTCGAAGGCCTACATATTTCCCCAAATTTTCCTCTCCTCGAACAAATACCATTCCATACGTGCGCCCCGTCTCAGAGGTGTGTGCTGAAAGATTATAGCTAATACCTTTAGTTGCTTCCATCCACCAATTCCGAACGACCGGATAATTTTTTTTGTAGATATCAGTGTCTACAACTTTACTTTCATTAAGTAAAAAATAGATTTTTTCGGTCGACTGAGCCATTACTTGAAAAGCCAAAACCAGGGAGAAAATTAGAAGAAAAATTCGTTTCATGTGAGAATTGTTAAAGGTTAAAGAATCCTCTAATTTTACAATTCCCTTAAAAATAACTACATGAGCCGTATTAAAATTTGTCTTGAATTACACAAAAATTGTCCAAAAAAATAAAAATGAAGGGTGGAGCTAATATGCATTTCCTTTACTAACAGTTAATTTGGAACAGGAAAACAGTACCCCCTTTAAACTTACACAATCCGCTTATGATGAAAAATGACCGCCTTACAAATCACCTATTCCTCATCCCAAACAGGCAGAAATCCCTTATCCCCTAAAAGCTGAATAATACTTCGAAGCAAATAACTATTATCGAATCTAAGTACATATTTACGTCCACCATCTTTCTCTTGAGTCAACATTCTTTGTTCAATTAGTTTTCTAATCTGCCTTGAAACTTCAGAGTCCGCCTTCCCAGGAAAAATGCTCTTAAGATCCGCAGCAGAAATAACTTGAAGTTCAACCGCTCGTTTAAGTATTTTAGCTTCCAAATCAGTTATATACTTCCTTTCCAAAGACAAATTAATTGATGGCATTAGGATTTCTTTCCGCAGATATTCATAATCTGACAATTTATCGATCTTCTCTATTTCCTCTTTTAATCCTTTTAATACATACTCAATCCAGGATAACATACCAGCCCTTGTTCCATTATCAGCAGCAGACAAATAACTATAGTAATCATTCCGATTACTACAAAACACAGCTGTAGGGTTGATAATTCTACCCACATTAACGTTAAATCCAGCTTTGACAAGCATTGCATAAGTGAACAAGCGAACTGTTCTACCATTACCATTCCGAAAAGGGTGAATCCAGACAAATCTATGATGAGCAATAGCTGTTTTTAATAAATCATATTTAGGGCTATCTTCTCTATTTACAAAATTGAGTAATTCCTCCATATACTCCTTCACCTGCAACCATTCTGGTGGCTTATGAGTCGATTTACTAATTTCGAGATTAACTTGACGATATTGACCGGGAGTGGAATCTCCCTCACCTTGAGGTGGCAGCATTAGGTCGTCAACAATCATCTTATGCATTTCACTGATAAATGCTCTGTTAATGGGATGGCTGGCAATACTCTCTTCAACAAATGCCATCGATTTCTCAATATTCTGAATTTCCTTTATCCCTTCAGAGAATTGTTTCTTGTCAGAAAGATTGGTTTCCATATATTCAGCAATGGTCGTATTATTACCTTCAATACTCGCTGAACCAATACTTTCTAATTTATGGAAGATATTTTTTAACTGAAAAAATACCTTAGGGTGTGTAGATCCACCTAATTGTTTCTTACGTAAATAATCTAACTCGATAATTAAATCAGTTAAACTTGAGCCAAAATCCGGCTCAATTAATTTCAAGTCAAAGTGTTTAAATGTTGCAGTAGACATTTGAATTAGACCTTAGAATTAATTAACATTATTAATATTTAACAATTAACAAATTTTTAACTATGTATCCTATAAATCAATTAGTTATAAGCTATATTCAAAATTACACATTTTACATTTCCAAATTAAACAATTGCAATTTTTTTATTTAAAATTAAACAAAGCCCAATTTATAAGAAATACAAACTGCGAATAAGATCAGGCAAAACACCGATTTAAGTGAACCTTACTTAATTAAGAAAATTCAAAAAAAACAATTGATTAAACTAGTTCGGATAAGATACGATTTAGATAAGCTAGTGTAAGAACTGATTCAACTAGTGGAACCACAGAAACCACCTCAAACGAGGTCTTTTTTTTATTTTACGGCAATTCATTTATACTCTCTCCAAATTCACATATATCTTACACTTCTTGTAATTCAAAGTGAAGGCGATTTTTTACGTGTTTGTTTTGTTTTTCTTTAAATGCGGTATTAGACTGAAGTTCGTGTTCTTTTTCTTTCTCTAAAACTCGATACCAACTAATGGCAGGAATCATATTATTTGAATGAAGCTCTAAGCGCACTATCGTTTTTTCATTAGGTAAACGGTGCCTATTCAAAATCAGACTTAATTCGGCCTCTTTTAAACTAATATCATTAGCAAACTTTTTATTCACCTTGTAGTTTAACCTGATATATTTACGAAGGAATGAAGCGAACGACAATTCCTTATCGAAAATTTCTGATTTAGCATAATCTTCCATTAAAAAGCGCAATTGTAAAACTTTTGCATACAATTGCTGATCTCCGGTGATTCCCTCTCTATTTTTTCTTCGAGCTTCTGCGAGTTCTGCATCGGCTAATTTTCTTTCCTCGCGAGTCAGGCTATTAGGAGATATTACCGAGTCAGCTAACTCATCTATTGTAAATTTATTTTCATTCGTTTTCATACCTTATATTCCTTTAGAAGAGAGAAAAGAGAGTTTGATTCTAAATAGATTTGCCTACCAGCATCTATCATCCCGTATTTACTTATATAATATTTTTTCAATTCCGTCTTCGGTACTAGTGAAACGCAAGCATCTGCACCAAAAAGTTTAATAGATTCACGACAAGCAAAAGCAATTAAATTTCCTGCTATCCGATCATACATTTTATTGTTACCCGTATTTTCAATTGAACAGGCTAATAACAGAATTTCAATTCTAGTTTCATCGATATGGACTTTCAATGATATAAGCCCCAAAATTTCTTCATTTTCAATAAGCCTAAGCTTATATACATCATTTGACTTTTGATCTTTCCAAATAAAATGATACTTAGATTTAGTAATTATCTTGTAGTCCGATTCCTCTAATTGCTCAACAACAATTTTTTTAGGCTCTCCAGTCTTACATAGTACTACCTGCATCATATAAATGTACTAAAATAATTTACATATTTGTAAATAATTAACAAAAATGTAAATTTTAAATTGGAAATAAAGTACATTAATTGGTCTGAAATAAGGCAATTCATAAAAGAAGAAATTGCATTCATTAACTTTATCTTCTTGATTTTTACAGCCTTAGCGCTATGTTGAGTGGTTATTCGGAATTTCCGAACTACCCCTTTTTCAGGCTGAACAAACTTAAAAAAAAGTAGGTGAGTAAACGAATTTAAGTAGGCCCAGAAACTGATAATTTTTCAAGTGCTTTCTAAGGAGCCATTAACCTATAATTCTTACTACGGCCGCCGGCTAGATCCTCCTTTAGGATTCCTTTTTCGATTAGGTCTTTGATATCGCGTAGGGCGGTGTCGTGGGAGCATTTAGCGATTTTAGCCCATTTAGAGGTGCTTAGGTGGCCATCGAAGTGGTCAAACAATTTGTTTAAAAGGATTCTTTGGCGTTCATTAATAGGGGTTTTGTCCATTTTATGCCAAAATTCTGTTTTCACCATCAACGAGCGGAGCTGTGATTCCGTGTCTACTAGCGCTAAGTGCACACAGTCTAGAAACCACTGCATCCAATCCGTGATGTCCCCGTCGCTGTGTTGGATTTTTTGCAAGGTAGCATAATAGTTTTTTTTCTGGATCAGCATTTGACTGGACATACTGTAAAATCGTTCAGCTGATTTTTCTGATCTGGCTAAAAATAGGTCACTAATCGCCCTGGCGATACGTCCATTTCCATCGTCAAACGGGTGTATGATGATAAACCAAAAGTGGGCGACGGCCGCTTTTAGCACAGGATCCATAGGTACATCGCTGTTTAGCCAATCAATAAAAATGCCCATTTCCTGTGGGACCCTCGCGGCTTCCACCGCCACATAATGCACCGTCTCTTTACCCATGGCACCCGATACAATTTGCATTTCTCCGGACCGGTAGCGGCCCACCTCTATTTTGTAGGGACCACTATAACCCGTAGGAAAGAGCGCGGCATGCCATCCGCATAGACGTTCTTTCGTGATGGGGCTTAGAAAATTTACCGTTGCATCTAAAACCATATCGACTACCCCATCCACTCTCCTGTCCTCCGTGGCTAATCCACCCGCTTCAATCCCTAATCGAATGGCCACCGATGACCGAACCTGATCATAGTTCAGGTGTTCTCCTTCAATTTCAGACGATTTCACCACGTCCAAAGTCAACGAGTTCAGCTGGGCATCTCGTCTAGGCAGAAATCCAATCGTAGACATTTGGCCAGCAATTTTTCCCTGCAAAAAACGCACTTCTCCTAAAAGCAGATTTAGTTCCGCCTCTTTCCAAGTGAAATTAGGCCAAGTGGGAGATTGATAGATATATTTCGCCATGTTCGATTAAATTCGATGCGGTAAATATATCGATTATTCTACGCAAATATGCGTCGATTAGGTAAATTAATCGACGCAAGATTTTTATATGACTAGGGAGCTTGGTGAAAAAGGAAGATTTTTAAGTTTAAAAAGAGAGGGAAAAATGAACCCCTCTTTTAGAATCTAACAAATCAACAATTAGATCAAAACCCTTTCAAATATCCCCACAACCCCAAAATCATTCATTTCGTCATCGCGAAGGATAATTTCAGAATACTCTTCTTGATCAGATAAAGGCTTTAGAATAATTGCCTCATGATTCCATTCTTCTGCTGAGACATTCTTCGTGCTATGATATTCTTTAACTGTATAACCTGAACCAAAATCAGAATCTTGAATATTTGTGGATTCGACTAATACGATCTTTCCATTTCTACTACCGCCTTCATCTTGTTTGAAAAGGCAATAAGATCCATTAGGGATTTTTTTGTTCATTGATTCCCCCACCACTTTACAAATAAAATATCCCTTTTGAACTGCTATATTAAAGGGTGGCTCAATCCAGGTTAATTCTGAGTGAACTTGTAAATCACTGAAATTACCCGCAGCGGCGGAAATATCAACTAATGGAATCGAATTAACATAGGGCTTAACTTCATCATTATGTAAGATTCTGAAAGGGATTTCTTTTCTAAATATTTCGATATGTTGAGACAAATACTCTCTTAATTCTTTGTTACAAGCATAAATAAATGTGCCTTTAATTCCACGATACATTATTGTCTTGTAAATATTAATAATGTACTCTTTTAAGATTTCAGGATCAGAAATTCCCTTTTTACCATTTAGATCAAAATACTTACTTGGATCAATTTCAACGCACTTCTTGATTTTATTATAATTAATTTCCCTGCCAAATATTACGGCAGCATAATTGAGGTCATATCCTTGAGTAGTATGTATACATCCTATTTCATCAAATGCATTCGAAGAATTTATCCAGTCTCTATCGGTTGAATTCCACTTAAATTTTAAGCCATCTAAATCAATATCAGTTACACTCGGATCTGGCAGCGGATTTTGCTTTGGACTAGACAACCAAGGCCAAGAATATCCAGCAATCATTCTGCACAATCCAAATTGGTTTTCTTTTTTTGTAAGCTCTGAATGAAGGTCTTTGAAATTTTCAAACAAAATCAAATCATAATTCTCTTCTCGATATTTTACAGTTTGTGTTCTCTCAACATGAAGTAAATCATGAACAAATTGAATATAATTATTCCCTCCTTTCACTCTCATTTGAGACTTTAATTCAAGAAGTAAAGTATTTTCTTCTTTTAGGATTTTGGCAAAACTGTCCGCATCAACGTCTGATGGTTTGACGGATTGAGCTATATCATAAAAGAAAATTTGATTTTTACTATTTGCAATTATCCAATCAAGTTCAGTTCCATTACTGTCTAAACCCAATTTTTCATTATTCTTTTTAAATGCACCCATCCAACTAATATTTCTATATTGTCTTAGGCGGTGCGCCTCATCTACGATTAATAAATCATATTTTTCACTCGACTTAAACGTATCAGAAGGATTAATTACCATAGATGATTTTAGTCCTGGTATTTTTTTGAAAACACTTTCCAAAGATTCCCGAAGAGAAGTCATTGCCACAACTAAACCAATTTTCGCATTTGGGTATTTTTTCTTGAATTGTATGATGTAATTTATTTCTCGTAAATCTTCGTCATTCAGTTCATCGGCATGAATACTTTCTACATCGGTAGTTAATAATTTCATCAAATATGTGGCAAGTATTGTTTTGCCTGTACCAGCACTTCCACTAATGACTATTTTAGATGATTTTGATGAGGTTAGACCTTCAAGGATTTCAAGAACTGAATTGTATTGATCTTCATTTAATGACTTGTAGGGAGAATATTTGAATAATTCCGAATTTTCAATTTCAGACAAAGATTTTGTTACGACCTTTTGCTCGATTAGCTTATTCCAAATTTCTTTAAAGAGGTTCTTATAAAGGTCTTGCTGATAATATTTATGATTAATTAAACCAAAATTACCATTTTGGAGCTCATAGGTCCCTTCTGAGCTGAGATATTGTATTAAACTAGACTCAATGTCTAGTGTAGCCGATTTGTTAAATTTATCAGATCCAATAATTGATATCTTATCAAGCTTGCGCCTTTCTGGATTAGCTAAATGATTTTTTATTCGACTGGATGCATTTGTCGATTCTCCGACATAGGCTAATTTTAGAGAATCATTTTGAATAAAATAAACAAGCGGCCATTGATTTTTAACCCATGTATTTTGTTCAATTCGAGGTAAAGATTCTTTTTTAAAATCGTATTTCTCTGAAACCTCAACAGATAGCTCGAAAGACAAGCTCATAGTTCATCGTATTTTTTTGCTGATCCTTTTGCTTTCTCAACTGGATATTTCTCTCCGTTTTTAGCAATCTTTTCAAGAACTATTTCTTTTACATCAAAATTATATTTTTCAGCTAGTAGAAACGCATAGGCAAGAACATCGGCTAATTCCTCTTTCACTTTCTCTGCATTAGCATTTTCAGAATTCTTCCATAAAAAGAGCTCCAATAACTCTCCGGCTTCAACATTAATCGCAAGTGCTAAATCTTTAGGATTATGAAACTGCTCCCAATCTCTTTCATTTCTGAATTTCAAAAGCTCCTTTGTTATTTCTTCTATATCTTTCATTCCTTTTTATTAATTTCTGCAATTAAGTCTATTTTGTTAAATAGTCATAGAGTGAATCCTCTACTGGCTGATTCAATTTGAAAATCACTTTTACGACAGAAACACTATTGCCGTGATCATCTAATATAGTTGTTACTTCAAAAGATTTATCGATTGGCTTAACATCACCCATATAATAAAAATCAGTCCCTTCTCCGTTGCTTTTCTTTATAAACAAGGATAATCTGAGGCTATCATTATGGTTTTTAATTGCTGAAACATCTTTACTCTCCATGTTTCTTCTTGGCTTAGAAAACCATAGAAAATGACTACTGTTTATGAATTTGTCCTCAAATTTTGTTGAAGCAGCGATATTGTCTTCCTTGTGATAATTGACAAAAATTGGACAAGTATTATATTTAATACTATAACCGTACATAGTCGATTCTTCATTTTTATCCCAATTCAAAATTCGACAAATGTCTTTTCGTGAATACTTATGGTGTAATAAAAACCCATCCAAATATTTACTGAGCTCAAAAGTCTTGTCAAAGCTCGAAATTCCATAATATACGCTATCCAATAAATAACGGTAAAAAGTGGTATTTTTTAATTGCTGAATAAAGAATCCTGAACTTGAGATAATTTCTCCATTTTGTTCTACGAGATCTTTTGAACCTAATTCCTTAATCGAATTACGTTTATTTATGAAATAGAAATTCAAATTTGAAATGACAGAAACCATCGTTTCTATGGTGGGCACAAAGCCATATTTACCATAAATAAGCTTTACAAATTCCGAAATTTTAACCTCGCTTTTTGTTAATAGAATATAAAGTAATTCCGATTCCTCTACACGTTTGGCATTATTAACTTCTGTAGAATAAAGCTTCAAAATAGCCAACTGATCAGCGGTTAACTTTCCGGCTATATCGGGTTCAATAGAAGAAACAAAGTGAAAATAGGAACCAGCATATTCAACATACAAAAAAGGATCCCTCGAACCATGTTGCAAGAAATCCATCATCATAGGATAATAACCAATTTTATATTTCAACAAATCGTAATCCTTAATTAAGTCCTTTTTCAGAGAAAAGTTCGATTGGTCGATTGCTGCATAGATTTTCTCCTTCGATATTTTGTCAAAATTGATGGTAGAAGTACCTGGAATCTGATTACTACCTCCTGCTATAAGCTTACGAAGATTATCCTTATTGTAAGAAGTATCCCCAAAGAGTGCAATTGGTATCAAAAAATTATTCGTATAATTCCCAATAAAATCTATTACAGTTAAATACTCCTTTCCCTCAGCTTTTCTTAAACCTCTTCCTAATTGCTGCACAAAAATGATAGCCGACTGTGTAGGACGAAGCATAATCACCTGATTAACACGAGGTATATCAATTCCTTCATTGAAGATATCTACTGTAAATATGTAGTCTATTTTATCAGTTAAATCATCTGACTCCAAGCGATCTATTGCTTCATTGCGTTGGTCTTCCGAACTTTCTCCAGACAAAGCAATGGATCTAAATCCTCGCTTAGTAAATTGAGTCGACAACTCTTTGGCTTCTTCAACTTTGGAACAAAAAACTAAACCTCTAATATTACCATCATCACAACTGTAAAATTGAGATTGCTCAATTATTCGGTTTACACGTTCATCAGAAGTCAATAAATTAAAATCAGATTTCTCTTCAACTTCCTGTCCATTAATGGTCAAATCTGTTACTCCAAAATAATGGAATGGAGAAAGAATTTCAATCTCTAAGGCTTTCTGTAAACGAATTTCATAGGCAATATTATGACCGTAAAGCGAAAAAACATCGAATCCATCAGTTCTTTCAGGGGTAGCAGTCATCCCGAGCAAAAACTTTGGATTGAAATAGTTGACTATCTTTTGATATGAATCAGCCCCTGCTCGGTGAGATTCATCAATAATGACATAATCAAAATGATCTCTCGGGAATACATTTAAATGTTCATCTCTCGAAATAGTTTGAATCGTAGAAAAGATAAAGTCTTTTTCTACTTCCTTTCTTGAACCAGAATAGAACCCCATTTCTTTTTGAATCCCAAAAACTCGAATGAAGGTTTCCATTGCAGCTTGCGCAATATTGGCTCGATGCACTACAAAAAGCAGACGTTTAGGGTTAAACTCTTTAGCGTCAAAAGCAGACAAATAAGTCTTTCCTGTACCTGTAGCAGAAATCAATAAAGCTTTATTTTTACCCTCTACTCTCAACTTTTTTAGATTAGCCAAAGCCTCTACTTGCATCAAGTTTGGTGTAATAACCTTCGTCCCTGCTGGGTTAATCTCAATCTGTTTAAATAAATACTCTGATTGAAATCTCTTACCATTTTCATATTCTAATTGATATCGATTAATATAATCAATATCAACAATAGTGGAATTTTTGAAATCAGTTGAAAATTCTAGCAATGCTTTTTGAATAATATAGCTTTCATCTTTTGCAGACACCTTTAAATTTAGCTCCTTATTCGTACTTAAAGCACTAGCTGTCAGGTTACTAGAGCCAACAATTAGATTGTAATATCCTCCCTTTTTAAATAAGTAACCTTTTGAATGAAAGTTTTCATTTGTATTTATTCGAAGTTCAATGTTTTCGAATTTCAATAATCTTTTTAGCGCTTCTGGCTGAGTGAAATTAAGGTATTGAGAAACGAGAATTTTTCCTTTAATCTGATGATTTTGTAATTCTTTGAATGTATTTACCAAGGTCTGCAAACCTCCGTTAGTCAAAAATGCGACCGAAAACCAAAACTCTTCACAGGTATTTAATTCGGCAATTATACTAGAAAGAACTTTAACTCCTTCTGACTTTTCATTCGTTAATAAGCGAGGGATAAATTCACCTGATGAGTCAATAGATTTCTCTATAAATCCCGATTTGATATTATCATAAAATTCATCACTCAACTCAACCATTTGATTCTGAAATAAGTTTTTCGACAAATGGGATATCTGCAGCTGCCCAGTCAAGATTTGACAACTCTGAAATAGCTAATTGCTTAAAGTTCAAATGCTCATTCAACTGAATTTCTTCAAAGTTATTTACAACGCATTTGAAAGCATGCATCGTTATTTTGAAATCAGGATATTGATGTTCGATGGTTTGGAAAAAATCCAGTTGGTTAATATCTAGATTGAGTTCTTCTTTTATCTCACGAACTAACGCCTTTTCACGGGACTCACCCTCCTCTATTTTACCGCCCGGAAACTCATATTTATGTGATACGTAATCGAACTTACTAGGACCTCTTTGAAAGCAAAGAATTTCATCATTAACTAGAATGATAGCAGCTGATACGAAATAATGCTTCATGATGGTTAAAAATAAAATCAACTATTAAAATCAGAGGTGACTTTCTTTGATAAGAATTCTATCTTTTTCTGATTATTATCCAACTCAAATTCAACTCTCATTTCATAGTCATTTTTATCTTCGCTGACTTTTGCAATAATAACTAAAAGTTCTAATGTTAAAAACAATAAAAACCAAAAAACATAAACCAATGGCGCTATTATTGAATCTCCTTGAAATATAAAATCAAAAAGCAATTTCAACTCTCCTAAAAAACCGTCTGAAGAAGGTTTCTTATTTTTATTATAATTTTCATGGATCTGCTTTTGCTTCAACATTAGATTATCGATATTATCAGAAAACCTTTTTTTCTCATCAGATATATTTTTAGCCCTATTGATTAAAGGACTAATATCCAACGTACTTGTATTAGAAAATGTTTTATTTGTAGAATCAGTAGTAGACCTGGTTGATGATCTACTCCCACCAGACATGACAATTTGCCTATTAACCTGTTGTAAATCGTTGTCAGCTGCTTTGGACTGTTCACGATTTGACTGAATTTCTAATTGCAAATTGTACTTATTTCCTGCAAGATTTAAAGAATCAGAATAGTTTTGAGCAATGTTTTCTTTCCTTAATTCATCTAAATCTTTTGAAAATAAGATTTGATCAATAATTACGGATCCAATCATCGCCATTAAAAACGCTAATACAAACCTGAATATTTTTAACCATATTTTGGGTCTAACAGATAAGATGATCTGCCTCTCTATCATTATAATCATAATAACAGATAGTACAGAACCTATTAAGGAACCCACTATATTGGAATCAAGATACCTCGAGCTAAAATTATATCCATTTGCAGCCCAAATCAATGATATAATTACGAGTGCAGCTGTAAATTTTTTTACGGATTTTTTACTCGCCTCTCCACATTCTTTGAGCAATTCATAATTGTATCCTGTTAGAAAACAACCGAACTTTATCCACAAATTATTTTTCATATATCTTATATTAATTCGTTATCGTTATTTCGTAATCCGTTAGTAAATCCAATCTCATAACTTAAAATACAATAATTTAATTTTTCAAGCAATTGAACTTCATCATTCAAGATATTCTTTAAACTGTCGGCAAATAATTCGTACTCACTTAATGCATTAGAAAATTTGGTTATACTCTCAGTCATACCTGCTGATTCATATGTTTTTATTCTTTGTTTAATTTCAAAAACGCGAATATCTAAATCGGCAATTGACTTATTTAAAAGATTTTTAAATCCTGCCTTAATGAGGCTAATATTATTATCCCTATTAAGCAAATCATTGTTAGAAATACAATCTTGAAAACCTTCAGATTCAAGATTTTTCGATGTGTACATATCTATTTCATCTATAATAGATTGTTTCAAATTAATTTTATTTTCCATTTTATTTAAATTGTTAATTTCTTCTTGACTTGCTACAAAGACAGGCTCTGGAATAGAATCCTCAATATCTTCAGAATTATTATCTACATCATCATCTTCATAGTATTCTGCTTCTATTGTTTCTTGTTTATTAAAAATTGATTTTAAAAAACTTATGATTCCCATTGTTAGATATATTTTATTGGAACTTTAAATTGACTGTGCCCTTTTTCGTGACATTTTTCACATAAGGTAATGTAAATATTAGGTGGGTATTTCCAAGGATCAAGATAAATCTGATATTTTCGATAGAAAATATAGGCTCGATGATGAACATTTAAATTGACCTTAGATTGACAAACCTTGCATTCATTATTATCCCTTTTGAGGATTTTTTGACGAATCAATTTCCATCTTGGATCATTTAATTTTGTCCTGTATTCTTCATAATCTTTCATAATAATAGAATATCTAATGGTAAGCTTCTCACAATTCTCTCCACCGGCTCCATGCTATTCACTTCCACACTTAGCAGCCAAGAACCGTCTTTTTGTTCGGTCAGAAAATCAACCGTTGCCGGATAATCATCTTTTAGAAAGAGCATGGCGCGCATGCTTAGTTTTAGATTGACAGAAAACTTCTCTCCTGAGTCATTAAAACCGAAGACATCTGGGTTTAAAAGTTGGTGTAGTTCTTTAAATTTAACGATTTCCGTTAAATTTTCAATAGATCCCATCCGCTCCAATTTGAAATACTTGTTCTGTTTTGACTCCACTTCGAAAGCACACAAATACTGGTAATTCGCCGTAAACCCGATGGGTTCCACTAATCGATCCGAAATGCTTTCTGTATTCGCAGACTGATAGCGCTGTATCAGGAGCTGCGTTTGATGGGTGATGGCGTCATTGATTTTGGCAACTAACTTAGCTAAATGCCCATGCACAATATTCGTCGCGAGGATATTCGACTCTTCTAAGGAAGGCAATTTAGACCTAATGGAAGCCACCAGCGGGTTATTCTTCACAGAAACGCTTAATACCTCCTGAATTAAATGAGACTCTTCCTTCGTGAATGGTTCTACCACCTGATCCGCCGGTAGAGAAAACTTATTGTGATCATCCTTCTTCACCTCGAACCCTAACTCCGCTAATAAATCCATATAGCGATAACAGCTGCGTTCTGATATTTCCAAAGACTGAGCTAGCCGCTTAATGGATTTAGCCGGATACGTTTTCAACAACGTAATCAACTTAAAAACTCGGAGTATGCGATTCTGATTGAACATAATGAACAGTTTATAACCTAAACATAGCATTTTAATCGGTTCGTATCCAAGGGATTGACTTTATTTGGCAGAGATTTAATGCATTCTGCAGATTTATGACCGCTAAATAAATAGTTTGTATTTTCTTTCGCGTTTGACCCTATTTGTCTGTGGCATTTCTGAGATTGCCGTCATGAAAAAAATCTTCCTACTAATTCTGGTTTCGTTTGCCGCTTTCGCACAGACTGCTGAGTCCTACCGTTTGAAAGCAGCTACCCATTTCGAAAACGGTCGTTTTAAGGAGGCGGCGTCTACTTTGACTTTGGCCTTAAAATTAAACCCCAAAGACGTGAAAGCCCTTCGCAATAGAGCGGTCTGCTACGAAAAAATGGAGAAATTCGACCTGTCCGTGAAAGACTACCTGGAACTTGCTAAGATAGATCCATCAGGCGAGACACTGGGAGCCATCGGTTTCGATTACCTGGTGCTAGAAAAATACGAAGAGTCCAGAAAATACCTGCGCTCAGCCATCGCTTTGCTCCCCAAAGAAATCAACTTCCGCTATAACCTAGGCCTCTCCTATCAATACGAGAAGGAATACGACCTGGCTATCAACGCGTATGACGAGGCCATCAAGGTCGCGCCCTACCACACACCCAGCCTGATTTCCAAAACCCGCTGCCTACTTCGTTTGAAAAAATACGACGTGGCTTCATCGCTGGTCGACAGCTTCTTCCTCGCTAAACGCTTCGACACAGAAATGCTCCTATTCCGCGGTGATATTAAACAACATTTTGGGTCCATCGAAGCAGCCCTCAGCGACTTTAGCAGAGCCCTAGCCATCACCCCAGACGACCTCATTCTCTTAAACAGATCCGCTGATTGCCTCGAAGAACTGGGATTATTCGATGAAGAGGTGGCCGTCCGCAAACGCATCATCTCCGCCATGATCACCCAAGGCGAAACCAAAGAATACCAGGCCATCAGCTACCTCGCGCTAGGAATCGCATTGAACAGCGTATTCCTGTGGGAAGAGGCACTTGAAAATTTTTCTAAGAGCATTTCGCTAGACTCATCCTCCGCCATCGTCTACTTCTACCGCAGCATGGTGAAGGCAAAACTGAAAGACCACGCGGGCGCCTGCGAAGACCTAAAAAAGGCCCAAGAACTCAATCCATCAGAAGCCGAAAACTACGAGGGCTTCTTCGCCGATACGGCGGAGTTTGAGGAGTTTTATGGGGTTTGCTTTCCGGGGGTGTAGGGGTGCGTATAGGGTGCAGCTTATCAACTAACTGATAATCGAATCCTTAAGCTATTTAGTGGCTTTAATTCTGTCTAGTTTTAGGCAGAAATTATAACCACTAATAAATAGACAATGGATAATCAGATAGAGATTTACACTTCTCCTGACGGGAGCACAGAAATAGAAGTTCACTTTGTTGGCGATACTTTTTGGCTAAACTTAAATGAAATTTCGACGTTATTCGAAAAGGATAAATCAGTTATTTCTAGGCACCTAAGAAATATATATAATGAAGGAGAGTTAGACAGAATCTCAACTGTTGCAAAAAATGCAACAGTTCAATTAGAGGCAAAACGTGAAATATTAAGAGAAATAGATTTTTATAACCTAGACGCCATCTTATCTGTAGGCTATCGTGTAAACTCCAAAAGAGGTACCCAATTCCGACAATGGGCGACGAAAAGACTAAAAGATTTCTTGATTGAGGGTATATCCATCAACGAAAAACGACTAGATCAGAAGAACAAAGAAATCGAAGTGTTACATGATGGTATCCGAATTCTTAGTAGGGCCATCGAAGAGAAAGCGTTAACTACTTCTGGATACGAATGGCTACATCGGTTTAGTGTAGGATTAAAATTGCTAGATGATTTCGACCACGAAACATTAGACTCAATAGGTAATCACAAAGAAAACATCGCCTATCCTTCCCTAATTGAATATGCTGAATTGGTTAAAGAAATGCAATTGGGATTCCATTCAAATCTATTCGGGAAATTAAAAGATGGAGGATTCGACAGTGCATTACATCAGATAATGCAAGGTTTTGGGGATGTTGAAGTCTATCCGTCTATTGAGGAAAAAGCAGCCATGTTATTGTATTTAATTGTAAAAAACCATGCATTCGTGGATGGAAACAAGCGAATAGCTGCTGCCTGCTTTTTACTATTTTTGGACAAAAACGAATTATTATTTACCTCTTTAAATCATTCCATCATTAGCAACGAAGCATTAGCAAGCTTGACATTATTTGTCGCATCCAGCAAAGCAGAGGAAATGGAAACCGTCAAGAAATTATTGATAAGTGTACTGAACAGAAAGGGTAAAATAGTTTGACAGATAGGATCAATCTCCCTTCCTCAACTTCCTCCGATTCTTATTCCGGTTATAATAACTCCGGGAATTAAGTCGATTCTTAAAGGCCCGTTTAGAGGTGCTGATACTTTTGCGTGCATGCGCCTTTCTAAGTCTCCCGGTCTGGGTAGTACTTGCACTCACATAGGATGATTTTCTCCTTTTCTTTGAATAATCGATCGGCTTAAGATCGCAGGCGAAAAGGAAAGAGACAAGCAACAGAAAGGGTAAGGTGTTTTTGAGGGTAGTTATAGTTTTTCCTAGCCTTATAATTTTCCCAAAATGTCTCAGACTATGGCTATAACTATACCTTTCAAATGGTTCCAACATCTTCCACTTGCCCTTCCTAAACTCAAAACCATAATCCGCATCCATCTCCTTCGACTGTAGATACCGATGCAAATTCCAATGCGGCTTAGTCTTATCGACTTTTTCCGCACAGGTACACAATTTGAATGGGCCGTTGATGTTGCACATGATAAATCGAAATTGATAAAAAAAATCTACAAATCAGTATAGGCTGTTAAATGCTGACCTAATTTGACATAAATATTCTATAGAAATTCTTGGCAACATTTCCCCATCATTTCCGGTTATGGTATCAATCCGATGACTATATTTGGCATACCTAAAAACCACATTATGAAAACTAACCTACGCGTACGTTTCTTAGGAGTGTTCTTTGTACTACTTCTGGGTGCATGGTCAGCAAACGCTCGTTTCTCGAGCAGTAAGGCTGCAGATTCGACTTCCTTCAACCAATTCAAGGGCTCGATTTTAGATAGTAAAACAAGGAATGAGCTTGTTTATGCGAGTATTTCGATCGCAGGAACATCGATCTCGACAATCAGCAATAGCGAGGGAAAGTTTGCAATTAAGGTTCCTAAAGACAATCAGAACGCTAACCTGATCATTTCATTTTTAGGCTATAAAAACAAAATCGTTTCCATTCAAGAGTTAAAAGCAGAGAAAAATATCCTGTACTTGGAGCCTAGCAATACCGTCCTAGAGGAGGTGGTGGTGAATTCGAGGGATGCGAAAACGGTGTTTTTGGGGGTATTAAATAATAGACTCCAAAACTACGGAGACGATCCACTCGCAATGACTGGTTTTTACCGCGAGACCATCAAAAAACGCCGGACCTACGTCTCCCTTTCAGAATCCATCGTGAAGATCCAAAAAGAGCCATTCACCGACGGTTCACAAGACCTAATAGACCTATTTAAGGGCAGAAAAAACACGGACTACACGAAGTTAGACACCGTAAATTTCAAATTACAAGGTGGTCCATTCTCCGCTTTGTACATCGATTTAGTCAAATATCCGAGCAACATATTCTCAGAAGACGCCTTTGAATTATATGATTTCAACTTAGAAGAAGTCACCCAGATTAACGGCAATCAGGTCTTAGTCTTAGCCTTCAAACAAAAATCTGCCTACGACTTCCCGCTTTATTATGGCAAATTGTTTATCGATGCGAAAAGTCTTGCTGTCGTGAGCGCCTCCTTCGCACTGAATGTGGAAGACAAAGTCAAGGCGGGTCGCCTCTTTACGCGCAAAAAACCACTGGGATTAGATGTATACCCTTCCGAAGTCCGCTACCAGATTAACTACCGGGAACAAAATGGCAAATGGATTTATGCCTATTCTCGCGCGGATTTGACCTTTAAATTAAATTGGGACAAAAGAATATTCAACACGGTCTACACTACCACCGTGGAAATGGCCGTAACAGATTGGAAAAAATCGGATAAAAAAGAACCTGGGTCTACACAAAAATTGAACTCGAATGTGATCATGTCGGACAAAGTATCCAGCTTGTCTGACCCGGATTTTTGGGGAGCTTACAACATCATCGAACCGGAGAAATCCATCGAAACGGCCATCCGAAAGATTCAGAAGAAAGCGCTGGTGGAGGGTTTGAGAGAGTAGGATATAAATGAAAAAGGACCGCCTAAAATTAGGCGGCCCTTAAGCAAAAACTCATTTATAGAAAGTATTACTTAGGCAATACAACTGAGTCAATAACGTGTACCACCCCGTTACCTGCTTTTAAATCAGCAGCTACGACAGTAGCTTTCGCTCCTTTTTCGTCTGTTAAAACCACTTTACCATTCTCGATAGAAGCAATAAGTGTTCCTCCGCTTACTGTCTTTACGCTCAATGATCCATTTGCAGCTGTAATAGCTTTGATAACAGCAGCTGCGTCTAAATTACCCGCTACTACGTGGTAGGTTAAAATTTTAGCTAAAGTTGCTTTGTTTTCAGGCTTCAAAAGTGTCTCCACTGTGCCTGCAGGTAACTTTGCGAAAGCAGCATTCGTAGGTGCGAAAACCGTGAATGGACCTGCACTTTGTAAAACAGCTACTAAATCCGCAGCCTTTACGGCAGCTACTAATGTCGTATGGTCTTTTGAGCTAATCGCTACATCCACTACCGTTGTTTGGGCTGATACCGAGAAGGCAGAGATAAACAAGGTGATAATTCCGGCAATAAATTTCATTTTCATTGTTCTTGTGTTTAAGTTCCTAATCTAAACACGAGACTATCCGTAATGTTTTGAAAATAAATAAGTTACACTCGTTTGCGCTAGTCAAATAAGTCTAAGGCCAGCCTGAATGTATTACAATGCGCCTCCACGATATCCTTAATATCCGGAGAGTATCCACCTCCCAGCGCCACAGTGACAGGTATTTTATGTTTATGTACTAAATCCAATACGAATTTATCTCGCTGCTTACAGTCCTCCAGACTTAATTTAAACTTCCCTAATTTATCTGTCGCAAGCACATCTACTCCGGATAAATAAAAGACAAAATCAGGCTGCACTTTATCCACTAGACCTGGAAGTGTAGTCTCCAGCATTTCCATATACTCCGGACCAGCAGCTCCATCTTCTAAGCCGATATCCAAGTCAGATGTTTCTTTTCTAAAGGGATAATTATTCTTTCCATGTACACTAAATGTAAATACCTCTGCGGTATTTTCCATCAGTTTTGCCGTCCCATTCCCCTGATGAACGTCTAGGTCGATGATGAGTATTTTTTTTGCCAAATTCCGATGAAGCATATAGTTAGCCGCCACAGCCATATC
The DNA here is from genome assembly GCF_045310505.1 of Aquirufa novilacunae. Lineage (NCBI taxonomy): Bacteria > Pseudomonadati > Bacteroidota > Cytophagia > Cytophagales > Flectobacillaceae > Aquirufa > Aquirufa novilacunae. The sequence goes on from NZ_JBEWZG010000003.1 coordinate 141,225, forward strand.
ATTTAACAGACAAAATCCCTCCCCTCTATCCGCAAAAGCATGGTGGGTCCCACCCGCCACATTCAACGCACAGCCGTGTTCCAACGCAAAAAGCGCACAATCGATCGTTCCCTGCGTGATAACCAGCTCTCGATTTGTTAATTGTTCAGACTGCGGAAAACCAATAACTCGCTGCTCAGATGCTGTCAATTGCTGCCCGATAAGTCGCTGAAAATACGCCTCATCATGCGTTAACAAGATGTCTTCGGCAGCACATTTCTCCGGCGCAAAAAGATGACTCTCGGTAATACTTCCTTCATACAGCAATTGCTCCGGAATCAACTCGTATTTCAACATGGGAAACCGATGTCCTTCTGGCAAAGGATGTGCATAAATGGAACTGTGAGCTATTTTTAACATATTCTATTTCTTTGCAGGTAAAGTGCTTAAGAGTCTTTGGAGAAAACCATCCATCGAATCTATAAAGCAACTAAATTGCTAATTTGTTCAAAATAATTCAGGATTTATATGTAGAATTACACCACAAAAAATTAAAAAATACAAAACCCTTAAATATCATTCACTATGGGACTATTTTCCGCCATCCTTGGCAACGCAGGTACAGTAAATAAGGAGGATTTACTGAAAGATTTTGGCAAACTACTCATCGAAGGCGAAGAAATCGAATTAGGATTCAAGCTCATCAGAGATACCTTCATCTTCACCTCGAAGCGCCTCATTTTAGTCGACAAACAAGGACTTACAGGTTCCAAGACAGAATACAAATCCATCAACTACAAAAGCATTTCTCGCTTCAGCATCGAAACGGCGGGAACTTTTGACCTAGATGCGGAATTGAAGATTTGGATCTCCGGAGAGGCACAACCGAGCATCATCAAGCAATTCAACAAATCAGTGAATGTTTACGATGTGCAGAACGTGCTAGCGTTCCATGTGTTGAAATAGGGGAAGGGTGCCCTCTTTGGCATAACCAATTAAAACTGATAATTTCAAGAAACCAAAATCTGTCATATTACCCATGGAAGTTCACCACCATTCACACCATCCTAAATCTTGGAAAGAATACGTTCAAGAATTTTTGATGTTATTCTTTGCCGTTTTCTTAGGCTTCATGTCGGAGTATTACTTAGAATACCGAGCTGAGAGGCATAAAGAGCATGATTATTTAGTGGGAATGAAAGAGGATTTGAAAGTAGATTTAACTGAAATCAGCACTCGAGTTTCAGCTATCGAAGGACTAAAAGAAAAAAGTCTAAAACTAGAAAAAACCTTATACAAAACGTTTTGGACAGAGTCAGATATTGATTCGATTTATTTGTGGAGTTTAAAGCTCACCGCTACCATCATCAAACCTAATTTTACTTCAAACACGGTAGATCAGTTAAAAAATGCGGGCGGATATCGATTGATTAAAAACCAGGAAATTGTGCGTAAAATTTCTGAATATGAAAAATGGAAGGAAACCATTCGAGTTCAGGAGGAATCAAATATGCGCAATTGGGGAGAGATTCACGAGGCACAGAATCGAATTTTACATGTCACCACTTTAGGAACGCCTAAAGCCATTAATGACATTCAATTAGATAGAACTGAGCTTAATCGACTTAAAGTTTTGACCGGTAGTGAATTTATAACGACTGATAAAAAAGAATTCTACCAATATGCGAATGCCATTTGGGTACAACGTGGTTATGCATCTTATTATCAAATTATGATTAATATAGCGCAAGAAAAAGCAAAAGAAATCATTCAACTGTTAGAAGAGGAACTAGCCAAGTAGTAAAATTAATCCTACTTAGCCACATCCATTTTCTGTAGAAACTCCCTCAAAATCCCGATGTATTCTTTCGGATTATCCATCATCGTACTATGTGCCGCTTGGGGGATTTCCTTAAACTGAGCACCAGGAATTAAACTGGTATAGTAGCGGACGCTCGAAGGCCTGGCTTCATCATATTCTCCAGCCGTCAATAGCGTAGGCACGGTGATTTTAGGTAAATCTTTCAAGCGATTGTAATTCAATAAATTTCCAGTCGCCGTAAATTCACTTGGTCCCCACATGAAATTGTAGACATTTTCACCAAAAAACTTGGCCGCTGAATCCTGCTGCGATTTAGACTTGTCACTACGTCTTACGTAGGCTTTGTAATACACTTTCATTGCCTCCTTGTAGGCTTCGTTCTTGTAATTTTTTTGTTGTTCACTTTCTCTAATGGCCTTTTGAGTTGCCTCAGGTAAAGTCGCTATTAAGGTATCGGCATCATCTGTCCAAATTTTGGTACTAAACAATGGACTGGAAAAGATCAAACCCTGAATGCCTTTGGGATATTTTACATAATAATCCATCCCTAACATCGTCCCCCAGGAATGCCCATACAAATAAAATTTATCCAGTTTCAGCGCTTTTCTGACTTGCTCTAGTTGCTCCACATTTTTCTCGATGGTCATCAACGTGGTATCCGTAATCCGAGTGGAACGACCGCAACCCAATTGATCAAGGAAAATAACCGGGCGGTCCTGACTTAATTCCTTCAAGGGCTCTAAATTAAAACTCGACGAACCTGGCCCACCATGCAACAAAAGCACAGGCGTGTTATCGCCTTCGCCATCTATTCGATACCATATTTTCCCGCCTTCTACCTCAATAAATCCTTCCTTAGGAGGTGTAGAAGTCGTACAAGCATTCATCATTAACAAAGTATATAAACCTAATAAGTATTTTTTCATAGAATCTACTTCTGCATATTATACAACAGGGTTTGGATCTTAAACTCCTCACCCACTTTAACCAAAATAAAGGCGTCGACACCTTTGTGCGTAAACTTCCCATTTAGGTAAAATTCATAAGGCACCCAAGCCGTCGCGATTTCATGATCAACGAGAATAGGCCCCCAAGATAGAACCCGTTCGTCCATATCACCCGCTTTTCTGGTCATGACATTCTTGACAAAATTAGCGATGGGCACTTCCCGGACTATGTTACCCTCAGGTCTAATTTGACTGATTTGCAATACCGCTTTCTCCGTAAAACAAGACTTCAATGCCACGGAATCGACCGATTTCATAGCTGAAAACGTTTTAAGAATAACGGCTTTGATTTGATCTTCGTCTGATGTTTTTTGTTGACCAATCGCCAGCAAAGGGCATAAAAATAGGAATAAAAGTAGTTTTTTCATCGCTTATATAAATTGTCTAAATATGCTGCTAATTTTCGGTCTTTCTCCGTGACTTTATTCCCCGCATCATGAGTCGTGAGCTTCACTTCTACCCGATTATATGTATTCGACCAAGTGGGATGGTGATCAGTTTCGCTAATGAATGGAGCTGCATTTTGCATGAATTGCATGGCTTCTTCGAAGCTAGCAAAGGTAAAAGTCTTGAGTAAGACTTGATTTTCTTCTTTCCAAGTGGACATGTTACTCTGGGTTAAGGAACACAATTTTGTCATCTTTTAGGACGACTAGTTTAGAGTTCTTTGCTTTTTTATAGGCCATTAAATCGGCTTTGACGAGTTTCATGCCTTCTTCGATTTTATCCAAAGTAGACTTAGATTCTTTTACTTGTACTGTTTTAGTACGTTCCATAATGCTAGGTTTTTAAGTTGAATCCCTCGCCTGGGATCGTAACGACAAATTTCTACAGGAAGAAAATTGGAGTTATCGTACACAATCCACTCATCCACTAAAGGCAAATATATACGAAACAAATTAGTAATACCTGATTTATAGCGCCTTTTAAAAATTGCTTAATCGAAATAAAACTGATAATTTCAATAAATTCCTTCAATCTATGAAATACCTATTCTTCCTTCTCTTATCAACGGCTACATTCGCCCAAGACATACACTTCAAATCCATTCTAGTTGATACCCACAATGATTGTTTAACGGCATGCATTGAGAAAAATGTATCGCTTGATTCTGATTTAACGGGTATTAATCATTCCGATTTAGCGCGATTCAAAAAGGGAGGAGTGGATTACCAGTTGTTTTCGGTTTGGTGCGATGGGGAAAAAGCGAAGCCTTACGAGTGGGCCATGCGGGAGATGGATAGTTTGTATTCGGTGGCGGCAAGAAATCCAGAGAAAATGGTGATTGCGAAGTCGTGGAAAGATATTCAGAAAGCGTTGAAAGAGGGCAAATTAGTGGCACAGTTCGGAGTGGAAGGCGGTCACATGATTGATAGCGACTTACAGAAATTAGAGACTTTTTATAACCGGGGAGTTCGGTACATGACGCTTACTTGGAACAATTCTCCAGGCTGGGCGAGCTCACACGCAGATGAGAAGAATCCAAATTATAAGGGCCAAAAAGGATTGACGGATTTTGGTAAACAAGTAGTTCAGCGAATGAATCAGCTGGGAATGATCGTGGATGTTTCGCACGTGGGTGAGACGACGTTTGGGGATGTAATCAAAACGACGACTAAACCCATTATCGCTTCTCACAGTAACGCCTACAGTATTTGTCCTGTGTCTAGAAACTTAAAGGACGAGCAGATTTTAGCCATCGGTAAAAATGGAGGAGTGATTCACCTGAATTTTTTCTCTGGATTTGTGGATGTGGATTTCTTCCAAAAAGACGCCGCTTTCCGTAAGAACCATGCCGCTGAAATTGATTCCATGATTGCATCTGGCATGCAAACGGAATATGTGTTCACGGTGATTTCAGATAAATATGCAGAGGAGAGCAATGCCATCAAACCCGACTTAGAGCTATTAATGAAGCATTTCGACCACATCGTAGATTTAATCGGTGTAGATCACGTGGGCTTGGGATCGGATTTTGACGGAATTAATTCTGCGCCGAAACAGTTAAAAACGGTGCTAGATTATCCCCTATTTACGCAAGCATTAATTGCACGTGGGTATTCGGCTAAAGATATCAGTAAAGTGTTAGGAGGTAATTTCTTGCGGGTATACAAGGCAAATAACTAGACCTATTTGTGTCGAAACCAGCAATCTGTACGCTCGTTTTCGTAGGCCTTAAATTCCGTATTCACGGGAAATCCATGTTGTAGATTCTCGTTAAATCGAGTTCTAGCTAGGTAATTAAAAGCGCCCATATCGCCCGTGTAAGCCGTCTTATTAATGTGATTATAGGTTTCATGCAGATCGCATAACTGCTGCAAAAAATCCATAAACAACGGATAATGCCCGCCAAAAACCCCACAATTCAATAAGGTATCTGAGGCAAATCGCTCCTCATATTCCGCATAATCCGGAATCTGCGAACGAAGATGTTCTCCATGTGCCATCATCCAATCATTGCGCAACAGCTTAGGTTCATCCCCGCAGAAAAGGGAGGAAGGGTTTTCGATATAGAGGGAATGTGTAAAGGGGTTTTGGGCCAACGTCACATCAGACACATCCGTCACAAATACTCCTTCTATGGGCTCAGTGCATTTTGCTAAATAATCACGGTAGACTAAATACCGAAATACATTGGGATTATAGGTGGGATTATAGTCAATGCGAACGAACGAAATGTACTCATTCGCATAACGCGCACAGGTTTCTTCCGAAAAGTTATTGTGAAAAATTACCCCGTTTAGCTTTGTTGCAGCTACCGATTCTGCCCATGCCTGTACTAATTCATAGGAATCATCCGGCAAGGTGGTACTCCGGTTTACGTCGTAAATACCAGTAATATGACAAGCTAATAGGAGGTTCATTAATTCTCGTTTAAAGCTAATTGCTTTTTCAGAACTGCGCAGGTACTGTTCGGATTATTTCGATAATAGATATAGGATCTTTTAAAGACTTTTTTCGTCTTGAAAAGGGTTTCAGCTCTTTCAAAAAAGGCCGAATCAGCGGCGAATCCGCCTTTGAAATCGATACTCTTGAACACTTTTTGGTGACCAAACAAAGTCCCAAAAAGAATCGCATCATCCAAATGTATCGGCTTGCTCAAATCATTTTTATCAGGAACATAATAATCTTCGACTGAATCCACGACCGTTTCAGCGGTAGAACAGATCAAATCGACATGCTCCATCTCCTGCAAACAAGAACTTAAATGATGAACTTTGTATTCATCATCGCTATCTAAAATAGTGATGAATTCACCCGTGCTGATCAACACACCCCGATTAATGGATTCTGCCTGGCCACGATTGCTATGGCGGATGTAAACGATTTTATCCTCGTATTTTTCTACGTAATCTAATAACTCTTTGCGGTCATTTCCCTTACTGCCATCATCTATAATGATCAGTTCGAAATCTTGAAAATCTTGCTGTAAAACGGAATCAATGGCTCTTTTGGTTAAAGAAAATTCCGTATTGTAGACCGCCATCAACACGGAAATTTTTACATTTTTAGGCATGATATGCAACTAAATACTCACCAATATAGGCTAACGGATGCAAATCTAGTCAATTAAATACGGTTTCATTTTATTAAATGATTATGAATACAATTATCGCTTTATTTCTTTCAAATAAAAGCTCGGGTTGACTCCTACATACTTTTTAAAAGCAGCGTAAAAAGTGGAGCGATTAGCAAAACCACTTTGGTAGATATAAGTTTCTAAGGTATACTGGGTAAACGATTCCCTCTGCGAAAGAAAATGATGAATGCGGAAACGATTAATTAATTCGGCAAAAGACATGCCATAGGCTTGCTTAATGAGTTTTGATAATTTGACCGAACTCATTTCTAGGCTTTTTGCCAAAGCCGATAAATCTAAATCCTCCTCCAAAAAGCATTTCGATTCAGACAAATATGTACTCAGATCCTTTGATTCTGGGCTTTTTTCTAGTAAAGTAGGAAGAATTTCTCCGACGGATGGCATCCCCTTTTCTTTTGGCAAAATACATCCATCCATATTCTCCTGCACATTAGGCGTACTGATGAAATAAGAAAACAAGAAAATCCCGATGACACACTTGATTATTTGTGAGGGTGGATCGAAGCTATTATTGACAAATAAATTCAGGTATTGATATAATTGAAGCAAGAAATATAGGAATACGGTAGCACTCAATAAATTCAGCCAGAGTAGAGATTGCTTATTCATCAATACATAATTTAAGCCATATATCCTCTTTGCTTGTGCAATAGTCAATAGCGTTAGCGCGCCATAGATTACACCCACTACTATGGAAACTGGCTGCACGTAACCCGCAGGAATCCAGCCAGATGGTGTGTTAATGAAGTAATTATTCTTTTGATAATAATGATCTAAAATCACTGTCTTTTCTGCAGCGGATAATATCAAATCAGGAAACAATCCAATCAAAATACTGACAGGAAAAATAAAATGAAACCACATGAATCCTCGGATTTTTTTCTGTGGATGCACCATTGATCTAACATACAAAAACAGCACAATAGGCAAAAAGGCCCGAATAATATTAGGGGTGCGTAGCAAGAAAAGCATTTGGTAAATGTGCTTAGAGGTCAGCGCATAAATGTAAAACTCTAAAAAGACGAGTGCAAAAATGACGTAGAGTAAACCATAAACCTTAGGCTGCCGATAAAACCGAAGTAATAGAAACCCCATAAAAAGTATTCCCACACCACTAGTCAGAAACGATAAATAGGGCACAAATTCAAACATAAAGGCTTTTTAGTACATGAGATACAGAAATTTAGACAAAAAATAGCTAAAAATGGACAAATACAGGGACAAAAAATCAGGCCTTCGGATTTGATTAGGCTAATTTTCCCACCTAATCAAAATAACAAAAACAATGAAAAAAATCCTTCTACTTCTTGCCCTGTCCTTATTTGTTTCGAACAGCTACGGACAAGCCAAAACAGCCAACATTCAATTTTACAAAGTAAAAACAGGCCACCGTTCGGCATTTAATGAAGCGCTTAAAAGCCACACAGCAAAATTCAGAAAAGCAGGCGAGCCCTCCGCTTGGACAATCAGTAATGTCACTGGAGGAAGCCACCACAATGAAGTAATGGCCACCTATAATTTTGGTCTCTCCTGGGCAGAACGAGATGCCCTAAACGGCCCTACGTCTAACTCTGAGGCAGCTAACGATTTTTACGTAAAAGTGTCACCCCACCTAGAAGGCGTTACAGCAGGCGATATTATTAGCTACAGAGCGGAATATAGCAACAGCGCAATGAAAGAATCAACAGATAAATTTCGTTTCAATGTGCTGACGATAAAATATGCTCCATCTCAAGAGTTTTGGGATGTCATCAAACGCCTGCCAAAGGTTTGGGATAAATTAGGATTCAAAATTGCGACCTATACTACTTCTGGTGCCAATCGTCTTATTTTCTCCCGTCGCCTTCCTTCAGGCTGGAAAGAATTAGACGAAGCCTCTAAACTAAAGGAAACATTTGATGAGATTTATGGCAAGGGAGCTTACGAAAAAGACATGGCTATCATGCGTTCATTCGTTGTAGAAAATGACATTATGTACATGACCGTTCAGTCGGATTTGAGTTCTAAATAATTTATTTTCATTTAAAGGTTGGCCCACTTTTTAGCGGGTCAACCTTTTTATTTCTGATCTATGGAAGTTTATTTACTTAATACAATTTTCCCGTATTTATCGTATGTTTAAACAAAAAAACGATGAACAAACTCCTTCTCCTCGCCTTCTCCATTTTCACCCTGTCTGCCTGCACGAAAAGCACAGATTCGGCGACTACTTACTTCACTTATCCAGATAGTATCGAAGCGGCTGGCGTGAAGATGATTCCCATTCAGACGCCTTCTGGGACGTTCAAGGTGTGGACGAAGCGTTTTGGGACTAATCCTAAAATCAAAATTCTCTTATTACACGGCGGTCCTGCGATGACGCATGAGTATATGGAATGTTTTGAGACTTTCTTCCAAAGAGAGGGTTTCGAATTCTACGAATACGATCAACTGGGCTCGTATTACAGTGATCAACCGACGGATTCCACATTATGGAAAACGGAGCGTTTTGTAGAGGAAGTGGAGCAAGTTCGCAAAGCGATAGGTGCAGATTCCTCTAATTTTTACATCATTGGAAATTCTTGGGGCGGCATTTTAGGCATGGAATACGCGCTGAAATACCAGAAAAATATGAAGGGACTATTAGTCTCTAACATGGTAGCAAGTGCGCCAGAATATGGAAAATATGCCGAGGAGGTATTGGCGAAGCAAATGGATCCTAAGGTATTAGCGGAGGTTAGAGCCATCGAGGCGAAAAAGGATTTCAATAATCCTCGCTACATGGAACTCTTAATTCCTAACTTTTACCACGAACATATCTGCCGCTTAATAGAATGGCCTGATGCTATAAATCGTTCATTTAAACACGGAAATAGCTCTATTTATGTCCGCATGCAGGGACCGAGTGAATTTGGAATTAGTGGACTTTTGGAAAAATGGGATATCAAAAATCGCTTAAAAGAAATCTCTGTTCCTACCCTAATGATCGGTGCAAAACACGATACCATGGACCCGAAGGCGATGGAAGAACAAAGCAAAATGGTTCAAAACGGATCTTACCTCTATTGTCCTAACGGTAGTCATTTAGCGATGTGGGACGACCAAAAAACCTACATGAATGGCGTTATATCGTTCATCAGGAAGGTGAATGGGGAGTAATATCCATTATACTTAAAGAAGGCCACCCCTGAGTGGTGGCCTTCTTTTATCTCCAAAAATAAAACGCATCTAACCTTCTATAAGGCTTTCCTAAATACCGTAAAATCTCAGCATGCACTAGCTCTGGTTCTTCAAATGGTGAAATGTGAGTTGCATCTGGAACTATATAAAGTGATGCCTGTGGTAGATTTTGATACATGGCAATGGTATGTTCTAAAGTAAACATATCGTGGTCCCCAGCCATCACTAAAAATGGCACTTGGATGGACTTTAATTGTGCCAATGTAATATTGGGATTCTTAAATGCATTTTCAGACACCTTCTTTCTAGAAGATTCTATTTTCTTTTTGTCAGGAGCTAAACGCTCATAAGTAGAAAAATACTTGACAAGCTCCGGTTTAGTTTTTGCAAAAAGCGGATCCTTGGCGTCCATTTTCCAGGTGGTATCTATTCCTAGAAATACCCCTTTGGATTCTCCTAAAAAGTTAGCTCCCATGATGACCGCTTTCGTGATCTTCTCCGGATGAATCAAAGCTAACTCTAAGGCAATATCTCCCCCATCACTCCACCCCACGAATTTCGCTTTTTTGATGTGCAATAAATCCATAAAACCATTCACATCTAAAGCCATTTGAGCATAACTCAATTCCTTTTCATCACTATCTGTAGTTCTGCCTTGTGAACGAGAATCGACTGCAATGACTTGGTATTTTTTAGAAAATGCTGCGATCATACCTCCCATCATTTCAGAGGAACCAAATCCACCATGCAAAAGAATTAAAGGCTCGCCCTTACCGTAAATTTCATAATACATCGAAATATCACCTACTTGAATGCGCTTACCCACTTTCGGATTTGATCCATAAGGAATTTGGGCATTTACTAAGAATGTAGAAAAAAGGAGAAATAAGAGAATTCGTTTCATAGTAATAAGGATAGTTTAATGAAACAATTTAGCTATTTTGTAAAACTAAACCTCCATTCTATGAAATTAATTACCTTACTATTAGGCCTTTCCTATTGCCTTTCCGCGCAAGATACTTATCTAAAAAATATAGTAAAATTTCCTTTAGGTGCTTCCGTTAATCCACGAATGCTGAACGAGAATGAGGCTTATCACAACATTGCAAAAGAGGAATGGACGAGCCTAACCGCAGAAAATCACATGAAAATGATGTTGATTCATCCGGCCGCAGATCGTTTTGATTTCTCCAAAGGAGATGAAATTCTGAATTTCGCCACAGCATCAGGTAAAAGAATGCATGGGCATACCTTGGTTTGGCATAATCAGGTACCGCAATGGATGAAGGACTTTCAAGGCAATCAGAAAGCTTGGGAAGAGCTATTAAAAAACCACATTCAAACGGTTGCATCGCATTATAAAGGTAAGATGGCTGGATGGGATGTGGTGAATGAGTCATTCTTGGATGACGGGAGTTTGCGTCCCTCTTTATGGGCTGATCATATTCCCGATTATATCGCCAAAAGCTTCCAATGGGCCCATGAGGCAGATCCAGCTGCGATTCTATTTTACAATGACTATGGACAAGATGGAAAACCAAAGAAAATGCAGGCCATCCTCGACCTCGTATCCGATCTAAAACGTCGCGGGATTCCCATTCATGGATTGGGATTACAGATGCATATTAATGTGGATTCGAAGCGAAATGAATTGCAAGAGGTGCTCGATAAATCCGTAGCAACAGGCTTAAAAATCCACCTCTCAGAACTAGATATTGCGGTAAATCCGAAGAACGATCCGGACTTTATCTATGAAGAAAAAGTAGCCTCAGCGCAAGCTGAACAATTTAACTTCGTATTCAAGTCTTACATGATGATTCCTGCTGCACAGCAATATGGCATTACTTTTTGGAATATTTCGGACAAAGATTCGTGGCTACGTGGTTATTTCAAGAGACCGAAAGAATACCCGCTTTTGTTCGATGATGACTATAAGAGAAAACCAGCTTACAATTCCCTATTAAACTATTTACCACATGCAAAATAAAACACGTTGGGTCATTCAAGCCACCTCAGGCCTCATTCTAACAGGAAGTGGGCTTTCACTTGCAATCGACGCAGGTATCACTAAATTGCAGGGAGGCGACTGGTTCTTCTATGGAACAGGCGCATTGATTGTCTTTCAGGCAGGCCTTTGTCTAGTCATCGATGCCGCACGATTTAAATAAGTGAAACAAATTCTGTAGTTTGCGGTTTAATAAATACAATTATTTATTTCAATAATTATATTGATGGCCACACTTGTATACGATATTGCGATTATAGGTGCTGGAGCGTCAGGATTGCAGCTTTTATATGAATTAGTTCAAGCTGATCCCTCTAGAAAAAAGAAAATCTTACTACTTGATTCAGGGGATCGATCTCAGAAGAGTTGGTGTTTTTGGGAAGACCATACCTCTTCCTCTTTTCCTTTTCTAGTCGAAAAGTCCTGGAAAAACATGACCTACCGGACAAGCCAAGGCAAAACGATACAATCAGAAATAGGGCCTTTAAGTTATAATTATATTTCATCAGAGGGATTTTTCAACTTCTTTTTCGAACAATTTATCCCTGGTGAATCGAACATAACACATCTACTACAACGAGCAAAACACATTCAAGAAGGGGAAGATCTTCAGACCATCCTTTGTGAAGATGGCACTCATTACCAAGCAAAAAAAATAGCAGACTCTAGGCCCACACCCACAAAAGGATCTATATTCCAACATTTCAGTGGCAAGTTCATCGAATTTGATGAACCCATCGTAGATGATTCCTTTGTCACCCTCATGGATTTCAGTTTAGATTTTTCAACAAAAGAAATGGCTGTTTTCCACTACATTCTGCCCTTCAGCTCGACCAAAGCACTAATAGAAACGACTGTGTTCACGGCTGCTTCCTATGATAAAGAGACTTACGAGGGGATTTGGCAAAAATATTTGGCATCGCATTTTCCTCAAAAATCATTTAATATAATTTCAGAGGAAAAGGGTACCATCCCGATGGGATTTAGCTCGGAAGAAAAAGAGGGAAAGGTCTTCAAAATAGGGGCTGCCTCCGGAAACATGAAGCCGTCCACAGGCTACGCATTTACAAGAATGCATCAAGATGCCATATATAGGGCACAAGGCACCCGCAAAAAAACGCCAAAACGCTTCCGGTTTTACGACAAAATGCTCCTAAAAATCATGCAAAATGAGATGCATAAAATCCCGGGGGTGATGGATCGTTTATTTACTCGTGTACCTAAAAAAGATATTCTGCGCTTTTTAGATGATAAAACAACCTTAGCGCAAGAGGTGAAATTGCTGGCACAACTTGATATCCCCCTTTTCATTAAACACTTGATCCGATGAAAAACTACCTGGGGGCCATCTTTACAGCAGTTTATATGCTTTGTTACCAAGTTTTCGGACCTTGGGAGACAAACATAGATTACATCATTGCTGGTATTTTACTTTTTGCGACCGGGATTCCACATGGTGCTGGAGATCATTTAATTGCTAAAAAGATCGCCGCCAGAGAAAATCTAACGTTTCATTTAAAACCCTTTATCAGCTTTTACCTAGGCATAATGCTCGCTTATGGATTGCTTTGGTACCTATCTCCTACGATATCATTCATCATTTTTATAGGGATAAGTGTCTTTCATTTTGGCGATATGGAAGATCTTTCTCCCATTAATCAGAAAAACACTTGGCTTCAACTCGCTAGAACCGTCAGTCTGGGCACTGGCATTTTGAGTTTTATTTTAGTCAGTCATTGGCCAGAGGTCAGAGGAATTATTAGCTCAATGGGAGTGCCGGTTGTGGAAAATCTGTCTCCGGGATTTCTCTTTGTGAGCTTAATTTTTCTTTTGCTCGGATTTGACAAGAAAAATTTTACTCCTTTTTTAAATACTTTTTTCACTTTAGCTGCTGGATATTTTTTGCCGCTAATACCCGCATTTATCTGTTATTTCTCTTGTTGCCATGCTGTCTACAGTTTCAAAGGCATGCAAAATCGACTTGAGCTCAATTTCTTAGAATTATACAAAAAGCTTCTCCCCTTCACATTGGGAGCACTTTTTATTGGTTTGGCCTATATTATTTTGATATTCAAAGACTTAAAAATATATCCGATTTTTATTTTCTTATCCTTACTGACACTACCCCATTTTGTGCTTATGCATAAATTAATAAAACGCCCAAATTAAACATATTGTATAATTTTTATTTTTTTTTAAATTTTTTTTACAATATTTGAAACAATTGCCGACATCATCAGTTTAAACAGTATCACTTTAAATCATTATCATTTATGGAAACATTAAACATTTTATTGAACGGCACCCTAGCTGCCGGAGATTACATCGGCTTCACCTTCTTTACAGGGTACATGTCGATGCTTGCTGCATCTATCTTCTTTATCGTTGAGAGAGGCACAGTTAACGACAAGTGGAAAACATCTTTATTGATTTCTGCTTTAATCACATTTATTGCGGCAGTGCATTATTTCTACATGCGCGGTGTATGGTTAGACACACATGAGTCTCCTACACAATTCCGTTACATCGACTGGACGTTAACTGTTCCATTGATGTGTATTGAATACTTCTTGATCTTAAAGCCAGCAGGTGCTAAGACAGGAATGTTATCACGTTTAATCTTCGGTTCAGTAGTTATGCTAGTAGCAGGTTACATCGGAGAGGCTGTAGTACCAGCGCAAAACGTAATGTGGGGTATCATCTCTACTTTAGGTTGGGCAATCATCATCTATGAAATCTACATGGGTGAGGCTTCTAAGTTAGCTGCTGCGTCTACAAACGCTGGAGTACAATCAGGTTTCAAAGTAATGCGTTGGTTCACATTAGTAGGCTGGGCAATCTATCCAGTAGGCTACATGATGTTACCAGGTAACTTGTTATCAGGTTTCTCAGGAAACATCGACTTAGCTTACAATATTGCGGATGCAGTAAACAAAATCGGTTTCGGTTTAGTTGTTTACTCTATCGCTAAAGGAGCTACAGCTGCTGAAGCAAAATAATTATCAGGGGTTAAAGAAGGGGGTGGTCATCGATCATCCCCTTTTTTTATGGCCAAAATTTAGCTAGCTTAGTGATAGTTAAACATGTACTATGCTGAGCCCTAAGAAAGTCTCCGATTCAGAGACCACTATCACCGAATTAATGATCCCCGCCTTCGCTAACTTTAGCGGCAAAATTCACGGGGGCACTCTCCTTTCCCTAATGGACAAAGTCGCCTATGTCTGCGCAGCAAAACACAGCGGCAACTATTGCGTAACCGTTGCAGTGGAAGGCGTTGAATTCTTCAACCCAGTGGAAGTAGGTGACCTAGTTTCCATCAAAGCCTCCGTTAACTATGTGGGCAGAACCACCATGATCATCGGCATGCGCATCGAATCACTAAAGCCTAAAACGGGGGTAGTCACCCACACTAATTCTTGCTACTTCACTATGGCAGCAAAGAACGACGACGGTGCCCTAACCGAAGTCCCTGGCCTCATTTTAGAAAATGAAACCCAAACCCGTCGCTTCGCAGAGGGCAAACTACTGCGTAAATTATCCCTAGAAAAACGCGAACTATTAAAATCAGACCTAAAAAACATCTACTCCGGCGACATTCGAAAGATGTGCGATGGAGAGAAATGTGAATTGACTTATTAATCATGAAAAAAATCTTACTCCTCGTCTTATTTACGTTCAGTCTAAATGCACAGAACGTGATAATTCAAACAACGAAAGGGACCGTTTCTGGAACCTTTAACCCGAAAACTAACATTCAAAAATTCCTAGGTATTCCTTTTGCGAAACCACCTGTGGGTGAATTGCGTTGGAAGGCTCCAGTTCCTATGGAATCATGGTCTGGCATTAAAGAAGCCAAAGCATTCGGACCTAGCCCGATGCAAGCTAAACCGACACCCTTTGCTTTTTGGTCCTCTGAATTCCTCATTCCAGAATCACCCATCAGTGAAGATTGTTTATACCTCAATGTATGGGCTCCTAAATCACCTCAAGGCAAAAAAGCAGTATTAGTATACATTTATGGAGGTGGATTCAGAAGTGGCGGGGCCGCCTGCCCTATTTATGACGGAGAAAACATGGCCCAGAAAGACATCGTATTTGTCAGTATTAATTACCGCGTGGGCATCTTTGGGTTTCTAGCACATCCTGAATTGAGTGCAGAGGCAGCCTATGGATCATCCGGAAATTATGCACTACTAGATATGATTGCGGCGTTAAAATGGATAAAAGAGAATATTTCCGCTTTCGGTGGTGACCCCAATCAAGTGACGATCGCGGGACAATCAGCTGGAGCTTTTGCCGTGAACTTCTTGTGTGCCTCCCCTTTAGCAAAAGGTCTTTTTCAGGGTGCTATTGCAGAAAGTGGCGCCAGCATGCTTCCTAGTCCATTAAGACCGGCAATTACTAAAGCTCAAGCAGAAAATAATGGCCTGGACTGGGCGACTACGTTAGGAGCTAAATCACTAGCGGATTTGCGTGCCTTATCTGCAGATGCGATTCAGAAAGCAGGTGGCAATGCTTCCCCTTATTCTGACGGCTATGTTTTACCATTAGCTATGCCAGAAATTTATTCCAAAGGACTTCAAAACGATGTTCCCATCTTAGTGGGTTGGAATTCTGAAGATCGTTTAAGTGCAAAGGCAGCAGAACCAGAAGTATTTAAAACAACATTAGAAAAGAGGTTTGGAACACGAGGAGCTGAAGTTTTAGCTGCTTATGGACCGAATGGATCTTTGGACTTAGGACGCGATGAGAGTTTTGGGGTACAAGTCCATACCTGGGCAAAGAAACAGAACCTACAAGGCAAAGCGCCCGTTTATGTATATAACTTCAACCGAGCTGTACCAGGTTATGATGAATCTACTCGATACGGAGCATTTCATACCGGTGAGGTGCCTTATGCCTATGCAAATTTGCAAACAGTGAATCGTCCATTCGAAGCAATCGATCAGGTTTTAAGCCAAAAAATGTCCTCGTATTGGGTTAACTTTACTAAGACTGGTAATCCGAATGGAGCCGGCCTAGAGGTTTGGCCTACATTTAATACCAAAGATCAAAAAGTCCAAATCCTTGACAAGGTCATTGAAACCAAAGAATTACCCACCCGCAAAGCCTTAGAATTACTAGAAACTATAAACTAAACCTAATATCTATGAAAAAGTACTCTTTATTAACGCTGCTCTTGGCCTTATTGGCATTCTGCAGCTATGCTAAACCCACAGGCACTTACAAGATCGTCGTCGAAGGATTCGATTGGGGTGCAGGCGTAAACAAAGTCATTTTAGCTTTAAATGATACCACCTCGAAAGTCAATGTGGCGGATTACACCGTCTTCGCTAGCCGCAAATCAAGCACTGGACCTATAGCTGACCCCGATAACAAACGTGATATCGTGACTGCCTATGTTTCTGATGAGATTGGTTCCCGCGTAAAAACGGGCAAAAATATCACACTTGTTTTATCTGTGGGCCCACAAATTGCGATCAGCTCCCCTTTTCAATACCAAAGAAGCAAAGGAAATGTGTGGGTAGATTATTCGTTAACGATCGTTCAGACTAAATCAGGGCAAGTTTGGGATACATCAACAGGTAAAATCATGCCTCTAGTAGATCAATTTGACTTAACTGGGAAATATACCTATAGTGATAAATTAACCATGTCTTACGCCACTTTCACTCCCAAAGTGAAGAAAGATAAAGCTCCATTAATCATTTGGTTGCATGGTGGTGGAGAAGGTGGAACGGATCCGACAGTTCCTCTTTTGGGAAACAAAGCAGCAAATTATGCAGGAGAAGGTATCCAATCGATTTTCGAGGGTGCTTATGTTTTATCACCTCAATGTCCAGGCGCTTGGATGCACAATACACAAGGCGTGGGAACTCAAGGAAAAGACAATGACATTTACAATGAAGGTTTAATGGCTTTAATTAAGGATTATGTCAAAGCAAATCCAGGAATTGATGCCAGCCGTATTTATGTGGGTGGTTGCTCGAATGGAGGTTATATGGCCTTGAAACTGATCTTCTTGTATCCGGATTATTTTGCGGCGGGTTACATTAGTGCTTTAGCCTATAAATCTGAGTATATCTCGGATAGCGATATTCAAAAGATCAAGAATGTGCCTATTTGGTTTGTTCATTCCAAAGACGACAAAACCACCGTTCCTGACTTAACAGTCGTTCCTGTGTTCGACCGTCTTCGTAAAGCAGGCGCGAAAAATGTACATTTCACTTATTATGATCAAGTGAATGACATTACAAATTTCTATGGTGGCAAAGGCTTTCAATACAATGGCCACTGGTCATGGGTTTATCTACATGAAAACCTACCAAGAACCGATTTAGACGGATCGCCAGTTCGCGTAAATGGCAAGCCAGTTACCATTATGGAATGGTTAGCGGCACAGAAAAAAGGGAAATAAAATAAAAGGGCAGCTGTAAAGGCTGCCCTTTTTCATACCGCATATTTGACCTCCATCAAATAAAAAATCAAGAGTAAAACTGCGATAATAAGCATTGCCCCCCATCGAATTCGCTGGTATTCAGGGTATTTAATGGCTATAAGTGCTATCGTTGCGAGCGTTATCAGGTGAAGGTAAATTCTGGGACTTTTAAAATCACTCTGATAAGATAAGAGGTAAATGCAAATGGTTTGATTAATAATCAAGCACAAGGCTATGCCATACTTTTTTAGATAAAGACTTACGTTGTTTTCCATATAGATTGAGTTTAATTATTAAATATTTCCCAAACAATAATCAAAATTTCTTTGTGCTCGGTTTTGGCATTCGATTAAACCCCATCCTGCATTAAATGATGTAATTAACCCCCAACCTATTCCTCCAAAACCAGCAGATAGAACAGAAATAGTAACATCTCTTAGAAATGTCAATCTACAATCTGAGGCATTTTGCATATACAAAGCCATACAGGTTTTGCGATCTCCGGAATCGTCCAAAAGCATTTTTGTATAGGTATTCTCTTGTTGTTTCATTTCTGAAATAATCACCTCGCTCGAAACCTTTTTATTCCTCAAATAATAGACCTGATTTAATCGATCATTTCGCTTTAATTGCAAAATAACACGATTGAACTGAGCGTCTTCAGATTTAACGGCGGACAAAAATTCGTACAAATTACCATCGTACTGTTTGACAATTTTCTCTTGGTTACCTAAAATAAATTCTTGGTTTTCCCGCATGAAATTTTGGATTTCAGCAACCATAGATACGTTACGTAGAATAAAGGCTTGTCGATTTTCAGCATTTTGCCCTACCAATTCGGCCTCTTCCTTACTTTTCACACACGAAGAATTCAAAAACAACAAACAACTGAAACCCATGAAAAAGACAATTTTTCTCATTTTAAATTAGTTTACACTATAGCTCCTACTCTTTTAAGGATTTTCGGATTCGACCCTATCAGATTAAAAAACAATAGAACTATAGCAAATAAGAAGCATTCTCTAAGCTACGGGTAAGGTTAATGTTAATTGAGTAATTGGGGTAAGTACTTATTCTTTGATTTGGAATAATAGAGGTCAGATGTAACCTTGGTTTTATAAATGTAACCTTTAATTAAGTATAATTAATTAAATTAACTGATAATTATTCCTCACTAAAAAAATGATGAAACTAACTAAACTCTTCCTCCTCCTCTTCACCCTCCTAATCGTAGGTGAAATTCAAGGGCAAGCACCTAAAATCGTAGCTGGCATTAATGTTGATCGCGTGAAGCGATTAGAAAAGTTTGTTCAATCCGAAATGGATAAGGGAAATATTCCGGGTGCCGTGACGATGATCATTCATAAGGGGCAGGTGGTTCACCAGGGGGCTTTGGGCTATAAAAATGTAGCGACTAAAACGCCCATGACGACCGATGATTTATTCTATATTCAGTCGATGACGAAGCCGATTATTTCGACGGCTTTCATGATGTTGTATGAGGAAGGATATTTTAAGTTGAGTGATCCGGTGTCGAAATATTTGCCAGAATTCAAGAATTTTCGCGTCATTCGTAGCGTAACTGATGGTCCAGATGCACCTACCGATTCATTAAAATCGGAGATTACTATCACGCAATTGCTGAGCCATAGTGGTGGTTTGATGCATGGTTTGGAACAAAATCCGGTGCAGATTCGATTCAGAAATGGCTATTTTAAACCGGGTATCAAAACGATTCAAGAACGGGTGGCGAATATGACGAAATACCCGCTATTAGCTCAGCCGGGGACGGAATGGAATTATAGTGCGGGTCCAGATGTGCTATGTGTGTTAATTGAAAAGTTTTCTGGAATGAGTGTGAATGACTTTTTGAAGTCGCGCTTGTTTGAGCCTTTGGAAATGAAACATACAGGTTATAATGT
Source organism: Aquirufa novilacunae (assembly GCF_045310505.1). Taxonomy (NCBI): domain Bacteria; kingdom Pseudomonadati; phylum Bacteroidota; class Cytophagia; order Cytophagales; family Flectobacillaceae; genus Aquirufa; species Aquirufa novilacunae. The sequence goes on from NZ_JBEWZG010000003.1 coordinate 161,159, forward strand.
ACCTAAAGAAGAGCAGTCTAAGATTGTAGCATTGCATACCAAGGGTAAGAATGGTACGATCTCTGTGGCGGCGAATCAACCTCCGTATGAGAATGTGACTGTTTGGAGTGGAGTGAATGGATTGTTCTCAACGGCTACAGATTATGCTACTTTCTGCCAAATGATGCTGGCCGGCGGAACCTATAAAGGAAAACAATACCTAAGCCGCAAGACGGTGGAATTAATGACTTCAAACCACACAGGGGATTTATTTAAAACGCCTGGGACGGAATGGGGACTTGGATTTGCCGTAGTTACGGATGGTCCAGCTACGAAAACACCGGCATCCAATGGCTTATTCTATTGGGGAGGGGCAAATAATACACACTTCTTCATAGACCCGAAGGAAAAATTGATTGCTTTATTGATGACCCAAGAGAGTAATTTCACCTGGGAATACCACAATAGTCTACGCCAAATGGTCTACCAGACTTTAGCAGATTAAAATTCGAGCCGGGCATTTTGCCCGGCTTTTTTGTTATTTTTGTACATGAGTAAGACACACTTCATAGAAGACGCGAACATCGAAAGGGAAATCCTCGATAAATTCATCCAATGAAAATAATTGTCATAGGTGGTGGAGCGGCTGGTTTTTTTGCGGCTATTTCGGCAAAAGAACATAACCCGGAGGCGGAGGTGACTATTTTGGAGAAAACCTCTAAGTTTCTCGGAAAGGTGAAGATCTCCGGTGGAGGTCGTTGCAATGTCACGAATGCCACCTTTAATTCTCGTTTACTTTCTGAAAACTATCCGCGAGGGGAGAAATTTCTTCGCAAGGCTTTTGAAGTCTTTAATGCCGCTACGATGGTCGAATGGCTGGAGAGCAGAGGTGTGGCACTAAAAACCTATCCTGACAACTGTATTTTTCCGCTTTCGAATGATTCTCAAACCATCATCGATTGCTTCCTTTCCGAAGCTAGACGGCTTCACATCAACTTACACAGCAGTCAATCTGTAGACGAAATCAAGCTGACACCGAAAGGCTACCGTATCCATTGCAAAGACACGGAATACGATGCAGATCGCGTGATTGTGACGACGGGTGGGCAGCCGAAGATGTCGGGATTGCTTTGGCTTGAAGATGTGGGACATACGATTGTTCCTCCGGTTCCTTCCTTGTTTACGTTCAATATGCCGGCTGAACCTGTTCGCGACCTCATGGGTATCGTAGTGGAGAAAGCTCGTGTTCGAATTGAAGGCCAAAAACTCATCGGTCAAGGCCCCCTCCTCGTCACCCACTGGGGTATGAGCGGCCCGGCCATCTTGCAATTATCCGCCTGGGGAGCGCGCATTCTTGCCGAAAAAGAATACCGATGTGCCATCCTAGTCAATTGGTTAGATGACACGAAAGAGGACAATTTAAGAACGCAAATCGCACAAGTCATCAAAGACCACGGTGCTAAAATGGTGGCGAACTTGAATCCATTCCCAATGCCAAATCGCCTTTGGGTCTATCTGTTAGAGAAAAATGAAATCAAGACCAGCCTTCGCTGGAATGAACTGGGGGGGAAAGCGCTTAATAAACTCATCAATACACTGATTAACGACCGCTATGTGGTGCAAGGCAAAACGACCTTCAAAGAGGAATTTGTGACCGCTGGTGGAGTGGATTTACAAGACATTAACGTCCAAACGATGGAAAGCAAAAAGTGTCCTGGGCTATTCTTTGCAGGCGAGGTCATGGACATCGATGGCGTCACGGGCGGATTCAATTTCCAATCTGCCTGGACAACCGGATATATTGCCGGAAAGTGCGCTAGTGCGCCAGCATGACCCGAATAATCTTCAAATGATGTTCCGTGTGAATAAACAAGAAAGAAAGCGTATCCGCCATTCTTAAATCTCCAAAAAACGGATGGGTAAAATAATGTCCGGCCCCCAATTGTTCCAATTCATCTAATCGTTGACGACATAGCGCTATGTGAGCCTGCAATGTATCCTGTGTTATTTCTCCTGGAATAACTATTTTAGGTGCCCCTATTTTACCTCTTGGAATTTTACCTCGCCAAAAAATCAAATATTTAATAGGTCGAAAACTCCATTTGTATTTCGACGGATCTGATCTCTTAACCCCTTCGATCACAGAAGAAATAACTAATAAGCTATGTTCGATTTGCCAGCCTACAGAGGAAGCAGAAACAGCCTCATTTCTGGCCTCTAACTGTGGAATATAGGACGCTAATTCGTCTACCAGATTACTTAACTTTTGCATAGGGTAAGTTGTCTATTTTCGTTGTTTTATAATAACCGGAGGTGCCTAGGGAGGTTAAGATTCCGGCTTTGGCCAAATCCAAAAAGCCATCCTCCTCCATCAGTTCTTCCGGAAAGTACATCGATTGCAAGGACCCAATCACAAAAAAAGTGTTATTTAACTCAATCGGTATCACCTGCTCTAATTTCAAAACATATTGCACCGGAGATTCTGACACAAAGGGCGCAAGGCAACCCTCTTTAAACTCCGGCGTCAAGCCCGTCATCTCAAATTCTGAAACCCCATCCGGATATTTCGCACTCGTCTGATGGGCCTGTTTATACATCGCCTCGGTCACTAAATTCACCGTATAAAAACCCGTCTTTTGGATATTCGACAAGGTATGCGGCGCTGCAGCTAAAGGACGATTAACAAAACCAATCAAAGCTGGATCAGCCCCTAAATGTACAATATTGCTAAAAACGGCAAGATTTGAAACACCTTCGCCATTCACGGTCCCAATCAACGACAAGCTCTTAAAGCCACTCAGTGTATTAATCAAATTAGCACGGGTGAAGCGTTCCCAGGACTGAAGGTCTGCTAGCGAAAAGTGTTTTTTCATATTTTTAGAAGTGATATATATCACCTTTTATCGCTTAAAGATAGCCTACATTTGACTAAACAAATAATAACACCATGAAAACGCAAGAGATTTTTGTAGAAAACATCAAGTGTGGCGGATGTATGACCAGCATTAAGCAGGCTTTAGAGAAAATTAAAGGAATCACGAAAGTAGAAATCGATAAGGAAGAAGAAAAAATCAGCCTTACGGGTGATCATTACAAGCTAAGCGAAGTAATCGATTCCTTGAATTCAATGGGTTATCCACAGCGAGGTGACAATTCACTATTTAAACAAGCTAAATCCTACGTCAGCTGTGCGATAGGTAAAATGAGCTAATCATTTTTATTACTAATAAAAAAGGCCCCTCTCACGAAGGGCCTCTTTACTTAATGTGCATCAATTTATCTAGCGATTAAGCTGAAGAGCTCCGCATCCTGCTGCGGTTTCACCACGCAGGTATTATCGAAGTGCATCGTTGCAGTTCCTGCTGCATCGAAGGTAGGCCAAGCTGGAATACCTTTGTGCGCTGGATTTCCAGTTTTGGCAAAATTAATCCAAGACGAACTCATGCGATCCGCTAAGACATAGGCCTCTTTTCCGCCTCCAGTCATCTCCTCGCAACGCGCAATATTATTAAAGCAGAAAGGCAATTCCATGCAGTGGAAAGCTTTGTACTTTCCGTCCATCACAGGCGATTGCCAAGTCATCAAATACATGTAAACCGGCGCCGCTTTCAAGGCAGACTTCTCTTTTGCTTGAACCACCGCACCCGGACGGAACATCACATCCACATCCATTAAATCAGATGGTTTCGTGTCATTAGGGTAGGCTTTTTTCACCGCCGCTTTAAAGGCATCCGCTTTGTCACCATATACTCGTTTGATGTATCCTTCCACCTGCTCCGCAGTAGCATCTGACATACCACTCATGATCGAAGGCATAAACTCATTCTTCACCGTACCGATCAATAAAGGCACGTCTTTCGATAATTCAAACGCCTCTTTCGAGAATAATTGGTAAGGCAATACATCGCCGTCTACCGATGGACCCCAACTTAAGCCGAATCCACCTACTGGTTTCCCAGCTGCTTTTAATTGCGCTGCCACTACTGCCAACGCTTTCTTGCCTGCTGAAGCTAAAACAGGGTAAGGAATCGTTTGTAAGCTATCCACTTTCGCAGCAGGGATGTTCAAGGCTTTTAAAACCTCTGCTGTGATGCTTTGGGTTGTTGCTTTGTTTAACATCTCAGAACGGAAAGATCCACTTTGATTGATTGCCTTGCTGAATAAACCTTTCGCTGAAGGCATCGCCATTAAAGTGTTAACCTTCGCGCCTCCACCTGATTGACCGAAGATGGTTACGTTTTTCGCATCACCCCCGAAAGAGCCGATGTTTTCTTTTACCCATTCCAAAGCCGCACGCATATCTAACACGCTATTGTTTGCTGAATACTTGTACTTCTCGCCATAAGCGGATAAATCTAAGTACCCTGTAATGTTCAACCGGTGGGAGATGGAAACGACTACGACGTCGCCTTTTTTGGCTAAATTCTCTCCATCATATGACGGCAATTCAACTGCAGAACCTGATGTAAAACCACCACCGTGAATCCAGAACATTACCGGACGTTTCTTCCCATCATTGATACCTGGAGTCCACACGTTAATGCGCATACAATCTTCATTTGTGAAACCCCAATTGTGGTTGAATACGAATTCTGATTCATCATTTACCTGAGTCGTTTCGTCGATTAAAGGCGAAACAGGGCCATATGATAAAGAAGAACGAACACCAGCCCAAGGCTTTGGTTTGTGAGGAGCCTCAAAACGAGCCGCCTCCGCGTATGGAATACCTTTGTAGGTATAAATGCCGCTGTGAACATAGCCGCGCACTTTACCTGCGTCCGTTGCTACAACAGCAACGTCCTTACCTGTTGTAATTTGTGCTTTCAAGCCCACTGAGGCTAAAATCAAAGCACAAGCTAAGGTCAATTTTTTCATCTTGATTAGTTTTTGTATTGTTTATCTAAAAATTCATAACGCGCATCTTCAGTCGCTTTAACGGCTTTCGATTCTACATCGATGACCATTACACCCGGCTCTTTGTCTAATGGAGCTGCTGCTGGCCAGTTTGCCAAAGTTCCTCCATTCGGATTTCCCGTCTTAATGAAGTTCGCGAAATAACCGAACATCGTTTTGGACACCGTATAATCATCTGCCGTAAACGCATAATCCTTGATTAAGTGCAGATTACCCATGCAATACTCGATCTCACAAGCGTGAGGCGCACCGATTGCAGGACGCGGTTTAGGTGCATTCGGATCAGCTTTCACCGTTCCACCCGCTAAACCTGAGGCTGCCGACTTATCCACTAAGGGAGCACGGAAGCGAGAATACAAGTAGCGATAAACCGGTTGAGATGAATTCTTGCGATGTAAATCAAACCATTTCCACGTGCTGTAAGAAATGAAACGATCTGACGCTAAAGCCGTAGCCGAACGCTCGATCACATCCTCTGAACCCGATGGATATAATTTCAAAACGGTTTCGTGATCAGCAGGATACACCTCTTTCACTTTTGAAACATAGTTATCGTGCGTATACGGCTTTCCTTGCATAAAGGCGCCACCAGGGATTTCAGCAGAGTTCCAACCTAAAAGAAGTGGAACCATTGATTGTTGTTTTGCATTGAATAATTCAGGTAAGGTTTTGGGTAAGAAATAACCATCTACCACCGTAGGGAAGCCCATTGAACGCGTCTCTTGCGCAATCTCAAATAGTTCGCGCGTAGACATGGCACGAAGATCTTTCAAAGACTTCGCTCCTGCTTTCTCCGCAAATGCCACACCACCCTTCTCTGCTTGCGCTAAAGGCATAGGTGCCATCGTCGGATTAATACCCGCACCACTTTCTCCAATCGCTCCGGCGATTAAGCCTTTTGAAAGCGGAGAAGCCATTTGGACTGATACTGAAGCGGAACCCGCTGATTCTCCAGCGATGGTCACCTTTGCAGGATCTCCTCCAAAAGCAGCGATATTCTTTTGAACCCATTTCAAGGCCAAATTTTGGTCTAAATAACCATAGTTTCCAGAGGCTTTATAGGATGCCTCCGCAGACAATTCTGGGTGTGCGAAGAATCCGAAAAGCCCCAAACGATAATTCACCGTCACCACCACGATTCCTTGTTTCGCCATCGCTTCGCCATCATAACGCGGCTCAGAGGCATCACCCGCAAATAATCCACCTCCATAGAAATAGACCAATACAGGTAAGTTTTTCGTATTTCTTTTAGCGGGAGACCAAACATTCAGATACAAACAATCTTCGCTCAAACCTACTGAACGAGATCCCATGTCCCCAAAAACAATCGCTTGTACCGGTCGAGGTCCGAAAGCTTTCGTTTTCTTAACGCCTGACCAAGCTTCTGCCGGAACGGGTGCTTTCCAACGCAAATCACCTACCGGTGGTTTTGCAAAAGGGACGCCAAAATAAGTTTGAATACCAGTCTGGGTATTGTAATCACCCTCGATAATTCCTGATTCGATTTTAGCCTGAACGGCCATCTTAAAGTCAGTCTGTGCAAATGTACTGGACGCGATAAGTCCTAGTAGGCAAGTGAGTTGCCAGATTCTTTTCATGATTAAATAGGTTTATTGTCTATAATTGATACAATGATAAGATTTTCTACTGAAAAGTCCTACCGAACAAATTTATATATCGATAAAGCCACGTCAAAAGGCACTTCTTCCATAGGAACATGACCTACGTTAAAAATCACTCCTTTACTTCCTTTGATATCCTTCATAAATTCTGCCCCGTTATCCACAGAAATTAAATTATCTTTTGCACCCCATATAACGAACGTAGGCGTCTTGATTTCTTTTATGCGCTTGTAATCTCCGTGGAAAGATCCTTTGAAAATCTGCAAAGCTACCGCGCGATTTCCTTCCCGAATGGCAATGTCGTGGAATCGTTCCACCTGCTCATCTGTCACTTTAGATTGATCAGCATAAATCGATTCTAGACTTTTACGGACTAAAGATTTAGGCGTAACGTATAACAATAAATTATTGATAACTGGAGTAGACGCTAACTTAAATCCGAGTGAGCCACTTTCTCCTTTTTTGGGGTAACCCGCTGCATCGATCAAAACCAGTTGAGCTAATCGTGACGGATTATGAAGCGCATAGTTCCAGGAAATGGCTCCACCCATCGAATTACCGACTAAAATGAATCGCTTGATCTTTAAGCGCGTCGCAAAGGAATCGATAAACTTGGAATAATAGGGGAAATCATAGTTGTTTTCCGGTGAAGGTCCCGTTAGTGCAAAACCAGGTAAATCCAAACTAATCACCCGCTTGTATCGTTTTAAGTAGAGCGCCACATTATCCCATGTATTCAAAGAAGAGGACATCCCATGCAGTAAAATCAATGGCAACGTATCCGTCGCCACTCCTTCATCTCGGTAATGTACCTTCATCCCCATAATGGGCATGAATTTAGAATCCTTGTTCGCATAGAGGGGGATCAATTCCTCCACAGGACGATCGGCTTCAGCGAAGAATAGAATAACTGCAAATAGGGCTATAAAAATACCCCCAATAATCTTAGCGATTGTTTTCATATAATTGATTGAATACCATTTTGAATGTGCTGTGTGTTTGGCCTCTAAACGTTACTTCTGGACCATATACATACAGATTTCCTTTTCCCACTTTCGCTTTAAAAGCAGCAACTCCATCTTGTAAATACGCTTGACCAAAGGCCCATCCACTACGTAAGGTCTTCTCAGATGCGAACCAAGCTAAAGGAGTTAATTCCCCATGTGAGATAGACTCTGGAGATAATTTAAAGACTGGACTAGCTGCAAAGATGACATCAGCTTTAGCCGCCATTCCCCAGTTAGCTGGTGAATTTTGATCCACCGTTACTTGCATCACACTACCCGGAATGTAGAATTTCTCACCTGGTAAATTGCGCTCTTTTCCTGCTACCATCTCCACTAAGGCATTCTTCACTGGAAGATTTAAGTGATAGGCTAGATTTGAACTTGAACCGATGGTAATGATATCTCCTCCCTCTTCTAAGAAAGCACGAAGAGCTGGAACTGATTTAGCAGCGGTGATTTTACCCATCGTCTCGTGGAATTCGGCTGGGATATCTGCCTCGACTGGATCTTTTTCGTCCCATTCATTAGCTGGTTCTGCTTTTAAGCCTGGAATGGCTCCTTTAACAAAAATCAACACATCGAATTTCGAACGTAAGTTGCCTTTGTCGATTTCTTTTGCGAACACTAATTTGAAATCGAAATGGTGTTGTTCTAGAATCCAACGCAACCATCCAGAGGGCATAGATCCCCCATAGGTATCCCAAAGACCCACACGCTTCGTCCCCACTTTAGCCGAAACGGTAGCAGGTAAAGCGTTCAATACTTGTGTTTTCACAGACGCCTTCGATAAGATATCCGCCGCTGTCGCACTGTGCTTTACATAAAAAGCGGATGCGTTTTTCGAAACCTCGATACCCGCTTTTAATAAATCATTCAACAAAGTAAATGAGGCATTATCCGAAGTCGAGAATGAATAATAAGCCCCTGTTACGAAGGCTGGTTTCGCTTTTTGAAGCTCCCCATAAGGTACCGTTTCGAACGGCCCATTTACCTCTTCCAAAATCCGATCAAACTGAATCCCCATCGTATATGCTGGCGTCCAACCTGCGGCGTCATAAGGACGCACTGGAGGCCCACCTGGGTATTGGAAGTCATTTGGGTGATCTTGTGGTTCAAACATATCAATCACGTGAGGACGGAAAGCTTGATTCGTCTTCACTACATATGAACCTGCTGGATAGGCCTTTCCATTTACTTCGAAGGCTTTCGTTGCCTTCTCTACGCGGATACCACTCTTGATTAAGATGTTGATAAACGCAATACCCGAAGTCGATTGGTCAGCCGTCACGATATAGGCACGTGCATCACGCGTGGCTGGATTCGTGTAAACAGCAGCAAATAAACTATCCGCTTTCTTCTTATAGTTACCCCCCGAAATCTCCGCTAGTTTTTCCACCTTATTAGGCGACATCGTCCAGTAATCCTGCGATCCTAAGTCAATGGATTTTTTACCCATCTTGTAGATGTTCATTAAGACCTCTTCGCGGTAACGCGTCGCATAATTTAAGACTGCATAGTTCAAGGAAAGCGAGTAATCAATCGAGTTCTTGAAGAGCCATTTACGTGGTGTAATCGGAAATGGGGTGGCCGAATTAGGAATCAACCGGTTTGGGACCAAAGGAATAGTGGATGGTGTCGGATCGCCAATGATCTCGGTTAATAAACCAATGATGTTGTGGTAATAAGCCGTGGTACGTAATCCACCGTTCCACCAGGTTGAATAAACAGATCCTGATTTCATCGTGTAACCTGGCTTTCCTTCCGCGTTCAAGCGAGAACTCATGGCTGCTCCTAGTGCGTCGATTCCCGTAATTAAAAGGGGATCATAGACATAGTTGAAAGGATCGCGGTAAGGAGGACCGGCCACGACGGTACCTGCTGGACCTGTTTGGTGGTGATTGTACAAGATTTGCGGCATCCATTCGATGTATTGTTGGCGGGCCATATTCGTGGACTCGCTCATATTCATCATGTAGAAATCGCGGTTATTGTCGTGTCCGATGTATTTTTCGTACAAGCGTGGCAAATTATCCGTCGAGCGTTTCAGCGTGTCTGCCTTGCGCATGTACCAATTCGAAACCAATTCTTGGCCATCTGGATTTGCGTGGACGAAGAGGATGATCGTGTTTTGGAGGATGCGTTTTGTTTCCTCGTCATTTCGGATGGTGAATTGATAAATGGATTCGATCCACTGGTGGATTCCCACCGTTTCTGTGGCGTGCAAACCGCCGTCGATCCAGACGATGGCTTTTCCTTCTTTGGCCAAAGCCTTCGCTTCAGACTCACTCAGGCCCTCTGCTCGTGCCAAACGCTGCGAAATAGCCTTGTATTTAGCTAGATTCTTTATATTCGACGGATCAGAAACAATCACCATGTACTGATTTCTGCCTTCTTCCGTCTTTCCAATCGACTGCAACTTCACCCGATTAGACGATGCCGCCACCTTTTTTAGGTAAGCCTCCGTCTGCGTAAACGTGGATAAATGGTAATTATCGCCGATAGAAAAACCAAAATGCGATTTTGGACTAGGAACCTGTGCACTCACAGTTAGCGACGCAAATAAGAGAACGAGTAAGATTTTTTTCATATGTTGAATGAGGTAAGCTTTAAAGATAGAAATATAGAAATTAATTTTTAGCTTCGTGACTGAAAAATACCAAGCTATGATTAAAAAAATATCCTTTATTGGCCTGATTGCGATGGCCGCTTTGAGCACGATGTCTTTAACAAAGGCACCTGCTGTGATTGAAGAGCCTGCTGAGGTGAATTATACCAAATACTGTGCGTCTTGCCACGGAGAAAAAGTGGAAGCTTTCGTGGACCGCAAATGGAAGCACGGTGATAAAAAATCCGATATTTTAAATAGCATCACGCACGGGTATCCTGACTTAGGTATGCCGACCTGGAAAGAAGTGTTAACTCCGAAGGAAATCGAAAAATTAGCCGATTTAATCGTCGAAAACTTAGCCGGTGTGGAGCAATACAAATTCGCGAACAAGCCCACTTCGAATATCTTCAAATCAGAGGGAATGACGATCGCTCTAGATACAATTGTAACCGGTTTAGATAGCCCATGGGGTTTTGTACAATTGCCTTCAAATGATTATTTAATCTCTGATCGTTCAGGTGTATTATATCAGGTAGACCAAAAACGTAACAAAACAGCTATCACAGGGACGCCTTCCGTTTATTCACAAGGTCAAGGTGGTTTATTAGATATCGCTCTGCACCCACAATTTGAGAAGAATGGCTGGATCTATTTGTCCTACTCGAAGTTTAAAATGGAAGATGGATCTAAAGTGAATACGACCGCCATTGTTCGGGGTAAAATTAAAGACAATCAATGGGTAGAATCACAAGAACTTTTCGAAGCGAAGCCGTATACGAAAACATCACTCCACTTTGGGTCTCGCATCACATTCGACAAACAAGGACATCTATTCTTCTCGGTAGGTGAACGTGGAATGGAGAAAGTGTTCCCACAGAAATTAGATAATGACAACGGCAAAATCCACCGTTTAAATGATGACGGTACGATTCCTGCTGATAATCCATTCAAGAATTCAAGTGTTTATTCTTATGGACAGCGCAACCCACAAGGATTAACGACAAATCCATGGACGGGCGATATTTGGGAAACGGAACACGGTCCTCGTGGTGGTGATGAGATTAACATCATTCAGGCTGGCAAAAACTATGGCTGGCCGGTGATTACTTACGGTATCAATTATGATGGGAAACCGATTTCGGCTATCTCTAAAAAAGAAGGCATGGAGCAACCTATCTCCTATTTCATCCCTTCTATCGCACCATCTGGTTTGACTTTTGTGACGGGTGATAAATACCCGGCTTGGAAAGGCAACCTAATGATCGGATCCTTACGTTTCAACTATTTGAACCGCGTAGAGGTGAAGAACAACAAAGTGGTGAAACATGAAAAAGTTTTAGTCAACGTGGGACGAATGCGCAACGTGGAGCAAGGCCGCGATGGCTACTTGTACATTGGGGTGGAGAATCCGGGGATGGTTTTTAGACTAAAACCTACGGTTTCAAAATAATAAAGCATAAAGCATAAAGAATAAAATAGAGTAGAGATTACTATACTTTTAAAAGCCATCTTTGTGCTTTGTGCTTTATTCTTTGTGCTTTACAAAATCACTTTACCATCAAAAAAAGGGCTTCGGCCCTTTTTTTGATTCCAACTTTATGCTTTGTGCTTTATTCTTTGTGCTTTAAATGGGAAATTAACCGATTATCAATAACTTATTCATTAGGCAACCAATTTATCAGAAATTGCATCTTCGTTTTTCATTAACATTGCCTAGATGAGATTTTTGCTATTATTACTTGTTAGTTCAATTACGGCTTTTGGCCAAAATTCCTTACACCTTCGTCTTCAAGATGCCAATAAAGAGGCCTTGCCTTTTGCTACGGTATTATTGAAAAAAACCAGTGATTCTAGCCTAGTTAAGGGGATGAATACAGATGAAAACGGGGAATTGAAAGTTTCCAAACTACCGCTCGGTCGCTTTACTTTGACCTTACAATCCACTGGATGGAAGCCCACAAAAATCACCATAGAGGAAATAACGGCAGATTCCAAAATCGACCTAGGTACCATTACCCTATTGCCATTAAGCACCGAATTAGCGGAAGTCAAAGTGACGGCTACGAAACCGTTTATCGAAAAAAAGCTGGATAAAACGATCGTGAATGTAGAGAACTCGGCGATGGCGGCGGGAAATACCACGATGGAATTATTAGAACGTTCTCCGGGTGTGATTGTAGATAAGGACGGCAATATTTCATTGCGCGGGAAGTCAGGCGCTGCGATTATGATCGATGGAAAAATCTCCTATTTAAGTGGGGCGGACTTGGCGAATTATTTGAAAAATTTACCTGCAGACCAGGTATCTCAGCTGGAAATTATGGCGAATCCTTCCTCCCGTTATGACGCTGCAGGAACGGGTGGGATTATCAATATTAAATTGAAGAAGAACTCGAATATCGGCTTAAACGGATCTGCGAATGCAACGTTAGCCCAGGGAGTTTATTCTCGCCAAAGTACCGGGGTGAATTTGAATTACCGAAAGAATGGATGGAACTGGTTTGGCAATGGCTCTGTGGTCAACCGGACTTCATTAGAACGCAACTATTTAACGCGTTATTTTAGAGCCCAAAATGAGGTATGGGAAAACGGGTATGCATTTAAAAATGAGAACCAAACGACGCAATTAAAAGGGGGTGTGGACTGGTATTATTCAAAGAAAACGACTTTAGGAGTTTTAGTATCTGGAAACATCAATCAATTTACTTTGCACGACGGATTGAATCAGACCATTCAATATACGAGTGCTGGAACCGCTTTGACCCGCTTAAATACCTTCAATAATGTGGGAAATCCGAGCCATAATTACGCGGCGAATTTCAATTTCAAACATACTTATGACAGCACGGGTCGCGAATTAACCATTGATTTAGATTATGCGCGATTTGTGGACAATAGTGGTTCCCATTTGCGCTCTCAGTTTCAGCGTGGTGACTTTAGTCCTTTGAAACAGGATTCTTTATTGTTGAATAACTCGAAATCATTCGTTGACCAATATTCTTTCAAGTTGGATTATGTGCTGCCTTCTTTTCTAAAATCGAAGTGGGGAACGGGGTTGAAATCGTCCTATGTTAAAACGGATAACGATTTACGCTTCCAGGGAAAAAATGAGGGTGATCCTGCCTTTACTTTTTTGACAGGCCAAAGCAATCACTTCGTCTATACGGAACAAATTCATGCAGCATACTTGAATACTGAACGTGCCATTGGCAAGTTCAGCTACCAGATTGGTTTGCGTGGTGAGTGGACCGTGGCGGATGGATTATCTGAAGCTTACACGGCTAATTCGAAAGATTCCACTTTCCACCGCGATTATGCGCAACTTTTTCCGAGTGCTTTCTTTCAGTATGATTTGTCCAAAAATCATAGCCTCGGCTTCAATTATTCCCGCCGCATCGACCGTCCCAGCTATGGCGATTTAAATCCATTCGTCTTCTTCTTGGATAACTATACATTCAAAGTGGGTAACCCCATGTTAACTCCTCAGCTAACTAATTCAATCGAATTGAGCCACACCTATATGGGCGCATTCAGCACCATTTTAGGCTATAGCCATACCACGAATGTGATCACTGAAATTTTGAAACAAGATACACAGGCTAGAAAATCTTACCAGACCACGGCGAACATGGCGGAGCGCACGAATTATAGCCTCGGTTTCTCTCTACCGATCCCTATCGCGAAATGGTGGTCTTCGAACAACGACATCTACTTTAACCGCGCTGAACTAACAGGAAAAGTAGAAAATGCGAACCTTAGCCCTATAAACAATCAATTTTACATCAGCTCTAATCACATCTTTACCTTGCCCAAAGCTTACCGCCTCGAAATTGGTGGAAATTACTTCTCCGGAGGTCTGGAGAGTGCCTTTATTTTTGGAGCAGGAGGAGCGCTTAATTTAGGGATCCAAAAAACAGTCATGAACAAACGCGGTGTCATCCGCCTAAACGCGCAAGATGTTCTTTACACGTCAAACCCAGATGTATTTATCAAATACGGTGACTTAGATATCGTCGTTCGTCCACGCCAAGATTCCCGTGTGGTACGCTTAAACTTTACCTACCGTTTTGGCAATATGTCCATTAAAGGTGCGCGAGAAAGAGCGACGGGGTTAGAGGCCGAGAAGAGCAGGGTTAAATCAAAATAAACTCGTTTTTTTAAATGTAAATCTAAAATTGTGCTGCGCAATAATTTTGTGATTTACATTTAAAAAAACTCTCTAAGATTACTTCGAACATCTCTGCTCTATACTCTCTACTCCATACTCTTCTTTATGCTTTGTGCTTTATTCTTTATTCTTTATGCTTTGTGCTTTTAACGAAGAAGAAGTTGAATTAGATGATTAAAAATCATCTAATTCAACTTCTTCTTCGTTCACCCTCTTCCTCTCTCTCGCTTCTTTCATCTTCTTCGTCTCGAACTTGTAGCTAAAACCGAAGTAGAAAATACGGGTTTCCTTTTTGCGTTCAAGGTCACTGATGAGACCGAAGGGACGGGAATCGTAGATGGTTTTTTGCGTATTGAACACATCGTTCACACGGGCGTTCAGAGAGAGTCTGCCAAAATCCTTTTTCAATCCTAGATCAACCGTATAATAGGGTTCGATGATGCCTAGGGTGTTGATTTGGGCGGATTGAAAAATGCCAGAGATCTGAGCTGACCAGTTGTTTTTCCACTTGAATTGCTGGTTCAAACGGGAGTTCCAACTCCAGCGATTCAGAGAAACGATTGAATTGTTGATAAATCCTTCCAAATCGGATTGAAAAAGGGAAGTATTAAGCGTGACCTTGTAGGCTTTTGAGATAGAACAAGTGCTGAGGTTCTCGATGCCCCAAGCACGAGATTTGGCAATATTCTCATAACGAGTTAAGGTCGTGTCACCGGCTAAAAAAGTGCGAACCCTTCCTACTAAACCACTAATGTCACGATAAAATACCGTGTTCGAAATGGAGAGGGATGCATAATCCTTTGTATGCGTGAGTTCGTACAAAAAGGCCTTCTCTGGCTTCAATTCAGGGTTTCCTGAATTCAAATTCAGCGGATCGGCGAAAGAAATAAAAGGATTCAAGGACTTATAACTTGGTCGAGTGATGCGACTAGAAAGAGCAAAAGACAGATTTGATGATTTTGAGAGCGGGTGAACAAGCGAGAAAGAAGGAAACAGATTCAGGTATTGTTGCTGAATATCGCCAGCGATTTCGGTGGCCTCTGCCCGAAGACCTGCATTTAAAGTCGCATATTTATTTTCATAAACGTAGGACACATAAGCGGCTTGAATGTGCTCTCGATAAACGAGACCATTCGAACGCTTCGCATCGCGCAGGTATATTCCCTCTTTTTGCTTTTCGTATAGAAAGTCATTTTCAAAGAAACGGGAATTGAATTTAAATCCATACTCTAAGAGGCCTCGCTTCGCAAAGGACTTCGTCCAATCTCCTTGTAACAACAGAGTTGAATTTGCGCTACTGGCAGAAGAGCGCTCATTACGAACCGGAATGTTCGGATTAGGGGTCTCAAAATCGCCAAAATAATACTGCTGAAAGAACGAATTCGCGTCAGAGCCTTGGTTTTGGATCCATAAAAAGTCAATTTTCCCATTCGCACTAGGACTATAAGACAGATTCAAATCGAAGCCTAAGTCCCGGCCTTTTTTATCCGCATCCCGCGCATACAATCGATCCGCGGCGTAATCAAATTCGCTCGTGTTATAGCGAATTTCCGAATTATGATCAGAGGAATGTCGACCGATAAACGATATTCCGAAAGAGCGATCTTTGCTCAAATTATAGATTGAATTTAAGCGAATGGATTGATTATAATCCCGATTCACTTCATCCGTGGTCTGCGAGATTAGCGCAGCGCCGAAGGCACTGGAATTTTCTCGGTAGAGGTATTGGTAATTGTTGCGGATGTTTTGACGGAGATTCACATCCACTAAATGCGTCCATCGCTTAAACCCTTTTGCATACGTTGCAGAAAAGGCATATTTATCGTTCGTGCCCACATTCGAATTGATACGAAGCGATTCCGTTTTCGTTCCCTTTTTCAAAATGATATTCAAAATGCCGGCACTTCCTTCGGCTGAATATTTCGCCCCAGGATTCGAAATGATTTCGATGCGATCGATTTGATCAGCGGGATAGAGACTGAGGGCATTTGCGCGAGAAGAACTAGAAATCCCGGCGGGTTTACCATCAAAATAAATGGTCAAATTTTGGTTACCCCGGTAGTTCACATTTCCATCGCTGGTCACATAAATGGAGGGGATATTACTCAGCACATCGAAAAGATTACCTCCTACATTCGTCAAATTAGCCCCAACTTGGTAGACTTTTTTCGTCGGGTCACTCGTCAATTCAGAACGAATTCCTTCCACCCGAACCTCTTGTAAGGTGTCTTTTTGGGCGAAAACATACAGGGGAAATAAGATAAAAAGAAACTTATGCATCTAGGTCGAGCGGAGCTGACTCGTTTTCTTTGGAAAAATAATACACCTTTAATTGTGCAATTCCCCGCTGATAATCCACTTTCACTACTTGCACTTTATGAATGGGATAGCCTGTACGATCCGCTAAATCTTTCAATAGTTCTGCACGCTCAGCGGGTTTAATTAATCCCAGGTTATCATAGTTTAGTGTTTGGTAATTCTCATGCGTCAATGACAAGGTGCGACCTAATAAAAACGTCATCGCCACTAGGACCGAATTCGCCACTAAAAGCATCTCTAAATTCACTAAAGAGGCTAAGGAATTGATAATTCCAAGAGTAACCACTAAGAAAAAGTAGCCCATTTCACCGATCGGAACGGTGACCGTCCGGTAGCGAAACATGGAAAACAAGGCAAATAAACCAAAGGCAAATCCAAACTTCAAATCTGCCTCCGCGAGCAAATAACACAGCACAAATAAGATCGTGTTAAACAAGAAAAATGTAAATACGAAGTCGTTATTGCGGTATTTCGGATAGTAAATAAAACGCACCACAATAAAGGTAAAGAGTAAATTAAGTGCGTACCGAAGTAGGAAATTTTCTAGCATTTGTTCTGAATTATCTTCAAATATAACCATTTACCTTCATCTCCCCTATCTGCCCGTTCATCATTTTCATTGCATCGTTCATCGATAGATGATAATAATCATTTACTTAGCGCGTTTAAAATCTTAAATTGCTAACATTAAACCCTCTATCAAATGGAAAATAAAATCAAACGCCACGAGTTTTTAAAGTCCATGGGCTTGAAAGGAGCCGCTCTTCTAGCCGTTTATTGCGGTGCCTCCAGTTTAAGTTCCTGCAAAAACGAATCAGTTTCTCCGGCCTCCAGCGTCGATTTTACCTTAGATTTAAGCACTGCCACTTACTCAAAATTGAATACGACCGGAAATTATGTGATTGCGAATGGAATCGTCATCGCCCGTGTTTCGGCCACCGCATTCGCGGCTGTTACCCAAGTTTGCTCACATGAGAACAAGGCCAATGTCATTTACAGTGGTGGAGGATTTTATTGCACCCAGCACGGCGCTACTTTTTCAATTACCGGTGCAGGCACAAATGCAAACGGTAGCCGAGGAATCCAAGCTTATAAAACCACATTAACAGGCACTAGCCTAAGAATTTACGCCTAATGAAAAAGCTACTATTCTTTCTTTTCATCAGTTCGCCCCTTTTCGCTCAGGATGACTTATTAGCCATGCTGGAGAAAGAGGATGCAAAAAAGACGACCTACACGCAGGCAACTTTTAAAGGGACCCGTTTGATTAATGGGCAAACAGTGGAAACTCTGGCGAAGCAGCATTTGAACTTCTGGATTTCCCACCGTTTCGGCTCCGTAAATTCAGGATTTATTGACAATTTTTTCGGTTTAGATGAGGCCAAAATCCGTCTAGGGGTTGAATATTCCTTAACTGATCGAATTCTACTTGGGGCTGGTCGTTCGACTATCGAGAAGACCTATGACCTGTATGGAAAATACAAAGTGCTCGCTCAATCGAATAAAATGCCGGTGACTGCAACGCTTTACGGAGGAATGGCCACGAACACCATGCCTACCGGCTATACGACATCGATCGGCAATGTGATGCGCTACGAGAATAACCTACAGAGACAATCCTATTTTGGGCAAGTTCTTATCGCTAGAAAGTTCTCTGATAAATTATCGCTACAAATCATGCCTACGGTGCTCCATAAAAATAAATCGGAGTCTATTTATTTAGATAATAACCTGCTTTCGATGGGAGTAGGTGGTCGTTATAAGTTGACGAACCGCTTCAGTATTTCTGCTGAATATTATAAGAATATCGTGGATAAAGAAGATTACGAAGAAGGCGCAGGTACAGCTTATCCCTACCAGGATTCCTTTTCAGTGGGGGTGGATATCGAAACGGGCGGACACGTCTTTCAGTTTCACATGACCAACTCGCGCGGCATGACCGAAAAACATTTTATAGGCCAAACCACAGGAACCTGGGGTGCCGGCGACATCTTTTATGGCTTTAACATCGCCCGAACTTTCAGTTTAGAACCTAAGAAAAAATGAAAAAATTACTTCTTTTAGCCCTACTATTCATTGGATTCCAATCCAAGGCACAATTATATATTACTACTAATGGCGAAGTATCCTTCTTTTCCAAGACTCCCATGGAGGATATCGATGCCGTAAACAAATCCGTGAGCAGCATCATCAACACGGCAACGAACGAAGTGGCAGTCCAAATGCGTATTACGAATTTCGTTTTCCCGAATAAATTAATGCAGGAGCATTTCAATGAGAATTATTTGGAAAGCGAAAAATTCCCTTCTGCTACTTTCAAAGGTAAAATCAAGGAAGATGTCGATTTAACGAAGGCGGGCACTTATCCCATTTCTGCTTCCGGTTCTGCGACTATTCATGGTGTGACACGTCCTATCGAATTAAAAGGGACTATTGTTTCGACTGGTTCTACGCTTGCTTTAACTTGTCAGTTCGAAGTGCGCTTAGTCGACTACAAAGTGGATATTCCCAAAATCGTTTTCGCCAAAATCGCGGAGGTAGTGAAGGTGTCTAGTAAGATGAACTACACGAAAAAATGAGAATCCTAAGCTCTATTTTCGGAGTATTTCTCTTGATATCGTGCTTGAACGATAAAAATACCCCTTTGGCCAATCAACCAGTCATTGTGGATACAACCACTATCCCCATCATTCCCTCAACACCCGCCGTTAATTGCAGCCCAGACACCATCTATTTTCAACAATCCGTGTTACCATTAATTACCTCAAATTGTGCCATGAGCGGCTGTCATGATGCAATTAGTCATAGAGACGGAGTGATTTTGACGGATTATACAAACATACGAAGAGAAGCAAATCCTGCATCCCCCACTTCTAGCGATCTGTACAAATGCTTGAACGAAACTGGAGAAGATCGAATGCCTCCTGCCCCAGCTGCAGCCTTCAATCCAACACAAAAAGTCCTAGTTTTAAAATGGATTCAACAAGGAGCAAAGAACAATTCTTGTTCAAATACGGCTAATTGCGATACCGTTAATGTCACGTACAGTGCGTCTGTTGCACCAGTTCTTAAAACCTATTGCGTGGGTTGCCATAGTGCAGCAAGTCCTTCAGCAGGTATTGATCTTTCGACTTATGCTGTCGTGAAAGTGCAGGCGGCTAATGGACGATTAGTAGGTTCCATTACACACGCAGTTGGATACAAACCCATGCCTTCCGCTACTTCAAAGTTAGGAAGCTGTGAAATAAATCAAATCCAAGCTTGGGTCACAAAGGGAATGCTGAATAATTAATTTTTCTTAAATTGACAGCAAAAACCAAAAAATGAAAGGACTAAGATTCTCCTTTAGTATCATTGTTGCTGTCCTGGTTACATTGATTTTTCCGGATCCCTTTTTGGGAATTGGTGACTTTAAATCCAAAGCATTGATCATCCCCCTATTGCAGGTCATCATGTTCGGGATGGGCTCTACGATGAAAATTAGCGATTTCGCAGAAGTGCTTCGTTCTCCTAAAGCGGTAATTTTAGGGGTCTTCTTTCAATTTACCATCATGCCATTCGTGGGCTGGGGGCTGACAAAGTTGTTTAATTTTCCATCAGAAATTGCAGCTGGTATCATTTTAGTAGGTTGCATGCCCTGTGGATTAGCCTCTAATGTGATGTCTTATCTGGCCAAAGCCAATGTAGCTTTATCCCTCACGCTAACCTCCATAGCTACGTTTATTGCTCCCTTGTTAACGCCACTGCTAATGAAAAATTTGGCAGGGCAATTAATTGAAATTGATTTGATGGCAATGGTTTGGGAAATAAGTAAACTCATCATAATTCCCATCTGCATCGGAGTTTTGTACAATCGACTCATTGGAGCACGATTCCAATGGTTTGAAAATGCATTGCCCACTATTTCAATGTGGAGTGTAGGCGCGATCGTCGTGATCATTACGGCAAACGGCAGAGATGCCCTATTAGCGGTGGGCCCCCTACTCGTGATCGCTTGCTTATTGCATAATGTCATTGGTTTTATTTTAGGTTATTGGGGCGGACGGGTAAGTGGTTTGCCAGAGCAAGATTGTCGGACGATCGCCATAGAAGTAGGTCTCCAAAACGCGGGTCTAGCCTCTGGCCTCGCCATGGCGATGGGCAAAGTAGGGACGCTAGGTTTGCCGGCTGCGATTTTTGGGCCTATTATGAATATTAATGGTTCAGCGCTGGCGAATTATTGGAAGGGGAAATAAATTAATAACCATTTATTTTCCCTAATTTTAAAGGATATCTGTTCTTCATCATACATGAGAAAATTATTTCTCTTTTTATTCCTGTGCGTCCAATTTATAACCCGAGCTCAATCCGTGAGTCCGGCGCCTATGATATCAGGGAGCACAACCACATCCGGCTGGTTTAAGTTAGGAGAAGATCTGAAAAATATGAGGTCAAACTTTGGAACCTCTAGTCAAATTTCTTCCTCCACGAACGGAAATTATTATTACAAAATAAAAGTAAAGGGCACTTTCGGGACAAATATAGCCTCTACAGCTCTCTACATGGATGCCGCTTATTATAATTCCAATATTACAAATCCCATTGGAACTGATTCACCTGTCCTGAATTCAACATGTACGGAGGCGACCTGGAAATTAAACGGATCATGTCCTCCTTTACCTAACTTTCCCGTAGGCTATTCATCTGATCATATTTACGAATACTACATAGGTACCTGGGCGGGTGGTTCAAAATATAATTTCACAGATGGAGATACGAATAATAATGGTACCCTAACCTTTGAATTATGGGAAAATAAAGGTTCAGAAGCCATTTGCCAAGGAAGTTCAACTACTTTAACTTCCAATCTAAGCGGGAATATCACTTGGTATAAAGACAATGTACTTCTTGGATCGACAGGTCAAACAATTACTGTTTCTGAAGCTGGCATATATACAGCCAAATCAACAGTGGGAGGCATTACTAGTTCTGCTAGTAATCCGATTACCATCGTTGTAAACCCTTTACCTACCATAACGCTAGGTGCAGTTCCAGCCATTACATCGAATGATAGATCATTCGCTATTCCCTACACATCAACTACGAACGATCCATCTCAATTTTCTGCGAATGCCATCAATATGACTGGATTTACTCCTATTTCAAATGCGGCAATGGGCGGTTCATCGTTAACAGTTAATATCCCGTTTGGGCAAATAGGTAGCTATAATTTTAGCGTCAATGTCAAAAACACAACCACAGGCTGTGTCTCCAATAATTACACAGCCACCGTTCAGATAAATCTAGCTGCTCCCGCTTTTCTTAGCTATAATACACCTAACAAACTCATTGTCAATCAACAAAATCTGGTTCCGATTGCAAGTTCAATTGGTTATTTTGAGACCTTCAGTATAATTAGTGGAACCCTGCCTCCGGGAATGTCAATCGATCCTTATACAGGGGATATATTAGGAATTCCTACCGCCTTAAATTCAAATCCAGTAACCGTTGTTGTCGAAGGAAGAAATAGTCAGGGTGCGACGACCGCTACTGTCGTATTTACGGTAGTTATCCCTCCGCCTTCGGGTTTAAGTTTCCAAACCTCTAGCTATACTTTTACGCAGTATACCCCCATTACGCCATTTCGGCCTACTGTTTCAGGTAATGGGGTGACTTTCAGCATGGCTCCCGGATCTACTTTACCCAGTGGTTTAAGCCTTGATGCTTCTACGGGGGAAATCTCAGGAACGCCACAAGTGCCTAGTCCGACGACAAGGTATACAATTAGGGCATCTAACTCGACAAGTTTTACGGATTCAAATATTGATATCGCGGTAATTATTGCTCGACCTAATTTTACTTACTCTGTTCCGAACCGTTTTTACACAGGAGCACCCATAACACCCATATTACCTGTCAGAGAACCTACAGGAGGTGTTGTAACAACCTATACCCCTATCACTGCGTTGCCAGGTGGACTTAGTGTAGATCCTAATACCGGGGCCATTTCAGGTACACCTACTCAGACTACTGGCTTTAATTCTTATGTCATCAAAGGTTCAAATGCGAATGGCGATTTCACTCAAACCATTTCATTTGATGTGGTTATTCCTCCGCCTACCAATTTAACGTACCCCAACCCGATTACCCTGTATCTAAATACGCCATTCACGCCTATTCCTCCTACCACCATAACGGGAACAGTTTCAAGTTATACCATTAGTCCAACTTTGCCAGGGGCACTTGTTTTTGACGGAACGACTGGCGAAATAAAGGGATTCCCATCGGTATTAAGTCCACCTGTTATTTATACGATAACGGCAGCTAACAGTACAGCTTCCATTATTTACACGACGAGCATTCGAGTTGTTATTCCTCCTCCAAGTGGCTTTAGTTATTCATCTCCGCACGAATTCACGCAAGGAGTTCCTATAACCGGAATAACGCCGAGTATCACGGGTACAGAAATCACATTTACTGCGGCTAGTTTACCTGCGGGGCTGAATATAAACCCCACTACAGGGGAAATTACTGGAACTCCTACGCAAGCTAGCCCTAATACGGTCTACATCATTCGAGCGAGCAACTCCACAGATTTTGTCACTGCTCCCATCACCATTGGCGTCAAAATTGCGGCACCAAGTAACTTGAGCTATGCAAGTCCCTTACTTTTTGAAGAACGAGTTCCTATCTCCTCTATTGATCCGAGTGTAACTGGAATTACAGATCTTTTCGAAATTTTCCCCACACTCCCTGCTGGATTAAACTTTAATCCAAATTCGGGTCAAATTACCGGGACTCCTACTTTAGCGAATCCAAGTACAAATTATACCATCACAGTACGAAATACTACGGGATTCACGACGGCCACCACAAACATCACTGTCCTCATCGCCCGCCCGCAAATCACTTATACAACGCCGAATGTGTTTTATGAGACGGTAGCCATCACGCCTTTAAGTCCAAACAAATACGGGACCGTGGTGAATACGTATAGCATTAGTCCAGGATTACCCAATGGTCTGAATTTCGATACAAGCACGGGAATTATCTCCGGCGCAGCCGCGGTTCAATCGCCTCGAACGACCTACACCGTTACAGCGACAAACTCGACGAATTCGAGTTCGACTACGTTGGACATCACAGTGACCATTCCGCCGCCTACGAATTTAAGGTATATTAATCCGCCTACTTATTTTACTGGTACGGCGATAAGCACGTTGACACCCACGGTGACGGGTTTTGTGGCGTCTTATTCGATTGACAAAGCATTGCCTGCTGGGCTTAATTTTAATACAAGCACGGGAGAGATTTCAGGGACTCCTACCCAGGCGATACCGAGAACGATTTTTACCATTACGGCTACTAATGTGGCGGGTTCAAGTTCGTATGCGCTGCCTATTACCGTCTTAATTCCGGCTCCTTCCGGATTGTCTTATGCGACTCCTCAGGTGTACGAAGAGGGCATTGATATCACACCGCTCGATCCGAATGTGACGGGTGCGGTCGCATCTTATTCGGTTAGTCCAAGCTTGCCGGCGGGATTGATTTTGGATACATCGACGGGGAGAATTTTTGGAACTCCTACTTTAGCTAAACCTACTGCCACCTATGTGGTGACGGCGACGAACAGTACGGGATCGACCTCTACGAATGTAGTGATTACGGTTTTGATTGCAAGACCGCGAAATTTAGTGTATCCGACGCCTAAAGTTCTATACCAAAACTTCCTCATTCCTGACATCGCTCCATCCGTTTCAGGGACAGTCGCGACTTACTCCATCGACCGCACGCTTCCGGCGGGTCTAAATTTCAGTTCTGCCACCGGTATTATCAGCGGCACTCCTACGGCCTTGAGTTCGATGACAACTTATGTCATAACTGCTAGAAATAGTACGGGATCTACCACGGCAAGTATTGATATTTCTGTGGTGATCGCGCCACCGTCTAATTTGGCATACTTCAGCCCGTCCCGTCTTATTCAAGATAGTACGCTGGCTCCGATCAGACCTACTTATAGTGGTTTGGCGACAGCGTTCACCATCGACAAAGCACTACCACTCGGACTAACCTTTAATACGGCAACAGGAGAAATCACGGGCAAACCGAGTGTTTTCACCGGCGTAATTCGTTATGTGGTAACGGCGTCTAACTCGACAGGATCTACGTCTGCACCTTTGGACCTAGAAGTCCTGGTTGCTCCTCCGAAAAACTTAAAATACAATACCCCGGTTATTTACGAGGAAGAAATCACGATTAATCCTTTAAATCCGAGTGTACTTGGGAAAGTAGATACATACACGATTGACAAAATATTACCAGACGGGTTACGACTTGATCCTTTAACTGGGATCATTTCCGGGACGCCGACAAAGGCCATTCCACTAACCGAATATTGGGTAACGGCAACGAATACGACTGGTTCCGCTAGAGCTCGTCTTGTCATCACGGTATTAATTGCGAGACCACGCATTAGCTATCCGGAACCCGTTTTAGGTGCTCAAATTAATCCGGTATACACGGGAGTGGATCTGTTTATTGCGGGCGTCCCGAATCCTCCACTTGTACCTTCCACGAAAGGTATTATCTCGAGCATTCGAATCAATAAACCGCTGCCGGCGGGACTAAATTTTGATCCATTGACGGGTATCATTTCAGGAACACCTACGGCTTTATCACCTCCGACGACCTATGTGGTAACCATTACGAATAGCACAGCTTCGACAACCGATACGATCCGAATCGCGACCGTTATTCCGAGACCGAGCAGTTTGAGCTATTTGACGCCGCAGACCTACATCGAAAAAATCAAAATTGATTCCCTGAATCCGCGCGTCCAAGGCACCCCTTCTTTGTATACGGTGGATAAACCTTTACCGGCTGGATTACGTATGAATCCGAGTACGGGATCCATAACAGGGACTCCGACGAAAGCACAAGATTTTGTTGACTACACGATAACGGCTAGCAATTCTACTGGATATGATAGCTTCATCGTCACCATTAAGGTACTGATTGCCTTCCCTGAGATCAAATATCCGATTCCGGGTGTGTTTAGGCAAGGGGTGCCTGTTAGCTTTAAACCTGAGCTTGTAGGTATTGCCGATAGTTTTAAAATTGATTCGCTTTTACCGGCTGGATTAAATTTTGACCCTAAAACAGGTTTAATATCTGGTACACCTACCTGGCCGGCGAAACCGCGTACGTATGTGGTGACTGCGACGAATACAACCGGGCCTGGTATCGATAGTACGACGATTACGGTGCTGGAAGATGTCAATTATGATACGGACAAAGATGGCTATACTGATATCGTGGAGATAGGCGGGGATCGCGATAATCCGGTGGATACGGATAAGGATGGTTTGCCAGACTATAATGACCTAGATTCCGATGGGGATGAGATCAAAGATGAGTGGGAGAATGATTTGAACTATGGAGGTTTGCCTGATTGCGATCATGATGGAGTTGATAACCGAATTGATCCGGATGCCTGTGACCCCGTGGCCTTCCAAGGAATTTCACCAAATGGGGATGGAAAAAATGATTATTTAGTCATTCCAGGGGTGATGCGGACGACGCCGAATACCTTGACCGTATTCAATCGTGGGGGCGACATCGTTTACGAAGTGAAGGATTATGCGAATAATTGGGGTGGAGAGACGAACCGTGGAAATCCACTTTTGGCGGGCGATGGGCTCTTACCGGATGGCGTGTATTTCTATATTTTAGATTATAATGGCGTGAGACCTCGAGTTTCTACTTATATTTACATCAATCGATTAAAGAAATAAATGAGATTACGTTTTCTATTAGTGGGATGTTTGCTTCTTTTAACTGGCCAAATCAAGGCCCAGACTGACCCCGTATTCTCCTTATTTCGATTATATCCACAAGTCATTAATCCGACTTTCGTGGGCGCTAGCGATAAAAATGAAATCCTCCTAGTTAACCGTAATCAATGGACTTCCATGCCGGGCACTCCGGTGACTACTGCCTTGATGGGGAATTTCAATTGGGGGGAAAAGATGGGCGTGGGTTTCACCGCATTTTTAGATCAATTAGGACCAGTAAAAGCGACCTCCGTGAATAGTGATTTTGCTTATCACTCGTTGATCAATGATAAATGGGCTTTGTCTGGGGGTATTCGAGTGGGTGTGACGAATTTAGCTTTGGACTTTGCGGGCTTGAGTTTATTAGACCAAACAGATGAGCTGTTTACCCAAAACTATTCTACCGGATTGCAGATCAATTCAGGCTGGGGAATTCGCTTAGCGAAGGAAGATAAGTTCTATGTGAGTATTTCGCAACCACGTATGTTGTGGAATGATTTTGGCCTACAAACGGGTAAATACAAAGACGCATCCTTCTATTATGGGATGATCGGGAAGAAGCAGGTGCTAAATCAAGCAGTGAGTATTCATACGAATGCGATCGTACGTGCGGCGGCTGACTTGCCATTAAGTTATGACATCAACCTTACCGGATCCTTTTATGAATTACTCGACCTAGGTGTAGGCTATCGCAATGAAAATGCCATCGGTGTCAATCTAGGGGTGCAATTTAGCCCTACCGTTTACCTAGGCTATCAATACGAAATGCCGACGAATACGATTTCCAAAATCACGAATCAGACGCACGAATTCGTTTTGAGATTCCAATTCGAGCGTTCTAACTAACGCTGCTCCAATTCAGAGAACAAATTCAATCCGGCCCCACCTACGAGGTACAAACCTTCCGCTAATACCGCCTGGGTATAAAAACCATCCGCATCTGAAGTACCAAAGAATTGAAAATCTGCCGCAATCAGTGCCAGACAAATGATAAAATTCACTAAGACAAAAAGAGCAATCGCTAGCTGATTACCAGGTACTTTGAAAGCTTTCACATAGCCTTCTGTCGCGTAAAAAAAGAAAGGAAGAACAAGTAAAGTTTTGAAATTTTTCATGTCGTTATCGTTTTTGTTTACCCAAAATTGCACTAGTAGTCCGCCAAAAGTTGGCGAACTACTGAAAATCTACTAGATTCGCCTCATGAATACGACAGATCGACTAAAAGAACTTAATAACCTCTTTCTGCGAAAGACCTTTGCGTTACGCGCAGCCACGGTGAGTGACTATTTTTCGGAACACTTTGATCAAGTCAGCTATAGCGAACGCAGCTTCAGCCGTGACATCAAGGCCTTGAAAGAGCATCTTGCCGAACGCTACCCTAGTTTAGAGGAAACGGAGGGCGATTTAATTCGCTACTCCAAGTCCGAGAATCGATTCTATTATATCCGAGATGACATTAGTGCCTTTCCTTCTTTTTCGGAAAAGGAATTAGACCAAATCGCCTCCATCATCGACTTTAATAAACACTTGTTTACGGGTGGAAATGGAAACGGGATCGTGAATAAGCTGAGAGCCATTTCGTTAGAAAATAACCTGATGCGCCACGAAGAACTGGCGAATTGGCCGGCGATTGAACTGATAAATGAAGGAGATCGGTCTGGTTCGGAACACGTCAAATTTCTCGTGGACGCAATCGCAGGAAAGAAGCCCATCGAAATAACGCACAAAGGATTGACCACGACCTCTTCCGCTAAAAAAATTACTGCCTTACCCCTACTGATCAAAGAATACAATAATGGCTGGTACACGGGCTGGTATTTGTTGTTCCAGGAAATAACAGAATCCAACACAAAAATAGCCTTAGATCAACTTCGCGTATTTGCCCTGGACCGAATTGAACAGGTTCGAATCAGCTCTGAACGTGTTAACCTACGCATTCACCCGGAATTTCAACCCGCTGATTTTTTCAAACAAAGTCTCGGACTTTTTAGAGGGACTCAGGCGGCTGAAAAGATTCTTATTCAGGTCAGAGCAGATTCTTGGATCCTATCCTATCTCCCTAAATACCCGATTCATCCTTCCCAAAAACAAAAGGACACTTTTATATTCGAACTAACCCTTGAAATAAATCAGGATGTGGAGCACTTCCTATTTCGCTATGCCACTGAAATACAGGTGATTGAGCCCGCGGAACTACGTGAAAAGATGCGTGTAAATTTAGCGTTAGCGGCATCGCTTTATCAGTAAACTGATAATGTGAGAGGCCGGTGTTTGATAACCGAGAAATAGACCTACCTTCGCTTATTACAAATTCTATTAGTGGTTTGGTGTGCATCAAGATGAAAGAACTTTTCTTTCATCTTTTTTTTGTGCCTCTATAAGAGTAGTTCAACTAAGTCTTTGGCTTTTAAATGCAAACCTATCTTACAACATGAATCAACTACACAATTCGCGCCGCGATTTCTTGAAGAATGCCGGCCTATTAGGAGCTGCTGCTGCATTCCCTAACATCTTGTCTAATTTTGGAGGCGAAAAAGTTAATCTAGCTTGCATCGGAATCGGAAATCAGGGCGGATTAGATGTCATGTCCTTATACAATACGGGACTTGCGAACATTGTTGCTTTATGTGATGTGGATATGGGCGCACCTCAAACACTCAAGGTATTAGAGAAATTCCCTGATGTGCCTCGCTTCCAAGATTTCCGTCAAATGTTTGACAAAATGGGATCGAAGATCGAAGCCGTTTCAATTGGTGTTCCGGATCACTCTCACTTCCCTATTACGATGATGGCCTTAGGTTTAGGCAAGCACGTTTTCGTAGAGAAGCCGATGGCACGTACCTTTAATGAAATCGAATTAATGATGGCGGCGGCGCGCAAGCACCCGAAAGTGGTTACTCAAATGGGTAACCAAGGCCACTCAGAAGGAAATTACTTCCAATTTAAAGCTTGGAAAGAGGCTGGAATCATCAAAGATGTGACGTCGATGACGGCTCACATGAATTCCCCTCGTCGCTGGCACAATTGGGATCCTAAAATCACGAAATTCCCTGAGGCAGAATCGATTCCATCTACCTTAGATTGGGATATTTGGCAAGGGGTGGTTCAGCCACATGACTACCAAAAAGACTTTGTCAATGGACAATGGCGTTGCTGGTTTGACTACGGTTTAGGTGCCTTAGGCGACTGGGGTGCTCATATCATGGATACGGCACACGAGTTTTTGGAACTAGGCTTACCTACAGAAATCAATATGTTAAGAGCGGATGGACACAATAATTTCTTCTATCCGATGTCGTCTACGATTCAATTCAAGTTCCCAGAGCGCAAGAATATGCCAGCGATGGACATCACCTGGTATGACGGAGTGAACAACATCCCTCCAGTACCTTCGAACTATGGAACAAACGAATTAGATCCGAACATTCCACCAGCTGGAAACGGAAAGATTCAACCAGCGAAATTAAACCCTGGTAAAATCATCTATAGCAAGGATTTAACCTTCAAAGGAGGATCACACGGAAGTACGCTGTCGATTTTAGGTGATGCAGCAAAAGATTTGAAATTACCAGAGGTACAAGCAAGTCCTTCGAACCACTACGCGAACTTCTTGAAGGCGTGTTTGGGACAAGAGAAGACGCGTTCGCCGTTTGAAATCGCTGGACCATTAAGCCAAGTATTCTCCTTAGGTGTGATGGCTCAAAAATTAAATACCAAATTACAGTTCGATCGCAAGACGAAACAAATCACGAACAACACATTAGCTAATTCGTTGTTAGTAGGAGCGCCGCCAAGAAAAGGATGGGAGCAATACTATAAAATCTAGCTTATCTGCAGCCACTGGTATTCTTTAGTAGTGGCTGCTTATTTGTAGTCATTTTAATTTTTGCCTATCTTGTGACTGATTAAATTCATGTTTTGGCAATACTAGCACCACTATTCGGTATATTTACCTCCTTTATTCTTTTGTACTATTTAAGTTCATTAAATAGATCTAATACGTTTTTAGCCTTATTTTTCTTGTGTTGCAATTCGGTTTTGATGGTCTATTTTGGCCTACATTACAGCAAAATCGAGTTCTGGGAAGGCATCTGTTTTGTGCATTTTTTACCCCTCTCCTTTTTACTCGGACCGGCCTTGTTTTTTTACGTAAAACACACGGTATCAGAGGACAAGCGATTGTATCGCTATGATTTGCTTCATTTAATTCCCGCCGTTTTTACTTTTTTTGCGACCTTACCTTTCACGACATTGCCCTTAGCCACTAAAACAGCAATGGCACATGAAATCGTGAACATTACGGAGGACTATAATTTAAACTTCCAATGGGTCACTTTTGAGCAGATTTTGTACGGCCGCTCCATTCATTTGATTCTCTACTGCATCAGCGCTGTCGTTTATTTCCTATGGAATAAGCGCCACTTAATGCAGAAATATGGTGCTTTACCTTCGAATCACCGCTTGATTCAGAAATGGATTTTCTCTCTTGTCATTTTGCAATTAGTTATCGCAGGAAATAGTTTAGGCCATATGCTCACTATTTACGCGCATAACTATGCCATTTTAGGCATTCCTTCGAACATCATCTTCAGTGAAGCGCGTTTCTTTGGAATTTGTGGTGGAGGATTTTTTGTCCAAAACTTCATCTTATTTCTCTTTCCCAAAATCCTCTACGGAAATGTTTCCTACGAAGTGGAACTTGCCCCTGCGACGATTTTGCAAGAGATCAAATCAAGTTTACCTAAAAAAGAGCCAGCTTCGCGAGAATTCGATCAAGATTTACAGCACTATTTGAGCACGCACCCTTTCGTGAAGAATGATTTTTCTCTGTCCCAAATGTCTTTTGATCTTAAAATTCCAGAAAGATTCTTGTCTAGTTATTTCAACAAGGAATTAAAGAAGACTTTTGGAGAATGGAAAAATGACTTACGCATTGAGTATGCTTGTCAATTAATTGAGGAGGGAAATGCGAAGCGCCTCACTATTGAGGCCATTTCCACCGACGCAGGCTTCGTTTCACGTTCGAAATTCATCGATGCCTTTAAGGCCAGGAAAGGAGTAACTCCCTCTGCCTATATTAAAGAGAAGGCGGAAGCTTAAGCCTCCACCTCCATTTTGTTTTTATTTAGCCGTCGGAAGCAGACCTAATTGAGTCATTAATACCATGTTGTCCATGAAATCTTGCTCCTCCGTGATTTTGCCATCCTTCATTTTGGCAATCGTACAACCGATGACATCTACGGATTTACCAGTCGCAGGAATGCCAAAGAAATTACCTGTATGCTTTCCTTTGAACTGCCAATACTTGACTAATTTGTCGCCATCTGCAAACATCTCTTTTACAATAAATTGACGCTCCGTAAAACCAGTTACAAAGTTCTCATAATAAGCCTTGCAATTCGCTTTGCCCTTTACTTCTGGAACGGTATGCAATACGGCATCTTCCGTGTAAGCTGAATCCAAAATATTCGTGCGACCTTCATTGATAGCCACCTCCCAAACACGTGAGTAATAAGCCACGTTTTCAGCTCCAACTTTTGCTTTTTGATCTGCTTCTGATGTGCAAGAGAATAATCCTGCCGCTACACAGATCGATAAAATGATTTTTTTCATTATTGTTTGTTTTTTAGTTTACCAAACCTAACTCATCTCTTCATTTTAATCATTTTTACATCGAACGAATCTGTTCCCTTTTGCGCATTTGGGAACAAATTCAAGTCACAACTACTTTCAAAGCCCCCCGATTAACTCGTACTTGCTGACCAAATCAAAAAATTAATTCTAATGAAAAAATTTGTTCTAGTAGGTGCCATCGTCGCATCTGTATTCAGTGCATCTGCACAACAAACTGCGGGTAAAATATTCTCTGGCAAAGATGCGGGAAAGGGTTTCCAATTAGGTTCTGAGAAAAGTAGCCAAGTAATTTTAGACATGGTGAAAGCGTATAACTCAAATGATTCTGAAAAAGACCTAGCTCTATACTCTCCAGAAATGCAAAAGAAAACAGGTGACTTCAATAAGAAATGGCATGCTTACATGAAGAAATTAAATAACGTTCCCTATGCCATCTTACCTATCAAAGTAGCAGGTTCAACGGACGAAATTGTCATGTTACAATCTACAGAGGAACGCGAGGCTATTGATGGATCGAAGCAAAAAATGAATTTGTTCGAATTATTTAAAGTAGACCAGTCTGGGAAAATTTCTGACTTCAACCAATTTTCATCTATCCCAAAATCAAACGAGTTTGGAAAAACGGAAGGTGGTAGATTCTACTCAAAAGGAGAAACAAACGGCAGAGCATTCCAATTCTCTAACCGTGGCGAAGTGGAAGCGATTGAGAAGTTCAACAAGGCATATAATGCATTAGATATTGAAACTGTCCTTTCTTTCTTCGCTGATAAAGTCAAAATAACAGACTTTGATGGCAACAAAATGGTGATCGAGAAGAAAGATCTTCGTCAAATGATGAATGACTTCAAATCAGTTGAGTGGAAAATTTCAGGAATTATTCCAATCAAAATCGCATATACAGATCCAGTTTCAGGTGTAATCGTAACTTCTACGGAGAAGCGTGTTGCGAAGGATGGTAGCGTTTGGAACAAGTCATTAATTGAAATGTTTCAATTTGACTTAAATGGAAAAATCTCTGGATTAGATCAATTCTCTCAGGGGATTAAATAAATTTCTTTAAGGAATTTTAAAGAGGGCCGAAGAACGTTGTTCTTCGGCCTTTTATTTTACCTTTGATAGTATCATATGATACTATCATGAAGCCGCCCTATACTATTTCCCCTTCTATTCTGAATTTAGTGGCGTCGATCTCTTTAAAGATTGGAGAAGCCTCCGCGCACTATTTGGACAAAAAATCACCTCAACTGAGGAAGGCGAATCGAATTAAGACGATTCAGGCGACTCTAGGCATCGAAGGAAATACGTTGAGTGAGTCACAGGTGCAGGCTATCGACGAGGGAAAGCTCTTACTCGGTTTTGAAAGAGACAAAAAAGAAGTCCAAAACGCCATAGCCTTATATGCTCGCTGGGATGAATTCGATCCCTCAAAAAGAGCTTCCTTTCTGAATGCACATCTCCTTTTAATGCAAGGATTAGTAAGAAATCCAGGGGAATACCGAAATAGGTCCGTTGGAATCACGAAAGGAAAAACGCTCACTCATATCGCACCGCCGGCAGAACGTGTATCCTACCTAATGGATGATTTATTTGATTATGTGGCCAGGGACCCAGATCTGCTCCTTATTAAAAGCTGTATTTTTCACTACGAATTAGAATTCATACACCCATTTTTGGATGGAAATGGTCGAATGGGGCGCTTTTGGCAATCGCTACTTTTATCAAAATCACATCCGATTTTTGAATTCCTACCCTTCGAAACGATTATCGCTGCCTCACAATCAGCGTACTATCAAGCACTGGCTAAAAGCGACGCATGCGGGCAATCGACGCCATTCATTGAATATATGTTAGGTGTATTAGACCAATCATTAGCGAATTTATTAAACACCACGAATGTCGTTTTATCCGAAACTGAACGAATCGAATACTTCATTTTCATCGGTATGAAGGATTTCTCTAGAAAAGACTACCAACGCGTTTTTAAAAACTTGTCCACTGCTACGGCCAGCAGAGACTTAAAAAAAGGAGTCGAGTTGGTGTTATTTTCCACTTATGGAGAACGCAATGCAACGAGATATCGTGTTTTAGTGTAATCATCTCCTCTTAAATTCTGAAGGTGACACCCCTGCAAACTTTTTAAAGATGCGGTTAAAATAGGACAGCGATTCAAAACCACATTCGAAGCAGGTCTCGGTCACATTCTTATCTTGGATGAGCAGTTTTTTTGCGTATTGCACACGGTATTGGTTCACAAAATCCGTGTAGGTTAATTTCGTTGCCTTCTTGAAATAGCGACAAAAGGCAGGCAAAGTCAAGTTTACTTCCTCTGCTATTTGTTGGGTATCAATGGGCTTTTGGAAATTCATCTCGACAAATTGATGAATGCGGTGCATCCTTTCTTGTTGTTTTAAGATGGTTTGACTTGAGATGGGGCGAACCTCGAGGTCTTCGAATTCGTCGGATACGGCCAAAAACTGAAAGATGCTCATCAACTCCATAAATTGATGGAAACGATCCATGTACTGTAATTTCTTCAACCGAATCCCGGCTATTCGTTTCGTTTCACCTGTAAACGCAATGCCCGTTTTCGCTCTTTCCATTAAATCCACTACCTTTTGAAGCTCTGGAATACGAGCTAAACCCGCTTCAAAATAGGTCTCTGGAAATTGAATCACCACCGTCTCCACGGTGGCTTTGACCCCATAATCAAAATTCAAATGGGGAATATAGGAGCCGATTAAGGCCAAATCACAGCCCTCATAGGTGGAAATATGATCACCAATATGCCTGATCCCCTTTTCTGCCTCCACATATACTAATTCGATTTCTGGATGAAAATGCCAATAGAAAACTTCGTTCAATTTAGGGGTCAAAAGAAACCTAAATGAACTGTCATTATCCGGGTGAATTTGCTCTAGATTCAATTTCATTTGCCTAAAATAGCTAAATGTGGAAATAATTTATCAATGCAGTACAAATAATTATCAATAGAGCAGAAAAAAAGAGGCTCAGGTCGCTATACCTTTGGCATAAAATAAGAACCTATGAAAACAGACATCCCTAATAACGCCCACTACGACATTCCGGGTAATCCATCGACAGCAAAAAGCAGTGCTTTAAAATTAAATGATCGTTCAAACGGACAGCCTTTACGGGTTTTAAGTGAGGAGGATTGGGCCTTTTGGAAGCATAATGGTTACGTAGTGATTAAGCAAGCGGTAGCGCGTGAGCAAGCTTTAAAAACGGCGGCCTTCTTGTATGAATTCGAAGAGAAAGATCCGAATGACCCTAGCACTTGGTACACTGCTCCACGTGCAGAAATGAAGATGAAGGAACTGGCAAACACGGGGATGGTAGAATGTTATAATAGCCAATTTCAGTGGGACAATCGCTCGACGCAAAGAGTTTATGATGCGTTTGTGGATATTTGGGGGACGGAGAAATTATGGGTGACGATCGATCGTGCAAACTTGAACTTCCCTATTCGTCCCGGCCACGAATACAAGGCCTTTATCCACTGGGATTACGATCCGGAGACGAAGCCCGTGAATGTGCAAGGGGTTTTGGCTTTAGCCGATCAATTGGATGAAAACATGGGAGGCTTCCAATGTATCCCCGAGTTATTCCGCGACTACGATACCTGGAAATTAACGCAACCAGAAGACCGCAACCGTTTCCTCCCAGACACGACTGGTTTCACCCCTACTAAAGTAACACTAGAGGCCGGCGACTTATTGATATTTAATAGTCTGCAGCCTCATGGTATTCGCGCAAACAATAGCGACCAAGTGCGTTGTGCACAATATATTTCGATGATGCCGGCGGAGGAAGATAATACGGAACTACGCGAATGGCGGGTTAATTCTTGGCGCGATCGCATCGCTCCAGAGGGCTACGCCTTCCCAGGTGATCCGCGCAAATGGGAACAAACGAAATATGAAACAGCTGAGCTCAATGAGCTAGGGAAAAAAATACTGGGATTAGATCGCTGGTAAATTAGAAAGCTCGGAGAAATTCGAGCTTTTTCTTTATCAGCTAAATTCCTAAATTGGGTTATGAAAAAACTGCTCCTACTTTTCGTCCTTTTTAGCCTTAGCGCTTCCGCACAAATAGCGGATAAAATCAAATCCATGAAAGCCCATACCGGCTATTTCAACTTCTATTACGACGAGTCGAATGACAAAATCTACTTGGAGGTAAAAAAGCTAAACGAGGAATTTATGTATGTGTATTCCTTAGCTCAAGGCGTGGGAAATAATGATTTAGGGCTGGATAGAGGTCAATTAGGCAATGAGCAGGTCGTTTTCTTTGAGAAACAAGGAAACAAATTATTCTTAGTTCAACCGAACACCCAATACCGGGCGAACACCACCAATCCTCTCGAGAAATTATCGGTGCAGCAGGCCTTCGCAAAATCAGTTTTATTCGGTTTCAAAATTGAAGGCACTTCAGAGGGGGCTTATATTATCGATATTACTGATTTCTTGATGCAAGACGCACATGGCGTTTTGAAGCGCTTAAATCAGGCAAAACAAGGAATCTATAGTTTAGATAAGTCCAAAAGCTCACTAGCATTAGAGCGCACAAAATCCTTCCCGCAAAACACCGAATTCGAAGCCCGCTTGACCTTTGCTGGCAATGGAAATGGAGCAGAAATTCGTTCCGTCGCCCCTAACGCGGATTATGTGAGCGTGGTAGAGCACCATTCCTTTATTCAATTACCAGACAATAACTACCAGCCGCGTGTATTCGACCCGCGTTCCGGAGCAAATGCGATTTCGTTTCAAGATTACTCTTCTCCTGTGAATGAAGTAGTATTGAAGCAGTGGATTACGCGTCATCATTTGGAGAAAAAAGATCCCAAAGCAGCCGTGAGCGAGGCGGTTAAACCAATCGTTTATTATTTAGATAATGGCACACCGGAACCCGTACGTTCTGCCTTAATGGAGGGTGGTCGCTGGTGGAATCAGGCTTTCGAGGCCATTGGTTATAAGGATGCTTTCCAGGTTAAATTATTACCTGAGGATGCGGATCCGATGGATGTCCGATATCATGTTATTCAGTGGGTGCACCGTTCTACGCGAGGCTGGAGCTATGGAGCGAGTATAACGGATCCTCGTACCGGGGAAATTATGAAAGGGCACGTGAGTCTAGGTAGTCTTCGGATTCGTCAGGATTTCATGATCGCGCAAGCGTTAATGAACGCTCCATTTGCGACCGATGGTTCTGCGAATGGACCGATGATGGAGATGTCTTTGGCTCGCATCAGACAACTCGCCGCACATGAGATAGGCCATACCTTGGGTTTTGCCCATAACTATGCGGCCAGTGCTCGGGAGAATAGCAGTGTAATGGATTATCCGCATCCACAAATCGATTTTAAGGGAGACCAGATGGATTTCAGCCACGCTTATGATACGAAAATAGGCGACTGGGATAAGGTGTCTGTAGATTATGCGTATGGGGATCACAAAACCACAGCTGAATTAAATCAGGTGATTGATAATGCCTATGCCAAAGGACTTCGCTTCATCACCGACTCCGATGCACGTAACCCGGGTGGGGCGCATATCTATGCCCACCTTTGGGACAATGGAAAAACCATCGTAGACGAATTAGACCACATTTTAGCCGTTCGCCAAAAAGCCATCGCGAACT
Source organism: Aquirufa novilacunae (assembly GCF_045310505.1). Classification (NCBI taxonomy): domain Bacteria; kingdom Pseudomonadati; phylum Bacteroidota; class Cytophagia; order Cytophagales; family Flectobacillaceae; genus Aquirufa; species Aquirufa novilacunae. The sequence goes on from NZ_JBEWZG010000003.1 coordinate 198,880, forward strand.
TTTCTGTGAAAAACATTCGCCCGAACGAGACCTATTCACACTTAGAAGACGTCTTTGTTCCCTTGTATTTCTTGCACCGCTACCAAACAGAGGCAACGACTAAGATCATTGGAGGCTACGAATACAATTACGCGGTCAGAGGTGGCAAAGAACTCGTGCTAGAAAATGCTTCGGTAGCCTTACAACAAAAAGCCTTGAAATCGGTGGCAGCGACATTAGACGCTAGAACATTAGCCATTCCGAAGGATAAATTAGCTTTATTCCCACCTCGCGCTTTCAACAATGACCGCACAAGGGAATCCTTTAAAGGGAAAACAGGAATCACATTCGATCCTTTCGGCGCCGTCGAATCAGCGGCTGATTACACCTTAGACTTTCTATTACACCCTGATCGTCTTTCTCGGTTAGCTGGTAATAAAGCAGTAAACGCGCAGCAATTAGGGGTTTCAGAGACCTTGAATACCTTATTGAAGGCCACACTTTTTACGTCTCACACTGACGCCTATCTACAGGCTACACAAGAGACGATTAATTTCAAGGTGGTTTCTTCCTTATTGAATGTATTGAATGCGCCATCCATTTCTCCATTAGCGGCGGCAGAGGTCGCTTCCTCTGTGAAAGGCATTCGGGAATTTTACAGCAAAAAGACCGGGTCTTTTGCTGGGTATTTAGTTCAAACCATTGATCAATTCAAGGCAAATCCAGCGGATTGGAAACCGATGCAAACACCGGTGATTCCGGATGGTGCGCCTATTGGTATGGATTGCTTTGAGTAAATGGACACGTTTGAACTTATTTGAACCTATTTGGCCAAAGCATGTATCAAGCGGTTAGACTAGCTTTGAATCATAGAAACGAAAACTATGAATTCAAAGCAATTTGTCTGCAAAAGTCCTTGGTATATCCTATTAGCTGGAAAAGAAGGACGCGAGGTATTGATTCACGACGGGATGATCGAGGTGTACTCTTTGCGCCTGTTCCGATTTAAAAAACTCGTCCACACATTTCCTGTCAACGATGTGGTACAGATACGGACCATTGAAAATCTAGTACTAGCCGATACGTTCATCGCTCTAACGAAAAATCGCTTTTGCTCTTTGCGTCACCTTCGCCCGCGGGAGGCCTTTGGAATGAAGAGTTATTTAGCGATGCTACTCTAATTAGACGACTAAATAAATAGATAGAATTAAAAAACCTACCCCCACTATTTGAAGATAGGTAAGCTTTTCGCGGTAGAGTAGATGGCTAAAAAACAAGGTCAAAACCAGTTGTGATTTACCAATGAAAATGATTTGGGTGACCGATGCAGACTGGTAGGAAATGTGCAAAAAAATAGATCCTAAAATGATGCACAGAGCTAGTACTTGAATGGGGCGCTGGGGAATTGCCTGCCAGCTGTGCTTTTGGGAAACTAATAATACCCCTACAAAAAGTGTTACGCTTACTTCGAGCAAGAACGTGAAGGGTAAAACGCCCAGCCAATGAATGGGGAATCTAAACAAAGAATAGGAAACTCCCCAGAAAAAAGAGGCTAAAATACTCCCACCTAAAGCCTTCCAAAAAGAGGAAATCGACGCAAATTGCCACTGACTTCTAAAGATAAATAAGAGGCCCACTAACACACAAAAAATCGCAGTTGTCTGATTCATTCCCCAGGAATCCCCGAAAAATAGCACCGCCGTTAACAAGCCAAATACATTGATCGAAGAGATGGGAGCTACTAGTGAAACAGCTTCTGTTTTCAGCGTACGAACGAAAAAAAATAATCCAAAAGCACTAAAAACGCAGAGTCCAAAACTCAGACCGAGCTGCTCTGCCGAAAAATCAGGAAGGGCACCTAGCCAAGGCTCGAAAATCCCCCACCGCAAATCGAGCAAATAACAGAGGCCAAAAAACGAAGTCGTATAAAGCCCTCGCATAAAAATGACTTGCAAAAAAGGAGTGTTTTGTATGGCCTTCTTCCAATACGCGTTACTGAATCCGAAGAAAACAGAGCTTAAAACGATGTAAAGTAGACCTAGCATGTTGCTTCCACAAATGCGAGCTGACGATCAACCCAGGCTTTATCACAACTGTAAATGTAGCGTAGATTCAGGTTACCCTTTAACTGTCTTGCCAGTCCTACATCGCCTTTTTGGATACAATATCGTGCCTTCAACAAATACATTTTATTCAAATTATGCTTCTCAGGGAAGGAAAAATTAATGAGCAAATCGTCCACTACAAAGGTCTCAAGGTAATCAAAACTTAACAGCTCCTGATGATAGACCTCTAATAAACGATAGAAAAAGACCAAAAAGGATAGCTTGTCAGTAAATTCATGGAGACCTGTATAAAAATCTTCACATGTTTGCCGATTGCCATGTAAGATATAATCCCAGGCGGCAATACGACCCCTTAGATTCGGATGCATGTGCTCCTTGAAGGCCTGCTTTGCGATGAATAAATGCTTTTTAGCGGTTTCAATCTCTTTATTTTCAAAAGCCAGTTGACACAGCATGCTATTTTTAAACACCACCATATCCTCCACTAAATCCTCTGAGGTTGCACGCAGCCACCTGCCGTAATAGCCCTGAAGACATTCCTCCTCTACAAACAACTGCAATAAAATCCGCTGAGCAAGTTCATTTGTCCTCAACAATTCCTCCACATAAGCAATGACACGTTCATTGTTTTGGCAACTTTGGACATAGATGGACTGAAAAGAAACGTATAAACGCCAAGTGACGTCTTGATTTTTCGTGTCAAATTTCAGCTCAAAAATCTGTGTCAATAAATCGAAATTTTCCACCTCTAGGCAGAGATCAATGATCGATTTAAATTGATATACCTCATCCCAATTCTTCATCTGAAATTGTTGCGCAATTCCGAGGATAATGGCATCGTCTTTTCGCTTTTTCAGGCGATTTAAAATCAACATCTCGTTAAAGAAATCCTTTTCGAATTGATTAACCGCTTGTTGAAAAGCAGCAAAATCGGCATAGCCTAGGCCTTTACATAAACTGTCCAAGGTAAAGCGGGAGGCTTGTGTGGGTCCTTTTATAACGCCAAAAAGCCGCCGAATCGTATTATATGAAATGGAAATACGTGCTCTGGAGAGTAATTCGTCGCTTAGTTTTTGGCAGGAGTAAGCATCCAAAATCTGAATCCCGTAAACTTCCTGAATAATTTTAATCAACCACTTTTTTTCGTGGGAGCTAAGGGGAATAGATGCTGGCATAAATTAGAACAATAACCGCTCAATATACGATTAAATTTAAAAGAGGAACCTTTAGAGAATTCCTTTGTTCAAAAATCTTGCCTATTTTTTACCATTTGGACACATTTGGACATTTTGCTAACGTTGAAATTGTTCCCTTTTGCGGAAATGGGAACAAACTTATTCGAGAATTTAAGGATATAGCAAGGCTAACCGAATATTTTTGGTGATAACCAAAACAAACCCTCATGAAAAAATTATTCGTTTTATTAGTAGCGCTCGCCACTTTCAGCGCCCTAGCTCAAAGCCCACAACCAGCCACACTTTTCGGTGCAGAAGCGTACGATGTTCCATCCAAAATCATGAAAAGCAATATCCGCGTTTCGGTTTCCGTACCGATGGGATATGATGCTAAGTCAGATAAAAAATACCCCGTACTATATGTGCTGGATGCCTTCTATTCTTTCCCATTGATGCACGAAATGCATAAAATGATGGCGGGAGAAATCGAGCCGGCCATCATCGTGGGTATAGGTGATGATCGCATGAGTTTACCTGAATGGATTATTTCTCGTTACCCCGTGTTGAATTTTGACAATGTGGCTTATGAAGACTCTTTCCATGTAGCAAATTTGCTTCGCGGAGCACCAGTAAAACTGCATTCTGGAGATGGGGCACAGTATTATAATGCCATTAAAACGGAGGTGATCCCGTTCATCGAAGCAAACTACAAGACATCTGACGATCGTGGTTTAACAGGTCATTCCCTAAGTTCTTTATTTGCATCTCATGTGATGTTCAAGGATCCGGGTTATTTCTCCAAAATAGGTATCAACAGCGCTCCCCTATTTGTTAATGATGATGAAACGATGCGTTTAGAGAAAGCCTTCTTCGCTTCGAAGAAGAAATTGTCAGGCAAAGTATTCATTTCCGCCTCCTCGCTGGAAGGCAAAAATTTATTTGAAAAAAGAGCCTTGAACTTAGCTAATGCGTTAAAAAGTAGGAATTATCCGGGACTCAACGTAACACATCATGTTTTCCAAGATGAAAGCCACGTTTCTGAAATAGGTGCTTTGACAGGCAAAATCCTCTATTATTTCTATGGTCTACCAGTCGATCGATCATTAGGAAAAGGTCACAAAGCAGATAAATAAACCCAAACCATGAAAAAATTATTCCTACTCCTCTTCTGCGCAATAAACGTATTTGCGCAATCCGGACTCCCTACTGGAGATCCTATTCAAGCTGGCTTATCTAAAGAAGGTATTCAGCGCGTAGATGCATTTTTAACCTCCCAAACAGATAAAAAAATCATTCCTGGTTCCATCGGAATGATCGTGCGCCATGGCAAAGTGGTGTATAAAAAGGCTTTTGGAAAAGCAAACCTAGAAACAGGTGAAGCCATGCGGACAGACCACTTATTCCGTATGGCCAGTATGTCCAAAATCATCACAGCGGTGGCTGGCTTGAAATTGTATGAACGCGGACTTTTCACCATGGATACTCCCTTAGGCGACATCTTGCCTGAATTTGCGAACATGCAAGTTTTGATTGGATATGACACAGTGAAGCACGAATTCATCACCCGTCCTGCGAAAAACAAGATTTTGATGAAGCACGTTTTCACACACACCTCAGGAATTGCTTATCCCCCTTTCGCAAGTTTAGGACATGAAGCTTACGTGAGAGCAAATATTACCTTTGCCTTCCCTAAGGTCAAAAGTGGATTAAAACTGGCTGAGATCATTCAAAGCGCTGCTAAATTACCCCTAACCCACGAGCCTGGTGAAAGCTGGACGTATGGAATGAATTTAGAGGTTTTAGGGCGTGTCATTGAAAAATTAGATGGCCGCAGCTTTCCTGATTTTTTACGTCAAGAGATCTTTGCTCCACTCAAAATGAATCGTACGTATCTGGGAGTTCCTACAGAAGAATGGAAAAATGTAACACAAGTTTATACGCGTAAAAGCAATGGACAACTGGGCATTTATACCGACCAAGTGGGACGTGATTTAATGGGATTCTCGACAGAGACATCGATGGATTTTTGGAAAGACACAAATACACAATTAGCCATGGGCGGAACGGACGTCATGAGTAATGTGGACGATTATGCCCGTTTTTTCCAAATGCTATTAAATTACGGAGAACTAGATGGTGCTCGAATTTTGAGCAAAAAAACCGTAGAAATGATCGAAAAACCACTATTCGACGTCGCTACAAAAGATGGGGTAGCGATGGGTGTAACCGGCCGCTCTCAATTCAAAGCAGGCATAACGGTGTACGTATATCCGGAAGAACAAGCGAAATTCGAAACGATTTCAGCGGGATCTTATTTCTGGCTCGGGTATTTTGGGACACAATTCTGGATAGATCGCAAAGAGGATATGTTCTCGATGGTTTTTATGCAATTAGCTCCTGAACCCACGGGACATAATGGCAAATACCGCCACCTCGTTTGGGGTAGTATAGCAAAATAAATAGATAAGGCCCACCTGCGGTGGGCCTTATTTTATTTAATAGAATCTAGCTTGCTTCTCTATCTTCCGGTAAGGTGTTTTTAAGAAATCAAGTACAGTGGAATTGAAAATATTTTTATAAAAAACGGGGGTGGAATGGCCGGAATTTGGCAAAATCCATAAATAAGAACGCTTGATGGCAGAGGCAATTTTTAGGGTATGATGCGGTAAAATCACATCATGATCACCTGCTATTACCAACGTAGGACACTCAATTTTCGCTAAATTAGCGTGCGTGATGTGAGGTTGTTCCACTAAAATTCGACTCAATTTGAGTACGCGATTGCGCTCCAAAGATTCGGGCGCTTTTTGTAAGCTATCAATCATATGATTAACTAGTTCAACAACCCATGGATCGGTGCTTTTAATCGGATCCGGAATTAAATTAGCTCCTGTAACCGCTAGTTTACGCACTTTCTTTGGGTGACGACTCGCTAATAAAAGTCCATTAATTCCGCCATCACTCCAGCCCACGACGTTTACCGAATCTAATTTCAGGTGATCGAGGAGTGCCGCAAAATCATCCGCCATCTGTTCATAACTTAAGGAATCTTGCGTATCAATGGATTTCCCATGTGATCGATTATCGGCAATTATCACCTGGTAGTGCTTCGAAAAAAAAGGAATCTGATTGCTGAAGTCCTTAATTGAACCGGTATTCCCATGAATAAAAAGCAAAGGAGCCCCCTTTCCATAGGTCTCGTAATAGAGGTTGATTCCACGTATAGCCGCATAATGACCGGCTTTCGGATTGTTTCCGTAGGGTATTTTTTGTTGGCCAAAAGTGGAGAGGCTTATGACAAGTAATAAGATTAAGTGTTTCATGTTACAAATAAGCGCATTTTCATAAGTAAATCTGTGGATTACGAAATTTAATCTGTTCCCTTTTGCGGATTTAGGAACAGAATAGAAACATGTATGAATTATCTGTACTCATTTGAACATCCTGTCGAATTGTGTTTTTAATGAAATGAATTTATTTTTATGTTATTGTAACCTCTGCATTGCAAAGCCTCAAATTTATGCGATCAATTCTCTTTAGAACACTTTTTTTCCTTGCATTCACCTCAAGCCTTTCCCTTTCCGCCCAAAACTCCATTAAGGTAAAACTACTTGGCTTAAAAGTAGGCGATACGTGCACGGTTCAGATTCAAAAAAGTTCAGAAATTTTCTTCTTCAAAAAGTTAGGCGGCATTTCTACAGGCAACCTTGAGCATACATTCCCGAATTTAAGTAATGGAAAATGGGCGTTAAAACTAGATGCTACCGGGTATTATTTCCCTTCCACAGAGGTTTTTGAATTAAATGGGACGGATAAAATTTTAGAGATTCGCTTAAACCCCATCACACTGACGAATAAGACCAATTATGTTTATAAATGGCAAGATGATTCGAGTTATGTGGGACACGCGCAACAAAGTTATATCAACGAACCAAACGAGATTCAGATTTTAGACCAAAGTATCAAAATACCCGAGGACTTTAATTCAATCAACCTACTCAACAAACACGGCATTGCCTTATCGGATAAAGTTAGCCCTTGGACGCCAGAGGACGCCTTCCGTTTATTTCAAACAGTTAAGAGAATTCCATCACTTATCATTAATGATGATGCCTTAGCCACCTTCAAGTCTGAGGTGAAATCGGTTTGGTACATCACCGATCAAGAGGTGATTGATGACATTCAAATCGTCGAACGAAATAATATCAAGTTTGTCACAATTTCCAGAAAAGCCTTTACTTATTCCTCTCCCCTTGTGGTTACTTTGGATGGGGTGAAAGGTCGATTTTATTCCAAAAGACTCTATGGAGCCATCGTCAATTTTGCCACTAATTATGGCTACGATAAGAATGCTGTAGATCAGCTCGCAAATAGCCGTTTTGGGATTCGCTTTCTTATTCCTAATGCAGAATTAAAACAAATCATGGGTGAAGACTTCTCCAATTTCCAAGAGTTTTCAGCTTCAGAAAAAATATCCATTTTGTCCATGTTCGAAGAATTACCGGATGGAATGCATGTTCAAAGCAATTTAAAATATCTAGCAAGAAGAATTGCAGGACAAGACAATCCGACTTATCCACCAGCAGCAGCCATTGCTTGGGTAGGAAGAAAAACGATTGAATTTATGCAGAAAGCATTTAATAGTGCTCAATACTCCGATGTTCAACGCTTGATATTACATGAAAAAGCCCACTTTATGTGGGAAGGCTTATTTGACCAAAAACTACGAGATGATTGGGCAACTACTGGAGGATGGTTTCTGGACCCTACAGCGGCAGAAGGGTGGAGCACTAGTAATACGACAGAATTTGTATCCGCCTATGCACATGCGAAAAATCCGAATGAGGATATGGCAGAATCCATTGCTGCTTATGTGGTCAATCCAGAAATTCTTCGGTCTAGATCCATGAAGAAATTTGAATTTATTCGGGATCGGATTATGCAAGGAACAAGGTATGTAACCATTATTCGTAAGGATTTAACCTTCCAGGTTTATAATCTATTTCCTGACTATAATTACCCCGGCAAAATCAAAAAAGTTGATGTGGAAGTCAATGGTTTACCTGAGGAGGATAAAGAATTAGTCATTCGAATTGAATTAAATAAGATTGATGAAAAACAAGATGGGGCAAAGTATGCCTTCACCAGAATTAGTAGTTCTATAGGCAGTGCATATGATATGTATTTAAATCCAATAGATAATGGGAAAGGCTTTATTCTGGAGGGGAAAATTACCATTTCGAAATTTTCTAAAGCCGGATATTGGAGTGTGAATCAAATTGTACTTACTGATCAGGTAGGGAATCAACGCTATGAAAATAACAGTACGTTTGGACTAAAAATTTTCATCAATAATCCCAAAGAAGACATCATTAATCCTAAGTATTCCGAAAATACGTTAAAACTAAAAACGGGTTCGGGTAAATATAAATATTTCTCTACCGATGAATATGCGGACGGCGACACTTACCAAAATATTCAAGCCGATTTTGATTTGATAGAAACCAATAAAATGGTTTATACTGGCTTGAACTTTGCAATACCTAAAAATGACGAAAATGGAGTTCGCCAAGATTTTCAATTCGGTGTTTTAGGCGATAATCCCACCTATATTCAAAAAGATGTTCAAAATAAAAACATCAACCACGTTAACTACAAATTTCCTATCCCTGAATACTATCCGACAGGTTATTATGTGACAACCAGCATGTTTTTAATTGATGAGGCAAGAAATGAAGCCAGAGCCTTCTTTATGAGGGATACTACTGCTTTTCGAGTTGAAAAAAATACAACTAAACATCTAAGAGATAGTGTATATGTTAAAACAAAATACCCAGATTTCATTCCTCCAATTCTAGATATTAATCAAATTTATATTAAAGCAACGCCTAGTAACCCGACAGCACCAGATGGGGAAACCTTGTTCGAGATGGAATTTTTCGCAAGAGATAGCTCTGCATATTTAGGTAATGAGGCTGGATTACAAAATGGCGGTTATACTTTAAGAGACCCTCAAGGAAAAGTTTTCTACTATGGAATGCAGGGTGATTTCACCAAATCATTCGGACAGGATTTCTTCTTCTCTCTTAAAGATATAGTAGGCCCTCCAGGGAATTGGCGGAAATACAAAGTATCCACTTTATTGCCTAAAGGTTCTGCCCCTGGTTTATGGGGAGTGGAAGGTATAACCCTTTTTGACCGTGCAGGAAATAAGAAATACTACAACTTCACAGAGGTGGTTCGTTTTGATTTAGAAAAAGCAGATACGACGAAACTAGTACAGCCAAAAGTGGAAATTTTAGGCAAAAAAGTGAATGCCAAAAATGCAGAGGCACTTAGCCTTTCCATCAGTTGTAAAGATTGCAAGAACAAGAATTACCGTGCCCGTTTTTATAGTAGTATGGGAGGTAATTCTGTCGTAAGTGAAGGGAAGATGAGCAAAGACTCCATCGTGGTCGAAAACATCAAATTAACAGGCGTAAATGATGGAATTTTATATGCCACCGTCTTCATGCTAGACTCGACAAAAACACTCCTAGGGATAGGCAAATCGATCTATGCTAAAGATGTGCTTGCTCCAAAATCTGCGATTTTAAAAACCAATTTGGCGAATTTTGGCAAGACTAATATTGACTCATTGATCTACCAGATTAAAGCTTCTGAAGCAAAAGGATCCTATATTTTGAGCATTAAACAAGCCAGTGTTACACCTACAAAACAAAGTTCGCCTGGCTTTTACAAAACAGAAGCTCTGGTAAAAACAATAACCGGAACCTTCTCTAATTCAAACATCAGTGTCAAAGATTCCGTGTTAAAAGGCTTTGAAGATGGGTTAATTGAAGTTAGTTGTATCGTGAGAGATTCTGTGGATAACGAAAGTGAGCCGATTATTTCAACTATCTACAAGGATACGCGGGATCCCATCTTGAGTATCTCAAAAACAAGTTCAACGAACGGTAAATTAGTACTTAACGTTCGCTCGAATGAATACATTAGAAATACCTTATCCACTGCTGATCTATCTATCAAAAATGGTTCAATTACAGGTATTAAAAAGGTGGATAATCGAAACTTTGAAATTAGCATTGACCGAACTTGTGCAGATAGCTTAACGCTAAATGTATTGGCAGGTAAATTGCTCGATACGGTGGGCAATAAAAACCAAGCCACCATTTCAAGTTTATTGGACGTTCAAAAGCCAAATACCCCTACCATTAGCGTTGCAAACATTCAAAATTTAAGTACAACTGCGACTGGGACTTATCAATGGTTTTTGGATAATAAAGCAATTACTGGAGCTACACAAAATAATTATGTAGCCACTGCGACGGGTGCCTATAGTTTAGTGGTAACCAATGCGCAAGGATGCCCAAGTGCTCCATCGGCAGCGATAAGCATTGCCATCACGGGTATTTTAGAGGTCCCTACTTTTTCTGTCTACCCTAATCCAACTAGGAATCAACTAAAAATAGCGACTGAAAGTCAAGGGGATATTGAACTCATTAATTCGTTTGGCCTAGTCATCAAACGAGTAAATCAAATAAATAATGGCGATGTGATTGATATGTCAAACTTACCTGTAGGAAAGTATATTATTCGATTTACAGATACTGACAATCGGATAAGTACCGTGGCGTTGATAAAGGAATAATAGTGGAATTCAGGGATTAAATTGTCTTTTTGTTATATTTGACAAAAAGCCATTTCTATGACCAAAGTGTGCGTAATCGGTGCTGGACCATCCGGCATCACAGCCTTAAAAAACCTAAAAGATCAAGGACTTGATGTAGTTTGTTATGAATACAACTATCAGGTAGGCGGAAACTGGGTCTATAACGAGAAGACAGGACACTCCAGTGTTTTTGAGACTACGCACATTATTAGTTCCAAAACTCTATCGCAATACGAGGACTTCACCTTCGACGATTTCGAGAAAGGGATGCCTGATTATCCATCACATGATCAATTGAGACGTTATTTTCAAGCTTATGCGGCTCATTTTAATCTCGCGCCGAATATTGAGTTTGGGACCTTAGTAAAATCTTGCGAGTTAGACGATGACAAAAACTGGGTCATCGTTTCCGAGAAGGATGGGGTAGAAAAAACAGAAAACTTTACCCACTTAGTTGTGTGCAATGGCCACCACTGGTTGCCTCGAATGCCCCATTATCCGGGGGAATTTACGGGTCGTTTGATGCATTCGCATGAATTCAAGAAAGCTGAGCCGTTTAGAGATCAACGAATTCTAGTCATAGGAGGTGGGAATTCAGCTTGTGATGTGGCGGTAGAAACGAGCCGGGTGAGTAAGAAAACAAGTATTAGCTGGAGAAGAGGGTACCGGATTGTGCCTAAGTTTTTGTTTGGCAAACCGAGTGATGTGGTGGCTTCCCGTTTAGCCTGGCTGCCTACGAAATTGAAATTTTTCCTTTCGGAATTATCCGTCAAAATATTCTCCGGTTCCAATAAAATGTATGGTCTTCAAGAGCCAGAACATGCGATTACAGCTACCCACCCTACCATCAACGAAGAATTATTGTATAAAGTACGGCACGGAAAGGTGTTCCCTAAAGTTGATATTGATCATTTTGAGGGCCAAAATGTGCATTTCAAGGATGGGTCTGTGGAGGAATTTGACACGATTATTGCCTGCACCGGCTATATTTTGGAACACCCCTTCTTCCGAAAAGACTTCTTAAATTACAGCGAAGGCGATGTGCCACTTTACCTCAAAATGTTGCATGAGAAATACGATAACCTGTTTTTCGTGGGCATGTTCCAGCCACTGGGTTGTATTTGGCCGGGTGCGGAATTGCAAAGCAAGATAGCGGCGAGGGCGATTAAGGGCCTTTGGCAGAGACCGGAAAATATCGCTGAATTATGCCAAAGAGAGGTCACACATCCCCACCTCAACCAAATTAAAACCCCGCGACACACGATAACGGTAGACTTTCATCTGTTCGTCAATCAGCTGAAAAAACACCTGCCTAAAAACTACGTCAGTAAAAACCCCATCTGATGAAAGAAACGATCGTATTCGTTCATGGCATGGCACACGGCGCTTGGTGTTGGGAGGAGCATTTTATTCCCTATTTCGAGAAGCTGGGGTATAACTGTGTTGCCTTTGACCTTCCGGGACATGAGGTCCAAGGCAGCACTCGGCGAATTTCGTATTCCTTAGGTGATTATGTGAAAGCTTTACACCGTGTAGTAGCAGATCTGGAAGCACCACCCATCATCATTGGACATTCCATGGGTGGCATGATTTTGCAGCACTTCCTAAAAACAGGCACTTGCAAAAAGGCTGTACTTTTAGGTTCAGTTCCTCCTGAAGGAGTATTAGCTGCTAGTTTTCGTGTGTTACTCAGATACCCTGGTGTAATTCCTTACTTAATCAGCAGAGACCTGGTAGGAGCTTTTACGCGGTTTCCAAAATTGATTTTAAATGACCCAGCACTTTCCGAGCGCTATGCACCATTGATGTGTGCAGAATCATTTGTTGCCTATTTAGGATTAATGCTCCCTTTTCATCATCGCACATCTGTCCCTCTTTTAGTGGTGGGTGGCTCAGCGGATGGATTGATCACCATTCAAGAATTTGCGAACACCGCGAAACTTTACAAGGCGAAACTCGAAATCATCAAAGGAGGGTCGCATGATTTGATGCTGGATAAGGATTTTGAAAAAACGGCGGAGGTGATAAAATCCTGGTTAGAGGAAAAATAATCAATTAATTTCCCGACCTTGCCTCCCTAAACCCCCAACACCATGGCCAAAGGCATGAATTCCCAAAAGGCGGCAAAGAAAGAACCCGCTAAAACTCCGAAGGAGAAAAAAGAAGAAAAGAGAGAAAAAAAGAAAGCAGGCTATCAATAGATGGCCTGTTTTTTTAAGTACTTTTGGGGAACATGAGTTCAAAAGACCACAAGGTATTTTTTATTACCCCACCTTTTACCCAATTAAATACGCCCTACCCTGCGACGGCATATTTGAAGGGATTTTTGAATACCCGCAACATCTCCTCTTTTCAGGCGGATCTAGGGCTCGAAGTCATATTGCAGCTTTTTTCCGCCAAAGGACTTCAACAACTTTTCACCCAGATTGAAAATTCAGGCAATAAACTGAATGAAAATGGGCAGCGCATGCTGCGACTAAAACAGTCCTACATTCGCACGATTGACCCCGTAATTTCCTTTTTACACGACAAAAACCCCACCCTGGCGCATGTGATTGCAGAGCAAAACTATTTGCCAGAAGCTTCTCGCTTTCAGCAAATAAGTGATCTGGAATGGGCCTTCGGGAGTATGGGGGTGCGGGACAAAGCGAGGCATTTAGCCACCCTTTATTTAGAAGACATTTCTGATCTGATTATTGATGCGGTGGATCCGCATTTTGGCTTTAGTCGCTATGCGGAGAGGCTGGGCAGATCTGCTTCCAGTTTTCAGGAATTACATGAAGCCTTGAACACACCATTAACCTATATTGATAAATTGTTGGTAGACGTTTTAGCCCAAAAAATCGCTGCCGAAAAACCCGATTTAGTCGCTATCACTGCCCCATTCCCAGGCAATTTATACAGTGCTTTACGTTGTGGGCAGTGGATTAAAAAACACCACCCGGCCATCAAAGTCGCCTTTGGAGGAGGATATGCCAATACCGAATTGCGCTCCTTACAAGAGCCGCGCGTTTTTGAATTTGTGGATTTTATCACGCTAGATGATGGAGAGACACCATTAATGAATCTGTTGGAACATTTGAAAGGTTCGCGTGAATTGAAGGATTTGAAACGCACGTTTTGCCTGGTAGCAGGTGAAGTCACTTACCTAAATGGGTCCAAAGATTCAGACGTCAAACAAAAAGATGTGGGCATTCCAGATTATTCGGATTTGCCTTTAGATAAATACCTATCCGTCATCGAGATCGCAAATCCGATGCACCGTTTGTGGAGCGATGGAAGATGGAATAAATTGACCCTGGCGCATGGCTGTTATTGGGGTAAATGTACCTTTTGTGACATCTCCTTATCTTATATTAAAGACTACGAAGCGACTACCGCACCGATGCTGGTCGATCGCATCGAAGCGATGATTGCCCAAACCGGGAATAATGGTTTTCATTTTGTGGATGAAGCTGCTCCACCCGCCTTGATGCGAGACGTGGCCATTGAGATTATTCGCAGGGGTTTGACGGTGGTTTGGTGGACGAATATTCGTTTTGAGAAGAGTTTTACCAAAGACCTATGTCAGCTTCTCGTTCGCTCCGGCTGTATCGCCGTTTCGGGAGGATTAGAGGTGGCCTCTGATCGATTATTAGATTTAATTGACAAAGGCGTTACGGTAGCCCAGGTTGCCCAAGTGGCTGACCATTTTACTCAGGCAGGCATTTTAGTTCATGCCTACCTAATGTATGGATTCCCAACCCAAACCGCGCAAGAGACGGTGGATTCACTAGAAGTGGTGAGACAGTTGGTAGAAAATGGAGTCATGCATTCAGGTTTTTGGCATCAATTTGCGCTAACGGCTCATAGTCCAGTAGGTCTCTATCCTGATGCCTACCAAATACAGATTTTAAATCCAGAACCGGGACGTTTTGCAAATAACGATTTAGAACATGCAGATCCTACTGGAACGGATCATGCCAAATTCAGTGAAGGATTGAAGAAATCCTTATTCAATTACATGCATGGCATCGGTTTAGACATGCCGTTGCAGGAATGGTTTGATTTCAAAATTCCTCGCACGCAGATCCCGAAGAATTACATTGCCCGCATTCTATCTCAAAAAGAGGATACATTTCCTAAACCTACTGCTAAAATCGTTTGGCTAGGACCTACGCCTAGCAAGGTAAAAAAAGCCTTATTATTCAGTTTAGGCAGAGAGGAAGTGGAATTAGAGGTACCAGAAAAACTTGGAATATGGCTTACAAATGCATTACCTGCACTTTCCTTGGGAACTGAAAAAACAGGAACCTTTGCTGAATTTCAAGCTGCCTATTCAGATGCTGGCCTAGGTGATTTCGACAATTTCTGGGAAGGAGAAATCGTAGAAGAATTACGGGAGATGGGATTGTTAGTAATATGATAAAAACAAAAAAGCCTCAAATTTCTTTGAAGCTTTTCTCTTAGTTGGCGGTCCGGACGGGACTCGAACCCGCGACCCCATGCGTGACAGGCATGTATTCTAACCAACTGAACTACCGGACCGTCTTGTAATTAGTGGCACAAAATTAGGGAAATTATGCTTTGAAACAATACCTTTGGGTAAAAAAATAAGAAAATATGCACATACCTGCTAGCTACGAATACCCGAATGCGCCGTATTTCGCTGAATATCTGAGTTTTGGAGAAGATGAAAATTTATTTGATGTGCTGAAAAATCAGTACGACGAACTGATTGAAATCTTTGAAAAAGCAGAAAACGGATTTGCCGATAAAGCCTATGCAGCAGGAAAGTGGAGCTTGAAAGGCTTGTTAGGGCATATAGTCGATTCGGAAAGGATATTTTCTTACCGAGTTTTGGCCCTATCCAGAGGCGAAAAAACAGCTCTTCCGGGGTTTGATGAAAATGAATACCAAGCAGCCTCTGAATATGAAATGCATGCCACAGAGGATATCATCGCACAATACAAGGTGACAAGAGAGGCGACAACCCTGCTTTTACATTCACTTTCAACTAAGCAATGGAACCAAATGGGTCAAGCAAATGGGAAGTCGATTAGTGCGAGAGCTCTAGCCTGGATGATCGCGGGTCACGAAAAACACCACCTTAGGATAATTAAGGAGCGATATTTGTGCCAAAATTCTTAAATTGCCTTATGCATTTTTACAAATACCAAGGAACTGGAAATGATTTTGTCGTGGTCGATGATCGCGCAAAGACCTTTAACCTAAATCAGGAGGCGATTGCGTTGCTTTGCCACCGCCGTTTTGGGATAGGGGCTGATGGTTTTATGCTTTTACAAGAAGCAGAGGGCTATGATTTCCGCATGGTATATTATAATTCAGATGGAACGGAGGGGACGATGTGTGGAAATGGCGGCCGTTGTTTAGTTCGCTTTGCAGCGGATTTAGGCATTGTGACCGAGAAAGCCCATTTTATTGCGGTAGATGGACCGCATTTGGCCTATATTAATCCCGAAACCATCTCTCTGCAGATGATGGATGTGAAAGGTATCGAGCAACACCATGACGATTATTTTACGAATACTGGTTCCCCGCATTTCGTGCGTTTTACGAAGCAGGTGCAGTTTTATGATGTCAAAAACACCGGTTCAGCGATTCGCTATTCCGAAGCATACCAGCCCATCCATGGAACGAACGCTAATTTTGTAGAAAAATTAGATGACCAAACTCTCTTCGTACGCACCTATGAGCGCGGCGTAGAGGACGAAACCTATTCTTGCGGTACGGGTGTGACGGCAGCAGCTTTAGTGGCTAAAACCTTTCAAAACGTACAAACTCCCGTTAAAATCAAAACCCTAGGAGGTGAATTAGCCGTGAATTTCGACGGCGATGCCATCTCTGGATTTACAAATATTTTCTTAATAGGCCCGGCAAAACACGTGTTTACCGGCACAATTTCCGTGTAATATGACCTTAGATTCAACCACACAACAAAATATTGATCAATGGCTTTCTGGCCCCTACGACGCTGCGACGAAGGCGACGATACAGGAATTAATCGCAAAAGGAGATCAAACTACTTTGACTGATTCATTCTATAAATCGCTGGAATTCGGTACAGGCGGTATGCGCGGTGAGATGGGTGTAGGCTCGAATCGCATGAACAAATATACGGTAGGCGCTGCCACACAGGGCTTTGCGAACTATTTGAATGCGTCATTACCAGGCCAAAAAATCAAAGTAGCCATCGCGCACGATTCACGCAACAACTCGCCTGAGTTCACCCGCATCGCTGCAGACATTTTCACTGCGAACGGCATCGAAGTCTTTTTATTCCCAGCCTTACGCCCTACGCCACAATTATCCTTCACGGTTCGCCATCTAGGCTGCCAAGCAGGATTAGTGATCACCGCATCTCACAACCCGAAGGAATACAACGGATACAAGGCGTATTGGTCTGATGGATCACAGGTCGTAGCACCTCACGATAAAAACATCGTGAAGGAAGTAAACGCGATTACGAGCATCGCTGATATCAAATTTGAAGGAAACGACGCTTTATTGCACCTATTAGATGGTTCCATCGACGAGGCCTACCTACAAACGATTTTAGTCAACTGCCGCCAGCCAGAGGTGATTAAGCGACAAAAAGACCTCAAAATCGTCTTCTCTCCTATCCACGGAACCGGAATTACTTTAGTTCCTCAAGCCTTGCAATTGCTAGGTTTCGAGGCCTTAACGGTGGTGGAAGAGCAAGCGGAACCGAATGGTAATTTCCCAACGGTGATTTACCCGAATCCGGAGGAGAAGGAAGCCTTGACTTTGGCATTAAATAAGGCCAAAGCCATCGACGCCGACTTAGTCATCGCCACAGACCCTGACGCAGACCGCGTGGGTGCCGCAGTAAAAAGCCCAGACGGCGAATGGGCCCTTTTAAACGGGAACCAAATGGCCAGCCTCATCCTCTACTACCTATTAAAAGTATCGGATTTAAAAGGAAACGAATTCGCCGCGAAGACCATCGTGACGACCGACTTAATCGACAAAATGTGCACCTCCAAAGGCGTGCCTTGCTATAACACACTTACCGGTTTCAAATACATCGCCCAAGTTATCCGCGAATTAGAAGGAAAAGAAAAGTTCCTAGGCGGTGGCGAAGAGTCCTACGGCTATTTAATCGGCGATGCCGTGCGTGACAAAGACGCGGTGGCCTCTTGTGCCATGATCGCTGAATTAACCGCTTACGCGAAAGACCAAGGCAAATCATTATTCGACTTCTTAGCGGAGATGTACGTAGAAAATAATTTCTACTACGAGGGACTTATTTCCCTGACGAAAAAAGGAAAAGCAGGCGCCGAAGAGATCAAACAAATGATGATCAACTTGCGCTCGAACGTCCCTGCTACGGTGGCAGGTTCAAAACCCGTTCGCGTGTTAGACTACGAAGGATTAGTTTCGACTGACTTATTAACAGGCGAAACAACACCTATCCAATTAGGTTTAGGTATTGAAGCGTCGAATGTGATTCAATTAATCTTAGCCGACGGATCTAAAGTATCCGCCCGCCCATCCGGCACCGAACCTAAAATCAAGTTCTACGTTTCTGTGAACGCACCTTTAGCTTCCGCAGCTGACTTTTTTACGGTCTATGCGGAATTGCAGAAGAAGGTGGGGGTTATTCAGGAGGATTTAGGTCTTGTTTAAAGAATAAAGAATAGAGCACAAAGAATAAAGGTGGTATAAAAAAAGGGGCTTCAGCCCCATTTTTTATACATTCAGAAATATTTCATACGGTCATCTCCGTAGGAGATTCCTACTTTATGCTTTTTGCTCTAATCTATTTGCTTATCTTCATCATGCCCATTTTACCATTCAATTTTGAAGTAAAGTTTAAAAAATAATTACCGGCTGCTAGACCAGATAAATCTACTATTTCTGAATCTCGAACAGATTCCTTTACCCAAACAATTACACCATTCAGATCATATATTTTAGCTGTAACTAATGGGCCGAAATCCTCAGGAAATTTAATTTTAATGGAATGATCGAAAGGATTTGGCGAAATCACAACATTATCATCAGTTAATGCATTTGATAATATTAATTCACAACCTTTTGAATCTACTTTAGCTCCAGGGCTGGAATTCGGGCACTTATCATTTACATTCTTAACGCCATCACCATCATCATCCGGACGCTTATCTAAGGATTTATCTTTAATGATCAACATATAATTTTCATTCCCCTTTACATTCGGATCAAGGTCAATCTTGACCGATGGCTGGATAACTTCCAGATTTCCATCGCCATCTAAATCCACATAATCATAAGTATATCGACCTAAATTTCTTGCTAAAGAACCATAATTTTTATCATCTGAAGTAAATAAAGATGCATAGCTTGGCTTTGATTTATAATCAAATTTTTTGGTCGATGGATTGAACGCAAAATACTGAAAATCAGAACTACTATTCCAAAGGTATTTAGGCTCTAACGTATTCACATAAGGTACCAAATCCAGATTGCCATCTAAATCCAAATCAATAAAATACATACCACTTTCATTCGTAAACCATTTACCAAAATTATTCTGATCTGGTATGAAAGTTGATGTTGTGTTTATTAATACATTATTTTTATGCGTGTAAACCAGTACCTGATTATGAGGCTCCAAGAGGGCTAATTTTGTTGGTTGCATATCCAAACTGCCTAATCCAGAATATTGATTAGTTACATAACAGATGTATTCCATTTGACCATCTTTGTCCAAATCAATTTTTATGTAATTACGCAAACTTTGATTCCCTGGATTTATAGGATTATCTGCAGCATAAACCAATTCAATTGTCTTAGGGTTTTTAAAGTCAAATATCCCTTTACCCATATTATTAAATTGAAATAAGTAATTAGGCTTAGTATCAAGTTTTTTCCCAACACCCACAATATCCAACCAACCATCTTGATTTATATCTTCAACGATCAAACGACCCTCAGACAGCAAATAATCGGTGGGGTATTTTTTCAAGGTAAATTTGCCATTTCCATCATTCAACATAATAGAAAAGGTATAACCATTGGACGATTGGGCCATATTTATCAAATCAACATCGCCATCTTTATCCAAATCACCGGAACCTATTGAATGAATTGATTCAAAAATATTTTCTGGACTAGACGCTCGCAATTCAGTTAAATCAATTTTTGTTACTTCGTCTATCAGATATTTATTTGCTTGAATAGAGTAATAACGGTTTAATTTAAACTCATTCGCATCGTAATCGATACCCATACGGTGATTACTATTTCTATCTAACCATTCATGTAATATTTTTTGATTGTCTTTACCTTCCATTTCTCCGTGATAATGTTCTCCTCCAATAAACAACTCTGGCTTTCCGTCTTTATTTAAATCCAACACTTCGTAATTTTGCGGAGCATGTAAAATTGAATAGTCCAGGTAATTAGGATTTCGATAAACTTCAAAATTTAATCTTCCTTTGTTTTTAAAGTAAATTGGAACACCCATATGAGCCATTGCTACAGCAGAACTTCCATATGCGATGTAAGTGCTAGGGTGAATGATATCCATTTGCCCATCTTGATCTAAATCAAAGGGTATAGTACCTCGATCAAAAGGAGGATGAAACTCTTCTAATCCATTCACCATGCGACCATTTGCATTTTCGAATCCAAATGGATTTTTTATCGCGTAAAAATCATGAGTAGCTGTCGACTTAAATTTAATTGGTGAGACCATATATGAATTAGGCTCGTCACACACATCTCCAATGCCATCTTTATCGTTATCTGCTTGATCTGGATTATAGGATTTTGGGCAATTATCAAGATCATCTAAAATTCCATCTTTATCGACATCTGACAGGTTTAATTCAACGATATCGATATTCTTATCCATGCGAATTTGCATGATTTCGTATATTCCATCTTCATTAAAATCGATTGGAATTTTAAATCCTTTCCAGTTACCACCTTGGTCAAAAAACTCACTCGAATGATCATTGGTAGAAAAAACTACGGAGCGCTTGACCATTTTTTTTCCATTATTGATGAAAATAAAATAACCCCATTGGTCATTTTTTTTCTCATACCATCCATTTTGAGGGACGATATCAATTAAGCCATCGTTATTAACATCTACTAAATGAATTCCATTCGCATGCGAATTTGTATTATCATAATTCAATCGATTTTCAAACCATTGAGATGAAATCTCTTCCCCTTTAAGATTATATACGCCAATTTTGTTTGGACGATTATCACCTGATTTATTGTTCCCCCACTCCAACGTAACTAACTCCACTGTTCCATCCTGATCCAAATCAACAAAATGAGTTCCCCAGTCATTGACAATGGAATAGGGATACTCGCGTTGTAAATTGCCAAAATCCTGCGCACCATTGGTATCGAATTTACGAGTCAAATCATTTTTACGAATTTGATATTGATTAACAACGTACTGATTATCAGGCAAGTTCCAAGATGTAAAAGGGATAATGGTATTACTTGTCTTATCCCAAACTTGTTTATAATGCAACAGAAAATAATAATCATTCCCATTTAATACTTGCCCATTAAAAGGAAATGCAGTCAATCGATCGCAACAAAAATTAATAGGATTGGCATTTGGATACAGAAATTCCCTTTTCCATTGATTATTGGCATCTAATTCATACGAATAGAATAAATCGTACACCCCTGGTTTTCTTGGATTTACATCATTTCCAAATTGTCCGTCATTGCCAAAAATCACATTCGGGATTCCATCACGATCTACATCTAAAATAATAGGCTCTTTCTGATTAAGGTAATCCCCCTGAAAATAATCGTCCCCTTTCAAATAAGTAAATCCAGTCCCCGTATTGATGAGGTAATTATCTGGGTAATTATTTTTTCCTCCAATGTAATTAGGAGGTTGATTGCCATCCTTACCATGGTAATTTTGGGTGAACTGATAAATATCACGCTTACCATCTCCATTGAAATCAGCAGATAAACCCGTTACAAAACCAAAATCGGAATTTTGTTTTACTCGGTAATTTACATCCTCCACCCACTGTAATTTACCATTGATCATCTTCTGAACGAAGACAGCACTCAAAGCAGCTTTCTCTGGATTACCCGCATAATTGATAAAAAAGTCCTTCTTACCATCGCCAGTGAAATCCGCGTATTCTTGATAACGTGACACGTGAAAACGATCTTTAATTCCTAATTCAGTCATCAATGCATCCGAACTAGAATCAAATGTCAAAACATTTTTATTGACCGATTTCACTCGAATATCTTGCGAGATTCCAGTAAAATTTAAAACAAATAATATCAACAATAATTGATTTGATCTCAATTTTGCAATTTTTGGCATCAACATATAATAAAGAGATTTAATAAGTGATCGACTTAAAAATGATTTCAACTAAAATAAACGTTCAAGCTTTTAGCGAAATTTAAAATCTAATAATAATTTTTAAGTTAACTAGGCTACCATAAACGGCAACAAACATTTAGATTTATTGCGTTATAATAACGTGAATAACGCTTTTAAAGCTTCTTAAATGGTTTAATTAAGTATTTTTACGCTTATACTAAAAAGCCCAATGAACAAACTGTTTTCATTTGTTTGCGTTATAACCTTACTTCTTATTTCAGCAAAAGGAATAGCTGATTCGAAAAACTTGCATTGGATTTCCGATTATCAATCCAAGCTCAGAAAAAGAATCAATCTGGATGATTTAAGTTTTGAAGCAGAAATAAGGACAAATGAGTGGGTCAAGTTAGGACAAGTCATGATTCAACCAGATGAACTTGCTGAGTTAGTAAGGAAGTTCAATAATGCAGATCCGTTACCTAGACCTAATCAAATCATTCGTTTTGTTGTTCAGGGAACAGGTCTGATCTATGATTTCAACGAAAAACAGAAAAAATTAACTCGAATTGATAAAACCATTCATAGTGGTCATAACTTCAATTCACATCGCTTCTATCGAGATAACATATTGTATTCTATCGGAGGGGAAGGATTTTGGTCCTATAATAAACGAATTACCTATTTTGACGAGCAAAATAGCAAAGAATGGGAAATATTGCGACCAAAAAACGAAGGCCCTGAAGTAATCTCTGATGGATATCAAGGATATTCAAAGCAAGCTGATGTATTTTTCTCTGGCGGATCAACAAAGAAAAATTTTCTAGAAAACGAAGAAATTAATCAGACTCCTACCCTATTTAAATTTGATTTTAAATTAAAAATGTGGATCAAACTAGGAGAGATAAACTTCCCGCATTCCATGAATGCTCAAAAAATAATTTTTTGGAATGGTACGCATTTTGTACAACTGGAACGAGATAAAGTATATTTCTTAAATCCAGAGGAAAACACCATACATGTCTATTCTGATAATACAACCTACTTTGAGGATGCAGGATATCATTATGTTTCACAAGATACCGTCATTTATTATAGTGCACAAAACAATGGAAATTTACGTTTAATCCCCGTTAACAGCCTATTAAAAAAATCTAAATTTGTAGGTAAATTTTATTCAGAATCAACTTCCACCAACACTTATTTATTGATATTAGCCTTTCTTTTTCTAGGTGTCTTTATTCTAATTCTAATAAGAAAGAAGCGTAAAAAATCTATCAAATTAGATGATTTAGAACACAAGCTATTAGCACATTTATTACAATCAAAAGGTCAAATAATAAGCACTATTGATTTAAATGAATTACTTGATTGCTCCACTAAATCGCAGGAAAACCAACGACGAATTCGCTATCTCATTTTGAATCAAATTAATCAAAAAATAGAAAATCACTTTAATATAAATAATGCGATTGAACGAACGCCTTCGGAGGAAGATAAAAGGATTTTTAATTACCATCTGAAACCAGGTATCGAAGGTATTATTGAAAAAGCTGTTAAGCTTCATAAAAATTAGATTAGCATAGAAAAAGGGCCTCACAAGTGAGGCCCTTTTTCTATGCTAACTTAAACTCACTCGTAAAGTGGAATTCAATCTCCGGATTGTTCGTCTGATTCATGCGGAGAATCCAGTCTGATTCGGCTAAGAATACGTAGTTGCCGTCTTTGTCTTGGGCGATGTTTTGGCCCTTTAAACGGACGAATTCTTGCAATTTCTTGGGATCCTCAGAAGTGATCCAGCAGGCTTTGGTGACAGACATTCCGTCGAAGCGACACTTCGCGCCATATTCATGTTCTAGACGGTATTGGATTACTTCGTATTGTAGATCCCCTACCGTTCCTACAATCTTGCGATTGCCTAGTTGTGGTTGGGTGAATAATTGGGCTACTCCTTCGTCGGTTAATTGGTCGATGCCTTTTTCGAGCTGTTTTGCTTTCATTGGATCGAGGTTGATTAACTCCTTGAAGATTTCAGGGGAGAAGGATGGAATACCTTGGTAGTTTAATACTTCACCTTCGGTGAGGGTATCCCCGATTTTGAAGTTACCTGTATCGTAAAGACCTACTACGTCGCCTGGGAAGCCTTCTTCGATGACCTCTTTGTCTTGAGCCATGAAGTTATAGGGGTTTGCAAAGCGGACGTTCTTCTTTAAGCGGATGTGCTGGTAGAAGGTATTACGTCTAAAGACACCAGAACAGATGCGCAAGAAGGCGATTCTGTCGCGGTGTTTTGGGTCTAAGTTCGCGTGGATTTTGAAGATAAATCCAGTGAATTTCTTCTCTTCAGGTTCCACGGTACGGATATCCGTGCCACGTGCTTGGGTGGACGGGGCGATTTGGGTGAAGGTATCGAGTAATTCTTGTACCCCGAAGTTGTTTACGGCGGAGCCAAAAAATACGGGAGCGATATCCCCAGATAAATAGTCGTTGCGATCGAAGGGTTCGTAAACGCCGTCGATTAATTCTACGTCTTCACGTAATTGGTTTGCGTCACGGTCTCCCACGCGAGCGTCCAAGTCAGCTGAGTCGATGTCGACTGCAACTACTTCTTTTTCGATTTTGGTTTTATTCGCTGAGAATAAATTCAGCGATTTTTCCATGAGGTTGTAGACGCCTTTGAAGTTTTGGCCCATATTAATCGGCCAAGTCAAAGGACGCACGGAGATGCCTAATTTTTGCTCTAATTCGTCCAAAAGGTCGAAAGGGTTTTGACCTTCGCGGTCCATCTTGTTGATAAAGATGATCACGGGAGTCTTGCGCATGCGGCAAACCTCCATTAAACGCTCCGTCTGCTCTTCCACACCCTTCACGCAGTCAATCACTAGAATCACGGAATCCACCGCTGTTAACGTACGATACGTATCTTCTGCGAAGTCCTTGTGACCCGGCGTATCCAGAATGTTGATTTTTAATTTATTATATTCGAAGGTCATAACGGAAGTCGCGACCGAGATACCACGTTGACGTTCAATCTCCATAAAGTCAGACGTCGCGCCTTTCTTAATTTTATTCGACTTCACCGCGCCGGCTGTTTGGATCGCACCCCCAAAGAGTAGCAATTTCTCCGTCAATGTGGTTTTACCAGCATCGGGGTGAGAAATAATCCCAAAGGTTCTACGTTTCGCAATTTCAGTTATAATCTGACTCATTCGTTCTTCATTAAAAATCAAGGTGCAAAATTACGCCAAAATCTATTGGATAAAAAGTTTGGTCTATGTTATTACAGGTAATGCCAATTAAGTGGTAAAACATAGTAGTTTATACAAGCTAAGAGTAAATACATCTAAATTGAAAGATGAAACATTATTTATTTTTAGATGAAAGTGGTGACCACGGATTATCATTTATTGACAGTCAAAATCCTCTATTTCTACTATGCGGAATTCTAATTTCAACCAATGAAAATGATTTCCTAAATCAAGCATTAGATAAGATTAAAAGAAAATTTTGGGAAACTGATGCCATCATATTTCATTCAAGAGATATCAGAAAATGTTCAAATGAATTCAAAATCCTTTTAGATAAACGGCTCAAATCAAACTTTCATAGTAGAGTAAATACTATGATGAAGGATTCTAAATTTTTCATCATCCCCTCTGGTGTAAACAAGAATAAATACATTCATCAAAATGGCTGCAAATCAGATGACATTTATGAACTCTGCCTATCAGCAATAATAGAAAAGTCTATTCAAATCGTGAATAAAACAATTCGAGAATCCTACAAACTTGATATTATAATTGAAAAGAGAGGAAAAAGAGAAGATAGACAACTGAGATCCCATTTAGATGAAATTCTATTAAATGGCACTTCCAAAATCTCAAAATTTGTCATTGAAAAATTTGAAATAGTAGTCACATTTAAGAGTAAAAAGGAAAATTGCAATGGACTACAATTGGCGGATTTAATTGCTCATCCAATTGCCCAGCACCTAATTAATCATGAAAAGAAAAACTTGGCCTTTGAAATAATAAAAGACAAAATTCATCCTCCATTAAACAAAATCTTGATTCGCTAAAGGCAAAAAAACAGAAGAGCCAACGGGATACCGTTGACTCTTCTGCCGACCGGGCTACACCCAATCCAATACAAATGTATGACTAATTAAAAGAAATTAATTATCTATCACTTATATTTTTACTCTCTCGTATTCAGCAATGATCTTGGTCTACCATATAAGAAGTAAACCACTAATCCGAATAATAACCAAGCTAACGCAAATATTTGCGCTGTGCGGCCTAAGTTCAAGATTAAGAACGTGTTCACAATAATACCTAGTGGAGCAATAATGTTCAAACCAGACACTTTGAATGGACGATCACGGTTAGGATCTCTGAAACGAAGAATCCATACCGCTAAACATACCATCGTAAAGGCGAACAACGTACCGAAGCTAGTCATATCACCTAATAAAGAAATCGGTGTAAAACCGGCTACTAATGAAACCACGGCACCTACTAAAATCGTTGACTTGTAAGGTGTTTTGAACGTAGGATGAACTTCAGCGAAGAACTTTGGCAATAAACCATCTTTCGCCATACCTAAGAACACACGTGTTTGACCTAACATCATGACTAACATCACAGATAATAAACCGGCTGTCGCAGCTGCTGTGATCACAAATACCGCCCAAGGCTGACCTGCTACATCAAAAGCAAAGGCTACTGGTGCTTTTAACGCATCACCAGTAATGTCTTTGTAATTAATCATACCTGTTAACACTAAAGAAACCGCGATATATAATACCGTACAGATCAATAGAGACGCGATGATTGCGAAAGGCATATCTTTCTTCGGATTGATTGCCTCTCCAGCTTGCGTAGAAACGGCATCAAAACCGATATATGCGAAGAAGATCGCAGATGCTCCTGAGATGATACCACCCCAACCGTATGCTGGAAGCATTTCACCACTTTCGTGCTTCACTAAAGTCTCTTCTGGAATGAAGGGAGTCCAGTTCGCTACATCGATGTAGAACGCACCCATGATGATCACGAATAAGATCACGGCTACTTTCAATACTACGATTAAGTTGTTCGCACTAGCCGCTTCTTTAATCCCTTTGACTAGAATCCAAGTCACAAACCACACGATCACTAAAGCTGGTAAGTTCACCGCAGCACCACCGAAGGAAACTGGATCATTCGTTAAATTCGCTGGTAAATGTATCCCAAAGAGATGGAGGAGCTTATTAAAATAACCCGACCAACTCACGGCGACTGTCATCGCACCCATCGCATATTCGAGGATTAATCCCCAACCGATAATCCACGCAAATAACTCTCCTACTGTACCGTAAGCATAGGCATAGGCACTACCTTCTACTGGTAACATCGCTGCAAATTCTGCATAACAAAGTGCCGCAAAAATACAGCCAATACCCGCAATCACGAACGAAATAGCCAAAGCTGGTCCCGCGTGGTAATGCGCTGCTGTACCTGTTAATACGAAAACTCCACCACCGATAATCGCACCGATACCGATCGCAGTTAAACTCCATTTACCTAATACACGCTTGAGCTCGCTTTTTTGCATGTCTTGCTCAAACATATGCATCGGTTTCTTTCTCCAAATACTGTTGTTCATAGTCTTAATTTAATTGGATGAAATATAAAAAAACCGGCCAATCAAACGATCAGCCGGCAAAACAATTATTTCTTTTCTTTCTTCGAAGTACCAAAGTCGATCACGATAGGCGCCGCCACGAAAATAGACGAGTACGCTCCGAAAACAACCCCGATAAACATTGCGAAAGAGAAACCTCTTAACACGTCACCACCGAAGAACAATAACACCGTTACTACTAAGAATACCGTTGTCGCTGTCATCACCGTACGAGACATCGTATGGTTAATCGACTCATTGATGGTCTTAATCATCAAGGCCTTATTTCCTAAATCAGCATCCAAACCAATCTCCTCACGGATACGGTCAAATACTACCACGGTATCGTTAATTGAATAACCAATCACCGTTAATACCGCTGCAATGAATACTTGATCCACTTCTAATTCGAAACCGAATAAACGAACGATACCCACCATTCCTAATACCACTAAGGTATCGTGAACTAAGGCAACAATACCCCCTAATGAATATTGCCATTTACGGAAACGAATCAAGATGTAGATAAAGATCGCGATTAAAGCATAGAAGATCGACACGAATGATTGTGTCAAAATATCATCGGCCACTGTTGCTCCTACTTTGGACTCAGAAACCACTTTAGGTGCTTGTGCAGAGAATTGCTTCAATCCAGTTTCTAATGCCGTACGAACCGTATTATTAGCCGTGATGGACTCATCTTCTACTAAATACGACGTAGTCACTTTTAATTTCGTAGGACCGTTGAAAGTTTTCACTTCCACTCCTTTTCCGCCGAAATCATCCGTTAATGCTTCTTTTACTTTATCAGTAGGAACCGCTTGGTTGAATTCAACTACGTACGAACGACCACCTTTGAAATCCACACCTAAGTTAAATCCTCCTTGTAGGAATAAAACGATACCACCCGCAGCGATTAAAGCCCAAGAGAACCAGTACGAATACTTACGCTTTCCGATAAAGTCGAAGTTCATTCCTTTGAAAAGATCACGAGAAATGAATGTCTCGAATGTCATCTCTTTCTCCTTACCTGCCTTGATAGCACGTTTTGCCATCCAATCCACTAAGATATGAGAGATGTACACCGCTGTAAATACCGATGTAACTAAACCGATACAAAGCGTCACACCGAAACCTTTCACAGAACCAGAACCGAAGATAATTAAGATCACACCGATCAATACGGTTGTAATGTTACCATCCAAAATCGCACTCAAGGCCTTCTCGTAACCTAAATTTATCGCATCTAGCAATCCCTTTCCTTTGCGTAATTCCTCGCGGATACGCTCGTTAATCAATACGTTTGCATCAACTGCCATACCTAGAGTTAACACGATACCTGCGATACCTGGAAGGGTTAAAGCCGCTTGGATTTGGACTAAGACACCTGCGATAAAGAAGACGTTAAAAAACAAAGCTAAGTTCGCCATCCAACCTGGAGTACCATAATAACCCACCATAAAGACAATCACTAACAATAGCCCTAAAGCCATAGACATATAACCTTGATTGATAGACTCCGCACCTAAAGATGGACCTACGAATGCATCTTCAACAATACGTGTAGGAGCTGGTAATTTACCTGCCTTCAATACGTTTGCTAAGTCTTTTGCCTCTTCTACAGAGAAACTACCTGAGATCGAAGAACGACCACCTGGAATCTCACCGTTGATTACTGGAGCAGAGTACACATAACCATCTAAAACGATCGCGATACGACGTCCGATGTTAGCACCTGTTAGGTTTTTCCAAAGTCGAGCACCAGTTCCGTTCATCGCCATTGTAACTTCTGGACGACCTGCTTGATCGAAATCTTGCGCCGCATCTGTAATTACATCACCCTCTAATGGAGCTGATTGGCCTTCGCCTTTTTTCAAAGCTTCTAAAGAAAGAATTTCGTCGCCATTTTTAGCTGGAATTCCTTTCGCAGCCCAAGCAAACGTCAAATTCGCAGGGAACATCGCTTTTACATCCGCACGAGCAAACAAAGCGTTTACACGAGCCGTATCTTTTACATATACACCGATGTTATTACCTAAAGGCAAGAATAACTTCGTTAAAGCAGAACCTGCAGACGTATCTGCTTTTGCTTTTCCTGAATCTTTCGTAGCTGGAGCTGCGGCTAATTTGTTTGCCAAAGCATTTGCAGCCGTATCCTTCGCCGCTGTTGCCGCTGCTGGTGCAGCCGCTACTGGCGCTTTTGCTTCTCTATCTAATAAAGCACCTAATGCATTCAAGCCTCCACCATATTCATTCAATTCATAGCACTCTACGAACTCTAACTTCGCAGCACCTGATAATAATTTACGTGCACGCTCTGGGTTCTCCACACCTGGTAATTCAACCTGGATACGGTTCGTACCTGGAAGACGTTGGATGTTCGGGTTAGCCACACCGAATTTATCGATACGTGCTTGGATGATCTTGTAAACGCGATCTACCGCACCATCGATCTCCGCATCGATCACCTTCTTCACTTGCGAATCAGTAGAAGTAGATGAGATTTTTCCGCGGTTCACTGAATTAGCGAATACAGATGCCAAAGTTTGGTTAGGAGCCGCCTTCGCAAATTCTTCATAGAACAATTCGTTAAACGATTGTGTCGAAGTCGCTTGCGCTGCACCTGCCGCTGCTAATGCTTTCTCAAATGCTGGATCGTTTGACTTTCCAGATAAAGCACGTAAGATTTCCGCTGGAGAAACCTCTAATACCGCGTGCAAACCACCTTCTAAGTCAAGACCTTTTTGCAATGCATACTGAGTCACTTCTTGTAAGGTATATCCAATATATACCGGTTGTTTCCAAAGGGAATCAATGAAATGCAAACGCTTCGCTGCATCTATTTTGCCATCTGCTGTAGTGGCATACTTGATCGCTTGTTCTTTTAATTGATTAGACTTCCACGTAAACGATAGGAAGAATATACATAAGGCTGAAATAATCGTAGACAGCCAAATAATGGCACTTTTGTAACGCATGATTTAAATGATAAATGGTGAATGGTAAATGGTAAATAAATGATGAATGGTCCCTCCGGACTATCGACTAGCGACTAGTGACTGGCTACTGCCGACTGACGACTAGCGACTCCCGACTAGTGACTAGCGACTACCCCTCACGGCGCCAGAGTGGCGATAAATTGGGTAAATAAAATTCGTAAGAATTGCGTACGATGAGTGAATGTAGGCAATTTAATGGCTTGCATTGAGCGCGCTACGAAGAATTCCGTAGGGCTTGAGAAGTTCCAATCTTGTGGAAAATCGAGTTGTAAGTTCGTAGCAACTTGATAAACGTGCTGCTCAGCCTTTACAATCGTTTGCTTCGAAGTCTTTTCCGTCTTCACTGCCCCTTTCTCTACTGCGAACAGCGAGATGGGTTTAGCCACGAGCCAAAAAAGCACGGGGATAAACAGAATAAGATGGGATATTTTGACCTTCTTTTGCATTGAGAGTAGCAAAAATAGGATATTTTTCTTAGAAATCAATTCTCCGGGTAATTTTCGTAATTTTGGGGCGATAAAACACCCCTATGTTCGACTACACAGAACCCTCTTATGTGAAAGCTTTCATCCAATCCGCCCTTCGGGAAGATGTGGGTGATGGAGATCATACCTCCCTTTCTACCGTTCCAGCTACTGCTACAGGTACGGCAGAACTTAAGGTAAAGGATAGAGGCGTGCTGGCGGGCGTGGAATTAGCTCTAGCTATTTTCAAGGAAGTGGATTCATCCCTTCAAGTACAGGTTTTCATTCCAGATGGGACTTGGATCGAACCAGGCCAAGTCGTTTTAGAGGTGAGTGGATCTTCGCAATCGATTTTGAAAGCAGAACGTTTAGTGTTGAATTGCATGCAACGTATGTCGGGGATTGCAACCTATACACGTTCTTTGGTCAACTTATTAGAAGGCACTCGAGCGAAACTATTAGATACGAGAAAAACTACGCCTAATTTCCGTTTAGCGGAAAAATGGGCATGCAAAATCGGTGGAGCAGTAAATCATCGCTATGGCCTATTCGATATGATCCTTATTAAGGATAATCACGTGGATTTTGCAGGAGGAATTAAGCAGGCTTTGGAGCAATCCTTTGCGTATAATAAGACCTTAGCGAAACCTTTGGATGTAATGATCGAGGTCAGAAACGAGACAGAACTAGAACAGGTTTTAGCCATTGGTGGCGTGAAACGCATTATGCTAGACAACTTTACGCCCGATCGACTACGCGATGCGATTCGAAAAATTGACGGACGATTTGCCACCGAAGCGTCTGGTGGAATAACCGAAAAAACACTCCGTGCCTATGGCGAAACCGGGGTTAATTACATATCCGTGGGAGCATTAACCCACCAAGTGAAGAGTTTAGATTTAAGCCTAAAAGCGAAATGAATTTAATAGACGAAGCAACCTCTGTGGGCTACATTGCCCGTTCTACACCGAAAGGCGTGGAATTAATTACCGAAATCCAACGCTTAAAGAAGGAGAAAAACGCGGTAATTTTAGCCCATTACTACGTGGATGGAGAGATCCAAGAACTAGCTGATTATGTGGGAGATAGTTTGGGTTTATCTCAAGCGGCAGAAAAAACAGAGGCAGATTTAATCGTCTTTTGTGGTGTTCACTTCATGGGCGAAACGGCAAAAATCTTGAATCCGACGAAGAAAGTAGTGGTTCCCGATTTCAATGCGGGTTGCTCTTTGGCCGATTCGGTTCCTGTTGCAGAATTCGCTGCATTAAAAGCGAAGCACCCCAATGCAGTAGTGGTTTCCTACATCAACTGTTCAGCCGATATCAAGGCGATGACAGACATCATTTGTACCTCTTCGAATGCGGTACAAATCGTAGAATCAATCCCAGCAGATCGCGAAATTATCTTTGCTCCGGATGCAAATTTAGGGCGCTATGTGGCGCACAAGACGGGACGTGAGCTGATTCTTTGGGAAGGCGCTTGTATGGTGCATATCGATATTTCATTAGAGAAATTAGCGATATTGAAGCAAGAATATCCGGATGCTCTTTTGATTGCCCATCCTGAATGCAAGGAAGTTATTTTGAAAGAAGCGGATTATGTGGGGTCTACGACGGCTCTTTTAAAATTCGTGGAAACCTCGCCTAATTCTACTTTCATTGTGGCGACGGAGGCTGGCATCTTGCACAAGATGAAGCAATCAGTTCCGCACAAGCATCTGATTCCTGCTCCTGCGAATGAGCAAAATACCTGCGCTTGTAGCGAGTGCCCGTATATGAAGATGAATACACTAGAGAAATTGTATAACGCTTTGTATTACGAATTGCCGGAGATCAATTTAGCAGAGGAAACACGCGTTCCTGCCTACAAAGCCTTGAAAGCGATGTTAGAAGTCTCTGCTTAATCGTTTAGCTCGAAAACAGCCTCGATTTCAACTGGAATATTATCTGGCAAAGACCCCATTCCTACTGCAGAACGAACACCGATGCCATTTTCTTCTCCCCAAACCTGGGCGAACAATTCACTGCATCCGTTGATGACATAGGGATGACGCAAGAAATCTTCCGTGGCATTCACCATGCCTAAGACCTTGATAACGCGTTTAATGCGATTCAAGGAACCTAATTGAGCTTTTAAAGTCGATAAAATCGCTAAACCCACCTGGCGCGCCGCTAATTTCCCCTCCTCAATATCGAGATCTTTCCCGATGCGGCCGATAATCAACGACCCATCCGCCTGAACCGTTCCGTGACCAGATACGTAATAGAAATGATCAACCTGCAAACCCGGTTTGTAAACACCTAAAGGTTTAGGAGCGGGTGGAAGTGTTAGGCCTAAGGCCGCAAAATTCTCTTCTGGACTAGTTTTTGCCATGTAATTGTCTGATTATTTCGGAGATTAAGCCTGTCCAGCCTGTTTGGTGGTTTGCGCCTAAACCTTTTCCGGTGTCTCCATCGAAGTATTCAAAGAAGAGGTGTGAATCTTTAAAATGGGGGTCTTGGAACTTTTTGTAGTCCCCATACATTGGAATCTTTCCATCTTTTCCGGGTACGAACATCGCTAATAAACGCTCAGAAACACCGCGTGCTGCCTCTTTAATGTTCATCATTTCGCCTGAATTCGTCGGAAATTCCACCTCATAATCTGATCCATAATAATCAGAGAACTTCGATAAGGAGTCCAAAATCAAGTAGTTCATCGGGAACCAAATAGGTCCACGCCAGTTGGAATTCCCCCCAAACATATCGCCCGTAGACTCTGCCGGCGTATAATCTACCTGCAGCGTACCGCCTTCGTAAGCAAATTTATATGGATTTTCTTTGTGGTATTTTGACAAGGAACGAATACCGAAGTCAGATAAGAATTCCGTCTCATCAAACATCCGCTTCATAATCATCTTCATTCGATGGCCACGCAAGATCGAAAGCAAACGGGTCTCCCCTTTTCCAGGCTCGTACCAACGTGAAATCAAATTGGCTAAGTCTGGTCGGTTAGCTAATACCCATTCTACTCGGCGCTTGAAAGCGGGTAATTTTTCGAGCATCTCAGAGGTCAAGGTCTCTACCGCAAATAATGGAATCAAACCTACCATCGAGCGCACCTTTAGCAATTCAGCCGAACCATCTTCTTTATGCAACATGTCATAATAGAATTGATCGTCCTCGTCCCACAGATTCAATTTATCTCCACCGATGGATTGCATCGCACCGGCGATGTGCAAGAAGTGCTCGAAAAACTTCGAAGCCATGTCCTGGTAAACGGGATTTTCAATGGCGATTTCGCAAGCAATACGCAGCATATTTAAGCTATACATAGCCATCCAACCTGTTCCATCGGCTTGCTCTAAGTGACCTCCGGTGGGTAATTCCGCGGAGCGATCGAATACCCCGATATTATCCATCCCTAAGAATCCACCACCAAAAATATTGTTTCCACCCTCGTCCTTTAGGTTTACCCACCAGGTGAAGTTCAATAATAACTTATGGAAAATACGTTCCAAGAAGACCACGTCCCCTTTTCCGCCATTCATTTCTTTATCAATCTCGTAGACTTTCCAAGTTGCCCAAGCGTGCACTGGTGGATTTACGTCGGAGAAAGACCATTCATAGGCCGGAATTTGGCCGTTCGGGTGCATGTAATATTCGCGGAGGATAACTGCAAGCTGTCTTTTGGCAAAATCAGGATCTAAACGAGCCAAAGGAAGGGTATGAAACGCTAAGTCCCAAGCCGCAAACCACGGGTATTCCCACTTATCCGGCATCGACAAGATATTCGCTGCATACATATGCCTCCACGTGCTATTTCGGCCATTTTTACGGCTCGCATCCGGCTTCGGCATAGATGGATCACCCTTAATCCATTCGAATACATTATAATAGTACCATTGCTTCGTCCACAGCATCCCGGCATAAGCCTGACGTTGTAGGGAGCGCAAATTATCGTCTTCAATTCCCTTCTGCAATTCCGCATAGAATTGATCAGCGTCGATGATGCGGTCTTCGAAAATTTGGTCAAAATCAGCAAATGGTTCACGCTGAGTCACATTACTCAAACGCAGACGGTATACCTTCTTCTCTCCCGCTGGGATTTTGTCCGTATATTTTACAGAAGCCTTCGTCCCAATGTGGTTCGGATTAACCGCGTGCTTGTTTTTATTAACGATGTACTCATTAATGCCGTCCTTCGTGAAATGCGACAAGTTATCAGAGTTGTGTAAGCGCTGAAAATTGGTCTCATTGTCGCAGAAAAGGAACTCATCCGCATCTTCCGCATATAACTTAAAGCGACCCACCACGCGGTGGTCCACCTCAATGAAGGAATTGCCTACACCCGTCAAAAGCGGCTTATAATTATACTTTTCGTAACCCCAGCACCAAGTATTTCTATACCAAATCGTAGGCAAAACCGTGATAGGAGCTGCCACTTTCGAGCGATTCTCCACGGTCACTTTAATTAAAATATCTTGTTCATCCGCTTTCGCGTATTCAATCGAAATGTCGAAGTATTCATTATTGTCAAAAATGCCGGTATCTAATAGCTCATATTCCGGCTCCTGGCGATTCCGTTTTTTCGACTCATCGATTAGTTTTTGATAGGGAAATGTTTGCTGAGGATACTTATAAAGCATCTTTTGATACGAATGCGTCGGCGTCGAATCTTGGTAATAATACAATTCCTTTACATCCTCGCCGTGATTCGATTCTGCACCTGTTAAACCAAAAAACCGTTCTTTCAAGATATGATCCCGGTGATTCCAAAAAGCAAAAGCAAAACAAACGTGTTGTTTATTATCTGAAATACCCGCGATCCCCTCTTCGCCCCAGCGATAAGCCTTCGAACGAGCCATATCGTGAGTAATCGTACCCCAAGCGTTACCATGTGCGGAATAATCCTCTCTCACAGTTCCCCACTGACGTTCCGTCAAATAGGGCCCCCATTTTTTCCAACCTTTATTATCGTTCCGTAATTGTAATCGTGCGCGCTCAGCTCCCAATCCTGACATAATCAATTGTTTGATGTATAAATTTCTACTTAGGTATAAATGCAATGACCAATTTACGTAAATTGCCCCTAAAATCAGCAAATAAACAATGAAAAAACTCCTCTATTTAAGCCTAGCGTTGACCTTTTTTGCTTGCAAAAAGAATGATCAACCTTCTTCAGAACTTGCAAAAATTGTAGACGAATACTATGAAGAGCAATTAAAACTGAATCCTGGTTCCGCCACTGCAAACGGCGACAATCGCTATAATGATCAATTAAACATCGATTTTACGGACAGCCACCGCGCTTTAGTCAAATCGGTTTTAGAAAAATACCAAGTGTCTTTAGGCGCACTAAATAGAGCCGATCTAAACGCGAACGACCAAATCACCTATGATTTACTAACGCGTGATATCAAATTAGGATTAGAGGGCTTGACTTATCCCGATAATTTAACGCCATTGAACCAGTTTTATGGCTTTCATTTAACCTTCGCGCAATTAGGATCAGGACAGGTTATTCAACCTTTTAAGACGGTGAAAGACTACGAAAATTGGGCGAAGCGAATGAAGAAAGGCGTGGCCTATTTAGACTCGTCGATCGTTTATTTCCGCAAAGGCATGGCTCAGGACTATGTGTTGCCACGTGCTTTGGTCCTTAAAATGATCCCTCAATTCACCTCATTTGCGGTGAAAGACGTGAAAGAATCTACTTTCTATGGTCCTTTAAAGCAGTTTCCCGCTTCCTTCTCTGAGGCTGACAAGAAGCGATTTACAACCGAGTATACGGCAGCTATTCAAAACGAAGTTATTCCTGCTTATGCTCGCGTAGCTGACTTCCTACAGAACGAATACTTGCCAAAAGCACGTACTAGCACAGGCATCAGTGCTTTGAAAAACGGTGCCGCTTATTACCAATATTTGATCCGCGTGTTAACGACGACGGACAAGCCGGCTGATGAAATTTACCAAACGGGTTTGAGCGAAGTGAAGCGTATTCGTACGGAAATGGAGAAGACGAAAAATGCGGTGGGTTTCAAAGGGACCTTAGCGGAATTCTTCACACACATGAAGACAGATCCTAAATTCTATCCTTTTAAAACGCCAGCGGAGGTGCTAGCTGCTTTCCATGCGATTCACAAAAAGATGGAGCCCTCTTTGAAGACGATGTTTGGTCGAGTGCCTAAAACGCCGTTCGAAATTCGCCAGACAGAGGCATTCCGTGCTGCCTCGGCTTCAGCGGAATACTTCCAAGGTTCGGAAGACGGAACACGTCCAGGAATCTTTTATGTACCTATTTTGGATGCCAAAAAATTCAATTTAACCTCTGGCATGGAAAGCTTGTTCTTACACGAAGCGATTCCTGGCCACCATTACCAAATCAGCTTGCAACAAGAGAATAGCTCCTTACCTAAGTTCCGCCGCTTCGGAGGAAACTCCGCTTACGCAGAGGGCTGGGCACTTTACACGGAAAGCTTAGGCAAAGAATTAGGCCTATATACCGATCCATACCAATACATGGGAGCTTTAGGGGATGAAATTCACCGAGCGATTCGTTTAGTCGTGGATGCGGGGATGCACTCGAAAAACATGACGCGTGAAGAAGCTATTAAGTACATGATGGATAACGAACCCTTAAGCGAAGAGGGTACTATCGCCGAAATCGAGCGCTATATGGCCATCCCAGCACAGGCATTGAGTTATAAAATAGGAGCCTTGAAAATTCGCGAGATTCGTGAGCGTTTAACGAAAGAAATGGGTCCTAAATTCAAATTATCTGATTTCCATGACGAAGTTTTGAAGGATGGAAACATGCCTTTAGATGTATTGGAGACCAAAATGAATGCTTGGGCTTCTTCTTTAAAATAATGCAATTAACGACGACATTCCCCATTGCTGCAGCACCTGTTCTGATGAATCATCGGAGCAAGGTGCTGACGATGGGTTCTTGTTTTTCAGCCTCCATGGGGGCGCGATTGAGCTTATTGCCATTAGAGGTGAAGACGCAGCCTTTTGGAACTTTATTTCACCCTTTTGCTATAACGCGTGCTCTTTCGGGTAGCGTTTCAGAAGAGGTTTACGAACAAAACGGGTATTTTTTACACCCAGATTATCATTCCGTATTTACAGCGACCACGGCAGACGAGTTGCTGGATGATGTGCGATCTGTAGGTGCCGAAGTGTCGAACTTTATCGCTGATACGGACTTTCTGCTTCTTACCTGGGGAACTGCATTTAGTTATTTTGACAAACATCTAAATAAATCGGTAGCTAACTGCCACAAGATGCCGGCAAATCGTTTCGAAAAGAGATTATCTAGCGTTGATGAAATCGTAGAAAACTTCAGCTCTCTACTCTCTACTCTCCCCTCTACCACCCACGTGGTACTAACCGTCTCCCCTGTTCGACACACGAAAGACGGCATGTTGGAGAATCAAGTTTCTAAATCCACGCTACGTCTAGCGGCAGATATCGTTTCCAAACGCTTTGAAAACGTCCACTATTTCCCAGCTTTCGAGATTATGCTGGATGAATTACGGGATTACCGTTTTTATGAGGCTGATCTAATCCACCCAAACGAGCAGGCGCAAGCCTATATTTGGGAGCGATTTAAAGCGTCCTATTTTGATACAGAACTGCTTTCCATTTCGAAAAAATGGAATTCTATTTACCGAACGCTAGGTCATCGACCTCATCCGGCAAAATTGATGGATCACCGAAGGGTGTTAGAGGTGCTTTTGGCAGAACTAAATGAAGAAAAATACCAAGAAATAGATACGTGCAAAATCGCCGAATACGTCGCGCATGAAATAAAAAACACCTATATTTGAGGTTTGAAAAGGAAAAGAGATTCATGGGAGAATTAAGCGTAAGCAAAGAGATTATTTTAGGTGCACTAAGCACCGTTCAAGAGCCTGATCTAAAGAAGGATTTAGTGACCTTGAACATGATTAAAGACGTGGAATTAGGCGTGGGTGAAGTTCGCTTCACCGTTGTGTTAACGACACCAGCTTGTCCACTAAAAGAGAAGATTAGAAAAGATTGCGAGGATGCGATTCATAATTTAGTGCATCCAGACCTCAAAATCGTTATCAATATGACGGCTGAGGTAACCACCTTAACGTCTAAAGACCCTTTAATTCCTGGAGTTAAAAACGTGATTGCTGTAGCATCTGGTAAAGGTGGTGTAGGTAAATCAACTGTAACGGCAAACTTAGCGATGGCCTTGAAAAATGCCGGAGCTAAGGTCGGAATCCTGGATGCTGATATTTCTGGCCCCTCTATTCCAGTGATGTTTGGGGCAGAAGATTTGCAACCACTCGTGACGGAAGTAGATGGCAAGAATCGCATTCAACCCATTATGCAATATGGCATCAAGATGATTTCGATGGGCTTTTTAGCTCCTACTGAAAGTCCTGTGCCCTGGAGAGGCCCGATGATGACGCAGGCTTTGCGTCAGTTTTTTGGTGATACAAACTGGGATGAATTAGATTATTTATTGATTGACCTCCCTCCAGGAACCTCAGACATCCATTTAACACTGGTGCAGTTGATTAAATTAACAGGTGCGGTGATCGTAACGACTCCTCAAAAAGTCGCTTTATCTGATGCGACCAAAGGTTTAGCGTTCTTTAAGCAAGCCGGAATCAATGTTCCTTTGTTAGGCCTAGTAGAGAACATGGCCTATTTCACACCGGCTGAATTACCTGAAAACAAATACTATTTGTTCGGTAAAGATGGCGGAAAGCAGTTAGCAGAAAAATATGCCGTTCC
Source organism: Aquirufa novilacunae (assembly GCF_045310505.1). NCBI lineage: Bacteria > Pseudomonadati > Bacteroidota > Cytophagia > Cytophagales > Flectobacillaceae > Aquirufa > Aquirufa novilacunae. The sequence goes on from NZ_JBEWZG010000003.1 coordinate 238,984, forward strand.
TTTCCTCGGTGAGGTGCCTTTAATTCAGGCGATTCGTGAGGCAGGTGACGAAGGAAAACCGATCGCCTCGACAGAAGGTCCTAGCGCTGATGCATTTGCCTCTATCGCCGCTAATTTAGCACAACAGGTAGCCATTTCTAACGCGAAACAAGCCTCCTAATGGAAAATCATCCTTTATATTCCCGCATACAAACCGCGCTAGACAGCATTCGCCCCTATTTAGTGGCGGATGGTGGCAATGTCGAAATTACAGAAATCACCGCAGATAATGTGTTGAGACTAAGCTTAACGGGCAATTGCCAGTCCTGCAATATGTCAGCAATGACCTTTAGAGCAGGGGTAGAAGAGGCCATCCGCAGGGATGTCCCAGAAATAACAGCAGTAGAAGAAGTAAAACCCTAATAGGCATATGATGCGGATAGGAATATTTTTTGGCGGTCCCGCGCGTGAACGGGAAATCAGTTTTTTAGGGGGTAAAACCGCTATGGCTCACCTGAACAAGGCCTTGTTTCAGCCCATCCCCGTTTTCGTGGATAGCTTAGGCAACTTTATTTTGATCAAGGAAGAGCTTATTTTCGAGGAATCAATTCGTTCTTTTTATCCGCCAAAACGCCTTCAAACCGCGCCATTCAACGTATATATTGAATCTTTGCCTGAAGCAGATGCGACAGCCTTACTAAAAGAAGTAGGAACAATCATTCAACCGGCTGATTTTGCATCCCATTTTGACTTTGCATTCATTGCCATGCACGGCCCTGGCGCAGAGGATGGCAGTATCCAAGGTCTTTTAGAGTGGTACAACATTCCCTATTCAGGCCCTAGCGTTTTAGGATCTGCCATCGGTATCGATAAGGCCAAACAAAACGAGTGGCTTAAGAAATCCGTTGGTTTAGAGAAGAAATTCTTCGTTCTACAACGAGACGATTATACAAAGTACGGCAGAGAAACCCTTTTTGAGCAAGTCAAGAAGGAAATTGGTATTCCTTTTGTGGCCAAAGCTCCACACCAAGGGTCCTCCATCGGCCTAGCTTTTGTGAAAGAAGATTCACTTGAGATTTTTGATAAAGCCATCAAGAAATGTCTTTTTATCGATGAAATCTACCGCGAGGATTGGTTAAAATTAACCGAGGATGACCAAGTTGCTTTGTTGCAAAAAATGGTCAACCTAGACGAAGGAATCGGCTTCCCCGTTGTATTCCAAAAACAAGTGTATTACCATCCTTCGGCATTATTGATCGCCCTTCGTGACTATTTCACGCACACGGTGACGAAAGCTAGCATTCAATCGATTCATTCGGAGGATGCGATTTTACTCGAATCCTTTGTGAACGGAAACGAATTCAGCTGCGGCGTGATTCAAACTCCATCAGGCGAGGCGGTTGCCCTTCCTCCGACGGAGATTGTCATCGATGATTCGGTAGAGGTGTTTGATTTTAATGCCAAATACAAATCGAAATTAACGCGCAAGCGCATTCCCATGCACGCCAGCTTAGCTCACCTCCAAGTTATACAAGCACAGGTGAAGCAGGCTTTTGAAGACTTAGGTTTTGGGGTTTGTACCCGTATCGATGGATTCCTAGATACAAACGGCGTGGTCGTTTTACACGATCCGAATACGATCCCAGGCATGTCCCCTAGCTCATTGATCTTCAAGCAAATGGCCGAAATCGGGCTGAATGTAACAGATTCATTAACCTATTTCATCCGCCAATCCATCCGGGAGCGATTAAGAACCGGCAAAAATTACTATTTCCTAAATCAGCAACTAAAGGCCTTAGACGCAGCCATTGCCGCTTGTTTACAAGCGAAAGCGGAACGAGATGTACAAGTATTAGAGATCAGCGGTGCGAATGAAGCCGAATTGGAAGCAAGCTTCCAGGCTGTAAAAAGCCAAGCGGCAGAACTTGCGGCATTAGGAACGGAGAACGTTCGCGTTTGTACTCCTTTGGAAATCGAAGAAGGCGAAACTTTAATCAACTTGCACGTAGCCCATGTAGGAAAAGATTCCGCCAAAGAAATGTTAGAAGCCATCAAAATGGGCGTCCACCCCTTGATCGCACACACACGTCAAGCAGCCATCGAAATCACTAAATTCTACACCAATGTCTAATACGGAACTTAACCCTTTGCAATACCCGATCGGGAAATACAAAAACCCAGAGGTGATTACCCCTGAAATCAGAGCAGAATGGATCAAAATTATCGCTTCCACACCCGATGATTTAGCCGCTCTATTAAAGGACGTAGACGAAACCTTATTAGAAAAGCCTTACCGCGAAGGCGGCTGGTCAGCTCGCAAAGTGATTCACCATTTGATGGACAGCCACATGAACAGCTACATCCGTTTCAAAATGGCGCTTACGGAGGACAATCCGACCATCAAACCATACAGCGAAGATGATTGGGCATCTATGCCAGACGGGAATCAAGCGCCCATTGCTTGGGCCATTGAGGGTTTACGCTACATCCACTTACGTTGGGTTTACTTGATGGAAACTTTGAAAGAAGAAGATTGGAAAAAGACCTACCTGCATCCAGAAAGAGGGATTACTTATACAATGGACAAGGTATTAGGGATTTATGCGTGGCATTGTACTCACCACTTGAAGCACATTGCTTCGGTGCTTTAGAGTAGAGATTATAGAGTAGAGAGTAGAGATTTAAAGCATAAAGCACAAAGAATAAAGCATAGAGTTGGAATCGCCGGAGGCGACTAAGTCCGAAGGACGACTAAGCGACACAGTCGCGACTAAATCGCGAAGCGATGACCAAGTCCTCTAGCTCTCCAGATAGAAATCGAGTTTGAAATCTAAAAAATCATTGCGCAGCACGATTTTGAGATTTTAAACTCGATTTCTTATTCCACGGAGCGGTGGTGTTGCTTGCCATCTGCACCGCTAACGCAATCATCAGCAGCGTGAACAGAATTAGTACCCAGCGAAAGATCTTTTGATTTTTGTTCATAGTTGATGAAGTAGGATGGCTGAACCTTGGGTGATTTCTGACCAAGAACTTAATCCTGGGAACTGCAAATATACACATCCAGCTGTTTCCATTTGAATCATTTCGCCGGATAAATAAGAGGCTAAATAAGAAACGGAGGGATTGTGTGCTACCAAATACAAAACGGGTTCTGTTCTTTTAGCGATTTCAGTCAAATAATCAGGTCCGCTAGACACATACCAAAAATCAGATAACTCAAACTCTGAAAAGGGTTTACCCAATAACTCCGCAGTTTCGCGGGTACGAATCGCATCTGAGATAAGCCAAAATCCAGCTGGAAATTGCTTCAAATGCATCCATTCTCCTAATAATAAAGCCTCTTCGATTCCTCGTTCCGACAAGTGTCGACCTTTGTCATCGTCAGTATAGGGGCCAGCATGGGCGTGTCTAATGATTACAAGTTCCATTATTCGAAGTCTGCTGCGGTTAATAAGGGAAATTTGCCGGCTTTGTGTTCTGCACCCATTTTAACATAATGTGGAGGGCCAAATTTCAGTCGATTGATTTGATCTTCATTTAAGGTTTTTACGACTTTAGCAGGGGTTCCTAAAACGAGGGAATAATCGGGAATTTCCATTCCCTCCGTCACGAGAGCGTGGGCTCCGATGAGACAGAATTTGCCTACTTTGGCCCTATTCAAAACCGTCGCTTGCATTCCTACGAGACTTCCCTCCCCTATTTCTGCTCCATGAACAATGGCGCCATGACCCACCGTAACGTGTGCACCGATGATGGTTTTGTCACCTTCATCTGCATGCAAAACAGCGTTGTCCTGGATATTGCAGCCTTCACCTAAATGAATTTCTTCGACATCTGCTCGAATGACAGCGCCGTACCAAACTGATACATCTTTGGAGATGAAAACTCGGCCCATCACGCTAGCCGAAGGTGCAATAAAAATAGCCATCTTGTTTTATTTTATTGGCCAAATATACCTTAAATTGCGGGTCTATGAAAGAATTCTACGAATTTGCGCTTTGGCAAAAGGAAGATCATATCGCTTCGATCGGATGTGGATATGGCTGGTGGGAAGTGAGCCTTTGCCTGCACTATCCCGCGAAGAAAATGGCTTTTGTAGACCCCCTAGTAGAAAAGGAGGACATCGATGAAAGTATTGCCTATTTCACCGAAAAAACAGGCTTGACTTGGAAAACAGAGGTCGAATTAAACCCAGAAAAAATCGTAGAAAAAGACCAAATTTGGATCTTTAACGCCTGGCATGAATTCGAGGATCGCCCAGCCATGTTAGCGAAAATACACAAGGCCTTGAACGAAGGCGGCATCGTGATCATCGAAGAAGAAATTTCAAAATACCACCGTTTACAACACGATGGCTGCGGGAAGGACTTATTTTTTGAAAAAGAAATCATTGCCGAATTCTCCCAGGGCGGCTTTCAATATGTTGCTACAAAAACGAAAGACGAGGTTGCCGTGTATCTGAAATTCCGAAAATGAAAGGCGTTTTTTAGCTTAAATAAAATCCTTTTCGCAAATTTGCATCCGAATTAAACACACATGTCAACAATCGAACGTCCCTTTATTATCGGTATCACCGGAGGTAGCGCCTCGGGGAAAACCCTCTTCTTAAGCCGATTAATGGAACAGTTCAAGTCTGATGACATCTGTCTTTTGTCTCAAGACAATTATTATCGATCCATCGACCAGCAGACGAAGGATCACAATGGGATCGAAAATTTCGACTTACCGGGAGCCATTGACGACCAAGCTTTTGCAGCCGATATTGAAAAATTGCGCAACGGGGAAGTTGTCAGCCGAGTAGAATACACCTTTAATAATTCCGAAAAAGTACCAGACTTACTGCATTTCCATCCACGCAAGATTTTGGTTGTGGAAGGGATTTTTGTGTTTCACTTTCCGGAGGTGGCACAGCTTTTGGACCTAAAAATCTTCATCGATGCGCAAGATAAAATTAAGTTAAAGCGCAGAATAAAGCGAGATAATGAAGAACGCGGATACGATTTACAAGATGTGATGTACCGCTGGAAATACCATGTAAAGCCGACGTATGAGGAATATATCAGACCTCATAAACGCTCTTGTGATATCGTGATTCCGAATAATCACCACTTCGAAAAAGGACTTGAGGTGATCGTTTCTTACCTAAAGAATCAGATCTAGGTTATAGTGCAATCCTTTATTTTCCCGTTGAGCGCGTGCATGTTTGATAATCAAATAAGCCACGTTAATCATGTTTCTTAATTCACATAATGGAACCGTAATCTTCGATTGACGATACAATTCTTCGTGCTCTAAGTAGATTAATTCCAAACGATCATAGGCTCTTTTCAAACGGCGATCCGTGCGAACAATTCCCACGTAATTCGACATAATCGACTCTAATTCTCGGGTCATTTCGGTCACTAATACCATCTCCTCTGGGTGACGCGTTCCGTCATCATTCCAGGAAGGAATGCCCTCAGGTAAAACTTGCGTACCATATTCTTCGATCGATTTCTCAAATGCACGGTGGGCAAAAACGATGGCTTCCAATAAAGAATTAGAGGCCAAACGATTCGCCCCGTGTAATCCCGTAAACGAACATTCGCCGGCGGCATAGAGGTTTTCGATATTGGTTTGGCTATATTCATTCACAATAATACCACCGCATAAATAGTGCTGTGCAGGTACGACTGGAATCATTTCTTTGGACATATCTATTCCCAAAACCCGTAAGCAGTGGTCGTAAATCATCGGGAAATGCTGTAGAATTTCTTCTTTCGGAATATGGCGTGTATCTAAAAATACGTGATCGGTTCCGTTCTTTTTCATTTCGGAATCGATTGCACGAGCAACAATATCCCGTGGCGCTAAAGAAAGCCGAGAATCATACTTTTCCATAAAAGTAGATCCATCTTGGTTCTTTAGAATGCCGCCATGTCCACGGACAGCTTCCGAAATCAAGAAGGAAGGTTTCTTACCCGGATTATAGAGTGCCGTCGGGTGAAACTGAATGAACTCCATGCCTTGAACGAAGGCTTTGGCGCGATAGGCCATGGCAATCCCGTCGCCTGTTGCAATCGTTGGATTGGTTGTCGATTGATAGACTTGACCGATTCCACCGGTGGCCAAAAGCGTGGTTTTACCTAAAAAAGTTTCAATTTTATTCGTCTTGAGATTCAAGACATAGACGCCAAAACACTTCTTACCAGGCGTATCTTTCGTTACTTTCTCGCCTAAATGGTGCTGGGTAATAAGGTCAACGGCAAAATAATGCGTGAAGAAATCCACGCTTTTATAGGACTTTACTTTAGCCAAAAGTGCTCTTTCGATTTCATTTCCCGTAGAATCCTTGTGGTGCAAAATGCGCTTATCCGAATGGCCACCTTCCTTCACTAAATCAAAAGAACCATCTGCTTGGCGATCGAAATCCGTACCATAGTCGATCAACTCTTTTAAGCGCTCTGGCGCTTCTTTTACGACGATTTCAACTACTTTCCGATCACTCACAAAGTCGCCAGCAACCATCGTATCATCGATGTGTTTCTCAAAAGAATCCGCAGAATCCCACACCGTGGCAATCCCACCTTGCGCATACTTTGTGTTCGTTTCCTCCGCCACGGTCTTTGTGATCAAGGCTATTTTTACCGGAATATCTCTTTCCTTAAAATAGTCTGCAACTTTAACCGTGTAGGATAAACCCGCAATTCCAGAACCGATGACAATGAAGTCGTATGTAGGCATAGGATTAATAAATGAGATGCAAATTAATCAAAAACTGCCTTGAAACCGAAATGTGAACTTTATTTTGTAGTTTTGCGGCATTAAAAAATATAAACCCTTAAAAATCAATTTATAATCCATGGAAAATTCGCCTAACAACAATTCCAAAACCGCCATTATTGTCTTAGCTGTGCTAACGGCAGTATTAGGTGTATTGTACTTCCGTTCGTACCAAACGACGAAAGATCAAGCTACTCAAATCGAGGAAAAAGCAACTGAACTAGCTAATACACGTTCTTCTTTGGACTCTATTTCAACTCAATTAGATGCTAAAATCGCAGAGATTAAATCTTTAGGCGGTCAAGTAGCTGATTTAGAAGCATTAAAAGTTCAATTAGAGCAAGACAAAGCCTCTTTAAAGAATTCAAACCACGCGACTATCGCCTCTTACGAAGCTAAGATCAAGGAATACAACGCGGTATTGACAACTAAAGATGGTGAAATCGTTGAATTAAAGAAGCAAAACGGCATCTTAACAGAAAGCAACCAAACGTTAACAACGCAAAACGCCACCTTGAACACAGAGAACTCTGGTTTAAAATCGCAGAACCAAACGTTGAACGATACGCTTTCTTCTGTAAGCCAACGCAACAAAGAATTAGCACGTAAAGTGAGCATCGCTGCCGCTTTAAAAGCGCAAAACTTGAAAGTGTTAGCTGTTAACGCAAAAGGGAAAGAAACAGAACGTTCTCGTTTGAACGGAAAGAAAATCGAGAAGTTAAAAGTAGTATTTAGCTTAGCGACGAACCCAATCACGAAATTAGAAAACAAGACAGTTTACGTACGAGTGATCGATGGCGAAGGCGCTACTTTATCAGATGAAGCGATCGGTTCTGGTCGTATCAGCATCAACGGAAAAGAATTGACTTATACAGCTAAGCAAACATTCGAATACACAAATGATAGCCAAACAGTTGCGGTAACTTACCCTCGTGGTGGTGTTGCGTACAAGCCAGGTAAATATTCAGTAGAATTATATGCAGAAGGTTTCCAAATCGGAACGGGTGCATTTGAGGTAAAATAATTACCTACACTAATTATAGAAGAGGCCATCCGAAAGGGTGGCCTTTTTTTATTTCTTCTTCTGCCAAAAGAAGGTATTAAATCCTTTATTGTACAACAAACTAGCCCCAAGGGTTTGGTTAATTTGATAGGAGTTGAAGGAGCCTAAGATCGTCGTTTGTACGTTGCGATTATAGGTCTTTAGGCGTAGACTTCCGTCCGGACGCACAAACCATTCCAAAGCCCAATCCCCCAATAAGATCTGCGGACTCGTTTGATTTCTGGCATCCGTAAATCCACCACTTCGTGTAATGCGCAGTCGATCATTAAAATTGTAGGATGCCCGCAACTGTAGGTTCGATAGGATATCCTGATTCAAGATTCCCCCGCCCAGTGACACGGAAATATCTAAATCCTTATTGATTTTAGAGGCCAAATTACTTAACTGATTCGAAAGCATTTCGGTGAAATTACCCATTAAATTCCCTAAGGCTATACCACTTCCACCGAAGGGAGAAACCAGCTGTCCAAAAAGCAAGAGGTTACTCACCTGCCGTGTTAACTCTTGATCATCCGTTTTGATGCGATTTGCGAAGGCTGTAACTGCCCCATTCAAGGTCATATCTTTCGGGTAATCCCGAATTCCAATATCAAAATTAACCGTAGGCGACATTAAGCGATCTTGTAAACTAATCGTCACATCCACCGGATATCTCCTCTTAAATTCCGGCATATTTCCTTTATTCGTCGTGTCTAAAAGGATAGGAAATAGAGACGCATATTGGGTGTAAATCGCCTTGATATTGACGTTAGCTTCCAGTGGGTCTCCAGTCCAAGTGATCTTGGATCCGCGTTGAATCGCAAACTTCTTGTTAATCAAATTTTGAAGCGTGAAGGTATAATCCCCTTGATCGATGGCATAATCACCCACCATTTTAAATGCTCCTTTTTTGTCCAAATTCATCTTAATCGCTCCCGAACCATACATCCGCATCACATCCCCTTTTTTCGCATCAAACTGCACCTCACCATAGGCCTCAGGAGTTAAGGCTAAACGCAGGTCTAGCGTGATTCCATCCTCTTGTAATTTAGAGGAGACATTGGATAAATTTTGGTCTATATTCAAGGTATTCAATTCAGAAACGAACGAATAATCCTCTCCTTGGGTTACATCCTCTTCTCGGTCCAACGGGATAAATAAACGCGTCCCTTTTTCTGATTTCAGGTCTGCCGAAACCAATAAATTATCGACCGTACCCGAAACACGCATAGGCCCCGTGGCATAGCCTAATCCATAGTAAATCGAATTAGGTTCACGTGTCGTGTTCAACAATTTATAATGATCTAAATTAGCTTGAATGTCCAGTTCAAAGGGCTTGCCCTCCGGAAAGTACAAACTTGTATTCACTAAGGCTTTATTACCTTCCGGGTCTACCACCGTCCAATTTTTCGCGGTAATATGCCTCGGCGTAAAGTTTACCGTATCCGAAACAGACATGCTTGTTTTCAAATAATCAAATACCGCACCAGCCTTGGAAAACACCATATCTCCCGTAATTTCAGGCTTCGTAGGCAAGCCTCCGATGTGTAAATTTCCAGAAGCCGAGCCTTTCAAATTAGAGAAAATACCGGAGGTAAAGGGTTCCAAAATCTGCAAATCCGTCTGATTCAATTCCGCTTTTATATTCAGTTTTTGGTCCTCCTCGAAAGGCTTGTAAGCCCCTGTTAGAGACATCACTGATTCTCCCAAACGGTTCAAATTCAAATTCAAATCCATCGCTTTTTCATCTGCGAGATAGGTTCCTACGCCCTGTAAGTTTCCGATAAAAAAGGTATTCAATCGCAAGGAATCCACTAACAACCACGAGTCTAAACGGGTGTGATTATACCAATCTTGGATGGCTATTTCCCCATTCAACTCCCCTTGTGTCTTCGTGGAAAACAACGGTTTTAGAGTAGACAATTGGAAGTGATTTGCCCGTAATTTAATGGTCTCCGTAGTGTCTGTTGACAGACTTCCTTGCAAGGAAATCGACTGATTTTGATTCGAAACCACGACCCGATCCGCCTTCCATTCCTGCCCCTGAATGGTAATTTTATTGGCTGGATCCATCGCCCAGTCTTGGCCTAAAATCCGGAAATACGTATCCTTAAATTTCAGTGATAAACCCTCGTCTTCGAAGTTCCAAGCTCCTGCTAAGTGGGCTAAATTCTCTTCTCCTTGTTGTTTAAAATCTAGACCAAAATTGATCCGATCCTGATCCCAAAGGGCATCCAATTTGAAATTCTCCGTAGGCGTCAAGAAGTTTAATTGCTGCTTACGAGACGTAAAAACGAGACTAGAGGATACCTCGGGAGCACCTAAGAACTTAGAACTTTGGAAAGAAAATACGGATTGATAAAAGTGGTAACCGCCTAACACCAAGGTATCCGGATAGGCCTCTAAACTGAGTGAAAGCGTACGTCCTTTCGAAATATTACCCGAAAACACCGTGTTCTCCCCGATCTGAACGGAAGGAAAAAAGCGAGCTAAAATAGGATCTGCTCGGTGGCAAATCACCGTAAAATCCGCCTTGTACTTGGTGTCGATTTCGTGTTTCCGAGTCGCATAATAACCCCAACGTTCGTCTGACCCTTTTTGAAAATACAGGGCATATTCCTCCGCAACTTGACGCAACTGTGCTTGTAAAATACTTGGGGTAAACTCCCCACTTATTTCTGCAGAAACTAAATCGGACGTCAACTTGTAATGACGTTTCTGACCCGGACCATTCTCCGAGGTGAGGGTGACTAACTCGACATGCAAGTCCGGCTTATTCGGCGTACGTAACGTCGAATTATAGAAAACCGTCCGACCTTCTAAATCATCAAAACGATCACCCTTGAAGTCCAATTCAAAATCGGTAGACAAACTGACCTGTGGATCCAGCAAACGAATAGTGTGCAAGTTTGAGTGGGTGATTTCACCCTGCATTTTGTAAACCGGTTTCGCTCCCCGAAGATCAATTAATCCGCTCATCGTGCCCACTAAATTGGTATCTTTAGCGACCACCTCACCCTTGAATAATTGCTTCTGAAAATTCCCTTTCAAAGCAATCTTATGGTATAAATACTGATTAAAATAGATCTCTGTGACCTTCCCGTCAAAGTCAATATTAGCCGATTTCTTTGCGAAGCCATTGCCTTTCAATTGACCCTCTGCGTCCAAAGTCCCCAGGACAGACTCCATTCCCAAGAGCTTACCTAGCTTAAATTTTTGCAATTTGATCTTCCCGTCATAGCGAGAAAAAGCCATCGAATCTTTCAGATTCATCTTGACATCTGCCTCCACATAACCCAAACCCGTCTTTAATTTTCCAGCCGTTCTAAATACCGTATTATTCCCTTTGAACAAGCCATCAAAAGCCACAGGGCCTAGAATAACCATATTTTCTGCCGCCGACTTCGTAATGTAAGTACCTAAATCTTGGGGATAAAAAAGAGACGATCTCATCGTGAAATCCATGTCTGTCTTATCCACATCAGGTAGACCCTTAAAGCCAAAATCTCCTCTCAAAACACTCTTTGCTCCAAAGCCTAATTCAAATTTCTTCAAATTCAATTTCGCCACCGTACCACTAAGTGCTCCCTTCAAGCGATACATGCCTTTGTATTCATACATCGCCTCCACAAACCGGCCTAAATCCTCCCCTTTCACTAAGGCCCCATTAAAGTCCGCCTGCATATCTACATCCGTAATCCAACGCGTCATCGAACTAATATCACGGTAATTCACCACGAATTTCCGTGTGACGCGGGAATCATTAAAGCGCAAATCCAATTGATCAAAACGCATCTGGTGATCCGAAATCATGAAAACAGTATTCAGACTTTTCACATCGAACCCAGTCAAAGGATCCTTCGTTCTGAGCCCTATGGCCTGTAGTCCAAGCGTATCATTCTTAATGTAGAAATTCTTGACTTTCGAATAGACCTTCCCTAGTGTAAAGTGGGAAATATCGAAATGACGGCGGGTTGCTTCACTCTTTCTCGTGTTATCATCGAGAGAGAAAGAGCCATCAATTACCTCCGCTTCCGGAATGGTAAAAATGGAAGAAGGGCCTTTTTTCACCGTTTTGACACCTCCTGTAATCCAGTTTTCTAGTCGAATAATAAACTCTTCAATGTTCATTTTACCTGTCTTTTTTTCAAAAATCAGATGGACATTCGGACGTGTTAAACGTGTATAATCTAGGCTTGGTTTACCAGGTTGTAGGAATAAATGGGAGATGCTAAAATTAACATCCAACTGTTCGATTTGGATCATTTTCGCGCCCCAGGGGTCTTTTACCTCCAAATCGTAGACACTTAATTCATCGAAAAATTTGATTTGTATCCCCTTCATCTTGACCGGGTATCCGATCGCCTTTTCCACTTTAGGTGCTAAATAATTTGCTAATAAGGTCTGATTGATGGGAGCTCTGAGCAGAAGAATGGCCGCAAAAATCAACAAAAAAATCCCCAGCAACCCGTAGAGGATTGTTTTGACGAAGATTTTGAGATATTTGACCATATTGCCGTATTTTTGCGCAGAATTCTATTTTTATGAAGCTACTGGCTATTGAATCTTCTTGCGATGAAACTTCGGCTGCCGTGATGGTGGACGGCGTTTTGAAGTCCAATATCATCTCAACTCAACTCATCCACACGGAATGGGGAGGCGTTGTTCCCGAATTAGCCAGCAGAGCTCATCAAAAATCGATCATCCCTGTCGTGACAGAGGCCCTGCAAAAAGCAAATATAAACAAAAATGAACTGAATGCCATTGCCTTCACAAGGGGCCCAGGGCTTTTAGGAGCTTTATTAATCGGCACCTCGTTTGCGAAGTCTTTGGCGCTTAGTCTGAATATTCCGTTAATCGAGGTAAATCATATGCAGGCGCACGTTTTGGCGCATTTTATTGAGGATCCTAAACCCTCTTTCCCCTTCCTTTGCCTGACCGTTAGTGGTGGTCACACCCAATTAGTTTGGGTGAAATCTGCCCTCGATATGGAGGTCATCGGCGAAACGCAGGACGATGCGGTAGGCGAGGCTTTCGACAAGACGGCGAAGCTGATCGGACTTCCTTACCCAGGTGGCCCATTGATTGATAAGTTGGCCAAAGAAGGGAACCCCGACCGCTTCCCCTTCTCATTAGGTGAAATGCCCGGCCTAAACTTCAGCTTTTCCGGCATCAAAACCGCCATCCTCTACTTCCTCCAAAAAGAAGTCAAAAATAACCCAAACTTCATCGAAGAAAACAAAGCAGACATCTGCGCCTCCGTTCAAAAATCTCTCATCGACATGCTCCTTCGCAAAACGAAGAAGGCTATGAAGGAGATGAATTGTACGCAAATCGCCATCGCCGGTGGCGTTTCCGCTAACTCCGGCTTGCGCACTCGCTTAACAGAAATGGGCACAGAAATGGGTTGGGAAGTATTTATTCCTGCCTTCAGTTATTGCACCGATAACGCGGGCATGATCGCCATGGCTGGACATTTTAAGGCAGAAGCGGGGGAATTTTGTGGGCAGGATGTGAGTCCGCTAGCGAGGATGAGTCTAGATTACAAAGCATAAAGCACAAAGAATAAAGTTGGAATCCCCTATCGGGGATACATTCAGAAATATTTCTATAATCATCAAAAAAGCGGCAATTGCCGCTTTTTTGATTCAACCTTTATTCCTTATGCTTTGTGCTTTAAACATTTCACAATTTCATCGCCTTCGGCGATTCCTACTTTGTGCTTTATACTTTGTGCTCTATGCTTTCATTTCTTTTAAAGCATTCCAAAACGCCATCTTCAGCGTCTTCTCCGCATCCGTTAAAGACGAAATATAGCGAGGGAAGAAATAGACAAGTTTAGATTCAATCTTTTCGATCTCAGTCGTAGGCAGTTCACCTTGCCAAGTGGCAGGTTGTTGACCAATGAAGATATAACGCTGAGCGCTGGTTTCTTTCAAGAATTCAGAAAGACTTGATTCTTCCTCTGATGGGGTGTAAATGGACCATTCGGTGGGTCCTAATACTAAGGGAGGAGCAGAAAAAATGAGTTTCAGGCGGGAGAGTTCGGCTTCGGCGATTTGGCCTACAACGACCCAAGGAGTAGCAATCTTAGGCTTCACCGCCGCGATCGATTCCTCTTCCTGAACAAGGGCCGGGGTTTCCGCTAGCTGCGATTCAGTCTTATCCTGCGGGACCCAATAGATCTCGTCGAACTTGTACAAATCAGCTAAAGAAACCCCTTCCATTTGTTTATGCTAGAGAACCTCTTAACACACATGCTTCGCGGTCTGGACCTGTCGAGATGAAGTTAATAGGTAAGTTCAAGTGCTTTTCTAAGAATTTAATGTAGTCTGCAAGCTCTACTGGCAACTCGTTAAAGTCACGCATGCCTTCAAGGCTGCAAGCCCAACCTTTCAAGGTTTCGTATACCGGCTTCACTTTGATATCCGTGATTTCGAAAGGAATTTGGTCAGTAATTGAACCATCTGGCATTTCGTAAGCGGTACATACTTGAATCTCGTCAAATATATTCAAAACGTCTGCCTTCATCATAATCAACTGAGTCACCCCATTGATCATCATGGCATATTTCAAAGCTGGTAAATCAATCCAACCACAACGGCGCGGACGACCTGTCGTAGAACCGAACTCACGGCCTTCCACCCGCATTCTTTCACCTACTTCATCTTCTAATTCCGTTGGGAATGGACCAGAACCTACGCGTGTTGCGTATGCTTTGAAGATTCCGAAAACCTCACCAATGTTCTTAGGTGCGACACCTAAACCGGTACAAGCACCTGCGGTGATCGTGTTTGAAGAAGTTACGAAAGGATAAGAACCAAAGTCCACATCAAGAAGTGATCCTTGAGCTCCTTCCGCTAAAATAGTTTTACCCGCGTTGATGGCGTGGTTCACGGAGTATTCTGAATCCACTAAGTGGAATTCTTTCATAAAAGCAACCGCCTCGAAGAATTCCTTCTCAGCCGCCGCTAAATCATATTCGAATTTATATACGTCCAAAATCGCTTTATGGCGATCGACTAATGCCTTGTATTTGGCAGAAAAATCAGGTGAAATCATATCCCCTACACGTAATCCCTGACGCGAGATTTTATCCGTATAAGTAGGTCCGATTCCTTTTAAAGTCGAACCGATTTTCGCGTCCCCTTTCGCTTTTTCATACGCCGCGTCCAATAGACGGTGCGTAGGCAAGATGATAGAGGCCTTTTTAGAGATTTCTAAATTCTTGCGAAGATCTAGGTTAAAGTGCGCTAGGCCATCGATCTCTTTTTTGAAGATGATGGGGTCTAAAACGACACCGTTACCGATGATATTTTGAACTTCTTGGCGGAAAATTCCGGATGGAATTTGATGCAAAACGTGCTTAAAACCGTCGAATTCTAAGGTGTGACCAGCGTTAGGTCCTCCTTGAAAACGAGCTACTACTTGATACTTCGGTGCTAGAACGTCTACGATCTTTCCTTTCCCCTCATCACCCCATTGTAAGCCTAATAATACATCAACTGCCATAATATTGTTTTATTCTTGATTTCTTGCTTGATAATTCGCTCTGTGCTCACAATTCTTATTCGTGCAAGAGCCGTAAAAAATAAGGGAATGGTGCATCACATTGAATTGCAACATTTCACCTACTAAACTTTGGATAGTCTGCACTCGAGGATCACAAAATTCGGTCACTTTGTGGCAATCGGTACAGATTAAATGATCGTGTTGCCTACGTCCATAGGACTTCTCGAATTGTGCTTGATTGCGCCCAAACTGATGTTTCACCACTAAATCGCATTCCACTAACACATCGAGAGTGTTGTAAACCGTAGCTCTAGAGACTTGGTATTTCTTGTTTTTCATGGAGATATACAACTCCTCCACATCGAAGTGATCGTCCCGTAAATAGATCTCTTCCAGGATCGCAAAGCGCTCCGGAGTCTTCCGCAAACCCTTGTTTTCCAGGTAGGCAGTGAAGATCTTTTTTACTGAATCTAGTTTATCTAATTCTTGGGACATTTATGGAAAAAAAACGACGTAAAATAAGCAAAAATAACCGACATAAACTAAGAAACTTTCCGCTCTACTTCGATTACACCTGGAACTTGTTCCATTTCAGCACTTAGGTTATCTAGGTGCGCTGTGTCTTGTACCATAAGTGAAATTTGACCTTCAAATAATCCATCTTTCACCCCGATCGTCAAGGCCGTTATGTTCACTTGCAACTTCTCTGAAATTAAGCGCGTTACGTCATTGACTAAACCTACGCGGTCGATACCTCGAATAATTAAATCCACCACGAAAGACATGGCGATTTGGGAGGTCCACTGGGCTTTGATTACGCGATCCCCGTGACGGGAAAGTAATTCCGGCGAGTTCGGGCAGGCGGCGCGGTGAATTTTGATCCCCTCATTGATGGTCACAAATCCAAACACTTCATCTCCCGAAATCGGATTACAACACTTCGCCAGCGTATAATCCACCTTATCCATATCCTCTCCGATCAACAGCGTATCCGATTCCTTACGCTCCTTGTGGTATTGCTGCATTTCCTTTTTGAAGGATTTGCCATCCGTAATTGGGGCTTGAATCGCTTTTTCTGCCTGTTTTCGCTCGTGCAATTCCCGATCTAACTTCCAGTGCTTCAGTTGATCGATATTGATGTAGGCCTTGCCAAAACGGTAGAATAAATCGTTCGCGTCTTTGGCATTAAAATAGGCGCGTAGTTGATTCGTAATCTCTAAAGACAAGATCGGATAGCCTAAATGCTTCAGTCTTTGCTCGATCAAATCGCGGCCTTTTATCAAGTGGGACTTGTTCTCCTCCTTGATGTAATTCTTGATTTGGGCTTTCGCCTTCGTGGTAAAAACGATACGCAACCAATCCTCTGATGGCTTTTGCTTCGACGAAGTTAGGATTTCGATCTGATCCCCATTCTGCAATTTGTGTGAAAGGGGAACTAATTTCCCTCCTACTTTCGCCCCAATACAACGGGCGCCTACCTCCGAGTGAATCTCGAATGCGAAGTCCAAAGCCGTAGCGCCAGATTGCAAGACAATCAACTTACCTTTTGGACTAAACACAAAAACCTCTTCGTGGTATAGCGAGTTCTTGATGTCCTCCACTAATTCCACGGCAGACTGACTCTTATCATTCGCTTCGATCGCCTCGCGCACCTGGGATAACCAAGATTCGAAAGCCTCACTCGTCCGCGTATCCGTACCTTTGTACTTAAAGTGTGCCGCCACCCCTTTCTCCGCAATCTCGTCCATGCGTTTTGAACGAATTTGCACCTCCACCCAACGACCTTCTTTGTCGTGCGCAAAAGGCTTGCTCATCACCGTGGTGTGTAAGGATTCGTAACCGTTTGATTTAGGGGTAGATACCCAGTCTTTCAAACGACTCGGGTTAGGGCGGTAATGATCCGTCACAACAGAATATACCTCCCAGCAATCTGATTTCTCTCTTTCGACCGGCACATCTAACACGACACGGACCGCAAAAAGATCGTATATTTTCTCAAAAGGGGTATTCCCTTTTTTAATTTTATTGTAAATGGAAAAGATGGATTTGGGACGGCCTTTAATGCTGTAGTTCAGACCGCGCTCATCCAAAGTCTTTTTAATCGGCTTGATAAAATTATCTACAAAGCTTTCCCGAATACGCTTGTTTTCACTTAATTTATCCGCAATCTCTTTGTAAGCCTCTGGCTCTGTGTGTTTTAGACCTAAATCCTCTAATTCCGACTTAATTGCATTCAAACCGAGGCGATGGGCTAAAGGAGCATATAAATAGATCGTTTCTGAGGCGATTTTCAACTGCTTTTCTTTGGCCATACTCGTCAGCGTACGCATGTTATGCAAGCGATCCGCGAGTTTTATCAGGATTACCCGAATGTCATCAGAGAGCGTCAAAAGCATCTTCCGGAAATTCTCCGCTTGTTGCGAAGTTCCGTATTCGAATGTTCCCGCGATCTTCGTCAGGCCATCGATAATGGAGGCGATTTTAGGATTGAATTGTTTTTCAATTTCAGCCAAAGTCGTATCCGTATCTTCCACCACATCGTGCAATAAAGCAGATATAATCGAAGTGGTGCCTAATCCGATTTCCTCTACACAAATTTGGGCTACTGCTAGTGGATGGTAGATATAAGGTTCGCCCGATTTACGGCGCATCTCTTTATGTGCCTCCGCAGAAATCAAGAAAGCCTTCTTGATTTGCTTCGCATCATCATCCTTTAAAAAAGGCTTCGCTGTACGCAGTAATTTGCGGTAGCGTTTCAAAATCTCTAAACGTTCCTTTTCTAAATCTATCTGCATCTTAATCCTTTTGAATCAGGGCAACTGCCATAGCAGAAATCCCTTCAGCTCTTCCTACAAATCCTAAACCTTCTGAAGTGGTGGCTTTGACCGAAATTTGGTCTACCTCCACGCCCATCACGAGCGCTAAATTATCTTTAATGGCAGGAATGATCGGATTTAATTTCGGTTGATCTAGAATCACCGTCACATCCGCATTAGCTAATTCCCAACCGGCTTCGCGAATCATTTCCATCACTTTTTTCAATAAGAGTGTCGAGGCAACGCCCTTCCACATGGGATCCTTATCTGAAAAATGGTAGCCGATATTGCGCATATTCGCGGCACCTAAGAGTGCATCGCACAAAACGTGGCACACCACATCCGCATCTGAATGACCTAGAGGCCCTTTATCTGACGGAATCTCCACACCACCTAGGATACAAGGTCTACCCTCTACCCAGCGATGCACATCATATCCTTGTCCTACACGAATTTTCATTTGGCTATTTTTTTATAGTATAAGGTATTCGTTTTCCCTTCGATAAACAAGCGCTGAGCCCATTTTTCCACTTCCTCTTGCTGAACTTTTTCTATTTTCTCAGCTTCTGTATTCACTAAATTAGCATCACCAGCGTTCGCCGCCATGGCTAAATTCATCGCGCGATTTAACACCTCAACCTCCCCAAAAACCAAGCTCGCCTCCGACTGATTTTTCACCATCTGCAAATCCTTTTCAGAGATCTGCGACTTGGCGAAATCGTGGATGGCCTTCTCTAAAGCGGCCTCCGCTTTTTCAATTTCCACCTCATCGCTTACCTGCCCTTGGACGATTAAGAGACCCGGATCAATTGAACTAGTTTGGTAAGTACCTATCGTATCGAATAGACGTTGCTTTTGCACTAAATGCTCATAGAGATAAGAGGATTCCCCTCTTCCGAGTAAATCGGCCATTAAATCAATCGCATGATATCCTGGTTCATAGCGCCCTACAACACGATATGCCTTGTAAATCCGATTCGCAGGTACATCTGCCACGATTTCCATTGTACGGTCCTCTTGTTGCTCAGGCTCTTGCGGTAAATGACGAACAGGTTTAACACCTGAGGCGATAGGTTCAAACCATTTCTCAGCGAGCGCTTTTACTTCTGCGAGTTTTACACGACCCGCCACTACCAATACGGCATTGCTAGGTACGTAATGTTTCTGGAAGAAGGCTTTTACATCTTCCATTTTGGCCTCCTCAATATGCTGAATTCCTGCTCCAATGGTGGGCCAGCGGTAGGGATGTTTCGTATAAATCAAAGGTCTAAATTTCAACCAAACATCGCCATAGGGTTGATTCAAATAGCGTTGTTTAAATTCCTCGATCACCACTTTGCGCTGCGTCTCTAAACTTTGCGTATGAAAAGCTAATTGCTTCATGCGATCCGATTCAAGCCAAAAAGCGGTTTCGATGTTTTGAGCTGGAACCGAAATATAGTAATTCGTTAAGTCAGGGGTCGTAAAGGCATTATTTTCGCCACCTACCTTTTGTAAAGGGGTATCGAACGAGGGAATATTTTCTGAGCCTCCGAACATTAGGTGCTCGAATAAATGCGCAAATCCCGTCAGATTCTCGTCCTCATCCCGTGAGCCTACATTGTAGATCACGTCTACCACCGCCATCGTCGTTGCCGAATCTTCATGCACGATTACTTGAAGGCCGTTTGCGAGGGTAAATTGTTCGAATGAAATCATGTCTTAGGGATTATAAACAAAAGTAAAAAAATCGACCCAAAAACCACATAGCTTAACTAAATTTGCGCGGTAAACATTTCTCATGATTCGGGCCATTTTCCTCCTACTCCTTTTTGCATCGACTTTGAAAGCACAGCTTTTGCAGGATCCGGTGTCCAAAGCACAGATCACCCAAGGCCTCACGAATTTATACCAATACGATTTCAAAGAGTCTACGGCTATTTTCAATTCCTTGAAAGCGAAATACCCACGCCACCCAGCTCCTTATTTGTTATTAGCGATGCAATGGGAGCAACAGTATTTTCCGCTAAAAGATCATCCAGCCCAAAGTCGCCTCTATTTAACCCACTTAGAAAAGGCCTACGAGTTAGCTCAACAACAATATGATGAAGATGAGACTAACCTAGAAGCCTCCTTCTTTTGCACGGCTTCGCTCGGTTTTTTAGCAGCTTATGAGGCGGACGAACAGAATTTCATGAAAGTCGTTTCCTATGCCAAGAAGGCTTATAGCTTCTTGAAAATCGGTTTGCAAAACACCGAAAAACAGCCAGAGTTTCTTTATTCAACAGGAATGTACAACTATTACAGCGTTGCCTATCCCGAACTGCACCCGGTATTAAAACCCTTCATGTTTCTATTTCAGGATGGCAATAAACGCCTGGGATTGAACCAATTAGAGGCAGGAACGCGTAAAACCACTTTCGTAAAGAATGAATCCCTATTTTACATGGGATATGTTCAAAACAAGTACGAAGGCAACCCTTTGCGGGCTTTGGCCTACAACCAAATCCTCAGCGAAAACTTCCCAAACAACCACTGGTATCTACTCCAGCGGGCTGAATTACTTACCCTAGCTGGCAAATTTGAAGAGGCTGAACCCTTTATCGACAAAATGGAGTCCTTAAAATCGCCCTATTATACGGGTGCGGCCTATACCCTTCGCGGTATGCGGGAGGAAGTAGAAAGAAAAGACTTACGAAAAGCAGAGTATTTGTATACAAAATCGACCCATTTCCCCTTCGAAGAACGCCTTACGAAAGACATCAGAGGACTCGCCTATCTGGGACTCGCACGTATTTCCTATCGAGAAAAAAAGTATCACTTATTTAAAAAATACCTGAAACAATCTGCGGATTTTATTGAGTATAAAAACTCGTTAATCGAGTACAAACGCCTGAATCATGGAAAGTAGAGAAGCTGGAATCGAACGTCTATACCCTAAAATCACGGGCCGCATGTCCGCGCGCTACTACTATTTAATCCAGCTACGCAAGCAATTAGAACGGGTTATCTTCCTGTATGTGCGCAATTCCCCGCATCAATTATTGGCTGATTACGGTTGTGGAAATAAGCCTTACGAACCTTTGTTCAAGCCCTTTGTGGAGCAATACATCGGTTTGGATTTAGCCTATAATATAAAAGCAGACGTGGTAGTCGATCCGGCCGGAATCATTGATATGCCAGAAGAAAGCGTTGGTTTCGTGCTTTCGACGCAGGTTTTAGAACATGTGGAGGATCCCAAAGCCTACCTAAAAGAGGCACACCGCATTTTAGAAAAAGAAGGCAAATTAATTTTATCTACGCACGGCTATTGGATGTTCCATCCGGATCCGACAGATTTTTGGCGTTGGACATCTACGGGATTGAAAAAAATCGTGACTGAGGCCGGATTCGAGGTGGTGTATTTCGAAGGGATTTTAGGCCGTTCCGCGATGGGATTGCAATTATTTCAGGATGGTTTATTATTTAAACTGCCAAAGCCCTTGCGCTTTATCTTGTCCTTGATCTTGCAACCCTTGATTATCTTTTTCGATAAAATTATCACGGCGAAATCCCGCAATGAAGATGCCTGCACATTTGTATTAGTGGCTAAGAAAGTCTAGCTTTTTCGTAAGCGATGGTAGCTTCTAGGGCTTCATCAAAGGAGGTAACCCGCCATGGCATTATGGAAGCTAATTTCGAGGTATCTAAGCAGATCTTTTGCACATCCGTCACCTTAGCCTCTTTGTACTCGACTTGGAATGCGGGTAGTTTCGCTTGAATACGTTCGATAATCGTTTGCAAGGTCAGTGACTCACCCGAGCCCACATTGATGGTCTCATTTTTCACCCCGGCCTTGATCAACCCTGCCATCGCATGGCCAATATCCCCGGCATAAATATAATCCTTCGCTTGCGACCCATCTCCCCAAACCGTCATCACCTCCCCTTTCAAGGCTTTTCTTACCGCAATATTAATCACCCCTTGTTTAGGCGAGCGGTGAAACGAACCAAAAGGATTCGACAAGCGCAAAATCAAGTAATCAATTTGGTATAATTTCGCATACAATTCGATGTAATGCTCCACGGCCAGCTTGATAATTCCGTAGGAAGAAATAGGCTTGCAGGGATAGTCTTCGGTCACTTTTTCCTGGTTGACGTTTCCATAAACCGCTCCTCCAGTCGACAAATAAAGCAATTTAGAAACTTGGTGCTTCTTCATCATCTCCATCAAACCGATGGTAGGCAATAAATTAGATTCGATATCCTGACGGATATTTTCGGAAGAAATCGCGGGAATAATCGAGGAGGCGAAATGAAATACGCGATCAAAGGAATGCTTTGTGAATAAGTCATCCAAAGCTTGCATATCCGCATAATCCCCCGCCACAAACGTAACAAAAGGGGGAAACTCAATTCCCTCAGGCTTCTCGTGCGCGAAAACAACGACCTCGTTTTCTGAGCCCTGCTGCTGCAAATATTCCAGCCAGTTTAGCCCCAAAAAACCACTCCCACCTACGACTAAATTTTTCTCCATGACGCGTATTTGCTGTAAAAATAGCCGAAAAATTTAGCTAATTTCGGTTTTAGATTAAAAATCAGCCCTGAATGCGTTTAATCATTGCCCGCTCTAATTTCTTTTCTTATTCCGAGACTTTCATCGAGGAGCAAATCAACCAATTAGAACCAGTCGATGTTTTATATGAAGGATGGCAACCCAGCCGACTAAAAGGAGGTGGTTACATTTACCCCATTCCTTTTTCGATACTAACAGTGAGAGGCGTTCTCCGACGCGCGCTACCGGGACTTTACCAGAAAATTTACACGTATTACCTCCAGCGTTTTTTACACGAACAGAAAATAGACGCCTTCCTAGCGAATTATGGACCTTTAGGTGCCAATATCTATGAAGCATGTGCGGCTGAGGGCATCCCCTATTCCGTCGTTTTTCTCGGCTTCGATGCGGCAGAAAAGAAAACACTCGACACCTATGGTTCCCGTTACGCGACCTATTTGCCGCGGGCAAAAGCCATCATCTGTGTGGCAGAATCCATGCGGGCAAACTTGGAAGCCATTGCGGGTCCTTTGCCTAATTTACATGTGATTCCGTGTGGGGTGGATGTGTCCAGGTTTACGCCTGGAACTCCACGCGAAGGATTTAATGTCATTTCGGTGGCTCGTTTTGCTGAAAAGAAAGGTTCCTTAAAAAGTATTCAAGCGTTTGAGATTTTATTACAGGATTTTCCAGAAGCACAATTACGGATGGTGGGCGATGGACCACTTTGGGAAGAAGCAAAGGAATATGTGTCCGCTCACGGACTTTCCGGCAACATCCATTTCTTAGGCGCCATGGGACAGTCTGATTATTTGCCTTTGTTGCAGGAATCCAATGTATTTATTCAGCATTCCGTTTTAACGCCGAGTGGAGATTCAGAGGGAACTCCGGTAGCTATTCTAGAGGCCTCCGCTTGTGCTTTGGCCATTTGTTCTACTAGACATGCAGGCATTCCGGACGCTGTTGTAGAAGGAAAAACAGGACTTTTAGTGGACGAACATGATGTAGAAGGAATGGCTTCTGCCCTCAAAGACTTTGCGAATGATCTCGAAAAAACGAGACTGATGGGTGCCGCCGCAAGAGAACACATGGAAGAGCATTATGACGTGGTAAAGCTGTCGGCTAAAATCAAAGGCCTCCTCGTATAAAGAATGCCCCGCAAAATCGTATTTTTGTAAATTACATTCAAAACAAGGCATGGGGATCGTCATCCGACAAAGTTTAAAGGGCTCTATCGTTACCTATTTAGGGACAGCGATCGGGACATTTAATGTGATCTTCCTGTACAATAAGTTTCTTTCACAAGAGCAAGTCGGATTAATTGCCGGTGCCTTAGTGAGTATTCCGCTCATTTTCGCTTCGTTTACCCAGCTGGGAATCCCGCACATTGCGGTACGATTTTTCCCTCATTTCGATGATCCAGCGAATGGCCACAAGGGCTTTTTTACCTTTTTATTAGTAGCCCCGCTATTCGGATTGAGCCTTTTTGTGCTAGGCTATCTCGCATTAAAACCAGTCTTTTTCGAGATTTACAACACGAATTCCCCCTTATTACCGGCCTATTTTTACTACATCATCCCGTTGACGGCTAGTTATTTATACATGAGCGTGCTGGAGGCCTATGCCCGGGTG
The DNA here is from genome assembly GCF_045310505.1 of Aquirufa novilacunae. Classification (NCBI taxonomy): domain Bacteria; kingdom Pseudomonadati; phylum Bacteroidota; class Cytophagia; order Cytophagales; family Flectobacillaceae; genus Aquirufa; species Aquirufa novilacunae. The sequence continues at coordinate 263,242 of NZ_JBEWZG010000003.1, forward strand.
CATTTGCGCATTGTGGTGCCTGCCATCATTCGAGAATTGTATTTGCGGGTTTCCAATGGGGTTTTAGTCATTGCTTTTGCCTTTGGTTATTTGACCTTCAATCAACTCATTTTAGCTATTACCCTTTCTTATGTGGTAGCAGTGGCCGGTTTATTAGCCTATATAAAACAGTTGAAGCGCTTTTATACCAAAGTAGATTTCTCGTTTTTACGCACTCCGGTTTTCAAGGAAATGCTGTCATATGGGGGTTGGGTGATTTTAGCTGGGGCGAGTTTTACCTTGATTCAGCACATCGAAAAGGTGATGTTACCTGCCTATATGGGGGGCCTAGGAACGACGGCGATTTTTGACATTAATTCACGGATGGCTATTATGATTTCTATTCCTAGAAACGTGATTGCAGCGATTGCTGCACCTATTTTAGCACAGGCCTGGAACCGAAATGACCGCGAAAATATTCAGGATATTTACCAAAAATCCTCCCTCAATCTCCTCCTCATCGGTTGCGTCCTTTTTCTGTTGATCTGGTGCAATTTGGACTTCATCTATACCATTATCCCGCGCCACGAAATCTACGAGGCAGGCCGCTGGGTGGTCTTTATGGTCGGTTTAAGCAAGATTATCGACATGGGAACGGGCTTAAATTCTGAAGTATTAATCAACTCGAAATACTACCGCTACGACCTCATTTTCTACATTATTTTAGCCATCGGATTAGTCGTGGGAAATTTGATTCTCATTCCAATGTATTCGTATAACGGTGCGGCATTAGCCTCTTTAATCGCTTTAGCGGGATATAATGTATTGAAATTCGGTTTCATTTGGTGGAAATTAGACTTGCAACCCTTCGATTTTCGATCACTAGGCATCCTCCTAGTCAGTGTGTTCATTTACATTTTAGTTTCCCAAATCCCGGTTATCGAAGGGAGTCCTTTGGTTGCCTGGTTTTTAAATGTGGGTGTTCGAACTGCGGCCATCGGAGGATTATTTATCCTCGCGGTCACGAAATTCAAACTTTCTCCTGACATCAGTGAGCTAGTTATTAATTGGTTTAAAAAATGAAAATAATGTCCCTGGCCGGTGGCCTGCCTCACTATTATAACCTAGTCCTGAACAAATTGCAATGCGATTATGGGGTTGAGGTTTGCGTGGTGGTGCCCACAGAAAAAGGGGCTACCTTAGGTGCTGGGGTGTATACGTCGGACAAAGGCATTGAATTCAAGGTTTTTCGTAGAGAAGAGTATACGACCTATTACGGGAAGAAGTTTTTCAGAGGGTTGAAGGAATTGATTTTGGCAGAAAAACCTGACGTCCTGATGGTCAACTGGCCCTACCAAGCCTCTTTTGTTTTCTATCCAGGCTGGTACCGCTTTTTGAGACAACATAAAGTGGCGCTTATTTCCAAAGAAATTCCCTTTCAAGTACCCCATTACGAAAATGCCATCTCCTATTATTTACAGGGAGGCGGTATGACGGAAAACAACCAAGCCCACCAATCGAACCCATCTCTACTGGCTCGTTTGAAGTTCTTGATTGTTCGCGAAACCAGAAAACGATTCTCAAATTTGGTGGATGCCCACATCAATTATTTAGACGAGGCAATAGCCCTACACGGAAGCTATGGTGTTCCCGCTGAAAAGGTATTTATCACAGCGAACTCCCCTGACACGGATGCCTTATTAGCTACAGCTAACGAGTTAAAAGATACTCAACCGAACCCTTTCCGGCTTTTGCATATTGGGCGTTTAGTCAAATGGAAGCAGGTGGATTTATTGATCGAGGCAGCCATTGCCTTGCGCACGAAATTCCCAGAAACGGAATTAAGTATCGTGGGCGACGGTCCAGAACTGGAAGCTTTGAAGGCGCAGGCAGCGGGCCACGATTTCATTCAGTTTCACGGAGGTATTTACGACCCCAAAGAATTAGGCAAAATCACCTGCGAATCAGGAATCTATGTCTTAGCTGGCATGGGCGGACTGTCCATCAATGAGGCGATGTGTTTCTCGAAACCAGTCGTTTGCTCTGTGGCAGATGGAACCGAAAAACGCCTCGTGCGCGAGGGATATAATGGACATTACTTCGAATCGGGCTCTTTATCTAGCTTACAGTCAGTTATTGAGAAGCTTTTTACAAAGCCTGAAAACATTGCCTTAATGGGACAGCGTTCGAGGGAGATTATTGAGAAGGAGATTAATATTCATTCCGTGCTATCTAACTATATGGAAGCGTTCAAGTGGGCAGTGGACAGTCGCTAGTCGCTAGTCGCTAGTCGCTAGTCGAGAGAGGAGAGTAAAGAGTAGAGATAATAGATTAATATGAGCGAAGAACGTTTTCAAACATTACATCCGCAAAAAGGAAAGGTGAATAAAAACATTGCTTTGGACAAATACCTTTTCATTAAAAGTCACCTTTTAGACATTTTAACTGAGTCTGAATTATCGCACTTGGAGTTGATGGAGGAATTATTTTCTAGAGTTAATGGTAAATTCACAGGCGGAGTTCAATGGTATGGGGAAACGGTAAAACTGGATTTAGAAGCTAGACAAATTATTGCGCGTACAAGTGGTAAGCCACAAAAATATAAACTGAAATCATGAATAAAATACAACTATTACTTATCCTATTGCTAGGCATGACGACAGTTAGCCTGGGACAGGCGGATCCATTTACGGGATCAGAAAAAATCAGTAAAAAGCAGTATGACTTTACTCATTTTACGAAGATTTCTTTGCTAGATATTGATGGAGAAACCGAAATAACAACGGGCGATTCATTCAAAATTGAAATTAAAATGAGAGAAAAGTATCTGCCTATTCTCTTCGTATCGGAAAATAATAATGAACTTCAAATCAAGTTCAATTACACGAGGGAAAACAATAAATACATCTTTGACCCTCGAATTCGAATCAAAATAACCTGCCCTTCACTTACGGAGGTTTACAAACAAGGGAATAGCTCTGTTCGTCTACATGTAAAAAATCAAAGTGCTTTTTTCTTATCTAACGAAGGAAACGGAAGCGCCACTTTAAAAGGGAAATTAGAGGACTTGAAAATAAAAAATGAGGGCAACGGGAAAACCGATGCCAGAAAACTCGTTGCAAAAAATGTACAGGTCGAATCTTACGGCAATGGAAATGTTCTCATCCAAGCTACAGAGTATGCTTCCGGAAAAAGAAATGGGAATGGACTGATCATTCAGGAAGGAAAAGCTCCATTAAAACTAAACTAAAATTGAAATTGGCTCATTGAACTTTGAACATTGTTCTTCGTAAATTAGGGCTCATAAATTAGTAAAATGAAGGTAATTCAAGTCGTGGGCGCGCGTCCCAATTTCATGAAAGTAGCACCGCTACATCGTGCTATTCAAAAGTTAACTGGCTGGACATCAAAGATTGTTCACACGGGACAGCATTTTGATGCGAAAATGAGCGATGTCTTTTTCACTCAATTGGAATTACCTGAACCGGATTTCTTTTTAGGGATTGGGGGCGGAAGCCATACAGAAGTGACGGCAAAAATTATGGTGGCTTTTGAGAAAATTGTAGAGGCTGAGAAACCGGACTTGATTATTGTGGTGGGGGATGTTACTTCGACTTTGGCCTGTACCTTAGTCGCCATCAAAATGGGTATCAAAGTAGCTCACGTAGAGGCGGGCTTACGTAGCTTCGACCGTACCATGCCAGAAGAACTGAACCGTCTTTTGACGGATAGCGTGGCGGATTATCTATTTGTGACAGAGGAAAGCGGAATGCAACACTTGAAAAATGAGGGTGTGGCGGATGAACGCGTATTCTTTACGGGTAATGTGATGATTGACTCTTTAGTTCGCTACCAAGAGAAAGCAAAAACCACGACCATACTAGACGACCTCGGACTAGCGACTAGTGACTCCCGACTAGCGACTGCCGCCTCAGGACTATCGACTAACGACTCCCGACTAGCGACTAGTGACTACATCGTCATGACCATGCACCGCCCAGCGAACGTGGACACCGAAAAAGGATTGCAATCAATCCTGGAATTAATCGAATTGAGTAGTCAAGACACGAAGATTATCTTCCCTATTCACCCGAGAACACGGGCCCATATGGAGAAATTTGGGCTGGCGGATTGTCTTGATCAGGCCAAAAACTTGATTATGACCGAGCCTTTGGGCTATTTAGAATTCATTCAATTGATGTCGAATGCCACAGCGATTTTAACAGATTCGGGCGGTATTCAAGAGGAAACCACCTATTTAGGGATTCCGTGCTTGACCTTCCGTGATTCGACAGAAAGACCGATCACGGTGACTTTAGGAACGAATCAATTACTTTCCGATTTAGACCCAAAGAAAACCTATGCCGCGCTAAAAGAAATCTTGGCTGGCAAGGTGAAGAAAGGGAGTATTCCTCCGCTTTGGGATGGAAAAGCAGCGGAACGTATCGCGGCTAAACTGGCTGAAATCTTCGCTTAATGTCCAATAAAAAGCTACATATCGTCCTACTCTCCTACCACGACAGCAATGGCGGGGCGGGAATTGCTGCGGGCCGATTGAAAGTAGCTTTAGAAAGCGAAGGACATCGAGTAGATTATTTGGTGAGAGAAAAAGCGAGTTCTTCTAACTCAATTAAGTCCGGAAATGGTATTATTTCCTGGTTAAAATTCATCGCGGAACGCCTATTTTTCTTACAATTTGAAAAAGAGAAATCGATCCGATTTCTATTCAACCCGGGTGTTTTTGGGAGTGACATTTCGAATCATCCCCTGATACAGCAGGCTGATATCGTGCATTTGCATTGGGTGAATTTTGGCTTTTTGTCAGTGAAAGACATTGCGGCCTTGACTCTATTGAACAAACCTGTTTTTTGGACACTTCACGATATGTGGGCCTTTACGGGTGGATGCCACCACAGCGGGACTTGCGAAAATTTCAAGCTGAGTTGTGGGGATTGCAAATTCTTGAAAAATCCGAATCCAAATGACCTTTCACATCGCCTGTGGGAAGCGAAGAAAAACGGCTTTGCCGAGAAAAACCTTCATATCATCACGTGTAGCAATTGGTTAGGTAACCGAGCGAAACAAAGTAGCATCTTAGGAGAGCACGAGATAAAGACCATTCCTAATGCGATTGATACGAATTTCTTCGCTCCAAGTACAACCAATTTGAACTTAGATCCGAACAAAAAATACATCTTATTCGTCGCCATGCGCGTAAATGCTCCGGCGAAAGGTTTCCATTTATTGAAAGAGGCCTTAGCTTATTTAGACCCTAAGACGACAGAATTACTTATCGTGGGTGGAGAAATGACGGAGGAGCTTCCATTGAAATCGCATAGTTTTGGACAGGTGACCGATCCTTCGAAAATGCGCGACATCTATGCAGCGGCAGACGTGTTTGTGACTCCTTCTTTGGAAGAAAATCTACCGAATACGATCATGGAAGCCATGGCTTGTGGCACTGCTTGTGTAGGTTTCGAGGTAGGCGGGATTCCCGAAATGATTGAGAATCAGCAAACAGGCCATGTGGCAAGGGCCTTTGATCCGGAAGATTTAGCGAAAGGCATTCTGTGGTGCTTAGAAAATGAAAAAGCAGGAGAGAAAGCCCGAACACGCGCCATAGAATTATACGACCAAAAAACGGTGGCACAACAACACCTCGCTTATTATGCCCAAGCTTAGTATCATCACCATCACCTACCTGGCAGAGGCCTACCTAGAACGAACACTGAAAAGCGTTATCGAACAGGGATGTGCTGATGAAATCGACTATGTGGTGATAGATGGGGCTTCGAAAGATGGAACTTTGGACATCATCGAGGCGAATAAACAACACATCCAACAATTCATCTCTGAAAAAGACAAAGGCATCTACGATGCGATGAACAAGGGGATGCAATTAGCGAAAGGGGATTATTTGCTCTTCTTAAACGCCGGCGACACTTTTGCATCGTCTACGACCTTGAAAAATATCCTACAAGAACTAGATCAAAATCCGGATGTACTTTATGGTGAGGCAGTTTTTGTCAATAACGACGGTGAATCTATCGGTTTGCGAAGTGAAGCAACACCCCATAAATTGCCAGCCTCTATTACTTGGAAGGACTTCCGATTCGGAATGTTAATTTGTCACCAGGCTTTTATCGCAAAACGCAGTATCTCTCCCCTCTTCAATTTGAGTTATAAACTCAGTTCTGATATTGACTGGGAGATTCAAGTGCTGAAGAAAAGCCAGACCATCCTGAAATCGAAGGCTCCTATTTGCAACTACTTGATGGGCGGGGCCTCTGTCCAAAATTTGAAAAGGTCTTGGAACGAGCGATATGATGTGCTGAAATCGCATTTTGGGCTCATCCCAAATATAGTAAATCACCTCATCATTGTACTAAGGGGCCTGATTTTTGCCCTGAAAAAACAAGGGAAGTATTGGTAAAAAGTCTATATTTGTTCCTATGCGGTTCTTAGGTATACTATTTTACTTGTTTATTTCTGTCGGAGTTTTTGGCCAAAAAATTCGATTTAATTCCAGCATCGGCTCCTCCCTTATCTCTTGGCACGAAAGTCAAGCCACTTTAGATTTAGCAGCTGGAATTTCATTCCAAAACCCAGGAAAAAAGCATAAAATTTTCGTGGAATTAAAAACGATGGGGAATGTTAGCGGCAGCCCTATCAATCGAAGCCAATATACCTTTATAGAACCCCCAGTAAATCCTAGAAATCAACCTATTTCTCCTTCTGAGGAATTAGTAGCGCAATACCGAGGAGGTCAGGCAGAGGCAGGCATCAGCTGGTCTAGCCATAACAAGATTAGTCTTATCCCTAGTTTAAGCTTCTACAGCAAATCCATCGCACGAAAGATCAGTTCAGCCAGATCAGAATATATTGAGGAAGAAAAGTATTCACTTCATGGGATCAGTGCTGGTATTGGCATTTTTATCCCAGGCAAAACAAGTCTAAGCTTTCAAGCTAAAATTTTTGAACCCTTGTACGAAGAGGTTACCTTATACGGGCGCTACGTGGGAGTACCTTACCAATCGCTGGTATCAGATAAACTACCTAATTACAAACTGAGGGCAGATGTGAATCATGGTCAGTTTGGACTAAGACTAATTGTTGAGGTATTAAATCTAGGTGGAGCAGAAAACCCAAATTCAAAGTCGATACAGGCTTCTCAAGCCATTATCCCCTCCACCTTGTTGACCTATTTCTTCTAAAATGAAGAAACTCCTATTACTTCTCTTCTGGCTCCCCTCGTTAGCACAAACTGATTCAACAAAAGTGTTAGACGAAGTAAAAGTCTATGTTTTTGAACAAAAGCGTAGTCCACTAAGCACCCCCGATGCCTTTGTCAGAACCACTGATTTGCAAAGATTGAGTTCCACCTCTTTCGTAGCTTCCCTTAATTCAATGGCAGGTGTCAGGATGGAAGAACGATCACCTGGGAGTTACCGAATTGCGATTCGAGGAAGTTCTTTGAGGGCCCCTTTTGGCGTTAGAAATACCAAAGTCTATTGGAATTCCATTCCCTTTACAGACGCCGGAAACAATACCTATATTTCTATTTTAGAGCCAGGACTATTTTCTGGATTAACCATCACGAAAGGTCCCTCAGCGGGAATTTATGGGGTAGGTACGGGTGGTGTCTTGCTTTTTGAAAGCAAGCCACGAGGTAATAATTTAAACGCTGAGACCGTTTACCATTCCCTTGGAGGTTTAAAAACGAGCATTGACTTATCTAGCGATAATCACCGACTGTATGCTTCTTTCAATCAGCAAGAGGGATATCGCGATCATTCTGCCATGAAGAAGCAATGGCTTTCCTACGAATTCCATCACCAGTTTTCGAACGAATTGAATCTAGATCTGAATACCTATTATGTGGATTTAGCCTATCAAACTCCCGGAGGACTCACGAAAGCACAATATGTAGCGAATCCCACACAGGCCAGACCTGCTTCTGGTTTATTTAAAAGTGCGCAAGAACAAGGGGCAACCTTTAAAATCAAAAGTTTTGGTCTGAGTGCAAAAGCCTCCCGAGTGATTTCACCGGCTTGGGCCTGGGATCTAAGCCAATCGGTTCAAGTGAATGACATCGAAAATCCAACCATCCGAAATTACGAAATTCGCCATGAGCCCACTTATTCCACTCGAGGAGTTCTTCACCACAAAGGGCAAATAAATACCGATTTTGGATTTGAATATCAGGCGGGCCAAATGAATAGTTCTACCCACAGCAATCGCTTTGGGGTAAAAGAGGTATTAAATTATAGGCAAGACATGCATGTACAACAAGGGAGTCTTTTTCTACAAAATGAGTACTTAGGTCTTAATAACTGGATTTTTACCTTTTCTGGAAGTCTAGGAAGCTACTGGACAGAGTACGTAGGCAACGAAACAATCTTCTCCCCTCGCCTTGCCATCCTACGCAAAATAAGCAATCACCAAAGTATCGTCGCTAAAGTAGCACATGGCTATTCCCCACCCAGCATTGCAGAGGTGCGACCATCTGCTTATGATAAAATTAATACAAGTTTAAAGGCAGAGAAAGGCTGGAATCAGGAGCTTACCTACCGGGGGAAATACGCCAAGTTTAACTGGGATCTGAGTGTTTATCAATTCAATCTAAACGAAACGATTGTGGTTAGACGTAGAGAGGATGGGTCGGATTACTTTGTCAATGCAGGTTCTACGATTCAGCAGGGACTTGAGCTGACGACAACCTGGCTACTTTCGAAGCAATTACAACTCGAGCAAGCTACGACTTGGCAGGACTTTCGATTTGCAAATGGGAATTTCTTAACGGGGACTAGTCCCTTTCTGCAATCAACTAGTGTGTTATGGAAGCATCCCTGTGGCCTAAGCTTCATCCAAAACTTTCAATTCGTAGATTATCAATTCTTGAATGATGCGAATACGGAGCAAATGGGATCGTATCGACTTTGGAATACAAAGGTGACGTATGCACACAAGAAATGGACATTATGGGCCTCAATCGATAATCTAGGCAATGAACTTTATAGCTCTGGACCTGATTTAAATGCCACGGGAGGCCGGTTTTATAATCCTTCACCTGGCAGAAATTTCCATGTGGGACTGCAAGTTAATGTAGCCTATTAGCATTCAGACGCTCCATTAATTCGGCGATGTGCGAATCGCTGACGGCAATCTCATGGTTTCCTATTTTTATACGCTGCTGCTTAATCGACTCAATCTTCTTTAAATTCACAATGAACGATTTGTGAACCCGCATGAAACCGTGTGGTATGACTTTGGCCTCTACACTCTTCATCGTCTGCTTCGTCAAAATCGGATGCCGCTCCCCCTCCACATAAATCTTCACATAATCCTTCAAGCCTTCAATGTGACTAATCAAGGGGATCGAAATACGTACAAGCGAATACTCGACATTCACAAAGAAGAAATCTTCTAAAGGCTCATTTTCCACCACCGATTTACCCATAAAAATATGGTAAGCCTTATTCGCACTTAATGCAAAACGATCTAAACTCACAGGTTTCATCAGATAATCCACTGCATCGAGATTATAGCTTTCCACCGCATAATTAGCATAGGCTGTGACGAAAACTACGAGTGGTTTTACGGCCAAAGAAGAAATAAACGATGTCCCAAGCAAACCCGGCATCTGAATATCGAGAAAGAGCAGGTCTACTTTTTCCTTTTGTAGCACTTCCATCGCCTCAAACGCATTCCCACAAGAACCCACTAAATTCAAAAATGGAATCTGCTTCACATTATCTTCCAGCAATTTCCGACCCATCACTTCGTCGTCGACGACTATGCAATTCATTTTTACCATCTTATTTCAAAGTTAAGGTTAGATCCACGGAGAAATTTAGTTCATCTTCTTTAATAGTTAGCTGATGCTTTTCGGGGTACAATAATTCCAAACGGCGTTTCACATTTTTCAATCCAATGCCAGAACTTGGGTCCTTAAACACTTGCTCCTCTTTTCCCTTTTTATTTTTTACCTGAAAATGCAAACCCTGATTTGTAAATTCTAAATCAATGTGAATGAAAGGCTTATTAACTAAACCTACTCCATGTTTCACCGCGTTCTCCACAAAAGGAATCAATAACATAGGTTCTATTAACTGACCAGCAGCATCACCTTTTACGTTAAAAACGAAATCTACATTTCCATCGAAGCGCATTTTTTGAAGGTCTATATAATTTTCCAAATAGGCCACTTCATTCGTTAATGGGACCATCGTTTGGTCAGAATCATACAGCATGTACCGCATTAGTGAAGATAAACGCATCGTCACGTCCTCAGCTTGCTCTGAAGCTTTCGTTCTGATCAAATACACAATACTATTCAGGATATTGAAAATAAAGTGAGGACTGATCTGTGAGCGCAAAAAAGCTAATTCGGCACTCATCTGTTCTCTTGCCTTTTCTACTTTTCGGGACTCCTGCTCCGAATATTCCACTAATAGACCATAAGCTGAAGCAATCGCTGAGACCATAATTAAGGGAAATACACCTAACATTTCAGGTCCTCTTCCATGTTGGTGTTCAAATTCAAGAAACAAATGATGGTAAAGTGATTGTAGGAAAAAGAATCCCACATTCGTTATAATCAACGAGGCACAAAACAACCAAACCCCCTTTTTCTTAAATACATACGGAATCAAAACCAACGTGATGACATAAAAAAGAGGCATCACTGTCATCAACTCCACCCAAATATGCTCCGAAAACTCTGGATTCTGATGTGGATGCGGATGCGAATTCTCATGGGTTTGGTGCACTGGACTTAATAAAGGAAGACCCATCCACATCCCCCAAAGGAGTAGGTTAAACAATACCTGAAAACTGCGCTTCGTTTTTCTAAAATTTTCCGCTCTCCACATAAGTTGCCATGTTTTTACAAATCTAGCTAAATCTACCTAATCCACACCTGCCCTTCATCGATAGAATCCGACCATTAATCTTCAAAATCAGGACATGCATCTAAATAGATTTAAGCAATTGAATAAAATTGTACTTTCGTAAAAAAACAACACAAAATATGAACATGTCAATCCGCCTAATCGCCTTCCTTTTTGTGGGATTCACCAGCTTCGGCCAAGAAACCCTTATCAAAATCAAGAAAGACACCTCTTCTTCGATGAAGACACTTTTCAAACCTGCCAAACTACAGTCAATCGGATTATCCTTTCAATCCCAAGTTCTTTTCGGTAAAGGTGGCCCAGAACGTGGCATGGGAGTTCAACTGCATTTGAACAATAAATTATCATTAGGTATTGCCTCCTTCCACTCTAACCCGCGAAACGATGACCCAAATCGGTATAGCGATGAACCTCGCCGCCGCTTCACAGCCTTCACGATGGAAGCCACTCCTATGGCAAACAAGGTATTCCACTTAAGTTTCCCGCTAGCGATAGGTCGGATTCAAGAGGAATCTCCCATCATCAACTATTCGAGTAGTTACATGCCACAACCGGGTCCAGGGTATCGCCATGATAGACGAGGTCCAAATACCCTCGGCGTTCAACCTGGTATTAACCTAGAAGTAAACCTTTTTAAATACGTTAAAGTATTTGGTGGTGCTAACTACCGTTTCGCTTTTGGAGAAGAGAAGACTCCAGGAATGTCGAGAGCTGCTGGAACGATTGGGGTGAAGGTGGGGGTTTTTGATTATCGCAAAAAGCGATAATCAAAAACAAAGCACAAAGTACAAAGCAAAAAGAACAAAGTTGGTATTAAAAAAGGGAACCTTTAGGGTTCCCTTTTTTAATGATTTCATGAAACAAATTTCTCATACGTTACCGCGAAGCGGATACAATCTTTATTCTTTGTGCTTTATTCTTTATTCTTTTAAACTAGAAATTACGCTCCCCTGCCTCTCTCTTCCCTAACAACACCGCTCCCACCATCGCCACGAAGAACAAGATAGAAACTAATTCGAAAGGCAATAAGTACTCTGAATACAAGACCTTTCCTAGGTTTTCGACCATACCTGTTTGGGAAACAAAACCTTCAACCTGAGGGGTTTGGAAGTTGTTTTGACGAACTAAAGCGATCAATACCACTAAAAGGGAACCTGCGACTACTGAGCCAGCTAACTTTGTTAGATTTGATTTCGATTCAGGTTGATTCTTACGCAAATCGAACATCATGATCACGAAAAGAAATAGAACCATGATGGCACCGGCGTAAACGATGATGTTTACGGCCATCAAGAATTGTGCATTCAAAAGAACGTAGTGTCCTGAGATGCAGAAAAAGGTAAACACCAGGTATAAAACCGAGTGGATAGGGTTCTTCGCTAAAACGACCATGAGGGCGCTAAGTAGGGTTAAACCTGAAAGAAAATACCAAATATTAGAAACTTCCATAATTATCTTATTTCCAGCCCTCACGCAAGTAGCGCTGGTCCATTTTTTCAACTAATTTATCTTTCCCGTAAATCACCTCATCGCGGCTATTGAATACAGGAACCATTTGATCGTGGCGTAAGAAGATCGCCTCTTTAGGGCAAGCCTCTTCGCAAAGACCGCAGAAGATGCAACGTAACATGTTGATCTCGTATACTTTGGCATACTTCTCCTCGCGGTACAATTTCTCTTCACCCTTCTTGCGCTCTTCAGCGACCATCGAAATAGCCTCCGCAGGACAAGCTACGGCACAAAGACCACAAGCCGTGCAACGCTCAGCCCCTTGCTCATCTTTCTTCAAGATGTGGTGACCGCGGTAAATAGGACCTAAATAACGTTGTTGCTCAGGATAACGGATGGTAACAGGTTTGGAGAAAAAGTGTTTCAACGTCGTCGCCATACCCCCTACAATTGCAGGAAGATACATACGCTCCGCTAAAGTCATTTCGCCTTGCTCTACTACCTTCGTTCTGTTACTTAATTTCATATCGCTATGCTAATTTTTTCTTCACAAATAATTGATCGTACACCACGATTCCCGCGATGAAAACGACTACTCCACCTATTCCTACCAGAATCTGTTGGTCTAATAAAACCCCTAATCCAGTCACGACTACGTTAAACATCGCTAATGGAATTAAGCCTGACCAGCCTAAGCCCATTAATTGATCGTAACGGAAACGAGGTAATGTCCAGCGTACCCACATGAAAACGAATACGAAGGCCAAAGCCTTACCAATCAATGCCCCCATTCCGATTAAGGTCGCAGCGGTAGCACCTAATTGAGCCGTTACAAAATCCACACCTGGATAATCATAACCTCCAAAATAAAGCGTCGCCATCACCGCTCCCGAAATAAACATATTGATGTATTCCGCGAACAAATAGAAGCCTAATTTCATAGAAGAGTACTCTGTGTGGTATCCTCCGATTAATTCTGTCTCACACTCAGGTAAGTCGAATGGCGTACGGTTACACTCAGCAAACGCACAAATCAAGAAGATTATGAAGCCCATCGGTTGGTACAAGATGTTCCAGTGACCGTTTTGTTGTGCCTCCACAATTGCTTTTGTAGAAAGAGAACCCGTCATCATCAAAATCGCGATGATAGAAAGTCCCATGGCAAGCTCGTAGGAGATGTTTTGGGAAGCCGCACGAATCGCACCTAATAGAGAATACTTGTTATTCGACGCCCAGCCACCGATTAGGATGCCATAAACGCCTAAAGAAACGATACCGAATACCCATAAAATACCGATGTTCACATCAATACCTTGCAAGTCAAAAGTAACTCCACCTAGCGTTAAGGTATCACCAAAAGGCACCACTGCCGAAGTCATCAAAGCCGTTAACATGGACAAACAAGGTCCCATGATGAACAACCATTTGTTCGAGTTAGCCGGAATGAAATCCTCCTTCATGAACATCTTTACCGCATCCGCTAAAGGTTGCAAGATACCAAAAGGACCTGCGCGATCTGGACCAATACGGTCTTGCATGAAGGCCGCGATCTTACGCTCGAAATACGTGGAATAAGCCGCTACCCCTAAGGTGATCAAAAAGATGACACCGATGAAGGACGCTTTGGCAATAAAAACTGAATCAAGTAAGTTCATCTATTTCTTTTTAGATTTAGGTAAAGCAGGTTGAATGCCTAAAAAACTACGGTCACGATCGTCATTGATTTGCTTGTAATCGCGTGCCGCTTGCAACACGGGGAAAGCAGGCTTAATCAAATTCGCACCATATTTATTCGCTGAAATCACCGAATGACGAGACACATTCGTCGGTCCTTCAATCACCCAATCAGACGTCTTTTTCTTATCAAAACGACAGCCGTTGCAAATGAAATCCGTCACCTCTCCCCACATATTCTTGCGACCAGTCACGCGAATCACTTCGTCTCCTTTGTACCAGATCGTTGCCTTTCCAGAACATTTCTCACACTCACAATGCGCATCTACTGGCTTCGAGAACCAAACACGGCTCTTGAAACGATACGTTTTATCTGTCAATGCGCCCACTGGACACACATCAATTACGTTACCAGAGAAATCATTATCAATCGCTTTCTCAATATAGGTGCTGATTTCCGCGTGATCTCCGCGGTGCATCACCCCGTGAACACGGCCATCTGTGATTTGATCTGCTGTGTACACACAACGGTAGCACAAGATGCAACGGTTCATGTTCAACTGGATGTTCGGACCTAAATCTGTCGGTTCAAACGTGTTGCGCTCCTCTACGGTACGAGTCGATGAAACACCGTGCTCGAACGAGAAGTCTTGCAAGTGACACTCACCCGCTTGGTCACACACCGGGCAATCCAATGGGTGGTTTAATAACAAGAATTCCACGATGCCTTTGCGCGTTTCTAACACGTCTTCGTTCACCGTATTTTCTACGATCATCCCGTCTTGAACGGCTGTAATGCAGGCTGGAACTAATTTAGGCATGGGGCGAGGGTCTTTCTCCGATCCCGCTGTCACCTTTACTAAACAAGCACGGCATTTTCCACCTGAACCCTTCAAAGGCTCATAGTAGCACATAGCTGGCGGAGCAACCTCAGGCCCGATCATGCGAGCTGCCTGCATGATGGTGGTTCCTGGTTCTACCTCAAGGGTGATATTATCTATCGTAACTTTCATATTCGTTAATTTCTGCCAAATTATTTAGTCCAACTAGCCCCCTTGCGCATAAATACCGCGCCTGGTTTTGTCGCTAATTCTGGGTGCTCAATATGCCATTCAAACTCATCGCGGAAGTGACGGATTGCCGCAGCCACTGGCCAAGACGCCGCATCCCCTAACGGACAAATCGTATTTCCTTCAATTTTCTTTGCCACATCGACTAATAAATCGATGTCCTCTTTGCGGCCTTGACCGTGCTCGATGCGGTGCAATACTTTGTCCATCCAACCTGTACCTTCACGGCATGGAGAACATTGCCCACACGACTCGTGGTGATAGAATTTCGCAAAAGTCAAGGTATTGTGTACGATACAAGCCGTCTCATCCATCACGACAAAACCTCCCGAGCCAAGCATCGTTCCAGATACAAAACCACCATCAGACAAGGATTCATACGTCATTAAACGTTTTTCTCCTGCCGCTGTCGTTAAGATTAATTCTGCCGGCAAAATAGGCACAGATGATCCACCTGCTACTACCGCCTTTAATTTATGTCCATCGCGAATACCACCGCACCACTCATCTGAATAGATGAAGTCTTCTACGGTAATTCCTAATGGAATTTCGTAAACACCTGGTTTCTTGATGTGACCAGATGCCGAAATCAATTTCGTTCCTGTACTACGTCCCACGCCGATAGCTGCATACGCATCACCACCGTTATTCACGATCCAAGAAGTAGCTGCAATAGACTCTACGTTGTTTACCACCGTAGGGCATTGCCATAAACCTTTTACCGCTGGGAAAGGGGGTTTATTACGAGGATTCCCTCTTTTACCTTCCAAAGACTCTAGCAAGGCCGTTTCTTCACCGCAGATATACGCTCCACCACCAGGTTGAACAAATAGGTCTAGATCGTAACCTGAACCCAAAATATTCTTACCTAATAAACCTTTATCGTAAGCTTCTTGAATCGCTTTTTCTAAGATGTTGATCACATACATTAACTCGCCACGCACGTAAATGTACGAGGTGTTAGCGCCTAAGGCGTACGAAGAAACAATCATTCCTTCGATTAAGGTATGTGGAGATTTCCACATCAAATAGTGGTCTTTGAACGTACCAGGCTCTGATTCGTCCGCATTACACACTAAATAACGAGGTACACCCTCTGGTTTAGCTAAGAAAGACCACTTCATGCCCACTGGGAAACCTGCGCCTCCACGACCACGAAGACCTGATTTTTTCACCTCTTCGGTTACTTCATCCGGTGTCATTTTTTTGATTGCTTTTGTGACCGCTGAATACCCTCCATGTTTCATGAACACGTCAATCGAGTCAATGTTAGGTACGTCTATATGTTCCGTTAATATCTTCATCCTAGGCCTTATTTGCTCAATTCATCAATGATTTCATCCACCTTTTCTTTCGTTAGGTGCATATAATATTTCTCGCGGATTTGGAATACAGGACCCCAACCGCAGGCAGCTAAACATTCTACTTCTTTAATGGTAAACTTGCCATCTTTCGTCGTTTCGCCGGTGTTAATTTTCAAACGCTTCTTCAAGTGATCGTATACTTCCACGCCACCCATTAAGCAACAAGGACCTGTACGACAATACTCAATCACGTGCTCTCCTACCGGCTCCAAGTGGAACATTGTGTAGAAAGAAGCTACCTCGTATACCTCGATAGGGGAAATGGAAAGTAGAGAAGCTACATAATCCATCACCTCAGGCGAGCACCATTTCCACTCGGCTTGCGCTAAGTGAAGAATAGGCAACAAAGCCGACTTCTGCTTTCCTTCCGGATAGCGGGCGATAATTTTTTTCACTAATTCCAGCGTTTCAGCTGGGAAAACAATCTTGCTCATGTCTTAAGTATCTAACTCTCCTGCAATTACGTTCATGGATGACATCGTTACGATCGCATCCGAAAGGGTGGTTCCCTTGATCATCTCTGGGAAAGCCTGGTAATATATAAATCCGGGACGACGGAATTTCAAACGGTACGGTGTACGACCCCCATCTGAAATTAAGTGGAAACCTAATTCCCCGTTTCCGCCTTCCACTGAATGATAAACCTCACCTACTGGTGCATCGATCTCTCCCATCACAATTTTGAAGTGGTAGATCAAGGCCTCCATGTTCTGGTAGACGTCTTGTTTTTTCGGTAAATAATAGTGTGGTGCATCCGCGTGGTAAGATCCTTCTGGAAGGTTATCCATCGCCTGTTGGATGATGCGTAAACTTTGCCACATCTCCTCTTCACGCACAAGGAAACGATCGTAGGTATCACCTTTCGTTCCTACCGGCACGTCGAATTCGAAATCTTCGTAAGAAGAATACGGGTTCATGGCACGTACATCGTAATCTACACCGGCAGCACGTAAGTTAGGACCTGTGAATCCGTAGTTTAATGCGCGCTCAGCTGAAATACCTCCTACGTTTTGAGTACGATCCATGAAGATACGGTTACGCATCACCATGCCCTCAAATTCTTTCAAAGCCGCTGGAAGTTCTTTTAATAATTTTTGGATTTTTTCGATCGCTACAGGCGTAAAATCACGCTCCATACCACCGAAACGACCCATATTTGTCGTTAGACGTGCACCGCACATCTCCTCGTAAATCTCATAAATGAACTCTCTCCATTGGTATACATACAAGAAACCTGTTAAGGCTCCGGTATCTACCGCTAGAATCGAGTTACAAACGATATGGTCCGTTAAACGCGCTAGCTCCATCATGATCACACGCATGTATTGCGCACGCTTTGGAACCTCAATCCCTAACAATTTCTCCACCGTCATGTGCCAGCCCATATTATTAATAGGAGCTGAACAGTAGTTCATACGGTCAGTTAAAGTCGTGATTTGGTAGAAAGGACGACGCTCTGCGATCTTTTCGAAAGCACGGTGAATATATCCTACCGTTTGCTCCGCATCCACAATCGTTTCGCCATCCATCGTTAAGATGTTTTGGAAAATACCGTGGGTAGCCGGGTGCGTTGGACCTAAGTTTAACGTAGACAATTCATTCACATAAGGTCCCCCTTTTTGTGTTTTATCTAGACCTACATTAGGATTATTTACTAAAGCTATTTCAGACATGTCTTTTTATTATCGTCCAAACAATTCATCAATCTTATCGTGACGCGTCGCATCCTCTAACGGATATTCTTTACGCATCGGGTGGTAATCCATCTCATCCATATTCAGGATACGGGTCAAATTAGGATGACCTTCGAAGATGATACCATAAAAATCAAACGCCTCGCGCTCCATCCAGTTTGCCGTGGCAAAAAGGCCCGTAATCGTAGGGAAATTAGGTGCTTCGATAGGCGCATAAGCCTTAATCCAAAGACGCACATTGTTTTCCAACGAGTGCAAGTGGTAAATCACTCCTAACTCTTGACCCTTTGCGTCAGGAAAATGAATCCCGGCTAAATCAGTCAAAAACTGGAACTTGAAAATGGGATGTGCATATAAAAAGTGGATCATAGGAACGATATTCTCAACCGCCGTCGTCACCTGCAAAATGCCGTGAGACTCCCCTATACCATATACACCCTCCTCACCAAACTGCGCTTGAAGCGCTTCGATTATTTGATCGTTCATATCTTATTCGATTCCGTATGAAGCTAATAGAGCCTTATACTCCGGCTCATTTCTACGACGCGTGCTCTCTTTCTTCGCTAATTCTTGGATCTGCATAAAGCCATCCAAAATTTGCTCCGGACGTGGCGGGCAACCCGGCACATATACGTCCACTGGAATAATGCGGTCAATACCTTGAAGTACCGAATAGGTATCAAAAATACCCCCAGAACAAGCACAAGCACCCACTGACAATACCCAACGAGGCTCAGCCATCTGTAAATACACTTGCTTCACTACCGGTGCCATCTTCTTGGAAATCGTTCCCATTACCATCAATACGTCCGCTTGACGCGCTGAAAAACTTAAACGTTCCGCTCCAAAACGACCAATATCATAATGAGATGCCATAGTCGACATAAACTCGATACCGCAGCAAGAAGTAGCGAAAGGCAATGGCCATAGCGAGTTAGCTCTCGCCAATCCCACTAAATTATCTAATGACGTAGCAAAAAAACCTGCTCCCTCGATTCCTGGAGGTGCTTCAGCAACACTAATAGTTGAATTACTCATATCTTTTTATCTGATGATTGATAAACAAAGGCAAAGCCTGATTGTTTATTTCTCCCACTTTAAAATTCCTTTTTTCAATACGTATAGAAAGCCCACTAAAAGCAAGCCCATGAAGACTAACATTTCATAGAAACCTGTCCATGATAATTGTTTGAAATTCACTGCCCATGGATACATGAAGACGATTTCTATATCAAATAGCACAAAAAGAATGGCTACTAGAAAATACTTAACTGAAATAGGCGTACGCGCATCACCGATCGACTCGATACCACATTCAAAAGCATCGTCTTTCTTTTTCGAATGTCTTTTAGGGCCTAATGAGTGAGTAGCTACCATAGTAGCGACGATAAATGCCAAAGCAGCTGCTAGCTGAACAAAAATAGGAAGGAAATCCTGAGGTTGATAGTTCATTACGAAGGCTTAAAATTCAAGCCGCAATTTACAGCTAAAAATCCAAATCTGGGAGAAAAATTCAGAAAAGGATTTAATTATTTCAGAAATTTCGTGTAATTTTGTCCTGCAAATAAGGGCACTCATTCAACACCCGGTTCAAATTATTTGCTATGCTTGATTCCAACAAATTTCTTTTCGAAGCTTTAACGTACGATGACGTGCTTTTGCTTCCCGCTTATTCCGAGGTTTTACCCCGTGAAGTAAGTACTTCATCCCGCCTTACGCGTAACATTACGTTAAATATTCCGATCGTTTCCGCAGCCATGGACACGGTAACGGAAGCTGATTTAGCCATTGCTTTAGCGCAAGAAGGTGGCATAGGAATCATCCACAAGAACATGACGATTGCCCAGCAAGCCGCTCAAGTTCGCAAGGTAAAGCGTTCTGAATCAGGGATGATCATCGACCCGGTGACCTTGAAAGACAATTCCACTTTAGGCGATGCACAACGTATCATGAAGGAATTCAAGATCGGAGGCATTCCAGTGATCGACAATGACGAGAAATTAGTGGGGATTTTGACGAACCGTGATTTACGTTTCCAAAAGCAAACTGCTCGTCCTGTGAAGGAGATCATGACGAAGGATAATTTGATTACGGCCAAAGAAGGAATCAGCATGGAAGAGGCCGAAAGCATTTTACAAGAATTTAAAATCGAAAAATTACCCATCATCGACAAGAACGGGAAATTGATCGGTTTGATTACATACAAAGATATTTTGAAGCGTAAGTCGCACCCGTTGGCATCGAAAGATTCCTTAGGACGTCTTCGCGTAGGTGCTGCGGTAGGTGTAACACCTGATTTATTAGACCGCGTGCAGGCTTTAGTGCAAGTTGGCGTTGACGTAATCAGTATCGATACGGCTCACGGTCACTCGAAAGGAGTAATCGACGCCTTGAAATCGGTGAAGAAAGCATTCCCTACTTTAGATGTTATCGTAGGAAATATCGCCACAGGTGAAGCTGCGGTTGCCCTAGCAGAAGCAGGTGCGGATGCAGTGAAAGTGGGTGTAGGTCCTGGAAGTATTTGTACGACGCGTATTATTGCCGGTGTGGGTATGCCACAGTTGACGGCGGTGTATGAGGCGGCCAAAGCTTTGGAAAAATACGACGTCCCTGTCATCGCTGATGGCGGTATTCGTTATTCAGGTGATGTGGCAAAAGCCATCGCAGGCGGCGCAAGCACCGTGATGATGGGTTCACTTTTAGCTGGAACCGACGAAGCACCAGGTGAAATGATCATTTTAGAAGGACGTAAATTCAAATCATACCGCGGAATGGGCTCCTTAGAGGCCATGGAAGATGGATCGAAAGACCGCTACTTCCAAGATGCAGAAGACGATATCAAAAAATTAGTACCCGAGGGAATCGTAGGTCGCGTACCATTCAAAGGTTCCGTAACTGAGATTTTATACCAAATGGTCGGTGGCTTAAAAGCCGGCATGGGCTACTGCGGAGCTTCAACCATCGAAGCGATGCAACAAGCGAAGTTTGTGAAAATCACTTCAGCAGGTGTGAAAGAAAGTCACCCACACGACGTGAGCATCTCGAAAGAAGCGCCTAACTATTCGGCAAAATAAGTTTTTAGTTTATTCGTAAAAAAGGCCTCGCAAATCGCAAGGCCTTTTTTTATTTGTAATTCTGAACCGTGTCTACGAAACACTGCACCTTATCCGGATCAATATCGGGATAAACCCCATGTCCTAAGTTTGCAATGTAACGCTGCGTCCCAAACTGATCGATCATCTTTTTCGTCTCCGCTTCCACCGTCTTGAAGTCGCCATACAACGCACAAGGATCTAGATTACCTTGTAAAGTCTTGTTAGGACCCACCAGCTTTCTCGATTCCGCGATATCCATATTCCAGTCCAAACCGATTGTCGCACAATTTAGCGCAGCCATCTCTTCGCGAGCGAAGAAAGCCCCTTTCGCGAAAAGCGTTACCGGAACTTCTGTCACGGAATCACAAATCTGCTTCAAATAAGGCGTCGAAAACACCGAATATTGCGCCGGCGATAGAATGCCAGCCCAGGAATCAAAGATTTGGACTAAATTAGCTCCGGCCGCTACCTGTGCTTTCAAATACGAAATCGTCGAATCCGTAATCTTTTGTAATAAAGCATGCGCTAACTCAGGCTCGGCATATAACATCTTTTTGGCCTGCGAAAAAGTCTTCGACCCTCGGCCCTCGACCATATAACAGAAAATCGTGAACGGCGCACCCGCAAATCCGATTAACGGAACCTTGCCAGCCAGCTCTTTCTTCACGATCTTAATCGCATCTAATACATATTTCAAATCCTCTTCCGGATTCGCCTCTCTAATTTTTGCTAAATCAGCTTTCGACCGAATCACCTCCGGAAAAACTGGCCCCTTCTGCTCCTCCATCACATAGGGCAAACCCATCGCCTCCGGAACCACTAGAATATCTGAAAAGATAATCGCCGCATCCACCCCAAAACGCGTTACCGGCTGAATCGTCACCTCCGCCGCCATCTCTGGATGCGTCGCCAGCCCAATAAAGGACCCCGCCTTCGCTCTCAATTCTCTATATTCAGGTAAAATTCTCCCTGCCTGACGCATCACCCAAACGGGAATTCGCTCCACAGGCAGACCCTGCGCGGCACGAAGAAGAAGATCGTTTTGTATTTTTTCCATATGCTAATTCGAGCTGCAAAGATAGGGAAAAAAGTCACTAGTCGCTAGTCACTAGCGACTAGCGACTAGCGACTAGCGACTATTTTCCTTACCTTTGTCCCTCATCATCACCCGCCCTATGGCTCAGATTAACGCTAAATTTGTTACTAGTAACACCGATTTTAAGAATTGCCCGCCGGCGAAATTCCCTGAATTTGCCTTTATTGGCCGATCGAATGTGGGGAAATCGTCGCTGATAAATTCGTTGACCTTTCATAAGGGTTTGGCGAAAACGTCTCAGACTCCGGGAAAGACGCAATTGATTAACCACTTTATTATTGATGAGAAGTGGTATTTAGTGGATTTACCTGGTTATGGTTTTGCCAAAGTCAGCAAGGAGAAGCGCAAGGAATTTGAGAAGATGATCTTCGATTATTTGATCCATCGGGAGAATCTAACGTGTTTGTTTGTGCTAGTGGATATTCGTTTGAAGCCGCAAGCGGTAGATATTGAGTTTATGAGCCGAATGGTAGAGGATGAAATTCCATTCTATATCGTCTTTACGAAGTCGGATAAATTATCCCAAAAGCAAGTGAATGAGAGTGTCGAGCTTTATAAGAATTTCTTGTTAGAGATGTGGGATGAACTGCCTCCGTTGTTTATTACGTCGGCGGAGAAGCACGTTGGACGCGAGGATATTTTAAAGTCCATCGATGAATTAATTAAGACATCCCCTTACAGAATAGGGAAATAATACTAATTTTGCCCCCATAACAATCGAAAAAACATGGATTTATTGAATGAAGTTGCCCATATCTCGGGAAAAAGTGGATTGTACAAAGTGTTAAAGCCTACGCGCACGGGAGTGATTGTGGAGACTTTGGACGCAGCAAAACAAAAATCAGTTGTAGGTGGTCAAACACGTATTTCGGTATTAAAAGACATCTCTTTGTACCTAGATGATCACCAAGACAGCACTTTACCGTTAGCCGACTTATTCTTACAAATCCACGCTAAATTCAATGGCGTTTTACCTATCGAGGCAAAGAAAGCAAGTGATGCGGAGTTATTTAGCACCCTAGCAACTGTTGTTCCTAACTACGATACGGATCGCGTATTTGCATCAGATATCAAAAAAATCTTAAGCTGGTATTTAATTTTGGTGGCAAACACGCCTGAATTATTCCCTGCTGCAGCGAAGGCAGAGAAAGCCGAAAAAGCTCCTAAAGCGGAGAAAGCTCCAGCGGAGAAAGCAGAAAAAAAGCCTGCTGCGAAAAAAGCAGCAAAATAAGCACATGCAGATTCGGCCCATTGAACCAGGTGATAACGTAGAATTGGCGAAGGTCATTCGGGCGGCACTGACGGAATTTGGGGCAAACAAACCGGGAACGGTCTATTTTGATCCGACCACGGATGCTTTGTGTGAGCTTTTCAGAACTCCTGGATCCTATTATTTTGTAGCCACCATTGACCATAAAGTGGTAGGTGGTTGTGGCATATTCCCGACCGATAATTTACCGGAAGGAACTTGTGAGCTTGTGAAATTGTATGTGGCCAAAGAAGCCAGAGGCACAGGACTAGGCAAGCAATTGATGGAAAAATCGATGAGCTGGGCAAAATCACATGGGTATACCCAGGTATATTTAGAATCGATGCCCGAACTGACAAAAGCTATTTCGATTTACGAAAAAGTTGGATTCAAATCGCTCGATGGACCTTTAGGGAATAGCGGTCATTGTGGCTGCGATATTTGGATGTTGAAAGAGTTATAAAACAAAAAAGCCTTCGAATTTCTTCGAAGGCTTTTTTATGCAATCAGCTAACTTATTTCAACGAGTTAATGTACTTCGCTAATTTAACGGCATCATCCTTAGGTACATTCATTGGAGCCATTGGAGGGTAACCAGGCCAGTTAGATGGCTGAGGCTTCGCAATTAAAGCAACAATTTTATCGACTGAATACTTCTTCTTAGCTACATCTTTGTAAGCCGGGCCTACTAAACGAGCGTCCACTTTGTGGCAAGCGAAGCAAGTATATTTTGTCATTAATGGTTTGATGTCTGCTGGAAAATCTTCCGCTTTTGCTTGAAAACCGAAAGCCATTGTTCCGAACACAAACGTTAAAATTAGTTTAGATATGTTTTTCATACGAGGTATTTGATTAATTATGTTACAAATAAAGGCATTAAAGCGTTATTATCCGAATTTATTTTGCTTGAATTGCATCGACTGCATTTCGCACACTGCCGTGTTTTTCCAAAAGTTCCGCAGCCACCTCATCACTCACTCCTGTCGCTTCTCGTACCATGCGGATCGCGCGCAACACTAACTTGTGATTACTTAACTGCATATCTACCATTTTGTTCCCCCGAACACGACCTAGCTGAATCATGACCGCAGTGGAAAGCATGTTCAAGACCAGTTTTTGGGCCGTACCTGACTTCATTCTTGTACTACCTGTCACATATTCTGGACCTACAATCACTTCAATCGGGTATTTTGCCTCTGCAGCCACCACACTTCCTCCGTTGCAAACTATGCAGCCCGTTAGAATTCCTCTTGCATTCGCATCACGCAATCCTCCCACCACATAAGGGGTTCGACCAGAGGCTGCAATTCCGATGACGGTGTCTAAGGTATCAATGCCATAGGCCTCCATGTCTAACCAAGCTTGTTTTTCATCATCCTCCGCATTCTCCACTGCTTTTCGAATCGCCGAATCTCCTCCCGCAATTAGACCGATCACCCAATCATGGGGTACGCCGTAAGTGGGTGGACATTCGGACGCATCGACAACGCCTAAACGTCCAGAAGTACCGGCACCAATGTAAAAAAGACGACCGCCTTGCTTCATGCGCTTCACGATTTCATGCACAAGTGGCTCGATGGCTGGAATAACTTTTTCCACCGCTAGTGGCACGGTTTTGTCTTCCGCATTGATTTGGCGTAAGATGGTGTCGACCGTCTGTTTTTCTAAATCTTGGTAGGTCGAGGATGATTCCGTCGCTAAAGCACTTAAGTTTTCTGCCATCTTATTTCGATAATTCCGCGAAGTTTTGGAAGAAATGAGGAATCGTTTCTATCCCTTTGTAAAAATTAAATAGGCCATAATGCTCGTTAGGGGAGTGAATCGCATCTGAATCTAAGCCAAAACCCATCAAGATCGACTTAATTCCCAATTCTTTCTCGAACAAGGCCACAATCGGAATACTTCCACCTCCACGTGTAGGAACAGGTTCTTTTCCAAATGTCGTTGTCATCGCATCCGATGCCGCTTGAAAAGCAATACTGTCTGTCGGCATTAAATATCCTTCGCCACCATGGTGAGCGGTCACTTTAACCTTAACTCCTTTAGGTGCAATCGAAATAAAATGCTCTGTAAACAAACGAGTAATTTCAGCCGAAGACTGATTAGGCACTAATCGCATAGAGATTTTCGCGAAAGCCTTAGAAGGCAAAACCGTCTTCGCTCCTTCGCCTGTATAACCACCCCAAATTCCATTGACATCCAAGGTAGGGCGAATAGAAGCACGCTCTAACGTCGTGAAGCCTTTCTCCCCGTAAACGGTGTCGATACCTAAATCTTTTTGGTAAGCTTCTAAATCAAAAGGAGTCTGAGCCATCGCTGCTCTATCCGCCGCACTCACTTCCATTACTCCATCGTAAAATCCAGGAATCGTAATGTGATTGAACTCATCGTGCATGGACGAGATCATTTGGCATAAAATATTAATCGGATTCGCCACCGCACCACCATAAACACCTGAGTGTAAATCGCGGTTAGGCCCTTGCACTTCCACTTCCATGTAGCTCAAACCACGTAAACCAACATCAATCGACGGAATATCATTCGCAATAATGGCGGTATCAGAGATTAAAATCACATCTGCTTTTAGCAATTCCTTATTCGCCGCCACAAAGTTCCCCAGGTTATCTGAGCCCACTTCCTCTTCTCCCTCAATCATAAACTTCACATTGCAGGCTAAATTACCCGTAGCACACATGGCCTCGAATGCCTTCACGTGCATAAAAACCTGACCCTTATCATCACAAGCTCCACGCGCATATATCACGTCATCTTTAATCACGGGTTCGAAGGGAGGATTATCCCAAAGCTCCAAAGGATCCGCCGGCTGCACATCATAGTGCCCATAAACTAGCACTGTAGGAGCGGCAGGATCCACCATTTTCTCTCCATAAACAATCGGATACCCTGGTGTTTCTTCTAATCTCACGTGATCTGCACCCGCATTTCGAAGGTTCTCTGCTATCCACTCCGCTGCCTTTCTCACATCACCTGCATAAGCCGGGTCTGCTGAAATAGAAGGAATACGTAATAAGTCTAATAGCTCCGCTAAAAACCGATCCTTTTGGGAGGCGATAAATTCGTGTGTTGATTGCATAGTAAATGAAAATTTAAAGGCTTATAAACGGCCTTTTCGAGGAATAAGATACATCCGATTTTCCGTTCCTGAAATGATTCGCCCAATATTTTTACGGTGCGTAAATATCACTAAAAAGGAAATGATGAATCCGAAATAAATCAAAATAGGCAATTCCTTCCCAAATACCCCAAACTGAAGTAAGAGTGGAAATACCAACGAGGTTACCATCGAACCTAAAGATACGTAATGTGAAAACCCAAAGACCAATAGGAAGACCAAACTACTCACTAAAGCGGCCTGGGGATGAAGAGCAATGACCATTCCTAAGGTGGTAGCTACGCCTTTTCCTCCTTTAAAATCACAAAAAACGGGAAGTAAATGTCCAATAATGGCTAAGAAGCCGAATAAAATCTTCAGTGTTACGCAGGTTTGCCAATCCACTAAATTGAAAGTATATAAAACCGTGGCTAAGCTTGCTGCCGCAAATCCTTTCAAAGCATCCACAAACAACACGATGCTACCCGCTTTTTTACCTAGCACCCGGAAGGTGTTCGTCGCACCGGCATTTCCACTGCCATGCTGACGAATATCAATACCATGGTAACGGTCTCCATACCAAATTGCCGTCGGAATTGATCCTAACAGGTAACTTAATAAACTGAGCCCTACAAGTATTAAAAGCATATATTTTGGATTGGAACCTTGTAAATATAGGTCGCTGAGTTTACGAAATCAAACACATTAAAAATATTCTTGAAATGTTTAAATTTTCGTCTTTATAATGTTCTAAAAAGAGAAATTAACGGAGGCCATTAGCCTGAATTTTTGGGGATTACCGTGATCTAAATAGGTCAAACGATGAAAGGCCTGAACACGTAAAATCTTGAAAATATTGTCAATACCATAACCTACCTCAGCAAAAGGCTTATTCGGATCTAAGGAATCAAAGGCATATTGATCTAGGAATTTAGAGCGCAATGGGCTATTTACATCCCGCATAATCTCCTGATTCGCTGCCCGTTGACTTCCCATCAAAATATTACCTGAGGCAATTAATCTCCACTTCAATTTCTTGATAAGTGGGATGCGATTAAAGAGCAATCCATCGAAGTTATGATTGTATTGAATAGAGGCATAGCGATCACTCACAAATTCAAAATAGCTCATCGTGGAATACGCAGAGCGTACGAAAAAGAAAGTTTCGTTTCCTAAATGAGGAAACAACAAAGGAGCTGGTAAATTCGAAGGAGTATAACCCGCTGTAAAGGTGTAATCGGAGCGACCTAAGGATCCTACACGAAAGGTTTGATACGCTTTCAAGGTGAAGCGATCGTAGTTGAAATCACCTCCTAAAAATCCTTTGAAGCCATGCTGGTATTTAAATGTAACCACTGGAATACGCTTCGTTGCCAAAGTAATCCGCTCATTTCCATTCATGATGAACGTCTCGTTTTTCGCAAAACGCAACTCCACCGTCGCAAACGTTTCCTGGTAATAGTCTTGTACGGCAGATGCGCGGCCTAATTCCGGGTTCAAACGAAACTGAAAACGGAATAAAGGATCAAAGGACCGGGTATTCAGAGAGGTCGTAACCCGAAGACCTTTTGTGATTTCTGAGGAGAAAAATGCTTCAGATTCTCGTCTGAAAAATGCACCAGAAAACGCTCCCCAACGGGTGAAGGAATAAAACAACTTATTATCCCCAATAAGCTCAGGCGTTAAACCTACCCGCTCGATATCATAGGAATGTTTCAACCCAGCAACGGTCCACTTCTTTTTAGAGAAAAGATAGTTTACTTCTACGGCATATTTGGGAATTAAATCTTTTGTCCCGAATCCCACATTCCCGCGCAAAATCCAATGCTTATCGAAATTCGCATTGGTTCTAAAGCCTAGTCTAAAGCGAGCTCCTTCAATTTTATTGATGGCAAAACTAGAAACATAAGGACCGACTTCAATGTCATTAAACTTCTTGTAACCACTCAAAATAATCTCTGCAATCTCGACGTAAGTGCGAACTACGGGAAGGTTTTGGACGGAATCAATTAACGCAGACGCCATCAGATCTTGCGTGCTTAGTGGCTCGTGTCGCGCATTTTTCCAAAACTCCGGATTAGGCTGCATCGCATTCTCTGCCACTTCGGTCACTAAATCATAGAATCCCAGCTCGTGAGGTTTATTCACCACAAAATCCTTATTTGAAATGTACATCTTCAACAACATCCCCGCACTACCTTTCGTAATTTCTTCCAAGTCAATCAGGAAACGGGTGCGCGCTGGCAACCAGGCCCCAGAACTCGTTTGTTCTAATTCTTGTGAGATCTTAATCTTATCAATAAAATTCAAATTCGCTCCCTTGTCTACTGAAGCATCAATTTGAACTAAGGCAAAGGACGTGGTATCTACCCACATTTGGCCTCTGAAGACTAAATCCATCGGATTTTTAGGGTCAAAATCCAGCTGGTAGCACACGTGGCCATCCACATTCACGGTATCCCCGAGAAAGTAGCTATAATTCCCTTTCCAATTTTCCCCGATCGGACTGACAAAATCCTTACCGAAAAAGCCGACATAGTTTTGGTAGAAATTATAGTTAGCCACTAAATTTCCACCCACTAACTGAGAAATTAAGGATCCATCTTTTACACCTACCCCTTTAATATTCGTCTTATAAATTGCCTCTTTCTTGCGCTGAGGGCTTTCTAAATAATAGAACTTACCGACCGATTCTGATATGTAAGTAGGTATGATTAATTTACCATCCTCCCCTGCTATTTTCTCAAACTTCTTAATCGCCTGAGCGATATCCTTCATCACCTTTCTCTCCTTGAATTTCTCCGAGATATTGTCCACATCTAATTCCATCTTAGCGTAGGAATCATATTCGTAGGCGGTTAATTTCGAACGATCGTTCTTTTCTCTATTTTTAACGACTCCACGAAGTATTTTAAAAGCCGGATTTTCGCCTGAATAAACTTTTACTTCGGCCATTTCGCGACCCGTGGGCTCTAATTGAAAATCAACCTCTTGCCACTTAGCGGCTCTGGAAATTTTCTTTACACGTTTCTTATAACCGACAAAAGAAGCGAATAGACTATCGGCAGTATACTTAGAGTTTAAGGTAAATTCCCCTTGAAAATTAGTCGTCGTACCTTGACTCACACCCACGAATCCCACAGAGGCAAAAGGAATAGGATCCCCGTTTTTCGCATCAGTAATGCGACCTTTGATCACATATTGACCAAAAACCGGTAATACAGCGAACGACAAGAATAAAGCCAGCAAAATGCTGAATTTGAATTTCATCTAAGGGTTTTTATTGTGCAAACGTTACAAAAATAGCAAGCTAAACGAATTTTATGCTATTCGTCGGCACATTTCTGTATTTCGTCTAAGAAGATTTTGAATTTCTCCAACGCACGCGCCCGGTGGGCGATTTGATTCTTTTCTGACAAGGTCATTTCAGCGAAGGTTCTGTTTTCCTTTTCAGGCTGAAAAACAGGATCATATCCAAAACCTTGATTACCTCTCGGGGCCTCCACAATTTCTCCCCTTATTTCTCCTTCAAATTGATGGTAGACTCCTTGATGATGGTAGGTTAATACGGTCACAAAACGAGCTTTTCTTGTATCCTTTCCTTGTAGATTTTGCAACAGCAATTCCAGATTTGCTTGATCGTTTTTGGGCTCTCCCGCGTAACGAGCTGAATACACACCGGGAGCACCGCCTAAGCTATCAACTTCCAATCCAGAGTCATCTGCTAAGCAAGTGACCTGAAATTTTTCGGCGATATATTGCGCTTTTTGTAGGGAGTTTTCTGCTAAGGTGGATCCCGTCTCCGGAATCTCCTCGGTGAGGTTAAGTGTACTTAAATCACGAACCGTAAAGTGATCTTGAAGTAAAGAGCTAAGCTCCTCCACTTTGTGCTTATTTTGGGTCGCTAAATAAATAACTGGATGCATTATTGAGCTGAAACTACCTCGATTTCGAAGTACAATGGCGAATAACCCGGAATGGTGGAATTACCTGCGGTACCATAAGCGATGGTATAAGGCAAAATTGCTTTCGCTTTCTCACCCACTTTCATTTTCAGCACCGTCTCCTCGAAACCAGGGATTAATTGACCAGCGCCTGCCGTGAAGGTCAAGGTACCAGAACCGAATTTAGAATCATAAATCACCTTGTTGGTTGCATCTGTTTGGATATAACCATAGCCTAGACGACCTAGGTAGTTAAGCTTCACCAATTGTCCATTAACAACCGCAGCACCCGTTGGATTCTCTAGCGTTTTTTGGAAAACTAAACCTGAGGAGGTTTTCTCCGGAGCCGTAAATCCATACGTACTTTGCATGGCAGTTATTTGTTCTGTCTGGTTTTTAATCGAAAGCACTTCAACCTCTGCTTTGATAACCGAATAAGCCGGAACATTACCGAACGTATTTCCACCAAAAGCTAAAGAAGAGGGCAATAAAAAGGTACCCTTGTCCCCAGCTTTCATCAACGAAACAGGCAAAGTAAACATGCTTTGGGATACCCCGAAAATAATAGATTTCGATTGACTAGCTGATCGAGAGGTAGAATCCACGAAAGTTCCATCTAACAGACTTAGCTTGTAGTGCAAAGTCACTAAATCAGTGGCTGCAGGAGCAGTCGTAGCGCCAGAAGGAGTGATAGAATAATACATTCCATCTGCCGTTTTCGTGTAAGATAAGTTCCGTTGCTTTAGGTAATTTTGAATATCTGTATCATTCTTTGCTACCTCCTGCTCGACAGGATTATCTACAGAACAACTTGTGATACCGATCGCCAAAGCGAAAAATAAAACCACATACTTCAACATACTACTCAATTTTTGCAACGTAAATCTCGAAACTTAAGGGTGTATAACCTGGAATACTGGAGTTACCATTAACTCCATAACCTAAAGCTGATGGGAATACAATGACAGCCTTCTCTCCTAAACGCATTTTTTCGATGCCCATTTGAAAGCCAGGAACGGTTTGCGTTCCACCGACTGTAACACTTAAACTATCTGTGCGAGCCATGTTGCCATCAAAGGCTTTGGAACTTAAAAAACGGCCTGTGTATTTAATTTTAACAACTTTACCTTGTGCAGGGATATCTCCTGTACCGGCTTTCAAACGAATGTAACGAAGTCCATCGGCTTGGGATTCTGTTACCGTATAGCCATTCCGCGTAATAAATTCGCGAATCATATCGTCTTGCGTGCGGACCACATACGACTTAATCTTCACTTTCATAGGCGTATAGGCTGGCAAATCAGGAAACGCTTGAGCGGTACCTGGGATAACCATAGTAGCCTGCTCCCCTTCCCGCAAGGCGGTCATCAAGGTAACAAACACCGGGTTTCCAAAACCATAACGTAAAAAATAAGGAGAATTAGTCGCTCGGTTTGTACTATCAAGCACCTTACCTGTTGCCAAATTAGAAAACTCATAGTGTACATACAGCGAATCGCCTTTCGTCGCTAATTCTCCCGATGGATTCGATTTAGTCACGAAATAATAGCTCCCATCTGTTAAGCCAGATGGACTTTGATTTTGACTAGCAAAGTAGGCTAAAATCTGTGTTTCATTTTCTTTCGCTTTCACATCGTCCTCTAAAGCGATATCAGACAGGCATGAAAACGTAAAAAAGGCAATAAATAGGAATCCGAAAACTTTCATTCAATTATTTCTTAGACAATACTTCTAATTCAAATACTAAAATAGCATTTGCAGGGATACGAGGAGCAGCTCCTTGTGCACCATAACCTAACGCTGATGGGATCACAAAAGTACCTTTACCTCCTTTTTTCAATAACATTAATGCTTCGTTGAAGCCTGGAACTAATTGACCTACTGGAGGCAAAGCAACACCAGCACCTTTATCGAATTCTTTTCCATCTAGGAAAGTTCCGATGTAGTTTACTTCCCAAGACTCGCCCATTTGTGGCCCTTCACCAGCACCTGGGTTCGAAATAGAGGCATAAAGACCCGTTGAAGTTTTTGTAAACTTCTTACCTGAGTTCGCCACGTATGCCTCGATTAATTTTGCGTCTTTACCCGTTTGTTCTGCAGATAATTTCGTCATCTCTTTTTCGAATTCTGAACGAGATTGAGATTTCTTGATTTTTACGATGAAACGAACATCTGTACCACGCTTCAAGAATGGAGGAATTGCTTGGTTCGCATCTTTAAATAAGCTGTCTACTGGAACGAAGATCGTTGCACTATCTCCTACAGATAATAAACGTAAACCGTTCTCAAAAGAACCTTTAAATGAGCCTGCAGGCGCAGCTGGAGGTACTAAATCTTGTAATGGCTTACCTTCTTTGCGAGAATCCTTGATCGTAGAATCCGCGTCATTTTTGATCACTAAATCAAACGTAATGATGTCACCTTCTTTTAATTTAGCGGCGCTATCATCATGTTCGTGTTTTTGGATTTTAACTCCGTCTACTACTTCGACATTGTTACACGATGCTAGTGCCATTGCCGCTACTAAAATTACTGCTAGTTGTTTACGCATGATTTTTATTTTATAAATTTTTAACTCGATTTATTTCAGAAAGATACAAAGGTAACACTTCCATTAGTTTTTTCTTCGCCTCCACTAAACTTCCCCCAGAAAAACGTCCACCAGACGCATTTTTATGCCCACCACCTTCGAAATAAGTGGCTGCGAATGTGTTGACTGCAAAAGGCTCAATGGATCTAAAAGATAGCTTCACGCCATCTGGACGCTCTATCATCAAGATAGACCAGACACATCCCGTAATTTGCAAACCATAATTGACGATACCTTCCGTGTCTCCAGCTTGAGAATTAAATTTTGTTAAATCCTCCGCGGTGATCCACATAAAAGCTAAATGGTATTCGGGTAGGTATTCCATTCTTTGGCCTAACACATGACCGATAAACTTCAAGCGATCGATACTCGAAGAATCAAATACTTTGCGATGCACCTCATTTGTATTTACACCCAAATCAATCAAAGCCGCTACGACCGTGTGCACATGGGCTGTCGTATTCGGATGGCGAAAAGAACCGGTATCGGTCATAATCCCAGAATAAAGACAGGCACCGATCGACGCATCTAACAAATCCTGATCTCCCCATTCTAGAATTAAATCGTAGATTAATTCACAGGTAGAAGCTGCAATGGTACGGTGGTAATAATAATCACCAAAGTCCTCCGGATCTAAATGGTGATCAATTACCACCTTTTTTGCCCTCGACTTGCGCACCAGCGGCGCCATATTGTGCAAACGCTGGATGCCTGAAAAGTCCAAACAGAAAATAAAATCAGCTTCCTCCACTAGGGCATCGATTTGCAACTTGTGAACGAGCTCATCATAGGCTAAAATATCCTCCGCACCGAGCATCCATTTCAAATTCCCCGCTACTGCAGAAGGAACTGCCACGGTGGCATGAATCCCCTTTTTCGATAAATACCTTTGAAAAGCAAGCGTCGAACCGATCGCATCCGAATCCGGATTATAATGAGCGGTAATGACGACTTTCGTACCGGGAATAAGGAGTGATTTTAGCGCTGAGATGGAGGTCATAAAAAGGGAGGTGCCGTAAATAAATTTGGGCGAACGCAAAGTTAGAGATAAATTTGTTTAAAATTATGCCCATGTCAACAAATAGAACTTTCACTATGATTAAGCCGGATGCAGTCGCAGACGGTCACACAGGTCCCATCATTCAACAAATTGAAAAAGCCGGATATAAAATCATCGCCATCACTAAACTAAAAATGAGCCCAGAAATGGCAGGTCAGTTTTACGCAGTACACAGCGAGCGTCCTTTCTTCCAAAGTTTGTGCGACTACATGTCGAAGAGCGAGATTATTCCGATGATTTTGGAAAAAGAAAATGCGGTCGCTGATTTCCGTACATTCATCGGTTCCACGAATCCAGCTGAAGCAGCAGAAGGTACAATTAGAAAGCAGTTTGCTAAATCTTTAGAAGCAAACGCGATTCACGGATCTGATTCAGATGAGAATGCGGCTATCGAAGGCGCTTTCTTCTTCCCAGGAGTTTAACGGTGCTTGTAGAACAGGAATCCATTCTCTTCTTTTTGGAAAATCAAGTTCGGATGGTATTTGAACTTGTCCTCCGCATCCGCTTTCATGATAAAATAGGCAGGCCTATCCAGCTTTTTAGCCTCTAACAATACATCGCCCGCGGGACTTCCTGCGGGCTTTTGAAAATACAAGAGCTGGGCATAGGATTTGAATCCGACCGGTTCGATGTAGACTTTTTGGCCTACTTTCGCGATATAGAAATCAATCACCGTCGCTTGCGTATATCCCTCGATTTTAGGCACCACAATTGCCATATAAGCCATAATGGTGATCAGCGTAGCGGCAAACAAGGTGTGCAACTTCTTCGTAAATAAGAAATAAATCACGGCCAGGGCAAAAGCCACTCCGATCAAAAATTCCCATCCAGCCCAATACACCGGAGCTTGTAAATTTCCCTGAACGAATACGTCTTTGATATAAGGAGCAATGATGCCCGCGTTTTGGCCTATCAACGGAACCGCCGTTAAAACGGTGGCTAAGATTAATCCCACAAAACCGATAGCCGTTACATATTTCCAATTAAACCGAAATTCGCCGCACTGCCATTCCTGCAAAACCACCGCTGAGAAATAGGTCAAGGGTATCCAGCACATCGATGAATAATGCACAATCTTCGTCTTCACGATACTAAATAGAATCAAGACCACCCAAAACAAGACCTTCATCCAGTTCGAGAAATCATGCTCTTCCTTTTTAAGCCTAAACAATCTTGCCCCCGCCCAAATCGACACCGGAAAACAGCCGATCAACAAGACAACAAAATGGTAATAAAAAGGCTGACCATGTCCCGCATCACCCGTCGTTATCAAGCGCACCTGGTAGGTAAAGAAGTCTTCGATAATCTGCCAACCGAACTTGTAGGCAATCAAACCATACCAAGCAACGAAGAATAAAACGGAGATGAAACCTGCTATAACCGCTCCCGTGAAAAGCCGTCCAGTGACTTTCGAGCGGTAGAGGATTCCTACAACTAATAAAGTCAACGCCCACAGTAAAAGCGCCGCCGGCCCCTTTGTCAACAAGGCTAAACCAATAGCGATTCCGGCAAAAATAACATTTCTATATTTTGTCGAATCTTGAAAGAACTCCGAAAAGAAATAAACGCCCAGAAAAATCAATAGATTAAAAAGGGGATCAATGATCCCTGAACTCGCATACACATGAGGTGTGATCGCGACTAAATACGAGAAGGCCCAAAGATTACCAAAATTCGCACTCCATTGCTTTTTACCAATCGCATACAGGGTCCACAGCGTCAAAATGCCAATAACCGCGTTCGGGAAACGTGCCGCAAACTCCATCGAAATATCGGATTGTCCCGAAAACGAATCGAAGGCCATGAAACTCAAGGCCTGCAACCACAAAAACAAAGGAGGTTTCTCCCAAAAGGGTTGGAAATTGATTTGGACGCTTAAAAAATCCCCCGTCACAATCATCTCCCGCGCCGATTCCGCAAAATTCACCTCATCCCAATCGAACAGATGCGTCGAACCTAAAAACGGAATGTATACCGCCGCTCCGATGAAAGCCCAGAAAAGGTATGGTTTATTTTGAACTGCTTTTAGCATAGTTTATGTAATAAAAAAGATAAGAGGAGCTAGTTCCTAGAAAAGCTCCTACCAAAGTATCCACTGGAAAATGTTGAAATAAATAGACTCTCGAATAGGCTACTCCCACGGCTAAAATTCCCGCGATAAAACCCCAGTGAAAACGCTTTAAAAGCACCGCCACCCAAAAGAACATAAAAAAGGCTGCACCCGTGTGCCCAGAAGGCATCGAATTATATTCACTAATCATTAATCCTGAAACGATGTGCCATTTTATGCCTGAATGAGCAAAATAAGCTAATGGCCGTAAGGAACCCGAAAAAACAAAATGCTTCAAAAATTGAATCAAACCGGTAGACAAAGCATACGAATAAGCATAAGGAAGCGCAAATTCCTTCCGAAATCGGAATAGATAAATCAGAAACAAAACGGGCAAAACAACTTCTGCGATGGCTGTCAAGCCTTGAAAAAGAATGTCTGCAAAAGCATTGTTGGCCCCATTGATCAAAAGCAGCTGATCCAGGCGCTCAGTGGAGCCCACAAAAAACCAACCCACCACTTCGAATAAAATAAAAATCCCCAAAAAAGCTTTTAGGGCCGGACTCCAATGCTTCATGCTTCGAAATTACGAATTTGTTCAGCGCAACTATTGCTGTTTTCGAATATTTTCGTAATTTCGCATTCTTTTTTACCCAAGAGTGAAAATGAACGTACTAGAAGCATACCAGATACCGATACTTTCTTTAGAGGATAAAGTATACCAGTATTCCTTCACCGGGAACGAGGAATTTTTCGCTGCTTTCGAGCAGGAATGGGTTCAAAAGGGCGAATTTAACGCAAACGCGACGTTAGATAAATCGGCAACGATGATTCAGGTTAGACTGGTAATCGACGGCCATTTGAAATTAATTTGCGATCGGTCGAATGAGGAATTTGAATTCCCTATTCACCTAGATGAGAAGATTATTTATAAATATTCGGATCACAATGAAGACATGGGAGACAACTTGTTCTTGTTGGACAGAAAGTCGCCTAAATTAGATTTATCGCAAGATTTATTCGATTTCATTGCCTTGCAGGTGCCTATGAAGAAATTGCACCCTCGGTTTGTGAAACCACTTGAAGAGCATGTAGATGGCGAGTTGATTTATACAACAGACCCAGAAGATGATAAAAACGCCGATCAGGAGCCAGAAATGGATCCTAGATGGGCAGCATTAAAAAAATTAACAGACAATAATTAAATAACAATACAATGGCACATCCTAAAAGAAGACACTCAACTACTCGTCGTGATACTAGAAGAGCGCATGATTTCGGAACTCCTAAGCAATTAGCAGTAGACGGACAAACAGGCGAAACTCACCTTTATCACCGTGCTCACGTACATGAAGGTAACTTGTTCTACAAAGGAAAAATGATCGTAGAAGGATTCACGGTTAAGTAATTCCCTGGTAGACTGCAGCTTTACTCTATTTTTTCAGGAAAACTGAAAAAATCCCGTTAAAATGCTATTTTTTGACTAAATTTAATGCTATTTTTGCCAAAAGCTTTAGTAATTAAACATAATTAAATGAAAATAGCCGTTGATGTGATGGGTGGGGATTATGCCCCGGAAGCTGTAATTGAAGGAATACTTTTATCGTTACCAAGTCTTTCAAACGACGACACTATAGTAGCCGTAGGTCCTAAGGACACCATCGAGCAATTATTATCGAAACACGGGTATGCTGGCAAGCAAATTGCGATCATTCACGCGGATCAAGTAATTGAGATGGGAGAACATCCGACCAAGGCATTATCTCAAAAACCCAATTCCAGCATCGGAGTTGGGTTTCATCTTTTAAAAGAAGGCAAAGCAGACGTCTTTGCTTCTGCAGGAAATACCGGCGCTATGATGGTCGGATCTTTATTTTCTGTCAAAACCATCGAAGGTATTTCTCGCCCGGCAATCGCCGGTTTCGTTCCTCAAGAGGATGGCACCTACGCGTTGATGTTGGATATTGGCGCGAATGCAGATTGCAAGCCGGAGATGTTAGATCAATTTGCGGTATTAGGTTCGGTGTATTTTGAAGCCACTACGGGAAAGAAATCTCCACGCGTTGGTTTGATGAATATCGGTGAGGAAGAGCAAAAAGGAAATATCCTTTCGCTAGCGACCCATGCCCTTTTGAAAGAGAACAAGAAGATCAACTTCATTGGAAACTTAGAAGGTAAAGACTTCTTTAAGAATAAAGCAGACGTGATTGTAACGGATGGATTTACGGGAAACATTATTTTGAAAATGGGGGAATCTATCTACAAGATCATGAAGGACCAAGGAATCACGAATGACTTTGTCGAGAATACGAATTACGAAAAATACGGCGGTAGCCCGATCATCGGAATTAATGGGAATGTGATTATTGCACATGGGGCGTCGAGTCCTTTGGCAATACAAAACATGATCAAATTATGTAGATCCGTCGTAGAATCAGATGTTTGCGGAAAAATTAAGGCCGCCATCGAGAACCAATAATCATTATGAGCCAAAAAATAAGTGCAGCCATCACCGGAGTCGCAGGATATGTACCGGATTATGTGCTGACAAATCAAGAATTAGAAAAAATCATTGACACAAACGACGAGTGGATCACCACCCGCACCGGCATCAAGGAGAGACGTATTTTGAAAGGTGAAGGCCTAGGAACGTCATTCATGGGAGCTAAAGCGGTGGAGGATCTTTTGAAAAAAACCAATACAAAACCGGAGGAAGTAGATATGTTAATCTGCGCGACGGTGACTCCCGATTACTTTTTCCCATCCGCTTCGAACTTAATCTGCAAGACAGTAGGCATCCGTGAAACGGCTTCCTTTGACTTAGCAGCAGCATGTTCTGGTTTCTTAAACGCTTTAGGTGCAGGTACTGCCTTCATCGAATCAGGTCGTTACAAGAAAATCGTGGTGGTGGGAGCTGATAAAATGTCTTCGATTGTGGACTATACGGATCGTACAACGTGCATTCTTTTTGGGGATGGCGCTGCGGCGGTGATGTTAGAGCCTAATTTCGAAGGTCTAGGTGTGCAAGACTTTATCTTGAAATCGGATGGCGAAGGATGTGAGTCCTTAATGCAAAAAGGGGGCGGTAGCGCTTACCCTCCTACCGTGGAATCGGTGGAAGCAAAATGGCATTACATTCGCCAAGAAGGTCAATCGGTATTTAAATTTGCGGTGACACGTATGGCGGATGTTTCGGCAGAAATCATGGAGCGCAATCACTTGACGGGGGATGACATTACCTACTTAGTGCCTCACCAAGCGAACAAGCGTATCATTGATGCGACAGCAAACCGCATGGGTGTGAGTGATGACAAAGTAATGTTGAACATCCAAAAATATGGAAATACGACGGCGGCGACGATTCCGCTTTGTCTTTGGGATTACGAAAACAAACTAAAAAAAGGAGATAACTTGATCTTAGCGGCCTTCGGTGGAGGTTTCACGTGGGGATCAGCTTACGTTAAATGGGCATACGACCCAAAATAATAAGAAATGGCAACTACAGCAGACATTAAAAACGGTATGGTGATTAAATACAATGACGATTTATATTCGATCATTGAATTCCTTCACGTAAAACCAGGAAAAGGACCGGCTTTCGTTCGGACTAAATTGCGTTCTTTAACTTCGGGTAAAGTAATCGATAATACCTTCAACTCAGGCGTAAACATTTATCCTGTTCGTGTGGAGCGTAGAAAATACCAGTTCATTTATAAAGATGAGTTTGGCTATAACTTCATGGACCAAGAATCATTCGAGCAAATCCTATTAGGCGATAACCTATGTGTGATGGCTGATTTGATGAAAGAAGGACAAGAAGTAGAGATTTTGATCAATACAGAAAATGATTCTGCTTTATCTTGCGAATTGCCACCATTCGTTGAATTGAAGGTAACGTATACGGAACCAGGTGTTCGTGGGGATACGGCTAACTCACCTAAGAAACCAGCGACGGTAGAAACGGGTGCAACGATTACAGTACCTATTTTCATCGAACAAGATGAAGTAATTAAAGTAGATACAAGAACCTATTCATACGCTGAGCGTGTAAAATAATTAGCTACCTTTGTAGCGCTTAATTAACAAAAAGAATGGATACTAAAGAAATTCAACGATTACTCGATTATATCGCGAAATCTCCACTAGCAGAGGTTAGCATCGAAACAGAAGGCTTAAAAGTTTCTGTTAAGAAACACGGGGAAGCAGCTCCAGTAGTAAGTGTGGTTTCTGCAGCACCAGCGGCGGCTCCAGTAGCAGCAGCTCCGGCAGCAGCGGCGCCAGCAGCACCAGCAGCGGCTCCGGCACCAGCAGCAGACAACTTATATACGGTTAAATCACCGATGATCGGTACGTTCTACCGTGCTCCAGGTCCAGACAAGGATAACTTCGTAGAGGTTGGAACGGAAATCGCACCAGGCAAAACAGTTTGCGTGATCGAAGCGATGAAATTATTTAACGAAATCGATTCAGAAATCTCTGGAAAGATCGTTAAAATCTTAGTTGATAATGCTAGTCCAGTAGAATTTGATCAACCGTTATTCTTGGTTGAAAAAGCGTAATCTATGTTTAAAAAGATATTAATAGCGAATCGCGGGGAAATTGCCTTGCGTATTATTCGGACTTGTAAAGAGATGGGCATCAAAACGGTGGCCGTTTTCTCTACTGCCGATCGCGATAGTTTACATGTTCGCTTTGCGGATGAGGCCGTTTGTATCGGACCTCCGCCCAGCAGACAATCTTATTTAAGTATTCCGGCGATCATTTCGGCAGCAGAAGTAACTGGTGCGGATGCGATTCACCCAGGATACGGTTTCCTTTCTGAGAATGCAGAATTCTCGCGTATTTGTTCTGAACACGGGATTAAATTCATTGGGGCTTCGGCGGATATGATTAATTCGATGGGGGACAAAGCGACAGCGAAAGAGACGATGAAGCGTGCAGGTGTACCCGTTATTCCTGGTTCAGACGGCTTAATCGATACCGTAGAGGAAGCAAAAGAATTAGCGAAAGCCATTAAATACCCAGTGATCATCAAAGCTACGGCTGGAGGTGGTGGACGTGGGATGCGTATCATCCGTGAGGAGTCAGAATTCGACAAATTATGGGAGGATGCGAAGATGGAATCAGCGGCGGCTTTTGGCAACGATGCGATGTACATGGAGAAATTCGTAGAAGAGCCTCGTCACATTGAGATCCAAATCGTGGGCGATAAGTTTGGCAAAGCTTGTCACTTATCAGAACGCGATTGCTCGATCCAACGTCGTCACCAAAAACTATGTGAAGAAACTCCTTCCCCTGCCCTTTCGGAAGAATTGCGTAAGAAAATGGGTGAAGCGGCGATCGCAGGTGCTACAGCCATCGGTTACGAAGGCGCGGGTACAATCGAGTTTTTAGTAGATAAAAACGGGGATTTCTACTTTATGGAGATGAATACCCGTATCCAAGTAGAGCACCCGATCACGGAAGAAGTAACTGATTTTGACCTCATTAAGGAGCAAATCAAAGTGGCAGCAGGGATTCCTATCTCAGGCCAAAACTACTTCCCTAAATTATTCGCTTTAGAATGCCGTATTAACGCGGAAGATCCTGCGAACGGTTTCCGTCCATCTCCAGGTAAGATCACAAATCTTCACCTTCCAGGCGGCCACGGGGTTCGTATTGACTCTCACGTCTATTCTGGCTACACGATTCCACCGAATTACGATTCGATGATTGCGAAAGTAATCGTTTCAGGCCAAAGCCGCGAAGAGGTTTTACTTCGCATGAAGCGTGCCTTACAAGAGTTCGTGATCGAAGGTATCAAAACAACGATTCCATTCCACATTAAGTTAATGGATGATCCTACCTTTAAGTCGGGTCAATTCACAACGGCTTTCATGGAAAGTTTCGATTTGAGTGACTTATAATTTTCCTGTTTTAGGGATAGAAAAAGGAGGCCAGCTGGTCTCCTTTTTTTGTTCTAAAACATTTTCAATTAAGCACTTGCATATCAAATCAAGATTTTATAAATTTGCACTCCCATTTTTCGATTGAAT
This sequence comes from Aquirufa novilacunae, assembly GCF_045310505.1. NCBI lineage: Bacteria > Pseudomonadati > Bacteroidota > Cytophagia > Cytophagales > Flectobacillaceae > Aquirufa > Aquirufa novilacunae. The sequence goes on from NZ_JBEWZG010000003.1 coordinate 305,616, forward strand.
GCCCGTTTGAAAGATAAAATAGGTCATAATCAATTCCTTTAGACAAATTCCGTGGTCTAGGTGGAAACGATTCAAACAGTTAAATTATAAACAAGTGGATACTTTAAGTTACAAAACCATCTCCGCAAACAAAGCTACTGTACAGAAAGCTTGGTTTGTTGTAGATGCTGAAAATCAAGTTTTGGGACGTGTTTGTTCTGAAATTGCGAAAATTATTCGTGGAAAGCACAAGCCTTCTTACACTCCACACGTTGATTGTGGCGATCAAGTTATCGTTATCAACGCGGACAAAATTCGCTTAACTGGTAAGAAAATGACAGACAAGGTGTATATCCGTCACACGGGTTACCCAGGTGGTCAACGTTTCGCAACTCCACGTGAGGTTTTAATTAAGAACCCAAGAGGTGTTGTAGAATCAGCGGTGAAAGGTATGTTACCTAAAAATCGTTTAGGTCGTGAATTATTCAACAACCTATTCGTTTATGCAGGATCTGAACATCCACACGCAGCTCAACAACCAAAAGAAATTAAGTTTTAACGGACACTAAGAAAATGGCAGAAATAACAAGTAAAATCGGTAGAAGAAAGACGGCAGTAGCTCGTATTTCTATGACACCAGGTAAAGGCCAGATTAAAATCAACGGCCGTGTATTAGCTGATTACTTCCCATCTGAAATTCTTCAGATTGTTGTTAATCAACCTTTCGCTTTAACGAACACAGTAGGTTCATTTGATGTAACAGCTAACGTAGATGGCGGTGGTATCAAAGGACAAGCTGAAGCGCTTCGTATGGCGATTTCACGTGCACTTCAAACGCAAGATGCAGAATTACGTTCTCCTTTGAAAAAAGAAGGCTTCTTAACTCGTGACCCACGTATGGTGGAGCGTAAGAAACCAGGACGTGCGAAAGCTCGTAAGAGATTCCAGTTCTCGAAGCGTTAAGATTTGTTCGTGGAAAAGGCTTGTCTGTTGCCGATGCCTTTTCCACATTTTTATTATTCACACATTTAAACAACCAAAATGGCACAATTAAGCTACAACGACTTGCTTGACGCAGGCGTTCACTTCGGTCACTTGACTCGTAAGTGGGATCCTAAAATGGCTCCATACATCTTTATGGAGAAAAATGGTATCCACATCATTGATCTAAATAAAACTATCTCTTCTTTAGAAGAAGCTTCAGCAGCTCTTCGCGCGATTGTACGTTCAGGCCGTAAGGTAATGTTCGTTGCAACAAAAAAGCAAGCACAAGAAATTGTGACTACAGAAGCAGATAAATTAAAAATGCCGTACGTAACTGACCGTTGGTTAGGTGGTATGTTGACAAACTTCGCGACTGTACGTAAGTCTATCAAGAAGATGTCTAGCATTGATAAAATGTTAAAAGACGAAGTTATCGTTAAGACAATCGCTAAGCGTGAGCGTTTAATGTTAACTCGTGAAGAAGAAAAATTAAAGCGTGTGTTAGGTGGTATCACTGACTTAACTCGTCTTCCTGCGGCTTTATTCGTAGTAGACGTTAAGCGTGAGCACATCGCGGTTTCTGAGGCTAAGAAATTAGGTATCCCAGTTTTCGCTATGTGTGATACAAACTCTAACCCAGACTTAGTTGACTACCCAATCCCAGCGAATGATGATGCTTATAAGTCTATCTCTATCATCATCACCGCTATTTCTAAAGCGATCGAAGAAGGTTTAGCTGAAAGAAAGCAAGATAAGGATGATGCTCGTGAGGCGGAAGAAGTGGAAGCTAAAAAAGCAGCAGACGACGATTCACAAGAGGCAGCTAAGGTAGCAGCTAAATACGAAAAAGAAGCAGAACAAGAATAAATATTCATAACATGTCAATTACAGCAGCAGACGTTAATAAGTTACGCCAAATGACTGGCGCGGGAATGATGGATTGCAAGAAAGCTTTGACTGAAGCCAATGGTGACTTCGAAGCAGCAGTAGATATCCTTCGTAAAGCAGGTCAAAAAGTGGCAGCAAAACGCGCGGATAATGAAACAAATGAAGGTGTTGTTTTAGTAGCACTTAATGCGGATCACTCAAACGGTAAATTAATTGCTTTAGCTTGTGAAACTGAACCAGTTTCTAAAGTAGCTGACTTCAATAACTTAGCAAAATCAATCATTGACAAAGCAGCAGCGTCTCACGCTCCTTCAGCGCATGATTTATTAGCTGAGCCATTAGCAGATGGACGTTCAGTAGAAGGTCACATTATCGAGCTTACTGGTAAAATTGGAGAGAAAATCACCTTAGCAGCTTACGAAAACGTATCAGCTGAAAAAGTGGTTTCTTACATTCACTCTAACAACAAAATCGGTGTTCTAGTAGCATTCGATAACGTTCAAGGAGCTGATGTATCTGAAGTAGGTAAAGATATCGCGATGCAAATCACAGCTATGAAGCCTGTCGCTTTAGACAAGGATGGCGTAGATGCTGAGACAATCGAAAGAGAAATCGAAATCGGAAAAGATCAAGCACGTCAAGAAGGTAAGCCTGAGGCGATGTTAGAGAAAATTGCGGTAGGTAAATTAGAGAAGTTCTACAAAGAATCTACTTTATTGAACCAACAATTCGTAAAAGACTCATCGATCACGATTCGTCAATTATTAGAGCAAACGCAAAAAGGCTTAACGATTTCATCGTTCAAGCGTATTGCTTTGGTTTAATTCAACTCGAATTTAGTAGAAAGACCCACCCGAAACGGTGGGTCTTTTTTTTGTCGTTAAAATTCTAGCCAGATGCTCATTTTGAGTTGATAGAATGCGGGACATTTTCTAACTTGTAGTTGAATTCAATTTCCGAAAATTTCAACGCGCGAATGGCATTAATCAGCATCTTAGGTGGAGGAGAAAGTGGCGTAGGAGCCGCCTTATTAGCTAAATCAAAGGGATTTGAGGTGTTTTTGTCAGATGCAGGAATACTGAAGCCGACCTATCAAGAAACGCTACGCGAAAATCAGATTGAATTCGAGACTGGAGGTCATGCCATGGACCGCATTTTAGGCTCACAAGAAATCATCATCAGCCCTGGAATTCCAGAGAAAACCGATATCGTTAAGGCCATCAAGGCAAAAGGTATTTCGCTTGTTTCTGAAATTGAATTTGCCGCGCGCTATACAAAAGCGAAATTAGTGGCCATCACCGGATCGAATGGAAAAACGACCACTACCCTGTTAACCTACCATTTCTTGAAATCAGCTGGATTAAAGGTAGGCTTAGCCGGAAATATAGGCCAAAGTTTTGCGAAGCAGGTGATGGAAGACCAGCACGATATCTACGTTTTGGAGATTTCCAGCTTCCAGCTAGACCGCTGCTTTGAATTCAAGCCAGATGTGGCTGTTTTATTGAATATCACACCCGATCATTTAGATCGCTACGAATATAAATTTGAGAATTACATCGCTTCGAAGTTTAGAATCTTCCAAAACGCGGACGCTCATACGCCTTGCATTTTTTGGACAGATGATGAAGTCATTACAGCTAATCTCAACCAAATACCTTCTTCCGCTGCCATGAAACGAGTTAGTTTCAATGGGCCAGCTGATGCCTACATTACATCAGATAAGATTCAGTTTGATGGGACTGAGCTACTTTTAGCGGATGCGCCATTAAAAGGACCGCATAATGCCATCAACATGTCTGTGGCTATGTTAGCGGCACATGAGGCTGGTGTTTCTTATGCCCAAATTTTAGCGTCTCTTCCCTTTTTTGAAAATGCTCCGCACCGATTAGAGTCCTGTGGCAAATGGAATGGAGTGGAGTTTATCAATGATTCCAAGGCAACGAATGTAGATGCCGTATTTTATGCTCTTAATAGCTATCAGCAACCCTTGATTTTAATCATGGGGGGTGTGGATAAAGGCAATGAATACGAAGTCTTAGACTCATTAGTGAAAGAAAAGGTGAAAGGATTAATTTGCCTAGGCACGGATAACGAAAAATTGAAGCATCATTTCGGATCCATCGTTCCTCAGCTTTTTGCCACTGATTCGTTAGAGGATGCGGTGATTAAGGCAAAAGAATGGGCCACAAATGGAGATGTGGTTTTACTTTCCCCTGCCTGTGCAAGTTTTGATTTATTTAAGAACTACGAGGATCGAGGAGATCAATTTAAAAACACCGTTAAACGCTTAATCCATGGATAGTAAAATCAGAGCCTTTTTTCAAGAGCACCTGAAAGGGGATTATAAGATTTGGTTGATCGTGTTTATTTTGAACGCGTTTGGTTTATTGATTCAGTTCTCCGCGAAAGCGAAGTTGACAATGGATGGCCCTTTCGAGCCACTTTCGAGTTTCATTAAGACCTTAGTAATCCTAGGAATCTCCTTTTATTTGATGTCCTATTTCTCGAAATCGAATTATAGCCGAGTGGCGAAGTTTAGTGATTTAGCGCTGTTTTTGTCTTGGGGATTAGTGATGGTGGCCTATGTTTTTGGGGCAACTAAAGGGGGTGCGAATCGCTGGGTGAATCTAGGACCTATCTCATTTATGCCCTCTGATATGGTGAAATTATGCCTTATTACGAGCCTAGCAAAGGATTTTTCCTCAAAACAGGCGGATCCTGAAGCGTATACTTGGGTTTCCTTTTTCAGAATTTTGTTTAAAATAGGCATCTCCTGTTTCTTGATCATGCTCTCGAACTTTTCGACGAGTATTCTGATTTTCTTGACGAGTATCATTCTGATGTTTTTTGGGCGAGTTCCAGCGAGTAAAATCTATCTTATTATTATTGTAGTCGCCCTATTAGGGGTGAGTGTTGTAGGTTTAGGAATTGGTCAAAGAGCCCAAACCGTAAAAACCCGTATCGAAAACTACATCCAGCGTATTGGCAAGAATGAAACGAAAGTAAACAAAGCGAAGAACGAGGATTACCAAATCACCCGAAGTCTGTATGCCATTGCCACTGGAGCGATTCACCCGAAAGGTCCCGGAAAAAGTCAACAACGCTACATTCTTTCTCAAGCAGAATCCGATTTCGTTTACGCCATTATTATCGAAGAATATGGCATCGTAGGTGGACTAGCCATTCCGTTGCTGTTCCTGATCTTTATGTACCGAGGGGCGAAGGCCATTCAGTATAGTAACAAGCCTTTTGGGGGATTACTATCTGCCGGCTTAACTTTCTCGATTGTCTTCCAGGCCTTCATTAACATGCTCGTAGCAGTCGATGCGGGTCCGGTAACGGGACAACCGATGCCGATGATATCTGCCGGAGGTACTTCCCTGATTTTTACCGCCATTAGTATAGGTCTGATTTTAGCCGTGAGTAAAGATAAAGATCCTGAACCTGCACAACCTTCTGTAGCCTAATGTCGATTAAACGTGTCATTATTTCTGGAGGAGGAACAGGTGGTCACATTTACCCTGCTATTTCTATTGCGAATGCCATGAAGGAAATCGATCCCAGCCTTGAATTTTTATTTGTAGGTGCAGAGGGAAAGATGGAGATGGAAAAAGTACCGAAAGCCGGTTTCAAAATCATTGGCTTACCCATCGTGGGAATCCAAAGAACTCAAGTTTGGAAGAATATTTTCTTCCCTTTCAAGCTGGCTAAAAGTCTATTTTTATCTGCCAAAATCTTGAAAGATTTTAAACCCGATGTGGCCGTGGGAGTGGGAGGATATGCTTCAGGGCCACTTCTGTTAGCTGCTCGTTTTTTAGGTATCCCCTATTTTATACAAGAACAAAATTCTTTTGCCGGAATTACCAATAAAGCCCTAGCTAGTAAGGCGGAGCACATTTTCGTGGCCTACCCTGGTATGGAGAGATTCTTTCCTGCACAGAAAATTACCTTAAGTGGGAATCCGGTACGAAAGGATTTACTAGAATCGGTTGGAAAAAGAGAACAGGCTGCGGCTCACTTTCACTTAGATCCAGCCGTTAAAACGATTTTAATTATTGGTGGAAGCCAAGGGGCCAGAACCATCAATCAGGGAATATTGGCCGGATTAGATCGTTTACGGGAGGCAGGTGTTCAGGTGATTTGGCAGACCGGTATTGCCTTCGAATCGACGGCAAAAAAGGCAGCTGAAGGGATTTCAAGCGCTTATGTTTCCGCTTTCATCTACGAAATGGACTTAGCCTACGCGATGGCAGATCTAGTTATCTCCCGAGCTGGCGCCTCTTCCGTTTCGGAAATATGCCTATTAGGCAAAGCCAGTATTTTAGTGCCTTTACCTAGCGCGGCAGAGGATCACCAAACTGAAAATGCGAAGAGCCTCGTTTCCCAAAACGCCGCCATCCTCGTTCGCGATACAGAAGTGAAAGAACAACTGATTTCGGAGGCCCTGAAAGCCATACAATCGGATGTAAGTACCCTAGAAAAAAACAGTCTTCGTTTAGCCAAGCCAAACGCAGCACACGAAATAGCCCAATCCATTCTACACGCATGAAAAAAGAGTTAAGCCTTAGTGATTTAAAACAAGTCTATTTCTTAGGAATTGGGGGAATCGGAATGTCTGCCATCGCTCGTTGGTTTCTGCATAACGGGTTTCCCGTGGCCGGATACGACAAGACAGAGAGCCCGCTAACAAAAAAATTAGCCGAAGAAGGAATGGAGATTCACTATGAAGATTCCATTGATTTAATCCCGAAAGCCTGCCTAGAAGACGTTGAACACAGCTTATTTATTTACACACCTGCCATTCCGAAGGATCATGTAGAAATGAATCACCTGGTAGGCAAAGGCATTCGACTATACAAACGATCTGAAATCCTAGGTTGGATTACCCAACAAATTCCTACCCTAGCCGTGGCAGGAACGCATGGAAAAACAACAACCTCGTCTCTATTAACCCATTTATTGATTAGTGCGGGTAAAAACGTGACGGCCTTCCTAGGCGGCATCACGGTGAATTATGGCACGAATTTTATCCCAAATCAGTCGAAAGAAAATATCGTCTGCGTGGTCGAGGCCGATGAATACGATCGTTCCTTCTTAACACTTCACCCGCAAGCTGCGGTAGTCACTTCCACAGACGCAGACCACTTGGACATTTATGGGGATGGAGATTCGGTGTTAGAAAGTTTTCAATTATTCGTCAACCAAATCAAAGCAGATGGATTCTTTATCCAGAAAAAGGGCTTAACCCTGCATTCTGAAATAGGCGATGCTACTTTTGGTATTGACAAAGGAGATTTCCAAGCGCACAACATCCGCATTGAAGACCACCGAATGATTTTTGATATGAAATACCTAGGTGGTGAGGTGAAGGATATCCCGATGCGTATTCCAGGCTTTCACAACATTGAAAATGCCTTAGCTGCGGCTGCCTTAGCGATGCAGGTGGGGGTGACAGGGGAAGAAATCAAGGTGGGTATCTCTACTTTCCTAGGAGTAAAACGTCGCTTTGAATACCATGTAGAATCAGACGATCATGTCATGATCGATGATTATGCACACCATCCGACGGAAATCGCCGCTTGCTTAAACTCAGTGAGAGCGCTCTATCCGGGCGAGAAAATTACCGCCGTTTTTCAACCGCATTTATTTTCTAGAACCAGAGATTTTATCGATGACTTCGCAAAAAGCTTAGCGATTGCGGACGAATTATATTTATTGGATATTTATCCGGCTCGCGAACTTCCGATGGAGGGAGTTACTTCCGATTGGTTATTGAGCAAAATCGATCTGGAGAACAAGCAGGTGATCTCAAAAGCAGACCTGCTTAACGTAATTGAGGAGAAAAAACCAGCCTTATTAGTGACGATGGGGGCTGGAGATATCGATCTTCTTTTGAATGATTTAAAATTGAGCTTATCTTAGTGTAATTTTTTAAAATGAAGGCAAACACGACGTTAATTAAGCAAGTAATCGGGATGGTGATTCTATTCGCCCTCGTCCTTGCTGCGGTCATTTTTGCCGAGATTAGCTTTAATGAGGTGGTATGCAAAGGGGTGGAAATCACCTTAGACTCTGAGAACGAGAAGGCCCTTTTAAGCAAGAAGGACATCAAATTGATGGTTTCTGAGCAGGGAACAGATTATTTCCTAGACAAACCCATCACCCAGATTTCACTTCGTCAAATTGAGGAGCGTATTAAGCGCATTCCATTGGTAAAATCTTGTGAGGCTCACCATGATTTCAGCGGTGTTATCTCGGTTTCAGTAAAGGAATACAAGCCTATTGCGCGTATTGTACGATCGACGATCGGCACGTCCCCTTTTCCAGATCAATACATTTCAGAGGATGGCAAATTCATCGGAACGAGTCCATTGTTCACTCCTCGGATTATCGTAACGGGAGGACCTTATTTCGATGGCAAAAGAGATTTGCAGGATAAAAGAGGGAAGACCTTGATTCCGTTCTTTCAGTTTATTGAAAATAATGAGTTTTGGAAAGCCCAAATCTCCCAAATCATCGTCGCGAAAGACGGAGGAATCGTGTTAATTCCGACGATAGGGACGACCCGGATTGACTTTGGCCTACCAATCAATATTGAAAACAAATTCAAGAAATTATTCATATTCTATCAAAAAGTAATACCGAATAAAGGCTGGAATAAATACAGCTGGGTGCAGCTGAAATATAAGAATCAGCTTATTTGCGAATAATAGCCAAATGTTTTAATTTAATAACCGTTCTACAAACAACATATAATGCGTAACGACTTAATTATCGGTTTAGATATTGGTAGCTCACATGTGAGAGCGATTGCAGGCAAGCAGAATGACCGAGGCAGATTAGAAATTTTAGCGACAGGTTCGTCCGTTAATACGAATAACGTTTTAAACGGAGAGATTGTCAATATTAACAAGACGACGGCAGCGATTTCAGAGGCAATGAATCAAATTTCCCACGTGTTAGACGGGAAAAATTCAGAGCACTTTTTCGCCTCTAACCTATCTGGTTCGCATATTAAAGTGCAACCGTTTAGCCTTTCTAAAATACGCAAGAACGAAAGAGAACCCGTTTCAAACAACGAGGTGATGAGCCTTTTTGAAGAAGCAAAACGTACGTTTGCAGACAAAAACCCTTGCGTTTTACATACTTTACCGATCGGTTTTAAAGTGGGAAATTTACCTGACACCTTAGATCCTATCGGTCAAATAGGCCAAAAGATTCAAGCCGATTTCGTTTTCATTTCAGCGAATCCAAGCAAGAATGAGTTATTAACCCAATGTTTGAAATCTGCGGAGACGAAACACTTAAAGAAAGGAAATGTCTATTTCAGTTCTTTAGCGACCGCTAGCTCTGTTTTGAATAAAGAAGAGAAGCAGGAAGGTGTGGTTCTTGTCGACCTAGGAAGTGGAACGACAGAAATCAGTATCTTCCAAAACGACCGTTTAAAGCATGCTACCGTATTAAATTGGGGTGGTGATTTAGTAACGGAAGATATTCAATCTGGATTAGAGATTTCGCGTGACCATGCCGAGACATTGAAGGTACGTTTTGGATCAGCGATTCAAAAAGATATCCCAGTTAGTGAGGTGGTTATGATTCCGGGGATCGCAGGCCGCAAGGCTACTCCAGTTTCTGTAAAGAATTTAGCGATCATCATTGAAGAGCGTTTGAAGGAATTAGCCGCAATTATCGTGGCGGAGATTTCGAAGCAGACAGACATCAAACAATTGAAAGCGGGTCTTGTCCTAACGGGTGGTGGAGCTCAATTGCCGTATATTGATGAGTTATTCCAAAAATACACCGGCCTTGATGCACGCATCGGTGATCCGAATGCCACTTCGGCAAATCCAGCCATCGCAACTGAAATTAAAGACCCTTCTTTTGCAACGGTTATTGGATTAGTTCAGGTGTATTACGATCAGCAAGAAACAGCAGAGGCGGAAGAATCTACGATGGCTGCGGCACCAGTAAAAGAAATGGCGAAAGAAACCGGTTATACCGATTCAAAACCTTCGAAACCAGCTCCTCGCATTGGCGATTTATTCCGCAAAATGGTGGATGTGGTAATGGGTGATGATGATGGCGGAGATGCCTCGTATTAGAACAACTTAGATTCAATCAACTGAATCAAAATGTGGATCACTTTGATGTGGATTTCTTGAATGCGATCTGCGTAACCAAAGTGGTCCACTCTTATTTCATGGCAACCATAGCCTGCTAATTGACCGCCATCTTTACCTGTTAAAAGAATAACTTCCATTCCTTTTAACTGCGCAGCTTTCACTGCCTCGATGATATTCGCTGAATTCCCAGAGGTAGAAATACCCACTAGCACGTCGCCTTTGTTTCCTAAGCCCTCGATGAAACGAGAAAAGATGTAATTATACCCAAAGTCATTACTCACACAGGAGATGTGTGAGGGATCTGAAATCGCCATTGCCGCTAAAGCTGGACGATTCTCGCGGTAACGACCTGACAATTCCTCCGCAAAGTGCATGGCATCACAATGACTGCCCCCGTTCCCACAAGACAAAATCTTGTTTCCCTTTTTCAAGGCTTCCACTAATACGTCAGCCGCCTTTTCAATAGCTTCTATCTTCGCAGGATTGCCTAAAAAGTCAGCTAATACTTGCTGTGATTCTTGAAGGGATTGGGTAATGAGCTTATTCATAGGACAAAGATAATTAAAAATCGCCTCCTGCACCGCCTCCGCCGAAGTCTCCTCCACCGAAGCCACCGAAATCAAAACCGCCTCCGCCACCACCGGAACCGCCACGACCATAATCTCCACCGCCTAAGAAAATAGGTGGAAAGAACATACCGCCGCCTCGAGAACCAGGGCCTCCGCCTCCACCGCGATTACGAACCGCTTTGATAATGGCAATGACGATAAAAAATAGGAAAAAGATCAGGAAGGGAGGGATGCCTTGAGGCTCCTCGCCACTGTCTTCATTCTTGAATTCGCCACTGGCGCGACGCATCATTTCAGAAGTTGCTTGATCTAAACCTTGGTAATAGGCGCCTGCTTTGAAAGTAGGCTTTAGCGTTCTAGTGATAATACGTTTACAGATGGCGTCAGGTAAGACGTCTTCGATTCCTCGACCTGTTACAATACGCAGCTTGCGATCTTGCATGGCTACGAGAATGACAACGCCGTTGTTTTTGCCTTTTTGGCCTACTCCCCATGTTTTACCGATATCAATCGCGTAATCGTAAGGATCACGGCCGTTCGTCGAATTCACGAGAACTATGGCAAACTGGGTAGAAGTAGAATCCGCATAGCCCCGCATTTTCTGCTCGAGTGCATTCTCTTCCTCTGGATTTAAAAGTCCAGCCTCATCGAGAATATAGCCAGCTGGTTTTGCTGGAATACCCTCTTGAGCGAAAAGTCGCGCACTAAAAAGAAATAGAAATAGAAGCTTGCGCATAGAAACTAATTAGAGGCCAAAGGAGATCTCGTTCGACAATTCATTTACATCTCCCGCCTGGTAAGGAAAAAAGCCTGCTAAGACTTCGACTGTGCGCTTTACTCCATGCGCTAAACCGGCACCAAACTCATTTTTTGCTAAGTGGGCCCGCATCTCATCGCGGATGGTTTCCCAAAATTCGGCCGGCACTTTCGCGTCGATTCCTTTGTCCCCGATGATACTAAACTTGCGATCTTTCATGGCCAGATATACCAAAACCCCATTCTGCAAATCCGTTTTCTGCATACCTAATTGAAAGAAAAGTTCCTTCGCCCGATCGATCGGGTGTCCAGCACAATGACTCTCCACGTGCACACGAATCTCTCCAGACGTCTTTAGTTCAGCGTCTTGGATGGCTTGCAAAATCAGGTTTTGGTGTTCTTCTGACAACATGCTTATTTCTTCTCGTCAAAATTTACTTCCGGCGCTTTCTCAGAACCAGCTTCCGCTTGGAAGAAACCTTTCTCCGCAAATCCAGAGAATGACGCGATTAAGCTATTGGGGAAGGTAACGATCAAGGTATTATAAGCCTGAACAGCAGAGTTGAAATTATCACGCTCTTCTTTTATGCGGTTCTCTGTACCCTCTAATTGTGCTTGTAACTCAGAGAAGTTCTCTGTTGCTTTTAATTGTGGGTAATTTTCAGCCACCACCATCAAACGAGATAAGGCACCGCCTAAAGAGGACTGAGCCGCTTGGTATTTTTGCAAATTCTCCGGGCTTAAATCCTTCGAATCTAATTTCATTTGTGTAGCAGAAGCACGCGCTTCAATCACTGCAGTTAATGTCGATTTCTCGAAATTTGCCACGCCTTGAACCGTCTTCACTAAGTTCGGAATTAAGTCTGCACGACGCTGGTAAGCACTTTGAACATTCGCCCACTTCGCCTTAACATCTTGATCTGAGGTAGCCATGCTATTACGTGAGCCAATTCCCCAAAAAATTACGAGAGCAATTACCCCCAAAACAATCCATACTGTCTTATTCATCTTGTTAATTTTTAATTGGTTATTAGTTGAAACAAAAATACGAGTTAAATTTTAAAGACCTGATTTTTGTGCGACAATCATCCGGTCATTTCCTTTGAAGTCTTTTTTCAATTGCACCTCTTGGAAACCCTTGCTAAACAAGAGCTCCATGGTTTGAGTTCCAAAGTATTGATTAATTTCTAAACACAGGTATCCTCCATACGATAAACGCTCAATAGCAAAATCAGCTAAGGCTTCATAATATTTTAAAGCATCGTCATTAGGCACGAATAAGGCCAAATGAGGTTCGAAATCCAGCACATGGTTCGCCATCTCCTTTTTCTCCTCTTCCGTCACATAGGGAGGATTCGAAACGATGATATCCCAATGACCATTCGAGCTAGGCCAAGCGAAAATGTCTTGCTGTTGGAAACTAACTGCTGCTCGCAGGGTCTCGGCATTCTGACGAGCCATCTCTAGTGCCCCTCTGGAAATATCCCAAGCTTCTACCTGTAAAGAGGGTCGCTCTAATTTCAATGAAATAGGAATGCAACCAGATCCTGTACCTACATCTAAAACCGATGCATTTTTCGAGGCTTTCTCGAGTACCAACTCCACTAACTCCTCCGTCTCTGGTCTGGGAATCAAGGTCTCTGAATTAACTTCAAATAAATGGTCCCGGAAATAGGTCTTCCCCATCACGTATTGCAGGGGTTCGCCAGTAGCGAGACGCGCTAAACGGCTGGGCCAATCAGCAGGTAATTCCACCTCCTTTTTCAGGATAATGTCCATCGAACTCAAATTCCAGCCTACGTCCAAACAGCGAAAAGCAATCGCACGCGCCTCGGTGGCATCGTAATGCGTCGAAATGGCGTCGGTGATTTGCTGGATGAGAATTGGACTTGAAATCAATTTCATTTGTGGAGAATTTGGGTAAATTTACGAATTATAAACCTCAGATAACGCTATGAAAAAATTTATACTGCCACTCATCACAATCCTGGGCTTACAGGCTTCGGTGCAGGCACAAAACAAAACGATAGGCAAGATTCATGTCTATGATGAATCCGTGAAAACACTCATCGACCCATCGACTCCCATTGAGATTGTAGCGGAAGGCTATACCTGGTCAGAAGGTCCGGTTTGGGTGAAGAAAGGGGGCTATTTATTGTTTTCAGATGTGCCGGAGAACAAAATATACAAATGGACTGCAGAAAAAGGAGCTGAGCTTTATTTAACACCATCGGGTTATACGGGCTCCACTTATTATTCCTATGAACCCGGTGCGAATGGGTTGATTATTAACCAAAAAGGCAACTTGGTTTCTGCCGAACATGGGAATAGACGTATAGCGGAAATGCCTTTGGGAAAACCCGAATTAAAAAAATCCCTCAGCGGATTATGGGAAGGCAAAAAATTGAATAGCCCGAACGACGTGATCCAAGCGAAAAACGGCGACTATTACTTCACAGATCCTCCCTACGGCTTACCAGGCCGCGGCAAGGAAGAGCCAGCGAAAGAACTCCCTTTCCAAGGGGTCTTTCGCATCAGCAAGAAGGGCGACATGATTTTGCAATACGACAAGATGGCTAGACCTAACGGTTTAGCGATGAACCCAGATGAAAGTATCTTGTACGTAGGATCATCGGAACCCCAAGAATCACACATCTTGGCTTTCCCGGTAGGGAAAGATGGGAATCTAGGCGAGCCAAAAGTCTTTTTCGATGCTTCAGAATTAGCCAAACAAGGAATTCGCGGAGGTTATGATGGCATGAAACTAGATCAGCAAGGAAACATCTGGACGACTGGACCGGGTGGAATTTTAGTTATTAGTCCAGCCGGTAAATTATTAGGACGTATTGAAACGGGGAACCCAAACTCAAATGTGGGTTTTGGTGAGGATGGTTCTACGCTTTTTATCACTTCGAAAATGAATCTATTGCGCGTGAAGACGAAGACGAAAGGGCTGAAATAGCGTGGGAGTTTAGCGCGATAACGCGCGCTATCCCGCGACAACGCGCGATAGCAATAAAAAAGGCCTCTTTCGATTGAAGGAGGCCTTTTCATTTTCTTATAATTTCCGAATCTTAATGTTTCTAAACCAAACCTGGTTGCCGTGATCTTGCAAAGCGATGTGTCCTGCCATTACTTTACCGAAATCAGGCATTCCTTTGAATTTTGAACCAGCAATCAAATCTTTCCAGTTTTGGTCATCCGTGCGTGTTTCCACCACTAAGGTTCCGTTTAAATACAATTGCAATAAACCTTTGTTATTCACAATACGGCCTGTATTCCACTCGCCCACCGGCTTTACCGTTTCTTTGTATGACTTTATTAAGTCGTATAAATCACCCGCACGATGTTTCGTGATTTTACCATCTGCATGGCCATCGTTATCTAATACTTGAAATTCAGGACCCGTTACGTAAGTCGCGTAATATTTCTTCGGATCATCCGTCACATTGAAAATGATACCCGAATTTCCATTCGGAGAAATCTTCCAATCCACTGAGAAATCATAATTCTCAAAAGACTCATTCGTAATTAAGTCGCCACCGTCTTTCTTCGCTGCGTCAAAACCGATCACACCGTTCTCAATCGTCCAAGAAGAACCTACTTTATCCCCTTTGCCGTAACTATGCCAGCCTGTGAACGTTTTTCCATCAAATAATAATTGGGTGCCATTTTTCTTCTCTGCCTTAGTCAATTCGTTGATTCCTTGACCAAATGAAGTCATTGCGAAGCAGAAGGCTGCACAACTTAATAGTAATTTGTTCATGTTTATTAGGTTTATGATTTTTGCAATACTACTAAAAGTCTCCAACAATTGTATCTGCTGCGGGCAATTTTGGCATTAAAACTTCGTAAATTGCAGGCTGATATAAAAATCCATGAAGACCAAAGTAGCCCCAAAGCCCTCCATCAACATCATCACCCTCGGTTGTTCGAAGAATCTAGTCGATTCTGAAGTACTCTACACCCAATTAAAGGGGAACGGATTAGAGGTGACGCACGAGGCGAAAAAGGACAAGGCGAACATCGTGGTGATCAACACCTGTGGGTTTATTGATAATGCCAAACAAGAATCGATCGACACCATCCTCCGCTATGCAGACGCTAAAGAGGCTGGCAAAATCGACAAATTATACGTTACCGGATGCCTATCTCATCGCTACAAGGATGATTTAGAAAGAGAAATTCCGATGGTGGACTCGTTCTTTGGAACCAATGAATTACCTCGTTTACTGAAAGCCTTAAAGGCAGATTACAAGCATGAATTAGTGGGCGAGCGCCTATTAACGACTCCCGCACATTATGCTTATTTGAAGATTGCGGAAGGTTGTGATCGCCCATGTAGTTTCTGTGCCATTCCCTTAATGCGTGGAAAACACGTTTCTACTCCGATGGAGGAATTAGTAAAGGAGGCTTCGTCACTTGCGAAAAAAGGTACGAAAGAATTGATCTTAATCGCTCAAGACCTAACCTTCTACGGTTTAGACTTGAAAGGCGAAGGCAAATCAGGCAGAAAATTAAAAGAACTTTTAGAGCGCCTTTCAGATGTCAACGGCATCGAATGGATCCGCTTGCAATATGCCTACCCCGCTGGATTCCCAGTGGAGATTTTAGAGACAATGGCAGAGCGAGATAATATCTGTAAATACCTCGATATGCCACTCCAAAGTGGTTCAGACGCTATGTTGAAGCACATGCGCCGTGGTATCACCCGCGAAAAAACCGAGGAATTAATCCACACCATTCGCGAGAAAGTGCCAGGAATCGCGTTACGTACCACACTTATTTCCGGTTACCCAGGCGAAACGGAAGAAGACTTCGAAGAGACCTACTCTTTCGTAGAACGTATGCGTTTCGATCGTTTAGGTATCTTTAATTATAGCCATGAGGAAAATACCCACGCTTATTTAGTGAATGACGACGTACCAGAAGATGTGAAGCAATTCCGTTCTGACGAAATCATGGCGTTGCAACAAGGTATTTCAGAGGAGTTGAATCAAGAGAAAGTAGGCCAAACCCTAAAAGTAATGGTCGACCGCAAAGAGAGCGGCTACTTCGTGGGGCGTACCGAATTTGATTCTCCAGAGGTAGATAATGAGGTGTTGATTCCGGCTGAGCAATACGCACGTTTGGGAGATTTCGTGAATGTGAAGATCAATAAAGCCGAAGAATTCGACTTATACGGCGATATTATAGCGTAAACGAGCTGAGACGCATATCGCGTAGATCGAAGGTCATTAAACTTTTTTGGGCGGGGGATTCAAAACCCGCCAGGTAGAAGATCGCCTCTTTTGCCTGCAACAATCCGATGATTCCGGGTAATACACCTAACACACCTACTTCATCGCAAGCAGGAATTTCTTGTGGGCTCGGTTCGACCGGGAATAACTTTCTATAGGATGGACCTGACGGATGAAACACCGCAAACTGACCTTCCCAAGCGTGAATCGCGCCGTAGATAAAAGGCTTCCTCCATTCCACACAGGTATCATTTATCAAGTAACGCGTTTTGAAATTATCGGTGCAATCGATGATTAAGTCGTGCTGAGCGACATACGTCGCAGCATTTTCCGACGTTAGATTCACCGCGATTCCTTGGATGGCAATGGTCGGATTCAATGCTTGCAAAGCCTCCGCCGCTTTCAGCGCTTTCGAAGCGCCTACATCCTCCGTGCGATAGAGCACTTGACGCGCTAGATTAGATAACTCGATGACATCCGCATCCAGAATTGTCAACGACCCTACCCCCGCTGCAGCCAGAAAAGGTAATGCCCCGCAACCTAAGCCACCTGCTCCTACTACAAGAATAGACGCGTTCTTCAAAGCCATCTGCTGGGCTTTGCGCCATTCCGGCAGATTGAGCTGCTTGCGGTAACGTTCGAATTCTAAATCGCTTAACATGGTAGGTACAAATAAAAAAAGCCTTCCTGAATTTCAGGAAGGCTAATTTCGATAATTATTTTGAAAACTAAACGCTTAATGTACCCTTACGAGCAGCAGCAATTAAAGTTTTTTCGAAACCGTTCTTGTTGATTGTGCGAATTGCTTTCGCTGAAACCTTCATACGAACCCAAACACCTTCAGACTCTAAGAAGAATTTCTTCGTTTGTAAGTTCGGGTAGAACTTACGCTTAGTCTTGTTATTAGCGTGAGAAACGTTGTTTCCTACTTGAGTTTTGCGTCCTGTAATTTGACAAACCTTTGCCATCGTATTTTTATTTATCTTTTATTTAATATTATTCTTTCCTATAAGGGATTGCAAAATTAGAAAATAATTTGAAATAACCCAAACCTCATTCGAAAATTTATAAAATGGTTGACAATGTGTATCTTTGGGTATGGCTAAGCGCAACTCGAAGGCACCCCTAAAGAAAAAAATCATCTCTTCCTTGATCTGGTTAGGAACCTTGCCATTGTGCCTCTATACCCTACTGACCTATCTTTTAAGTTATTCGCTCATCGTTGAGCATTGGTTCGCGGGGTTCATCATGATGACGATGCCGTATGCGCAGTTGTTGTGCTTTTTTTCTTTGATTTACTGGACTTTTCAGCGAGCGAAGCGAGCGCTTTTACCCCTAATCGTGCTAGCGCTGGGATATGGATTTATCGGGAGAACGATTAGCTTCAATCAGCCGGTAGCGACCTTAGAAAAACCGCTGACGGTGATGAGTTATAATGTTTTTGGCATGTATTCAAACGAGTATGAGGCCAAAAAAGAGCAATTAGAGGACCTAAAAAAATTCATTCGCGATTACGATGCGGACATCAAATGCTTCCAAGAATTTTATTCCCATTCAGATCGCAAAGCCTATCATACAGTCTCCTTTTTAAAAGAAAAGTACCCCCATTACGCCTTCATTCCACTAAAAAAGCAATTGTTCGATTCACACGAAAAGATGGGCTTAGTCGTATTTTCGAAATACCCCATCATTCACGAAGAAGGGGAACAATTCGAAAATTCAGCGAATGGATATCTACTAACTGATATTGTGAAGGATCAAGATACGATTCGGGTGATCAACCTGCAGCTTTGGTCGATGGGTATTCGAGTGAACAAAATGACCTCAAAAATTCGTTTGCAAGATTATACCGACGCGAAGAAAGAAGGACGCGGGATCATTTCCTCACTTAGGAAGGGCTTTATCGAGCACAAAAAGGAGATGGATAAGATTAATCGCCTGATTCAAAAGAGCCCCTATCCAATCCTAGTAGTGGGAGATTTGAACGAAACTCCTTCTGGCTGGGCCTATGGAACCATCCGTGAACGTCTACAAAATTCCTTCGAAGAAGCAGGCTCAGGCTTTGGTTTTACCCTAAATCGCAGCCCTTATTTAGTGCGCATCGACGATCAATTCTTTTCGAAAGAATGGAAAGCAACGAACTTCCAAACCCTTCGAAACATCAAATACTCGGATCACTTCCCTACGGTAGGCCAATACATTCTACATGGAAAATAAGCTCTGGAAGGTACTGGGGACGACTTTTGGCGTGGCTGTCACGCTAGGCGGAACCGTTGGAACAGGGATTCTACGTAAACCGGGCCCCATTGCAGCCTCCCTACAAGACCCTGGTTTAATCCTTAGCCTGTGGGTTTTGGTGGCCATTTATGCCCTGCTAGGCGTAAGCTGCTTACTAGAATTAAGTCTTTCCATCCCCAAAGCAGGTTCTTGGTACGGTTATGCCGAACGTGCTTTTGGCCGCTACATCGGATTCCTCGTAGGCCTCACCAGCTGGTTAGGTACCGTGACCGCTCTCGGTTTTGGATCATACACCTTCAGCGAATACCTCATTATCGTATTTCCCTCCCTAAGCCCCTATTTAGTCTACTGCGCCATCGGAATCCTAGCGATTTTGTGGTTTTTCCATCAATTAGGTGTGGTGATGGCAGGCAAATCCCAGGAATGGCTCAGCGGCATTAAGGCCGTTGCCCTGTTGATTTTCATTGGCATCTGTTTCCTTTATGGAGGTGGTGGCGTTTTTAATGAGCAGGCCAAAGCCCCTACAGGCCTCCCCCTCGCTACCGGTATCATGACTGCCCTTTTGTCCATTTTTTATGCCTTTGATGGCTGGCACACGGCGAGTTATTTCACAGAAGAAAACAAGGATCCCGTAAAATCCATGCCAAAATCCATGTTCATCGGCGTCATCATCGTCGCCTTTATTTACTTATTGATAAATGTAGGGATTCTGTACAGCCTGCCTTTGGAAACCCTATCCACCAGCAAATTAGCGGCAGCAGACGCGATGAAAGCCTTGTTTGGGGCAGATATGGGCCGCTGGATTACGGTCTTTTTAATGCTTAGCATCTTAGGGATCTTGAACACCCAAGTGATGTTTGCCCCGCGGGTAATCTATTCCATGAGCCGCGATGGCCTATTTTTCAAAGCCGCCGAAAAAGTGAACGCCGCCGGATCTCCCACCACCGCTACTCATTTAACCATCTTTTCCGCGTGCCTTTTTCTATTAGCAGGTAAAGAGATTAATGAACGTCTTTCAGACATCGCGACCTTCTTTTTCGTAGCAAGTTATTTAGCCGGCTTCGCGTCTCTTTTACGTCTCCGCGTTACAGAGCCTAACTTAAAGCGACCTTACCTCGTATGGGGATATCCTTTTTTACCTTGGACATTATTAATTATCTCCACCCTGTTCTTAATGGGAACCTTGGTGACTAATCTGGGGAGTGTGGTTTACGTGGTGGGATTTGTGGCGGTAAGCTATTTAGTATATCGAAAGTTTTTAGTTTAGTCGACTTCGTCTTAGTCATCGCTTCGCGATTTAGTCGCTGCTGCGCAGCTTAGTCCTCCATTTACCACTTACCATTAATCATTTAATGTATCGCCTTCAAAAACTCCACCACCGATTTCTTGATTTCCCTCACCGACGTGTTGCCTAAATTAGATAAAACAGAGAAGGCAAGCGTCTTACCGTCTTTGGTTTTATAATAACCTGAAAGATCATAAGTATTACCGAATGATCCTGACTTCGCCCAAATACGCACACCAGGGTTAATGTCCTGTACATTGCGCATCGTTCCGGTTTTATTGGCTTCCGGCAACAGGGCATGCAGGCGTTCCGGAGCTACTTCGCGCGCTAGGGCCTCGAGTATATAGATGAAATCTTTTGGCCTAATTAAATTATAACGAGATAAACCAGAGCCATCGATCCAGCGAATATCCTTCATGAATTCGTTGCCGGGTTCCTTCTTTAAATTATCAATCACCTGAGTCGGATCCCAACCTTTCTCCGCAGCGATCATCACGAGTAATTGCTCCGCCACCGCATTATCACTTTCGTGTAACATGGGAACATACAAGCTATCCATCTTGCCAGCATAGAAAATACGGGCGTCAGGATGAACGGCTAAAGGCATAGTTTCAACCGATTTATGCAGCGTATCGCTTAATAAAAAAGCCGTCATATCGGGAGAAGTCATGAAAGGAACCTGTTGCTCACCGTATTTTTCCGTCTTTAATTCAGGCAAAGTGAATTCATTTTTCAAGCGGTTTCTTCTGACTTCCAGCGTGGAACCCGTTTTCGCCACTGAAGCAAAGGCATCTGGCATAATGTTCCAACGACGCTGAGCAGCGGAGAAGCTCACTAAATTACCGTACAAGGGCATGTCCGAAATATCCGCCGAATAATGGTCATTATAATCATCCCAAGCCCAGCCAGATCCCATAATAGGCAGCGGTTTCAAAGGTGCTCCATACACCAACACTTTCGATGAAGCGGCTAAAAAATCGCGTAGCGCCGTGTTTTTTGTACCAGGATGTAAATTTGAAATATCCCCGGTTCCCCAGAAAAAGAGGGTGTCTTTTGTTTCGCGGTATTTGAAAGAAGGGATTTGGTTGCCTAAAATTCGGTTTGCTTGTAAGAATGTCAATAGCTTCATGTTCGAAGCCGGCATGAAATACTGGTCAGCATTTTTTTCAAAGAGCACTTTGCCCGTCGAAAGATCCTTAATCATCACGCCGCTCGACCGCTGAGCAAGGCTTGATTCGTTGAAAGCGATTTGCAAATGGGAGCTTTGGCAACTGGCTAAAGCTAGCAGAAATAAAAAGGCTAGATTTTTCATACAATAAAGGTAAAAGGTTTTCGTATTTTTGGGCTCATTTTACCTAAAAGAATGCTGGTCGCTTTCGTCATTTTCTATCTTGCTTTAAACCTGGGCGTGGGCTGGTGGGCTAGCAAAAAGGTGCATTCTACGCAGGATTTCGTGTTAGCGGGGCGCTCTTTGCCTTTTGCTTTAGCGACCATGGTGACTTTTGCCACGTGGTTTGGATCAGAAACTATACTCGGTGCGCCTAAAGAATTTGTACATGGCGGTGTTTTAGCGATTATTGAGGAGCCGTTTGGGGCTGCGCTGGGTTTATTTCTCGTGGGCGCTATTTATGCCCGAAAACTGTATCCCTTACCCGTATTGACCTTTAGTGATTATTTTAGGCTGCGGTTTGGCGCCTTTTCCGAAAAGCTTTCGGCAGTCATCATGATCCCCTCCTATTTCGGGTGGATTTCTGCACAATTAGTGGCTTTAGGGCTTACCATGCACCTTTTATTGCCTATTTCTGTGGAGATGGGAATCATCATTGGCGCGCTATTAGTGATGGCCTATACCCTTTTGGGTGGAATGTGGTCGATTTCGGTGACGGACTTTTTTCATAACATCATCTTGATTGCAGGGCTGTTGTTTTTAGCCTATTTATTATGGGCCAAAGTCCCGGATTTCAATCAACTCATCTCTTCTCAACCTGCCGATTTCTTTCGAGCCACACCTAAAGAAAATACCTGGAAAGATTGGCTCGTTTATGGTGCTGCTTGGATAACCATCGGCTTCGGATCGATTCCGCAGCAGGACATTTTTCAGCGGGTTATGTCAGCAAAGAATGAAATGATTGCCGCAAAAGCGAGTATTGCAGCGGGTGCCATGTACTTGACGGTGGCGCTATTGCCTCTTTTAATTGCCTTCATCGCCGTTCGTTTATACCCTTCGCTACTGGCTGAAGACGATTTACTCATCCCCACTTTGGTGATGAAATTCACGCCGCGGGCGATGCAGGTCTTGTTTTTAGGAGCCCTGCTTTCTGCTTTGTTGAGTACAACTTCTGGGGCGATTTTAGCACCGGCATCTGTGTTAGGGGAAAATTTGTTGAAACCTTTGATGCGCCAGCCTTCGGATAAAATCGTTTTGTTATTTATACGGATATCGGTGGTATTAGTGACTTTGGCCTGTATTATTATGGCTATTGAACGCCAAAACATCTTCGAACTCGTAGGCGAAGCCTCCGCCTTCAGCCTCGTTTCCCTCTTCATTCCGCTAAATGCAGGACTTTGGTGGAAGAAAACGACTCCTTGGGGAAGTCACTTAAGTATGGTCTTGGGATTAGTTTTCTGGGGATACTTTCATTTCATTAATCCATCCGAAATTCCAGCAGTTTGGTATGGACTAGTAGCCGGATTAATCGGCTTACTCGTGGGAAATCAAATTAAAGCCAAATCTGCTTAAGCGTCCCTACGTATTGCCCTTTCTTCCCGGTATGCACGAAATCAAGAATCGCGTCATTCATGGCAGGGTAGATATGTAATTCCGAAATTTTATCAACTGGCACCCACACTAAATCGTCTGCTGTCGTTTCACCTGGATGCAATTGTGGAATTCCTCCTACGATATCACCTTCGAAAACCACGTGCACACAGGCAGAAAAATCGTCCGTTGCGTGCACCTGACCTGTAAACAATAAATCATGCACCTCCACTTCAATCCCTAATTCTTCCTCACATTCACGGGCAATGGTTACAGGAAAGGTTTCGCCAGCATCCACATTTCCGCCTGGTAAAGCAAACTTGCTACCTCCCGGATAATCGTAGCGCAAGAAAAGCACGTGATTATTTTCGATGATGAGGGCAGCTGGTCTAATTCGCATGGGGTTTGAAAAATTTGAAAGGATAAATATACCATTAGATTTCCTAAATTGCAGTCAAAATGAACGTATAGCATGCAAATAAGAGAAATTTGTCAGGAAATGGAAGCTTGGGCACCCTTAGCCTGGCAAGAATCCTATGATAACGCGGGTTTACTGGTGGGGGACGCAAATGCAACCGCAAAAGGGATATTAATTAGTCTCGATTGCACGGAAGAGGTTTTGGAAGAGGCTATCAAAAAGGGCTGTAACTTGATTATTTCGCATCATCCCATCGTTTTCTCTGGATTAAAACGATTCACTGGCGCCTCGTATGTCGAAAGAACGGTCATCAAGGCCATTCAAAATAATATTGCGCTGTACGCTTCACACACGAATCTAGATCATGCTCCTAAAGGCGTTAGCTATCATTTAGCCTCGAAACTGGGCATTCAAGGCCAAGTGATGAAACCCATGCAGGAGGCGTTAAAAGCGCTTCAATATTATGTGCCAGCGTCTCACGAGGAGGCTGTTCGCGAGGCCTTGCACGCGGCTGGTGCCGGAAATATAGGCGAATATTCTTCCTGCAGTTTTACTTCGGAGGGCAAGGGTCGTTTTCAACCGTCCGTTGACGCAAATCCATATACTGGAATAGCTAACGAACTATCCGAAGTGAACGAGGTCAAAGTGGAGATGGTATTTCCATCTTATCTTTCAAGTGAGATTTTAGCTGCTTTAAAATCCGCACATCCCTATGAGGAAGTCGCTTATTTTATCACTTCCTTGGATAATTCTTGGCAAGACGTAGGTGCAGGATACATTGGTATATTAGAGAAGCCTCTGGCTCCTGAAGCCTTTCTACATTTTGTCAAAGAACGTTTAGGCCTTGACGCCTTAAAACATACCGCGTTACCTAAAGGGCCTATTTCCAAAGTAGCGGTCTGCGGTGGGGCCGGAAGTTTCTTAATTAAAGAAGCAATAAGGCAAAAAGCAGATGCGTATATCACGTCAGATATCAAGTACCACGAGTTTTTTGATGCGGAAAATCAATGTCTATTAATCGATGTAGGGCATTACGAATCAGAAGTCATGATTATTGATGCAGTACATGACTATTTATCAAAAAAAATTAGTAATTTTGCCGTTCTGAAAAGTGAGACCAATACCAATCCGGTCCGTTTCGCTTAACATGAGAGAGGTTAGACAATTCAAATAAATTAGAATAATGGCTACAGTTACCGAAACAACAATTGCCCAAAAGTTAGAGGCCCTTTTAAAGCTTCAAACAATCGATACTAATCTAGATAGCATTCGTAAAGTACGCGGTGATTTACCGGAAGAAGTTCGTGATCTTGAAGATGAGATCATGGGTTTAGAGACTCGTTTGGCTAAATTCCAGCAAGATGTGGCTGATTTTGAAGAGCAAATCGCTAACTACAGAATCGCAAAGAAAAATTCCGATAACTTAATTATTAAGTACAAGGAACAACAAATGAATGTGCGTAATAACCGCGAATTCGATGCAATTTCTAAGGAAATTGAATTGCAAGGAATCGAAATGGAGATTGCAGATAAGCGTATCAAAGAAATCGACTTCAAAGTTTTGAACAAAAACGACGAAATTGCTTCAGTTGAATCAAACTTATTTGAGCGCAAGAAAGATCTTGAGATCAAACAAAACGAATTACAAGTAATCATCGCTGAAAGCGAGGAAGACGAGCAAAAATCATTAAAAGACCGCGAAAAAGCAGTGAAATCTGTTGATGAGCGTCTTTTCAAATCTTACACAAAATTACGCGATAACGCACGTAACGGCTTAGCGGTTGTTCTTGTAAAGCGTGGTGCTTGTGGTGGATGTTTCAGCTCAGTACCTCCACAACGTCAAACTGATATCAAAGACAAGAAGAAAATCTTAGTTTGCGAGCATTGCGGACGTATCTTCGCAGGTGTGGAAGATGTAATTCCAGCTCCAGAGAAAGAAAAGAAATCTCGTGCTAAAGCAGCAACGAAAGAAGTTGTGGCCGCTGAGTAATTTCAATAGACCATAGAATGAAAAAGCCCGCTAGAAATAGTGGGCTTTTTTATGCACTTTAGAAACAAAAAAGCCAGCTTCATCAGCTGGCTTTTTTCTATTTCAACATCCCTAACAAGGAACTCAATTTGTCTTTTAAATCTTTGCGATCTACGATGAAATCTAGGAAGCCGTGTTCTTCGACGAACTCGGCGCTTTGGAAACCTTTAGGCAAATCTTTACCGATCGTTTCTTTAATCACACGAGGACCTGCGAAACCGATTAGGGCACCTGGCTCTGCGATATTGAAATCTCCTAGCATCGCGAAAGAAGCCGTCACACCACCCGTCGTCGGATTGGTCATTAAAGAGATATAAGGAATCTTAGCTTCAGCGAGGAGGGCGATTAAGGAAGAGGTTTTGGCCATCTGCATCAAAGAAAAACCAGCCTCCATCATACGAGCACCACCGGAGCGAGAGATCATCAAGAAGGGTTTGCCTGTCTCTAAAGAGTGACGCATTCCGCGAGTAATCTTCTCTCCTACCACAGATCCCATCGATCCACCGATGAAATTAAAGTCCATCGCTGAAATACAAATAGGCAAACCATTGATTTCACCGTAAGCGGTTCTAACGGCATCCTTTAGGCCCGTATTATATTCTGTCGCTTTGATGCGATCCGTATATTTTTTCGTATCAGTAAACTCCAATGGATCACCTGAGCCCATCATTGGATCTAATTCCGTATAAAGAGAATTATCGAACAATAACTCGAAATATTCTTGTGAACCTATTTTTTCGTGGTAGTTGCAACTCGAACACGTATAGGCAAACAAGCGGTGTTCGCGTGTATGAATCGCTTTTTTACAAGAAGGACATTGGTACCACAATCCATCCGGAGCATCTAATTTAGAAGCTGTGGGGGTTACAATTCCTTTTTCTTTTCTTGAAAACCAAGACATAATGCTACATTTAATGATTCAGACTGCAAAGATACGTAAAAAGCTTTGCTAGGCCTTAGCGAACCACAATAATTCGCTTATTATATACATTTCTATTCGTCATCACTTGAACAAAATACATTCCAGCTGGCAAAGAAGAAATATCCATTTGCTTATCTAAAAAGCTACCTTTCACCTGTAGTGTTTCCTGCTGCACCCATTGACCTTGCGAACCTAGAATTCCCAAACGCACCTCTTCGTTCGGTGAAGCTAGTCCTAATTGCACGCGAACTACGCGAGAAGTGGGATTAGGGGATACTTGTAATTCCGGCACTAAAGACATCGGTTCAGTCGCAAGTACTAAAGGGGGAGGTGGTGGAGCCACCGAGCCTTGGATATTTAAATTATCAATGGCCCAGCCCCAGCCATGCGCACCTACGTCTGCATGTAAACGGAATCGGAAAACGAGTTGATCTCCAGCCTTAAACTTACCAGAGGAAAGAATATCGATTTCGCGTTTTTTGAATAAGGTAGAGGTTCCTACACCGGAGGAATTCCCTGCGGCATCAAAACCTGTATTATAGGCATTCAACCAAGTCGTAGAGAAATTCGAATCCCAGCCATTGATTAAATTATACCAATTTTTGCCATTATCATTCGAAGCCTGAACGATTACGTAATCATAGAAACTACGGTTTACTGAACCATCTTGATTTAAGAAAGATGCCCCAGCTTCACCAGGTTCCACTAACACCACCTCATCGAAATATATTCTCGCTGTGTCCGCACGAACAGTGATAGGTTTTAAAAGAATCGCGTCACTATTCGTGAACTTGTCAGAGCCTCCTGCCCCATTGTAGGACTCCTCCGAGCCATCTGCATAAGGATGTGCACTATGTAAACCGGAGGAACTAAATCCAGACGGTTGAGCAAAGGAGAACCCTTTTAAATAAAAATCTGCAGTAGGAGGCGTATCGAAATTCTGTTTGTAATTCGCCGCGACAGATTGTAAACCTATGACCGTAAAATCATACGTGCCTGTGGCTGGGAGGGTGACGGTATTTGTTGTTTTAGCCTTATCCTTTACAATAATGCGGTATTTCACCACATCACCCGCTTTCAATAAACCAGAAGCAAACTCAAAACTATTCGTATAACTGAAGGATAATCCTGGCACCTTCGTAAATCCTTTACGCACCGCAGCACCACTATTGATGGAATATTCCATATAGACCGTGTCGATTCCTATGTTATCCGCCGCTAGCAAGGTAGGTAGCGGAACGCTCGTCTGAGATGTAAATATATATTTCAAAGGATTAGAATAAACGACCTCTGGCTTCGTGGTATCAGGCGCAATATTAAACTCAAAAAAGCTGCCAAAACGCGTCCCAGAGATCACTGGGGCCTCCGCCGGCGTCACAAATTTCTTTCCCGATTTCTCCTCCGCGTACCAGTAATACTTTATATTTCTTGCGATAGCATTCTTTGGTAAAGTATAGGAATAGGTATTTCCGGATTTCGTAAAAGTAGACACCGGGTTAAAGGTGTTTGAATTAATGGCTAAATAGAGTTTCAGAGATGATTCTTCCCAAAGCGTGTCCGAATACACCTTCACCGAAAATACTTTATCATTCGCCTGATCTTCCGTATCGTTGTATTCCTCCCCAATTAAATTCGATGAATACCAGCCAAAATCATTGAAAGCCGAAGTCACAATCGGGCCAATACTACGTGTAATCTCTCCGCGAGCGATTTGGGGAGTCATCAACGCATTCTCATCACCTACCTTGTATTTCACCTGATCAACGTGGTAAATACTTGATCCGGCTGAGTAAGTGGATGGGGTGTACAATTTACCTGCACTGCCGTTATTTCGTAAAATCGAGGGTGAAGATAAATTGATTTTACCCGAAGTCACCTGCGTATAAAGTGCCGCAGACGGATTCTTAAAGCTATTCGTATCCATCAGGGCAACGTTCGCGGTGTTCACCATCGCCTGATCAAATATCCCCGGATAACTGTAACCCGCCTCGCCATTGTCCACGCTCACTTGACCAATGAAACCTAAACCATGCCCCATTTCGTGCAAAACAACAGAATAAAGGTCTATTTGATTAATGGTCGGCACGCCATCTGTTCCAATGTACCAAGCGGTAAAGTCTGAATTAAATGTGGCCACAATATCAGGATTCGTTCCATTCAAATTCTTATGCGCCATTTTCTCTGCCAACGCAATCGGATAAAAGGTATTCAATCGGTTCGCCCCTACGAAATTGCGTACATTCACGGAGGCTCCCGCACTACCCAATACATTCGAGGCTAGAGAAGCCCATTTTACACTAACATTTATAGGAACATCGGACGAAAAAACGGTAGACCAAGTCGCCGCTGCCTTCTCAAAAACTGCTTTTACATCTGCCGGAGGAACGGTTTCATAGGTCACTACGATGTTCGCGGCTGCTTTAGTTTGAGTGCTTGACTGTACTTTAATGGCGGCTGCTTGTGCTAAAATAGCCCGCATCGATTCCGTATACCCTGCTGGCAAATCCCGTTTCAAGCCTAGGTATTCCGGCGTATACTCCTCGATCATCTTACCCGGTACCATCTCCATTTTATAGCGACCTTTCTGAGCATAGGTTGCCGAACAAATCAACAAAAGCAACAGTAGTAATTTTTTCATAGGTCAGCTATTTTAGCAAATAAGTCAACAAAATTAGGGGCAATCACTTGGGTATGCGCTAATTCTTCTGCGGTGTGAGACGTAGTAATCCCCACCACCCGAGCACCAGCTGCGAGCCCTGAAGCAATTCCTTGCAAGGAATCTTCGATCACCCAACAATCGATAGGCGCAACACCCACGAGGGCTGCTGCTTTTATATAAATTTCTGGATCAGGTTTTCCTTTCGTCACCTCAGCACCACCAATGATGGCATCAAATTGATCCCGAATGCCTAAGCCATCCACTATGAAATCAATATTTCCAGGTCCTGCTGAAGTAGCTAAGGCCGTTTTTATTCCTCTTGAGCGCAATTCTTGTAAAAATTCCAAAAGCCCTTCCGCTGGTTTTCTGTGCGCCGCATAAAATTCCCGGTACAATAATTCCTTCTCCTCTTCTAATACCTCTACCTCAGCACGCGTCATCTCTTTTTTATAAAACCACTCGAAGGTGTCCTTCGAATTCATCCCATTCAGTTCCTTGTAAAATACTTCTTTCGTTAGGGGGATGGAATTTCGTTCGCAAAACAGCAACCAAGCCTCCACGTGATAAGGTAGATTATCTACAATCACGCCATCCATATCGAATAAAACAGCTTTACAGGACATATTAAAAGTCTAAGGTAAGCCCATCGTAGGCTAATGAAACGTTCAGGGGCAATTCGGTAATTACATCCGCATGCAAGCCCATTTGATGGCTAATATGGGTAATGTAGGCCTTTTTAGGCTTTAAATCTGCAATTAATTCGAGAGCTTCGGCCAGTGTAAAATGAGAAACGTGGGTTGTTTTACGCAAAGCATTAATCACCAACACATCTAAATCTCGCAGTTTATCTTGTTCCTCTGGGGCTATGAAATTCGCATCCGTAACATAGGCAAACTTGCCAAAACGGAATCCCAACACATCGAGGTAATAGTGTTTTACGAAAATGGGCTGAATGTCGATTCCCTGCACGGTAAAGGGTTGGCCATCGATCTCATACACATCAATTTCAGGAACTCCAGGGTATTTATTATCGCCAAAAGCATAAGAAAACTCCCGTTTCAACTGCTCTATGACTTGTGCTCTCGCGTATAGCGGGATAGAAGACCGCTGGTGGAAATTAAACCCTCTCACATCATCCATACCTGCCGTATGGTCTTTGTGTTCATGGGTATATAAAACAGCATCCAAACGAGAGATTCCAGCACGCAAAACTTGCTGACGGAAATCAGGACCTGTATCAATGATGAAACTCTTCCCTCCTATTTCGACATGCATCGAAACCCGGAGCCGCTTATCTCGCTCATCTGTAGATTTACATACCGCACATCCACAAGCAATCATCGGAATCCCCTGCGAAGTTCCCGTTCCTAAAAACGTTACCTTGGTAGGGGACATGGGATTATTCTGTTAAGGCTTTCACCTGAGAAACTAAGGAATCAAAGTTCAAAGGCTTAGCTAAGAAATCATTGAATCCCGCCGCCTTGAAATCGTCCATTGAATAGTTACGTGCATTTCCTGTGATCGCAATCATCGGAATTGCCGCCTTTTTAGCATCCGCTAACGCACGAACCGCACGAGCGCAATCCATACCATCCATGACAGGCATATTGATATCTAACAAGATAATATCGAACTCAGCCTTGGCTAATTCGTCTAAAACTTGTTGTCCGTTTTTTACGGCATGGATCTCAAAATTTTGAAATTCTAAAATCTTCTTCGCTAGATTTTGGATTACTGAGCTATCTTCCGCTATCAATACCTTTTTCATATATTCTCTATTTATCGTCAATTGCGAGTAAAAATAGCCAAAGGAATGTGGAATTCAAACGAATTTTGGCAATAAAAAAAGCGACCCATCACTGAGTCGCTTTTTTATCAAGTACTTGATTTTATTTCAAGTAAAAAGATACGGATGCTTTATCCCAATCTAAAGTCACTTGGCCTGCTGCCGTGATTCCAATTGTGAATTGCTCTGTGTGTGCGTGCTCGCTAACGCGTGCCTTCACACGTAGTACATCATTCGCCTCTTTGTAGGTATAAGCACCCCACATTTTAGCGTCTTTGTTGAAGATAATAGTCCATTCTGTTTCACCTGGAATAGTGAATAAAGAATAAACGCCCTTCGCTAAAGTCTTGCCTTGAACTGTGATGTCATTTGAAATTTCGATCGTCGTCGCTTCGTTTGCACCAGTTCTCCATACTTCTCCGTAAGGAACTAAAGCTTTCGCTTCTTTTGTACCAAATACCAAACGACCTTTCACTGAAGGTTGTGCATACTTGATCATTACTTCCGTGTTACCTACTTTTTGAGAGGCTACAGCAGCTGGTGAAGGAGCTGGTTTTTGCGCTAATACGCTGAATGAGATGAAGCTAATTAATAGCAATAAATACTTTTTCATAGAGATGTTTTTTTATTTTGATTACAAATTAAGCCAATAATTCAATTTCAACACCAAAGCGCGGTTACGAATTTGCATGATCTCCGGAAAATAATTATCCGTGTAGACTAAAAACAGATCAGATGCGGGTTTATAACGCCATTGCAGACGTGCATTTAGGTTGATATTTTTCGTTTGCTGGTTCAGCTGAAAGAAGGTGGCAAAGAATAATTTATTCGAGAAAGTAATGTCAATTTTAGGACGAATAATCCAAAAATTAGACGATACTTTTTTCGCTGCAGTTAATTCTGTTCCTGGAATAGCCACATCCACGATATCGTTATAATCAACTGCGACAGACAAACTACCGAAAGGCTGGAAGCGATAGCCGATATCAGCAGTAATTCCGGTACGCCAGCCTTGGCCATAATATCCACCAAAACGAGACGTCAATGAATAAGTGAACAACTTAATAGGCGACGACATGTAGCGCATGTTTAATGCATACCAATCATGCTCCGTCCCTTTTTTCAAGGCCGTATTTCCCATTCGAGTCGCATCGAAATCGTACAGTAATTTCACGTAGTCGTAAGATAAATAGGCCCCAAATGTAGACCGGTCCTTCATCGTCCCTTCATAGGCCAAATAGGAGGTATTGTCGGTAAAATTCCCTTGATTATTCCAGTAACTCATATACATCGCGGACAAGGTCGTGTAAAATATATTGGTGGATTTATTTTTTGGATAGAAATTCTTCCCAGCGTCTAATTGAGTCTGGAAATAATTCACACGCGGAACATAACCCGTTTCAGGATTGTAATTCTCCCCTACCCAGGATTCTTTTACAGCAAATGTCCAGTTGTTGTCTTTGTAAGCCAAAGAAGCAGCTTGGGAAAAACTCCGGTCTTTTTGCAAAGGACTAATCGTGTTCGCATAGAACAAAGACCCTGTCCAAAAATTATCCGCCGAGGCCAGATTATATTCAAATCCTAGATCCCGGTTATAGGATTGAAATCCATTCGTGCGCTGTAAATCCGTATCAATGAAGGATTGCTTGTTCACCATATAAGCCCCAAAATTCGATCGGGCAAACAACTTGCGTTGCAGCGCAACCATGGAGTAGTTTTGGGTAGGAACACCTTTAGCATCAATGCGCTCAGACTGCACATTCAAGGCACCTATCCGCCAATCTTGGTTTAATTTTCCACTCAAACGCGCCCCATACGTAATGGGAGTTTGCTCATAAATTCCGGTTTTCGGATTCAAAGCCAAACCAATTCTTCTAGAGAAAAATGGTCGAATATTATCGGTTCCAAACCCATCAAATAGATCAGAATTCTCAATGAAAAACTGGCGTTTCTCTGGATAAAAAAGCTCAAATCGATCCAGGTTTGTTTGTTGCCGATCCACATCCACCTGTGAAAAATCAGGATTCAAAGTCATGTCCAGGTTTAAACCTGAGTTGATGGCCACCTTGATATCGCCCCCAATTTGGTTACGCATCGTTGCCGGATCCTTCACTTCATAATTCGCTGTTACCCCCGAAAGCACATAGGGTATTAAGGAGATATTCTTTTTAGGCGTGGGTGGAGGAGTATCCCAAACTAAGACGCCAGCAAAGGCTAATGAAGCGGTTGGGAATTGGCGTGGAACAGGGGCCCAGGCGGACTTTTCTTTGGCCTTCAAATCATAACGGGAAAAGTTAATCCCCCAACGATTCACATTCCCCTTGTAGCGAATGGATTTAAACGGAATCGCCGCTTCGAAAATCCAGGAATCCCGCTTATAAGTCGTCGCCGACTCCCATTTATTATCCCAGTTAAGATTTACCTTCGATCCTTCAGACATTTGGCCATCCCACTGCGCTCCGGCCGCATTCGCCCCAAATGCAAAACCCGTCGTCTTATCCTCAAACGTATCAATAAAGACTAAAAAATTATCATTCACCCCAAAACTAAAATCCCGCTTCATTGATTCCACCACAAAGGCGCCGGGCTCCTTCAAGAAACACTCCGCTGAAATATAGATATACTTATCGTCGTAGGTCATCTTCACATCCGTCCGCACCTGAGCACAAAGGGAATCGAAGGGATTGCACATCATAAAATCGCTGACAGCTGCCGCCTGAAACCAAGCATTTTCATCCAGCACTCCGTCAATCTTAATCGCACCCGTGCTTTGCTTGATATGCATTTTGAAGTTTTCATTCTTCTTTTGTGCAAAAAGAGTCGAGGCACTAATCAATAAAAATAGGAAGAGGAATTTTTTCATCCTCGCAATTTAGCCAAATTTATCAGCTATTAAACCCGGTTCTGTGGGCCGATTTTTTTTAGCTCTAATAGCGGAATTCCATCAGCATGTTTTATTTTTGCAATTCAAAATACAGAACTATGGGAAGAGCCTTCGAATTTAGAAAAGCGAGAAAATTCAAACGTTGGGGCCAGATGGCCAAAACCTTTACTAAAATCGGTAAAGATATTGTGATTGCTGTAAAAGCTGGTGGTGGGGATCCCTCCTCTAACTCGCGTTTACGTGCCATCATCCAAAATGCGAAGGCGGTAAATATGCCGAAGGAAAACGTGGAACGTGCCATCAAGCGTGCCACTTCGAAAGACCAAGAAGATTACAAAGAGATTGTTTATGAGGGATACGCACAACATGGTATCGCCATCCTAGTAGAAACCACGACAGATAACATCAACCGTACCGTAGCAAACATTCGTTCTTCTTTCACGAAGTGTGGCGGAAGTTTAGGAACAACAGGGATGTTAGACTTCATCTTTACTCGCAAATCAGTATTTAAAATCGCAGCGAAGCCTGAGATCGATCTAGAAGAATTAGAGTTTGATTTAATTGACCTAGGTGGTGATGAGGTTTTCTTAGACGAGGAAACGAATCAAATTAATATCTATGGTGAGTTCACCGCTTTCGGTGCGATTCAAAAATTCCTTGAGGAAAAAGGATACGAATTAATGGGTGCTGATTTCGAACGCATCCCAGACGAAACGAAAGAATTAACAGATGCTCAAGTAGCTGACGTAGAAAAACTCATCGAGCGTCTAGAAGAAGACGACGATGTGCAAAACGTCTACCATAACATGGGATAAGCTTTAAGAAGCGGAGGACAAAAAAGCCTCCGCTTTTTTTCTGTCCAAACGATACAAATAAGGTGCCTTGTGTGCTCCTCCCGTATATTTCTTTTCGATACGTTCCAAAATATCCAGGCTCAACATCTTGCGCTGGAAGTTTGTACGAACTAATTCTTTACCTAAAATCGTCTCATAAACATGTTGCAATTCTGACATCGTGAAGGTCTCAGGCAACAAATTGAAGGCGGCTAATTTCGTATCAATCGAACTACGCAAATGGGTTAATCCCGTTTTTATAATTTCGTTGTGATCTAAAAACAAGTCAGGAATCTGATCTAGGTCCATCCAGGCAGAATCATCTGAGACATCATTTAATTCTACGTTTACTTTCGAGTATTCCACCAGGGCGTAATAGCCTACTGTTATGTAGCGATGGGATAACCACTTCAAATCTTCTTTCGAGCGACCCATGGCGAGATTAATCTCTTCGTGCTTTTCAATCGCACCAATATTCCGTTTCAAATCACCGAAGGTGTGAAACTGCTGCAAATAGATATTTTCAAGACCTGTTCTCTGCCACAAAATGCGTTTTGCGGCATCATCCGCATCTTCTTCTCTTCCAATAAACCCGCCAGGCAAGGACCAAATATCACTATTTCTAAATTTCAACAGAAGCACTTTTAATTGATTCTCTTGAAATCCGAAAATGACACAGTCCACCGAAATATTCGGCAACCAATCGCCTTTTAAAACATCTCTATTTGGCATGTTTCTCTACAAAATTTTGAATTTGCTTCGCAAAAATCGCATAGCCCTTTTCATTCAGGTGCAATTTATCAGCGACGAAAATATCTTGCATCAAGGATCCGTCTGCATTATAAAAAGGCGAGTGCATATCGATCACATAATGTCCTTTTTTCTTAGCTGAAATAGCCGCTATGCGTTGATTTAAATCCTGTTGCTTTGCTTTCATTGTCTCGCGTGCTAGACTTGGACGAGTAGAGACGAAGACTAATTTAGCTCCTGGAACCTGCTTTGCTAGTCGGCTAGAGAACTCTTCGAATTGAGCTGCGATTTCTTCTGGACTAGTGCCAGATGCTAAATCATTATCCCCCTCATACATAAAAACCCAAGAGGGCTGGTATTTTACCACCATCCGATCGAAATAATACAAGGCATCTTTCAAGGTACTTCCGCCAAAACCGCGGTTAAAAGCATTCATTCCCTTCGTATCCGCATCAAAGCTTTTCCACAAACGGAAGCTAGAGGAGCCAATAAACAGCTTCATCCCTTTAGCAGGTAATGCGATAGAATCTTGCTTTTCGTAGACCACAATCTCTTTTTCGAAACGATTTTGGGCGAATACGCCGAAAGACAATAAAAGGAAAAGTAGGATCTTATTCATTAGGATATTTTAAACCGATTTGAGCACGAATTTCATCTAATAAAGCCATTAATTCCGTACTGAAAGCATGCGTCATCAAAGCATTTTCAGTACGTCCAGCGCGCAAATCTGCTTGCACCGCCTCCGCCTCATAACTATAGCCCCAGCCTAGACGCTCCGTTTCGTAGAACGTTTCCTCCTCTGTTTCGTGAATCGTAACCGTGATTCCTTTCGTTTCGTGGAAGCGTGAATGCATGTGGATTTTACCTTTCGTCCCGTGAATTTCACAAGTCGTATCGGTCTTAGTCGCAAAAGTGGAGAACAAAGTCGCCGTCACGCCTGAACTGTATTTCAAGGCAATCGACGTATTCATATCCACACCAGAAGGCGCCATAACACCCGTCGCCTTCATTTCGAGGGGATTTCCTAGAACGAATTTGGAGATAAATAAAGGATAGATTCCAATATCTAAAAGGGAACCACCCGTTAATGCGGGACTAAACCAACGTGCCTCTGGATCGTAGGGCGCATGGAAGCCAAAATCCGCCGCTAGGTGAACAATATCACCGATTACGCCAGAAGCTAGAATTTCTTGCAACTTGACAATCGATGGGTGGAAACGGGTCCACAAAGCTTCCATTAAGAATATTTTCTTATCACGTGCAGTCTTGATCATCTCTGCTACCTGCTTCGAATTAATCGCGAATGCTTTTTCGCAAAGTACCGGAAGTCCTGCATTCAGGCACAATAAGGTATGTTCGTGATGTAGACCGTGAGGAGAGGCGATGTAAACAACATCAATTTCGCCACTCGAAAGCATAGATTCGTAGCTACCAAAGCATTTCACATCTGGTCCGTAATGGGACGCAAATTCTTGCGCACGAGAAATATCTCTGGATGAAACGGCAGCTAAATAACCGTCTTTTACGAAGGCTAAATCGTCCGCAAATTTACGGGCAATTCCGCCACATGCTAATATACCCCAGCGAATGGGTGCTCCGTTTTTCATAGTTCTAGGTTTATTATAAAGAACTTAATTCAGCTATTAAAGACTGAACTTGCTCTAAATTTACTGCTGGAAAATTCGCGATTCGGATTTGGGTTTCTTTTAACTTTCCGTATCCTGAACCGATAATCATATCACTTCTTTCCTTGATTGTAGAGATCACTTTCGAGCTTCCTTCTTTGCAATTTAACACCACCACGGTCGCTGAACGGTGATTTTCGTTCTCTACGAATATTTCGAAATTATCTGATTTTTTGGCAAAATCATACAAGGCCTTCGCTTTTTTATCCGTCTCCTTACGCATCGTTTCTACGCCGATTCGGTTAAAATCCTCCGCCACTTTGCCTAATACATAAATCGCCATCACATTAGGTGTTTCTGGCGTCTCAAAATTCTTGTAATTTTCCCAAAGGCTCGGAAGCGAGTGATACGTCCCTACAATACCTTCGTGTTTTTTCATGCGCTCTGATTTCTCCAGCATCGCCTCATTCGCAAACCAAACGCCTAAACCAGCTGGCATTCCGAACGATTTCTGAACGCTAAAAAACGCAGAGTCGACTAATCCGAAATCCAGATTAGGATAAGGTGCAGAGGAAACCATATCCACCGCCACAAACTTGTTTTTGTTCGCTTTCTTGATCTTGTGAATCTCTGCAGCGCGCATTTGAACCCCAGAACTCGTCTCATTCGCGGTACAGCAAATCAATTCTGCATATTCTGGAACCTCGACCTCTGCCGCATCGAAACCCTCGCCAAAAGGCTTATGCATCGAATTCGCATACTTGTGCAGGTCTTTCGCGAAGTCAAAAAACTTCTTCGAGAAGGATCCATTCACTAAGTGGAAGCTTTCGTGTTCCACCGTATTCATGATGATACGCTCCCACACCTCCGTTGCAGATCCCGTAAACAGGACTGCGTGGCTCTTAGGCAAGGCGAATAATTCGCGCAATTGCTCATCTGCGTGCTGGTATATCTTACGGAAAGCCGCGGAACGATGGGAAATCGAACCGAGGTTTAAGCGAAAAGCCTCCATATAATGGGACTGAACCGTAGGAAACAAGGCCGCAGGGCCGGGTGTAAAAAAGGTGCTCATATTAATATAACATTCTAAACTTAATGGTGTTGTCGATCAACTTCAATTCGCTGACGATTTCTTCCGAGTATTCTTTGGCCACATCCGTAATCACATAGCCCGTATTCTCCGTCGTTTTCAAGTATTGACCGATGATATTTACGTGGTATTTCGCAAAGATTTGGTTGATTTGGGCCAAAATCCCCGGCACATTGTGGTGAATATGCAATAAACGGTGTGCGTTTTCTAACGGCGGCAATTGCAATTCTGGGAAGTTCACAGAACCATAGGTGCTACCGTTGTTCATGAATTGCAATAATTTCGCTGGAACAAATTCACCGATATTTGCCTGCGCCTCCTCCGTACTTCCACCGATATGCGGTGTCAAAATTACGTTAGGCAATCCTCGCAACTCATTGATAAACTCTTCGTCATTCGTCTTTGGCTCATACGGGAATACATCGATCGCTGCTCCCCACATCTTGCCTGACTTGATTGCGTCCACTAAAGCCGAAATCTCGACCACGTGTCCACGAGACAAGTTCAAGAAGATGACATTGTCTTTCATCCAAGAGAACTGCTCTTTCCCGATGATATTCGTATTCGACTTACGTCCGTCCACGTGTAAACTCACGAAGTCTACTTGTGATAATAATTCCTTTAGGCTGCTACATTTTTTGGCATTACCTAAAGCTAATTTGTCTACGATGTCATAGAAGTACACCTCCATACCCAGCGCCTCCGCGATCACGGAAATCTGTGTACCGATGCTTCCATAACCCACTAAACCAATTTTCTTTCCTCTAATCTCGTAGGAATTCGTCGCCGATTTATCCCAAACTCCCGCGTGCATTTTCGTCGATTTCTCGAAGATATTACGCGTCAACATCACCATCAAACCGATCGACAATTCCACTACCGAACGCGTATTCGAGTACGGCGCATTGAACACCGCGATCCCGCGCTTCTCACATTCCACAAGATCGATTTGATTCGTACCGATACAGAACGCGCCCACACACATCAAACGAGAGGCATTCGGGTGTTCTAATACTTTCTTAGTTAAATTCGTCTTCGAACGCAATCCGATGATAGACACATCCTTGATCTTCTCGATCAATTCGTCCTCATCTAATGCGCCTTTCAAAAGTTCTACTTGGAATCCTTCTTTTTTGAACGCTTGTACGGCACCTGGGTGCACGTTTTCTAATAAAAGAACCTTAATTCGTGATTTTGGGTAGGATTGTGCACGGCTTAAACCGTTGATATACAAGAACTCATCTAGAGATGGCACTACGTAATCCGCTTTGTCCGTCACTGCCTTGCGCGACACGTTCTCCGTGAAAGCAAAGAACTTATTCGCTAATCCTGACTCACGCAATTCGTAATCAGTGATACCATCACCGATTACATAAACCTCGCCTTCTAACTGCAGCGATTGTAATAAACGTACTTTTCCTTTATCCTGAGACAATAAATTGTCCGCATCGTAACCCGTAATATTTCCCTCCGTGTCATACGTGAAAGTATTTGCATAGACGTTTTCCGCTGGGATACCCATCTCGTTCACGACTGGAACGATGAAGTCTTTGAATCCAGAGGATACGATTAAAATTTGTGCCGCATTCTCCTCTAAAAAATCTTTGTTGCGCTTAAATGACTCAGAGATTTTACCCTTTAAAAAGACGATCAGTTGATCCACGTGCGAACGATTCGCTGGCAATAAAGCCACGCGATCACGTAAGGAATCTGAGAAAGAATAGGCCCCTACCATACCTTGGTCGGTGATATCGGTAATCTTTCCCACGATCTCCGCTTGCTTCGGATTTCCCTGAAGCGCGATTCTCGCTAATTCATCGAGCCCCTCCACTTTCGTGAACGTACTATCGAAATCAATGACAATTTTTAAAGGTTCTGCTTGAGCTGTAGGCATATTTTTATTTTCTAAACGCTTTTCTTAAACCAAAGTTCGGCTCGATTCTCCGACCAAGTATAGCCTTGGTAATTCTTCGGATAAAATCCACAATGCCCTCCTTTTTCCTGTGCGTCTAATTGGACAAAATCCAAGGTTTTCACATAGTCTTCCGGAATGCATTCCGCCGATAAAAAAGGGTCATTTTTTGCATTCACGATTAAAGTAGGTACGTTAATCCGATCCAAAAAATACAGGGAGCTACTCTTCTCGTAATAGTCTTCCCCATCTTTAAACCCGTGTAAAGGCCCTGTGATCACATCGTCAAAATCCACTAAACTCTTAATAGAATCAATCATCTCCACGGTGATATCCTGAGGATAGCGCGCGGACTTTTCCTTGACTTTTTTTATGAGAGTTTGTAGAAATCGATGAGTGTAGAGTCTGTTTTCTCGCTTAGCTAATTGCTTGCTACTCGATGAAAGGTGTAAAGGTACGGAAAATGCCACAGCTTTTCGAATGATTTCGGGAGGATTTTTACCCTGTTCGCCTAACCATTTTAGGGTCAGGTTACCTCCTAAACTAAATCCCGCCAGGTAGATATCTTTCGCCCCACGTTCGATAG
This sequence comes from Aquirufa novilacunae, assembly GCF_045310505.1. Taxonomy (NCBI): domain Bacteria; kingdom Pseudomonadati; phylum Bacteroidota; class Cytophagia; order Cytophagales; family Flectobacillaceae; genus Aquirufa; species Aquirufa novilacunae. The sequence goes on from NZ_JBEWZG010000003.1 coordinate 345,930, forward strand.
CCAGCTTAATAATAAAGTCCAAATCATCCGTCGCCCCACTGTGGTAAAAACGCAAATTCTTATTTGGCTCTCCCGAACAACTCCGGTAATTCCAAGCCAGCGCATTCATCCCCTTCATCTTGTTGATCAAACCTGTCACATATTGGCGATCACTCGAACCTTCCAAACCGTGAGAAACGATCAGTAAAGGTTTGTCTGAAAGCGAACCGCCATACCAATCAATATCCAAGAAATCCTGATCCGGCGTTGTAACTCGCTCCCGGCGGGGTGTCTCAGCCAGCAGTACTTTCCGAAATAAAGAAGGGTAAATACTCTGGGTATGCCCGTCCGGTAACCAAAGAGGCGGAGTATAATTTTCTAGCATTAAATGAAAAAATCAGGCAATAATTGATTTTCAGGTGTATTCGGATTCACACGATACTCAGAGAAATCCGTCACCCCTTCTGCGCGCAACACGTCCTCGTCGATATAAAAATGACCACTTACTGTTTTCGCATCTTTCTGCAAAATCGCCGAAGCAGCGTCCGCCATAATCGTGGCCTTACGCCCTAATTGCATCATTTGCGCATTTCCTACAGCAAATTCGATGGCAGCAGTGGCAATAATCGTTTTAGGCCAAAGTGAATTAAACGCCACTTTCCCTTTAAATTCCGACGCCATCCCCAGGGTACACAAAGACATTCCGAATTTCGCAATCGAATAGGCCACGTGATTTTCAAACCAGCGCGCCTCCACATTCAAAGGTGGCGAAAGCGTTAACACATGGGGATTTTCTGACTTTAATAAATGAGGCAAACAAGCCTGAGCACACAAATAGGTTCCACGCGTGTTGACCTGATTCATCAAATCGTATTTCTTCATCTCCGTACTCAGCGTTCCTGTGAGCTGAATCGCCGAGGCATTATTAATTAAAATGTCGATACCACCGAAGGTATCCACCGCTAATTGTACCGCCGATAAAACCTGATTTTCGTCACGAATGTCGACCATACAGGCCAAAGCCTTTCCTCCAGCCGCCTCAATTTCTGCCGCCGCCGTGTGAATCGTACCTGGTAATTTAGGATGTGGCTCTGAGGTTTTTGCCGCAATAACGATGTTTGCACCCTCTGAAGCTAATTTTTTCGCAATCTCTAATCCGATCCCACGGGATCCACCCGTGATAAAAACGGTCTTGTTTTTGAAGTGCATATGGTTCCAATTTTTTCTTCATCTAAATTACGATTTTCTTTCAAAGACAGATACATTTTAAACTTTTGCATTGTACTTTTGTGAATTAATAATCACGCTTAAGACAGAAATGATTTTACCTTTTAAATCCGTCAGCCTTTCACACCGTACAGCGCCGCTCGCCATTCGCGAGATGTTAGCGTTGAACGAGGAAGAGAGCAAAGGATTTTATGTGAAGTGTAAGGATCTTTTTGGCCTCAATGAATTATTAATCGTTTCTACCTGCAACCGCACCGAGTTTTATTATACCTCTGATCGCGACATCTCGACGGATTTAACGAAAGCCTTCTTAATCGAAAAAGGCCTGACGAACACAGCGGAATACCTAGGCTATTTCAAGCAAATGAACGAAACAGAGGATTCTCTGCGTCATTTATTCGAAGTGGCAACCGGTTTACAATCCAAGGTAGTGGGTGATTTACAGATCCCGAACCAAATCAAGAAAGCCTACCAACAAGCGGCAGATTTAAATATGGCAGGTCCGTATTTACACCGTTTGATGCATACTATTTTCTACTCTAACAAGCGAGTAGCGCAAGAAACATCATTCCGTGATGGAGCAGCGTCCGTTTCTTATGCCACGGTCGCTTTAGCCGAAGAACTTTCTCAAGCCCTTCCAAACCCGAAAGTTTTAATCCTAGGATTAGGCGAAATCGGTTTAGATGTGTGCAAGAATATGGAGGAAAAGGATTTTGCGGAGTTCACGATTATGAACCGTACGATCGAGAAAGCGGAGAAAATCGCAGCAGGTAAAGAATTATTCAGAGTCGCTCCTATCGCCGATTTGTGGAAGGAAGTGGCTGCCGCTGACATCATTATCTCGTCAGTTCGCACGGATAGCCCGATCATCACGCAGGCGGAGATCAAGAAATTGCAATTATTGTCCTTTAAATACTTCATAGACCTTTCTGTGCCTCGCAGCATCGAAGACGGCATCGAGAAGATTAATGGCGTCCTTTTATACAATATCGATACGTTGAAGGAGCGTGCGGATGAGGCTTTGGCCACTCGCTTAGCTTCGATTCCTGACGTGCGCACCATCATCGAAGAGAGTATAATTAGCTTTAATGATTGGTCCAAAGAGATGGAGGTTTCACCTACCATCCACAAATTGAAAAATGCACTGGAGCAAATCCGCAAGGAGGAGATGAACCGCCATATGAAGGGGTTGACGAAAGAGGAGACGGAAAAGCTGGAGAAAATCACCGCTGGTTTAGTCCAAAAAATCATCAAGCAACCCATCATCCACCTAAAAGCTGCTTGCAAGCGAGGGGATTCCGACAAAATGGTCGATGTATTGAACGATCTGTTCAACCTAGAGAGTTTCGAAGAAATCGAATCTTAATTTATCCTGATGAATAGCGAAATTCTTCAAAAACTGGCCCGCTACTGCGCCTATCAGGAAAGATGCGTGCAGGAACTGGAACAAAAAATGAAGACTTTCGAGGTATTGCCATCAGAATTTTCGGAATATGTAGCCTGGCTTTCTGAAAATAATTACCTGAACGAAGCCCGTTTTGTCGAGATCTTCGTCCGTTCTAAATTCAACCAAAAAGGCTGGGGACGCACTAAAATCAATTACGAATTACGAAAGCGCGGCATTTCTGCTTCTTTATTAGCTAGTGCCTGGGATGGAATCGACGATCAAGATTATATCGAGAAGGCCCGCACCTTGTTACAGAAAAAGAGAGACGAGATCAAAGCAGGTACCTCGCCTCAGCGCTACCAAAAATGCTATAACTACGGTCTCTCGAAGGGCTACGAATCTTCGCTAGTTCGTGAGCTTTTAAAGCCTCTATTTGCATAAAAGCAAATTTTCCCTACCTTTGGAATATGAATTCACACGCAATCAACTATTTAACAGCATATTATTACGCAGGTTATTACAACGCTGCCTAATCGGTTATATAGTTTTTTGTCAATTATATCAGCCGACTTTACGTCGGTTTTTTGTTTTATGAGCTTACAAATCACAGCGGCGAGCCGCTTAAACAGCGTGGAGGAATACTATTTCTCCAAAAAATTGAAGCAGATTGCGGCTTTGAAGGAATCCGGTGTACCTATTATTAACTTAGGTATCGGTTCCCCAGACTTAGCTCCTTCTACTGAAACGATCGCAGCGCTCACAGAAAGTGCGGCAAATCCTTCGAATCACGCCTACCAAGGTTACCAAGGTATTCCTGCATTGCGCGAGGCATTCGCTGCTTTTTATGCTCGAAACTACGGTGTGACGGTTAATCCGGCTTCTGAGATTTTACCTTTAATCGGTTCCAAAGAAGGCATCATGCACATCGCCATGGCCTATTTAGAAAAAGGCGATGTAACCCTGATTCCTAATCCGGGCTACCCTACCTATTCTGCGGCCTGTTCTTTAGCAGGCGCTACGGTTGAAAGCTATGAATTATCGGCTTCGAATGGCTGGTTACCAGACTTGAAAGCCTTAGAAAAGCGGGATCTTTCAAAAGTGAAAATCATGTGGGTAAACTACCCGCACATGCCTACGGGTGCACAGGCAACGAAAGAATTCTTCATGGAATTACATGATTTCGCGCTTCGTCATTCCATACTTTTAGTCAATGACAATCCCTATAGTTTTATCTTGAACGAGCAGCCTTTGAGCATGCTTTCCATTCCGGGTATGCAAGACGTGGCGATCGAATTGAATTCCCTTTCGAAGTCCCATAATATGGCGGGATGGAGAATTGGGGCGGCTTTTGGAAAGGCTGAATTCCTGGCACCTGTGTTGAAGTTCAAATCGAATATGGACTCAGGAATGTTCTTACCGCTGCAACAAGCTGCGGTGAAGGCCCTTTCTGCTGATGCGGACTGGTTTGCGAATCAGAATCGCATTTACCGTTCGCGCCAAAAGCTAGTTTTCGAACTCTTAGACTTACTAGATTGCGTGTATGATCCGGCACAGTCGGGGATGTTTGTTTGGGCTAAAATCCCTGCCACATTCGACTCCGGCTACGCACTTTCAGATAAAATATTAGATGAAAACGCGGTGTTTATTACACCAGGAGGAATCTTCGGAACACAAGGAGACGGCTATGTCCGCATCTCACTTTGTGCCCAAGAATCCGTTTTCTCACAAGCGATAGCTCGCATCAAAAATCACAGCAATGGCATCTCATAAAGTAGGCATTATCGGTATCGGATTAATTGGTGGATCCATCGCACTAGGCTTACGCAAGTCAGGATGGGCCTCTGAAATTGTAGGTATCGACACGAATCCAGAGCACCAGAAAAAGGCAATAGCCTTAGGACTCGTAGACCGCATCGCCAGTTGGCAAGAGGCCATCGACCAAGTCGAGGTATTTATTTGTGCGATTCCGGTAGACCTTTTAGTCGCACTTATCCCATCCGTTTTAGACGCGCTAAAACCCGGCCAAACCATCATCGAGGTTGGTTCCACCAAAAGTCCCGTTTTCGAAGCTTTAAAAAACCACCCCAAACGCAGTCAATTCGTTTCCACCCACCCGATGGCCGGAACCGAATTCTCCGGTCCCGAAGCAGCCGTCCAAGGCCTTTTCGTAGGAAAACGCGGGGTAATTTGCGATAAAGAACTGAGCGACCCCGCTGCTGTGGCACTGATTGAAGATTTATACCGCACCGGTTTAGAGATGAACCTCATTTATATGGGTTCTATCGAACACGATATGCACACGGCCTATATCTCGCACATCTCCCACATCTGTTCCTTTGCCTTAGCGAACACGGTATTAGAGAAAGAAAAGAACGAAGCCCGCATTTTCGAATTAGCCTCCACCGGTTTTGAGTCGACAGTTCGTTTAGCAAAATCATCCCCAGAAACCTGGAGTCAAATTTTCCACCAGAACCAAGAAAACCTTTTGGATGTTCTCGATGAGTATATCAACACCCTCTTGAAATACAAAGGCCTGATGCTTTCCGGCAGCTACGAAAAGCTGAAGGAAGAGTTAGGAAAGGCGAATGATATTGGTAGGATATTGAAAGGATAAAAAAAAGCCCTTGCAGTTCGCAAGGGCTTTTTTATTATCTCGACCGCACACTCAGCGGCTTCCATGTATTATTCTTCGAATCCATATCCGGGAAAGAATGATCTGGATCGATGACCACGGATTTGATTGGAAGTTTTGTCGACGTGCGGAATGTCCAAGTCGCACCGCGTTGCCAGATTTCTACTGGGAACGTGAAGCGCTCTTTTTCTCCACTTGTTAATTCAACTTCCACGACTGCTGGCATCGCCATCTTGTCTAAGTTTTCGATTGTGATCACGGCTCCTTTAGCTGGATCTTGCTCTACATAATCCACATCTTTCACGGATTGATCAAGTCTCCAAAGCTCATAGAACCAAGCTCTCCAGAACCAGCCTAAATCCTCCCCTGCACCATCTTCCATCGCGCGGAAGAAGTCCATCGGAGTTGGGTGTTTGAAGGCCCATTTGGCGATATAATTCTTAAATGCATAATCAAAACGATCCGCGCCTAGGATATTTTCACGCAAGATACGTAAACCAAAACCCGGCTTTCCATAAGCTTCCATTCCTAAATTACGTGTTTGGATGACATCAGGAATCGACATAATCGGGTCTGCATTATCATGAAAAATCCGAGGAGCAAGCTTGTGCATGTCAAATTTTTGGTTCTTGTATTCCCCCTTATTAAAGGAATCTGTCGAATAAAAGTTGATGAAGGTATTAAATCCTTCATCCATCCAAGCAAACTTACGCTCATTCGAACCAACAATCATTGGGAACCAGTTATGGCCAAACTCATGATCCGTCACACCCCATAAAGAAGCCGTCTTGTCTTTGTAACCACAGAAAATAATACCTGGATATTCCATTCCAGAAACGATACCTGCTACGTTAGTCGCAACTGGATACGAATACTCATATAACCAATTCGAATAATGCTCAATCGATGCTTTCACATATTCGGAAGAACGAGCCCAAGCGTCTTTGCCATCCGATTCAACTGGATAAACCGAAACAGCCAATGACTTTTTACCACTAGGCAAATTAATGCGGCAAGCATCTAAGATAAAGGCCTTAGACGAAGCAAAAGCTACGTCACGCGCATTGTTGCACTTAAATTTCCAAGTCAACCTATCCTTCGCTGGACGAGAAGCCGGGTCAGTCACCTCAGCTGCTGAACGAATCACAACCGTTGTCTCTGAGTTCGCCGCTGCAACCCATTTTTTCACCTGATCAGCCGTATATACTTCTGTTGGATTCAATAATTCCCCTGAACCTACTACAATGTGAGAGGCTGGCGCATTAATGGAATACTCAAAATTGCCATATTCTAAATAGAACTCCCCTGCTCCTAAATAAGGCAATACGTTCCATCCTTCGATATCATCGTACACGCAAACGCGTGGAAACCATTGTGCTACCGTATAGATCGCACCATTTTTCGTTTGCTGAATCCCCATTCTGTCCGATGCATTTTCCGGAGAAGTGAAGGAATAAGCGATTTTGATTTTCGCCGTTCCTACTTTTTCTGCTAATGGAGACGCTAAACGAATCTGCATACGCGTATCTTCCACGATGAAATTCGCCGGCTTGCCATCGATCGTTACACTCTCGATTTTATAGCCACCCTCGAAAGCTAAATTTCCAAAACGGCCACCACTGATGGGCGTCGTCTTTCCTCCGCGAGATTGCGTATTAAAGCTGTTTTGGTCTAATTGCAACCATAAGAAAGGCAATTTGTCTGGAGAATTATTCTTGTAGGTAATCTCCACATCACCTGTGATTTTATTCGCTACGTCATCTAAGGAAACAGCAATCTTATAATCTGCCGAATTCTGCCAGTAACCTGGGCCTGGAACACCTGCCGCTGAACGCGCTGGAGAAACAGGTCCGTAGTTCCATAAAGGATGAAATAATTCGTAAGCGGAATACTTGCTTTGAGCGTTCGCTGCAGTTGCCATCAAGGCCGTAAGCCCTATAAATACCAGTTTTCTCAACATAAAAATTTTATTTGTGATCAAAAATAGTCAAAACTTCTTCATCCATCAAACGAGTCGATAAACCTAATGCCTTAGGGACTTCGTAGTGGTAGAAGAACTTCATCGTATGAATCTTGTCCTTGTAGAAGGCTTCGTCCTCTGCGCTCAAACCACCTTTCGCTAAGGCAGCCGCTGCCACGTGACCTTGCTTTAACCACTGCCATGCGACAGTAATTAATCCGAACAATTCCATATACAAAGTTGAGTCCGCTAGGAAAACTTCGATTTCGCCTTTCATCGCGAAGCCTAGTTTGTGCATCGTCACCTTCGTTAAATTTTCTAATTCTTTTTCCAGCATTCCCGCATATTTCGCGATGCTTTCGTGGCCCTTTGCCACCGCAATGTCAGCGTAGACTAATTTTCCCAAAGTCTGTAAAGCTGCTCCATTGTTCGCCGGAATACCGCGACCTAATAAAGTCAATCCGTGAATACCGGTCGTTCCTTCATAGATCGACATAATCCGCACGTCACGTGCCATTTGCTCTAATGGGAAATCTTCGGTGTATCCGTAACCACCTAATACTTGTAAGCCTTGATTCACCGCTTGTGTTCCCATCTCAGCTGGATAGGTTTTCGCGACAGTCGTCATCAAGTCAAGCATCATTTGTGCCTCTTTTTTCTCTTCACCCTCTAAGCTCTTCGCTAAGTCATCCCACATAAAGCATTGGAATAAAAGACCCATGGATCCTTCAACGATGGCTTTTTGGAAATACAACATACGTTGCACATCCGGGTGATTCTTGATTAAGGTAGGAGGCGTGTTTGGGTCTTTGTTCGTTAATAAACGACCTTGTGCACGCTCATTTGCGTATTGTTTCGAGGCATGGTAGGCAGCTGATGCGATGTAAGCACCACCCATTCCTACGCCTAGACGCGCTTCATTCATCATTTGGAACATATAAGACAAGCCTTTATTCGGCTCACCTACTAAGTAACCAATTGAATTGCCTTTATCTCCAAAAGAGAGGTGAAGGGCTGGTGTGGCTTTTTGGCCCATCTTATGATAGACGCCTAAAGAAACCACTTCGTTATTCACTAAAGTGCCATTTTCGATGCGCTTCTTAGGAACTACGAAAAGAGAAATCCCTTTCGTACCTGCCGGAGCGCCCTCTAAACGAGCTAAAACCAAGTGAATGATATTTTCTGAGAAGTGATTATCCCCTCCTGAAATGAATATTTTTTGACCTTTGATGGCATAGGTTCCATCCCCTAAATCCTTCGCCGAAGTAGACGCATCATTCAAGGAACTTCCCGCCTGCGGCTCTGTTAAACACATGGTGCCTGTCCACTTGCCAGAAAGCATATTGGGAACATAGGTATCCGCTAATTCTTTGGAACCAAAAGAAGCGATCAAATGCGCAGCTCCGTGAGATAAACCCGTAAACATCACGGCTGAATTGTGCGCCGCACCGCGAATAAATTCGTGTGCGCCACCAATCATTGAAGGTACTTGCTGACCTCCGTGTTCAATATCAAACGTACAACCGATCATTCCCGACTCGCCCATCTCTTTGATGTAGGGCTCAATACCCGGGTGAACATGCACGACTCCATCCACTAATTCAGCCGCTTTGCGATCTGAATCTACATAGATGGGGCGTAAATATTTTTCGGCAATGGCATCAGCAGAATCCAATACCATATCAAACATATCGGGGGTATAATCCGCGTAACGAGGATAGTTACACAGGGAAGCAGTATCAAAAACCTCTTTTAAAATAAAGTCTAGGTTGCGACGGTCGTATTCTCTTGCCATGTTTATAACGTTTAAGTTGTAACAAATTTGCAGAGAAAAAAACTATTATGCAAGCATACTATATTTATAATGGAGGCAAGGAATATCCAAGATTATATTTGATGAATGCTGCGTCTTTGCAATTCCAAAGTGGGATGTCTTTGTAGCGAATATTATTGAAGTCTACGTAGAACAAAAGTTTTTGATAAGCCTCCGTAGGAATACCGTTAAAACGGTCCACTTGTAACCTTTTCTGCGTTAATCCACCCACCATAAAAAAGCCTAAAACCTCTTGTGAAGGCTCACTGGTGCATTTTAGATTACCTATAATTTGGGCAGGAACTTTATCGAAAATACCTCCGCTCAACTTACGTTGATCCTCTAACCTTTTCCAATACGTGTGAGCCTCTTTCGAGATAGAATAGACATCTAGCTGCACTACCCAATCGGTGAAATCTTCATAAGGAAGCTGACCTAAATCCAACGACAAGTTCTTGCCGCTTAATAGAAAATCATCTAATAGGTAAGGCGTGGTATTTAAAGGCGCCTGCCAGCACAAACAATTACAGGGTGGCGTAGGTGCTGGTGGTGCAGGTGGCGGTGGACAGGTCAACAAGAATTGTCTAAAATCCTGGCGCTTCACAAAATAATAATCCTCGGTCGCTTTCGGATCTTTGATGCTAGCTATTAAAGGGAAACGCATATTCTCCACCTTTGCTGCATCTTTAAATGAATAGCTGAATTCTGCGAGTGAAGGAGATGGAGTAATCGTCTGGAAGGCCGATTCGATCGTTTTGCCATCGAGAAGTTTGATACGCAGTTTGTATTTTTGGCCTACTTCCCCTTTAAATCCGGCAGGGCTTAAGTAATAACCTTTACTCTTCTCGTAATAGGCTGTCTCCTTTCCATTTCCGTCCACTATGCGGACATTCGCATCGGTGATAGGCTGACCCGTAAACTGGGTAGCATCATAGGGCGAATAAGCACTCACGTAATTTAAACGAACGTTATATGGTCCATCCACATTGGAGATTTCACCGTAAACAACAATGGCTGAACTCAGGTTTTGGGTTTGAAAATCCTCGATCTCCGTCTCGCAAGAACTCAAAAGAAACAAGGCACAAAAAATTAGTAGTAAGTGTCTCATTAGAATTTGAAGTTATAGGTGATGGAAGGAATAGCCGCTCCTAAAACCGACAATTGGTAGGTTTTAGCTTGATTTATATCTCCACTGGAAGAACGGAAATAGACGGAGTAGGCGTTTTGACGACCTAATAAATTATAGATGGAGAAATTCCAACTTCCCTGCCAGCGCTTGCCTGGCTTAGGGTCGATCGTAATGCCCACGTCTAAGCGGATATAATCTGGAATACGCTCGGCGTTACGCAAGGTAAAGGAGGCGGAGGAATAGCCATCGAGTAATTCCTTGATTTCTTTTGGCTGTAAAAACTTATAGGTCGTTCCGTTATAAGTGTAAGAAGATTGTGCCAAACCTGGTCGAGGGAAAATCCCAGTCGCCACGGCATAATCATACAGATCATTAAACGAATAAATCTTGTAGCGACCATTCGGGTAGGTAATCGGGCGACCCGTCGTATACGTAAAATTCGCATTAAACGAAATGCGATTCGTCCAGCGGTTATTCAACACGAACTTAAAGGTGTGTGGCGTATCAAAATTCGCCGGAAACTGAATCCCAAAGTTCGCCTCCTTCTGATTTTCATTCGCCTGAATTGTTCTGAACGTTCTGGCGTAGGTATAGGAAATCCATCCGGTTAGACGTTTTCCCCGCGACTTTTTTAAGAAGAATTCCGCGCCATAAGCTAAGCCTTTACCCACTAATAATTGGGTTTCCACTGTCGGATTCAAATATAATTGCGCTCCATCCACGTAATCAACCACATTGTTCAGATTCTTGTAATAGAACTCCGCTGAGGTTTCGAAGACAGCATTCGAAGCGTTTGTGAAGTTCTTGAAGAAACCGATAGAATACTGATCGGCGACTTGAGGGGGAATTTGTTGATTCGAATTCTTCCAAATATCCGACGGCGAAACGGCCATCGTATTCGATAATAAATGGCGGAATTGCTGCATTCGGTTGAAACCAATTTTGATAGAGAAGCTCGTATCTAATTTAATTGCTAACGATAATCTAGGTTCGAAGCCACCGTAGGTCGCTACCACTTCATTCGAAGCTGCGCTCAAGGTATCCGTCATCGTATTGATCTCACGTGGTGTGCCTAGCTTATACTGGTAGAATTCCCCTGGACCTAGCAATTGATATGAGGCATAGCGGAGGCCATAATCCAAACTTAGTTTTTTACCTAAAGGCAAGCTATGGCCTATATAGGCCGCCAACTCCCGCGTATGTTCCGTGGACATCGCAAATTTGTCGATTTTTGAGCTGCTCGAATTAGGTAAAAAGCTACCCGCATCATTCGTGAAAGCTGAAACTTCCGCCCCTAGATCTAATCGCCCATAAGATCCTAAGTCTTTACTTAACTCTTCTTTAATGGAAGTTTGAATGATGGATGGTTTCCAAAGGAATTCTAAGCCACTTTTTTGGCCCTCAATACCGTAGGTATAATCGCTATAGAAAGCGGTAAAATTATGGGATATATCGCCTTTAATTAAGGCATTATGCTTGAAACTTAGCGCCTTCGTGTTCCAAGAATACAGGGTATCCTGCGCAAATTTGAATCCATCATTACTCGCATAACCTGACAAAGAGATGCGTTGGTTCTTCCCAAAACGATGCGTCAACTTAAAGTTCACATCATAAAAATCCGCCTTGCTCTTCGCTAAACTTGGATTAGGAAAATACTGCATATAGAAATCCGAAATCGATCCTCGGGCACCCACAATCAACGAAGTCTTTCCTTTCACTAATGGCCCATCTACTAAAATCCGAGACGAAATAGGACCCACACCGCCTTGCAAGGACCATTTCTCAAAATCCCCTTCCTTCACTCGCACGTCTAAAACCGAAGAGGCGCGACCGCCATACATCGATGGAATCCCACCTTTGTACAGGCTCAAATCCTGTACCATATCCGCATTAAAACCGGTGAAAAAACCGAACAAATGGGAGGTGTTAAACAAAGGAACGCCATCTAATAAAACCAGATTTTGATCCACATTGCCTCCACGCACATTGAAACCTGAGGCACCTTCACCCACTGTAGAAACGCCAGGTAGTAATAAAATACTGCGAATCACATCCGCCTCTCCCATCAAGGTAGGAAGTTTTTTCAAAGTCTTCGAAGACATCTTCTCCACCCCCATCATCGCCCGATTCACGTTCGCATCTGCCTTTTCAGCAGTGATGACCACCTCGCCTAATAATTGTTCCGCACGCTCTAATTCGATGGTTGTTTGGGTATTTTTAGAGAGATCGAGTTTAAATGTCTTGAATTTATAGCCTAGACTTCGAGCGATTACTTGGTAAGAACGTGCCGCGATAGTCACTGTAAATTGACCTAAAGAATCGGTTGTTCCACCTGCAGAAGAGCCAGAGAAAAACACGGATGCTCCTGCAATAGGTGCCTTATTTTCTACATCAATAATCTTCCCTGAGAAAATGACATAGCCTCTGCGTTGCGCATGCGCGATGGAGCCACATAGTAGCAGTAAAATCAATACTCTCAGGCCTAATTTCATTTGGTTTTATTTCGTAAAATGAGCAGACCTTTTGCCTGCTTCCATTGAGGATCGAATCCTCCTTGTGGGAATTTAGCCACCGCATGCGATCCCAGCGCTACATCTAAATCTCCATCCCCATCTAGATCTCCAATGTCCATGACAGACCAGCGTCCTAAATGTTCAATCGGTAAAGTCATCGGGACAAAAGTCCCTTTTTTGTTTTCAAAATACATAGCTCCCTCGCCAGGTCTAGCCGCCACATCAGGAAATAAAGCGATGGATATCAAATCCGGATCGCCATCACCATCGAAATCGGCTGGCATTACTTTGGTGGCTCCATTTTGAGAGAAAAAGGCCTTTTGCTTGAATTTCAGCCCTCCCGTATTTTCAAAAACATAAACCCCATGGTAGGGTTTCAGGACCGTTGTAAAATCGGCATTATCTCCAGCGGAGTATACGATATCTAAGTCTTTGTCTCCATCGATGTCTGCGATATCAAAGGACGAGGATCCATAAATAGAAGGGAATCGCAACAACTGCTTTTCTTTAAACTTCATCCCACCCTGATTCTCATAGAGTAAAATGCGTTCGTCCCCTTGCGCAAAAAGTGCCAAAATATCGGGTTTCCCATCCCCCGTAAAATCACGTACGATAGATTTTGTTGCTCCCGTTTGAGGGTTCAATACTTGCTTTTGATAGGCCCCATTCCTGAGCTTCCACACTGACATCCCGCCTACCTTAAATCCAAACTCAGAACTAATTAATTCATCCCCTGGCTCGCCATCTAAATTCGCAGAGACAAGGCTGATAGGTCGATTCAAACCTTGAATCAGCTTTTTCCCGGTAGCAGCATTGCTCACAAAGCCATTCACATCCGGATTTGCCTGCGTCGTCGTCCCGATGAAAGTATACAAAGTCTCCGAACCCGAAGAAGTAATAGCTGTCAGGGCATCCTGATTCGTCTTCGTCTCCAATAATTTACCGGCTAGATCCCATTTCCAAATCACCCGATTCGACTGATCTCCCGCGATAATTTGCTTACGACGAGTATCAATTTTAACAGCCGTCATGTTCGGTAAAGTGGTCCCCGGTAAAGTGGCTACGATAGGTTCTGCCTCGAAAATCGTTTGTTTTGCTAATGGCTGATAAGCTGGCATCTCCAAGGTCTTAGGTGCCTCCTCTAGATAATAGGCCTTGATTTTCTCCCAGTCCTCGTCCGGAATCATCTGTGATCCTGGCCCTAGAATGGTATAATCTGAAAGCGGTTTCTCCAGCATCCCGATCTCTTTGTCCACCCCCATCATGATGCCCATATAAGGAAGAGTGCTGTATTGCCACACATTTTTGGGCAACATAGCCGGATCTGGAAGCATATGACAAGATGCACAATAGGTTTTGGCTAGCTCTTTCCCTTCTGCCGCCTTGTTCGAGCAACTAGGAAACTCATAAGAGAATACCGTGAAGAGGGCAAGAGCCAGCAGTGTCCGCATCCTATAATTTCTTAAATACCTGTAGTTTATCGTTGTTACGTGCCACTAGGTACAAAATTCCTGAGGTAGTTTTCACCTGTTTTATGTCGCGAATGTCGCCTTCGAGCATCAAGCCTGTATCCGTAGGGATAAGCGGCTTGAACCCACCTTTCCCATTTCCTTTCAGAATTAGGCCAAAGAAGGCGTCATATCGAGCCTGGTACATCGAAGCACCATTAAAGTTTCCACCTACAATCACATCCAGGTTACCATCTTTATCGACATCCTCTGTGCGCAAGACCATAATCTTAGACACCTGGGCTAATGGAGGAAGTGACACCAGCTTAAACGTCTTGTTCCCTTGGTTTTCCAAATAAACAGATTCAAACGTATTCACGCGCTTTTCCTCTGCACCCTCTAATTCCTTATCGCCAAAAATCTCTTCCACCGTCTTACCCGCAAACATATGGTAGGCCGTGTACTTCTTATTGATGATACTTGGGATCTGTTTTCCCATCTCATCCTTGCTGTTAATTGGGAACCAATCATCGCCGCGGTTATAGGAAACGATGTGTTCTTTCGTATCGTTTTTGTCGATGTCCTTAATCTGCATGCGTAACTGACCTTCAAGTTCCTTACGTAGCTTCGTATTCGTCCCTAGATTTCCTACGATGAAATCCATATCTCCATCTTTGTCAAAATCCGCCGCCGTAATTCCGGACCAGAAACCCGTCTTCTCTTCCAGGCCGTTCTCGATTAATTTGAATTTGCCTTTATTATTTTCAAAGGTTTTGATTGGCATCCAATCGCCCACCACGGTTAAATCCGGATCTCCATCTTGATCAATATCTGCCCAAATCGCCTCTGTCAACATACCTGCCTCACGCAATTCCGGAGCTAAAGCCACTGTTTTGTCTGCAAAGTGTCCTTTGCCATCGTTCACTAACAGATAGGAACGAGGTGATGCTCCGTATGAATATCCTACCACGCGGCCACCTACGAATAAATCGGTATCTCCATCACGATCGATATCACAAGGTCGAACCACCGATTTATTATCATACATTGGAGGTAAAGCATTCAATGCTCTGGAGAAATTACCTTTCCCGTCGTTTGTATACAGACGATCAAATTGCTCTGGCATTTGGTCATAAAATTCATTACCCCCTGTCACCACATACAGGTCTAAGTCTTTATCGCCATCTGCATCGAAGAACAAGGCATCCACATCCTCATACAAAGAATCTGCTTTGAAGACCGGCTGATTGGATACGACAAATCCAGTCCCTTTCTGCAGCAATAATTGCCCTGCCTGGTACTTCGCACCACCTACATACACATCTTCTAATCCATCGCCGTTTACATCTCCCACGGCCATTTTAGGCCCTTCGATCGATACTTTGAACGGAATTAATAATTCCCGGTTGAAGTCGAAATAGACATTTTCCTGGTGCTGGTAAGGGAAACTTACACCCGCTGTCACCTCCTCGAAAAGAGGCTTCACTGGTGCGGAGAATTGATAATCTTTCACATTCACGTTCGCATTTTTCTGCTCCATCGTAAGTGTGGTATTGATCTTCGGGTTTTTCACGATCTGCATCTTCTCATTTTCCCAAATAACTAGCATCTCATCCACCTGTTGTAAATCTCCAATTCCGAAAAGTAAAGTAGGCTCCACCGAGCTCATAAAGCCACGCGTAGGCATCATTTGCTGCAACTGCTGACCATCTTTGGTTTTCAAGATAACTTTCGCTCCTACACCAAACGTATTACCGCCATCCCCTTTGAATTTGATTTTAATGAAGTTGTGCTTTAATAACTGACGGCTGTTGTTTTGGTAGACACCCGCCTTTTCGTTCAAGTTGTTTGTCACTAAGTCTAAGTCCCCGTCGTTATCTAAATCGGCATAAGTAGACCCATTTGAAACGCCTTTGTCTTCAAAACCCCATTTCAAGGACTTGTCTACGAAACGTAAATCCTTCGCGCCTTTGAAAATGTAATTATGCACTCGGCCATCCGGCATTAAATCGATCGCCTCTTGATCTAATTTCTCTGAGGTAGGCAAGCCATAATGAAGTGAATCGCCAATCACGAATTTCAAATAATCCAAGTCGTTCGGACGACGTAAAATACCATTCGAAACGAAGATGTCCTTAATTCCATCCCCATCGTAATCGTTCATCAAGGTGCTCCAGCTCCAGTCCGTCGCGGCAACTCCAGAAGAGGCAGCGATGTCAGAGAATTTTTGTCCTCCCATATTCAACTGAAGGCAGTTTCTTGAGTATTGATTGAAATAACCGAATTGCAATTTGTACATGTAGATGTCCAAAGGATCCTCACCCACCGACGATTTCTCCACTTTCTCATCATCCGGATACATATCCAAGGTCATCACATCTTGGAATCCATCGTTATTGATATCGGCCACATCTGAGCCCATCGAGAAACGACTCAAATGCTTGAAGTGATCACGAATGCCTTCTTTATAGGTGCCGTCTTTTTGGTTAATGTAATAGTAATCATCCTCGTGGAAGTCATTGCTCACGTAGATATCTAACCAGCCATCGTTATTTATGTCCGCCACCGAAATGCCTAGACCATAGCCCATAGCCGCTTGGTAGATGCCTGACTCTTTGGATATATCGACAAACTTCCCGTTGTCATTGCGGTATAAATAATCACCCGCCTCATTATCTTTTAATGAACGTGTATTAACGCGGTCATACGAACGCGTGTTGTGCACGGCGTGATTCAATAAATAGCAATCTAAATCTCCGTCTTTATCATAATCGAAGAAGGCCGCTTGCGTGGAGAAACCGGTAAAGTCTAAACCATATTCGTTCGACTTCTCCGAGAACGTATTGTCCCCGTTATTAATATATAATTCGTTCGATCCTTCTAATCCTTTGTAATTCCCAACCGCACACACATAGATATCTAAGAAACCGTCCGCATTCACATCGGCCATCGTCACACCCGTTTTCCAGTCAGAAAAGCCTTCGATTCCCGCCTTTTCAGAGATATCTTCAAATTGCATCTCCCCTTTGTTCAAGTACAATTTGTTCTTGCCTTGATTCGAAACAAAAAATAAATCTACTAAACCATCATTGTTGATGTCTCCCGCAGAAACCCCACCACCGTTATAAAAATAGAGGTAATCTAGGATATTGAAATCCTTGGTTTCAGTGATATTATTGGCAAAATCAATGTGTGTCTTTTCGGCATCTAATTTTTCGAAAAGCACTACGTCATCGCCTGAGTTGCAGGCAAAAAGAGCTACAGAAAATAAGAGTGTGAATAGATAATTTTGGGTACGCATTGTTTTAAAATTTAAATACTTGGGCTTTTTCATCATTTTTGGCCAAAACCACGTAAGTCGACTTTCCTCCTTTTACGAGTGCCATATTACGTACTTGACCGAGGGTTTTGAATCCGGTTTGCTTCGATAATTTCACGGCGAATTTACCTTTTCCTTGACCCTCTAATAGAAGGCCATAATTCGCATCGAAACGCCCCCACTCCGGAAGAGAATCGAAGAAATTACCTGCTAATAAAATATCTAATTTGCCATCCTTATTGAAGTCCCCTGTTTGGATCGCGCGAATAGGCGAAAACTGGGCCTGATAAGGCAAGGCTTGGAAAGTGAAATTACCTTTCCCATCATTGATCATGAAAGAGGAAGACGTCGTTTGAATTTGCCTCACAGTCGCACCTTCTCGCTGCTCATCCGTAAATAATTCCTCCACCGTCTTATTCGCGTAATCTTTGTACTTGATAAATTTCTTCTTAATCATCGGAAGCGCACGCTGCATCTCGCCTTTTAATACCATCGGATAGGTATTTCCATCCTCCGTAACGCAAGAGATAATTTGTTCTACCACCCCATTCTTATCGAAATCACCCACGTGCAAATAGGCTGGAGCCTCCACAGATGCTTTAATTTTAGAATTTAGGCCAAAATTCCCCAACACAAAATCCACATCTCCATCGCCATCCATATCTGCTGGTTTAGCACAAGCCCAAAGACCTTCAGACCCAACCACCGGCTCCTGCTTCGTCAATTTTCTTCCTCTCTCATTTTTAAACACGACTACCGGACCCCAATCTTGCGTCACCACTAAATCCACATATCCATCCCCGTTGACATCAGACCATTCTGAATCCGTTACCATCCCTAAGTCAGTCACCTGCGGCATGTAGCGTTTCGATTGATTCTTAAATCCTCCGGTTCCGTCGTTAATGAATAAATTACTTTGCGCACTTTGGCCATACTTCGCATTCACCATTCGCGTTCCCACGAATAAATCGATGTCTCCATCTTTATCGTAATCTGCCGCCGAAACACTTGATCCATTCTCATAAATCATTGGGAATCTCACATCGCGTTTCAGATTTCCTTTACCATCATTTAAATACAATAAATCATGCAATTCCGGTGCATTCTCCGCAAACTCATTACTACCCGTCACAACGAATAAATCCTGGTCGCCATCCTTGTCCGCATCGAAGAAAATTGCATCCGTATTTTCTGTCGTTTGATCTAAACTAAAATCAGCTTGAGGAGAATCCACGAATTTACCTCCGGCTTTTTGGATAAATAATTTCTTGATCTGACCTGCAGCCCCACCTAAATAAATATCCTCTAGACCATCTCCATTCACATCACCCACCGCCAGCGCTGGACCTTGAGTTGAATACTTTTGCTTTAATAACACATCGCGATCGTAGTCATTAAACATACTTTCGACGTGTAGATAATCCAAAAGCCCTGACGTCACATCCGCAAAAATTGGCGTCTGCTTAGCCTCAAAGAAGTGGAAGATCTCCTTCGCATTCTCTTGCTTCAAGGTAATCGTCTGATCTGACTTCACTGATTTAATCGTTTCGATTTTATCGTTTGGCCATAAAACCTGTACCGAGTCAATCGCTCCGTTCGCTCCTAAACCAAACACCATCTGGTGATCACTCGACGACTGAAAACCCCGGTTAGGCATCTGTTGCAAGACTTTGAATCCGCCTTTCTGATAAACGGTTACGCGTGCTCCGATACCATTTAAGTTGCGATCTGTTCCTTTTAAGTGAACCGTCAAATAATGATTCTTTAACTTCTCATTCGTTTTGTTCTTGTAGACAGACAAAGGTGAGTTCACATTATTCACCACTAAATCTAAATCCCCATCATTGTCTAAATCACCATAGGCTGACCCGTTCGAGAAACCTGGGCCTTCTAATCCCCAAGATTTCACCTGATTCGAGAACTTCAAATCACCTTCATTTTTGTAGGCATAATTCGGAATAGGTACAGAAGAAATCTTATCCGTGAATTCTTTGTAGTCAAATTTCTTTCCATCTAACATCTGCTGCATCGTGTTGCGATCGCCTAAGAAATCGACAAAATCTTGATCTGTTAGGTCTTTGGCAATACCATTCGCCACGAAAATATCCTTCTTCCCGTCATTATCCATGTCGAAAATCAAAGCTCCCCAGCTCCAATCTGTCGCATGCACACCGGCTAATTGACCTACTTCAGAGAACGTCCCATCTCCATTATTTAATTGCAGGTTATTGCGCATGTATTGATGCCAAAAACCGCGCTTCTTCTTCAACTCCACTAAGTTATATCCTTCGAAAACAGAGGTAGTCTTCAAGCGACGATCATCACCAGGTAACATGTCCGTCACAAAAATGTCCATGTAACCGTCATCATTCAAATCCGCCATGTCAGCTCCCATGGAGCTCAACGAAATATGCGGCATTTCATTCTCTAAATCCTCCTTGAATGTACCATCATGCTGGTTGATATATAGGTAATCACGCTCATAGAAGTCATTTGAAATATAAATATCAGGCCAGTTGTCATTGTTAACATCGCCTATCGTAATTCCTAAACCAAAACCAATCAAACTTCCATAAATACCCGCCGATTCCGACACATCGGTAAAATGAAGTTCCTTTCCATCCTTACTATCATTTCTAAACAGTTTATCACCGCCTAACTTATCACGCTCCTCACGTAAGTTCGTATACCCTAACTTATCAATCGGGGTGAAACTATTATTCAATAAATACATATCTAAATCGCCATCGCGATCATAGTCAAAAAAGGCCGCATGCGTAGAAAATCCACCGTCTTCTAGACCGGCTTCTTTAGCTTGATCCTTAAACGTAGGCACGCCACCCTTAATTCCTTGATTAATGTATAACTGGTTTCCACGTTGATCACGTGATCCCGAATTACACACATAGATGTCCATCAAACCATCCCCATTCACATCAGCAAAAGTCACCCCAGTCGACCAAAACTTCTTCCCTACAATCCCTGACTTCACTGTAATGTCCTCAAACTTCATCTCCCCCTTATTCAAATACAACTTATTGTCTTCGAAATTAGAAGTTACAAATAGATCCGAGAGACCATCATTATTCACATCACCAATAGCCACACCACCACCGTTATAGAAGTTGCGGTAATTGAAGATATTGAACTCTTTTTTCTCCAAACTACGGTTCACAAAATCGATACCGGTTTGATCAGCAGGCAACTCTTCGAAAAGGGTATCCTCTTTCTGAGAACAAGAAAATAAAGCGATGGAAAGAAGGGTGATTAAACTGAAATTTTTCATCCTAAAAGCGTGAATTTTTGCGTCACAAAATTACAAAATACTAGGGGCATATAAAACAAAAAGGCAGAACCAAATGGTTCTGCCTTTCTATCAAAAACCTACAGATTAATATCCTGGGTTTTGAGTCAATAATGGGTTAGCATCACGACGAGGTTGTGGAATTGGGAACAATTCACGCGTCTTGTCTGTAACCTTCATGAACTTACGCTCTACAGAGAATTTGTTGAAACGGATTAAGTCATTACGTCTCCATCCTTCCCAAGCTAACTCACGTCCACGCTCAGCTAAGATATCGTCAGCAGTAACCGCAGTTAAAGGAGCAACACCAGAACGAGTACGGATCGCGTTGATATCTGTTAACGCTTGAGCTGTGTTTCCTAAACGGAAAGCAGCTTCAGCACGCATTAAGATAACGTCAGCTAAACGTAAGAATACGTAGTCATTTGATTGATCACCGTTCGGGTTGTTCTTTTGGATCTCATATTTCTGAGAACGGATACCAGCTACTTGGTAAACTGCATCTGCATCAGTCATTTGATCTTTTTCCCAATCCGCAACGAATGCTAAATCAGCACCTTTCGCATCTTTTAACTTAGCTCCAGAAGCAGCATATTGCTGTCCTTTGATCCACATAGCACCACGTAAGTCACCTGACTCAAATGAGTTGTAGAAATCAGCTAAAGTACAGAAACCGTTCCATGGAGAGTTACCTAAACCATACGTTTGTTGGTTAGCATAGTGTAACGTTCTCATTTGGAAGTTCATACCACCCGCTTTGAAAGAATCGAAAGGGATAGCAAAAATGTTCTCGTTTGAACCTTGGTTTTGAACGATAAAGTTAGACAAAGTAGAAGAAGACAATGACCAGTTGTTCGAAGATTTGATTACTTGATCAGCTGTATCATAAGCTTTTTGCCACTCAGTAGCTCCTTTGTACACACCTGCGTTTAAGTATACTTTCGCTAACAATGCTTTAGCAGCATCTTGAGTCATACGAGAGTAAGCTTTACCTGCTGGCAAGTTAGGGATAGCAGATGTTAACTCAGAAACGATAAAGTTATACACTTCAGCACGAGTCTTAGTCGCTGCAGATGATTTGTTATCTGTAACGATAGGCACATTACCGAATGCATCTACTGCCATGAAGTAATAGATCGCACGCACTGCACGTAACTCATCTACCGCTTTTTGGTTAGAAGCAACCACTGGGATCAATTGGTTCACCTGAGAGATGTTACCAAAGATGAATCCCCACATACCGTTGATAGGTCCGTGTTGTGGAGTCCATGTGTGACGTGAGTAAGCTAACCAGTCACCACCATCATACCAGTCACCACCACGTGTAGGAACGATTAACTCATCCGAAGATGCTTCACTTGGATTAAACCAATCCCAAGTGATACCACGAAGACCACCATAAGCTGGTCCTAGTGCCGCAGCAATTTGAGCATCAGTTTTCAAGAATTGATCAGCTGGGATCGAATCGTAAACTGGCTCAGTTAAATCTGTACAAGACGATAGGGCTAACGAAGCGAAAACACCTACTGAAAGTACTTTATAGATATATTTTTTCATTTTTTTAATGATTTTATTAATTAAGTTATATAACTAATAGTGTGGGTATTTTGTTTAGAAAGACAAGTTAATACCCGCAGTAAATGCACGAGTCTTGTAGTATGTCTCACGAACGTCAATACCTGGCGCTGCAGAACCGATAGCTAGGTTTTGGCTAACTTCTGGATCTACACCTGTATAATTAGTGAACAACAATAAGTTGTTACCAGCTACATAAATACGAGCTCTTTTGAATACACCTTTAACTGGTAAAGTATAACCCAAAGAAGCGTTGTTTAAACGGATATGATCTCCTGACTCTACGTAGTAATCCATAGGGATTGTACGCTCATCATTGATGATAGACGTTAAAGCAGATTTCAATGCGTTAGACTCAGCTAAACGACCATCTTGACGACCTAACAATAAGTTGTTTGTGTTTACGATTTTCGCTCCAGCGTTTCCTGTGAATTGGAATTGTAAGTCAAATGCTTTGTAACGTACGTTAGTAGTTAAACCACCTACGAAAGTAGGGTTAGGATTTCCTAAGTAAGTACGATCTTTCGCGTTAGGATCTACAGTACCATCACCGTTAAGGTCTTGGAATACATATTTACCGTTCTCGATTTTAGCAATCTTAGCTCCGTAGAATACACCTACTGGTTGACCAGCTTGTAAAACTGAGAAGTTTACTGCTGAAGTACCACGGATGTAGCTACCTAAAGAAGTAGATAAGAATACTTGGTCAGCTGCAGCGAACTCATCATTTTTCAATGAGATCAATTCGTTTTGGTTGAATGAACCAGCGAATGTAGAGCTAATAGACCAATCTTGCGTATCTAACCATTGGTATGTAGCAGTGATCTCAATACCACGGTTTTGCATCGAACCAATGTTCGCTAAGATAGTTGGATATACATATCCTTTCTCTTGTGGAGCATTAACAGTGTATAATAAATCTTTTGTTTGACGAGTATACCAGTCAATCGAACCTGTTAACTTACCTTTTAAGATAGAGTAGTCAATACCAAAACCGTAGTTTTCGTTAACCTCCCACTTCAAGTTAGGGTTAGGGTTAGATTGGATAGCGTAAGCTGGTAAGAAGTCATCAGCAGATCCATCATAGTATGATCCAGATGGGCCATAGAATGATTTAGATAATAATGGACGGATACCTTCTGAGTTACCAGTTCTACCCCAAGAAACACGAAGCTTCAAGTTGTCGATTGTTGAATTTCCTTTTAAGAAAGCTTCTTCAGATAATGACCAACCCACAGAAACTGATGGGAATAAACCCCACTTGTTGTTATCTCCGAATTTAGTAGAACCGTCACGACGCATGTTAACAGTTGCGAAATACTTGTTCATTAACGAGTATTGAGCACGTGCTAAGAAAGAAACCAACTTGTATTCATTCTTGTAAGAATATAATAAAGATGGGTTTGTACGAATACCTAAACCTGAACCGATGTTATCAGCACCAAACGCATCTGTTAAGAAGTTGTTGTTTGAAGCACCGAAACCGTCGTTAACAACGTCTTGGTAAGTATAACCTCCTAATAAAGTCAATGTAGAAACATCATTTAACTTCTTAGTCCAGTTTAAAGTAGCCTCTAATTGCTTATCAGTTACAGCGTTCAATGAACGAGAAGCTGAGTTACCACCTACAGTAGATAATAAGTTACCTGGAGTAGTAGAAGCGAAATAGCTATTGTTAGCATTTTGAGTACGTAATGTACCTGATACGTTGAATACTAAACCATCTAAGATTGTATACGCAGCAGATGCATTGAATAAGAAATCTTGTAAACGTTGAGTGTTAGATTTCTTCTCTAAAGCAGCTAATGGGTTAAAGTTAGCGAATGTACCTGGCAATTGGAAGTAGTTTCCGTTTGCAGCGTAAACTGGATCAGTTGGACGCATGTTCATTGCAAAACCTACCGCACGGTTATCAGAGAAAGTTCCGTTTGTTTGCATAGCAGACATGTTGAATTTCATCATCAATTTACCGTCTAATGCTTTCGCATCTAAGTTTAAACGACCTGTTAAACGATCTTTACCAGAACCGATTAATGTACCTTTTTGGTCTAAATAACCTACTGAAGCACGGTATGATAAGTTCTCAGAACCACCAGAAACACCTACGTTGTGGTTTTGAGAAACCGCAGTACGTGTAATTACATCTAACCAATCAGTGTTAGCACCATTATCATCAAATGTTTGCTTGTATTTCGCAGCAGCAGCGCGGAATTCAGCAGCATTTAATAATTCTGGACGTTGAGAGATAGTCTCAGCACCTACGTAAGCTGAATAATCAACTGTAGGAGCACCTGACTTACCACGTTTTGTGTTGATCAAGATAACACCGTTAGCACCACGAGAACCGTAGATAGCTGCAGAAGATGCATCACGTAACACGTCCATAGATAAGATATCTTCTGGAGCAACGTTTTCGATAGGAGCACCAATTACACCGTCGATTACGTATAATGGCTCAGAACCTGCGTTCAATGAACCTGTACCACGTAAACGTACCGTTGGACGAGCGTTAGGATCACCAGAAGACTGAGTGATAACTAAACCCGCTACTTTACCTTGAGCCGCAGCTAATGGGTTAGTAACAACACCCGCGTTGAATTCACGAGCTCCTAAACTTGTTACAGTTCCAGAAATCTCTTTACGCTTTTGTGTACCGTAACCTACTACTACAACTTCCTCTAAAGATTTGTTATCCGCAGATAAAGCAACATTAACTACAGAACCTGTAGCCTTTACTTCTTTTGAAGTATAACCTACGAATGTAAACACCAAAGTGCTTCCACTTGCTGCGTTTACTTTGTAAGTACCGTTAACGTCAGTTTGAGCACCTTTAGTAGTACCTTTAACTGTTACAGAAACTCCAGGAATAGCTGAGCCATCAGCAGCATCAGTTACTTTCCCTGAAACCACATCTTGAGCAAAAGCACCCAAGGAAATTAATAGTGCAACAGCAACACTAAAAGCTTGCTTAAAGCCTAGGTTACTTACACTTGATCGCACAAGGCGACCCACTCTTTTGTAAGAATGAATCATAAGTGAAAAATTAAGGGTTAAAAATGATTAATGATTCTTGTGGTCTTGTTCTTATTCCTATTATATAATGAAGACATAGATTCTATGGGCCAAAGCCCTTCAAAATCCTCATGTAATCGTTTACATAGTATGAGTAATTTCAAAACCGTCACAAAAAAAGTAAGAATAAATTGAATAAAAAAATGATTTCCCATAATGAAACGGGGACTTATGACTCATAAATTGTACTTAAGCTAGAATTTCTTTAAAGCTAGCACAGTGTAGGACAGAATCTGAAAATAATCTAATTGTTATCTAATCTTTAACAGAGACCCTATTTTTCAGTCAATTTCAGACCAAAACCTCCAAATAAGCCCACAAACGATTGTATTTTTTCAATAGAAAATTTTTTGAAAAAAAAATCAGTTTTTTTTCGGTAATCTAATGCCAAAAATAATTTAGGTTAAAATTAGAATAATACAATTCGAACAGTGCTATACTGTTGATTTGACTTCAGGGTACGGGATCGTGACCACTTCCACCCCAGGGATGGCAGCTTGCAATTCGCTTGATTGTCAAGCGCAAACCTTCGAATAAACCATGCTTCTGAAGAGCTTCTTTAGCATACGAAGAACAGGTGGGAGTATACCGACAGGAATTAGGCAGAAAAGGGGAAATCATCCCTTGATAGATACGTATCAAGATCAGAAAAAAGAAAACAAAAATCCGCTGGATCATGGGGTTTGAAATAAAGCCTTTTCTGATTAAATTGCTTTAAAATTAATCAATTCAATTCGCAATATTACATGAATCGCAGGTCTTTAGCTCTTGGAATTTTGGCATGCTTATTTTGTATGGCCTCCTGCAACAACATTCCCGGTCACCTTTTTACCAAGAATAGTGCGGTAGAAAAGAGAAATGACAGTATTGCGAGTCTATTTAATCCCAGCATTGCGCAGCAAAAAGCGGTTAAATTAGATACTTTCTTTAAGACGCTTCAAAAGAAAACCGGATTCAATGGCACCGTTCTTATCGCACAATACGGGAAGGTGATTTACAAGAGAGCTTTTGGCATAGCGAATAATTTCACAAAAGACCCTTTAAGCACGCGAACACCCTTTCAATTAGCGTCAGTCTCCAAGCAATTCACTGCTGTTTCGATTTTACAATTGATGGAACAAGGGAAATTAAAGCTAGATGATCGCGTAGAGCAACACATTCCCGGATTCCCTTACGATTCCAGCATCACGATTCGCAGTTTATTAACACATAAATCTGGCCTTCCTAATTATGCCTATTGTTTAGATAAGTATTATGATAAAAAAGCGCCATTGACAAATGCCAAAGTCGTGGAGCTTTTCAACCGCATCAAACCTGGCATCGATTACCACCCTAATCGCCAGTTTCATTATAATAACACAAACTACATCTTATTAGCCTACATCGTCGAGCGAATCAGCGGAAAAGGTTTCAGGGAATACGTGAAAGAGAATATCTTCACCCCTGCTGGGATGAATGAATCCTTTGTTTATGATCCTCAACATCCGGAACAACTGAAAAAATCAGCCACAGGCTATCAACCCAAACGTTCCGGCCTAGCCGTTGTTGGATTCGATCATCTAGATGGAGTGACTGGAGATAAAGGAATCTATTCGACCGTGGAGGATATGTTTCTTTGGGACCAAGCCTTAAATTCGGAAACCGTAGTCAAACTCAGTTCGTTAGCCGAAGCATTCACGCCTCAGCACACAAAACCAAAAGTGTTAACCACAAACTATGGCTTAGGCTGGCGCTTGAAGCAATTAGAAAATGGCGAGTGGTTAACCTACCACACTGGCTGGTGGCATGGGTTTAAAAACTATTACCTGCATAATTCGAAAGACAATTCTGCCATCATCATCCTAGGAAACATGGCAAATCATTCTTTATCCAAAGTCAATATCGTTCAATCCATTTTATATCCTGAAAAAGCGAAGTATTTCTTAAAGGGGGAAAATCTCCCAGCTGAGCAAGAATCTTCAGGAGGAAACTAAATTAACAGACCATGAAAAATGTATTTTTTGCCTTATGCTGCCTAATGGGCTTCTCCGCATTCGCCCAATCAGAGGACGATGGGATTAAATCCAGCATTTCTGCTTACACCGAGGGATTCACGAAAGGTGACACCGCTAGTTTAGGTCGTGCCTTTGCAAGCAACGCCCTTCTACGAAATTTGAATGCCTCCACAGGGAAATTAGTAGACACCCCTTTACGTAAATTCATCGCTGGGATGCCTACAGGTGGCGCAAAAGCAACTGGAAACCTAGTAAATTATTCCTATGCTGGAACTTCTGCCGTAGCTACGGTAGAATTTAAATTCGACGACTTCAAATACATCGACCTATTAAGCCTAGTTAAAATCAATGACGATTGGAAAATCGTTTGCCGCGTCTACAGCCGCGTTGCTTTGGACGTGAATGTGGCGAGTGGTGTGGGGGTGAAAGCGGTAAGCGGAAAGACTTCTACTCCAGCTAAAGCTGCGGCTCCTGTGAAGAAGGCGGTGGTGAAGCCAAAGGCGGATGATGGATGGTGATAATTTTTATTCAGGGTCCCAAAAAGGTTATTGCATAAATATTTTTGGACCCCTGAACAAAAATTATCTCTGAGTGGTAATGGCATTTTTGGCTAGGATACTACAAATGAGCTCTGAAAAGAGAATAAAAATAATTGCTCCGCGGAAAATATTTGGATACAACATTTTCTAGGAGCAATTATTTTTATACGCCATTTTCAAGGGGCATTTTGTTTTATACAGTAAACAGAATCGAGGCAAAGAGACCTATTTGTTCATGGCAAATGAAAAGACCCGAAGCCGAGTCTTTTCGCTAGGAACAAGGAGACTTAGGGTCTTTACATTTACCAGTAGATAGGACCTTTACCAAGATATTTCTCCGCTATCGGCTTATAATACTCCTTCAATTCCTCATAATTAGGAACTAACGGGGATTTGGTATACAAATCATACTGATTGAAATCGCGAATCCATTCAAGGTATTGCGCGTCTTTTTCGCATAATAAGGCTTTATAGCTACCGCCGGAATGCCATGGGTAGAAAGAATGGTAACGGATCATGGCCATTCCAGCTTCTGGGATTTGATTATCCTTGTGATTCTTTAGTACCTGATACAAATATTCATCGTGTCCCCAGGCTAGGTGGATATTGTCTAAACCGCAACCCGCTTCGTAAATACCTAATTCGGTATTATAGCGAGGGTCCTGCATGTCAGGGTTTAAGGCATTGAACTCTGGGTAAACGCAGGAGTCAGGTAATTTGCAACCTACGACGAAAACGTCGCCTACTAGACCCCATTGTTCTGCTTGTGAGGTGCCGTCTTCGTCAGAGCCGAATAGGTACATAGCTTTTCCAAGGTCGTGAATTAGACCCACTAATTGCATCCAGTCTGGGCGATTGTCTGCGCGCATGCCTTCGGCAGATTGCAACAAGTGAATGATGTTAGGGAGATTTAGGTCTGGATCGGAAACATCAACCAGGACGTTTAGGCGCTCCATCATATCCCAAAGGTCCATGGGACGCTCGAAAGTGAGGTATTTTGCTTTCATGCGCTGAACATAATCGTATGTTTGGCGAGAGCGCATTTTGCGGTAGTGTTCCTTTACTGCAGCGGTGATTTCACCTTGATCGTAATTTCTAAATTCCTCTTTTTCTTTAACGGGAGTTTCCATAGTCCTAGATTTTGGACCAAATTACAAAAAGGCTTCGAAAAATGAAATTAAGACTTCAACACCAATAAGATGATGGCGCTGGCCAGCATCAAAATGCCCATCGCAAAGAAGATGGATGGATTTAAACCGGGTACGGTGTTTTCTGCCAAAGAAGCCTCGTAAGGATTCTCAGACAAATAGCGAACAGGGATTTCTTGACCGATTTCGCAGGTTTTTGCTAAGCCTTTGTCTGCCTCACGTCTAAATTCAAGACCATTCACATAGTAAGAGACAATCGGAAAGTAAATAGGAAAGCGACCACTGTGGTCATCGCGAGAATAACGCTTCGAGATTTCCACGATTTTGCCGTAGGTCATCTTCGAATTGTGGATCCACTGTTTGCGCTTTTTGAAAAGAATCAATCCAAAACCAATTAATACCACAGAAATCAACGTGAACGCGCCCAAGAACAAGGGCATCGATCCGTGAAATTCGCCAGTAGGCCGAGCTGATATTAATAAGATTCCGAACATATTTTTTCCGCTGAATGTTATTCAACACTCAAAAAAACGATAAATAATACTGATTATCAAATTATTAGCTCCTCGCTCAGGAATGCTGACAAGTTGTGTTTTAAGGGGATAAAATGAGATTTTTGCACTATTTAAAAAAAACCCGATTCAAAAACACACTTAAGTCTGAAAAAAAATGCAGAATAACTGAAAATCGGTATATCAAAACAGGAAAAATGCCCAAAAAATATATTTTCAGAAAATTTTAAATATCTGACAAATTTGTATTTTTGGTAACTCTAAACCTCAAAAAAGATGAAAAGTAGCGTAAAATTCCAACTCATGTCCATGATGTTCCTGATGTTCTTCGGATGGGGCGCCTGGTACGGACAGATGAGTAAGTACTTATTAGATAATTTACACGCTACGGGCGATCAAGTGGGCAATGCCTATACGACTTTTGCGATTGCCTCCATCTTTGCCCCTTTCTTCGTGGGCTTGATTTCAGATCGCTTTTTTGCTGCCCAAAAAGTAATGGGCTTTTTGAATATTTTGGGTGGTATTATCCTGTACTTTTTGAGTTTAGAAAGAGATCCGGAGGCCTTTTTCTGGTATATTTTAGCTTACACGCTTTGTTTTGCGCCTAATTTGGCCTTATCGAATTCGATTGCGATGAACCAAATGTCGAATCCAGAGAAGGAATTCCCTTCCATTCGGGTTACCGGTACTATCGCCTGGATCGTGGTGACAAATATCATCGGATTTTATGCTTTGGGAGACAAAGTAGCCATATTTGAGATTGCGATGTATACCTCTTTCTTACTAGGCATCTACTCGTTTACCTTACCGAATACACCTCCGAAAGGAGATAAAAATGCGTCAGTGGCACAGATTTTGGGGCTAGATGCCTTGAAATTATTTAAAGATCGTTCCTTCTTGATCTTCTTTATCTCCTCTATTTTGATCTGTATTCCTTTGTCCTTCTATTATGCGATGGCGAATCCTTCGTTAACAGATTCTCATATGAGCAATGTGGAGAATAAAATGTCCTTAGGGCAGGCTTCCGAGGTGATTTTTATGCTATTGATCCCCATCGCATTCACTCGATTAGGTGTTAAAAAGATGCTCGTGGTAGGTCTAGTGGCCTGGATTGTACGCTTCCTTTGCTTCGGATATGGGGATGGAATCTCGAGCGAATGGATTTTGTACATCGGAATTATCCTGCACGGGGTTTGCTACGATTTCTTCTTTGTGACGGGGCAGATTTATACAGACCAAAAAGCGGGAGAAAAAATCAAGAACTCTGCTCAGGGATTAATCACCTTTGCGACCTATGGCATCGGGATGGGCATCGGCTCTAAACTGTCGGGAATCGTTCTAGACTATTATACAATCAACGATATAAAGGATTGGCAATCAGTTTGGATGGTGCCAGCTGCGATTGCAGGGGTTGTTTTACTACTCTTCGTGTTCTTCTTTAGTGAGAAAAAGACTACGTATTCTTAATCTTACGCAGCATAAATGGCATAATCGCAGGAAAGAAACGCTTCACAAAAAGGCCAAAACCTTCGAGAAATCCACCGACAAAGAATTCATTTTTCTCCGCTAGTACGGCATGAAGAATCTTTTGGGCGGTGATGTTGGGATCTAGGCCTTTGGCCTGATTCGGATCCATTTTACCGTAAGCCTCCCCTTTCTCGTTCATCGCGTGAAGGGAAATGTTCGTCTTAATATAACCTGGCAAAATAGTCGTTACGCGGATACCGTCATTGAAAACTTCTGCCCGCACAGAGTCAAAGAAACCAATCAAAGCATGCTTAGTTGCCCCATAAGCCGCCCGGCGAGGAGTCGAAATCCGACCTGCCACAGAGGCGATGGGGACGAAAACACCCGATTTTTGGGCGGTAAAAATCGGTAAAACAGCCTGAGTCAAGGAAACAATCGAAAAGAAATTCACCTCAAACAGACGGCGATATACATCGAAGGAAGTATCTTTCACAAAAGAGCGCTGGGAAACGCCTGCATTTAAAACTAAATAGTCAATACGGCCGTAGGTGTTGATTACATCCAGCACGCGATCGGCATGTTCTGCCACAGAAAGCATGTCAAAAGGAAGTACATAGGCATTCCCACAGGCTTTTGCTACCCGCTGCAATTCCTCCTCTCGACGCGCAGACAAAACTAATAAAGCACCTTCTGTCGCAAAAGCGTAAGCTAAGGCCTCTCCGATTCCGGACGAAGCGCCCGTAATCCAAACTACTTTGTTATGAAATTTCATGGGCTGCCATTTTAGCTTCTAAGGCCTGGAAGAATTCGGCCATCGGGTTTACTTCTAAGCGTTGTAACTTTTGCCATAATCGTACGGCTTTGGTCATTAATCCACTCTCGATTAAGAATCCATCGTGCCCATACAAGGAATCGATGACATGGAAAGAGGCACCCGGAATATGCTTAGCTAAGAATTCTTGCTCTACTATCGGGAACAAAGCATCGGATTTAATACCAATTACCAGCGTATTCGACTGAATTTGTTTCAAAGCAGCGACAGCACCTCCTCTATTACGACCCACATCTTGCGAATCCATCATCTTCGATAATTGAAAATAGGAATACGCATTGAAGCGTTGAGCTAATTTCTCCCCTTGGTAACGTTGATAAGAAACTGCACGTAAAGATGATCCATAGGAATTTTCCTTGCGAGCTTGGGTAATTTGGTAGGTTTCGTAATTGCGGTAGGAGATCAAAGCGGTCGCACGAGCGGCCTTCATTCCTTCTAAACCAGCTTTAGGCTGTGATTCTTTCCAGCTAGGGTCGACTTCGATGGCCATTCTTTGGGACTCATTAAAGGCAATCCCCCAAGGCGAATGAACCGCGTTAGTCGCCACTAAAATCAAATTTTCGATCAAACCCGGATTCATAATCGCCCATTCAACGGCTTGCTGGCCACCTAAAGAACCACCGATGCAGGTTTTGATCTTCGTAATCTTCAATTCTTTACGTAAAACCTCGAAACTAGAGACTACATCGCGAATCGTCACATCTGGAAACGAGTGAAAATACGGCTTTCCTGTTCTCGGATCCACCGTTAGTGGACCTGATGAACCGTAATGCGAGCCTAAAATATTGACACAAACGATGAGGTTATTCTCCGGATTAAACAACTTTCCGGGTCCTACCAGTCCTTGCCACCATTCCGCCACATCGTGACTTCCGGTAAAGGCGTGGCAAATCCAAACGACGTTGTCTTTTTTAGCGTTTAGTTTGCCCCAAGTTTGGTAAGCTAAATCTAAAGCAGGCAAATCTCCCCCTAATTCAAGGGCAAATGGGGACGCAGAATGAAAATGATGAAACTCAGCTTGCATGCACAAAATGGTTTATATTTCCCTAAACAGGCACCGCCTGGGGTAGGAATTAGCACCGGGGTCTGCTTTCGCGGACGGGTTGCCAGAAGTTCATTGAGCCTAGTCTCTCCCTTCTTCTTTATAAATCAACAAGCGAGGCTTTTTGATTTGAGGTTGCAAGTAACAGCCGAAATCCCTTTTTTCCAAAATCTTTGCCGATTAATTCCTTTCTGACGATATTTGCCCTATGTTAAAAATGGCGCTGTTTTATGGAATTTTAGGGGGGCTTTTGTATGGTTTAGCGCAAACTAGCGTGCTAACGTATATGCACCCAGACCTAAAATTCATCTTTGTTTTTCTTTTGTTCCAAACCTACTTGACCTTCAACCTCGCTCAATTAGGTTTAAAAAACGAAGGAGAGAAATTCATCCCATTTCAGATGATTTCGCTCACGATTCGATTTATTTTAAGCGTCGTTTTCATCGGATATTTCGCTTCTATCCACACGCCAAATATGGTCTTGTTCGCCAGCAACTTTTTTGTACTCTATTTATGTAGCACAAATTTTGAAATTTTTGGTTTGCTTCGTAACTTGCGACGTTTTTAGAAAATAGCAAGATTAATGTTTCAGATGCAGGTGAAGACTTCAACACAAAAAATGTACTTTTCGAATATACTACTAGGGCTTTTCTTGAGCTTTATTAGCCTAAATGTGTTCGCAAACGAACCAGTGGCTGCGCACGATTCTGCATCACACGACACAGCTGCTCACGCGACTGCTCCTGCTGCTCACGAAGCGAAAACAGAAAAATTCGATCCAGGTAAATTAATTCTACACCACATTGCGGATGAGCATGATTGGCATTTCTTCACGATTGGCCATTTCCACGCTACTTTGCCATTGCCTTGTATCGTTTACACGGAATCAGCAGGCTTACAAGTATTCTCGTCTTCTAACTTTAAGAACGAACACCACGAAGAAATCGCTTACAACGGATTCGTTTTAGAGCATGGTAAGATTCACGCGGAGAATGGCGAAAAAGTATACGATTTCTCGATCACGAAGAACGTAGCCTCTCTATTATTATCAGCAGTTTTATTATTGTCTATCTTCATCGGTATCGGTAAAAAATACAAAAAAAATCCTCACAGAGCACCGAAAGGCTTACAATCATTATTTGAGCCCATCATCATTTTTGTGCGTGATGAAATCGCAAAAAACAATATCGGAGAGAAACACTACCGTCGTTTCATGCCGTATTTATTAACAATCTTCTTCTTTATCTGGTTTAACAATATGTTAGGCTTGATTCCAGGAGGCGCAAACTTAACAGGTAATATCGCCGTAACTTTAGTATTAGCGATTATTGCCTTCTTCGTAACGAACTTTAATGGTCGTTCGACGTATTGGACTCACATCTTCGCAATGCCAGGTGTACCGAAGTGGATGTTAGTGATCTTAACTCCGGTAGAAATCGTAGGTATTTTCATGAAGCCTTTCTCGTTAATGGTTCGTTTGTTTGCGAACATTACAGCGGGTCACATCATTTTATTAAGTTTAGTATCCTTGATTTTCATTTTTGAAAATGCAGCTTTAGGTCTAGCAGTAGTTCCTTTCTCGCTTTTCATGAACGTAATCGAGCTAATTGTTGCCTTCATTCAAGCCTTCATCTTTACGATGTTAGTTTCGACGTACATCGGAGCGGCGGTAGAAGAGCATCACCATTAATTTGTAAATTATTTTTTTATATAAACCCAAATCGTATGTCTATTTTATCGATTTTATTAGAAGTTTCTGTAGGTCTTGGTCTTGCAGGTATTGGTGCTGGTTTAGCTGCTTTAGGAGCAGGTTTCGGTATCGGTCGTATCGGTGGTTCTGCCATGGAAGCTATCGCTCGCCAACCAGAAGCGTCTGGAAAAATTCAAGGTGCGATGTTAATCGTTGCTGCCTTCGTTGAGGCGGTTGCGTTATTCGCTGCTGTAATTTGTCTATTGGTAACTTTGAAATAAGATACCAATCAGAATCGCCAAAGGATTAGCCTTTGCATTAGATTCTACCCCATTTAAAACGCAATTTGGTTTACATTAGGTGCCAAATTGCGTTTTTTGACACGATTTATATTAAATAAAAATACTATGGAGTTAATCACCCCAGACTTTGGACTTATCTTCTGGCAACTAATTGTCTTTGGAATCTTGTTTTTCCTTTTGGCTAAATTTGCTTGGAAACCGATCATTCAATCATTAGCTGAGCGCGAGCAATCCATCGACGAGGCAATCAAATTATCTGAAACAACACGTGCTGAAATGGCTGAGTTGAAAGCAGGTAACGAGCAATTAATCGCTTCAGCACGTGCTGAGCGTGATGCTTTAATCAAACAAGCGAAAGAAGCGTCGGATGCGATGATCTCTCAAGCGAAGTTAGATGCACAAACTGCCGCTAACCAAGAAATCGAAAAAGCACGTGTGGCGTTCGAACAAGAGAAAGCAAGTGCAGTAGCCGCTATCCGCAAGGAAGCAGCAACTCTTTCTTTAGATTTAGCTGAGAAAGTGTTAAAAAGCCAATTAAAAGACAAAGCAGCTCAGGAGAAATTAGTAACTGAGTGGATGGCTGACGTTAAATTATCTTAATCGAATAGACCATGTCAGAATTAATTGTAGCTCACCGTTACGCTAAATCCCTGCTAGACTTCGCGATCGAGAAGAACGCGGTAGAGGCTGTGGCTAAGGATATGATCGATTTCGCAGAAACTTGCGAAGGAAGTTATGAATTAGTGTTAGCGCTGAAGAGCCCAATCATTAAGCATTATACGAAATTAGCGATCCTTGCGAAGCTATTTAAGGATAAATTCAATCCATTGACTTACGGTATCTTCGTGATCATCACGAACAAGAACCGCGAGAAAATTCTTCCTGCTGTGGCAAAAGAATTCATCTCGATGTACACGGATTACAAAGGAATCCAAAAAGCTACCGTTACAACGGCTTCTAGCTTAACAGCTGATCAGAAAGCAACCGTTGCTAAAATCGTAAAAGATTACACAGGTAAAGAAGTAGAATTAATCGAACAAATTGATGAGAGCCTAATCGGTGGATTCATTTTGAAAGTAGGTGACCAACAGATCGATGATTCGATCAAGCGGAAGCTGAACGATTTAAAAGTTTCTTTAGCATCTTAATAAGAAAGGCCTTGGAAACAGGGCCTTTTTTTATCCCCCTACCATGAAAAAATTCTCGTTGTTTTTCGGTTCACTTATGGCAGGCCTTTCCGTTGCCTTAGGCGCTTTTGGCGCTCATGCTTGGAAGGATTATTTGCGTGATATCAATCGCTTAGAGACTTTCGAAACGGCAGCACGCTACCAAATGTACGGAGGAATGGCCCTTTTGATTTTGGGAGTTTGGCAGATGAATTTTAGCAATAAGCACTTAAAGTCAGCCGCCTATTTTCAATTCGCGGGAAGCATTATCTTTCCTGGATCTCTGTATCTGATCTGCCTGACGAATATGTCCATCTTTGGAGCGATTGCACCTATCGGTGGCCTTTGCTATATGATGGGTTACGGACTCATGATGTGGTCCATCTTTAAGAAATAATTAGTGACGCATCACTAATTCTAAGCTCAGCCAAACAATCTCCCCCATCGTCTTGCAATTCAAGAAGCGATTGTCCTCGTAATGCTTTGCCAGTTCTGATTTTAATTGCTCTACATTCTCGGGAGGAGCGATTTCGTCCTTCGACATCACCGCCATCAAATCATAGACGCGCTGACTCTCTGATTTCAGACGTGAGGCGATCATCGAACGCTCTTCGATTTGGTACTGCCAAACCGATTCTGGCGTCATATACTTCATCCCCAGCTCAATGAGGGCATTATTTTGCTTGAAATACTGCGGCAAATACACCGTTTTCTTCCCTTCGTAACATTGCTGATCAAAGTCAATTGGGCGAATACGGTAATAGATCTCCTCGAAATCCGGTGTCGTAATTACCACAAAGTTTGCGCTGTGCATATCACCCAATAATTGTACTAAGCAGCGTTCATTGAATTTCACGAACTCTTTCGCTAAACGAATGGGCGACTCCAAGTCCTGCTCTAAATCCTGCTTTAAAAAGGCATCTCCAGGTACTCCAGCGATATGCTCTTCGACCAATGTATTTTCGTGGGTGACGTAATTGATTCTATTTGGGGATAAAATATGCTCTAACTCTAGCCCATAGACACGCGAGGCATCCGCAATTTTGATATAGAAATAATCAAAGTTATCATTCACCCGGTTCACAATGCGAATCCGGAAAGGATGCGTATTCCCATAGGTGCAATAATCCACCCGGTCGATCACTAAGTGCTTGATTACCTCCTCGTTACCATCCGTCTTTAAATCCGCATAGATCTGTTTTAGCGCCTCATAGACCTCCTCTTGATCACCTGGAGAATAGAAAACCGTCTCCCAAAGCGTATCCACCTCATTTTTGTCGTACAACACAATCGCGTTATCGTAACGCAAGAGATCTGCATAACTAATATTCATCACGTGCTCGCGATTGTATTTATGCAAATAGCGGCGCAGCTGCTGATTAATCCGATAAAGGGTCTTCTTCTTAGAGATTAGCGCCATTATTCGGTGTAGTCTAGAGATTTACCGAAGGTTTCCTTCAGTTGTAAGACGGAGTAGATGGCCAAAGCAAAGCATAACACACCCACATAAGCCGCCGACTGAATCAAGCCTACGGAAGGAATTAAAAACTTAAATAATAAGGAAATAGGAATTAATGCGCCCCTCACGAAATTAGGAACGGTCGTCGTCACTGTCATTCGTACATTCGTTCCAAACTGCTCTGAAGAGTATGTCAAGAACACCGCCCAATAGCCCCCGAAGAAGCCTAATAAAGTAATCATCACATACGCATGCGTCGTTGTGATGTTAGACATCCCGAATAAGTAATAGATGCAAATCCCAACAGCAATAAATAAATACGTCAAAACGGCCTTTCCGCGGCTTTTCAGCCATTGACTCAAAGCTCCCGCAGCAAAATCTCCTGTGGCAAGTCCGATATAACAGAACATAATCGCGTTACCCCCACTAATCTTACCTTCAATGCCTACTAGCTGAGAGATTTCAGGCGCTGAGAAAACCAAAATTCCGATGATATACCAAATGGGAAGCCCCATCAAAATGCAATACAAATACTTTTTGAAGGTGGCAGCGCTAGAAAAGAGTTGCAGAAAATTCCCCTTCTTCACAGACGAATCCATCTCTGAATACATCGACGATTCGAACGTTCCTAAACGTAAAAGCAATAAGGCTAAGCCCATTCCTCCACCAATAAAATAGCAAGATCTCCACCACTCCGGATCAGGGCTTAAACCCGCAATAATCGGCGCAAACACTGCTCCAGCAGCACCTACACCGGCAATAATCAAGGTTCCGATACCGCGCTTAGAAGGCGGTAAGGTTTCGTTTACGAGCGTAATACCTGCTCCTAGTTCACCCGCAAGGCCGATACCAGCGATAAAACGTAAAATCGCATAGGTATTCAAATCAGTCACTAAACCATTCAGTGCGTTCGCAGCTGAATACAAAAGTATCGAACCGAATAAAACGGATTTACGGCCTTTCTTATCCCCGTAGATTCCCCACAAAATTCCACCCAAAAGCATC
Source organism: Aquirufa novilacunae (assembly GCF_045310505.1). NCBI lineage: Bacteria > Pseudomonadati > Bacteroidota > Cytophagia > Cytophagales > Flectobacillaceae > Aquirufa > Aquirufa novilacunae. The sequence goes on from NZ_JBEWZG010000003.1 coordinate 384,444, forward strand.
CCTCCCATCTGAACGTTCATCAAGTTCAAGCCTTGATTCAGTAATTCATCGCCCTTCAATCCCAAACTCATCAAGCTGGGATTACGCACGACAGAAAATAAAATGAGGTCATACACATCCACGAAGTAGCCAAGAGCGGCGACGGCTATGAGCATTTTGGCTTTGGCAGAAATTGTTTCATTTTCCATACTAGCGAGAAAGCATATCAGACCGGTGAGAGTCTAATTTTAAAAAGATAAAAAGTAATATTGTGAACGACCACAAGGACGATCCACCGTAGGAGAAAAACGGCAATGGAATCCCCATGATGGGCATTAAGCCGATTGTCATCCCTATATTAACTAAAAAGTGAAAAAACAGAATTCCTACTAATCCGAATCCATATGCTCTCGCAAAACGGGAGCGCTGTAAGTCCGCTAAATACATCAGACGCCACAAAAAGCCTAAAAAGAAAATGATCATCAGCATAACGCCCACAAAGCCATGCTCTTCACCGATCGTACAGAAAACCATATCCGTACTTTGTTCCGGTACGAAATCAAATTTCGTTTGAGTTCCGCCTAAAAATCCCTTCCCCCAAAAACCACCCGAACCAATCGCAATCTTCGATTGAGTCACCTGGTAGCCTAAACCTCGAGGGTCAAAGCCGGGATCAATCAAGACACGAATCCGGTTTCTTTGATGCTCCTGCAACACATTATTGACCACCCAATCTACTAAAAGCGCTAAGGTCATAATCACCGCAATGGCTCCCGAGAGGCGTAAATAGGTCTTCGGATCGCGCTGTAAATAAATGGGCATAAAAAGTACAAAAAGCCCGGCTAATAAAACTAAGACTAACAAGATAATCCAAGCCTTAACGAGTAAAGCAGACACAAACAAGACAATTCCACCAATAAATAAGGCTGGATAAGTTCCCGGCAAGCCCTCTCGGTACAATAAAATTAAAAAGGAAGCGAAAACTAGGGCTGAACCTGTCTCGTTTGACCCAATAATCAACAGCATAGGAATCCCAATAATAAGGGCTGCCTTCCATTGAAAGGCGAATTTATTCAAGTTGACTAAGGGGTCATTAAGGTATTTGGCGAGCAAGAGTGCGGTTGCTGTTTTGGCAAACTCCGCCGGCTGAATCGTAACACCGCCGAACTTAAACCAGGAATGAGAACCATTGATGGTCACCCCTAAAAAGGGAACTGCGAGCAGCAAAAGCAATAAACCGAGGTAGATGAAGAGGGCGAAGGACTCGAAAAAACGGAAATCAATCACTAAAATGCACACGATTAATACGAAACTCGTCCCGATCCAAACCAATTGTTTCCCCGCATTGGAATCGTAAAATGCCGCATCCGAAAAGCTCAATGGGGCATCCGGACTGTAAACCGCTGAATAGATATTCATCCAGCCTAAACAGACGAACAGGACATAGAACCCCACCGTGATCCAGTCAATGCGCCCCTGAATGTGATTCGAATCTGTCATTTTTTCGTAGAATCAATGGCTACCTTTTTACGTGTCACGCTGTATACGTTAGGCAGGTAATTCATATTCATAAATTTCGTCTCCACCGCCTTGCGATCTACTTTTCGTTTCAAGTATTTTTCAACGACTAAAGAAGCTATTGGGGCCGCAGCAGACCCACCAAAACCCGCGTTCTCTACGAAAACGGCAATGGCGATTTTCGGATTATCGCGAGGCGCAAAGGCAATAAAAATGGAGTGATCTTTCCCTTTTTGGTTTTGGGAAGTGCCGGTCTTTCCGACCATCTTGATATCAGGAATTCGTCCATCCGCCTCTACCGTTCCATGTGTTACCGCATCCTCCATGCCATCAATCACGACATTAAAATACTTCGCCTCCACACCTACTTTTACTGGCGTTTTATAGAAAGGGTCAATACTTTTCTTTAATCCAATTCCCTTCACCACATGCGGCGGAATGTACCATCCTCTGTTAGCGATGATCGCAGCGAGATTTGCCATTTTTAGGGGACTAACGACAATTTCCCCCTCCCCAATACTAATCGAATAAATATTCGAAAACTTCCACATTTTCTCCCCCTTGTAGACTGAATTATAGTACTCTACATTTGGCAAAATTCCCTTCTTCTCATTCCCTAAATCCACCCCTAATTTGCGCCCAAAACCAAAATTAGCCACTAAATCCGCCCAGCGTTGCAAACCTTGCGCCGATCGCTCATAGGTATCGCCCGTCGTTTTATCGTAGACCATTTTCCTAAAGGCATGGTAAAAATAGGGATTACATGACACCCGAATGGCTCCTCTTAAATCCACAGGACCATGTCCATGGCATTTCACCGGAGCTCCCGCATGAGAGAAAACCGTGCCTGGCCCAATAAATCCGAGCTGTTGTCCCACTAAAGCCTGTACTAATTTAAAGGTGGATCCCGGCCGATAATAAGCAGATGGAGGCCGATTTAACAAAGGCTTCATCGGATCTAAGGCTAATTGCTGGTAATACTTGGAGAAATTATTCCCCGTAAGTAAGCTCGCATCATAGGACGGGGCGGAAACCATGGCTAAAATCTCCCCCGTAGAAGGTTCAATCGCCACTAAACTACCCACTTTATGCTGCATCAAGCTATCCGCATATTCCTGAATAGTTAAGTCGATGGAGGTGTATAAGTTATTTCCAGAGACTGGGTTGATGTTTAAAGAGCCATTTTTATAATCGCCCTTTTCTACCCCATTACTGTTCACCATCCGGTATTTTACCCCGCGCTGACCACGTAAAGTCTCTTCATAAAAGGATTCTATTCCAGAAATACCCACATAGTCTCCTTGGCGGTAATAATCGTCTTTCTGATCCGTCAGAGCAGTCGGGCTGATCTCAGCTACATAACCCAAGGCATTCGAAAAGGAACGGGATTGATAGGTTCTAAAGGCATTGGTCTCAAAAAAGAAGCCCGGAAAATCCACCATCGCATCTTGCACACTTGCAAAATCTTCCTTCGATAAATGTTTCAGAAATAGACTCGGTTTCACCCGCGAATAAGCTCTAGCGCGCTGGGTGGTTTTGATAAAGTATTCCCGCGTGATACGGAACACACGACAAAATTGATTCGTATCCTTCACCACCGCTTTTCGAGGGATGATGTAGAGGTCGTATACGGGCGTATTGTAGACGATTAATTTGCCAAACCGATCATACACTTCCCCCCTAAATGGGATCTGAATAATCTTGCGAATCGCATTATTATCCGCTGCTTTCTCATAGGTATCATCGATCACTTGCAGGAAAAATAGCTTCCCGATGAACAAGAGACCGATGAGGCCGAAAAACAAGAAGATCAGGTTTCGCCGTTGAGTAAACAAGTGGATTGAATTTTAATGACAAAAATACAGAATATTCTGCGCTTCTGCGAACCCTATTTGGGAAGACTTTTGATCAAGGCGATCAGGGCAAATGCGATCGATCCAAGGGAGAAAATGAGCGTAAACCAGGGCTTATCCGTAAAAAAATAGGCATCTAAATAGCGGCCAGCAAAAACGCCTGCCACGATGGTGACGAGCATCTGAAAAGCGGCCCCTAAGAATTTTTGGTAGGAATTCATATTCGCCTAAATTTATCCAATTTTCGGGAAGATAAATTGTAAATTTGAAAATTGTTCCGTCGAATCCTATGTACAGGCGTCTTGTCTTCTTATTTCTAGCCCTCAGTACGTGGTCTTGTTCTCAATTCAGCAACAAGCCCATGGCCGTTGCGTTTCACAATGTGAATGCGAAGTACAATGCCATTTGGCAGGCCTCGAGATTAGAAAAAGAATTAGAGCGCAAACTATTCGCGGAACGCAAGGAAAGCTATAATGCCACCTTACCCATCCGAATTCCACTGGATTCGAGCTTTAAACAAGGCAACGAAAAGGACATTAAAGAACTAATCCGCAAGGCGTCTTTAGTGATCGATCGCCACCAAAATTCCCGATACATTATCGATGCCTATTTACTAATCGGTAAGGGTCGCATTTACCAATACGACCTAAAGAATGCCATTGACACGTATAAATACGTAAACTCACTTGAAATTAGACCAGAGGCATTACTCGCTCTCTATGAAATTTATTTACAACAACAGGAGTTTACTGCCGCAGAAAAGATCGAAGAATTCTTAAGTGAAAACCCCTTGAATTCAAACGAGAAAAAGCAATTCTTGTTACTAAAAGCCTATTCCTACCAGCTGGCAGATGAACCTGTAAAAGCCCTCTCATTACTCCAGGAAGCCTCCAAATACCTGAAGAAGGGCGAAGAAAAAGCGCGCATCTCATTCATCATGGGCCAACTATTTGCGGACAATAACCAGCCGAATTTAGCGGTAGAAAGCTTTAAAACGACGCTAAAAACAAAGCCTAGCTATGATTTAAACTTGCAATCAAGCCTGGCTATTCATCAAATCGAAGGTAATGTGGATGCCTTGGAGAAAATGCTGAAAGACCCTAAAAACGAGGACAACAAATCGGCTATCTATGTCAAAATAGGTCAATATTATTACACTAAAAAGGACTACAAAAAAGCCAAAGAAAATTGGGAGAAAGGCGGCGAAAACAACCCAAATAAAGGAGAACTCTATTTTCAATTAGGCGGTCTTTTCGCGAAACAATTAAAGGCCTATGATCTAGCGGCAAACTACTACGACAGTGCAGCTACCTACCTCGCAAACAATCATCCCGACTACGCGAAAGCACAAAAACTGAAAAAATCCTGGGCTAGCTATACTTCGTTTTCGAAACAAATAGCCTTACAAGATTCCTTATTGCATTTAGCCACTTTATCTCCACAGGCATTACACGAGCTCTTTTTAAAGCAGCAAAAAGATACGGTGAAGAAATCGGTAAGTGCTGCAACTACTGCTCCTATTTTTACGAGACGCCCTTTTAACGCAGACCAACAAAATTTCTACTTCAATAACGAACAAGCTCGGATTCAGGGTAGCATTGAATTTAGCAATCGATGGGGGAATCGGACCTTGGAGGATTTTTGGAATAGAAAGAATAAAAATGCAAGCCTGAGCAATTCCACCACGGTTTCTACGGTAACGGAGAAAACAAATCTTCCCCAAACGAACACAACAGGAGTGGCAGAAGAAACTTGGTTGAAAGCAATTCCGTTTAGTGCTAACGCCGCGAATAAGGCGACCAAATTAAAGGAAGAATCCTTATTCAAACTAGGTAAGTTGGCCCGTTTAGAATTAGGCGAAAACACCTTGGCTACTAGCACGTTACAACAATTATTAGCAGAATTCCCAAGCACAGCTTTTGAAGCAGAGGCACTTTACGTTCTTTATTTAAGCCAAGAAGGGACCGCAAAAACAAATTCACGAAAAACACTTTTCGAACGCTATCCTAGCTCCTATTTCAAGACGATGATCCTCAAATTAGAAAATGGAGCGCTAACCGAGAACAAAGAAATTCAGGCACAAAAGAAATACGAAGAGGCCTATGAACGTTTTAAATCAAAAGAGTTTGCGATGGCGTTTGAGGCTTGCCTAGCGATTCAACAAAATACGCCTGGTAGTAAATTGGAAGATAAAATCGTATTTTTAATGGCGCTTTGTAAAGCGGGTTTACAGGAAAGTGCAGAATGCAAACGCCTGTTAGGTGAATTTGTCCAATCTTTCCCCACCAGCCCCCTCGTTGCAGAGGCTAATGAAATGCTAAAGCTGATTAACAAATGATAGAACCCATAAAGGAATCTAAATTGAATAAAATTACCTTAGCCTACAAAATATTTGGAGGCACAATCTTATTTGCCATTCTTTTCATTGCATCGGTAAACTATAATTTCCTTTGGCTGTTTGGTGGAATGCCTAGCCTGCAAGAGCTAGAGAATCCGAAAAGCCAAGAGGCGTCCTTATTGATTTCAGAAGACGGAGAAGAGATTGGAAAATACTTCCGAGAGAACCGTAATCCGGTGGAGTTCGAGGAGCTGTCACCCATCCTGATTAACACGCTCATGGCGACAGAAGATGCCCGTTTCATCAGCCACTCAGGTATCGATGTGCGTTCTATGGCCCGCGTATTATTCTCTTTTGGTACCTCAGGAGGTGGAAGTACGATATCCCAGCAATTAGCCAAGAATTTATTCCACACCCGTTCACTTGAATATGGCGAAGACGATCCTATTTACATGGGTTTATTAATGAAAGTGGGTGGGCTAAAAACGGCCATCGCGAAAATTAAAGAGTGGATTTTGGCCATCAAATTAGAACGCCGATACACGAAGCAAGAAATCTTGGCGATGTATTTGAATGAGGTGAGTTTTGGGAATAATGCCTATGGAATTCAAGTAGCCTGCCGGACTTATTTCCAAAAAAACGTGCAGACAGTTACCTACCCTGAGGCAGCCACCTTGATCGGCTTATTGCAAAATCCCTCCCTGTATGATCCACGCATCAGACCGGAAAGGACTCTAGCGCGTCGGAATACCGTTTTAGGCCAACTAGCTAAATACGAATACCTGTCAGAGGAGGATGCGGAAAAGATGAAGGCAGACCCCTTGAACCTTCGCTATAAAGTAGAAAACCAAAACACCGGCGCAGCTCCGTATTTACGCGAATCCATCCGTAAAGAAATTCTAGGTATCCTTTCTGAGATTAACAAAGACCGCCCGGAAGACCAGCAATTGAACTTGTATACCAGTGGTTTACGCATCCACACGACGATCGACTCGCGTATGCAAAAATATGCGCAAGATGCCGTGCAAGAGCATATGAAAGCGCAACAAATTGCTTTCAATCAACATTGGGCGGGACGCAATCCTTGGGTAAATGAGAAAATGCAGGAGCTGAAGGGCTTTATTTCGTCTGCTATGAAACGCACGCAGCGCTACCGGGATTTAATGGAGGCGTATAATAATGATGAGATGCGGGTTTGGGAGGAATTAAATCGTCCTGTAAAAATGACGATTTTCTCTTACCATGGCGATATCGACACCACCTTAAGCCCATTGGATTCCATGCGGTATTACAAGCGTATTTTGAATGTGGGCATGATGTCGATGGATCCGACGAATGGCCACGTGAAGGCTTGGATTGGTGGCATTAATTACAAGTATTTCAAGTATGATCATATTGCCCAAAGTAAGCGCCAACCTGGCTCTACCTTCAAACCATTTGTTTATGGGGCAGCCATCGAAAATGAAATTGCCACTCCTTGTGATAAATATGTGGATGAGCCGGTGACTTTTGGGACAGAGGATGGACTGACGAATGACACCTGGACGCCTCAAAACTCCGATGGCAAATACAGTTACGAGAATTTAACGCTTAGACGCGCGATGGGACGCTCCATCAATACGATTTCAGCGAAACTGATGAAATCTCTAGGAGCCAGCAAAATTGCCGATTTTGCTCACAAAGCGGGTATTACAAGCTCTCTGTACGAAGGACCTTCCCTTTGCCTAGGCACGTCCGAAGTCTCTGTCTACGAACAAGTTTCGGCCTACAGTACCTTCGCGAATAGTGGTGAAAAAATCGACCCGATCATCATTCTAAAAATCACCGATAAAAACGGCGTCGTTTTGCGCGAATTCTCGCCCACAGCTAAGGCAGTAATGAAGCCCGAAACAGCCTACTTAATGACATTTATGTTACAAGGTGCCGTACGTGAACCCGGTGGAACAGCCGAAGGATTAAATCGCAGCTCAATTGCTGCAGGAAACGAAATTGGAGCAAAAACGGGTACCACTTCTAACTTCTCTGACGGTTGGTTTATGGGAGTTACCCAAAAACTGGTTACCGGTATTTGGGTAGGTGGCGATGACCGCAGTATTCACTTCAGAAACATTCAATTAGGTCAAGGAGCAAAAATGGCCATGCCTGCCTTCACAAAATTCATGGAGAAAGTCTACTCTGATCGATCATTAGCCCTCGATGGATACCAAAAAATGCCATTCATTAAACCCGAAAATTTAGCCTTCGACTTTAGTTGCGTCGGAGGAATTGGAGGGGATTCTACCTTAACTTCTTCCACTGCCACCGCCTTGCCTGAATGAGACTAATTGCCTTTGCCTTTATCGCTTTACTAACATTTGCCTGCAACTCTAAGAAAACAGGGGAAGAACTGGCGAAAGAAAACTGTAGCTCTTGCCACAAGTTCCCAGACCCAAGTCTGTTAGACAAAAAGACCTGGAACGATAAAGTCCTAATGGACATGTCCTACCGCTTAGGCTTGCGTAATAAATTTGAATTAGCCGCCAGTTTACCTGAAGAGCAATACCATGCCTTAGTTTCTGCAAATGCCTTTCCAGATAGCCCAGCGATGAGTATCGAGAATTGGCAAGCGATCGTGGATTATTATGTAACGAATGCACCGGAAAATCCGTTGCCACAAAAAACCAAAAGTCCTATCTCCACCAATCCACTACACTTTAAAACGGAGGATTTCATCTCTCCAGTTCATTCTGTAGGCCGAGTAACTTCTATTCAAATTCATCCAGTGAAGGCGGAAGCTTGGATCGGAATGAACTCGAATGAGACCGCTATTGTAGACAGTAAACTACAGGTAAAAACGACCTTCAAAACCCCAAGCCCCAATGTAAATACCTCCTTCATTCAAGGAAAAAATTACCTATTAAGCATTGGCAAAATCCTCCCGAATGACGAAAAAATCGGAAATCTATTCGAGATGAACGCAGCTGGAAAACTTACTAAGCTAGTCGACGGATTAAAACGCCCTGTGGATATGCAGATGGCGGATTTCAATGAAGATGGCACGCTAGATTATCTGATTTGTGAATATGGCTATGAAGCGGGACAGGTCGTTTGGGTAGATGGAAAAACCAAACAACGGCATACCTTGAAATCTCAGCCTGGGGCTAGAAACATCGTCATTAAAGATTATTCAAAAGATGGCAAACCTGACATTTTAGTTTTAATGTCCGAAGCCAAAGAGGGTGTTTCCCTCTTTATCAACAAAGGCCAGGGCTTATTTGTGGAGAAACCCTTACTGCAATTTGAGTCGATATGGGGAAGTACTTATATGGATGTGGCGGATCTGAATCAAGATGGATTCGATGATATCATCATTTCAGCAGGAGATAATGCGGATAATTCTTATTCTAAGAAAGCCTACCATGGGGTGCATGTCTTCACGAATGATGGCAAAAATAATTTCAAGGAAGGGTATTTTTACCCAGCTTATGGAGCTACGAAAACGCTGGCCCGTGATTTTGATGGGGATGGCGACCTAGATCTAGCCATGATCGCTTTCTTTCCGGAGAATGACAAAGGGGTAAATGAATCATTCTTGTATTTCCAAAACCAGGGCAAACTTCGCTTCCAGGTTAGCAATATCAACCTACCGGATGATGCCCGTTACATGGCGATGGATGCCGGTGATTTAGATAAAGATGGCGATGTCGATCTTTTGCTTGGTAATTTTCAATTTGGAAAACCAAAGCCAGGCGTTAAACTAACACCTGGCCTTCAGCTTCGACTCTTACGTAATTCAATTCGTTAATTCAATTTAGCTCCCTTCGGAATGAAGGCCTGTGCGCTGGCGCTTTGGCTTAAATAAGAAGAGCCATAGGTCCAATCTATCTTTTGTTTATGTCCTTTTAAGGTATAGCTAAATGAAACACCCGGCTTTACAGCGGCTTTTATAAAGGCCCCCTGAGGCTTAAATACCTTCATCGGACCTCTGTTCTGTAGTGCCACAAAAGCTAAATCTGCACCCACCTGAATACCTACTAAGGCCTTCGCATCAGCTGGAACCATCATTCCTGAATTTTGTGCATAAGTGAACCCTTTGCCATTGCCTAATAAAACACCGCCATTCGACGCATCGTAGCGACCCATAGCGACCTCATTCGCGAAGTTATTCCCCACAAACAAGATATCTAGATAACCATCCGCATTGATGTCTAGGATCTGCATCCCGTTCAACGCCGATAACTGGGCCATGTCGGGCAAATCATGCGCCTTAAATTTACCTTCACCTAGATTCTCAATATACAATGAGGCATTCTCTGTAAAGGAAAGCTTCGTCGCTTTCGCCCGTTCTTTCTCCGTTAAGAAATCATCCTGCGTAATTTTACCATAATCCTTATAATACACCCAGCGCTGACGTGTTGAATTCAACTGCTTGTGCACATCGTCTTTGCCAAATAAAGGAGCTGAAACAGGTGCTCCTGCAGCACTTTGGAAATAAACAAAAGGGAAAATATCATAAACTCCATTGCCATCCACATCCCCATGAAGTACATCCACCGGCTGCTTCGCATTGGCACGTAACAGGGTGTTTTTCCCCATATTACCTGCCACTAGGTCCATATCTCCGTCTTGATCAAAATCAGCCGCTGCCACCGAGCCCCAAAGACCCGTCATTTCCTCTACTCCCGTCTTCTCAAGTTTTACTAAATGGCCCTTTACGTTCTGGTAGATCTGAATCGGCATAAATTCCCCAGCCACGACTAAATCTGACCAGCCATCGTTATTCACATCTGTCCAAACCGCATCACAAGCTAATGCCGGCTTCAATAAATCAGGTGCCCACTTCGCTGTCATGTCTGTATACTTAATCATACCGGCCTTCGAATCATTGCGCAACAGGCGAGAAACCGTTCCTTTTGGATAAGAAAACGGCACGTTTCTACCGCTGACATATAAATCTAAATCTCCGTCTTTGTCAAAATCCACTGCCCTAACTGCCGCATTACTTTCCGTAAAGGCTGGCAATGCTCTCGACACTAGGCTGAAGTTTCCTTTCCCATCATTCGCATACACCACATCTTGGAAGCTCGTTGCACCTATTTGGCCCTCTGTTCCTCCCCGAGCAATGTATAAATCCAAATCTCCATCCCGATCCATATCGATTAAAAGTGAACCTAAATCCTCTCCTAATTTATTCTTGTTTTCTGCTACACCCTCTAAAAAATTTGCTTTAAACTTGCCAGAAGCTTGTTGCAGATAGAAAATACCCGAATAAAATTTAGAGCCGCCTACAAAGAAATCTTCTAAACCATCTCCATTCACATCACCCACCGATGCTCCAGGCCCTAATTGAGACATCTTGAACGGGGTTAAACTTTGGAAATTGAAGTCGATAAAGTCGTATTCCTTGTGTACTTCCGTTAACTGCATCTCATTCGTCACCTCCCGAAGTAAAGGAGCTTCAGTTTGATATAAGGAGACATAAGGTTGCTTCGCATCGGAGATCTTTAGTGTAAGTAATTGATCGACACCCGGCTTAGAAATCACCTGCATGGAATCATTTGGCCAAATCACTCGTAATTCTTTAATCTTCTGCTTCGTCCCTAAACCAATATGAGCAACAGCCTCTACGCTAGACAAATAGCCTCTATAAGGTGAATTCTCATAATAGAAATAGGTGCCATCCGCATAAAGTCCCTCAATACGGGTTCCAATTCCTTGCGTATTTTGGCCCTTACCTTGCAACTTAACGCGTAAATAATGTCCCTTATCCGCATTCGTTTCAACCGTGTTGTTCTTGTATACAAAAGCCTCATCGTTGATATTATTCACGACATAATCTAAATCGCCATCATTATCCAAGTCACCATAGGAAGCCCCATTTGAAAACGAGGGACGTTGAATTCCCCAAGCCGCACTCACATCATCAAAATGCATTCCCCCTTTATTTCTAAAGGCATAATTATTCACCTTAATCACCGGCATTTGCTCTAAAAGAATGGCGTCAGACGCCAGGCGTGCTGAATTAGCTCGGTACAACATAAAGTCTCTATCCGTTACGTCCCGCGGAAAACCATTGGTAATCATTAAATCACGGAATCCATCATTGTCGAAATCCGCCAAAGAAGGGCACCAGCTCCACTCCGTCTCCGCCACGCCCGCTAGTAAACTAATCTCTTGGAAGGGCGCTGGAGAACCATCTGCCTTCTTACCTGCATTTAACTGCACGGAATTGCGCATGTACTGGTAGGTATAACCGTGTAAATCACTGTTCTGATACGACTGATAGCTATTAGGCGGCGCTAATTGCTTCTTGCGCTCATTGTCCTTAGGCAACATATCAAGCGCCACAATATCTGGACGTCCATCATTATTAATATCCGCCACATCATTCCCCATCGCCGATAAACTTGTGTGCTTAAAATAAGCCTTCGCCTGATCTGTAAAAGTCCCATCGTGGTTATTGATGTAGAGAATATCATCCGACACATAATCGTTCGTCACATAGATATCCGGCCAATTGTCCTGGTTAATATCACAGATATTAATACCTAAACCGTACCCTTCTATCGTTATCCCAGCCTCTTTCGACACATTTGTAAATACCGGATGACTTTTATCCTTAGACCAATCATTGCGGTATAAACGATCCGTATTAGGATAGGAACCATCGGTAACCTTTGGGCGGTATAAGGATGGGAATTGATCAATAACATCCGTTAATACATATAAATCCAAATCTCCATCCCGGTCATAGTCAAAGAAAGCAGCATGCTCACTATGCCCTGAATCATTAATCCCATACTCGGTTGCCATTTCCTTAAAGCTGGGTATCCCCTCTTTAATTCCTTGGTTCACAAACAGCATATTTTGGCGATCACGCTCCACATTCTTCATCGTTGCTGATACATATACATCTAGCAATCCATCCCCATTAATATCCACAATACTTACTCCAGAACACCAGCGATCTTTTGTATCTAAACCAGATGCCTTTCCTACTTCCTCAAACTTCATTTCTCCCTTGTTCAAATACAAAGCAGCATTCGCCTGAGAACCCGAGAAAAACAAGTCTAACAGCCCATCATTATTAAAATCTCCCATACCCACTCCACTTCCGTTGTAGAGGTATTCATACTTCAAAATACTCAAGGTATCGTTCTCGACAATCTTGTTTGAAAAATGAATACCGGTATCATCACCGGATAAAAGCTCGAAAGTAGTGGCGTTTTTACAAGAGAAAACGAGAAAGGAGAAAGCAAGGAATAAATTGGCGTAAATAGGCTTCATAAGGCAATTTTAAACTTAAGCGAAAATAAAAAAGGTGGGATTAATATCCCACCTTTTTTACAGAAAATTAGAACAAATTAATATCCTGCGTTTTGCTTCAAGATAGAAGAACCTTGGATATCGATTTGAGCTTGAGGGATAGGTAAATACTTATCCGTAGCTTGGTAAGATGCACCACCAAACTTCGTTACTAGGAATTGCTTCTCGTAGTTTAAATAAGCATTTAACGTAGATACGTCAGTACCCCAACGAACTAAGTCGAAGAAACGGTGTCCTTCAGTCGCTAATTCTAACATACGCTCCATGCGAACTGCTTTTTGTGCAGTAGCCTTATCAGCAAATGCTGTGTAAGGAGCAATTACATAGTTAGCTTCTGCTACGCCACCTTTCATAACGAAACCAGCAGGATTAGCCGCACGGTTACGAACACGGTTGATGTAATCTAAAGCAGTTGCTAATGAACCAGCTTCGATTTCAGCCTCAGCAGCCATTAACAATACGTCTGCAAAACGAATGATATTGTAGTTCATTGTTGCATAACCACGTGTCCAAGATGAACCATCTGTTAATGTATTCTCTTGACGCTTGTAGTATACGTATTTCTTAGGTGAATAAGGACCTGCATACGTTTGATCACGAATCCAGTTCTTACCTGGGTGCTCGATCCAGTCTAAGTATTGAATACCACGACGACCGATTGTGTGGTCAATACGTGGATCTAATGGATCTGCATCTTCAGTAAATGCAGCAGAAGAAGCAACTTTGTAGTCATTCTTCACTGCGTTAGCAGGTAAGTTATAATCTGGAGCACCAGCCGTTTCTGTTAAGATCGGCAAACCGTTCACTGTACGGTAAGCGTTAGCTAATGAGAATGAAGGTTGGAAGAAACCGCAGCAGTTACCTGGACCATCAGAACCCGTGTTGTATGGGTAGTTCAAGTCATCAAAACCGTTTGCGTTGTTCACGTTACCCGTGTTCATTGAAGATTGGATAGCAAATATAGCCTCCTCGTTGTTGTCATTCTCCGCATTGAAGATTTCAGCAAACTTAGGAACTAAACCATACTTCTTACCATTCGTTGTAACACCGTTAGCGATTACGTCAGTAAACTTCGCTTTTGCATCAGCGAATTTTCCTTGGTATAATAACGCTTTACCTAAATAAGCTTGCGCAGCCCATTTGTTTGCACGACCTGCAGATGAAGACGTTGCTGGTAGGTTTGTGTAAGCAAACGCAAAATCAGCCTCAATCTTATCCCAGAAAGCTTCCGTGTTAGCCACTTTCTCAATTCCTTTACCGTAGTCTTTTGTCTCATCCACATAAGGAACAGAGTTAAACAACTTCTTTAATTCGAAGTAGTAGTGACCACGTAAGAAACGTGCTTCCGCAATAATACGTGTCTTATCCGCTGCAGAGATCTCCTTAGAACCATTGGCTAAGTTGATCGTCGCATTACAACGAGCAATACCTTCGTATTTTGCTTGCCATGTGCTATTCAAATCACCGTCTGTAGGCTGAACCTCATAACGTTGCATCGGGTTGATGGCAGTGAAGTCACCCGCATCCGTACCCTTATTGTTCTCTCCACCACGGATAGAACCCCAAACCCAGTTATTACCAGCTGCTAAACGAGAATATCCCTTTGCAGCTAACTGAGCATAAGCACCAATTAAGGTCCCTTCTACACCTTCTTTAGAAGATAATTGCGCTTGCGCTAATGATGCGGTAGGCGGAACTTCTAAAAACTGATCCTTACAAGCGAAGGTCAACGTCAGCGCTGACACACTCACTAAAGCGATTCGCTTTAAAATTTGATTATTTTTCATTTTCTTATTCATTAATTATGGCTGTTGCTAATTAAAAAGTTAAGTTAATTGATGCGTTGAATGAACGAGTCACTGGGTAGTTACCCACATCAATACCAAATCCTGTATCAGCTGCACCACCTACACCTGGATCTAAACCTTTGTATTTAGTGATAGTGAAGATGTTGTTAGCTGATAACGTAAACTTCGCACGCTTGATACCTAACTTAGAAGTGTAGTTCTTAGGAATGTTGTATCCTAAAGAGATGTTTTGAATACGGATGTAATCACCATCTTCTACATACCATGAGTTAGCAGCACCTGAAGTTGACATGTTAGAGTTTGATTCCCAAATCGGAGCAGCAGCGCTGTTTCCTAATTCTGGAGTCCATGATTGCTTAGCGCGCTCACCTTTTCCTGATCCTTCAAACGTTCCGAAGAAGTCTGTAAACCACTTAGATTGGTTCCAGATTTTGTTTCCAGCAGAAGCGTATAAATACGTAGCGAATTCAAAATCTTTGTAAGTTAAACCTACGTTGATACCACCTGTGTAAGTAGGAACTGGAGAACCTAAGTATGTACGGTCATCCGTTGTGATTTTTCCATCACCGTTGATATCAGCATAACGGAAACGACCTAAGCCTTTACCATCTTGCGCTGGAGATGAAGCAACTTCAGCAGCTGAGTTGAAGTAACCGATTACCTGGTATCCGTAGAAAGAAGATAAAGAACGACCTACTTCCATACGTACTGGTGTAATTCCACGGAATGCACCACCTGTTAAGTTAGTGATACCTGGAGCAAATGCAACGATTTCGTTCTTCAAGAATGAGTTATTGAATGTTAATTCATATTTCAAATCTGAAGTTAAGTTACCACGGTTGATGATTTGGAAATCAATACCTTGGTTACGCATTTTCGCCACGTTTACTGAAGGAGCAGATGCAGAGTTACCTACTACCGCTGGAAGAGGCACGTTGAATAATAAATCACGTGTATCTTTTCTCCAAACGTCTAATACGATTTCCCACTTACCATTGTAAAGAGTTGCATCAAAACCAACGTTCATTGTTTCTGAAGTCTCCCACTTCGCAGCTGGGTTACCAATACGAGAACGGAAATAACCTTCGTTTGCTCCAGATGATTGACCATCGATTGCATAGAATGAGTTACCACGATTCGCAGCATATAAAGAGAATTGGTTAGCTGGGTCTACGTTGTTTGAGTTACCCATTAAACCCCAACCACCACGGATTTTTAAATCAGAGATAGCAGGAAGATCTTTCATGAACTCCTCAGATGTTACTCTCCAAGCAGCAGATACTGCAGGGAAAATACCATAACGATTCTCAGGACCGAAACGAGATGATCCGTCACGACGAACAACTCCTGTTAAGTAATACTTCTCGTTAAAGTTATAATCTACCTTAGAGAATAAAGAGTAGAAATTAACACCTGAATATAAACCAGAGTTTACTACTGGAGATTGTACAGAAGATAAAGTTACGAAGTCTGTATCCATTGAGAATGGATTAATACCTGAACCAGAGATCTGACGACCTGCACCTGTGTTCAATGCCTCCATACCTACTAAAGCAGTTACTCCGTGCTTTCTCCACTTCGTCTTGTAAGCCGCTGTGTTAGTGAACGTGTAAGCAAAGTTATAACCTGATCCTTCATAGAATGAGTTAGAAGCCTCTGGCTCTGAATCACCTAAATATTTGTAGTTATAATCTTTGTAAGCATATCCTGAGTATTGACCACCTACTGAAGATTTGATAATTAAATCTTTGATTGGCTCATACTCTACATACACATTACCAAATGCAGATGCGTTGTAGTTATTGTCATTTACGTTATTACGTAAGATTTGACGAACTGGGTTACGAGGGTTGTTAAAACCAGCAGCCTTAGTAGATGCAAAGCTTCCGAACTCATCGTAAACTGGAATCGCTGTAGGCATACGGTAAGCAGATAAGATTACTGACTCATCAGCAGCCACACCTAAACCGTTGTTACCACCTGCTTGACCACGCACTGAACGATACGTCATTTGGATGTTTTCGCCCACGCGAACTTTCTTTCCTAAGTCAAACTCTGAGTTAAAACGAGCTGAATAACGCTTGAAATCATTTTGAATCAAGATACCTTGTTGCTCTTGTCCAGATAAACCTAAGTAGAAACGACCTTTATCTGTACCACCTTGGATACCTAAAGAGTGACGCATTGTCGATCCGAAACGGGTGATTTCATCGTACCAGTTAGTTCCTGCTTTGTTTGTCTTAATAACGAAAGTAGTCAATGGATTAGCTGCATAAGCTGCTTGAGCTGCTGCTAAGTCACCAGAGTTTACACCGTTAGCACCGTTGAAGTGCAAGTAAGTAGGTAAAGTTGCTTGCGCAGAAGTTCCATACTGAGGGTGAGTATAAGCAACTGCAGTTCCGTTAGCTGCCGCGTTGTTACGGTAAGCTACGTGAGTCCAATCAGCTTGCTCTTGAGGAGTTAACATTTTAGCTACACCACCTACGTTAGGGTCAGTACCACCGTACAATCCATCATAAGTAACTGTGATACCTTTGTTACGCGCACCACGCTTAGTCGTATAAACGATTACACCGTTCGCCGCACGAGCACCATAGATAGAAGCTGCTGCCGCATCCTTAAGGACCGTAGTAGACTCGATATCATCTGGAGAAAGGAAATCCGTCGTTCCTACTGGAACTCCATCCACAACATACAATGGCTCGTTACCACCAAATGCACCGAAACCACGTACACGGATGATACTGTTCGTACCTGGTTGTCCGTTCGTGATCAAAGTAACACCGGCTACACGACCTTGTAATTGCTGCTCAACGTTTCCTGAAGGTGCAATTTGCAAATCCTTCGCTTTTACGATTGAAGCTGCCGCTGTAGACTCCTTCTTGTTAGTTACAGAGTAACCTGTTACGATTACCTCGTCTAACTGAGAATTATCTTCTTGTAACGTTACGTTAATAGAAGATTGAGAACCTACTGTAATTGATTGTGATTTGTAACCTACAGCTGTGATATTCAAAACTGCAGTTGCAGACTTAACAGTTACAGAGAATGCACCGTTAACATCTGTAGTAGCTCCTGTGTTTGTTCCTTTAACTAAGATACTAACACCTGGAATTCCCTGAGAATCTGTCCCAGAGACTTTACCTGTAACCTTGCGGTCTTGGGCAAATGACGAGAAGCTTCCAAGCATTACTATTGCTAGCAAAAGAAAGCCTCGTAGACTTTGGTAAAAATTGTTTTTCATAATAAAGATTAAGTTAGTTTTTAAATTAAATTTTGGGTTTCGAGTTTTGATGTTCTATGTGCCTCCTTTCTGATTAGGTGAATAAAATAGTTTAAAATTTTAAATAGGTTTAGTGTCAAACAAATCTTCAAATAATACAATAGTACAGCATGAGCGAATCGGAAATAGATGACCTATATCAACTATGCTACACTATTACATAGGACCAAATATGTCCAATACTTACAATTCCCGCAAGCATTTAGCAGATATTTTTTCATTTTTTTTATTTTAAATAGTAGTATTCCCCTAATGATGCATTTAGAGGCCTATTTCATCTTTTTAATACAATAGAGCCTTCGTCTTTGGTCGGCAGAAAAGGGTATTTTGTCGTGAATTTGCCAATCCCTAACACCTCCTTAACAGGGACATAATCTAGGGGGAATATGGAAAGAGCCACCTTGGATAATTACAAAAATCACAAAGAAGATATTTTTGCTTAATTTTGGCCTATGTCCACTTTCGACCCTAAATCCATCTTGCCTACCCTACCCGAAGAACCGGGCGTGTATCGCTATTTCGATGAAAGCGGGACCATCATCTATATAGGGAAGGCGAAGAATTTAAAAAATCGCGTCAGTTCCTATTTCACGAATACGAAAGGGAAGGACAATAAAACGAGGCGACTCGTTTCGCAGATCCGCAATTTGGAGTTTACGATCGTGCATTCGGAATTCGATGCCTTATTGCTCGAAAATACGCTCATAAAGCAGTTTCAACCGAAGTACAATATCTTGTTACGGGATGACAAAACCTACCCGTTTATTTGTTTGACCAGAGAGCGTTTCCCTAGACTAATCACAGAAAGAAGGATTAATCATTCGATTGGGACGTTTTTTGGGCCTTATGCGAATCCGAAATTGATGAACGCCCTACTGGAGATGTTGCATCAGCTGTATCCCTTAAGGACTTGCGCCTTAAATTTAAAGGAGGCTAACATCGAGGCAGGGAAATACAAGGTTTGCTTAGAATACCATATCGGCAATTGCAAAGGACCCTGCGAGGGTTTAGAGCAGGAGGCGCGGTATATGGAGTATATTGATCAGGTGTCTCAGATTTTGAAGGGCAATTACCAAAAGGCAAAAAGCTTCTTCATTACCCAAATGCAGGAGGCCTCCACCCTACTAGCCTTTGAAAAAGCGCAGGAGTGGAAAGAAAAGTGGCAGCTCCTAGAGAATTTCCAGGCGAAGTCCACGGTCGTGAATCCGTCGATCCATGATGTGGATGTGTTTTCGATGGTGTCGGATGAATCTTTGGCCTATATTAACTTCATGAAAGTCATTAACGGAACGATTTTGCAGTCACAGACCTGGGAAGTCAAAAAGAAGCTGGAGGAAGATGAGGCAGAATTGCTGACGATGTTGATTTGGGAGAAGCGAGATCAGTTTCAGAGTAAGGCCAAAGAAATTATCACCAACATCCCCATGTCGATCGAGTTCGAGGGAGCGCGCAATTCGTTGCCAAGTCAAGGTGATAAGCGGAAGCTTCTTGACATGTCCTTAAAGAACGTTTTGTACTTTAGAAAAGAAAAGGCGGATCGCAAGGCGGCCGAGGAGAGTGGCGGCGACCGAAAGATGCGCGTGATGATCAAATTGAAAAATGATCTTCGCCTTACTGACTTGCCTAAGCACATTGAATGTTTCGATAACTCGAACCTGCAGGGAACCAACCCCGTTTCAGCGATGGTTTGCTTTAAGAATTCGCTACCCTCTAAAAAGGATTACCGCATCTTCACGCCGAAAACGGTGGAGGGGCCTGACGATTTTGCCACCATGCACGAGGTGATTACCCGTCGATATACGCGTTTATTAGAAGAGGAATCGGAATTACCGGATTTAATTATTGTCGATGGAGGAAAAGGCCAGCTAAGTTCTGCTTGTGATGCGCTGAAGGCCATCGGCTTATATGGACAGATTCCGATCATTGGTATCGCGAAGCGATTAGAGGAGATCTATTTTCCAGAGGACAGCCTTCCTTTATATATAGATAAGAAATCGGAGTCCCTGAAGTTGATTCAGCAGTTGCGGGATGAGGCTCACCGCTTCGGGATTACGGCGCACCGGAATAAGCGTAGTAAAAACTTTATTGTTTCCCAGCTGGAGACCATGGATGGGATTGGGAAATTGACGGCAGCGAAATTATTGAAGGCTTTTGGGACAGTAACCGCTTTGAAGGAAGCGTCGGAGGATGATTTGGCCAAAGTCTTAGGCAAAATGAAGGCCCTCAAATTCAAAAAGCAATTAGAAAACCTCTAGTATTCGGATTTGAACTGATCCACTTCGATGGCCCGGTAATTTCGATACACCTGCAGAATGATCGCTAGCGCAATCGCCATCTCGCAAACCCCCACCACTAAAACAAAAATGCTCAAGTAAAGACCCTGCATCGAAGGATCATTTTTCGAAAACGCGACCAAATTCAAATTAGCCGCATTCAAAATCAACTCGATTCCCATCAGGACGAAAATGGTATTTTTCTTCAAAAGCAAAATCGTCAATCCCGTCGCAAACAGAAAGGCAGACACCCACAAGAAGTAAATCACCGGAATATCAGTCATGGTTTTTCGCAACAAAGGTGGCGCCTATCAAGGCAATCAATAAAAATACCCCGGCTAATTCGAAGGGGAATGCATATTCAGTCAAAAGACCTAATCCGACCTCCCTTAATTTAGATCCACCAGTCACGGGTAAATTGTTAACCCAGGGTCCTTTTGTGAAAACCCAAAATAAGCCTAGAAAAAAGGAAAGACCCACAGAGATAGGCAATAAGCGATTCGATTCGCGGGTCATTAAATGATTTTTGCCGGTCGCTGGGTCCGTTTGATTCGTTAACATGATCCCGAATAGAATCAAAATCAATACGCCACCCACGTAGACTAATAAATGCGCCACGGCTAACACATCTGCAAAGGCTAAGACGTAAAGTCCAGCCAGACCGAGCATCGTTAGAAACATCGCTAAGGCGGCATGCAATAGATTTTTCGTCCAAAGCATCGCTAAAGCGCTTCCACACGTTAATAAGGCTAACACCAAGAAGGCGATGACAAGCGGACTCATTATTCGGCGTCTGGTTTAGGTTTTGGTTTAAAGCTAGGCTTGAAAGCGGGTTTGAAGGCGGGCTTAGGAGCAGCCGGTTTTTCCTCAGTCGACTCTGAAGCAGTTTCTGCCGTTTTCGCTGGTTCTGCCGTTTTCGCTACATCTTTAGCCGCCTCTTTTGCTGCTTCTTTCTCCGCCACAAATTGTTCGTACAACGCGCGTTTTTCGTCCGCTTGTTCCGGAGTTAAATTGGCGAAAGCGAAATTGTGATCCTTCACGTCGAAGACCGAGAAGTCATATTCTGAAGTCATTGTCAAACACTCCGTCGGACAAACCGTCGTACAAAGTCCACAGAAGCAGCATTTGGACATATCGATGTCAAACTTCGCGGCGTATAAACGAATGGGCGAACCATCCGAAGCGGTGCCAACTAGGCCTGTGGCTTTAATGGGATCAATCTCAATACAGTCTACCGGACACACTTTCACACATTTATCGCAGACGATGCAATCGTCCATCTCGTTGTGCAATTGATATCGACCGTTAACGGGAGTGGGGATTTGTTGCTGCGGGTATTGCAAGGTGACAATACCAGCTTTCTGATTAAAATAATCAGGATCTTGGATATCTTGAACGCTGCGTTGATTTCGAGCCGCCCAGGCGTGTTTCCACGTCAAAGCCATCCCCTTTCGAGTGCTTTGTATTCCTGCCCAGATGGATTGAAAATACGCTTTCATTTTAAAAATAAATCGCTGGATACGTCGATGGATCTGATTCCCGCATGATTTCATACACGGCATCCACGACGTTTTCTGCGTTAGGCTTGGAGAAATAATCCCCATCCGAGCTGTAGGCCGGACGGTGGGCCGTAGCTGCAATACAAACGGCTGGACTTTCTAGCCAGGTAAATGCCCCCTGTTTGTCTAGCACTTCTTGCATCATGTAGGCAGAAGCTCCGCCAGGCATGTCTTCATCCGCAAAAATGACCCGGTGTGTCTTTTGAATCGAAGCCAAAATGCTATGGTGGCGATCGAAAGGCAATAAAGTTTGGACATCAATGACTTCCACAGAAATGCCTAATCCAGCCAAAGTTTCAGCCGCCTCCATCACAATACGGCACATCGATCCATAGGTCACAATGGTTATATCCGTTCCCTCACGCAAGATTTCTGGAATACCGAGCGGCACTTCGATCTCTGTTAAATTCGACGGCATTGGCTCTTTCAAGCGATATCCGTTCAAGCATTCGATCACAATTCCTGGATCGTCGCCTTTCAACAAGGTTCTATACATCCCAGCCGCCTGCGTCATGTTACGTGGTACGCAGAAATGTACGCCACGTAATCCGTTAATTAAAACGGCCATAGGGCTTCCTGAATGCCAAATTCCCTCTAAACGATGTCCTCTGGTTCTCAGAATCATCGGGGCTTTTTGGCCCCCAGCTGTACGGTAATGCAAGCAAGCCCAATCATCCGATAAAACCGGGAATGGGTAGAATATGTAATCTAAATATTGAATCTCTACAATCGGTCGCAAACCACGCATCGAGGCTCCGATTCCTTGGCCTACAATACTCACTTCACGAATACCGGTATCGGTTACTTTTAAGGGGCCGAATTTATCTTGTAAACCCGCAAGCGTTTGATTCACATCCCCAATTTTTCCGACGTCCTCTCCGAGGATAAATACGCGTGGATCCTCTAAAAAATGCGAAAATGCCTTGTTTAATATCTCCCGACCATCGACTAAAACGGGTTCCTTTTCATAGGTAGGTTTTACTCCCATGATTAAGAGAGGGGACTCGTCAGACTCACTCATTTGGTGCGAACTGAATCGTCTGCGATTCAGCTTTTCCAAGTCGTCGAGCCACTTTCTAAGTAACTTAACCGCGGGACCTTGGTAGAAGCGGAAAGCGCGTAAAGTCTTGCGACCTGCCCGCACTAAATCACTGAAAATTGGATAAGGTAAGGCGTTTAACTCATCAATAATGGGCTGCAATAAACTCGGCTCATTTGTCGATTCCAACAGACTTTTCGCAATGCGTAAAAAAGCTTTCTTATCTACATCAACTGAAGCCATATAGGACGAAAAAGCCTCTTTCTGGTATTTGCGAGCTAAAACACTTGCCTCTTCATCGATGGCTTTAAGCGCCTCTTCTGTGGCGATATTTTTTGCCAAAACCCATTCACGGAACAGGGCATTACAATCTGCCTCCTGCTCCCAAGCTAAACGCTCTGTTGACTTATAGCGTTCATGCGAACCGGATGCGGAGTGTCCTTGGGGCTGCGTGCATTCAATCACGTGAACTAGGCAAGGAACAAATTCCGTACGCGCTAGATTTGCCGCGCGCTGATAAGCCGCAATTAAACCTGGATAATCCCAGGCTTTCACTTGTATAATTTCTAATCCTTTCTCATGCTCATTGCGCTGATAACCCGCTAGAGCCTTAGAAATGGACGATTTTGTTGTTTGAAATTCAATCGGAACCGAAATACCGTAACCGTCGTCCCAAACAGAGAATACGATCGGAATTTGCAATACACCAGCAGCATTAATACACTCTAAAAACATCCCCTCAGACGTAGATGCATCACCGATGGTGGTGAAACAAACCTCTTGACCTTTGTTCGAAAAAAGGGCTTCGTGGTCCTTTAAATCCGCTCTTTCGCGGTACATTTTAGAGGCATACGCAATCCCTAAAGCGCGGGGAATTTGACCTGCGGTGGAGGAAATGCCGGCCACGGTGTTATAGCGAGTAGTTTGATTTAGCCATTTTCCCTCCTCATTTAACCACCTAGTAGCGTGGTGGTTATTCATTTGGCGACCACCAGAATGTGGGTCAAATTGAATATCAGGATGACCATACAACTGGGCAAAGTACTGAGGCCAAGTTAAATCTCCGATAGCAGCACCAATAGTTTGGTCTCGGTAATAGCCCGAAATATAGTCTCCGGGGCGCATGG
Organism: Aquirufa novilacunae; assembly: GCF_045310505.1. Classification (NCBI taxonomy): domain Bacteria; kingdom Pseudomonadati; phylum Bacteroidota; class Cytophagia; order Cytophagales; family Flectobacillaceae; genus Aquirufa; species Aquirufa novilacunae. The sequence continues at coordinate 408,526 of NZ_JBEWZG010000003.1, forward strand.
AGCGCGCTAAAGCGATTTGGCAGACTTCTTTACCATCCCCATAAATACCGAATTTCGCCCGACCTGAAAACACCTCTTTACGCACTAAAAGGCTACAAGCGCGGCTGATAGCAGCTAAGCGGTAGTCTTCCAGCACCCCAGCAGGATCGAATGAAAGGTCAGGTGAAGAAAAGGTAAATGAATTCAAATGCTTCGTCTTATTAAACACGTAAAAATACAACAAAATCCTCGGCGTCCAAACAGAATCCAGACAAGAAACTTGCCGAAATCTTTAATTGTTTATAGATTTGAACTCTACATAAAACCAATGAATTTACATATGAAAAAATTAATCGCCCTATTTGCGCTTGTATTGGGCTTTGCCTTTACTTCGAATGCCCAAGGTGCATTGAAATTCAAGCAAGAGAAGCATGATTTTGGCACGATTACTGAAGGAACGATCGCTACTTACAGCTTTGAATTCACGAATACAGGTAAAACTCCCGTAGTTATCTCTAACGTTCAGCCTTCTTGTGGCTGTACGACTCCAGAATGGACAAGAGAGCCGGTTATGCCAGGTAAAACAGGAAAAGTAACTGCTTCTTTTAATTCAGCAGGTCGTCCTGGTAATTTCAATAAAACCGTAACAGTTATTAATAACGGGGAGGTTTCTCAAATCGTTTTAGCGATTCAAGGTAGCGTAGCAGCGAAAAGATAATTCGCACAGATTTATAAAAAAAAGCTCTCAGTTCATCGCCGAGAGCTTTTTTTGTTAATCACGGTTCTTAAGACCTTCTTTTTCTCGTAGGCCATTGATCCAGCCGGCGATCTTCAGCACATCTGCCTTGGGTACATGGCTCATCGGTGCCATTTCAGTGGCAAAGTCAGGCCAGTTTTCAGGCCTAGGCTTATAGACTAAATCTAAAATCTGCTGATTTGAATAATTGCGTTTCGCAATTTCCGTGAACGCTGGGCCTACTAGTTTGCTGTCTTTTGCGTGGCAAGCAGAGCAGGTATGTTTCTTCAGTAAATTAGAGATCGCTAATTCGTAGCCTAAACCTTTACTCACTACTTTCACCTCTGTCACCTTCACATGGATTTCATCCTGAGGTGCCGCCGCCACTAAAGCTGGACCCTTTGGAATCTCATTCAAGGTATAATAAGCCGTCTCATGCAATAAAGGCTCCCCTTTCTCATTCAACACCCCTTTCAAGGTAAATTCATGAATAAAGAATTGGCGAATTCCATCGATGGAGATGCGCACTTTCTTGCGGTCTGCTGAGACTTCTACCCCCTTAATTTTCAAGTCTTTTAACTCGATAATCGGGCTACCATATTGGTGCTGGTATTTGTAGATATACGATCGAATAGCGTAGGAAGCTGCCTTTTTAACGGAATTTACATCCACTGGCTGTGTAAAGCTGAACTCGAATCCGTCTGATTTCGCCTTGATCATGTCGATCTCGAAAGGCATGTTTCCGTTCCAGAAAAGGCGCTGTAAACCATACTCATCTTTCCCTGTACTTCCCCAACCACGGGAGGTCATACCCACGAACATGCTACCATCAAGCCCAAAACGCTCACGCAAAATACCGGATTGGAAACCTTCGCGGTAGTTAATGGCAAAACCTTGGTATACACCGTTCACTTTCTCCAGACCCATGCGCATCACTTTCGATTGGCCTTGATCGGCTACGAAATACTGTCCTGGGAAGGGGCTAAACTTGCCTTTCGTCGTATCCTGTAAGATATCAGAGGTAGAAATACCCATGATCGCATGTGGGAACCAAACGGCTGGCAATTTAATCTTAGGATTTTTCTTCGCTGCCTCAAACATCGGCGAACCATTATCTTGGATTTCTTCCAGGCTTAGTTTCAATGGACTATTAGGCTCTTTAGCCCATTTTAATCCGCCAGGATTACCAGCAAAATCACCTTTTGCTAAATGTGTTACACGACCAGAACCTACCCAGTCACCTTGGTTTTCGCCATAAAACAAATCGCCTTCGTCGTTAAAGCTATAACCTGCCGGCGAACGTAAACCACCTGCAAAAGGCTCTAATTTTCCGTCTGGAGTGATTTTAACGAACCAGCCGCGCCATTTGGCAAACTTACCTTCACCAAAACCTACCCAGGCCAAGTTCAAACTCACCCACATATCCCCGTTCTTATCAATCACTGGACCGTAGGTATATTCGTGGTAATTACCTGATAAATCGAAGGTGTAGATAGGCTCATAAAGATCCGCTACGCCATCGCGATCTGTGTCTGAAATCTTCGTCAATTCACCCCGCTGAGAGCAGTAAAATGCACCATCCTTGTAAGCTAAACCTAATACCTCATGCAATCCACTCGCAAAGCGGCGGTAATAGGTTTGGTGACTTGTTTTTTGGTATGGATTCTCCACAATCCAAATCTCCCCTCGACGCGTACTCACCGCTAATCGGCCATCCGGCATCGTAGCGAGTCCACCCACCTCGAGGTAAATCTCTTTTGGTATCGGAAGCGTCTTAATTTCATAATAATCCTGCTCCTTTTTAGGAGTTGGTTTTGTTTGTGCAAAGGCGCCTAGCGCCATAGAAAACAAGAGTAAAAAAGCGGTATATTTTTTCATCATTACCAAATCAAATCAAAGGTGAATTGTGCCCCTGAAAATGGCACCCGAATTTGTTGCGCTCCAGCCGGCGTTTTCAGCAGTTCAGCTGCCGCTCCTTTCCACTCGATAAAGTTTCCAGGCTGCGAAGCTAGACCGTTTTGTAGGATAGACAAATGATGCCCTGTGGCTAAAACTGCCTCCACATCACTTTTTTGTGGACTTGCCCCCACTAAACTCAGGGTTCTACGAAGCCCATTACCCGCTGGCTGAATGCGATCCTCTACCCGCAATTTTGCCGCCGTCCAATCGTACATGAATACCGGTCTTCCGGCCTCCAAGCGATAGCCCTTGTAGACTAATTCGGTTGAATCAGGTTGAACTTGGTGCGCTAAAACTAAAGGGAATTTCCCGTCTTGAACGACGTTTAAGCCTAGCGGCTCAGAGGTTTGTGGCTCGCCGCGGTTATCCCACATTTGAGTCGCATCTAAGAATTTACCACGCCAAACCTGCAAGATCGCCCCTTGCTTCAAATCATACGAATAGTGTATCCCCGCTGGGTCTCCCACCTGAATCACATGGGTCTTTTTCTTTCCTAAATGAAAGGCGAATGAACGCTGCAATACCGGTTCCGCATTTGCCTTCACTTCGATTAATCCCACCGCATCTGGATCTAATAGCGAAGTTCTTTCATGCAAGGAAACCAAGCGAGCTCCGATGCGTTTCACGTTTAAACCCAAAGCCTTAGGACCCCAAGGGAAATCCTTGATGTGAATAATTTCTAATTGGTGTTTACCTGCCTTCAGGAAAGTAGATGCCGGCACCATTTCATTAAACCAATGGGCTCCATTGTTCAAAACCTTGCCATCAATTTTCAATTCACCTGAGCCTGTCCAATAGGTTTGAAATTCGTAATTATCATCTTCTGGAATGCTTAATTCAGCTTTGTAGTGAATCAAATAATCATTGTTCACCGGAATAACACGGTAGGTTAAAGCTGGAATTTTACCTGATTTAGCTGGGCTAGTGGTAGGTGTAATAGGGTCCGTAAATTTACCCGTGTAATAATCGTAGGAAACTTCGCCAAGAGAAGCCGTTGGCTTTTCGTACGTTTCGTAGCGCAAGTTTCGGAACGCGATCGGGCCATGATCTCCTTGAATTAAGATGGGCCCAAAAGGCGCTTCCTTATCAAAAATAGCACCGCGGGTCAAGCCAGAAACTTCGATATTTTCTTGTACTACAATCCCATTTAAAATGACTTTTTTGAAGATGGCATTCGCCGTTTTGCGGCCATTCGCATCGAAGCGAGGTGCTTGAAAATCGATTTCTAATGTCTGCCAAAGACCGGGTGCTTTACTCGCGTTTTGGCGAGGCGCATAACCTTCATACCCCTCATTCCCTTTTCCTCGAGCCTCATCCCAACGCTCATAAATACCTCCACAATCATTGTATTTAACGATTTTCTTTCCCCAAGAATCGAATAATTGTACCTCATAGCGACCTTGCAAATAGATACCTGAGTTCATTCCTTTAGGCAACATAAAATCAACTAAAAGACGAATGTCTCCGTGTTGCATTTTGGACTTCAAATCATCACTACGGTGGTATTTGCCTCCGCGCAAGGTATTTACTAAAACTCCCTGACCAGGACTAACTTGAAAAGCAGTGTCCGAATAGTTCGAAAAGACGGCTTGCTCAATGGTCCAGTTCTTGCTGGGCTGGTCAAAAGCGGATAAATCAGTGAGAGGAATCGATTGCTGAGCCCAGGCACAAAGAGGCGCAACGAGCAGCAACGAAAAGAGGAATTTTTTCATAGTTAAAACAAGGTTTAAGCAAATCTAATTAAAATCATTCTGCCGTTTCATCGGCACAATCAGGATAGTGGTAGAAAATATACTGGAAATATAAGGAAGATTATCTTAATTTGGATTCGCTGATTACAAAAAGCAAAATAAAACTCGATGATACAAAAGACGTTTAAACTCAGGAACCTGCTATTGCACCTGTTTTTTTGGGCTTTCCTGATTGCGCTCCCGATTCTATTAGGACCGAACACGAATTCGAATAATCCGGAAGAAATTCGCCGTTCTTATTTTTGGATCTTCTACATGACCAGCTTCACGGTCATTAATATCCCCTTCTTTTACTTAAATACAGAGGTCTTATTGCCTAAATTATTGCGTGCAAAAGGGGTCATTATCTACTTATTGACGCTGATAGCTGCGATTGTGTTCATGCTCTACGTGCACGAAGAATTATTCCACTGGGTTTATGCCCATTTCTTCCCAGGCAATCATTCCGGGGGTGGAGCGAGAAGAGGGGCATTGATGCGTATGATTTTCCAGTTGTTATTCTATGCGGCCATCGGTACATCGTATCGCCTGATTTCAGACCGGATGAAAGAGGATGAGCAGGTCAAAGAACAGGAAAACGAACGCTTAAAGTCTGAGCTTTCTTTCTTGAGATCTCAAATCAGCCCCCATTTTATGTTTAACGTATTAAACAGTGTGGTTTCTCTATCCCGCAGAAAGCCCGAAATGGTGGAGCCGGTGGTGGTAAAATTATCCGAATTAATGCGTTACATGATTTACGAGACGAATGATTCCATTGTTCCGATTAGTAAAGAATTGACCTATTTAGAGAGTTATATTGACTTGCAAAAAATCCGTTTTGGCAATGATATTGACATACAATTCAAGCACCAAATAGGTCCTCAATCAAGCAGTATCGAACCTATGTTACTGATTCCCTTCGTAGAAAATGCCTTCAAACATGGCGTAGGCTTCATTGAAAACCCGACGATAGAAATCGAATTAACGGATACGACCAAAGAACTTAGCTTCCATGTGGCGAACAAAAAAGGAGCTGTTATAAACGAGAAAAAAGACGAAAGTTCTGGGATTGGGTTAGCGAACGTGAAAAGACGTTTGGAATTATTATACCCTACGAACCATGCACTTACGGTAACAGAATCAGATTCGGATTTCGAAATTACCCTCACTATTCAACACATCTAATATGTCAGAGGAAAGCCTAGTTGAACTACCTGGTACCGTTTTAAAATGTTTAGCGGTGGACGATGAGAGTCTTGCCCTAGATTTAGTGGAGGATAATATTTCCAAAGTCCCTTTTCTTCAACTCGTTAAACGCTGCAGAAATGCGATGGAGGCGGTAGAATATTTGGAAAATAATCCGGTGGACCTTGTCTTCTTGGACATTCAAATGCCAGGAATGACGGGCTTGCAATTTTTAGAAAGTTTGACCACGAAACCAATGGTCATTTTCGTAACAGCCTACCAACAATATGCCTTAGACGGATTTAATTTAGATGTCATCGATTACGTTTTAAAGCCCATTAACTTTGAACGTTTTTTGAAGGCAAGTCACAAAGCCTTAGACTATTACAAGAGCAAACTAGTCTTAAATAAGCCAGCGGAAGCCCCTAAATTAGAGTTCATTTTCATCCATGCTGATTATTCCTTGATGAAAATCATGCTGGAGGACATTCTCTATATTGAGGGTTTAAAAGACTACATCAAAATTCACCTCAGAACTCAGAAATTTCCGGTGGTTTGTAGAATGACGATGAAATCCATTGAGGAAAAATTGCCTTCCACCGATTTCATCCGGGTGCATAAATCGTTTATCGTCTCATTGAGTAAAATGGAATCGATTAGAAGCCAAAAAATCAAGATTGGCGAGAACCACATCCCGATAAGCGAAAGTTATTCTGAGCATTTTTACCAAATCATCGGCTATCAAAAGCAATAAATTGTAACTTTGAGAATTGACCTCATTCTAACGCATGTCCATTCTTAAAAAATTAGCCGGCGAAACCCTCTCCTATGGATTCAGTACCATTCTGGGTCGCTCGTTGAATTTTTTATTGGTTTTCATTCATACCTCTGCTTTTCTTCCGGCAGAATTAGGCGTGAACGTGAAACTATACGGTTATGTCGCGATCGCGAACATTATTTACACCTACGGAATGGAGACGGCATTCTTTCGTTATGCAAAAGAGGCCCCAGAGCGCTATTACAACATCATTTTAACGGCGATCATCCTAACTTCGGGCCTATTCACCATCGGCTTATTTGTTTTCGCTGAACCCTTAATGGCTACCCTAGGCTATGAAGGAAAAGGTCAATTTATGCGCTGGCTAGCCTTGATTTTAGCCATCGATGCGGTCACCGCTATCCCTTTTGCCCGCCTTCGTTTAGAGCGTAAAATTCAATTATTTGTGAAGGCCAAAATCGTCTCCATCCTTATTAACGTTGGACTGAATCTGTTTTTCCTGGCCTTATTAAAGCCGATGCATGAAGAGCATTGGGGACCTGAATTTTTACAAAATCTGTATTTCCCGAGTATTGGTGCAGGTTATATTTTCCTTGCAAACCTACTCGCGAATGCCAGCCTATTTTATTGGCTACGATCATCCTTTGCTGATTTCAAATGGACTTTTGATGGCGCTGAAATGAAGAAATTATGGGTGTATTCCTACCCCATCATGTTCATGAGTTTAGCGGCGATGTTCAACTTGATGTTTGACCGCTTATTGCTGGAGGAGTTTTTACCTGCCGGATTTTATGCCGGTAGAACTTCGGAAGATGCACTTGGAATTTATGGAAATTGTTACAAGCTTTCAGTCTTCATGAGCCTAGCCATTCAGGCGTTCAAATATGCCGCGGAACCCTTCTTTTTAGGATCTAAATCGGCAGAAAATTCCCAAGCTAACTTAGCTTTGGTGAGCCACTGGTTTGTGATTGTTTGCCTGATTTTGTGGGTGGGTGTGAGTTCCAATTTATTCTGGATTCAAGGTCTGTTTTTACGCCAGGCAATCTATTGGGAAGGCATTGCTGTTGTACCCGTTTTATTACTGGCTAACTTGTTTTTAGGGGTGTATTATACGCAATCGGTTTGGTTTAAAAAGACGAATAAAACCTACATGGGAACGGTCATCACGGTGACTGGGCTAGCGGTAACCCTGATCGGAAACGTGTTATTTATCCCTGTTTACGGATATATGGCCTGCGCTTATTCCTTCCTGACCTCAGCGATCGTGATGACGGTATTGTGTTATGTAGGGGGCCAAAAATACGATCCCGCACCCTACCGCTGGATGGCAGCGATTGTGTACATCAGTCTAGGCGTTTTAGCCATCTCTTCAGGTGCGCTGTTTGCCAAATTAGAAATCCCGATGATCATCAGCCAAAACATCGGATTTATTTGTATTTTGGCCTATATATTCATCCAAGAATTTTCCTGGAAAAACGGAAAACCTAGCTTAGCCTTGAAATGAAAAATGAACTGAAAATGCAGTACCTAAACCTCAAGCTGAAAATCGGCGGGATGGTAACGCGTTTACATGAATACGAGGGGGCGATGGCCGAAAAGCAGGCGAAAGTGGATGAGTTAAGCGAAAAATTAGCCCAAAAAACAGAGGAGCTAGCAAGATCGATGAGACGGCTAAAAGAATTGGAGAAAAACTTTAAAAAATCAGATAATTTCGCTAAAATTGTAGCTAGTACAGATAACACAGCAGTTCCCACCGCTGAGTTGAAACAAAAGTTAGAAGAATATATTACAAAAATAGATCATTGCATTGACCAATTACGCAATCCATGAATCCTAAAATCCCTTGTAATCTACTGGTAGGCATACAAAGTATCGCCTTAAAGGTTAGTCCGGGCGAGGAGGCTTACGTAAGAAATGCAGCATCAGTTGTGAACAAGATGGTTCGTTATTACGAACAACAAACAAATAGTTCAGATCCCGCAGCCGTGATGGCGATGGTGGCCTTAGACCTGGCCATGTGTGGTTTGAAATTTGAAGCAGAACATAATTCGCTTCAGGCCGATGTGCTAGAAGAAAACAACGAATTATTATCTCTAGCAGCTGAGTTCACAGTATAATTCTCCTTTTATTTCGATTTTTCAGGGAACTAATGTATAAACACACATTCGTTCTATATGTCGACTATATTAACCTTTATTTTACCCCTTATCGCTGCGGCGGGGGGATTATTTGCCGGAAAAGTATTCTACTCGAAGGTAAATAAAAACATCGAAACAGACGCCCAACGCAAAGCGGAGGATATCCTAAAAAATGCAGAAATCACTGCAGAAAACATCAAGAAAGACCGTATGCTAGAGGCGAAGGAAAACTTCCTACGTTTACGTGCAGAGTTCGAAGAGGAGTCCCAAAACAAGAAAGGAATTCTTTTAGAAAACGAACAAAAATTACGTGAGAAAGAGCGCATTTTGGCACAGCAAGCAGAACAACAACGTGCCGCTGAGCAAGAATTACACTCGGCGAAGCAGAGCGTTCAAGCAAAAGAAGAAAACTTCCGCAAGAAGCTAGAAGATGTAGAAAAGAAACGCGAGGAAGCGGAAGCGATGCTAGCGAATCAGATCAGTCAATTAGAAAAAATTGCTGGCCTTTCAGCAGATGAGGCGCGCCAACAAATCATGGATGCTTTGAAGGCAGAGGCAGAGTCGAAAGCAAGCTCACTCGTGAAACAAGCGATCGAAGAAGCGAAATTAACAGCCACGAAAGAGGCGAAGAAAGTCGTTATCGAAACGATTCAACGTACCGCAGCTGAAAATGCAATTGAAAATTGTGTGTCGGTTTTCAACATCGAATCAGATGATATCAAGGGTAAAATTATCGGACGTGAAGGCCGCAACATCCGTGCGTTAGAAGCAGCGACGGGTGTTGAATTCATCGTAGATGATACGCCGGAAGCGATTATCATCTCTGGTTTTGATCCAGTACGTCGTGAGATTGCCCGTTTATCACTTCACCGTTTAGTGCAGGATGGTCGTATTCACCCAGCTCGTATTGAGGAGGTCGTGAATAAGACGCGTAAGAACATCGACGATGAGATCATCGAAATCGGAGAGAAGACCGTGATCGACTTAGGGATTCACGGCTTACACCCAGAATTAATTAAGATGATTGGTCGTATGCGATTCCGTTCTTCTTATGGCCAAAACCTATTGCAACACTCGCGCGAAGTCGCGAAGCTTTGTGCAACGATGGCGGCTGAATTAGGCTTGAATGCGAAGCTAGCTAAGCGTGCAGGTTTACTACACGATATTGGTAAAGTTTGGCATGAAGAACCAGAACTTCCTCACGCTTTGTTAGGTATGGAACTGGCTCAGAAATACAAAGAACATCCAGAGGTTTGTAATGCGATCGGAGCTCACCACGATGAGTGTGAGATGACTTCTATGATCTCCCCTATCATCCAAGTGTGTGATGCGATATCTGGATCTCGTCCAGGTGCTCGCCGCGAGATGATGGAGTCCTACATGAAGCGTCTTCGCGATTTAGAAACGTTAGCGACTTCCTTCGACGGAGTTCAAAAATGTTATGCGATCCAAGCGGGTCGTGAATTACGTATCATGGTTGATTCCGAGAACGTAAGTGACGAAAAGGCTTCGAACCTATCGTTTGACATTTCTCAGAAAATCGAGAAAGAGATGCAATACCCTGGTCAAATCAAAGTAACCGTGATTCGCGAAATGCGCGCGGTGAACTTTGCAAAATAGAGAAGGAATCGTGTATATTTATGGCGCAGCCCTGCGGGCTGCGCCATTTTTTTATCCCCCTACCACATGGAAATCAAATCTCCCCAAACCGACGCCGAATGGAAAGCCTATTATGCTTTGCGTTTTAACGTACTTCGAGAGCCTTGGAATCAGCCTTTGGGATCCGAAGTACTAGCGGATGAAGATCAAGCTATTCACGCCATCGCCGTGAAAGACAACGAAGTGTTGGGGGTAGCGCGTATGCACGAGTCTGCAGAAAAGCAAGGTCAAGTCCGTTGTGTGGCTACCGCTACTGCGGCACAAGGAAAGGGAATAGGGAGAGCCATCATGGCTTACCTAGAAGATCAAGCGAAGGCAAAAGGCTGGACCGAAATCGTATTAGAGGCGAGGGAGAATGCGGTGCCGTTTTATCAGAGAATTGGGTACACCATTATCGCGGAATCCTATTTACTTTTCGGGGAAATCCAACATTACCGCATGAAAAAAGCGCTAAACCTTTCGGAATAGCGCTTCAATTATGTTTGCAATAACTAGTGTGTATGCTCTAAACCTTGCGCACTTGGAATCTGATTAAACTCCACACCTGGCTTGCGCGCATCCTTGAATGCAGCCTTTGGTTTAATGCTAAGGATTTGGAATAATTCCGCATCTGATTTCGTATCCGGATTAGGCGTTGTTAATAAGACGTCTCCAGAGAAGATCGAATTAGCGCCTGCCATAAAGCAGAAGGCTTGACCCTCGTAGTTTAATTCTAAGCGGCCGGCAGATAAACGCACGGCTGACTTTGGCATCATGATTCTCGCTGTCGCAATCACACGAACAAGATCCCAAACAGAGGCGGTCTTTTGGTTCTCAAAAGGCGTTCCCTCTACAGGCACTAAGTTGTTCACTGGAACTGACTCTGGATGCTCAGGAAGATTAGCTAAAGTCAATAGCATTCCGATGCGATCTCCTGCGCTTTCTCCCATTCCGATGATACCACCAGAACAAACGGATAATTTCGCCTTACGCACGTTTCCTAGCGTCTCTAAACGATCGTCATAGGTACGCGTTGAAATAACATCGTCGTAATACTCTTCACTCGTATCGATGTTGTGGTTGTAGGCATAAAGACCTGCATCCTTTAATTTCTGCGCTTGCTCCTCAGATAACATACCTAAGGTACAGCAAACCTCCATTCCTAACGAGTTTACCCCTTTTACCATGTCTAAGACACGGTCAAAATCCTTATTATCACGCACCTCGCGCCAAGCCGCTCCCATACAGAAACGAGAACTACCATTATCTTTCGCACGATTAGCTGCTTGAATCACTTCCTCATAAGGAAGTAATTTTTGCACCTTCACATTCGTGTGATAACGCGCTGCTTGAGAACAATAAGAACAATCCTCAGGGCAACCTCCTGTCTTGATCGAAAGTAGGGTGGAGATTTGCACCTCATTCGGGTCAAAATTCTCGCGGTGTACCGTAGCCGCCTGATAGACTAAGTCTAAAAAGGGTTGGTTGTATATTTTTTCTACCTCTTCACGAGTCCAATTATTACGTACCATATAAGCTTTATTTCTATTCAAATTCCATTAAATAAGGCATCATCGCTAAGAAGCCTTCTCTTTTTTTCCAACGATTCACTTCTAAAAGTGAAGTAGACCAAGGAATATTTTTAGCTAAAAAACGCTCCGTCATCGAAGACTCCGAAGTAGCTGAACTTAATAATTCATCCACAAAAGATTTGGCTTTCGGATAAACTGCCACCTTGTAAGCACCTGGCTTTAATTTTGCTTTTGCAGCTGCGATTTCAATCGCTTTATCTAAACCGCCTAGCTCATCCACTAAACCGATTTGTTTTGCCTGAGCACCCGTCCAAACGCGACCACCCGCTAACGATTGCAATCGTTGCAATGTCATCTTGCGACCTGCAGCTGCCTTTGTTGTAAAGGATAAGTAGCCTTTGTTTACGGAGTTTTGGACTACCGACTTCTGAAAATCGGTCAAGGCACCTGCTGAATTCATGAAATTCGAATTCGCATGCGTATTCACGTGATCCTGAGTAATTCCCAACGTATTTTTCAAGAAATTATCCACGTTAAACCAAGCCGCAAATATACCAATTGAACCGGTGATGGTGGTAGGCTGAGCAACAATCGCATCCGTCCCCATCGCCATATAATAACCCCCAGATGCCGCATAATTCGACATAGAAGAGATAATCGGCTTCACTTTTTTCGTTAATTCAATTTCGCGCCACATGATATCAGACGCTAAAGAAGAGCCGCCTGGTGAATCAATACGAAGCACAATCGCCTTCACTGATTTGCTCTCCCGAAGCCTTTTCAACTCCTTCACAAAATCATCTGAACCGATATTACCTTCGCTTGCTCTCGTTCCAGAAATTTCTCCTTCTGCTACTAAAACAGCAATGCGATCTTTGCCTTCTACTTCGTCAATCGGATTTTTGGCCTTCAAATAATTATTCACCGACACATAAATCACTTTCTCCTTCTCGCCTGAGGCCTTTTTCAATAAAGCTTCAAACTCATCCCAATACCCTTGCTTCACCATCCCTAATTTCTCTGCATTAGAAGGCTCAAAAGCCTGAAGGCTATCCGCAATCTGGTCTAATTTACGGACCGGAATGTTCTTAGATCGCGCAATTTTATCAAAAATATAGGTGTTAATCGATTGTAAGAAAGAAGAGGTTTGAGCCTTATTTTCCTCGCTCATGTCCTCGCGAATGAAAGGCTCCACGGCAGACTTATAGGTACCCACGCGGAATACCAAAGGCTCAATTTCTAATTTATCCAGCGCCTTCTTGTAGAAGGTATATTGAACGCTTATGCCATTGAAATCCAGCAAACCATTCGGGTTCAAATAGGTCTTATCTGCCACTGAGGACACATAATAGCCTTTTTCTGTGTAGGAATTAGCGTAAGCATAGACGAATTTACCTGATTTTTGGAACTTCTGAATCGCCTCCCGAATCTCCGAAAGCTGTGCATAGCCTGCGATCGGGAAACTCGCATCTAAATAGATGCCTTTGATTTTAGGATCTACCTTCGCGCGCTCTAAAGCAGACAAAACTTGAATCAAACCGAGATTTTCTGGCGGGGCAAAATAGATATCCGTCAAAGCTGCGAATGGATTCTCCTCTGTCGACGCATTCTCTACGATTGGACGATTTAGATCTAATCTTAAAACCGAATTATCCTTTAAATCATAGACCTCATCAGCACTTCCCATCGCCGCACCAACGCCGGCTAAAAGAAGCAGAGAGACGATCACAAAAAGAAATAGTCCAAAAACAGTCGCTAACGAATACTTGACAAATTGCCACATAGCTTTACATTTAAATGGTTTCTAACCAAAGTTTTTACGGTAATCTTCGCGTGCTTGGCGAATCACTTCAAACGCCACATCACGACCATAAATATCATCAATATCTACCGCATTTGAGGTAGTTTCTCCTGGCAACATTTTATAAGTCCAGAAATAGTGTCTCAAACGCTCCACGATATCTTTAGGGGCATCCGCAATGTCTTTCCATTTGCCATAAATCGGATCATCCTTCAATACCGCAATAATTTTATCATCTGCCTCACCCTTATCAATCATGCGAATTCCACCAATCGGAATCGCCTGACATAAAATATCTCCGTGCGTAATGGCACGCTCTGAAAGCACTAAAATATCCAATGGATCGCCATCCCCTCTCTCAATATCTTTCCCCGAATACTTGCGAGCAAGCTCTGCAATGCCATCTGAGCAATAGGTTTGTGGCAAAAAGCCATATAATGCAGGCACAATGTTCGAGAATTTCTGCGGGCGATCAATTTTCAAATAACCCGTTTGCTTATCAATCTCGTATTTTACTGTGTCCGTAGGAACAATTTCAATAAAGGCGGTCACTAATTCAGGCATTTGGTCGCCGATTTGTACGCCATGCCAAGGATGTGCCTTAAAGAAGTTTCTATTCATAATCTTTTTATTAAATCTTACTTAGGTTAAAAATCCCTGCAAATTACGAAAAACAAAGGATAAATTCTGCTAAATTTGTTGTTTGCATTGCGCTATCAGATATGATTTATCCAATTATACCCTACGGGGACCCCGTTTTAAGAAAAGTCGCTGCACCTATTGAATTAGGTTCGATTGATTTAATCAAATTATCGGAAGATATGTTTGAAACCATGTACGCTGCCAGCGGTGTGGGTTTAGCAGCACCGCAAATCGGGATGGACATTCGTTTATTCGTCGTAGATGGTAGACCCATGAACGAAGGAGAAAAGGACGAGGATGTGGATCAATCCTTAATAGGCTTCAAAAAAGTATTCGTTAACCCGACCATTATAGAGGAAACTGGAGATGAATGGGGTTTTGAAGAAGGTTGTTTATCAATTCCAGGCATTCGCGGCGAGGTGTATCGCCCAGAATACGTTAAGATCCACTATTGGACAGAGCAAGGCGAGGAAAGAACAGACATGTTCGAAAGTTTAGCCGCCCGCATTATCCAACACGAATACGATCATATCGAAGGCATTTTATTCACGGATCATTTGAATCCGGTAAAAAAGCGCCTTATCAAAAATAAGTTAAGTGATATCACGCGAGGAAAAGTTTCCGTGGATTACAAAATGAAACTTACCCGTTAATTAGACAGATGAAAATTTCCCTTAATTGGTTACGCGATTTTATTGATATTTCGAAGCTTCCTGCACAAGGCAGCCCAGAAGAATTAGATGTTTTATTAACAAACACGGGCTTAGAAGTGGAGGGTATCGAACCTCACGATAAGATTCCGGGTGGATTGAAAGGCTTTGTAGTGGGTGAAGTTTTGACTTGCGAGAAATTCGAAGTAAAAGAGAAAACGTTAAGCCTAACGACAGTGGATGCTGGTTTAGACGAAATCTTAACCATCGTCTGCGGCGCAGCAAACGTAGCAGCCGGCCAAAAAGTAATCGTCGCCACTCCTGGCACCCAATTATACGACAAAGAGGGAAAAGAATTATTCAAAATCGAGAAGCGCAAAGTATACGGTCAACCCTCTGAAGGTATGATCTGTGCTGAAGACGAAATCGGCATCGGGACATCCCATGACGGCATTTTAGTCTTGGATACGGACGCGCCTAACGGTACACCTGCCGCTTCCTTTTTCGATATTTCAGGTGATTTAGTTTTAGAAATTGGATTAACGCCAAACCGCGCAGATGCTGCCTCTCACTGGGGCGTCGCGCGCGATATCAGAGCGGTAACGGGTCTTCCGATTCAATTACCTTCACCTGCTTTGGTGATAGAAAGCAATGCTCATCCAATCGCTGTAGAAATTAAGGATGCTGGTTGCGACCGCTTCTGCGGTATCACCATCGATGGCATTCAAGTCGCTCCATCACCTACTTGGTTACAAGAACGTTTATCTGCTATCGGATTGCGTCCTATTAATAACGTGGTCGACATCACCAATTTCATTTGCCACGGATTAGGCCAGCCGATGCATGCCTACGATTGGAATGAAATTAAAGGCGGAAAATTAATCGTCGATTCTTTACCTGCTGGAACACTTTTTAAAACTTTGGACGGCGTTGAACGCAAGTTAACCGGAGAGGAATTAATGATCTGTGACGCTTCAGGCGCGATCGGCATGGCCGGCGTGATGGGGGGTGAAGATTCAGGCATTAAAGATTCTACGACACGTATTTTCCTAGAAGTGGCTCACTTCAAACCAGAGCGTATCCGTAAAGCCAGCCAAATTCACGGCTTGAAAACAGATGCTTCGTTCCGTTTTGAGCGTGGGACAGATATCCAAGCAAAATTATTTGCTTTGGAATACGCCGCTCAATTAATTCAAGAAGTAGCCGGCGGTAAAATTACGTCTGAGCCGATCGATATTTATCCAACGCAGGTTTCTTTAGTCGAAATTCCGGTTAGCGTCCGTCGGGTGCAACAATACATTGGTGTAGATTTAGCGGCTGAGCGAATTAAAGAAATTTTGACCTTATTGGATTTCAAGATCGAAGCCGATAAGGGCGATGAATTCGTAGCAATCTCCCCTGCTTACCGCGTGGATGTGACGAGAGAGGCAGATATCATCGAGGAGATTTTACGTATCCATGGTTTGGATAACATTCCTTTGTCGGATCATTTGAGTGCGAACTTCATCTCGGAGTTCCCATTGTTAGATAAGGAACGCGTTCAGTTGAATATCTCACAGATTTTGACGGCCAAAGGTTTCCAAGAAATCATCACCAACTCTTTGACTAAAGCTGATGCCCACAAGGCTATCGAGAAAGATTTACAGTTCGAAACGGTAGAGATATTGAATCGCCTTTCAGAGGACTTAGGTGTGATGAGACAGCACATGTCTTTCGCGGGATTAGAAGTGCTAGCGCACAATATTAACCGCCGCCAAAAAGATCTAAAGGTCTTTGAATTTGGCAAAACATACCATAAAAAAGGCCCTAAATACATCGAAAAGAAACATTTAGCCTTATTTACCACGGGATTATGGGCTGGAGAAACCTGGTCTAGCACTCCCACTAAAACCGCTTTGCACCACTTGTACCAAGTGAGCATCGAGTTAATGCGTTCGCTAGGGGTAACTCAATTCGAAACAGATACAATCGAAAATTCGAGTGTATTCGCATTCGGTTTACGCATCTCCATCTACAAAAAGGCTTGCCTTGAATTGGGTATGATTCACCCGAATTTAGCCAGCAAATGGGAGGTAAAACAAGACGTATTCTTCGCCGATTTCGATTGGGATTATTGGGTAAAGCAAGAGCGAGCTGACTTCGTTTACCATGAGATTTCTAAGTTCCCTGAGGTACGTCGCGATTTATCATTGGTGATTGATAAAAGCGTCAGCTACCAGGCGATTAGAAAACTAGCCGAGCAATACGAGAAGAACTTGTTGAAAAACGTATCCATCTTCGATGTGTACGAAGGCAAGAACTTAGGGGAAGGCAAGAAAGCATATTCCGTTAGCTTCACGCTACAAGACGAATCTCAGACCTTAACAGATAAGGTCATTGAGTCGACGATGGATCGATTAATGAAAGGATTCGAGAAGGAAATTGGAGCGATAATTAGAAAATAATTATCGCTTGAACATGCCCCCTAAATTAGGCATCTTCATCTTTCCATCTTGTACCTTGTTCATCATCTTCATCATTTTGCGCATGTCCTCGAACTGCTTCAATAGGTTATTCACCTCTTGAATCGACGTTCCAGAACCAGCCACAATGCGATTCTTGCGTGATGGGTTCAAAATATCTGGATTTTGACGTTCCTTCGGAGTCATCGAACTGATGATCGCTTCAATCGGCTTGAAGGAATCATTGGAAATATCTACATCTTTCACCGCCTGGCTCATACCCGGCACCATGCCCATCAAATCTTTGATGTTACCCATCTTCTTGATTTGCTGCAATTGTGCGTAGAAGTCCTCGAAGGTGAAGTTGTTTTGGCGTATCTTCTTATTTAAACGAGCCGCCTCATCTTCGTCGAAAGCTTGCTGCGCACGCTCTACTAAAGACAATACGTCACCCATTCCCAGGATACGGTTTGCCATACGATCAGGATAGAACTGATCCAAGGCCTCCATTTTCTCTCCTGTAGAGATGAATTTAATCGGTTTGTCGACGATTTGACGAATCGAAAGGGCCGCACCACCGCGGGAATCACCATCTAATTTCGTTAAAACAACGCCGTCAAAATTCAAGCGATCATTAAAGGTCTTAGCTGTATTCACCGCATCCTGACCCGTCATGGAATCCACTACGAATAAAATCTCGGTCGGCTTTATCGCCTCTTTCACCGCTGCGATCTCGTTCATCATCGCCTCATCCACGGCTAAACGACCCGCTGTATCGACGATTACCACTTTCTTACCCATTTTGCGGGCATACGAAAGCGCGTTCTCCGCGATGCTTACCGCATTCTTATTTTCAGGCTCCGCGTATACCTCCACCCCTACTTGCTCTCCCAACACTTTCAATTGGTCGATTGCCGCAGGACGGTAAATATCGCAGGCTACTAAAAGCACATTACGTCCTCCTTTTTTAATGTATTGAGCTAACTTACCCGAGAAAGTCGTCTTACCAGAACCCTGTAAACCGGCGATTAAAACCACCGATGGATCACCCTTCAGGTTGATGTCCTGCTTCTGGCCACCCATTAATTGGGTTAATTCCTCGTGAACAATCTTGATCAATAATTGACCTGGCTCTACGGCGATTAGGATTTTTTGGCCCATCGCCTGATCCTTAATCCGATCCGTAATCTCTTTCGCCACCTTATAGTTCACGTCCGCATCCATCAAGGCGCGGCGAATTTCCTTCACCGTAGCGGCAACGTTAATATCCGTAATTCTGCCGTTCCCCTTCAGGGTACGCATGGCAGTGGTCAACTTCGAACTTAAATTCTCAAACATAGTATCTAAAAAAAGGACTGCAATTTACGCTTTTTCAGGCAAATTTTAATCAAATAAACGGGCTGAACTTTCCATGCCCCTTTTACCCAAAAAAATATCCGACATTTTGACAAAAATACCCCAAAATAATGGAGTAAAAAAGATTTAGTCTTTACCTTTGCAGGATTAACACAACCTATCAAAATTTTGATATAACAAAAATGGAAAAAATTAAAGTTGCCAACCCAGTCGTTGAATTAGACGGCGACGAAATGACTCGAATTATCTGGAAATTCATCAAGGATAAATTAATCTTGCCTTATTTAGATCTAGACATTAAGTACTACGATTTAGGCGTGGAATACCGCGATGAAACGAATGACCAAGTAACAATCGAGGCTGCTGAGGCAATCAAAAAATACGGTGTAGGTATCAAATGTGCTACCATCACTCCAGATGAGGCTCGTGTAGCTGAGTTCGATTTGAAGCAAATGTGGAAATCACCTAACGGAACGATCCGTAACATCCTAGATGGTACAGTTTTCCGTGAGCCAATCGTTTGTGCAAACGTTCCTCGTTTAGTACCTAACTGGACTGCTCCGATCATGATTGGTCGTCACGCTTTTGGTGATCAATATAGAGCAACTGATTTCGTAACAAAAGGAAAAGGCAAATTAACGGTTACTTTCACACCTGAAGATGGTGGCGAAGCACAAACTTTCGAAGTGTATAACTTCAAAGGTGATGGCGTTGCAATGACCATGTATAATACAGATGAGTCGATCAAAGGTTTTGCGCACTCTTGCTTTAACATGGCATTGAGCAAAGGATGGCCTTTATACTTATCAACGAAGAACACGATCTTGAAGAAATACGATGGCCGTTTCAAGGACATCTTCGAAGAGATTTACCAAGCAGATTACAAAGCACAATTCGAAGCAGCAGGTATCGTTTACGAGCACCGTTTGATCGATGACATGGTTGCTTCTGCGTTGAAGTGGAATGGTAACTTTGTTTGGGCTTGTAAGAACTATGACGGAGACGTTCAATCGGATACCGTTGCTCAAGGTTTTGGATCTTTAGGTTTAATGACGTCGGTTTTAATTACACCAGACGGAAAAGTAATGGAAGCGGAAGCTGCTCACGGAACAGTGACTCGTCACTACCGCGATCACCAAGCTGGAAAACCTACATCAACTAACCCAATTGCCTCTATCTTCGCATGGACTCGTGGTTTAGAGTTCCGTGGTAAATTAGATAACAATGCGGCTTTGATTAATTTCTGCCAAACTTTAGAAAAAGTGTGTGTGGCTACAGTTGAATCTGGTAAGATGACTAAAGACTTAGCAGTTTGTATCCACGGCAACAAAGTGAAGCACGGAGAGCACTACCTATACACAGAAGAGTTCTTAGAGGCTTTAGATACGAATTTGAAGGCAGCGTTAGCGTAATCGCCGCAGGCGGCTCAAGTCGCGACTACGGCGCTGAGTCGGAGAAAAGTCGTCACTTTGTGACTTAGTCGACTTCGTCTTAGTCGCGACTGCGTCGCTTAGTCGTTGCTTCGCAACTTAGTCAAAGAGTCGTCTCTGCGAGACCTAGTCATTGCTTCGCAACTTAGTCAAAAAGTCCGGAGGGGAAGAAATTCCTTTCCGGATTTTTTTTGCTTTTTAGAGACTAAACGACTTAGTCGCGACCAAGTCACGAAGTGACGACTAAATCGCGCAGCGATGACTAAGCCGCTTCGCGGCGACTCAGACGTAGTCGACTTCGCCGCTTCGCGGCGACTAGCGACTAGATTTTTTTATTTTAAGCCTCCGCTTAAAATAAAAAAATCGCGCCGATTGCTCAGCGCGATTTCTACTTATCGTTTTGTTTCAAATACTATTCTGAAACCACAGAGAAAGCAATTTTGTGTTTTACTTCTTTGTGTAAGTCAAGCGTAGCAGCGTAATCGCCGGTAGTCTTCACTTCTGTATCGAATGAAATTTTCTTACGATCGATATCGAAGCCTTTTTCTTTCAACATCTCTGAGATTTGAAGGCTAGTCACACGACCAAAGATTTTTCCGCTATCACCTGTCTTCGCAGGAATAGTCAATGTCATTTCGCCGATAGCTGCAGCTAAATCGAATGCATCTTGACGAACTTTCTCCACTTTGTGAGCAGCTTGCTTGATGTTTTCCGCTACAACCTTGCGGTTAGACGGAGTCGCCATGATAGCGAATCCTTGTGGAATTAAGTAATTACGACCGTAACCAGCTTTCACTGCAACGATATCGTTTTTGTAACCTAATCCAGCAATATCTGTTTTTAATATAATTTCCATCTTATGTTTACAATCAAATGTTTATTGGATAAGGTACTATTTTAAACCGTCAGCCACGTAAGGCATCAAAGCTAAGTGACGAGCACGCTTAACAGCTTGCGCCACACGACGTTGGAATTTTAAAGAAGTTCCAGTGATACGACGAGGTAAAATTTTACCTTGTTCATTCACTAATTTCAATAAATAGTCTGGGTTTTTGAAATCGATGTATTGAATACCAGATTTCTTGAAACGGCAATACTTTTTGCGGTTTCCGTTCTTATCTACAGGTTCGTTAACTAGTGTCATATTATGCTTCTGTTTTTTCTGGTTTTCTACCTACTAATCCTTTTCTCTTTTTTTCGTTGTAAGCAATAGCGTGCTTATCTAAAGCTAATGTCAAGAAACGAATCACGCGCTCATCACGCTTATATTCTAATTCTAATTTAGCAATCAAGGTAGGAGCTGCTGCGAATTCGAAAATTTGATAGTATCCAGTGTGCTTGTTCTGAATTGGGTAAGCTAACTTACGTAAGCCCCAAGCGTCTTCATGAACGATTTGCGCACCGTTTTCTACCAACAGATTCTTGAATTTCTCAACAGTGTCCTTTGTCTGTTGTTCAGACAAAACGGGAGTTAAAATGAACACCGTCTCATAGTTTTTTAATTCCATAAAAAAATTGTTGTTTAAAAACTGGTAAAAATTTGGACTGCAAAGGTACGAATATTCCTTCACAATCAAAGCGTTAACAACAAAATTTTAGAATCAGCGCACTTCGAAGGTGCCCAAACCGATCAAATAGCCTTCCGCATACAGCTCAATTTCGTGCTTACCTGCTTTGAAACCATTGGGTCTTGCATAGATAAATTCCACCGATTGGTGGTTGTTTTCGTAAAAGATACGCTGGCGGCTTGTGAAAGTTAACTCACGTCCTTTGAAATCAAAGGTCCCTGAACCCAGGTTATAATCTGAAATCGTTGTTCCTGTAGGTTCGATGATCCGCAAGAAAACCGTCTTAATCTCCTTGTTCGCCAAAGTATTTTCTTGCAAGTGGAACATGACACGAATTTTATCCACTTTTTTCGCCTTTTGATTATTGATAGCAGACTCTTTACCTCGAGAGGATATGTTATACACATTCACTCCTTCCGCACGCAAGGCAGCAGCGGCACTTACTTTTTCGGATAATTCCTTGTTGCGAATTTCTAGAACACGGGATTTCTCGCTTAGCTCTCTTTCTTTAAGACCAAAAGTCTTGCTGGAATCCTCTAAGGCTTTTTGGATATTCACTAAGCCCACCTTTAATATTTGCGCTTCGCGGCTTAAGGAATCATTGCGAAGAATTAATACCACGTTTTCCTTTTTAAGCTTTTTGATTTCGGCGTCTTTTTGTCCTAATAGGTGCAGGTAATAGGAAAGTTTCTTTTGGAATTCAGCTGGATCGATGTCGCTTAGGTGTTTTTGGTCTCCCAAAATCTGCGCTTTCGCTTTCTCTAATTCACTAACTTTACCGCCTAATTTTTTAATTTGGACTAAACGTAAATTCAATTGCTCGGCAACTGAGTCTAGTTTTACCTGTGCATTCTCTACAAATTCGGCTTGTGATGGTTGCATAAACCGATCCAAAAGACCTAGTTTATCCGCCGCAATCCAACCCAGCAATAAAACAACCACTATAGTCAACAGGGTCACGCGACGCTTCAAACTACTTTCGTTACCCCTCGTATTCTCCGATTCCATTTAACCTGCTTTATTTAATCTTTTAGACTTGAATCAAAAATAATAAATTAATTTTAATAATATTTTTTAGCCCTAACAAAATTTAGCCTACCCTAACATGGCCATCGCAGAACAAATTTCCTTGATTAACAAGCAATTAAACGACAGCAACGCTCGACTTATTGTGGTAACAAAGACGAGAAGTATCGAAGAGCTTCAAGAAACCTATGCGGCGGGGGCCTTGGAATTTGGGGAAAATCGCGTGCAGGAGATGGTGGAAAAGCAGGCGGTGTTGCCTAAGGACATTCTTTGGCATCAAATAGGTCACTTACAAACGAATAAAGTAAAGTACATTGCTCCTTTTGTCCACCTGATCCATTCCGTGGATTCATTGAATTTATTAAAGGAAATCAATAAACAGGCAGCAAAACATGAGCGGGTGATCGATTGCTTATTGCAAATTTATATTGCGACGGAGGAGAGTAAATTTGGCTTGGATTTTGCGGAAGCAGAAGCCTTATTGGAGGATCCCGCTTTTGCTGAATTACAACATATCCGAATCGTGGGATTGATGGGGATGGCCAGCTTTACGGCAGATGAAGAGCAGATTCGTCAGGAATTTCAAAGTCTAGCTGATTTTTTCCAAAAGCTCAAAAACAACAAAACCGGTGTTTCGACCGGTCTTGTGGAATGGATTGAGTTATCCATGGGTATGTCTGGAGATTATTTGATCGCCGCAGAACTAGGCGCTACCTTGGTTCGCGTGGGATCGGCCATCTACGGCCCTCGTCACTAACGAGTTAGCGACATAATCTCAAATTCTAGCTTACCTGCTGGCGCTGTAATTTCGGCTAAATCGCCTACTTTCTTACCCAATAATCCTTTGCCAAATGGAGAGGATACCGAGATCTTTCCAGCTTTCAAATCAGCTTCTTCTTCTGATACAATGGTATAAGTGAAGGCAGCTCCGTTTTTCGTGTTTTTAATTTGAACAATGGAATAGATTGAAACCACGGATAAATCGATCGTTGATTCATCTAAAACGCGTGCTATGGAAATAATTTCTTCTAGTTTAGAGATCTTTAATTCCAAAAGCCCTTGTGCATCTTTCGCCGCATCGTACTCTGCATTCTCACTTAAATCACCTTTATCACGAGCCTCCGCGATTTGTTTGGCCATATCAGAACGACCTGTAATCTTCAAATGGTGTAATTCTGCTTTTAATTTATCTAATGCCTCTGCCGTGTAATATTGAAACTTTGCCATAATCTTTTTAGGGTTTAACCTCTGTGCTTAAAAACAAAATAGAACGGCCTCCGACCGTTCTACCTAATTTATTTGTAGTTTTGTTTCGGATTCGCAACTAAGTAATTTGTTTCTGTAACAGCACGAAATTGTTGTTTTGTAGGGTACAAAGATAATAAAAATTCAGACGGATTCCACAAACTATCAAGATCAAGGATGCGGATTATATTTTTTGGAACCCCAGAATTTGCAGTAGCTAGTTTACAGGCCTTAGTAGAGGCGAAGATGGAGGTGGTTGCCGTTGTAACCGCACCCGACAAGCCTGCTGGACGTGGACAGCAGATTCAATCTTCCCCCGTGAAGGTGTACGCCTCTTCTTGTGGCATACCTGTTTTACAGCCGGTTAAACTAAAAGACCCCGCATTTTTAGAAGAACTAGCCGCTTACAAAGCTGACTTACAAATCATCGTAGCCTTCCGAATGCTTCCGGAAGCGGTTTGGAATATGCCGCCGATGGGTACGTTTAACTTGCACGCATCCTTACTTCCTCAATACCGAGGTGCAGCTCCCATTCACTGGGCGGTCATTAATGGGGAAACCGAAACGGGAATTACGACCTTCTTCCTGCAACACGAAATCGATACGGGTGATTTATTATTCCAAGAAAAAGAAGCCATTTCGGCTACAGATACAACCGGTGAATTATATGAACGCTTAATGAATAAAGGCGGCGCCTTGGTCGTTAAAACGGCCAAAGCCATCGAATCTGGCCATATTCACCCGACTCCTCAACAAGAATTAGCTGAACTAAAATCAGCCCCTAAATTAGATCGAAGCACGGGAGAAGTTTATTGGACGCGAAATGGACAGGACATCGTTAATTTAGTAAGGGGCATGCATCCTTTTCCAGGCGCACATACCGTTTTTCAGGGCAAAAACTGCAAATTGATTGCCGTCGAATTTCACCCAGAAATTATCCCTGATCTTGGGGTGGGGGTTTGGGATACGGATAAAAAAACGTTCCTGCGCGTGGGTTGTGGAGACGGGTATATCAACATTTTAGAGTGGCAGATGGAAGGCAAAAAGCGCCTGAAAATAGACGAATTCTTACGCGGCTACAACTTTAATTTCTAGTGTAATTTCCAAAGTCCCATCGGATAAAAATACCCGTAGGAGCCTTTTTGGATGAAGATATACTGCTCTTGTATATTGGCCAAAATCGTAACGGTATACGGCTTTAAAGTTAGATTAGCAGCTGAGGCAGGGAAAGGGATCGCCTGAGAGCAAGCGCAAGGTTTATTCTCCCGCACCTTGTTTAATTCAATCAATAAATCTCGGGAGTCTTCGACGAGTTCTTCGCGACCGATATCTACCTTCTTAAAGTAATTCCGTTCATATGCCGCCTTAAAGGGCTCATATTCCAACGCCACCTCTGGATATTTTTGAATGAGACTAGCACTATTCAAGAAGGCCTGAATATGCCCTGGATCTGGAAAACCTACAAAGTCACCTCCCCAAAACAAACCCAAATCCTTCGCTATCGATCCATAACGGTCATAAATAGCACCACGACGCAAGTGCTTGCCTTTTCTGGCGATGGCTCCATCCGCAGCTAAACCAAAGTTATGAAAAGAGATAAAGGCCTTTGAGAAGCCCCTTTTTTGCAAGGATAATTGCTGTTTTTTATTTCGAGTAGTGGAAGTGTACCTCAGCTTATACGGCGACTTAATTCGTTTCTTCAAACTATCGCGCTTGATCTCGAAAGAGTCAATTTCTACAGACAATAAATCCTCCCAAGGCTGGTGCAATTGAGCAAACTCGCGTGTCTCTTTTGTACCATCGGCATTCACGCGGATAAAGACATAAGAAGCAATAGAATCGGTGGAAAAGGTAGAATCCTGCTGCTTGTAAAGCCATTTAAATTCCTCCCAATCGATTGATGTTAGGCGAACAGGCTCACACACCCGCTGTTTGGCAGGCTGCTCCTCAAGACTTAGAAAGAATAAGATGACTTGAAAAAGACCAATTAAAATCATTTTTTCAAGGGAATGATGAGCACTTCACCACGCAGGGTTATGTCATCTTTCTTGTGATTCGCCTCCATAATGGCTTGTTTCGTCACGCCATATTTTTCTGCCACTTTACGTAAAATATCACCAGGACCCACGGTATGCACCGCTTGAATCTTCACATTTAACTTCGTAGACCCACTTTTAATCCCATCCGGATTCACCCCTGGATTCAAGGCTTTCAATTGATCTACCTTTAAACCAAATTTTCTGGCAACTGCAGAGAAAGTCTCTCCTTTTTCCACCGTTACAGCATGCGATTTGCCTGCAGGCGTGGCTACTTCAGGAACCACTTCCGCCTCAACCTCTTTCTTCTGCTCGGCTAATGCTTCTTCGTCTGATTGCCCTAGCAAGGAATCCTTCGTTACAATTAGAGAATCCGCAGGATCCGCAATCGAATCAATGTCCACTTGTGCTGCCTCTGCTACCACTTCTTCCTCTGGCTCTACAAATTTCTCCGCCTTGATTAATTCGTCCTTATCTGGACTCACAAAATGCTCAAATCCTACCGCAATTAAACCCACTAGAGTTAATAAAAGGATGCCCAAAGTGATAACAGGCAACTTGCTGCTTTCTTCGTTTTCGCTCATTATTTTGAGAATTTATCTTTTGTTTCTTGGCTCATTTCAGCCACTTTATCTTCTAATTCCGCTTTGTAAGCCGTGTATTTTTCTGCCAAAGAAGCATCTGAAATCGCTAACATTTGTACAGCTAATAATCCGGCGTTCTTCGCTGCATTCAGGGCTACAGTGGCCACTGGAACACCATTTGGCATTTGTAAAATAGATAAAACGGAATCCCATCCATCGATGGAATTAGAGGATTTCACCGGAACGCCAATCACTGGCAAAATAGTCGCCGAAGCAATCATACCTGGTAAATGCGCCGCACCACCCGCTCCAGCGATGATTACCTGAATACCGCGTGACTTCGCTTGTTGCGCGTAGGTCATCATTTTTACTGGTGTACGGTGTGCAGAAACGATGTCCACTTCATAAGCCACACCAAAATCCTTGCAAACCTGAATGGCCTCTTGCATCACTCCTAAATCTGAGCTGCTACCCATTATAATTCCTACCATAGCTATCTAATTTATGCGATAACGCGTATGCTTTGTTTAACTAATTCTGCTTTCTGTTCAATCTCTTCACGGGAGCCAGCTACGAGTGTAATGTGCCCCATCTTGCGAAAAGGTTTCGTTATTTTCTTTCCATATAAAAATGGATGAACGCCAGGCATACCTAAAATAGTATCCAAGCCTTCG
Source organism: Aquirufa novilacunae (assembly GCF_045310505.1). Classification (NCBI taxonomy): domain Bacteria; kingdom Pseudomonadati; phylum Bacteroidota; class Cytophagia; order Cytophagales; family Flectobacillaceae; genus Aquirufa; species Aquirufa novilacunae. The sequence continues at coordinate 435,654 of NZ_JBEWZG010000003.1, forward strand.
TATTTCGCAGGCCCTGTAAACCCTTCTGAGCCTAATAAATTCAACATGCCTGAGTAGCTATGTGCATAGGTATCTCCCAAAGGAAGGCCCGAAATTGCTCTCAAATGCTGCTCATATTGTGACGTATCATTCGCTCGAATCGTCTGATGTCCTGAATTATGCGGTCTAGGAGCGACTTCGTTAATCAGGATTTTACCGTCCTTCGTTAAAAACATTTCCACCGCTAAAACACCCACTAACCCCATTTTATCAATTAGGCTGACAGCAATTTGCTCTGCTTCTCGCTCAATCTCGCGTGAAATAGCAGCTGGTGAAACTAAAAACTCAACTAGGTTTTGGACGGGATGAAATACCATCTCCACAGCAGGAAAGGCTTTAATTTCCCCTTGCGGATTGCGAGCCACAATGACGGCTAATTCTTTATCGAAATCAATGGCCTTTTCTAAAAGGCCAGGTTCTGAAAATCCCTTCGAAGCATCCGCAGCTGAACCGATGTATTGTACCCCTTTCCCATCGTATCCTCCTTTACCCAGTTTGTTAAAAGCGGGCAAGAAATCCTCGTTAGCCACTATTTCGTCTGCAGATTCGATTAATCTGAAATCGGCGGTAGGGAAACCGTGGGTTTGGAAAAAGGTCTTTTGGATGCGCTTGTCTTGAATCATGCGAAGCAAATGAGGTTGAGGATAGACCTTAATTCCCTCTGCTTCTAATTGTTCAAGCGCTTCGATGTTAACATGCTCAATTTCGATACTGACTAAATCACATTTTTTTCCAAAAGCATAAACCGTATCAAAATCCTGAAACGAGCCCTGCGTAAACTGGGTCGTCAAGGTGTGACAAGATGCTTCTGGATCTGGATCAAGGCAGGCGATTTGCAAATCTAAGTCGATTGCTGCTTGTAGGAGCATTCTTCCTAGCTGGCCGCCGCCTAATAATCCGATTTTGGGAAGTGATGTAGACATAAATTCGAATTCAATGGGTAAAATTACGGCTTTTGTTTTACCTTTGGAAATTATTTAGACCTCGAGAAAAAATATTCTTGCAGGATACCTTATTTAGGACATGACAAAAAGAAATACCACCATTATCGCGTTCATTTTACTAGCTATCGCGAGTCGTTTATTGATTTTAGCTGGACCCGGTTGGGCGAACTTCTCCCCTATGGCCTCTATGGCACTTTTTGTAGGGGCTTATCTACAAAATCGCAAACAAGCCGTTGCTTGGACTTTACTAGCGGTTTGGGGATCGAATTTGATCTTAAATAACACCTTATATGATTCGTTTTTCCCAGGTTTCTCCTTCGGAATTGATGCGGTTCACATGGGATTATTTGCTCTGATCTCTTTGTTAGGCCAAAACACCACAGCAAGTCCCTCTCGTTTCATCGGCACTAACTTAGCATCAGCAATGGCTTTCTTCTTAGTTTCAAACTTCGCGGTTTGGGTAGGATCTGATATCGCTTACACGAAAGACCTTGCGGGTTTGATGAGTTGCTACGCCGCTGGTATTCCCTTCCTAAAGAATACATTAGCTAGTCAATTCTTATTCTCTGGATTATTCTTTGGAGGATTTGAACTATTGAAAAAACAAGTTCCAGCTTTACGCTAGAATCTAACAGACATAAAAAAGGGTCGGCTTGCAGATGCGAGCCGACCCTTTTTGTTTATGGTCGTTTCTAGTTCTTGTAGACCTTTCCGTCTTTCATCACGAAGTTTACCTTCGTCATTAGTTTCACGTCTGCTACTGGATCTCCTGGTACAGCGATAATGTCTGCCGCTTTTCCCGCCTCGATGGATCCGATTAAATCGCTTTGGCCTAATAAATCTGCTGCACTAACAGTAGCCGATTTAATCGCCTCTAGTACCGGCATACCCGCCTCATTCATCAAGATAAATTCATAGCCATTCTTTCCGTGGCCAAAAACCCCAGCATCTGTTCCGAAGGCAATCTTCACGCCTGACTTATAAGCTTTACCAAAAGTTCCTTGAATGATGGGTCCAATCGCTGCCGCTTTCTTCGCTACCATCTCCGGATAATAGTTCGGTATCTTCGAAGAGTCTGCCACCGAACGACCTGCAATGACCGTAGGCACGTAATATGTCCCCATCTTTTTCATCAATTCCATCACCTCTTCATCCATGAATGTTCCGTGTTCGATTGAAGAAACACCTCCTAAAACCGCACGCTTCATTCCCTCTTTTCCGTGAGCGTGAGCGGCGACTTTGAAGCCATAATCTTTCGCTGTTTGTACGATGGTACGGACTTCTTCATCGGTGAATTGAGCACCTGCACCGTCTTTGGCATAACTTAAAACACCACCAGTTGCCGTGATTTTAATCAAATCAGAGCCTTCCTTATACCGCTGACGAACCGCTTTCGCCGCATCTGCAATACCATTCACCACTCCATCCTCTGGTCCTAAATCCTTTTTAAATGTTTCATTGATACCATTCGAATCGTCTGCATGACCACCCGTCGTACCGATCGAAACACCCGCTGTAAATACGCGAGGTCCTTCCACAAGGCCTTTATTGATGGCATTACGCAAGCTGATAACTACGTGGCTACCACCCAAATCACGAACCGTAGTAAAACCAGCAAGTAAATTACGTTTTGCATAGACCAAAGCCTGGTAAGCCACATCACCCGGATTCTTTACGAAGCGATCCAAATAAGCCCCGGGATTAGTTTCCGACTCTAAATGCACGTGTGAGTCGATCAATCCCGGCATCACCGTGCGGTCTTTCAAATTGATCACCACATCTCCTTTCGCCGGAGTCAAGAAACCTTCAGATACCGAAACAATCTTCTTTCCTTCCACCACAATGGAACGGTTTTTCAAGACAGTCTGTGTTTTTACGTCGATGAGTGATCCACAGTGGAGGATCGTTTTTTGGGCCATTCCAGCAAAGGCCAAAAGGCTGAATGCCAAGGTTAAAATTTTTTTCATTGTTCAGCGTTTAATAGGATAGATATATGTTTCCAAAAGCTAGGGTAGCTTTTATTCACCACCGAAGGATCTAATAGCGTAATTTCTTTTTGCATGGCCACTGGCGCAAATGCCATTGCCATCCGGTGATCATCGTACGTTTCGATAGGTTCGATGCGTGAGATTGACGCAAAATCACCGCGAACTTCATATTTGTGGTTCGTTTCCACCTCTACTAAGGTGGCACCTAATTTCTTCAATTCATTTTGCAAGGCTAGCACGCGATCCGTTTCCTTTACTTTCAAGGATTCCAAGCCCGTCAAGGTCAAAGGAATATTCAGAACTCCAGCGACAACACAGATGGTTTGGGCTAAATCAGGACAATCCGTAAAGTCCCAGGCCAATGAATCCTGTGCTGGAATTTTAGTCAGTAAATAACCGCGTCCCGTGTAGGTACTTTTCACCCCTAAAGGCTCCATGATGGCTTTAATCGCCGAATCCCCCTGTAGGGAATCTTCTTTCAAGCCTAGCAATTCTAGTGAACTATCTTCAAAAGGGGACAAGGCCACCATCGAATACCAATAGCTCGCTCCGGACCAATCTGATTCCACGGCAAATGGCTGCAAGCGATAGTCCTGTTTAGGGATTTCAATCGTTCCTGTGGACCAATCCGCTTTTGCTTCGATGCCGAAATGCTTCATTTGGGCTAAGGTCATCTCGATATAAGGCTTCGAACCAAGTGCTCCTGTAATTTGTAATTTAAGTCCCTCCGGCAATAAGGGGGCCACCATTAAAATGGCCGAAATAAATTGTGAACTGACGTCCCCCCGAATAGAAATCTCCCGGTTTCCTTGAAAGGCAAAACCGTTCAATTGCATAGGTGGATAGCCTTCCTTGTTTAAATACGTGATATCTGCCCCCAAGGCGCGCAAGGCATCAACCAAAATTCCAATCGGGCGTTCGCACATGCGCGGCGTACCGTTCATCTTCTTTACGGCACCCGTTAAGGCATAATAAGCAGTCAAAAAACGCATCGTCGTTCCTGCATCTAACACATCCGCTTCCGGCCCATTCTCGGATAACAAACGTATCATGGTTTGGGTATCGCGGGCCTCCGCTAAATTTGAAAGATTATCCAAAGTGCCCTTCGCTAAGGCATTAATGACCAAAGCTCGGTTACTTTCCGACTTAGATGCCGGCAACGGGATAATTTCAGAAAAGGAAGTACTACGCGGAAATAAGGTAATTTGACTCAAAGTGGGCTTTGCGATTAACGCAATTTTAAAGTGACTAATGATAAAACGGCTAAGATGATTCCCACGATCAAGAAACGAATAACGATTTTGGATTCGTGGTAATTTTTCTTTTGGAAATGGTGGTGAAGTGGCGACATCAAAAAGACGCGACGTCCCTCCCCATATTTACGTTTCGTATATTTAAAATAGGCCACCTGAATGATGACTGATAAATTCTCGATCAAGAAAATCCCGCACAAAACAGGAATTAACATCTCTTTACGGATTACAATCGCCAGCGTGGCAATAACTCCACCTAACATCAAACTTCCGGTATCTCCCATGAAAACTTGGGCTGGATATGCGTTATACCAAAGGAATCCGATACACGCCCCTACGAAGGCCGCACAAAAGACGGCGAGCTCTCCAGAATTCGGGATGAACATAACATTCAAGTATTGAGAAATGACTTTATTACCCGAAACATAGGCTAAAATAGCCAAGGCAATACCGATAATCACCGACGTTCCTGCCGCTAATCCATCAATACCGTCTGTGATATTTGCTCCATTCGAAACGGCCGTAATGATGAAAATCACCACCAATACATAGACAATCCAAACGTATTCATCCGGGATAAAGCTCGGAAGTAACATGTTGTAATCGAACTGGTTATCCTTCATAAAAGGAACCGTTGTTAACAAAGATTTGTGATCCACAAAGGTGCCATCAGTGGCAAATTCGCGCACTTTAATGTGTTGGTTAAAGTACATCGTTAGACCCACGATGATGCCTAAACCGATTTGGCCTATCACCTTAAACTTCCCTGATAAACCTTCCTTGTTCTTCTTAAATACTTTAATGTAATCATCCGCAAATCCGACCGCCCCTAACCAGATAGCAGAGGTAACCAAAAGTACGATATAGACATTCGTGATTTTAGAAAAAAGCAGCGTAGGAATTAACAGAGACAATAAAATAATGAAGCCTCCCATGGTAGGAGTGCCTTTTTTAGCCATTTGGCCCTCTAAACCTAAATCGCGGATTTCCTCTCCAATTTGTAATCTTTGCAGGCGATAAATCACCGACTTACCCCAAATCGCCGCAATTCCCAAAGACGTAATAATCGCAGCAAAAGCACGGAAAGTGATGTATTGAAATACACCGGCGCCTGGAATATTCAAGGTCTTATCTAAGTATTCAAAGAGGTAATACAGCATGCAAAAGGGTTTTAATTTTTAAAATTGCAAAAAAACGAGGGGAAATCAAACTTAGCTAAATGCCTCCCCTAGCACTATTTTATCATCGAAGTCGTATTTCACGCCTTGGATATCTTGGTAGTTTTCGTGGCCTTTGCCCGCAACTAAAATGATGTCTCCAGTCAAGGCTAATTCTCTGACCGCATAAAAAATGCCTTCTTTTCTGTCAGATACGCGGTGGACTTTCGATTTTAAAGCCTCCGGAACGCCGGCTTCCATTTGGTCCAAAATCAATTCCGGATCTTCTTTGCGGGGATTATCAGAGGTTAACACCACCGCATCACTGTATTTCGCCGCTAATTCCGCCATAATAGGTCTCTTCCCTGCATCCCTGTTTCCTCCACATCCCACAACCGTTATGACGCGTTGCGACTTGTCCTTAATCGTTTGGATCGTCTTTAACACATTTTCTAAGGCATCAGGCGTGTGGGCATAATCGACGATACCCATTTTTTGGTTAGAGCCTGCCAGCTGTTCAAAACGACCTGGAGCGGTTTTTAAAGCAGAAATCTGCACCAATACTTCATGTGACTCCTCGCCTAACAGGAGAGCCGCTCCATAAATACCTAGCAAATTATAGGCATTAAAGGTGCCTATTAATTGTGCATGCACCTGCTGGTGATCGATTTCCAATTGCAAGCCACCTACACCATTGCTAATAATTTTAGCTTTAAAGTCAGCCGCATTTAATAAACCAAAACCGTATTTCTTCGCCGCTGTATTCTGCAACATCACCATTCCTCGCTTGTCATCCACATTCGTTAGAGCGAAAGCCGTGGCGGGCAGGGCGTCGAAAAATCCTTTTTTTGCCTTAATGTATTCGTCAAATGTCTCGTGGAAATCGAGGTGATCCCGGGTAATATTCGAAAAAATAGCCCCGCTAAATTTGACTGCATGAATGCGTTTTTGCACCACCGCATGCGAACTCACCTCCATAAAAGCATGGCTACATCCTGCTGTCACCATATCGGCTAACAAAGCATTCAGGCTAAGGGCATCTGGCGTCGTATGGGTAGAAGGAATAATTTTATCCTCAATCTTATTCACGACCGTCGAAATCAAACCACAACGGTGACCCAGGCGTTTGAATAATTCAAAAAGCAAAGTAACGGTCGTCGTCTTTCCATTCGTCCCTGTAATACCTACCAGCTTCAACTTCTTAGACGGGTGATCATAAAATTCAGCAGCAGCCTCCGCTAAAGCCGCATTCGAATCCTCCACTTGAACACATTGAACGTCGGAAGGGACCTCCGCAGGCTGTTTTTCAACCACCCAAAGCTTGCATCCCTGCTCGTATACCTGAGTCAAAAACGAATGTCCGTCTACCTGGGTGCCGGGAATGGCAAAAAACACAGAACCAGAAATAGCCTTGCGTGAATCAAAGCACAAACTTGCGATTTCAACTTCGGGGAATAAGGAAATTTGTGCCATTTTATTGCAATTGAATGTAGACTAATCTGTTTTTAGCGGCTGGGGAACCCGCAGGAATCGACTGATTCTTCACCGTCCCAAATCCATTCGCACGCACTTTCAGCCCCTTGTTTTCCAAGGCAAATAAGGCGTCCCTTAAATTCATCCCCACAACGTTAGGCACCGTTTTAGGCGTCATCGTAATGGCCTGATTTTTTACCGTCTTCTTTTCTAAATTAAAGTTCACCCATTGTCCATTCTCTTCAACCTTAGGCAATCCCAAACGAGAGAATAGGATGTTTTGATCCGCTGGATGCAGGGTATGCGCAAGTTTATTTTTGTTCAAAGAATCCGGCAAATAACCTCTTAATGTCTGCTGTAACTTCATATCGCGTAAATAAATACGATCCGCAATTTCCTTGAATACAGGCGCCGTTACCTGACGGGCATAAGTTCCTTCCGCACTACCCTTCGGCTCATCCACCGCCACAATCATCGTGTATTTAGGGTTCTTCACGGGGAAATATCCCGCAAAAGTCGTGTAGTAATTTCCTTTCCGGTAGCCTTTCGCTCCCGTTACCGTACGTTGAGCGGTACCTGTTTTCCCTGCGATACCGTAAACAGAACCTTTGATATTATTAGCTGTACCTTTCGTCACTACCCCCTCTAACATGATTTTCAGTTTTTGTAGGGTTTCTGGAGAACACAAAGGTTTCGAATCCCGAACTTGGGTAGTCGTATAATCAATCACGACCTCATCGCCACGTGTGGCTTTACTCACGATCAGCGGTTGAATCCAATAGCCATTATTTGCTACAGCATTGTAGAATGCTAAAATCTGCAAAGGCGTATACTGCGTCGAATAGCCTACAGACGACCACAAAAGCTGCAATCCATCCCATTTCGCCGGCACCGGGAAAACGGGTTTTCTGCTCGGCTTTAATTGAAAATCAAGGGACTCGATCAGATGGTATTTCTTCAAGTAATTATAAAACTTCTCATTATTTGTAGTCCCAAAAGCCTCCTGAACCAATTTCATTGTCCCTACGTTCGAAGAACTTTCTATGACTTGTTCCAGCGAAATAGTGCCTAAAGGGTGAGAATCAGACATCACACCATTGTACAGACGAAACTTTCCGTCTCCCGTATTCACCATCTTCGTCAACGGATAATTCTTTTCCTCTAATACCGCCATGATGGAAGGCAACTTAAATACAGAACCCGGGTCACGGGCTTCTAACAAGGCATAATTATAGGTCTCCGAATAGCCTGTTGGGGATAATGGATTCGCCGCGATATTAGACAAGGCTTTAATCTTACCCGTTGATGTCTCCATCACAATAGCCACGGCATAATTTCCTTTGAATATTTTCATCCCGTTCAAAAGGGCCGTTTCCACGATCTCTTGGATGTTAATATCGATGGTCGAATGTAGGTCAACCCCAGCCACCGGTAATTTAGGCTCATCCCCCGGTTCTGGACGCCAGGTATTATTGTCCATCTTCTCGAACATCCCTTCCCCAAACTCTCCCCGCAATTCCTTATCGAAACTATTCTCAATCCCCACGCGTCCTTTATCACGCAAGTCCTTTAAATAACCCACGGTACGGTAGGCCATTTGGCCGAAAGGCGCATAGCGCACATTAATCTTATCGAAAACAACCCCGGACTTATTCGAATTCTTTGCCTCTTTGAACAAAGGGAAGCTTAATACTTTCTTTTTCTCTTGGAAGTCCAATAAACGGTTGTTCAACAACAAATACGTGCGTCCACTTTTTCTAGCCGCCGAAATTTTCTCTTTGTATTCCTCCGCCGTACGATCCTTGAAGAAGTTCGATAAAGCCGCTGCTAATCCATCGATATGTTGCTTGTAAAATTCGTCGGCCTTCGCATTCCCGGTAAGTACGGAAGGGTCCATGCCTAAGCGGTATTTTGGCAAAGTAGTAGACAATAAACTTCCATCATCGGAATAAATATTTCCCCGAGTCGCCTCGATCTTGCGCTTCTTCACGTAAGTAGCCATCGCCTCTGAACGGAATTTAGGTCCTTTCAATACAACCACCTTGTAAAGGCTAAAAAGCAAGTACAAGAAAACGGCCAAAATGATAATGAAAAACGTATAGAAACGTCTTGTAATTAAGCCCCGAATATTAGGTCTTTTCTCCTTCGCCATTATTTTTCTTTATTGACTTGAATGATGATTTTAGTAGGAGGAATCGTGCTAACGCCTATTTGGTAGCGCTTCAAGGTTTCCTCTAAATTGCTTTGCTTACTCACTTTCATATACTCCGCTTTTTGGGTTGTATAATCAGCTCGATCTTCTTCTAAAGCACTTTTCTCCTTTTGGATCTGGTGCAATTTCCCATCCGCTAACATCGAATAGTAAATATTGATGAGGGTCAAAAACGCCACAAAGGCAATTCGCTTCACCCACATCACCGGCAGCTCCCCACCTGTGAAATAGTCAATATTGAAAACCGAATCAAAGATCCCCTCTTTTTTAGGCGATGAGATTCGTTTAGGTCCTCCTTCCGTAGGTTCGATCGGTGTAGCCATGTTAAATTTTAGACGCTATTCTTAATTTCGCACTTCGCGAGCGCGGATTGATTTTCAATTCTTCTTCTGAAGCGGTAATGGGTTTTCTGATCACTGATTCCAGAGGTCTGTGAACCACACCGAATAAATCCTTGTCTTCTTTCCCCTCCACATTACCCGCTTTTATAAAATTCTTCACGAGTCGATCCTCTAACGAATGAAACGACATCACCACTAGCCTTCCCTCCGGCTTTAAAACCGAAGGCGCCTGAGCTAAAAATTCTTCGATCACCGCTAACTCTTGATTCACTTCAATTCGAATCGCCTGAAAGACCTGAGCGAAGTATTTAAACTCCCGGTGTTTAGGAGCTAATTTATTCAAAATTTCTTTAAATTCTTGCGTTGTTTCGAGCGGTTTTCTCGTCCGGGCTTGAATGATAGCTTGGGCCAAAGTTCGGGCATTCTTCACCTCCCCATACATACCCAAAATCCGTTGCAATTCTGTGGCCGAATAGCCATTCAACAACTCCGCCGCAGTCATCGAGGCAGAAGGCCCCATGCGCATATCCAGTGGTCCATCGAAACGAATCGAAAAACCCCGTTCTGGTGCATCCAATTGAAACGAGGAAACCCCAAAATCAGCTAAAATACCATCCACTTGCTTCACCCGATGCAAACGTAAATACTTCTCTAAATAGCGGAAATTAGCCGTTATAAGCGTCAAACGCTCATCTTCAATCTTCTCTGCCTGTTCCCAGGCATCGGGATCTTGATCAAAAGAAAACAACCTGCCCTCAGGACCGAGCTTGGCTAAAATAGCCTTCGAATGCCCCCCTCCACCAAAGGTTACATCGACATAGGTTCCCGCAGGATCAATGCGTAAACCATTGATGCATTCGTGCAACATGACGGAGGTATGATAGGTGTTTTCTGGCATAATTTTGGATGAAAACAAAAATACAAATTATCCCCCGGCTATGCCATCAAATTGTGAATTTGTAGTGGATTTTTTTGTGACAAGTTTCGAACGCGTATCTTTGCTTAAACGCCGTCTCATTTTACACATGAAAAAGATCCTATTTGCCCTCTTATTTGCCCCCCTATTTAGTTTCGCACAGACTCCGGTTTCGGGGACTTGGAGAGCTGAAATTAGCACGCATGGCGGTGCATTACCTTTCAATTTCGAAGTCAATTCGACGAGTAACGCTAGCGAATTAGATATCAAATTAGTGAATGGCGCAGAAAAATTCTCCTTAGGAAATTCCTTTTTCAGAGCCGATTCTCTCGTATTACCCCTCGATTTATATGATTCTGAAGTCGTTTTTGCAGTGACAAAAAGCACCGAAATGAAGGGCTATTATGTCAAAAAAAGAAACGGAAAAACGGCCTTCAGACTTCCGATTTCTGCGTTAGCAGGCTCATCTGATCGATTCCAAAATCTACAGCCGGCCACCGTTAACATAAGTGGTAAATGGATGGCGGACTTCTTCAGTGATGCCACAAATCACAGCCCTGGCGTGGGTGTATTCGAACAAAAAGGATCGGCCGTAACGGGTACTTTCTTACGCACGTCTGGGGATTATCGCTTCTTACAAGGAAACGTGAGTGGAGACAGTCTTTTACTGAGCTATTTCGATGGGAGTGGCTTGTACTTATTGAAAGCGAAAGTGAGTGGTTCTTCTTTACAGGGTCGATTTACTTCCGGTTTAAGTGGGGTGAGAACGGTAGAAGCAAAATTAGATCCGAACGCTGCACTTCCTGACCTAAAGAAATTAACTTTCTTGAAACCAGGATTCGATCGCATTGATTTCCAACTTCCGACAACGAAAGGTGAACAAATTAGCCTGAAAGATGAACGCTTTAAGAACAAGGTAGTCGTTATTGAATTGATGGGATCTTGGTGCCCGAACTGCTTGGATGAATCCCGTTATTTAGCGCCGTTTTATAAAAAATACCAAAGCAAAGGAGTGGAGGTTTTAGGCTTGGCCTTCGAATACTCGCCTGACATCAAGATTTCAGGGCCTAAGATGGATAATTTCCAAAAGAAAATCGGCATCACCTATCCCCTCCTATTCGCTGGAACACCCGACGAAAAAACCATTGCGCAGGTGCTCCCTATGTTAAGCCAAATGAACGGTTATCCCACCACATTCATCATCGACAAAAAAGGTATCGTACGTGAAATTCACACCGGATTCTCTGGACCTGGTACTGGAAAATATTACGCCGACTGGATCGCCGATTTTGAACATACCATCCAAAGCCTTTTAGCCGAAAAATAATGAGATTAATCGCCCTACTTTGTTTGTTTTCGCTCGCGGTTCAGGCAGAAAAACCCTCTTTTAAAAAGTGGAAAACTCCTTTAGCTCTCGGCATTGCGAGTGGCATTACGTACAATCCATTTGCTAAAAAAATACAGACGAAAATTGTGGCAGCGGGTCATGTGACCCCTTTGGACGATTATATTCAATATGGTCCTGCAGCGATGTATGTGGGTCTAAATATCTTTGAATACCAAAATGAAGAGAAAGCCTTCGATCAAGCGGGTGTCTTCCTTTTAGGTACAGGCATTTATGTGGCGGCAACACATGGCCTGAAAGCCGCAATCACGGAAGCTAGACCAGACGGGACGGAAAAAACTTTTTCTTCGGGTCATACGGCCACTGCTTTTTTCGGAGCTACCGTTTTAGCGCATGAATACCGAGACACGCATCCAGAATTTGTGATCGCCGGTTATACCTTGGCCACAGCTACTGGTGCATTACGCATTGCGAACAATAAACATTGGGTAACAGATGTCTTGATGGGGTCTGCGATAGGCATTGCTTCGGCAGAACTAGCCTATATTTTATATCCGAAAGTGCGCCATCAATGGCAAAAGCTGAATCGCTTTACCATTACTCCTCAGGTGGCTCCCGCTTATTATGGCGCCAGTATGTCGATTGGATTTTAGTGTAATAGAAGATACAAGCCTGCTCCTGCGAAGTAACCTAATAAGGCCAGAAAACCGATTTTCTTTAGGTACCAGCCAAATTCGATTTTCTCCATTCCCATAACAGCTACACCCGCCGCAGATCCTATAATGAGGATACTTCCACCTGTACCCGCACAGAAAGCTAGGTATTCCCACATCTCGTGGTCCATCGGGAAATCAGTCAAGGAATACATCCCCATCGTCGCAGCCACTAAAGGCACGTTATCCACTACAGAAGAAGCTAATCCGATGATGGTTACAATCAAGTTTTGATTCCCAAAAGTAGTGGCTAATTGATCCGAAAGCGCATGCAAATAACCAAAGGATTCCAGTCCGCCGATCGCTAACAAGATGCCTAAAAAGAAGAGGATACTCGACGTATCTATTTTAGTCAACGCATAACCCACACTCAAATGTTTCTTCGCCTCCTCGTCTTTCTCCGAGTGTAAAATTTCAGAAAGTATCCAAACTAAACCCAAGGCTAATAAGATGCCCATATAGGGAGGCAAATGCGTTAACGTTTTGAATACAGGAACTCCTAATAAAGAGCCTGCACCCGCAAAAAGCATAATTTTACCATCTCTTTGCTCCAGAGGTGTTAATTGCACTGTGGCCTCCGATTTTCCTATCGCCTGATTTTTCAAGACATAAGAGGCCATCGCTAATGGCACAAACAATGAAAGTAAAGAGGGTAAAAATAAACTTTGAACAATGCCTGTGGCTGATATTTGGCCACCGATCCACAACATCGTCGTCGTCACATCGCCAATGGGCGACCAGGCGCCGCCTGAGTTCGCTGCGATAACTACAATTCCAACGAAATATCTACGGGTTTCTTTGTGGCTAATCAACTTCCTCAACAAGGTGACCATCACGATGGCGGTGGTCAAATTATCTAGAACGGCAGACATAAAAAAGGTGATCAAACCCACTATCCAAAGTAGTTTAATCACCTTATCTGTTTTAATCAATCGAGAAACGAAGTAAAAACCCTGGTGCGCATCCACTAATTCCACTAGCGTCATCGCACCTAACAAGAAGAATAAAATCTCCGAAGTCGAGGCTAAGTGATGGCCTAATTCTGTGGTTGAACCCGTTGAAATCGCATACATGGTCCACACTAGAACACCTGTAACTAAAGCCGAGGCGGTCTTGTTAATCTTCAATGGATGCTCAAAAGCGATGGCTAAATAGCCGGCAAGGAAGATAAGTATGGACGCGATTCCCATGTTATTTTAATTTCGCAACCGCCGCTTTAATGCGATCGCAAGATTCTACTAATTGCTCATCTGCAGCAGCCGTAGAAATACGCATACAATCCGGTGCGCCGAAACCTGAACCAGCTACCGTAGCCACAAAAGCATCCGCTAATAACCAAGAACAGAAATCATCTGAGTCTTTAATCACCGTTGTGCCATCCGTCTTTCCGAAATAATACGAAATATCAGGGAATGCATAGAATGCACCATCTGGCATATTTACTTTGAAACCTGGGATCTCGCGTAATTTTTCTACCACTAATTTACGACGGCGATCGTAAGCCGCTTTCATTTCGTAGGCGTGATCTAAGCTACCGTTGAAGGCCGCTACTGCCGCTTTTTGAGCGATAGAGTTCGTACCTGACGTTACTTGGCCTTGTAATTTTTCGATACCGTCTGCAATCCATTTCGCTGCAGCGATAAATCCGATTCTCCAACCCGTCATCGCATGGCCTTTCGCTACCCCGTTTACCGTGATAACGCGCTCCTTGATTTCTGGAATAGAACCGATCGAGAAGTGACCACCTTGCGTAAAGTTGATGTACTCGTAGATTTCGTCCGCTAAGACATAAATATTTTCATGACGCGCTACCACGTTCGCGATATCACGTAATTCTGATTCTGTATAAACCGATCCTGTCGGGTTGTTAGGAGATGCGAACATCACCATCTTCGTTTTGGGCGTAATCGCTGCTTCGAATTGCTCAGGAGTTACTTTGAAATTATTATCAAAAGCACCTTGAACGATGACCGAAGTACCTTCCGCTAATTTCACCATCTCAGAGTAAGAAACCCAGTAAGGAGAGAAGATGATTACTTCGTCACCTGGGTTAATTAAGGCTGCAATCGCGTTTGCTAACGAATGTTTCGCACCCGTGCTTACTACGATGTTTTCAGAACCCCACTCTAAGTTATTATCACGCTTTAATTTATTCGCAATCGCCATGCGCAAGTCAGGATAACCAGCTACTGGTGAATACCCGTGGAAACCATCATCAATCGCCTTTTTCGCCGCCTCACAGATGTGAGCAGGTGTTTTAAAATCTGGCTCTCCTACAGAAAGACTGATTACTTTGTGACCTTGGGCTGCTAATTCGCGCGCTTTTTTCGTCATCCCTAACGTAGATGATTCTTCTAATGCTTGAATTCTTTGGGCTAATTGTGCTTGTGACATGGTAGTTAGAAACGAATATTTGTATATAAAATCGCTTGCAAAATTACTTTTTTGCGAACGGATAAGCTAATAAAATGTGTAAAAATTAGGCTGTAATACCTTGTGCCAAAACCGCATAGGCCCCTTTCTCGATCTTCATCAACTCCTCGTGGGTGCCGCGTTCGATGATTTCACCTTGCTGTACCACTAAAATCTGGTCGGCATGCTGAATCGTAGACAGGCGATGGGCGATAACGAGCACTGTTCGGTTTTCCATCAAATGACTCAGTGCCTCCTGCACGAGTTTCTCTGATTCATTATCTAACGCACTGGTCGCTTCGTCAAGAATTAAGATTGGTGGATTTTTGAGAACGGCGCGGGCGATGGAGATGCGTTGTCTTTGGCCTCCTGATAATTTCGAACCTCGATCCCCTATAACAGTCTCGTATCCTTCCGGATTCGCCGAAATAAAATCATGGGCATTCGCAATTTTTGCCGCGGCCTCCACCTCTGCTAAGCTAGCTTCTGTCCCAAAAGCGATGTTATTAAAAATGGTATCGTTAAATAAGACAGATTCCTGGGTCACGATGCCCATTAAGCCTCTTAAATCATCCAAAGGAATGTTTTTCAACGGAATGCCATCGAGTGTAATTTTCCCATTCGATGGGTCGTAGAAACGTGGCAAAAGATCCGCCAAAGTCGATTTACCGCCACCGGAAGCACCTACGAGAGCAATCGTTTTTCCTTTGGGAATATCGAAACTCACTTCTTTTAAAACTGAACGCCCTTTCACATATTCAAATCCAACCGCCTCGAAACTGATTTTATCTTTAAATTCCTTCACCTGCTGGATCGGCTCCTCGGCTACGATTTCAGATTCCGTATCGAGTATTTCAATAATTCTGTCCGCCGATGCCACCCCACGCTGAATCCCACTAAAAGCATCCGCAATTGCTTTTGCTGGTCGCATTACCTGTGAAAAAGTCGCAATAAAGGCGATAAACGTCGATGCACTCAGTTCACCTTCGCCATTGATGACTAAACTACCCCCATACAATAAGATTCCAGTCACCACTAAAACCCCTAAACTTTCGGAGGTAGGTGACGTTAATTCTTGGCGAAAGACCATCTTCAGTAATGAATTCCGGTAGCGATCGTTACCTGCTTGGAAACGCGCATCCATCATCTTTTCTGCTCTGAAAGCCTTCACCACGCGCATGGCTCCGAAGGTTTCATCCAACAAACTGATAATTCCACTCAAATGCTGTTGCACTTCGCCTGCTGCTCGACGTAATCGACGCGTAATCGTCGCAATGACAGAACCTGAAAGAGGTAAAATAATTAACGAAAACAACGTTAATTTCACCGACATACTTGCTAGGAAAACGAAGAATAAAATCAGTGTAAATATCTCTTTAAAAGTGGCCGTGAATGCGCGACCAATACTGTTTTCTACCTCCTGCACGTCCGTGGTTAAACGCGACATCAGGTTCCCTTTTTTCTGCTCCGTGAAATAGCTTAGGTCAAGGCGAATGGCCCGCTCAAAAACGGCTTGGCGTAAAGAGGCGATGGTATCGGCTTCGACGGTTTTTAAGACTCTTTGGGAAAAATAACGGAAGAAATTCGACAAGATTACAGAAACCATGATGGCCCCACAGGCATATTTCAGCGCTCCTATTCGTCCAAAATCCTCCAGCGCACCGTAGAAATAGTGATTAAACAAGAAGGAGAAATAAGATGGCGTTAGTGAAAAAGCGGGTAAAACGCGGTAAATCTGAATGTTTTCCGGAGCTGATTGATTGAACAAAACGTTCAATAAAGGGATCAGCAATGTAAAATTTAAGATGCCAAACAAACTCGCTAGCAAGGAAAACCCGAAGTATGGAAACACATACTTACGGATCGAAACGGCATAGCTTAATAAGCGAAAATATGTTTTCAATGCGGCTTTTTATCAAAATTTTGGTCAAATTACGACAATTTTCAGAAACAACTCCGAATGTCACCCTTAATTTCCATTGTGATGGCCACCTATAACGGGGAGAAATACCTCCGGGAACAGGTAGACAGTTTGCTCGCGCAGAGCTATCCGTCATTGGAATTTATTTTTGTGGACGACGCTTCATCAGACGGGAGTCAGGCGATTCTGCAACAGTACGCCTCGCAAGACGAGCGCATTCGCTTGGTCACAAATCCAGTAAATCAAGGACTTTTAGCCACTTTCGAGCGAGGTATTCGGGAGGCTAAGGGGGAATTAATCGCTTTATCGGATCAGGACGACGTTTGGATGCCGAATAAAATCAGTTTGCTGGCCGCTGCTATCGGTCATAATTCAATGATCTATGCGGATTCTGCGTTAACAAATTCAGAAGGCACTGTTACCGGAAAATTTTCCGATCGAAATCAGTTAGGTGATTATCCGACTGCGTTGCACTATGTTTTTGGGACCAAAGCCATGGGGCACGCTATGCTTTTCAAGCGCGAAATCATCGACATCGCCTTGCCTTTCCCCGATTATGTCGGACACGATTATATTTTAGGTTTTGCCGCGGCTGCCCTCTACGGAGTTTCCTATTTCCCTGCAACTTTAGTGAATTACCGCCAACACAGTTCAAACACGATGGGGGCTGATTTAAGTAAGGGAAAGAAAAATTATACCACGCGGGAGGAGCGAAATGCGCGGATTGTAAAAAGGCTCAATTTACTCGCGGAACGTTGTCCTAACGGTGCGGAACGCAAAATTTTGCAGGAATTAGCTCAGGATTTTGCTTCCAAAAGCCTGGCAGCACGTGTCAGAAGATTCCTTTGCGTCGCAAAACACCACCGAGCAATGCTATCCTACAAGGGAAAATCCGAATTGAGCAGCTTCCTCTACAGTTTCAAACTCCTCTTCTCTATTTTCTAAACGGAAGACTCAGGCGGTAATACAGATTTTTCAACTGAACCGTCACCGGAATCGGACGTTGTTCTACCGGACCATCGAAGCGGTCACCTCTTCTTAAATAGTATTTCGACAAGGTGGACGAAGTCATCCCCCATTTGCGGATAAACTGGTAATAGCCTTTGTTCTGCTTCACGCGTTTCACCGAAATGGACCCAAAATGATACACTCTACTCCGTGAAATCCCCTTGAACAAACGAACTCCCGCCTGCCAGCATTTCATCGAAAAATCAGGATCAGAATACATCCCCGGGGTGAATTCATTCGAATACCCTCCCACTTTATCCCACAAAGAACGGTGCACCACATTAGGTGGCCATGTCGCTCCTTGCCAATCCTGGAAAGGCAAAGATTCGTAGGTTTCTAGTAATCTCGCCTCTTCGAAAGTGGCAATCGACCGGCCGAAATCAGCCTGTATCGAACAAGCGCTTTGGGCTTTAGGCTCGATGGCTGTGGCGGATAAAAAGAATTCCGTATGTCCGATGCGTTGAATTTCTTCCTGTAAAAACCCGTCCCAATTAGGCAACACGTACATATCATCATTCAAATACAAGAAGTAATCCGCGCGTGCTAGCTTCACCATCGCGTTCATCGCATAGCAAACGCCCACATTAATAGGGCTGTAAGAAAAAGCAATATCTTCCTGTGATTCCACCCATTCTTTCGAACCATCCTTCGCTTCGTTCAGATGTAGAATGATTTCATACGAAGTGGTGGAATGTTTTCTAATAGCTGCTATGCATAATTGCAGGTAAGCCAGGTTGTTCCAACTCGGAATGAGGATGGAGAAATAGGGCTTTTCAGGCGCCTTCGGAGCAGGGAAAAATTGAATCGACTCTTCCATTACAGTAGGCGGTAATTTTTATATTCCCCTACGCGGTATCCGGTGAGGTCCTCAATTTTCTGTAAGATTTTACGACGCAGGCTCATTTTTTTCTCTAGTTCAACTGGATCGAAATAGAAAGGCCAGTTCGAGCGGGCCACGCGATCCGCCATCACGGCTGGATGTGTTCCCTCAAAACGGAAAAGCCGTTCCGCGTTACCATAATCAAACTGGTAATCTGCGGGCACGTTTTCGGCTAACCAAGCATCGTCGTGGTAGAATTGCGTGAAATTACGCACTTTATTGTTCAGGCCTTCGGGTGGTTTTACCCAGCCATAATGGTTGATATAAGCTGGAATCAGCTTCACTTTCATCTTGTTGCCGTCCTTTCTGAAGCCTTGGGCATCCTTATAGGAATGAACACCTGGGTGCATTTTTACCACCCGAATTTCTCTTCGATACCAGCGTCTCGAAATGGCCACATGCTGATAAGATCCATAGAAATGTCGGTAATGAAAAAGCAATCCTTCGACGTTTTCATCGCTTAAATTCGCCTCCATCGCAGACTTGACGATAGGCAAATCATCCTCGTGCACGCATTCATCCCCTTGAATATAGAAGGCCCAGTCGATGTCTTTTGAGATAGCTTGAAGCGCCTTGTCCGTTTCTAGGGCAAAAGTGGCGCCACCTTCGCGTTTCGTATCATCCCAAACCGTCTCCACAATCTTGATTTTATCTGAGGGAATGCCTTGAATTAAGGCCAAAGTCTCATCTTCCGACGCCCCTACCGCCACTACGAATTCGTCGCAGATGGGTAATATGGACGTGATGGCTTCCACGATCGCATAATCGTTCTTCACCGCATTTCGAATAAAAGTAAATCCGGCTATTTTCATTAAGATTTCACTTGTATACCGTGGTATTTCGTTTGCTCCACGTAATCCTTGCGTAATGGATGTCCCTCCCAGTCTTCTGGAAGCAATATTCTGCGCAAATCGGGATGCCCTTCAAATTGAATTCCATAAAAATCAAAAGCCTCGCGCTCATGCCAATCCGCTGTTCTCCAGACAGATGATACAGAGGAAACCGATGGCTTTTCTCGATCTAACATCACGCGCAAATGCAAAGTCACGTGATTTGGAATAGAATAAAGGGTATAAATGACTTCCATTTTGCCCGCTTCTGGACCCTGATCGATAGCCGTCAGGCAAGAAAGGGAATCAAAATAGGTGGACGGATTCTTCCAAAGAAATTCACAAACCGGCAAAATATGCTCAGCCGGCAAGGTCAAACGCCCCATCTCCTCTTCCCATTCGGCTTCGAATTGGAATTGCGTTTGAACTAAATCTTTGATCGATGCTACATCCATCTTATTTATTTATGGCTGCTAGAATGCGTTTAGGCGCAACTAGACTTTCCTGATTAATCTTCTCTTGTAATTTTATAATGCCACCTAAAAGGGCCTCTGGACGCGGTGGACAACCTGGAACATACACGTCCACGGGAATAATGCGATCGACTCCTTTCACCACATGGTAACCGTGCTCCCAATAAGGACCCCCGCAATTAGCACAAGAACCCATTGAAATCACGTAACGGGGTTCTGGCATTTGCTCATAAAGGCGACGGATGCGATCCGCCATCTTAAAGGTCACGGTTCCGGCCACAATCATCACGTCGGATTGACGCGGTGAAGGCCGAGGAAACACCCCAAAACGATCTAAATCATACCCTGAAGCAAAAGCCTGCATCATTTCGATCGCGCAACACGCTAAACCAAAACTCATTGGCCAAAGCGAGCTAGCCCTCGCCCAATTCAATAAATCCTCGACATTGCTCAGCACAAAGCCATCGGATTCAAATTCTTGGTCTAAAAAACTCTTCATGTTTGGGGTTATTTTCGCAATCGTTTTGTAAATATACCTAAATTCACAAAATTTTTCGTCTATGTCGCTCGTAGCTTTTTTCGATACTGATTTAGCCAAACTCCGTGGGATGACCCCCGCGAAGCTGACGCTATTGCAGACGGAACTCGGGATGTTTACTTACGGCGACTTAATTCAATACTTTCCCTTCCGCTACGAAGACAGAACCCTGGTTCATCCCATCGCCTCGATCACAGACGACATGGACCATGCACAATTCATCGGCAGGATACGTTTCAAAGAAAAAATAGGCGCAGGACACCGTCAGCGCATCGTCGCACAAGTTTGCGATGCCACGGGCTGCATTGAAATCGTTTGGTTTCAGGGGGTCAAATGGCTCGAAAAGTCCTTAAACACCGGAGTCGACTACCTCTTTTATGGCAAACCCACCAGCTTCAATG
The DNA here is from genome assembly GCF_045310505.1 of Aquirufa novilacunae. NCBI lineage: Bacteria > Pseudomonadati > Bacteroidota > Cytophagia > Cytophagales > Flectobacillaceae > Aquirufa > Aquirufa novilacunae. Next base: position 456,498 of record NZ_JBEWZG010000003.1, read on the forward strand.
GACAGCTGCAGATGACACATCCAGAAATGGAAGTCTATAAAGGCGAGCAAGCAACAGGAAAATATTTCCAACCAGTCTATCCCTTGACCGAGAAACTGAGGAAGAAATACATCGACAGCAAGGCCATCGCAACGCTGCAGAAAAACCTATTAGAAATCGCATTTCCTTACATTCGAGAGACCCTTCCCGCGGAGGTTACTACGCAGTTTAAACTGATCTCGAAGCAAGAGGCGCTGTACCATATTCATTTGCCCCAAAGCGAAAACTGGCTACACCAAGCTAGACGACGACTCAAATTCGAAGAACTTTTCTATAATCAGCTTCGTCTGATTAAGCAGAACTTGATTCGCAAAGTGGCTTTCCCAGGTCAAGTTTTTTCTTCCGCCGCCCTTTTAACCAAGTTCTACCAAGAGCACATGCCTTTCGAATTAACGAATGCGCAGAAGCAGGTGATTCGGGAGATTTTCGCAGATATGCGATCGGGACAACAGATGAACCGTTTATTGCAGGGAGATGTGGGATCTGGAAAGACGATTGTGGCGTTTATTTCGATGCTATTGGCGATTGATAACGGGACTCAGGCCTGCTTGATGGCGCCTACAGAGATTTTAGCCGATCAGCATTACCAAGGTTTGAAGAAATTCGCGGACTTATTGGGCCTGACGATTGCGAAGCTGACGGGATCTGTGAAGAAGAAGGATCGCGTGGGGCTGCATGAGGATTTGCAGTCGGGGAAATTACAAATTTTAGTGGGTACACACGCTTTATTCGAGGATTCTGTCCAGTTTAAGAATCTTGGTCTGTGCATCATAGATGAGCAACACCGTTTCGGTGTAGCACAAAGAGCGAAGCTCTGGGATAAGAATAAGGAATTTCATCCGCACATTTTGGTGATGACGGCAACGCCGATTCCCCGGACTTTAGCGATGACACTCTATGGAGATTTAGATATTTCGATAATTAACGAATTACCTGTGGGCCGCAAGCCTATACAGACAACGCATCGCTACGATAGCCACCGCTTGCAGGTTTTTGGCTTCATCCAAAACGAGTTAAGCAAAGGCCGCCAAATCTACATCGTTTATCCCTTGATCGAGGAATCCGAGAAAATGGACTTCAAAGACCTGATGGATGGCTATGAAAGTATTTCAAGAGCGTTCCCGGAGGTGCCTTTGGGCATCTTGCACGGAAAGATGAAGCCAGCAGACAAGGATATCGAAATGGCTCGTTTCGTGAAAAACGAAACCAAAATCATGGTTGCCACCACGGTGATCGAGGTAGGGGTAAATGTACCGAATGCCTCCATTATGATCATTGAAAGTGCGGAGAGGTTCGGATTATCCCAACTACACCAGCTAAGGGGTCGAGTAGGTAGGGGTGCAGAACAGAGTTATTGCATCTTAATGACGGGCTATAAAATATCAGCAGATACGAAGAAGCGCATCGATACGATGGTGAAAACGAATAATGGTTTCGAGATCGCAGAAGTCGATTTACAATTACGTGGACCAGGAGATATCTCCGGCACTCGCCAAAGTGGCGCCATCGACCTCATGATCGCTGACTTATCTAAAGACGGAGAAATACTGAAGGTAGCTAGAGAAACAGCACAAAGAATCTTGGAAGAAGATCCTAACCTCGAAAAGCCAGGCTATCAAATGATCCGCGAACAAGTTCGCTCTCAGCGCAAAGACACCACGAACTGGGCAAGAATATCCTAGTTTAAATTCGGATCGTCTGGATAAGTGGAGAGAACTCTGAAATCCCCGCCTTTGGCATACATAATCTTCCGCCACAACGACTCGTGGGATTCATCAAAAACCAATTTATCATTTCCCGGATGCAAAATCCAGGCATTCGAACGCACCTCGCGCTCTAATTGCCCCGCTCCCCAACCAGAATAGCCAATAAAAAACTTGATTTCATCAAAACCAATCTCCCCCGCCACGACCTTATCAATCGCGACCTCGAAGCTCCCAGACCAATAAATCCCGGGTCCTATCAGCACCCCATCCGGAATTAAATCCGGCCTACGGTGCACAAACTGCATAATCGTAGGATCAACCGGCCCGCCAGAATACAAAGGGACATCCTCCAGCACCTTCTCGTCTACGAAGGAATCAAATACAATTTCCTGCTTATTATTCAACACTAAGCCAAAAGAATGCGCCGTTGTGTGCTCGCACAGCAAAATGACCGACCGATGAAACGACGGGTCCTCTAAGAAGGGTTCGGCTAACAAAAGCATGCCGGGTTCTAAATCCTCCACAGAATAATTCGGGTGCATAGCGCAGAAATTAGTAATTTTAAGAGATGATCAATCAGCTCTTCCTCTCTTTAGGCGGCAATCTAGGAAATACCCGGGAAATATTCGAGGGTGCCTACCCGCTTATTGAAAAAAAAATAGGAAAGATTTCCGTTTACTCGTCGATTTACCAAACCGAAGCCTGGGGTCCCATCCCACAAGCGGACTTTCTGAATCAGGTTATTTTAGTGAGTACAAGACTTGCTCCACAAGCCTGTTTAACTGAAATGTTAGCGATTGAAAAGGAATTTGGCAGAGAACGAAAAGAGCGCTGGGGTCCAAGAACACTTGATCTTGACATACTTTATTACAGCGATGTAGTGATTGCAGAAGCAGACTTAACTGTTCCTCACCCAAGGATTGCGGAGCGTAAATTTATCTTGACTCCTTTAGCAGAAATTGCTCCCTCATTCCAAGATCCTTTATCCCGCAAAACGATGCTGGAATTAGTAGACTCCTGCACAGATACCAGCAACGTTAATCGTTTTGCTTAGGGAATTTCCAGCTCTTAGACGTGATGCGCTCGTAGTACTTTTCGTACAAAGGTAGGATCTTGACAATATCAAATTCTTTTGCCCGCGCTAAGGCATTCGCCTTCATTTTTTCATGTAATTCGGGATCTGAAAGTACTTTGATGGCATTCGCAGCCATATCTTTTACATCCCCGATCTCACTCACAAAACCAGTTTCACCGTGAATATTTACCTCTGGAATACCTCCGGCATTCGACGAAATCACCGGAACTTCGCAAGCCATTGCCTCTAAAGCTGCTAATCCAAAACTCTCTTTTTCGGAGGTCAATAAGAACAGATCTGCTAGCGATAGTGCCTCCTCGATTCCATCCATCTTACCTAGGAAACGTACATCACATTGCACTTCCAGTTCGCGGCATAAAGCCTCAATACCTGAACGCTCCGGACCATCGCCTATCAAGACTAATTTCGCAGGAATCTTTTTGCGAACGAGCGCAAATACCTTCACGATATCCCCGATTCGCTTCACTTTACGAAAGTTCGAGGTATGCATTAACAGCTTCTCGCCGTTAGGACAAAGGGATTTTTTAAAGTGTTCGTGTGGGCGTTTTTGGAACCGATGAAGATCAATAAAATTCGGAATAACTTCGATATGACTTAAGATCTCAAACTCATCGTAGGTATCGTTTTTCAAACTCTCCGATACCGCCGTCACCCCATCGGATTCATTAATCGAGAAGGTAACCACCGGCTCGAAAGAGGGGTCGCGACCTACGAGTGTAATATCCGTACCGTGCAAAGTCGTAATGACTGGCACGTGAATACCTTTGTATTTCAAAATCTGCTTGGCTAAATAAGCCGCCGAAGCATGAGGAATCGCATAATGCACGTGGATTAAATCCAACTTCTCGTTAATCGTCACATCCACCATCTTACTGGCTAAGGCAGACTCATAAGGCAGGTATTCAAATAAAGGATAAGAAGCCACCGAAACTTCGTGGTAGAAGATATTTTCCGAGAAAATATCCAAACGCGGGGGTTGCGTATACGTAATAAAGTGCACCTGATGACCCGCTAAGGCCAAAGCCTTACCTAATTCAGTCGCCACCACACCACTTCCGCCATACGTCGGATAACAAACGATCCCTATTTTCATACGCTAAATTTAGCTGAAAGAATGTAAATTTGTATTAAACAACTGATAACCTTTGAAAAATCTCGTCTTATTTGCTTCTGGTTCGGGTTCTAATGCCGAAAAAATTATCGAACATTTCAAAGGTTCCGACCAAGTTCAAATCACCCACATCTATTGCAATAACCCCATTGCAGGCATCATTCAGCGCGCAGAACGACTAGGCGTACCTTGCCGGGTTTTTGACCGAGAATCTTATAAGAACGGAACGGTGTTGAAAGAAGTTCAATCCCTACGAACAGATTGGATCATTTTAGCCGGCTTCTTGTGGTTAATTCCAGCCGATTTCGTGAAGGCATTCCCACAACGTATTGTGAATATTCATCCCGCTTTATTGCCCAAATTTGGCGGCAAAGGCATGTACGGTCATTTCGTACATGAGGCTGTTGTGGCGGCTGGAGAGAAGGAATCGGGAATCACGATTCACTATGTAAACGAGCATTATGATGAAGGTGCAACCATCTTCCAGAGTTCTTTCCCGGTGTTGCCGAGTGATACTCCAGAAGATGTCGCAAAAAAAGGCCAAGTATTGGAGCACCGGGATTTCCCTAGAGTGATCGAGTCGCTCGTTCTACCAGCCTCCTCCTAATACACGATACAAATTAATGGCGCGCATCCATTGATTACGCGATATCTCTAATAATTCTAATTCAGATCTCAACGCATTTTGCTGGGCTGTTAACACCTCTAAATAACTGGCGTTTGCCGTTAAAAATAAGGTGCCCACGGTATTGATGGCCCCTTTTGTTAGTAATACCTCGCGTTGCTTCAATTGTTGTTGGGCCTGTAAATAGGTCAACGACTTTACCTGGGTATCCCATTCTAAATAACCTTTGACTAAGGCATTTTGGTAGGCTAAATCCTGCGCCTTCCAGGAGGATTCCGTTCGCAACATCTCCGAGGTAATGGCAGATCTATTTAACCAAGGGGAGGTAATCCCTCCCAATAATTGATAGGCCATCGAAGCGGGGAGCTGAAATAAATAAGCCGGCTGAAAACCCTGTACCCCTAAAATTCCAGAAAGCACAATGGACGGCTTCAAAGCTAATGCCGCACTCTCTTTCGTTTCAAAAGCAGCCATCAGGTTTAATTTTGCCTGTTTTACATCTGGCCTCCGCCCTAATTGATCGATCTTTAAACGAGTAAACAAACTGGTATCCAACGCGCATTGGAAAGGAAATTTCGATCGGTGAATCGTTGCCGTAGGCTTATTTAAAAGGAATCGAATATCATTCTCTAAAGAAGTGATTTGTTGGAGCACATTACCTTCTTGCGCACGCGAGTTTAACCACTGTGCCTCTAGTTGTTGCACTGCCGATTCATTTACCGTACCCGCCTCTTTCTGCACTTGGACTAATTCAAAAGCTTTGCGCTGAATTTCAATATTGTTTTTTAAGATATCTAATTCTTTGTCTAAAGCGATTAACTGACCATAGGAACTGGCTACTTCTGCCACTAAAGAAGTTATCAACCATTGCTGACCTGACTCAGAAGCTAAATAACGGAGTGCGCTAGCCTTTTTCTTTTTAGCAAGCTTCCCCCAAATATCCAATTCCCAGCTCGACTGAAGACCAATTTGAAGATCAGGAAGGTGCTCAGGAATAATTTGATCTTTGGTGATATTAGTCGAAAACTGCGTATCGTAATTTCCCACCCCATCCATCGTGTACTTTCCAAATCGACGCAAACTAGGCTGAATGATCCCGTTAACGGTGGGTTTAAGCAGACCTCGTTGGTAGCCAAAATCCGCCTTTGCCATGGCTAACTGCAGAAATCCGATCTTGATATCATTGCTGCGAACTAATACCGAATCAATCAACTGCACTAATAAGGTATCTCGCTTCCAACATTCTTGTACATCAGCCACCGACTTTTCCTCTTCCGTATCTCGGTAGGTACCTAACTCAGCTTGCAATTTGTACTGCTCCTTCAGTAGACCTGAGGTGCAGGAACCTAGCACAAATGCGACACATAAGGCATATAAACTATTTTTCATTTTTTGACCATTTAGCCGAGAGCGTAGCGAAAACCACATACAATCCCGGAATTACTAATAAACCTCCAACTGTCCCTAAAATCATACCCCCCGCTGAGGCAGTACCGATGGTTCGGTTTCCAATGGCACCGGCTCCAGAAGCCACCATTAAGGGGATCAAACCTGCCACGAAAGCAAAGGAAGTCATCAAAATAGGGCGCAAACGAGAGAATGCCCCTTCTTTTGCGGCTTCGATGATGGAGGCTCCCTCCTTTTGTTTGGCAATCGCAAACTCCACAATCAAAATCGCATTCTTCCCTAATAAACCGATCAGCATCACCAGCGCTACTTGCGCATAAATGTTGTTCTGCAATCCGAATAGGTACAAGAAAGCATAGGTCCCCATCGCCCCCATCGGTAAGAAAAGAAGTACAGGGAACGGCAATAGGAAGGATTCATATTGCGCCGCCAGTAAGAGATACACAAAGAGCAGACAGATGGCGAAAATGAAAATCGCCTGATTACCCGCTAAATCTTCCTCCCGCGTCATCCCCGACCATTCTAGCGTATATCCCCGCGGCAAACTCTTAGCAGCTTGTGCCCGAATAATATCCAAAACGGCACCCGAACTGAAGCCCGGCGCCGGTTCACCATTCACCATCGCCGACGTAAACATATTGTAACGGGTAAACTGCTCCGGTCCATAGACACGTTTCATCTTCACGAAAGAGGAATAAGGCACCATTTCTCCATCCTTGTTTTTCGCATAAAACTTCAATACGTCATCCGGATGAGCCCGGTAGCGCGGATCGACTTGCACCATCACTTTGTACATTTGGCCAAAACGAATGAAGTTCGTCGCATAAAAACTACCTAACAGGGTTTGTAGATTATCCATCGCCGGAAGCACATTCACCCCTTTCTGAGCCGCTGCCTCTTGATCCACTTCCAGCATATACTGAGGGAAAGAAGGGTCAAAACTCGAGAAGGTATTTTGAATTTCAGGCGTTTCATTCAACTTCTTAGCGAAGTCATTCGATACGGCAGCTAACTTCTGCAAATCACCTGATCCACTTCGGTCCTGAATCCGGAATTCAAAACCAGACGCATTACCAAAACCCGGAACCGCTGGAGGCGGAAAGAATTGAATACTCGCCTCTTTAATGCCTTTGGTCTTTTCCCTGATGATTTCCGTTAACTCATCTACGGTCTCTTTCCGTTCCTCCCAAGGTTTCAACGTAATAATTCCCGTTCCGTATGAAGCTCCAGAGCCATCTGTTAATAAACTAAAGCCCGCCAGCGTGGAAAAAGACTCAATGGCATCTACGCCTTGAATGGATTTAAACACCTGGTCCATAACGCTTTCCGTTCGCTCTAAGGTCGCTCCTGCAGGAGTCGTCGCATTCACATACAGCGTACCTTGATCCTCCGAAGGAATAAATCCACTCGGAACAATCCCCGATAAGACCACCGTTCCAGCAACAGAGGCTAGTAAAATCATCCACATCAACAGGCGCTTACTAATCAAAGCTCCCACCCAAACCAGGTATTTCTGCGCAATCGCCTCATAACGCTGGTTAAAGGCATGGAAGAATTTACCTAACCAGCCCTTTTGATGATGCTCTGGTTTCTTCAAGAGCAAAACACAGAGTGCCGGCGTAAGTGTTAAGGCGGTTAGACCGGACAAGGCAATCGAGATCGCCATCGTAACGGAGAATTGTCGGAAAAACACGCCGATCGGCCCAGATAAAAAGGCCACTGGCACGAATACCGCACCCATCACTAAAGTGATCGCCAAAATCGCACCAGAAATTTCGTGCATCGCCTCTTGGGTGGCGGCTAGGACGGGCATGTCTTTTTCCTCCATTTTGGCATGGACCGCCTCCACGACGACAATCGCGTTATCGACCACTATACCGATGGCTAAAACCAGAGAGAAAAGGGTCAACAAATTAATCGAGAACCCGAAAGCGAGCATAAACGTAAATGTTCCTACGAGTGAAACTGGCACCGCAATAATAGGTACCAAGGTCGCTCGCCAGTCTTGCAAGAAAATAAACACGACAAGCGCCACTAAAATAAAGGCCTCTAATAAGGTCTTAATTACCTCGTGAATGGAAGCATCCAAGAAACGGGATACGTCATACGAAATCGTGAAGCCCATCCCCGGCGGGAAAGTGCTCGTTTTCAACTCCGCTAAGCGCTTCTTCACGTTTTCAATTACCTCGGCGGCGTTCGAACCCGGACGTTGTTTCAATAAAATCGCCGCAGACGGACGACCATTTTCTTTCGAAAGTACATCATAATCAAGCGACCCAAACTCCACATCGGCTACATCTTTCAAGCGCAAAATCTGGCCCGTCTCCGTCGCCTTAATAACTAGATTTTCATATTCCGTCACCTGCGTAAACTTACCCGTGTAGCGCATCACATATTGTAATGCCTGCGGATGCTTCCCCGAACTTTCGCCTATCTTACCCGGAGCTGCCTCCACGTTTTGATTCCGCAACGCTTGAATGACATCTTCTGCAGATAATTTATAGGCAAATAGGCGATCTGGGTGTAACCAAATACGCATGGCATACTCTCTTTGGCCCATAATATCCGCAAAACCCACCCCATCGATACGCTTCAACTCTGGTAAAACGTTGATGTCCGCAAAGTTATAAATGAACTTCTCATCGATGTCCTTGTCCTCACTAAGTAGGTTTACATACAAGAGCATACTGTTCACCTCTTTCTCCGTAATCACACCGGCCTTGATAACTTCCTCAGGTAATTCGTCCAAAACCGTTTGCACACGTGTCTGCACATTAACTGCCGCCACATCTGGGTCCGTCCCAACTTCGAAATACACCTGAATTATACTCGTCCCGTCGTTTCCTGAAACAGAGGTCATATAAGTCATCCCTGCCACACCATTGATGGCACGCTCTAAAGGCGTAACCACGGCTTTTGCACACACCTCCGCATTCGCCCCTGTATATTTAGTGGTTACGGTAACTGCGGGAGGTACGATATCTGGGAATTGGGTAATGGGCAATTGCTTCATCGCAATGACCCCTAAAATCACGATAAAGATCGATACAACGATCGACAATACCGGTCGAGTGATGAATTGTTGTACCATCTTATTGTGTTTTATAGTCCGCGAATAATTGACGCATTGGCTTGAAGGTCGACTTGATTTTTTGGCCTTGTTTCACTAATTGAATACCTTCCACAAGCACCGTGTCTTGTACCGAGAATCCATTTTTTACTAAATAGAAATGCGGAATTCTCAAGTCTGGCGCAATATTCTTCATCTTCACTTCGCCTGTAGGCGTCTTCACAAAAACATAACTTTTCTCCTGAATCTCAAAAACAGATTTCTGCGGAATAGCCCAGTACCCACTTATCTTTTTAGGCAATTGTACCTTACCGGAGGCCCCATGTCGTAATAGTTTTGATGGATTTGCGAAGCGAGCACGGAAAGCAATGTTTCCCGTATTTTTATCAAATTCCCCTTCAATCGTCTCCACGACACCCTTCTCCGGATACGTTTCCCCATTTGCTAACACTAAGTCCACAGCTGCAGATTTATTCACCCCTTCTTTTGCACTAAAAGCCAGGTATTCCTGCTCTGACACATTAAAGTAAGCATACACATTGTGGTTATCAGATAAGGTTGTCAGCAAGGTTCCTTCGTCTACCAAAGAACCACGCTTAAATGGCAATCGATCCACCATACCATCAAATGGTGCACGAATATTCGAGTGCTCCACTTTTAATTCAGCGGCTCGAACATGGGCCAAAGCTTCTTCCCGTTTCGCCCTTAGTCCATCCACTTTCGCTAACGAAATAGCTAATTGATTCTTAGAAATGACATTTTTATCCACCAGCAAACGGGTATTCACTAAAGTCAATTCCTCTGCCTTCAATTCCGCAGAAGCCTGGCTCAGAACCGCCTTCGCGCGGGCTAAATCAGCCACATATTCTTGGCTATTGATGGTAAACATGATTTGGCCTTTGCTGACCTGTTTTCCTTCATCGACTAAGATTCGATCTAGATAACCCTTCACGCGGGCACGGATCTCCACATTTTGAACGGCATGAATATCCGCTACAAATTCTTGCTGAATCGTGGTATCGATTGAAATGGGTGAAGAAACTTCGAGGGTTTGAATTTCTTCTGCCTCCTCTTTTTTTGTGGTGCAGGCGCTTAAAAGTAAAAAGCCGAATAGTAATTTTTTCATATCCACTTAGTTTGGTTTACCTCCATGCTGTTTATACGAGGTGTTATTTTTTTTCGTTTTAGAAGTGTCTGCAAATTGAATATTGGCATTCATTTGCTGGTACTTTGGTGTTTTAGCAGATGGCATTATCTTTTTTTCTTCCACCTTTATTTCAAGGTTTATTTTTTCTGTTACTGTCTTATTTATCTGATTTTTATAGTGCTTCCCCTGAGCATAGCCTATAAAAGTCAAACAGACAAACAAGACCATTGGGGCGAATGTTTGCATGATTCACGTATTTAATACCCTTGTGGGTATTATGACAAGAAAGATTTATGATTTTGTTTCAATAGGCACGCGTATTACGCCATGCGGGGAGGGGGGCTTACTTGTTCTAAAAGAACTTGTAATGGAGATGCCTTGTATTGATCTAGCATCTCTTGAACTGAAAAATTAACTAAAACGGGAGTAATTCCATCCGGTAAGGTCGCTGTAAATAAATCTTCAGCACCATCCTCTTCAGGAGAATCTTCTAGAGACATATCATAAGAAATTGTCGTTTTTTCCTGCTCGCGCAACGTATTAATCGCTAATGAAATTCCATCTTTCAATAGCAGACTAAATACGATAAAGCAGTAAATAACGATTCCTCTCATACTGTTAGTCCTTAATTTCTTCGTAGGGCACATAATCACCGTCGTCCGCCGGCTTAGTCTTCGTTTTGGAGGCAGTTGGAGGCACATAATCCACATCAATCGTACCCTCCTTGCGCTTGCGAGCTGAAGCTTGTTTCGCACGAATCTCCTGCTCAGACATCATTTTATGTGCCTGCGTGATGATGAAGCCCTTCATTAAAAAACGAATGAGCGGCATCACCACGTAAATCATCACTAAAATTATAGCAATTAATTTAAGCATCTTATCTACTTAGATATAAGTTTCTCTCACCATATACTTTGCGGAAAAAATCGTCTTTCAAATCATCAATGAAATAGATCGCCTCACCTGTCGACTTCATTTCTGGCCCTAATTCCATATTTACATTGGGGAATTTAGAGAAAGAGAATACTGGGATTTTAATCGCATATCCTTTCTTCACTGGCTTGAAGTTGAAGTCCTTCACTTTCTTATCTCCTAACATTACCTTCGTCGCGTAGTTCACATACGGCTCTTGGTATGCCTTACAAATAAATGGAACGGTGCGAGAGGCACGTGGATTCGCTTCGATGATGTATACCACTTCGTCTTTTACGGCGAATTGGATGTTTAATAGACCTTTGGTCTTCAAAGCCACCGCAATTTTACGCGTATGATCTTCGATTTGCTTGATCACCTTCTCCGATAAATCGAATGGAGGCAAAACCGAGTGAGAGTCACCGGAGTGAATACCCGCCGGCTCAATATGCTCCATCACACCGATGATATACACGTCTTCGCCATCACAAATCGCATCTGCTTCTGCTTCGATTGCGTTCTCCAAGAAGTGATCTAATAAGATTTTATTACCTGGGATATCGCGTAAGATATCCACCACGTGTTGCTCTAATTCTTGCTCGTTGATCACGATTTTCATCGATTGACCACCTAAAACGTAAGAAGGACGAACTAATAAGGGATACCCTAATTCACGGCCTAAAACCACTGCATTGTCTGCATCTTCACAAACCCCAAACTTAGGATAGGGAATATCTAAGTCTTTCAACAAGCTAGAGAAGGCACCACGATCTTCGGCTAAATCTAAGGCTTCGAACGAAGTACCTAGGATTTTAATGCCATATTTCGATAATTTTTCGGCTAATTTAAGGGCTGTTTGGCCACCTAATTGTACGATAACGCCTTCTGGTTTTTCGTGTTGAATGATGTCATACACGTGCTCCCAGAATACCGGTTCGAAGTATAATTTATCTGCGATATCGAAGTCCGTTGAGACAGTCTCTGGATTCGAGTTAATCATGATCGTTTCGTATCCTGCTTCTTTCGCCGCTAAAACGCCGTGAACACAAGAATAATCGAACTCGATACCTTGACCGATGCGGTTTGGACCAGAACCTAAAACAACTACTTTTTTACGAGTCGATGAAACTGATTCGTTATCAAGAACGGCTGATGCACCTTCTTGTCCAAACGTCGAGTAGTAATACGGTGTCTTCGCCTCAAATTCCGCTGCACAGGTATCCACACATTTGTAGATACGCTTGATCCCTACCTCGTTACGCTTGTCATACACTTCTGACTCTAGACAACGAAGCGTGTGAGCGATTTGTCGATCTGCGAAACCTTTGTGCTTCGCTTCTTCTAAAAGTATTGTTGGAATAGTGTGAATCGAGTATTTCTCCATTTCCTTCTCCACGCGCACTAGATCTTCGATTTGGTTCAAGAACCATTTGTTGATCTTCGTTAATTGTTGAATAGTTTTGAACGAAATACCCATTTTGAAGGCATCGTAGATATGGAATAAACGGTTCCAAGATGGATTCGCCAAAGAGTGCATAATCGCCTCTTGATCGCGCAATTCCTTGCCGTCCGCACCCATACCATTACGCTTGATCTCTAGAGATTGACACGCTTTTTGTAAGGCTTCTTGGAAATTACGGCCGATACCCATGGTCTCACCCACCGATTTCATCTGTAATCCTAAAGTACGATCTGCGCCTTTGAACTTATCAAAGTTCCAACGTGGCACTTTCACAATCACGTAGTCTAAAGCCGGCTCGAAATAAGCAGACGTCGTTCCCGTGATCGCATTCGTTAATTCATCTAAATTATAACCGATCGCCATTTTCGCAGCGATCTTCGCAATCGGATATCCTGTTGCTTTAGAGGCCAAAGCCGAAGAGCGAGATACCCGTGGGTTAATCTCAATCGCAATAATTTCATCCGTCTCTGGATTCAAAGAGAATTGAACGTTACATCCTCCCGCAAACTGACCGATCGCATTCATCATGTTGATGGCCATGTCACGCATACGCTGGTAAATCGTATCTGGAAGCGTCATTGCTGGCGCCACCGTGATCGAATCTCCCGTGTGAATACCCATCGGATCGAAGTTTTCAATCGAACAGATGATAATCACGTTCCCTAAATTATCACGTAATAATTCTAATTCGTATTCTTGCCAACCCATGATGGATTGCTCGACTAACACTTCGTGGGTAGGAGATGCGTGTAAACCTTTGTTCAAGGCTGCATCAAAATCTTTTGGGTCATGCACGAAACCTCCACCCGTTCCACCTAAAGTGAACGAAGGACGGATTACCAAAGGGAATCCTGTTTCTTGTGCGATTTCTTTTCCTTCCAGGAAGGAACGAGCCGTACGTCCTTTACAAACGCCTACCCCGATTTCTAACATCTTCAGACGGAATTTCTCGCGATCCTCTGTCGTTTCGATGGCTTTAATATCAACCCCGATGATGCGCACACCATATTTTTCCCAAATACCAGCCGCATCACAATCAATCGCTAAGTTCAAGGCCGTTTGACCTCCCATGGTAGGCAAAACTGCATCAATCTTGTGCATCTCTAAAATGTGAATGATGGACGCTTTTTCTAATGGCTTCAAGTATACGTGATCCGCATTCATCGGATCCGTCATGATCGTCGCCGGATTTGAGTTAATCAAAATCACCTCAATACCTTCTTCCCGTAAGGAACGAGCGGCTTGGGAACCGGAATAGTCAAATTCACAAGCTTGACCGATCACAATGGGACCAGAACCAATAATCAGGACGGATTTAATCGAGGAATCTTTAGGCACAGGGGGTATAAATTAAATTCTAAATGGATATGTCTTTTTTGGCTTGCTTGGTTAAGCTCCAAAATTGTGCAAAGTTAGCGTTTTAGGGTCGATTTCCAAAATAAAAAATAGACTTTTGCGGAGGTGAGGCAGAACCCAAAATTTCCCTTATTTTTGACAACAAATTGTAGAAATCGTGATAAAAATACTCGTAGCTTTTGATGAAAATAGGGTCATTGGGAAAAACAATGAACTAATTTGGCATTTGCCGGCGGATCTAAAAAGATTCAAGGCCTTAACCACGGGTCACGTGATCATCATGGGAAGAAAAACCTACGATTCCATCGGCAAGCCACTTCCTAATCGCACCACGATTGTTATTTCCCGTACACCCGGCTTACAAATCGAAGGTGTCATCTGCACCACCTCCATCGAGGAAGCTATTTTGAAAGCAAAGTCGCTAAGCCGCGAGGATATTTTTATCGTGGGAGGTGCTGAAATTTATGCCTTGTCTTTAGCTGTAGCGGATCAAATTTTGGTGACGCAATTACATGATATTTTTGAGGGCGATGCCTTTTTCCCAGAAATCCCGGCATCCGAATGGGAGGTGACTGAAAAAGAACGCGGCGTGACGGATGAGAAAAATGCGTACCAATACAGCTATTTGACCTACAGCAGAAAATGATTCATAAAATAGACTTATCCGCCGAGGCGATCTCGATCGACTCCTATTACCGTTTCCTGCAGGATCCGGTGGCTGGCGGCATTTGTCTTTTTATCGGAACCATCCGAAATAAGAATCAAGGAAAAGACGTCAAGGCCTTAACGATGGAAGCCTACCCTCCCATGGCTTTGAAACAAATCGAATTATTGTGTGAGCAGGCGGCTTCGAAATGGCCTGTGGAGCGCATTGCCTTAGTTCACAGAACCGGACCTTTGGAAATCGGAGATATTGCGGTTTTAATTGGTGTTACTTCGGTACACCGGGCTGAGGCTTTCAAAGCCTGTGAATGGCTGATCGACACCTTGAAACAAGAAGTACCTATTTGGAAAAATGAATTTTATGAGGACGGATCGTCTTGGTTAGTTCCCCATCCCTGAGACCATCAGGCTGCAGCCGCGCATTTCCGAATTATCGAAACGGCCTAGTACTTTAAATCGCACCCCATCCTCCTCCAGCGAACCTAAATCCCGTGTTTCGATAAACGCGCAGGAATCAATATTGCCTAAATCCGCGATCTTAATTCCTCCCGTTTTATGTGCTTGCGTCACCAAAGCAAACGGATCACTCACCTCCCGCAAACAAACGCGCATTGTATAAGCCGGCGTAAATATTCCCTGCGATTTCGCATAGCCTTGTGAGAATAATTCGGTCATTCCATATTCGGAGGCGATTGAATCAAGCCCCATCTTTTCTTGCAAATACGCGTGTACCTTATCTCTTATCCACTCTTCGCGACGACCTTTCATCCCACCCGTTTCCATTACGATTAATTGATCTTTGTGCTCTTTCAAAAAGGATAAATCGATTCCTGAATCAACTAAATCCAATAAACCAAAAGTGACGCCCATCAACCAAACCTTTTTGTCCATGGCCAAAGCTTGACGCAAAGCATCTACCAGAGAATCGTATTGATTCAGATAAAAACCCGATAAATCCGACTGAGATTCCTTGATGAAATGATCCATCATGAAGACCAGCGAAGAAGTCGAACGCTCTAAATAAGAAGGGAGCAATGCGAAAATATGGTAATCACTGAGCGGACCATATTCCCGCTCGAAGGCAATCTTAGAAATCTGTTGGTAAAATCCGGGATCGCAAACAGGGTGTTTCGAGGGAATTTGACCCGTCGTTCCTGAACTTTCAAAAGAGAATAAAACAGGTTCAGCCCCCGTTAATACCTGATGATTTTTAAATAATTCAATGGGCAAAAAAGGAACCTCCGCCCAATGTGTTATTTTTTCAAGGGATACACCAGAAAGCTGAATATATTGCTGATAAAGCGGGTTATTTTCAGCCTGAAAACGAAAAACATCCAAGGCCAGGGCATCAAAATCCGCCTCCTGCATGTGCAGAACCCGGTTTTTAAGTTCTTTCCTCTGTTCGTTGATCGTTTGACCCATTTGATTTCGCTAGATGTAGCGCAAAATTAACGCAAATCATTAACTTTACTGCTGAAATTTTCAAAGGAATCCATGCGGAAATTAGTGGGCATATTCGGGGTATTATTAATGGGACTAGGTGCTTGTGTACAAGAACCTACGTTCAGCTCTACGCCTGCTATCTCATTCAAGTCGATTCAAAAGATTACTAAAACCAGTAATGACGGATTCGGTGGCACCACGAAAATCGATTCGGTCATCATGAGTATTAACTTTCAAGACGCCGAAGGAGATTTAGGACTAACCGAAGCTCAATTAAAGGCTGATCCGAAATACAAGGATTTTCGCAATTTCGAGGTAGCCGTGATGTTACGAAAGAATGGCGTATTTATCCCCATCACCTTCACGCCAGCCTTAGGTGGTTTAATGAACTTTAATTTTAAACCGAATCAGAAATCAGGCCCTATCGAGGGAAGTATCGATTACTCTACTCAATTTGTCTATGCCTTTTATAAGGGCTATAGCCCTCAATTCACGGCAAAAAACGACACTTTGAAGTTCAAAATTTTCATCAGAGACAATGCTTTGAATCAAAGTAATACGATCGAGACGGATCCCATTGTGATCTTTAAGGACTAAAGACTCTTCAGTTTTTTATAGATCTCCGGCTGCAATCGGTAGGTAAACATGCGCTGATCACGTTCATCTAACTGAATATCTAAAATTTCCTCATCGACAAAGATCAGCCCTAAGGTTTTGCTGAAATTCTCAATCAACTTTGCTCTAAACTGACGCTGTGACTCCGGAGTGCTTTTATGCTTCCCAAAAAAGGCAATAATCTGATGCCCATTCACAAAGCCTTGCTCGTAATTTAATATCAAAAAGTCCAGGAACAGACGCTCATTTGCCCCTAACAAAAAGCGAATGGATTTCTTTAATTTATTACGCTTAAATCGACGGTAAATCTCAAATATCAAGCCCACGGCTAAAATGGCAAATAGCACAGCACCGAATGCCGCAAATCGCTCGTACCATGGCACTTCATCTAACGTACCTATATATTCCGCCTCTCTTATAAGGGCTTGAACAGAAACCAATGTAAAACCAGGTTCCTCAACGGAGGCTTTTACTAAATTATTGGACCAAACTAAAGAATCTCCACTCACATGCATATAGGTTTCAGGGTCATCTCCTCGCTGTGCATTTAAGTAGATTCGGTGGGGATTTTTCCATTGATACACTTTAAAATCATCTTCCACATCAATAAAGAACATCGTATCATAGGCGAAATCTTTATTGGGTTTGTCTGAGATAATAAAATAGCGGCCATTGAAGACGTAGGGCTTGGTATCTTTGGAGTCTAAGAAATTGCGAACAATATCGAGTTTGATTTCTCCTAGACGAGTGAATTTTTGATTAAAAAAATCATACTCATAGATTCCGTAATCCCGATTAAAGGCTGTTTTCTTCTCCGTATCGTTCATATGAACGGTACTCAATAAATAATAGCGATCTTTTTTAGCTGAATACCCTGAAATCCCATCGAAAATCGATGCTGGAATATCGCCTTCGGCAGCAATGCTCATCCATTCTTTGGCAATAAAATCGAATTTCGTCAAGATATTATTAGATCTCCAAAAACCATATCCGCCAAAGGAATAAACATCATCACCCCGCATAAAAATGCTACTCAGGCAATTCGCCCCCCTAAAAAAGGTCTGATCCAAGCGTTTCAAAGTCCAATTAGACTTATCTAATTCATACATCTGACCCGTGCAATGAATCGTTAGGTAATACTTCGCCGATTTTCCAATTTGAAATTCATGGATACCCTCTGATCCAGGCAAAATATCTTCAAAATTGACATTGACAGAACTCAAGGTATCTACTGCAACCCAACCAGTTTGGGGTTGATAGCGCGAAATTTCATGCGTAACTAGGTGCAAACGTAAATAATTGATGGACTTATCTTCTTGCCATTTAATATACTGTCCCAGGCCGCTGAAGGCGATTTGAGTAAACAAGAAGAGGAACAGAATCGCTTTTTTTAGCATTTAGATGTGGTTGCGTCCTCAAAAATAACTAATTTTGTAAATTAACAAGTTTATTTAGCATTCAACGCATGACATTACATAGAGAAGGACGGACCCTATTATTCACTTCATTACTCATCGTATTAGGTATTAATGGCCTGGTTGCGTATTTCTTCCCTGAAAATGTTTATTTGAGAGAGACCATCGTGGTCATCACCTCTTTATTTTATCTCGTTATCTTACAATTTTTCCGTGTTCCAAAGCGCGTGACGGAGATTAACCCGAAGCACATCATCGCCCCAGCGGATGGAAAAGTCGTTGTAATCGAAGAAACCGTAGAAACAGAGTATTTCAACGGACCACGTCGCCAGGTGTCGATCTTTATGTCACCGATTAACGTGCACGTTAACTTCAATCCTATTTCTGGAATTGTATCTTATTTCAAATACCACCCAGGCAAATTTTTGGTGGCTTGGCATCCTAAATCAAGTACAGAGAACGAGCGCACAACTTACGTTGTGAAGCACGAAAATGGCACAGAAGTATTGTTTCGCCAGATTGCAGGTGCTTTAGCGAAACGCATTTGCTGGTATGCGAAAGAAGGGGATGCTGTCGTTCAAGGAACGGAATTCGGCTTCATTAAATTCGGTAGCCGTATCGATATCTACTTGCCATTAGACGCAGAAATCTGTGTGAATATCGATGACAAACCAGTAGGAGGCGAAACGGTGATTGCTAAGTTAGCTTAAGACCACGAAGTCCAAGACTCCTCAATCAACTTGATGATTTTCTCTAGACCTTCCTGATCCACTTCAGAGAAGTCCGCTAATTGATCTGAATCCAGATCAAAAACAAGCACAACCTCGCCATTCACGATGGCAGGCAAAACAATCTCCGATTTCGAGGCTGACGCACAGGCGATGTGCCCCGGAAAAGCCTCCACATCTGGAACTAAAACTGTCTCCCGAGTCGTATAAGCATGCCCGCAAACGCCTTTGTGAAAGGGTATTCGGGTACATGCCACAGGACCTTGGAATGGACCTAAGACTAATTGATCGTCTTTTGTCAAATAAAACCCTACCCAGAAAAAGCCAAATACCTCATGCACCGCCGCAGCGATGTTTGCTAGGTTTGCATATTTATCTGCCTCTCCTGCTAATAGAGATTGAATTTGGGGATAAAGTGAGGCGTATTTCTCCTTACGACTTCCCTCGATTTTGATTAGATCCTCTGCCATCTTATGCGAAATATCGTTTTAACCACGTCGTATCCGCTCTTTGTAACCAGCCTGAGCGGTAGGCTCCTAATGATTCGGTTTGTAATGGAATAATCTGTGTAGCGCGATCTAATAAAGGATTATTCTTTAGAGCAGTCAATGGAATCAAGGTTAGTTCGTCGCCATCTACGACTGCCGTGCTTCTATCAAAGAAATCGATGCCTAATTCAGCACCCATCTCTTTAAACCAGCGGGTCGAAGCATCGATGGAACAGCCGGAGGCTGCGTTGACAGTTTCGTCTACTGCGATCACAATCACTTGCTGAAAACGAATCTCAAATGAGGCATTCAAACCAGCTCCATGTGCCGCCCACTGGGTTAAAGCAGGGGCTAAATAGTTTTCAATTGCTTGGGTTTCCGACGCTGAAAAAGGTCGGTTCGCCTGATATACCCACACGCGGGAGTGATCGGGCATTTGTTCTATCGGTAGATACATAATTTTACATGGATTGCTGAACGAGTTCAGCTAAATCTACTACTTGGATGTGTTTTTCTTTGCCTACTTTATTCAAGCCGTCTTGGACCATAACCATACAGAATGGGCAAGCTAAGGCTACTTTGGTGACGCCAGAATCCACCATTTCTTTTACTCTCTTCACCTGCACGTCTTCGCCCCCGGCTTCTGGTTCTTTGAAAACTTGAGCGCCTCCGGCTCCACAGCAGAGTCCTTTGGTTCTACAACTTTTCAACTCGATTAGTTCCTTTTTTAATCCGGAAATGATTTCGCGAGGAGCTTCGTAAACACCATTTCCTCTTCCTAGGTAGCAAGAATCGTGGTAGGCCACTTGTTCTAAAGACGTATCGTCAGAAGCTTTTATTTTTCCGGCGCTGATTAATTCTGCCAAAAGCTGGCTATGGTGAATCACCTCATAAGTTCCGCCTAAGCCTGGGTATTCATTTTTTAAGGTATTGAAACAATGCGGACAAGCCGTCACAATCTTCTTCACTGCATAGAGGTTCAAGACCTCGATATTAGCCATCGCTTGCATTTGGAACAAGAACTCATTCCCTGCTCTTCTCGCCGGATCTCCCGTGCAAGATTCTTCCGTGCCTAAAACCGCAAAAGAGATACCCACTTTCTGTAAGATCTCCGAAAAGGCGCGTGTTACTTTCTTGTGGCGATCATCAAATGACCCCGCACATCCTACCCAAAAAAGAAATTCTGGCTGTTCCCCCGCTGCGGCGAATTCAGCCATCGTTTTGATCTTTTCCATTAGCTCTTTTGTTGCTCTCGCATTTGCGTCACAGTTAACCTACTGCCATCATCGCTCCAACCTGGAGGCCCAAAAACATAACCCAATGCAGATTTAATACTCTTAGCTTTAGCCACGTCCTTGATCATTTGCACCCACTCATAAAACGCAATTTTAGCTGGGTTATAGCTTTCAATCTGCTTCGTTAAACCGTATTGAGGACGTTGATTCTCGGATACAAAGGACCCGAACATCCGATCCCAAATGATCAACACGCCCGCATAATTCGTATCCAGATAATCTAGATCCGTGCCATGGTGCACCCGGTGATGTGACGGTGTATTTAAAATATATTCAAACCAACGGGGCATCTTATTAATCAATTCTGTGTGTATCCAATACTGATACAACAAACTAGTTTGCTGGAAGAACATCACGATAAATGGGTGAACACCGATCAAGGGCAACCAAAGCCAAAAGATAAAACCTCCGGATAGATTGCCTGTCCAAGTTTGGCGCAAAGCCGCGGCTAGATTGTACTTAGGAGACGAATGGTGCACCATGTGTGAAGCCCAATAAAAACGAACGACATGCGAGATGCGATGCACCCAATAATAGGTCAAATCCTCCCCAAAAAAGGCGAGCACCCAAACGGGCCAGCTTTGGCCTAAATCAAACAGTTTCCAGTTATTGTACACATAAAAGGAGGCACCCACGGTGATGGCCTTGGTTACAAATCCGATCCCTAAATTCCCCAAACCCAAACCAATCGAAGTCATCGAATCCTTCGCCTCCACATAGTCCCGGTGCGTCTTGTACAGGATATAGGATTCCAACAAAACAGTGAAAAGGAAAAATGGAACGGCATATAAAATCAAAGCTGGACCCATATTAGTTTAATTTAAAACGTTACGTAAAAAGGCTTCAGACGATGCAATCGGCGCATCCGTCAACTTGCCTAATAAATTAGAGGTTATCACGTGATTACCAGAATTCGGAAAGGCCTCCGATTTTTTCAAACCAGCCGGCGTTCCTAATTGTTCAAACATCTCCTTCATCGCATCCACCGAAACCACGTTATCTTGGTGCTCTTCATCCTTGTAATAATAGCCCATAAATATGGGTATTTTCACCTTTTCAAAGACCTCCTTAGTCATCGCATGAGTCAATAAATTTTGAACAGCTACCACACCTTCTAGCCGATAATGCAAGCTCCAATTCTCCGCATGACCCTTCGCCATCACCGGAATATCGCGGTAATCGCTTCCCGTTATCAAATGAGCCATCTGTAAACCCCAAGGATTATCTAAAAGCGTCGCATTCGGATCCTTAATGGCAATGCAAGGACCGTATAACATCAACGCTTTTATCTCTGGATGCTTTGAAGCTAAAATAAGTGACATAGCACCCCCAAAAGAAGTGCCTAACACCACCACCTCATCGCCTAATTTCTTGGCGATGGCATAGTAGTTTTCCACGCTTTGGTAATACTCATCCGCCGTCACCTTCGCAAAGGTTGAATCAGAATCCGGCACCCCGTGACCTGCCACGCGAGCTAACAAAAGATTAGCCCCGAATCTCTTTGCCACTTCCCGGTGCAAAGGATCTCCTTCCATGGGCGAGGCAGAGAATCCGTGCACATACATGAATACGACTTTTGTTTTCTTGGGTTGAGCAGAATCTGCCCAAATAATGCGCGCTTCATTCCCTGGTTTCAAAACCGTGGCCGATTCCTTAGTGGCAATGTATTCCGGCATCGCTTGGGCTGAATCCGGAATATCCGTCCAACTTGCTTGACCAGCTAAAACAGGTGCCTCGGGCTTAGGACCCACTAAATAAAGAGCAATTAAAACCCCTAAAATCAATGCTATTTTTTTCATACTTATTCTTTAGCCCAATTCAGACGATAGGCCGGATTAAATTTCCACGGACTTTGGTTTGTTTCTACGTTTGCAAACATGGCATTCCACGCACCAGGTGCATCCGATAATTCCATAATCTGAAAACGACGCATCTCTAAAATAATACTCAAAGGCGACAGCTCCATCGGACAGGCCTCCACACAAGCCTGACAAGAGGTACAAGCGCGTAATTCTTCGGCAGATATTCGATCAAATAAAGATTTCCCATCTTCCACAAAAGTGCCTTTATTCGCTTTCAAAATACCCCCTACTTCCTCTAGTCTATCACGGGTATCCATCATGATTTTGCGAGGGGAAAGTGCGCGGCCGGTTTGGTTTGCTGGACATTGTTCTGTACAACGACCACATTCCGTGCAAGAATACGCATCCAATGCGTTCTTCCAGGTCAAATCCATCACATCTTTCGCTCCAAACTTCGCCGCACTAGCCGCCTGCTCCTCTACCGGCTGACCTAACATCAACTTCACTTCATGTGTCACCGAAGGCATAGCAGACATCTTCGACGATGATTCTAAACTAGAGAAATAGGCGGAAGGGAAAGCAAAGAAAATATGCAGGTGTTTCGAATACGTCACATACAAGGCAAAGGCTAGAATTCCGGCGATGTGAAACCACCAGGCTCCACGCTCGAGTAGAACGAGTGATCCGGTAGAAAATGTTTCGAAAAGAGGCATCAATGAACCCGAAATAACAAAGGATCCCACGGGAAGGTAATGCTCCACTCCACGCGTTTGCAATACGGCATCTGCCCCATTCATCGCCCACAAGGCCCCCATTAAAACGACCTCGATAAGTAGAATTTGATAGGCGTCTTTTACAGGAAAACCGGCTAATTCCTGGTGATTCGAAGCCTGTAAACGACGGATTCGAAACACACCCCGACGCAGAAAAAAGAAGACACACGCTACAAAAACACCTGCTGCTAAAATTTCAAAAAAGTTTAATAAACCCGTGTAAAAAGAGCCCAAGAAAGGAGCAAACAAGCGATGGGTTCCTAAAATTCCATCCAGTACTATCTCCAATACCTCGATATTAATTAACACAAAACCGATATAAATCAGGAAGTGAAAGAAGCCGACGATGGGCTTGGAGAACATCTTTTTTTGACCGAAAGCTAACAACGCCATGCGCTTAAATCGCTCCGAAGGCTGGTCATGTAATTCAACTGGTCTGGCAAGACGAATGGTTTGAATAATAAGCGAGAAACGCTGATAAATCACATACGCCATTCCCCCTAAAAGGGCGATAAATAGTAGTTGAGGCAAGTAGTTCATCGTTGATGTAGAAATTACATAAATGTAATAAAAATTCTACGATAATTCCTTTTTCAAAAAGCGTCCCGTGTGACTATTTTTCTCTTTCGCAATCTGCTCCGGGGTTCCGCTCGCGATCAACTGACCACCCGCATTCCCTCCTTCTGGACCCATATCGATCAGGTAATCGGCCACTTTGATCACATCCATATTGTGTTCGATGATCAAGACCGTATTTCCCTTATCGACTAATTTCTGTAATACATCTAAAAGCAAGCGGACATCTTGGAAGTGTAATCCGGTCGTCGGTTCATCTAACACATAAAGTGTTTTACCCGTATCTTTTTTCGATAATTCTTCGGCTAGTTTCACACGCTGTGCTTCACCTCCAGAAAGAGTTGTTGCGTGTTGTCCTAAGGTGATGTATCCCAAACCTACTTCGGATAAAGTCTGCACCCGGCGGAATATGCGTGGTTGGTTTTCGAAGAATTCCAAAGCCTGCTCTACCGTCATATCCAACACATCCGAAATCGATTTTCCTTTAAAGCGAACTTCTAATGTTTCTCGATTAAAACGCTTTCCTTTACAAGTCTCGCATTCCACTAAAACATCTGGCAAGAACTCCATCTCAATCTTTTTGCGACCGGCCCCTTCGCAACCTTCACAACGACCGCCCTTCACATTGAAGCTAAAACGACCTGCCTTGTAACCCCGAATTTTCGACTCTGGCAATTCACAATACAGCGTACGAATATCGCTATACATATTTGTATAAGTTGCCGGATTCGAGCGAGGGGTGCGACCGATGGGACTTTGGTCCACTTCGATCACCTTATCGATATTCTCTAATCCCGTAATGGCTTTATGCGGCATCGCATCGCGCTTCGTGCGATCGAAATGCTGCTTCAATTTCAACACCAAGGTATCATGAATCAAGGTCGATTTTCCAGAACCTGAAACACCTGTTACGACGGTTAAAGTACCCAAAGGCAATTTCACCGACACGTTCTTCAAATTATTTCCAGTCGCCCCTTTCAATTCAATAGTCAAACCATTGCCTTTGCGGCGAACGGCAGGAATTGAAATCTCCAGTGCTCCATTTAAATAGGCCGCCGTAGGTGTCTTTAATTTCAAAAACTCAGCTGGTGTACCCGAACCTACCACATTACCTCCATGGCGTCCAGCACCCGGCCCAATATCCAAGATATAATCCGACTCCAGCATCATGTCCTTGTCGTGTTCCACGACTAAGACCGAATTACCTAAATCGCGCAAATCTTTCAACGCCTGAATCAATTTCTCATTATCACGCTGGTGCAAACCGATACTCGGTTCATCCATGATATACAGAACACCCACGAGTTGAGTTCCTATTTGCGTTGCTAGACGAATACGTTGCGCCTCTCCACCCGACAGACTCTTCATCGGTCGATCTAGCGTCAAATAGGTCAAGCCAATTTGGGTCAAAAAACCTACCCGTTTTCTGATTTCCTTCAACACTTCCACCCCGATCTGCTGCTGGCGATCGCTCATCCGCGTTTCCACATCTGAGAACCAGGCCTCTAGTTCGTTGATGTCCATTTGGGCTAATTGACCAATGTGCTTATCTGCAATGCGGAAGTGCAAAGATTCTTTCTTCAATCGATATCCGTCGCATTCTGGACATTTCTTGATGATCATAAAATCCTTCAACCAGTCCTGCGTCTTCTCCGAACCTGACTCCTGCTGGCGCTTCAAGAAATTAACAATCCCATCGTATTTCGTATTCCACTCCGTCCCCTCGTATTTCTTCGAAGGCACCGCCACTGGTTCCTCAGAACCATAGAGCATTAATTCAACGGCCTCCGCAGGAAACTTCGCAATGGGAGTAGAAAGACCTACTTTAAATGGCTTCAATAAAACTTCCAATTGTTTGAAAATCCACAACTCCCGGTATTCCCCGATCGGTGCAATGGCACCCCGAATGATACTTAGAGAGCGATCCGGAATGACCGAATCTTCTGTGATTTCTTCCACCACACCTAGGCCATTGCAACAAGGGCAAGCCCCGTAAGGACTGTTAAAAGAAAAGGTATTCGGTGCGGGTTCGTCGTAAGACAAACCTGTCGCTGGATCCATTAAGGTCTGCGAGAAGTAATGTAATTTATCTTTGGCATCCAGGACATACACTTGCCCTTTGCCTTGGTTCATGGCGGTTTGTAGGCTTTGGGACAAACGTAAACGTTCGTCTTCCGTCACCACTAAACGATCCACTACGATTTCGATATCGTGTACTTTGAAACGATCGACCTGCATCTTCGGTTCGATGTCCATTATTTCCCCGTCAATCCGCACCTTCGTATATCCCCACTTCGCAATTTGCACGAATAATTCTCGGTAATGCCCTTTACGACCTTTGACTACGGGTGCAAGCAAAACGACTTTGCCTTTATTGAATTGAGTTAATAAGGTTTCAATGATTTGATCGACTGACTGCTTGACCATTTTCTCTCCTGATAGGTAAGAAAAGGCTTCCCCAGCACGGGCATAAAGTAGACGCAAGAAATCGTAGATTTCGGTAGTCGTACCTACCGTAGAGCGGGGGTTTTTAGAAGTGGTCTTTTGTTCGATGGAGATTACGGGGGAAAGTCCTTCGATCTTGTCTACGTCCGGGCGTTCCATGTTTCCAAGGAAGGAACGAGCATAGGCGGAGAAGGATTCCATGTAGCGTCTTTGGCCCTCTGCATAAATCGTATCAAAGGCTAAAGACGACTTTCCCGAACCAGAAATACCCGTCACCACCACGAGCTGATTGCGCGGAATGGAAACGTCAATATTCTTTAAATTATGCTCGCGTGCACCCAGCACTTGAATGTGGGAAAATCCGGTAGAATCTGATGCTTTTGAAGCCATAGTTTGGGAATCGATCGATCCGCAAAGGTACAAAAAAAGAGGCTGCCCTTAAAGGGGCAGCCTCAAACTAATTTTAAATAAATCTTATTTGTTCAACAATTCGTCGAAAGTGATGCTCACATAGTAAATGCTGCCCACTAATGGGTTACCCCAACCAGTTGTATAAGCAACGCCACCTAAGTTTGTACCACCTACTTTGATGATTGACTTAATCTCAGACACCTTCTTGCTTACTTGCATATCTAATGTAGAGAAAGCTGGAATCATCGATAATTGTTGTTGGTTCACCACTTGGTTTACGAATGATGATTGCCAAACAAACTGATCTTGGTATCTCCAAGTTGCGTTAAAGCCCCAACCCGAATTTCCGATGTTACGGTTTCCTAAAGAAACGTTTGTACGGTATTCAGGCGTATTGAAGCCTAATTGGTAGTTAGATAAACCACCTGCATCTTTAACAGCGTTATAAGATACGTTAGATCCTAGAGACCAACGCTTTCCTAAATCGTAATCGATACCTAAGCCCCAACCATTGGTTACCACTTCGTTATCCACATTAGATGGGAATGAGAAGTAGTTCAATGTACCTGCTAAAGTCGTGCTAGGCTGAGCTACTACTTGACCAGCAGAGAAGTTAGTGAAGTTAGATTGGTAAGCATAGAAATCAACTAACATCTTAGGAGTAATCATTCCTTTGTAACCGATTTCATATGTTTGAACCTGCTCTGGCTTCCACTCTTTTGACTTGTAAGTCACCCACTTCGTAGGATCCGTTTGATTGGCTAACACAGATTGTAACGTATACGAGTTACCAGATAACTTGTAACGATCTTGAACTACAGCTAAACCACCAAGTAAACGAGCAGATGGTGTTAACAAGTTAATGTATTGATCTTGTGTCGTAGGGATACGGAAACCTGTCTGAGCAGAAACTCGGAAGTTAGACGTTCCTTGCGTATACACACCTGAAATACGTGGGCTATATACGCCTTTAAAGTTTTCGTTCTTATCAAAACGAAGTGAACCTGTTACTTTGAAATGATCCGCAAAGAATTTCTTAGATGCTTGTGCATACGCACCGTACTCGTTGATAGAGAACTCTTTTCCATCATCCGTTAAAGCAAATAAAGTTCCTTCTGAGTTCAAGGCATATTGACGGAAGTTTGCACCTACGATCAATTCTACTTTGTTATTCAATTTCTCAGTCAAGTTATACATACCCTCTAAGTGGTAAAGAGCTGACTTATCTGTAAACTTAGCACCTTGAGGTAATGCTTTCGCTTTAATCGCCTCTACTGCCGCGTTAAATCCAGCAGTACCTGGAACTAAACGACCCACATCTGCCTTCGCACGAGCTGTACCATGGTAGAAAGGGAATGAAGATTGTGTACTAGCTACAGCTAAACCTACTGCTGAAGCTGGTGCCACACCCTTTAAAAGGTTTGTTTGTAATACCGTTCCAAAGTTTGTCAAAGCTAATCCTGCAAACGTAGAGAAATACTCTGGGTACCAAGCCGTAGATGGCTTAGCCACTTCGTTCACTAACTGACCTAAAGTTCCTGTTGCATACGCATCACCAGAATTCTCTTGTGTCGTATAAGCGCGAACGAAGAAGTTAGAACCCTTTAACTCTGCCTTGTATTGACCCATTGAGAAGTTCTTGATCGAGTAACGATCAGCACCTGTGTACATCGTTGTACCTTGGCCATAAGATCCTTGTAAAATCAATTCAACCTTATCGTTAAAACGGTAGTGTAAAGCTGCGTTAAACTTGATGTTACGGTTTGCATAAGAAGAAATATCCCGCTCTGCATAACCTTCACGAGAAATGTTCACGTTAGGTACAATGTAACCTAAGATAGCCGCTGGAGTTAATAAACCACCAGTAGCAGCAGAAATAGAATTAATACCTGCTGTTAATGGATTTGTTGGAACGCCTAATAATGGACGTAAAGAAGATAACATATTTGCATTTGTCTCATCACCATACACACTTACACCATTATAAGCTAAGTTAGTTCCACGAGAACCTGCACCTAATACCGTTCCATTTAATAAAGATTGGTCACGTGTATCTGTTGCTTGCCAATCTTCTGCACTCAATTGATTAAAGTTTAACTTGAAAGCTAACTTATTATTGAATGCTTTTGCATAACGAATCGAAATATCACCATAAGGTGTCGTTGCCTCCGTACGGTTGCTCGCATACATCGCTCCCGTTTTCACTTGAGCAGATAAGCCTTGGAATAAGAAAGGTGATTTCGAATCCATTAGGATGATACCATTGATTGCATTAGGACCATATAAAGCCGAAGCTGCACCTGGCAATAAATCCACTGATTGTAAATCTAATTCAGAGATACCTACGATATTTCCTACGGAGAAGTTCAAACCTGGTGCTTGGTTATCCATACCGTCGATCATTTGAACGACACGTACGTTACCATTGCTATTAAATCCACGCATACCGATAGACGAGAAAGACACCGATTGCGAACTTACCTCTACGCCTTTGATGTTACGCATCGCATCGTAAAAAGAAGCTGCTGGAGTCTCACGAATGGCACGAATATCCATACGCTCTACAGAAACTGGAGATTGCATAACGCTTTCCTCCACACGAGAAGCAGAAACAACTACATCTTGAGCTAAGAAGGATTGCTCTTTTAAAGCAATTTGAAAATCTGTTTTATTTCCTTTAACGGGAATTTCTTGACGCTCATATCCTACCATCGAAACTACGATTGTTAGGGCGCCTGCTTTGTTAGTAGATAATGAAAAGTTACCTTTTGCATCTGAAATAGTTCCAGTTACAGCTCCTTTTACTCCGATACTAACACCAATTAATGGCTCTTTAGAATCTGCATCCATTACCTTTCCACCTAACTTAGTCTGAGCAAATGCAGAAGCACTTAAGAACAGAATAAGCGCTAGGCTAGGTAAAATCTGTTGTACAATTTTTTTCATAATGGGTGTTTTTAATGACACAATTTGTTTTTAGGTACTCGAATTACAACAAAAATAAAGAAGATTTACTTATCAAGCACTAAGTGGTATTAAAAAATTACTAATTTTTCCGAAAATAATTTAATCTAGCTTACCGCTCAATCATTTTATTTTAAAAAGGAGGATTAAACTAGTAGCTTTGTACATAAATTTCCTCTATGAGAGCCGTTGTATTTGTTTCCTTACTTTTACTGAGCGCTTGCGCCAGCAACCAGACACCTTATGTCTTGACTACTAGATGGAAAGACGCTCCTGTGCCAGCTGCCGCAGACTATGCAGATCCGGCCTCTTGGTCCGCTTTACCGAATCGATTTGATGCCGCTGACCTAGTTCCAAAGAAGTCTGGTTTCAGCGATGGTCAGGCGAATGCAAAAGCAGATGTGTTTTTCATCCACCCAACTATATTAACCTACAAACCGGAGAATGAATATGTTTGGAATGCATCGGTGACCGATGCTGCATTAAACGTGCGAGTAGATAGCTCCACCATTTTGAATCAAGCCACCGCCTTCAATGCTGCGGGTAGAATTTTTGCACCACGCTATCGCCAAGCGCATTACCAAGCTTTTGTAACGGAATATAAAGAGGACAAAGACGCCGCCTTGGAGGTTGCCTATTCAGATGTAAAAAGAGCCTTTGACTATTATTTAGCTCATCACAATAACGGACGTCCTATTATTATTGCAGGTCACAGCCAAGGTACAGTCCATGCGACCCGTTTATTGAAAGAATATTTTGACGGAAAAGAATTAGGCAAACAATTAGTGGCAGCCTATATCATCGGAATTGCGACCCCTAAAAACACTTTTACTAATATCCCGGTTTGTGCTAACCCTAGTCAAACGGGCTGTTTTGTAGCCTATACTACTTTTTTACAAGGCTATTTACCGCCCTGGCACCCGGGAACAGTAACCGATTTAGCTTCCGTTAATCCATTGACATGGTCATTAGATGAGAATTTTGCTTCGAAAGAAAAAAATCTAGGCGGCGTATCGTATGGGTTTAAGTATGTCAAACAGTTTGCGGATGCGCAGAATCACCAAGGCCTTTTGTGGACGAACACCCCTTACGTACCGGGTCGTAGTTTTGTCAAATTAAAAAACTGGCACAAAGCCGACATTAATTTATTTTACCAGAACATTCGGGAAAACGCTGTACACCGTGTAGAGACGTTTCTTAGCCAAAAATAATACTATGCCTACTTGCCTTGTCATCATGGCGGGCGGAATCGGAACCCGATTTTGGCCCATCTCCAGAAGTAATTATCCGAAGCAATTCCACGACGTTCTAGGCGTGGGAAAAACAATGCTCCAGCAAACTGCTGAGCGTTTCGAAGGTATTGTCGCTCCAGAAAATATCTATGTGGTTACAAGCGATGAATTTGCGGGAATTGTTCAAGAACAATTACCGTATTTAAGTCCGGATCAAATCTTAAGAGAACCGCAACGTAAAAATACAGCCCCTTGTATCGCTTACGCTGCCTATAAAATCAGCAAAAAGCACCCGAAAGCTAAATTAATCGTGGCTCCGGCTGACCATGTCATATTAAAAGAGGAGGCATTCAAAGCACGCGTTAACGAAGCATTAGAGGCGGCGAAAGAACCGGTTTTAGTCACTTTGGGCATTGTTCCCACACGTCCTGACACTGGCTATGGTTATATTCAATACCAAGATTCAACGCAAACAGCTAAAACGGTAAAGACCTTCACGGAGAAGCCTAACTTAGAATTAGCGGAGGCCTTTTTAGAGAGTGGCGATTACGTTTGGAATGCGGGACTTTTCGTCTTCGCTATCCCTACGTTCAAACAGGAGTTAACGAAACACCTTTCGCGTCTGGCAGAGCAGTTTGAGGAGGGTCGTGCCTTTTATTATACCCCAGAAGAACCCGAATTTATTCGCAAGGTCTACGCGGTTTGCAAAAGCATTTCGATGGATAATGGCGTAATGGAGAAAGCGCGTGAAGTAAAAGTGATTTTGGCCGATATCGGTTGGTCCGATCTAGGGACCTGGAAGTCTTTACATGAGATTAACGAAAAAGACGAGAAGCAAAATGCGGTGGATGCGAAGGTCATGTTATACGAAACGGAGGATTGCATCATCAAAGCTCCGAAAGATAAATTAGTCGTGATTCACGGTTTATCTAATTACATCGTGGCGGAACACGGTAATGTGTTAATGATTTGTCCAAAAGACCAGGAACAACAAGTGAAGCAGTTTGTGGAAGACGCAACGAAATTAGACTCCAGTTTCAGTTAGGCTTCGATTAACTCAATTAGTGAGTTGAAATCCCAAATAAGTTGAATTCTCGCGGGTACCGGCTCAGCACTGTGCAAGACATTATAACCCGTCAACAAAATTTGCGCATCCGGTAAATGCTGATCTAGTTGAAGCAGGTAATCATGCATCACGTCTTGGGAGGGTTCGGTCGTAAACACGCTGAACACATAATCTGGCTGGTGTATTTCGTAGGCCAAACAAAGTTCATCGAAAGGGAGTGACTGCCCTAAGTAAACTGCTGAATGCTGGCGAGCACGGATTAAATAACTCGCAAATAATAACCCAATTTCATGTAGCTCTCCTTCTGGTAAATAAAGCAAAAACTTTTTCGCGCCTGGCTTCGGCTTTGCCATCTGAGAATCGATGGCAGAGATGATTTTTTGGCGAATTAAGTGGGTGATGAAATGCTCTTGTGCAGGACCGACTGAACCCGAGAGCCACAAGGTACCTAAACGCGTTAGGAAAGGATAAATAACGCGAAGCATGTAGTTCTCAAAACCGTAAGTGTCCGTAATGATTTGAGTCAATTCTTGAAAACGGTACTCATCTAAATCCATCATGGCTACCGTCAGGGCCTGAATATGCTCTGGGAAATCTAATTCGCCACCAGATAACTGAAGGATTTTTTCAGAAACCTCTGCTTCGGTTAACTCCGCAATTTTAGATATTTTAATTCCTCCCTTGTTTTGAAGGGTGGCGATATTCAAAATACGTTTCAGATCAGTGTCCGTGTAGGTCCTGATACCTGTCTCTGTTCGAGTGGGTTGAAGCAAATGGTAGCGCTGCTCCCAAATACGAATCGTATGGGCTTTTATACCGCTAAAATTTTCTAAATCCTTTATCGAGTAGACATTCATCTCCTTGTTAACATCCGAGTTGAAAAAATGTTTACGAATTAATTTGAAGAAGTAGCCAATGCCCTAAAAAGAACAGGAACTGCAAGGCCGCAATTAGCCTAAAAAGGCTTGATTTAGCCGGGAATGGCGTATTTTGATAGGCCAAATGAAAGAAAAAAGAAGCCATCCACCACGCAATAAAATTCTGCGCAGGCACTTGAACTCCTGCCCAAGTCCAGAAATCGAAATGTACCGCGACCGGCTCAATTAAGAAATCAAGTGCGGTCATCAATCCTGCTCCAATGGCAGCTTTACTAATTTTACCGGCTATGTTCCACTCCTCCACTAACGCGCTCGTGGCTAATAAAAGCACCAGCCAATTCAGGCCTATGGTTAAGGGCACTTTCAACACTTGAAAACCTAAAGTCTTTCCATAGGAATAAACCCCAAAAATTTTACCCGTTCTCACCCCTTGTACCTCTAAAAACCAGGCAGATACCGCGACAATGGCAAGAAAAAGGTAGGCTTGAAAAGAAGGTTTGGGGAAATAGACCACACAAATAAAGGCGGTAAACCAAAGCGTCAAAGGTACTAAAGACGTAAATAGGGCTGCTGTTACAGGCAAATGCATACCGATTAAACCAGCTGCATAAAGGACAATCAGGAAACGTTTTAGAAATACAGGATTCATGCGATCATTTTCTACACAAATGTAGAGAAAAATAACAAAAAATGCCCCAGCATTTCTACTGAGGCATTTTGGGCGGATGATGGGATTCGAACCCACTACCCCTGGTACCACAAACCAGTGCTCTAACCGAGTGAGCTACAACCGCCATTTGGGACTGCAAAAATACGCAAAGCTTCCAATATTGCAAAAGAAAGCCGAAAAAAACGGGAGAATTTTCATCCTCCCGCTTCTCCTCTTATTTCTGAGCAGCTAAATAACGCGCTTCCGCTTTGTTCCAGTCTACTACGCTCCAAAATGCGTCGATGTAATCTGGACGCTTGTTTTGGAATTTCAAATAGTATGCGTGCTCCCACACATCTAAACCGATCACCGGAAAACCTTTCACGTCAGCCACATCCATTAAAGGATTATCTTGGTTCGGTGTGCTTGAAACCGCTACTGAACCATCTTTTTGTGCCACTAACCAAGCCCAGCCTGAACCGAAGCGAGTTAAACCTGCTTTTTTAAATTCTTCTTTAAACGCATCAAAAGAACCGAATTTCGCATCGATTGCTTTTGCTAACGTGCCTACTGGCGCACCTCCACCGTTTGGTGATAAGATATTCCAGAATAAATCGTGGTTAAAGTGACCACCACCGTTATTACGAACTGCTGGTGATAATTTAGAGATAGAAGTGAATAATTCTTCCAAAGACTTTCCTTCTAATTCCGTTCCAGCTACCGCTGCGTTCAAATTCGTCACATACGCATTGTGGTGACGATCGTGGTGGATTTCCATCGTTAATGCGTCGAAATGCGGCTCTAGCGCATTATTTGCATAAGGTAATGGGGCTAATGTAAATGACATAGTATGTAATTTAAATGGTGAATTGAATGTTAAAATAAATGGTGAATGGTAAATGGTGAATGGAGGTGATTCATTTACCATTCACCATTTACCATTTACCATTTTGTTAGCGTCTCATGGAAAAGAACTCCTTCAGCAGTTGTTCTGATTCATGTGCTAAAACACCCCGAACAATTTCTGTCTTCGGGTGCAAAATTTTATTTCCAATTTTTTCAAATCCGCGCTTCTCTTCTGAAGCACCGAACACTAATCGTCCAAGTTGTGACCAATAAATGGCTCCGGCACACATCAGGCAGGGCTCTAACGTCACATACAAGGTGCAATCTTTCAAATACTTGGCGCCGATGGTTTGGGCGGCAGAGGTGATTGCTAGCATTTCAGCATGAGCGGTAACGTCTGTCAAAATCTCGGTTTGGTTGTAAGCTTTCGCCACAATCTTACCTTGACAAACCACCACAGCTCCTACTGGAATCTCTTCTTCCTCTAATGCTCGCTCCGCCTGTTTCAGCGCGAGACTCATATAATATTCATCCTCGTTTGGAATCATAGAACGTCAACTAATTTTGTCAAGCGATTTCGCAAGTAAAAATCTAATAACACGATAGCTGACATGGCCTCCACAATAGGTACGGCGCGAGGCACTACACAAGGATCGTGACGACCTTTGCCAGATACAACAATCTTCTCGCCAGAATTGTTCAAACTATCCTGATCTTGCATAATCGTGGCCACTGGCTTGAATCCAACTCGGAAATAAATAGGTTCTCCATTCGAAATTCCGCCTTGAATACCTCCTGAATGATTCGTCAAAGTACTTACTTTACCCGCTTCATCTTTCACAATAATATCGTTGTGCTGAGAACCGCGTAATTCGACGCCATCGAACCCAGAACCATATTCAAAGCCTTTCACGGCATTGATGCTTAACATCGCCTTGCCTAATTCCGCATGTAGTTTGTCGAAAACAGGCTCGCCTAAACCAACCGGGCAACCCGTGATGTAGGCAGAAACGACACCTCCTACGGAGTCGCCTTGCTTGCGAATATCATCAATGTAGGTGAACATTTCCTCCGCTAATTTTGCGTCTGGACAACGCACAGCGTTTGTTTCCGCTACCGCTAAATCTAATTGTTCAACTGGAGTCGTTAATTTCAAGGTGCCTACTTGCGAAACGTAGGCAGTAATTTTAACTCCTAATTGTTGTAAAACTAATTTGGCCAAAGCCCCAGCCGCCACGCGCGCCACTGTTTCTCTCGCTGAACTGCGGCCACCTCCGCGGTAATCACGAAGGCCATATTTTTCTTGGTAGGTAAAATCAGCGTGTGAAGGACGGAATTGATCCGCGATATGCGAATAATCTTTCGAACGTTGATCACCATTCCAAACCAACATCGCGATCGGGGTTCCCGTCGTTTTCCCTTCAAAAACACCCGAAACCACTTCTACTGAATCCGCCTCTTTGCGTTGAGTAGTAATGCGGGACTGACCCGGTTTGCGGCGATCTAATTCGGATTGGATAAAATCCAGATCAAAATCTACACCTGCCGGACATCCGGTTACGACCACGCCCACCGCTGCGCCATGCGACTCACCGAAGGTACTTATTTGAAATATTTTACCGTAAATGCTACCCATACTGTTATTTTTTGGCCTTAAGTATCAAAAAGAAAAGCCAGAGTAAAACCAGCCCTAAAAAAGCATTAAAAATCTGTTTCCAATCAATCCAACGATAATCAATCACTTTATCTGCTGCCAGCTTTTCTATTCCGCGATACAACAACATCGACTCTGACTGTGTATTCAAAACCAGATCCGATGGCTGACCACTGACCTCTAGCATCGCCTCAGAACGTAAGGTGTCGTAGGCGGCCGTGCGGGTATTAAAGTAGATCCAATTAAAATAGGATTTCAGTGCAAATTTACCCGGTTGCGACGGAATTATCAGTATTTTCTCTGTTTTATTCCCTAACATTTTATCACCGTAAGGAAAAACGGAGCTTTGGGTACTGAGGTGGAAAAAATTCAAAAAGTAATCCGACTCCGTTTGTTTCGCCTCCCACAGAATACTATTCCCGTCACCAATCACGCTAGATTCATACCGAATCGTATCCCCTGTTTGCACCTGACTCCTCGATACTTTTTCTTCTAAACGGAAATCTCCCACCGGCACTTTGCCTTTTAAGGGATGATTGGGCAATTCTTTCGGGCTAATGACGAAAGGCTTTGAGGTGAATACCACTTTCTCGGTGTTCTTTAAAAGCTGTAAACTCAATGCCGGAATGACGATCTTTTTTGCATCGAGCGCAAAATAGGTAGACTGAAAGAAGCGGTATTCGGTGTATTTTTTATTCTTGTATACCACCTTCGAGACCTTCACTTCCTGTAATCCAAAACTTTCTTCCCAGCAGTTCTTCGGTCTAATTTTCTGAATCAATGCAGGAATTTGGATATCATTTCGGTCAAAACTGTAGCGTGTCACATTATCATCCGGAATGAACAATGAGAACTTTAAGGTGAAACCCTGCCCCACAAAAGGTTGAATTTGCGTGGAGGTGACGGCTAGAAAGAGGGAGTTTTGGCCTTTGAAGAGGTCCTCGATTTGGGCTTTTGTTTCTTCTACTACCTCTTCTTTTTGCTCTGATGGACTGACCTGCAAGGCAAATCCCTCCGTTTTTAAGGATTGCTGATTCACAACTACCTCAGCAGGAGGAATGAGCAAGGACCCAGGATTAGCG
The DNA here is from genome assembly GCF_045310505.1 of Aquirufa novilacunae. NCBI lineage: Bacteria > Pseudomonadati > Bacteroidota > Cytophagia > Cytophagales > Flectobacillaceae > Aquirufa > Aquirufa novilacunae. The sequence goes on from NZ_JBEWZG010000003.1 coordinate 493,454, forward strand.
GCTTGGTAATATTGAGAATAGGTAAAGAAGTAAATGGGCTCTCCGTTTTGAATTTCCGTGGCTTTCGAACGCGAAACGCCTAATTTACGCAAGCCGGGTAATTCCGGAAACTTGTAAACAGGAGCCTCGATGGTCGCATTCGTAGATTTAATGACAAAAGATAGTGAAAAATTTTCTTCGAGCGTAAACGACTTCTCCCCTACAATTAAGGAAGCTTGTCCATGCACTTGCTGTAAAGCAAGCATCATCCCAAAGAAGAAAAAGAAAATCCGTCTCATTTCTGCAATTTAAGAAATTCGGGAGTCTTTGCCTTATGAATTAGAAAATTCGAAGGCGAAAGGAAAGGCCTAAGGCAAAATAATACTCCTCAGGACGGGTGAAGCTTTGGCCAGCTGATATATCTACTTTCAGATCCTCATTCAAATAATAGGCGAAACCGCCATCAAACGAATGATCCGCATCGGGTGATTCTGGAAATCTACCAAAAACCTCCACATAAGCATAGCCTTTCTTCCCGATCAACATATTAGGCGCCACGCGATAAATCCCTTCAAAAGATCCATTTGAATGAAATTCCGTGCCTAGATTATAGCCAATCCCGAAGCGATCACTTAGGTCATTTTGAAAGGTAAACACCGCATCGCCGATCGAATGACCTCGCAAGTTTTTTTCAGAGAAATCCCGGTTTTGGTGATCCCAATTGTAGTGCACGATAACAGAAGTTCGGGGACGCCACTTCAAAGGCTCGAGCAAGGCAAATTTGAAGCCTAGCGCTTGTGTTTGAAATCGAGTCACCTGATCTTTCTCTTTAGAGAGCACGGAAACATAGCGCAGCTCTAAACGCTTTGTGAGACCAATTTTGAGAAGAGAAGTGGGAAATAGGGTTTCTGCCGGGGACTGATTAAAGCCCATTTCTGCCTGAAAATACCCCTTTTTAACGATGAAGGGGCATTCTGTTTGATCTGGACGATCCGTCTCAATTCGACCTACGGACTGCGCGTACAGGCCTAAAGGAAAACAGAAAAGGAGAATGATTCGCAGCAGCATGTGCGAAGTTAGTAATTTTTAGCCTAGTCTAAAAATTTATTTAGAAGAACCTTTTATGGTAAATCCAAGCGCCCCGTAGAATTCGGCGAAAAAAATGGATTGCTCCGCATGATCAACCGAACGACCCGTCGTGCGAATATCGATTAATTTCGTTGCTCCCGTTTTCACAGTAGTCTCGAAAAACAATAATTTAGAAAGATTGAATTTTAATCCCGTCTTCAAGGAAGCACCTCCGCCGGCGAGATTCCAAAAATTGTTTTGGCCTACACCGAACACATGTACATCTGAACGCGGCACCAAAGCACCTATGCCTACCCCTTGCATCCAATCGATGGCAAATTGACCTTTCGGACTTTGGAACAACGAATTATGGTGTTCCAGCTCAATAGAGGCATAATTATAGCCATCCGTATGTTCTAAGTGAACAAATTTAACCGGATCTAAAACGAGCGGATTTTGACTAAATGTCCCCACATAGGCCGGATCCACGGTGATCGCTGGCGACGAGGTTTGCGCATTAATGTATCCATTCACTTTCACCGTTTGACCATCATTCACCACATATTTCATGTGATCCCAACCAATGCTAATGGATAAATTGTCTTTGATAAAATAGCCCGCATGAAAATTAAACTGTGGAATACTCAAAAGACCCGGATCCACATAGGTTTTAAATTCACGTAAGGGAGTAGGTGCATCCGATGCTTTCGCGTCTAGAAGCGTAAAATCATATCCAGGGCCCACAAAACGAATATCCGAATTCGCATAGCTAGAGCGATTATATCCCCAAGTCAGATAATAAGAGCCTTTTTTATTCGTTTGTTGAGAAAACGATGCAACACTGATTGAGCTTAACAGGAATAAAAATAGGACTTTTTTCATTTTTTGGTTCTAAAATTCAAGCTGCAAAGTTCAGCATTTTTTAGCTGTTTTATATACCAAAAACTTGATTTTCATCAGAAAATAGGAGAGCCATAACTATAATTCCCTCCCTTTGCCGTAAATTGCATCCCGAATTCATTACCATTACCTTATGAGAAAACCATCTGCGAAATTTGAATACAAAACCTTCTCGTTAGGCGAAAAACTAACAGAAGAGCAGAAAGAATACTTCAAGAAGTATGGAGTAATTCAATTCAAGAAATTTATCGAACCTGAAACGGCGGACCTTTTCATTTCGGAATTAGCGAAAATAGAGAAGCAATGGCTGGCTGAGGGCATCGACAAGGTAAAAGGTATCCCGCTTAAATTTGGAAAAGATGTAGCAGGAGAACCGATGATTCAGCGTATGTGCTTTACCAATCAGTACAGCCCCGTGTTAGCCGAATTACTGAAAGACCCACGCTTGCAATTATTAATCGAGCTATTAGCGCCTTACGAGGGTCGCATCAGTGAGGACGAAAAAGATGGTCTTGTATTCAACCATTACATCAATCAAGAGAATTCTAAATTCAGCCAAATGGGCTGGCATACAGATAGCCCCCGCGATTTATTCCTAGGACAAAAAATTCTACCGATGTTAAATGTGGGTATTCACCTGGACAATTGCCCTTCTTCGAATGGTGGTTTACGGGTTTTACCAGGAACTCATACGCAAGGGGTATTGAAATTATTATTTGGCAAAAAACAATTTATCGATCACAAGCCTGATCCTCGTGAAGCGGCTTTTGAGATTGAAAAAGGTGATTTAACTATTCATGATGGTCGTTTATGGCATCGCGTAGAGGTTTCTCCTAATGTAGGTGAAAAATCTCGCCGTCGCGTAATGTATGTTCCGATTATCACCGGAAAATACAAACCGAAAACAGACCAATCGAAGACTCCATTCTATCACCGCTTCGCGAAGGTGGTAACAAAATAAAAAGAGCGGCCCTGCGGGCCGCTCTTTTAGCTTTTAGACTCTAAATAAGACTGGAGTATAATCGTAGCAGAAACCCGATCGACTGTCCCCTTTTCCCTTCGATCCTTCTTCGACATGCCACCCGCAATCATCGCCTGCATGGCGAGTTTCGATGTGAATCGTTCGTCGTGTTCTTCGAGCGGTATCTCCGGAAATTTCTTTCGAAAGCTTTTGATGAAAATGCGAACGCCTGCAGTGGAATCCGTATCGGTGTTATCGAGGTTTTTAGGCATCCCGATCACCACCTGATCAACCACCTCTTTTGCAAAATAGGCTTGGAGATACGCTAATAAAGTATGCGTAGGAACCGTTTCAAGACCATTTGCGATAATCTGCAAAGGATCTGTGACCGCTAAACCCGTGCGCTTTAATCCAAAATCAATCGCTAGTATACGACCCATCTTAGGCTTTTAAATACCCTTTGTCGCGCAGAATCTTATCCAGTAATTTCTTGTCGTTATCGTTATTGAAAACGCTGAAGGGCAAATGCAAGAATTGGTATTTACCCATTTCTAACACATAGGCATCTTTATCCTTGTAAGCCCCTAAAATCATATCCCATTTAATCATTCCACCTTCTTTGTCTGAAAGTTTCATGAAGATTTGGCGGCTATCGATTTCGTAACGGTACTTGTCAAAAAGTTGCTTGTATTGTGCTAATTGTGTGATTCCTGTGAATTGAATTAACCAGAAAAGAATATATCCGATCACACCTACAGCGATAAAAATATAAATCCAGTAGTTTTTATAGGTTCCCGTAAGGTTCAAAGCCACATTCCCTAGCACTAAGGCTAATGGGATGAACGCAAATTTCCATTGGTTCGAGAAAAGTTGACGCATGCACAAACCCACAAACTTATTTTTTTCTAAGGCAAATTTCTTTGTCTTAATGGCTAGAGGATTCGAAGGTGCTTGCATTTGGCGCTGTTGAGCACCGTACATTTTAGACATAATTGAATGATTTTAAACGCTAATTAAGGCGTAAAGGTACGAAAATTGGATAATTTTGGTAATTTTAAAGCGTACAATTTGAATTAAAGCATTCGCTATGTCCGCTAAACAAGTACTTGATGGCCCTGCCCTTCTACAAAAGATCCGTAGAATTGCTTTCCAAATCTATGAGAATAACTTCGAGGAGTCGGAAATTGTTATAGCGGGAATCGTGGGCGAAGGTTTTACGTTCGCGGAAATGCTCTGCGAGGAGATCAAAGGCATTTCGAAGATCAAAGCAATCCCCGTAAAAATTGATTTGAATAAGGAACAACCTTACGAGCGGCCGGTGAAATTCGAAGGTGGTACGGATGCGTTGGAAAACAAGGTTATAATCGTGGTTGACGACGTATTGAATACAGGACGTACTTTTTCGTACAGCCTGGCGCCTTTCTTAAGCATGCATGTGAAACGTATTCAGGTGGCGGTAATTGTGGATCGGAATTACAAGCGTTTTCCTATTTCTGCGGACTATAAAGGATACGAGCTTTCGACCACGCTTTCTGAGCATGTGCAGGTTATCTTGAGTGATACAGCAAAAAGAGGGGTTTATTTAGCTTAGTTTTTCTGCCAAATTTCCCAAGCCTTATCGGCCTGGCCATGCAACATCTCTAATCCGGTGTAGATTCCACCTACTCCATTTTCCAATCCGGCCTTTAAAAAAGCGGTCTCCAATGGATTGTAGACGATATCGTACAAATAATGTTGCTTGTTTAGTAATTCATAGGGGATGGGTGGCTTGTCATCCACTTTTGGAAACATTCCCAACGGTGTTGTATTCACAATTAAACCGATCTCCTCCATCAGTGAAGGCATTGCTTCGTAAGTTACCGTTTCATCCGATGCTTGACGGGAAACCTTGATCACCTCGAATCCCATATCTTCCAAGGCCACAATGATCGCCTTCGCAGCGCCACCTTGTCCTAACACGCAAGCCTTTAATGATCCGAAGTTTTTGAATTTATCCCAAAACTCCACCGTCGTCCGGAATCCCCAATAATCGGTATTATAACCTCGGGTATATCCATCGGGAGCGATTTTAATCGTATTCACCGCACCAATCGTAGCAGCCGCTAAATCGATTTCGTCTAAAAGAGGCATCACGGCCTGCTTGTAGGGAATGGTCACGTTTAAACCTTTTAGATTCGGGTTTGCCGCTAGAATGCCTTTGAATTCTCCGATACTTGGAATCGGAAATTGCTCGTAGGCATGTGTCTGCGAAAGACCTAGCTGATCGAACTTTTCGGTGAAATAAGCTTTGGAAAACGAATGCCCTAGCGGATATCCAATAAGGCCGTATAGGTGAGAGATAGCCATCTTATTTGCGCTTTGTGATCAATCCCCAAACAATAGGCAAAACAGACACGCCCACGATACCTAGGACCACTTTTTCGAAATTTGCTTTCACAAATTCATTTTCTCCTAAGAAATAACCTGCCGCAGAAATACTGCTCACCCACAGGGTCGCCCCTAAAAAGCCGTACAATAAATAGACCGGATACGACATGCGTCCAGCACCCGCTACGAAAGGGGCAACTGTACGTACAATCGGAATAAAGCGGGCAAGGATAACTGTTTTAGGGCCGTATTTGGCATAAAATGCTTCGGTCTCCTCGATATGCTCGCGCTTTAAAAAAAGGACCTTTTCGCGTTCGCGAATGATCCCGCTAAAGTATTTTCCGATGAAATAATTTACCTGATCGCCTAAAAGGGCAGCTCCGATTAACAAGGGAATCACGGTAGCTAGTGATAATTCGCCACTCGCAGCCGCTAATAAACCCACCGAAAATAGTAGGGAATCACCCGGTAAAAAGGGCATCACTACTAAACCCGTTTCTACGAACACGATCAGGAACAAAAGACCGTAGGTCAATGCGCCATGAGCGGCAATGAATTCAGACAAAAAAGTCAAAGGATCTTTTAAGAGATCAAGAAGAAGCTGTAGCATTGAACTTATTTCGTTAAGAAGTGGTCAAACGTATCGCCACGTAATCCTAAACGAATCGTTTCTAATGAAATAACCTCTTGAGGGGCAATATTTCCCACATTTACGTTCGCTCCTACGAGTTTCACGAACCAAACTTGTTGGGATTTCTGCGGTGCTTCCCAGATGATACGCTCCTCTGGAATCTCCGTTAAAATTTCTTCTACTAAACCTTGGCGAACCTCTCCAGATGAACGGAATAGACCCACATTACCTCCCTCACGTGCCTCACCGATCACTTTCCAAGCTCCGGCCTCTAATTCCATACGCATTAATTTGATCCACTTATACGGAGGAATAATTTTCGCTTCGTCCTTTGATCCTACTTCCGAAAGCACAGTTACTTGCGTCGCCAACGTACGAATTAATTCACATTTGATATCAGACTCCATCTCAATTGAACCATCGGATACTTCCGCATATTCCATTCCATATTCATCTAAAACACGGCGGTAATCATCGAACTGACCACGAATGTAAAATGCTTCGAAGAGCGTACCTCCAAAATAAACCGGAATGCCTGCTGACTTATATAAAGCTAGCTTCTCTTTTAAATTAGGAGTCACATAAGAAGTCGCCCAACCTAATTTAACGATATCCGTATAATCTGCGCCTGTCTCTAGGAAATCCTCTACTTGACGAAGACTTAGTCCTTTATCCATCACCATCGTTAAACCTTTTTGACGTGGTTTAGTTGTACGATCAGGAATTTGATTTAAATGATAATTCATATAGTTTATTAATGGATTGGTACGGTTTTGTGCCAAATATCTACAAAAATAAGCATTCCTATTGATAGCCACAAACCTGATTATGCTAGAATCGTTCGTATATTTGTCACATTAAACCTTCCTCAACCATGAAAAAAGGAATATTCTCATTCATTACCCTCCTATTTATTTCCCTTACCTCCTTCGCAAATTCTGGCGTTGATGCCATTTTAGGTGAATGGCTTTCTCAAGAGAAAGACGGCAAAATCATCATTTTCAAGCAAGGAGATCAGTACTTCGGCAAAATATCTTGGGGTAAAACACCCGGTAAAAAAGACACAAATAACCCGGATGAGAAACTGCGTAACCGCGAATTAGTAGGCGCTGTTATTTTAAAGAATTTCAAATTCACGGGATCTGCCTGGGAAAATGGAACGATCTACGATCCCAAATCCGGAAAAACATACGATTGCATTTTAAAAGTAAAAGACGGGAACAAAACATTGGATATTCGCGGTTTTGTGGGTACGCCGATGTTTGGTAGAACTTCTACCTGGTCTCGCATATAATACAATAACCGCCTAAGATGGAACCAAACGAACAAGTACTCGCTTTTTTAAACGAGAATCTGAACAAGAAAATTGCTGATGGCAACCCTGCTCCCATTGGAAAATGGTTAGATGGCACCTTAGTAAAAGCCGAAGCTGGTAAATTAACTGCTGAATTCGTCGTGCGTCCTGATTTCCTAAATCATGCAGGCGTGATTCACGGTGGTGTGATCTCTGCGATGTTAGATGAGATGATGGGAATGACGCTGATTACGGCAAAGATTGATCACTTATATGTGACGATCAATTTATACATCGACTTCTTGTTTGGGGCAAAAGCGAATGAAAAGATTACCGTAACAACGGAGATTCACCGCGTGGGCAAGAAAATTGCGAACGTAGAAGCGAAGTTGCACAATGCGGAAGGCAAATTGTTAGCGAAAGGCGTTAGTAACCTAGCGGCGACTTCGATTCCTTTTTCTTTCTAAGATAATAATTGGTAGACGGCGAAGGCTGATAAGTAGGCCAAAGCCGTCATATAGCCAAACTGGATCAGTGGATATTTCCACGATTTCGTCTCGCGGTAGGTTGTAGCCAGTGTACTCATGCACTGCATCGCAAAAGCATAAAATATCAACAAGGAGAATCCCAGTGCAGCATCGTACATCGGTTTACCCGTAGCTGGATTAATTTCCGCGCGCATCCGGTTTTTAATCGTCGCATTTTCATCATCCACTTCTCCGCCCATACTATATATAGTTGACATCGTTCCCACGAACACTTCGCGAGCGGCGAAAGAGGTAATCAACGCAATTCCGATTTTCCAGTCATAGCCTAGCGGACGAATGACAGGCTCCACAAAGTGCCCAAAATGTCCCGCATACGAGTTCTCTAATTTCTGTGCAGAAATCTTATTCGCTAATTCCACCCCTTGTAATGTCGGGTTTTCTTGACGAACACGCGCTTCTGACTGGGCAATTTTATCCCCCGGACCATAGCTCGCTAAGACCCATAAAACAATCGATATGGCTACAATGATTTTACCCGCTTCGAACACAAAGGCATTCACCGAATTCCAAATAGTCAAAGCCACGTGCTTAAATCGCGGCCCTTTGTAGGTGGGTAATTCCATGATGAAATAACTCTTTTCTTTGGCCTTTAAAATCACCTTCATCACCCACGCAGAAACCAATGCCATGAAGAAGCCTAATAGATAAAGGCCAAATAGGGCTACTCCTTGCAGATTAAACAAACCAAACAGCGTATTCTTCTCCGGCACGACTAAGGCAATTAACACCGTATAAATAGGCAGACGAGCCGAACAGGACATTAATGGTGTCACTAAAATCGTAATCAAACGGTCCTTCCAAGATCCAATCGACCGCGTACTCATAATCGCCGGAACAGCACAAGCCACCCCAGAAATCAAGGGCACTACTGACTTACCATTCAAGCCAAACCGTCGCATCAATTTGTCCATAATGAACATCACGCGCGACATATAACCAGTCTCCTCTAAAAGAGAGATGAATAAAAACAAAAAGGCGATCTGAGGAATGAAAATCAAAACTCCCCCGATGCCCGCAATCAAACCATCCGTTAAAAGAGCAGTCAAAGCCGACTCTGGCAACACCCCTTTTAACCAATCATTCAGTGCCGCAACTCCTCCGTCGATCAAATCCATCGGATAAGTTGCCCAGGTAAATACCGCCTGGAACATCACAAAAAGGATGGCTAAAAAGAACACATAGCCTCCCACGGGGTGCAAAAAGAATTTATCCAAGCGATCCGTCCAAGTTCGAACGGGGGCCGCATCCCATTTGCGGTTCAAATTAATCACGCAACGGTCCACCACTTCGGTGATTTGCTCGTAACGCTTGACCGTTTCCTCCGATTGGTATTTTTTAGCGGAGAATTTATGCTTGTTTTGGATGCCATCGAACTTCTCGCATTGCTGTTTCGAGAACATCTTCATGCGATCATGCTCCATCAACCACAAAAGTGAGCGATAAGGCTCCGCCTCCCCGAATTCAGCTTGAACATCCTGAATAAGATCCTCTGCAATAGGCAAAGGCAAGGCGTCATTGGAAGCAAAACGATTCGCTAGGGTCTTCACCACAGCTAATTTCAAGCCGTTTAGACCGATTCCTCTTTTCGCATTCACCTCTGCCACTTCGACATTCAGTTCACGCGCTAGTTTGATGGAATTGATGACATAACCTTCGTTTTCCGCCACATCAATCATGTTCAAAGCCAGAACCGTCGGAATTCCGAGGTCACGCACCTGGGAGAACAATAAGAGATTACGCTTTAAATTGGATGCATCTGCGACCACGATGGCCATATCCGGAAAATCGGGATGGCTAGGGTCCGCTAAAATATTAATGACTAGTTCCTCGTCGATGGACTTCGGATAAATACTATAGATACCTGGCAAATCTAAAATTTCCACGGGACGTTTGGGCTCTAATTCCCAAATCCCCGTCAGCTTCTCCATGGTTACTCCCGGAAAATTCCCTGTCTTCTGATTCAAACCCGTAAGGGAGTTGAAGAGAGACGATTTTCCTGCATTGGGATTACCAATCAGCGCTATTTTAGGTGTTTTTGCCAAAATTTATGTTCTTTTAATCAGCATCGTTTCCGCTTCCTCCCGTCTCATGGACAAGGTATAAGAGCCAGAAACCCGAATCGCGATGGGATCGCCAAAAGGAGCCAAATGGGTCAAAATCACCTCAGTTCCTGGCAAACAACCCATCTCTAATAGTTTCAACGAAAGCAACTCGTCCGTGAAGCCCACTATCTCCCCCTTTTCACCAATCTTCAAGTCGGCCAAATTTGCCATGTTCACTATTTAGAATAATTCAAAATTAGACACAAATGTACTAAGTATTTCTGAGCTAAAAAATGATACAAATAGTTTTTTCTGTCGTAAATTGCAGGTTCATGGCATTAACTGAAATTTTCGTATTGATTCGCAAAGAAATGCAATTAGAGTGGCGCAATAAATATGCGATCCACGGTCTAGTGCTGTACTTAGCCGCGACTATTTTCATCTGCTATTTGTCCTTCAAAGCGAAGCAACAATCGATCCATCCAATTATGTGGAATACGTTGTTTTGGATCATCTTACTTTTCTCTGCCGTGAATGCTGTAGGCAAGAGTTTTACACAAGAATCAGCGAATCGAAATATCTTTTATTATACGTTTGCCAAGCCAGAATCGGTCATTTTCAGCAAAATCATCTACAATACGTTGGTGATGCTAGGAGTATCTTTCATCGGCATTTTCTTTTATTCTTGGGTGATGGGGAATCCGGTTGGAAACATGCCACTTTACCTTGTATCGCTGGTTTTAGGGGCTATCGGCTTTGCCTCTACCCTTTCGTTAGTGGCAGGAATCGCCGCCCAGGGGGAGAATTCAGCCACTTTGATGGCGGTGATGAGCTTTCCGTTGATCATTCCCTTATTGTTATTATTATTAAAATTGTCCAAAAGTGCCTTAGATGGTATTTCACTCGCAGAGAACTGGGATGAGATCGCCATTTTAGGGGCTCTTGATATCATTGTTGTTGTATTTTCTGGGATCTTATTCCCTTATATATGGAAACATTAAAACGCCAATATTGGAAGATTTTGTCGATCATTCTGTTGATCTACACGGTCTATTCCGGATTCAACGGGGAGGTGCCGCGTCAACCCATTTTGAACGAGACGATCCGTAATCTGTATTTTCACGTGACCATGTGGTTTACGATGATTTTCCTTTTAGGGACGTCTGTGTATCATTCCATTCAGTACTTGCGTACATCTGATCTGAAATCAGACCTAATTTCGAGCACGTATGTAGAGGTCGGAATGGTGTTTGCCATCTTAGGGTTGATTACGGGGAGTGTGTGGGCGAAATTTACTTGGGGTGATTGGTGGACAAACGACCCGAAACTAAATTCAGTCGCTATTGGTTTACTTATCTACCTAGCCTATTCGCTAGTGAGATCATCGATGCCAGATGAGATGCAGAAAGCGCGAATTTCATCGGTTTATAACATCTTCGCCTTTGTGATCTTCATGGTGCTGATTTGGATTTTGCCTCGTATGACAGACTCCTTACACCCAGGAAATGGCGGAAACCCCGCTTTCTCGAAGATGGACTTAGATAACCGAATGCGCATGGTATTTTATCCCGCGATTATCGGTTGGACATTATTAGGCTATTGGATTGCGCAAATCCGCATTCGAATTAAGAATTTAGAACAACAAAACTAGTTATAATGAAAGCAGTACTTATTCTTTTTTTTAGCATAATCAGCTTTGTCGCATCAGCACAAGCTAGCGACATCGAAATGGCAGATCAATTCCGCGCTGACGGAAAAATCTATGTAGTGATCGCGGTGGTTAGCGTCGTATTAATCGGATTGTTCGCATATTTATTCCGTTTGGAGAGTAAAGTATCAGCCTTAGAAAAACGCAGCAAATGAAAAAGACACACATCATCGGATTGATTTTAATCGCTGTTGCCATCGGTATTATTTTGATTACAACTGGCGATGCGAGTACCTATGTAGGTTTTGATGAGGCGGAACGTATTTCGCAACAAGATCCGAACCAAAAAGTACACGTGGTGGGTACCTTGAAAAAAGATGCTGCCGGCCAAATTATCGGGATGAACTACAACCCAGCACTGGATGCTAATCGCCTAGAGTTTCTAGTGCAAGACAGTCTAGGACGCGAAAACCAGGTGGTTTATGCGGCACCGAAGCCACAAGACTTTGAAAAATCGGAGAAAATCGTTTTAGTAGGTAGCATGCATGCGGACAAAACATTCTATTGCGATAAAATTCTATTAAAGTGCCCTTCTAAGTACCAAGAAGGTAAAATTTCAGCAGACTCTAGTGCCTCAGTAGCGGTAAAAAATTAAATATGATACACGAAACCATCGGTTCGGTTGGACATTTATTTGTCATTATTTCCTTCGTAACGGCGCTTCTAGCGACGTTTGCGTATTTCAAATCAGCGCAATCCACGAACGAATTAGAAAATGATTGGAAGTTAACTGCCCGGGTTTTATTCGGACTGCATTTGATGGCGGTTATTGTGGTGGCGGCCAGCCTCTTTGTCATTATTTATAACCACTATTTCGAGTACCATTACGCGTTTACGCACTCCTCTTTGCAATTGCCTACGATGTTCATGATCTCCTGTTATTGGGAGGGTCAAGAGGGGTCGTTTTTGTTGTGGATCTTCTGGCAGGCGATTTTAGGCCTGTTATTGATGATCAAAAATCCGAAATGGGAGTCGCCTGTGATGACGGTTTTTGCACTCGTACAGACGTTTTTGACGTCGATGATTTTAGGAGTGATTATTCCTTGGATTGATTTGAAAATTGGTTCTTCTCCGTTCTTGTTGTTGCGTGAGGCGCAGCCGGATCTTCCGGTTTGGAGTATGCAACCGAATTTTATCCCCAAAGACGGACGTGGATTAAATCCCCTATTACAAAACTATTGGATGGTGATTCACCCGCCTACCTTGTTCTTGGGTTTTGCCTTGACATTAGTTCCGTTTGCGTATTTAATCGCTGGATTGTGGAAGAAGAAATTAACGGAATGGGTGCTACCGGCTTTACCTTGGGCACTTTTCGCTGCGGGGGTATTGGGAATCGGTATCATGATGGGAGCTTATTGGGCCTATGAGACCTTGAATTTTGGGGGCTATTGGAACTGGGATCCGGTGGAGAATGCCTCGTTTGTGCCCTGGTTAGTTTTATTAGGTGCCATCCATACGATGATCGCGCACAAAACATCGAGTTCTGCTTTAAAGACCTCTATTATCTTAGTCATTGCGACCTTCATACTAGTCTTGTACTCGACCTTCTTGAACCGCTCTGGAATCTTAGGAAATGCCTCTGTGCACTCCTTTACGGATTTAGGTCTTTCTGGTCAGCTCTTACTGTACATGGGGACCTTCCTTTTTGTGGCTATCGCGATGTCGATTTACCGTTGGAAGGATTTGCCTCAGGATACCAAAGAGCTGGGAACCTATAACCGCGAGTTTTGGGTATTCGTAGGTGCTGCCGTTTTAGGCTTATCAGCCTTCCAATTAACGTTTACGACTTCGATTCCGGTGTACAATAAGATTGCCGAGGCTTTTGGGCTTCTTTCAAATATTGCGTTACCGGCTGATCAGGCAGAACATTATAGCAAGATTCAAATTTGGATATTCGTAGCCGTTGCTATTTTGAGTGGCATAGGTCAATATGTATGGTGGGGCAAGATCAAGCAAAGCACGAGCTTCAAACCGCTGATCAATCCCGCGTTGGTGGCGACTCTTTTGAGTGTCGTGTTCATCAACATCGGTAAGATTTACACAATTCCCTACATCATCCTATTGTGGAGTGGATTGTTCGCCGTTTTAGCGAACTTCAAAATCCTTTGGTTCCTGATCCGCGAAAAGTTCTCATTAGTGGGAGGTGCAGTGGCACACGTCGGTTTAGCGATCATGTTGATCGGTATTTTATTCTCAGCAGGTTATTCCAAAGTCGTATCCTTAAACCGCTCCGGCTTCGCGATTAGCACGAAAGTGGAGGAATTTACGAAGGACAATAACAAAGAAAACAAGGAAAATTTACCACTTTGGCTAGGTCAAGGCGCCCAAATGCAAGATTATTTAGTGACTTACAAAGGTCGCCGCATCGAGGTTCGGGGTCAAAAGGGTTATTTCAATAAGAACGATTTTGAGATTATTGAGGGAGATTTCCACGCGGTGGCTTTGAAAAACATTATACGCGATAGCGTAACAATCGCCAGCAAAGGAGACACCGTAACAGTGGAACCAGAGAATACCTATTACGAATTAGAATTTAAAAACGAGGAAGGTAAAGCCGTTTCTCTATTCCCAAGATGGCAAGTGAATCCGAAAATGGGAACCGCCATTTCGCCTGACGTAAAGCATGCTTGGAACCACGATATTTACACCTACGTTTCACTAGATCCACGTCTGGCAGCAGAGGCTGGCTCTGAAAAACAGTGGTCGCAAACGGAAGAGCAAACGGTCACGACAGGAGACACCTTATTCATCAACGACTTCGTGGCTATCTTAAAAGAGGTAAACCGAGTGACGAATGTCGATGGAGTTGAATTAGGTGCAAACGATGCAGCGGTTCAAGCGAACTTCCAAGTATTAGGCAAGAATTCACAGCAGTTTACGCTGAGTCCTATTTTCGTCATCAAAGGAGGAATGGTCGCTATGCCAGCTTTTGAAAGTGAAGAAACTGGAATTAAGATTAAATTTACCGGCATTAACCCGCAATCACAGGAATTTGGGTTTGCCTGGAATACGACTCAACAAGAATTAATCGTCGTCAAGGCTTTGGAAAAACCCTACATTAACTTGGTTTGGATCGGATCTATCCTCGTGTTTATCGGTTTGTTCATCGCCACCTATCGTCGCTTAAAACCTAAATTAGCAGCCTAATATGGGAAAGAAAGAGATCTTAAGTTTAGCTGCGGCTATCGGTTTCATCCTCATCTGGATCATCGATTTGAATAGTCCGACACCTGCCGAGGTGAAAGGGCAGTTTTGGGAGGAAATTTTCTACCATTACGGCTGGCTTATGTACGGTGTAGGCTGCTTGTTCTACTACCAATACGCAAAGAACGAACGCATCAAGAAGGAAAAAGATGACAGAAAGTAATATCAGTTTAGATAATGCCCAAATCATCGGGATCGTCGCATCGATGGTATTCTCCGCCTTCTTTTCTGGGGTCGAGATGGCCTTCGTTTCTTCGAATAAATTATACTTCGAACTGAAGGCTAAACAGGATATCCTGAGCGCAAAAATTATCGCCAATTTTAACCAGTATCCCTCCCGCTTTATCGGCACGATGCTGATTGGAAATACCCTCTCCCTAGTGGCCTATGGTATTTTTATGGAGGAGTTTTTGCATCATGTGGTGCTGCATTATTTATCCATAAACGAGATTTTAGCTCGTTTAGTGGCATCGATAGTCGCGACCATTTTGATCTTGATGACATCTGAATTCACTCCTAAGAGTGTGTTTTTGATCAACCCGGACGCTATTTTAGAATTCTTAGCCATCCCTATTTGGGTGATTTATACCTTGATGTTCCCCTTGGTTTGGGTGACGGTGGGATTATCGAAATGGTTCATTACGAAAGTCTTGCGTTTAGCGTATTCGGAGGAAAAACCGGCCTTCGGTTTGACGGATTTGAATCATTACCTCCAAAACCTCAACCGCAAAGTCTCCACCGAACAGGAAGCCGAGGTAGATCATAAAATTTTCCATAATGCCCTAGAGTTTAAGCAAGTGAAAGTGCGTGATTGTATGATTCCTCGTACAGAAATCACGGCCATCGACCTGGAAGACGGTATCGAAAAGCTAAAGGAGGTATTTTTAGAAAGTGGTCACTCGAAAGTATTAGTGTACAAAGAGACCTTGGAAGAGGTGGTGGGCTATTGCCATTCTTTGGCGCTATTTAAGAAACCCAAAGATTTACAATCCATCCTGACCAGCATTCCCATCGTTCCGGAGGCGATGCCGGCAAACGACTTAATGATCAAGTTCTCGAAAGAACGTAAATCACTTGCCTTAGTGGTAGACGAGTTCGGTTCTACAAGTGGTTTAGTGAGTATGGAGGATGTGATGGAGCAGATTTTTGGCGAGATTCAAGATGAATATGATGATTCAGAAGACTGGATCGAAAAACAAATCGACGAGACTACTTTCGTCCTTTCTGGCCGACATGAGATCGATTATTTGAACGAAAAATACGAATGGAATCTGCCAGAGGGGGATTATGAAACCCTTGGCGGAATGTTGATTAGCCTTTATGAGGATATTCCACAAGTGAACGAGCTCATCACCTTAGCTCCTTTCCAGTTCCAGATTATGACGACGACCGATGCACGAATTGACACGGTGAAAGTACTGATCACGGGTAAAATTACGCCTGCTCCGTCGACCGAATTATTGCATTAGAACGCGCTGCAAGGTTTGGCATTTCATCTGTGTTTCCTGCCACTCTTTCTCCGGATCTGAGTCCTCGGTGATTCCGCAACCCGCATAAAATTCCGCCTGATTGCCCGTGATTTTAACAGTTCGCAAGTTCACAAACAGATGCGTATTCCCCCCTATATTCACCGGTCCGAGATACCCGGAATACATCGATCGATCGTGCGTTTCAGTTTTTAAAATAAACTCAATCGCCTCTTGTTTAGGCGTACCACAAACTGCAGAGGTAGGATGCAAAAGACCTAACATTAAGCCGGGCAACTGTGGGAAATCCATCGCCTTTGTGTCTACGATATACTCCGTCTTCAAATGCAGCAAATTTCCGGTCGAAATAGTCTTAGGACCTAGCTCGGTATATTCCCGCAAGCGAATCTTTTTAAAACAATCAATGATGTATCGGCTCACGAAAGCCTGCTCTTCGATTTCTTTTTGGGACCACCTTGCCTGAGCTGGAGACAAGGCATTTCCCTGATCATCCACTCCCGACTGGGTCCCAGCTAGGGAGATTGTTCTGAAAACTCCGTCCTTTTGCTCCACTAATATTTCTGGCGTGGCACACATCCAAACCCCCGCTAATGCTGGTATGGAAATCGCACAAACAAAGGCATTCGGATAAGCGGCCGCTAATTCCTCGAGTGCGGATGCGATAGAAAAGCCCGAAGGCAATTCCTTCACATCGGTTCGGGATAAGACCACTTTTTGCAAGGGCCCTTGTTTAATGGCTTCGATAGCGGAGGACACCCACGATTTGAACTCTTGTTTTTTAATCAAATCCTCTTCTTCGAATACGCTGTTGATGGATGTTGACACTGAGGTCAAAGTCCACGAAGTCAAAGAATCTGAAGCTAAAAAATAAGGTAAGCCGATGAACGGAGCGGCTAAGAATCCGGCTGGCAAATCCGCTACATTCCAACCCTCAGCCAGCTGAGATCCCCCTTGAAAATCCTGCAAAAGAAAGGCTTCAGAGGCATGCGGCAAACGCCACGCCGCGAGTGCAGCGCCCCTTGAAATTCCATCCTCCCAGCTATTTTCCCCCATTATTTTATTGGAATAATCGCTACCGTCAACCGGCTAGCGCAAATCAAATTTTCTTCTTCGTCGTGAATTTTAATTTCATACACATGTATCGTACGACCGATGCGTAAGGGAACACAGGTTCCGATCACAAATCCGCTGCGGGCAGATTTTAAATGGTTCGCATTAATCTCCACTCCCACACCCGTTTCTTTCATCGGATCCTTAACGGCTAAAACCACCGCCACACTTCCGAGGGTTTCCGCTAAAACAACAGACGCTCCCCCATGTAACAATCCCATGGGCTGAATTGTTCGATGATCGACCGGCATTTTTGCCTTTAAATAACCGGACTGAATTTCGGTAAATTCAATACCTAAGTGATCGATCATGGTATTCTTAGACATCGAATTCAACGTCTCCAAGGAGATGGAAGTATTAAACATATATTTCGTAATTTTGGCTAAAATTCGGAATAAAATACGATTAATATGCATGCTCAACCTGATTTAGTGAAAGATATTTACCTGATTCGCCACGGCGAAACGGAATACAATCGCAAGGGGGTCGTGCAAGGAAGTGGGATTGATGCGGATTTGAATGAATTAGGCCAAAGACAAGCGGAAGCCTTTTTCCGACATTACCACCATCTCCCCATCGATAAAATCTATACTTCCGCCTTAAAAAGAACCCATCAATCGGTGAAGGGCTTCATCGACAAAGGTTTGCCGTGGGAGCAACACACCGGTTTGAACGAAATTTCCTGGGGGAGTAAGGAAGGAAAATCTCCTAATACGGATGACAATTTATATTACAAGAATTTAACGAGAACCTGGCGCGAGGGCCACATTCATGTGCAGTCTGATCAGGGAGAAAGTCCGGTGGAGGTTTTGGAACGCCAAAAACCCGTCGTCGATCTCATTCTTTCCCGACCAGAAGAAAGTGCCATCTTAATCGCTATGCACGGTCGTGCCATGCGGGTTTTGCTCACGCATTTATTCAACGCACCTTTACATCATATGGATAAGTATGCACACCAAAACCTGTGCCTATACCACCTCCAATACGATTATAGAGCCAAAGAATTTCGCCTCGTGAAAGGCAATTGTGTCATCCATTTAGCCGACTTGCCCGAGTCTATGTAATATGGGTAGAAAACGCATGTATTGGATTTTGCAATTAGGCGGCTGGTTCGCCTGGATGTTAAATGAGGCGGTTTTATACACGAATCAATACGGCTGGCATTGGGCTTGGCTTTATGCCTCTTTGGCGAATATTTCTCTCGCGATTTTCCTGACGCATCAATATAAAAACATCATCAAAGTGAATTCTTGGCAGGACTTGCCCCTTTTCACGATGTTGAGAAACCACTTTATCACCCTTTGTTTGATGGCCGCCTGCCTCGTGGGGCTTAATTTACCCATCGATCAATACTTACTGGGGGAGAATTTTGAGGTCCAAATTAGCCCCTTCATCATCACCCAGTACCTCTTCAATTTCATGAAGCCGCTGGCGATTTGGATGTTAATCTATTTCTTCTTCCAGTATTCAAAAAAACAACTCGTGATGGAACGCGAGAATAATCAATTAGAGCGGGCCATTCAGGAGACGGAGGGCAAGGTTTTACGCGCGCAGATGAATCCGCATTTCGTCTTTAATGCCCTAAATAGTATTCGCGCGTTAATTACGGAAGACCCTGCGAAGGCCAAAAAAGGAATCAATCAACTCTCCAAGCTACTTCGAAGCTCGCTTTTAACCGAACGCAAAAAGACCATCTCCATTGCAGAGGAATTAGACACCATTTTGGATTACCTGAATCTCGAGAAGATCCGCTACGAAGAGCGCCTTGCCTGGAAGATCGAGGTACCTAAAGAGATCTCTCAAGCCCAAATTCCCCCCATGCTTTTGCAAACTTTGGTAGAGAATGCCATCAAACATGGCATCGCGCATTCTTCGAAAGAAGGGCTGATCCAAATTAAGGGGGAGATTGCTTCTGAAATGATTCACCTTCAAGTCATCAATCCGGGACATTTGAAAACCAAGGGAGAATCCACCGGGATTGGTTTAGTGAACTCCCAAAATCGCCTTCAACTGTTGTTTGGGGAGACCGCTCATATTGACTTAAAGCCTTTGGACAAAAATCACGTCCTCGCTTCCGTTACGATTCCGTATATTTCCGAAACACTAGCCTGAATCCCATGAGAGCCATCATCGTAGACGACGAACGCCTTGCCCGAAATGAACTGAAGCGTTTATTAGAAAATTTCCCTTCGATCGAAGTGATAGGAGAGGCATCGAATACGGACGAGGCTAGCCAGCTGATCGAAGAATTACAACCGGATGTGGCCTTTTTAGATATTCAAATGCCAGGTAAAACGGGTTTCGAATGGCTAGAGGAATGGGATGGATTTCTTCCGGAGATTATTTTCACGACGGCTTTTGATGAATATGCGCTGAAAGCATTTGAAGTAAATGCGCTCGATTATGTGTTGAAACCAATCGAATTAGCGCGCTTAAGCGAGAGTATTCAGAAATTAGAATCCCGATTCAAGCGTACTGTCTCAGCTGAAAAAACCACTACAGCCAGCCATGTGCTAGGTGGAAACGACCAGATTTTCGTGAAGGACGGTGAAAAATGTTGGTTTGTGCGATTAGATCGCGTTCGTTTGTGTGAATCGATGGGGAATTATGTTCGCTTGTTTTTTGACGACCAAAAACCCCTCGTCCTAAAATCCCTTAACTCCTTAGAGGAGCGTTTAGATCCTAAATTATTCTTCCGCTGCAACCGCAAACACATCGTGAATCTGAACTTCATCGATAAGATTGAACCTTGGTTCTCCGGTGGATTGCAGGTGACTTTAAAAGGTGACAAAGCGGAAAAAATCGAAATTTCCCGTCGTCAATCGATCCGTTTTAAGGAGCTTTTGTCTCTTTAGTACGTTCAGGAGCCTCCCCTAACAAGAAACCATAAGGTTCCAGACTCGGGATGGAATCGAATATTACTTTCATCACAGCAGTTAAAGGCAGCGCTAAAATCAATCCTGGAATTCCCCAAAGCAGTTCGCCACAAAGCAAGGCCAACATCGCCACCATCGGGTTCATACTCACTTTCGAACCTACCACTAAAGGCGTAATAAAATTCGCCTCAATAAATTGTGCCGCTGCCACCCAAGCAACGACTGCCAAGGCATGCGATGGGCTCAAGGTAATTAGACTTAATAAAATAGGCAAAAGTGCTCCCATCCAAATTCCGATATAAGGAATCAACAAAAGCACTCCCGTTAAGAATCCGAAAAAGACCGGATACTCTACCCCGATCCACCAAAATCCAATAGAATTCAACACCCCCACGATCAACATCACCACTAACAAGCCCACTAAATAACCTTGCACCACAGAACCCGTTTTCTCCATCACTTTTGTCAACACTTGACCTTCCGTTTTTGGAAATACTTTCTGCAAAAATTGCTCGAAAAAATCGCGGTAGAATAAGAAGAAGAAGGTAAATACGGGCACTAAAATCAACGCCGTAATCGCATGTAATGCGGTCGAAAAGGTCGTACTGATGATCACCCCTGAGTTTTTCAGGAGGGCCATTAATTCATTACTAAGCTCCAGCATTTGTTTGCGGCGGGAGATATTGAAATTCGAAGAGATGAAGGATTGCAGACTCGATACCCACTTTTCGGTTTTTTTAGCAAAAAGCGGCAGCTCAGAGGAAAATTCCATAATTTGTAAACCAGCCACAAAAAGCATAGAGGAAATCAAGGCAAAGGTGAGCACGATCGCGACGAAAATGGCGAGCGCACGAGGTAAACCTTTGGACTCCATCCACTTACTGGCTGGCAACAATAATAGGGATAATACCAAGGCAAAAGAAAGTAGGATTAACAGATCCTGCAAAAGGTAGGCCGCGGCGATAAGCAAGGCCATCGAAACGAGGCTTCCTGATAATCTGGTGGAATAAGAAGTGTTGTTTGACATATCTAATAAATTAACAATTCCATAACATACAACTTTCTATATTTGCGTTGTAACCCGTTCAAAACTATGGCAACAGCTTCACCCGCATACAAAATTCTACTCGTAGATGATGATGCAGACATTTTGGAGTTATTGGAATACAATTTACTAAAAGAAAACTTTCTTTTAGCAAAAGCAACGAATGGAAAAGAGGCAATTGCAGAAGCAAAATCGTTTCAACCCCATTTAATTATCATGGACGTCATGATGCCAGAAATGGATGGTATCGAAGCAGCCCGCCAAATCAAGTCAAATCCTGAGTTTAAAAACACCCTTATCCTGTTCCTAACGGCACGTGGAGAAGAATATACGGAGATCGCCGCATTTGAAAGCGGGGCCACTGATTACGTGGTAAAACCGATCAAATTACGCGCCCTTATCAGCCGCATTAATGCGCTGTTGGCTCGTGAAACGGCCACGACTGAAACTAAAAACGAAGTTATCTCCATCGGAGATTTAGTCATTGACCGGGTACAATATGCCGCAACCTTCCAGGGACGCGCACTTGTCTTACCTAAAAAAGAATTCGAATTACTTTCTTTCCTAGCGAAAAACCCGAATAAGGTTTTCAATCGCGATGAGTTATTGGAGAAAGTTTGGGGTTCTGATGTGTTCGTGGTAGAACGCACGGTAGATGTACACATTCGTAAATTGCGCGAGAAAATCCCAGAATACTATATCAAAACATTGAAAGGTGTAGGCTATTTATTTTCAATCGAGAAGGCCTAATTGCCCATTTTTAGGTAAATTGCATCTCGAATGATGCGCCTAATTACCATCCTCCTTTTTTGTCTTTTATCTGTCAGCTCATTTGCTGATGGTCCTAAACGTGAGTTGAGGGGAGTTTGGGTAGCCACCGTTCAAAACATCGACTGGCCCAGCCCACACAATTACGACGGAGCGAAACAAAAATCCGAATTTATTGATATTTTAAATTCCCACCAAAAAACAGGAATCAATGCCCTTTTTGTCCAAATCAGAACCGCATCTGACGCTCTTTATGCGAAAAGTGCAGAACCCTGGACAACCTACCTTTCTGGAAAACAAGGACAGGCTCCAAGTCCCTATTACGATCCTTTGGAATTCATGATCGACCAGACCCATGCGAGAGGAATGGAATTTCATGCTTGGTTGAATTTGAACCGCGCCTCCATGTCCTCTCGATCACTTTTAAGTTCAGAACATGTGGCTAGAAAGCACCCCGAGTGGCTTTTGACCTATAATGGACAGTTGTTATTTGATTTTGGGATACCGGCGGTGCGCCATTATATCGCTGGACTGGTTCGCAATATTATTGTAAATTACGACGTGGATGGTATCCATTTTGATGATTATTTTTATCCCTATCCGGACCCTAAATCAACCTTAAAAGACGAGGATACTTACCTGAAATACAGGAATGCAGGCGAGTCCAAGGCTGATTGGCGTCGGCGAAATACGAGTGCTTTAATTCAGGAGATTTCAGAAACCATCCGAAAAACGAATCCGAAAATCAAATTCGGAATTAGTCCCTTTGGAATTTGGCGACATAAAACATCCGATCCCGTGAATGGGATGCCCACTGTGAAGGGCTTGCAATCTTATGACGATTTGTATGCAGATACGGATCATTGGCTGAAACAAGGCTGGTTAGATTACATCGCGCCCCAATTGTATTGGGACACCGCTCATCGCGTGGCTCCGTTTAAGCCACTTGCGGATTGGTGGAACGCGCATTCCCACGGTAAACCGGTGTATTTCGGGATGGCATCCTATCATTTAGGGGATGTTTGGACAAATAAGGAGATGAAAAAGCAGGTCGAGATTAGCCGTAGCATGCCTAATGGGCAGGGTTTGATCTTCTATAGCTCGACTTCCCTGACTAAAAACACGAAGGCCTTTAGGGATACGTTGCGCAGGAATTATTTTGCACACACTGCCTTATTACCTACCTCGCCTTGGCTAGACAGTATCGCGCCTCATGCGCCTGCACAGGTATTTTTAGCGAATAAAAAATTGAAATGGCAGGCTGGAGAAGAATCTGACGATGGGGATCCGGTGGCCTATTATGTGGTTTATCGTATCCCGAAACAAGATAAAAAACACCTGGAGGACCCGAGTAATATCGTGTACAAAGGGAAAGCAACCGAGTTAATTTTAGAACAAGATGACCTAAAACCGGGTTATGGCTTTACGGTGACTGCCTTCGATCGACTTCATAATGAGAGTCGACCAAGTGCAGTCCAGTGGGTTAAACCCGTTAGCAGCGATTAATATGCATTTAAAAATTAAAGAAATTACTGTCGAGACGATCGACACGAAGACGATTCATTTTTGGCAACCAATCCATGATGCTTTGCATTATGTATCAGGTCAATTCCTAACCGTCATTCCCGAAATCGAGGGCAAAAAAGTCCGTAGAAGTTATAGTTTATCGTCTTCCATGAAGACGGATATGACTCCAGCCATCACCGTAAAACGTATCGAGGGCGGATTAGTATCTAACTTTTTATGCGACACCTTACAAGTGGGAGATAGCCTAGAGGTGCTTGAGCCGATGGGTAATTTCACCCTGGAAGCAGACGCTTCCGCTTCGAAAAACTACGTATTCGTGGGAGCTGGTTCCGGGATCACGCCTTTGATTTCGATGATTAAAACCATCTTGCACGGCGAGCCTAAATCGAAGATTCACCTGATTTATGGCTCACGTCATGAAGATCAAATCATCTTCAAAAAAGTGTTGGACGCTTTGGAAACCTCGTACGCTGATCGCCTAAAAGTGTTACACGTCATTTCTCAACCTGCGGCTAATTGGCCAGGCTTGAAAGGACGCATTAACCAGGCGTCTATCGTCTATTATTTGAAGCAAGAATTAGGCCTAGACATCGCCTCTGCCCACTATTATTTATGTGGACCGCAAGGAATGATGACGGAGGTTCAATCTTCTTTAGCCATGTTTGATGTGCCGGCGGGTCAGATCCACCAGGAATCGTTTGGGGTGACCGCAAGCGCTGAAATGGAGCAGGCGGAGGAAGATGGGTCATTGAAGACGCAAGAAATCACCTTGATTTACGAGGGGAAAGAGCATAAAATTACCGTTCAACCGAGCGAAACTATTTTAGAGGCTGCTTTGGAAGCGGACCTGGACATCCCCTATTCGTGTCAAGCGGGCATGTGCACCGCCTGCATGGGACTTTGCAAAAGTGGAACTGTGGGTATGGATGAGGAAGATGGCTTGACCCCGGGCGAAATCGCAAAGGGCTATATTTTAACTTGCGTGGCGCATCCATTGAGCGCTGGGGTAGTGATTGATTTAGATTAATATGAGAAATAGAACATTTTTGCCGGCAGATTTTCAACTGAGTACCTGGGAATCGGTGTTACCTTATTTTGAAAAATTGAGCGCGACGCAGATTTCGAGCATTGAAGATCTACGTTTATTTTGCCAAAACCGCTCCGAATTAGAATCCTATCTATCGGAGAACTTCGCGTGGCGCTACATCAAGATGTCTTGCGACAACCAAAACGAAACTTTGCAAACAAGCTACGCACAGTTTGTGAACGAGATCATGCCGAACGCGTCTGTTTTCGACGATGCATGGAACAAGAAGGTGACCGAAAGTCCCTTCGTTTCCGAATTAAAAGAAACGGGCTTCCCAGTGATGTTGCGTGGCATGAAAAAGGCCATCGAAATCTTCCGCGAGGAAAATATTCCCTTGTTCACTGAATTGCAGAATTTAGAAACCAATTACGGAGCCCTAACCGGCGCTTTAATGGTAACAATAAATGGTGAAGAGAAAACCTTGCAGCAAGCGGGTGCCCTTTTAGAGTCGACCGACCGAGCTGAACGCGAATCGGTCTACCGCACGATGGTGGAGAAACGTTTAAGCATCAAAACCGAGCTGAACGATTTATATTCTTCGCTCATCGAAAAGCGTCATCAGGTAGCTCAGAATGCAGGTTTCGAGAATTACCGTGACTATGCTTTCGCTAGTTTAGGTCGCTTCGACTACGGTCCGGCGGAATGCTTTGAATTCCACGAGGCGGTTGCAGAAACGGTGGTTCCTTTGTTAAATGAGGCCGCAGCGAAGCGCAAGCAAGAAATGGGGCTTGATGCCTTAAAGCCTTGGGATAAAGCCGTAGACCCTTTAGGTCGTGGTCCTTTGAAACCTTTCGAGACAGGCGAAGAATTACTGGAGAAAACGATCGAAGTGTTCGATGAGATGGATCCATTCTTAGGCAATTGCTTAAAAGAAATGGTGACATTGGATCGCTTTGATTTGGATTCTCGCAAGGGCAAGAACCCGGGTGGTTATAACTATCCATTGGAGGAAACGGGGTATCCATTCATCTTCATGAATGCAGCCGGAACGGTGCGCGATGTCGTGACTTTATTGCACGAGGGAGGGCATGCGGTGCATAGTATTTTAACGAAAGATTTAGCCTTGAATTCCTTCCGTAACTTCCCATCTGAGGTGGCAGAACTTGCCTCGATGAGTATGGAATTGATGACGATGGACCGTTGGGGGACTTATTTTTCGAATCCAGAAGAGGCAAAAAGAGCGAAGATCAAACACCTAGAAGACATCTTAGAGACCTTGCCGTGGGTGGCGACGATCGATGCCTTCCAGCATTGGGTGTACGAAAATCCAGCTCATACAATCGCTGAACGGGAAGCGAAATGGAACGAAATCGTTTCTCGTTTCTCGGATTCCATTACCGATTGGGATGGTTTAGCGGAGGTGAGATCAAATATCTGGCAGAAGCAGTTGCACCTATTTGAGGTGCCATTCTACTATATCGAATATGCGATTGCGCAGTTAGGGGCGCTAGCGGTTTGGCGTAATTATTGCCAAAATCCGAAAAAAGCCCTCGATCAATACATCGCAGCGTTGTCCTTAGGATATACAGAGCCGATGAAAACGATTTATGCGACAGCTGGAATCGAATTCAATTTCAGCAAGCCTTATATTCAGGAATTAATGAACTTTTTAGCGGATCAAATTAAAAAATTGGAGGAAAGTTAGGCAAACGATGTCCCATTCCTTATTTTTGCAAATAATTATTGACACAGCCTTATGAAATTAACGAATTTACTTTCTTTAGTAGCCATTTTAGCGGTAGCGACATCATGTGATTACCAAAAAAACAACACAATCAAACAAAAAGACGTTCGTAAAGGCGACGAGTATGTATATGGCGTTCACCCAGATAGCGCAGCGGTTCAATCGAAGTTAACATACGATGCGAAACCAGAGTTAGAGGTGAAAGCAAATGCGATCCGTGAGAAATTATTCAAAGGAAAAGCGATCAACCAAGGAAACTAATTCCTGAGGACATAGATTTTAAGAAGCCGGTTTATCCGGCTTTTTTTATGCCCCTAATCGAGTTTAATGCACGAGCATTTCTCGCAAGAAAGTCAATTGGTAAATGCCGGCCACATAAATCAGTGACCAAATAAGCGAGGAGATCGCCATAAAGAACAGAATGCGGGCCGTGGGCACTTTGAAAGACAGCGCGAGCAAACTTCCACCGATGGGCGTAAAAATCAAGGGAGTCAACGCCGCAATTCCTTTGATCCCAAATCGCTGCCAAATATCCACCGCATAGCGAATACGTTTCGAAAACAATTTAGGTTTCGTCGTTCGGTACTTTGCAACTACACCCAATATAGCTTTCCCTGCCGTAATGATGAACGTCACCGTACACATAGCCCCTAACCAGGTAAAGAAAACCGTTTCATACCAGGCTAAGCCTACACTAAAACCCGTGATAGGTCCCGCGATAAATTTTAGCCCTGTGGCTATCATTACTCCAGAATAGGCAGCCCAAGACATTATTTCGCGGATTGATAAATGGATTTTCCTTGATCTAAGAAAGTAACAAAGTGCCCTACATTCGCATCGAAAGCAACCGGAGGCACCATCGGTTTTGCGTCATTACGAGGATCTAGTAAAACGTAATGTGGTTGTGCGTTCGAGTTGAAGCGGGAGATTTGGAAGTCGAGGTTTTGGTCCCCTAAGGTCTTCTTCTCCTGACCATCCACTTTCGAAGTATACCACTTGTCTGCAGGCAATTCCGTCTTATCATCACAGTACAAAGCCACCACCACGTAATCTTGTTTCAAGCGCTGAAGCACCGCCGGATCAGACCAAACATATTCCTCCATCTTCCGGCAATTCACACAACCGTGTCCAGTAAAGTCGATAAACAAAGGTTTGTTCGCTTTCAAAGCTGCCGCTTTCGCCTGCTCGAAATCGAAATAGCCCGATAAGCCCAAAGGCAACTCTAAGAAATCGCTATACAAGGCTTCATTTTTCTGCTCAACCGATTCAACCGCTTGAGACCCTTTGAAATCCTGCGAATTCATCGGTGGCAACCAACCCGAAAGTCCTTTCAACGGTGCCCCGAACATACCCGGAACCAAGTAAATCACAAAAGCCAAAACCGCCGTCGCAAACAGGGTACGCGGAACCGAGAGATTCTTCGCTGGGCCGTCATGTGGCAAGGAAATCTTCCCAAATAAATACAAAGTCAAGGCCGTAAAGATCGCAATCCAAATCGCTAAGAAGATTTCGCGATCCAATAAATGCCAGTGGTACACCTGATCCGCAACGCTCAAGAATTTAAACGCTAGCGCAATTTCTAAGAAACCTAACACCACCTTCACCTCGTTCATCCAATTACCCGACTTAGGCAACTTCTGCATGAACCCAGGGAAAATCGCAAACAAGGTAAAAGGAATCGCGAAGGCTAAAGAGAAGCCCAGCATCCCGATAATCGGTTTCAAGAAAGCGCCCTGCGAGGCCGCTATTAAGATCGAGCCAGCTAAAGGGCCCGTGCAAGAGAACGAAACCAATACCAGCGTGAAGGCCATAAAGAAGACGCCGATGAAACCACCTTTGTCCGATTTCGCATCTACGGAATTCACCAGATTCGATGGCAACACGATTTCAAATGCGCCTAAGAAAGAAATTCCGAACAGGATGAAAATCGTAAAAAAGAGCATATTCGGAATCCAGTGGGTACTTAAGAAATTCGCAAAACTAGCTCCTGCAAAGAAGGCTAAAAGCGTACCGAAGAACACATAAATCAACACGATAAAGCCACCGTACAAGAACGCAAGGCCTTTACCCCCCTTTTGTTTCGTAAAGAAACTCACCGTCATCGGGATTAATGGATAGACACAAGGAGTTAATAGAGCGAGGAATCCAGCACCTAAGGCAATCCAGAAAAAGGTAAATAAGGATTCCTCTTGGGGAGCTTGTGCAGATGGTGCCGTGGGAGCAACAGGTGCTGATTTTGCAACCGGTGCTTCCGCCACTGAATCCACAGTTACTGGAGCAGTAGCAGCCGTATCAGCCACTGCGGTCTTTTCCGCTTTACCTACTAAACTAAACACCCCTTTTACCGGAACGCATAGCCCAGAAACATTCGAACAAGACTGTGAATCATAGGAACCCTCGATCTTGTACTCAGGAGCGGTAATTTTAATCTTTTGGCGGAATTCCCCTTGACCAGTGAAATAGGTATAGGTACCATTCCAAATCTCCGTATCGTTTTTCGAATGCGGGTTGATGGCTTTCAATCCACCGATGGTTTGATATCCGGCGCCCGGCTTGAAAGTCACCGTGGTTACCGTGGGTCCTAGATCTTTGTCAAAATCAGAGGAATACAAGTACCAGTCTTTTTCGATAGCCACTATAAAGATGACCTCCGCTTGCTCCCCCACTTTCGGGTTTGCAGGCTTGATGGACCAGGACCATTTAGCGGGTGTAATCTTTTGTGCAACAGCCGGAATGGCTAGAAAAGCGAACAAAAGAAAGGCGATATATTTTAATTTCATGTTTGTCTAGAAATGTAAAGCCAAAATTAAGAAAAAAGCGCAGAACCATACGTGATATTTGTCTTATTATAGCGGGTTTTCATTTTTCAATTAGGAGAAAAAAACGTAATTTCGACCTTTCAAAATGTAATCCAGAACCCATTCGATTTTTATGGCATCCACTTTCCCTACACAACGAGACAAAGAGATTTTTGACCTGATCAACCAGGAGGCGCATCGCCAAGAATTTGGCATTGAATTAATCGCCTCTGAGAACTTCGCATCCCCACAGGTGATGGAAGCGCAGGGAAGTGTTTTAACCAATAAATACGCCGAAGGACTACCAGGGAAGCGTTATTATGGTGGTTGCGAAGTAGTGGATGAAGTAGAAACATTAGCGATTGAGCGTGCGAAGAAATTATTCGGAGCAGCGTGGGCAAACGTTCAACCTCACTCAGGTGCACAAGCGAATGCTGCTGTATTCTTATCTTTCTTGAATCCAGGTGATAAAATTTTGGGTTTTGACTTATCTCACGGTGGTCACCTTTCACACGGTTCTCCGGTGAACTTCTCAGGAAAGTATTTCCAAGCTTTCTTCTACGGTGTAGAAAAAGAAACGGGATTGATCGACTGGGACAAAGTAGAAGCTACAGCAGTAAAGGAAAAACCAAG
This sequence comes from Aquirufa novilacunae, assembly GCF_045310505.1. NCBI lineage: Bacteria > Pseudomonadati > Bacteroidota > Cytophagia > Cytophagales > Flectobacillaceae > Aquirufa > Aquirufa novilacunae. Next base: position 523,171 of record NZ_JBEWZG010000003.1, read on the forward strand.
ATTGATCATTTGTGGAGCGTCTGCTTATTCTCGTGATTGGGATTATGCACGTCTTCGCGCGATCGCAGACCAAGTAGGTGCGATCTTATTAGCTGATATTTCTCACCCATCTGCGTTAATCGCGAAGGGATTATTAAATAACCCGATGCAGCATTGCCACATCGTAACGACGACGACGCACAAAACGCTTCGTGGACCGCGTGGTGGTTTGATTATGATGGGGAATGATTTTGAGAATCCATTTGGGTTCAAAACATTGAAAGGTGAATTAAAAACGATGTCGGCATGTCTTGATGGCGCGGTGTTCCCAGGAACGCAAGGTGGTCCATTAGAGCACGTGATTGCGGCGAAAGCGATTGCTTTTGGCGAGGCATTAACTCCAACATTCGAAACTTACGCGAAGCAAGTGCAGTCAAATGCACAAGCGATGGCGAAGGCTTTCTTAGCGAAAGGATATGAAATCATCTCAGGCGGAACAGATAACCACTTGATGCTAATCGACTTACGCCCGAAAGGCTTAAGCGGTAAGTTAGCGGAGAATACGTTGATTCAAGCGGATATTACGATTAACAAAAACATGGTTCCATTCGACGACAAGTCTCCATTCGTTACTTCAGGTATGCGTGTGGGAACGGCGGCGATGACGACACGTGGTTTGAAAGAAGGCGATATGACGCAAATCGTGGATATGGTGGACAAAGCCTTGATGAACCACGATAATGAGGCGGTATTGAAGTCGATCAAAGGAGAAGTAAATGAGTGGGTAAAGCAATTCCCATTATACCTATAATTTTTTATGGCAACAGATCAAGATTTTGACGATTTCGACGACGATGAGGTAACGGATGGCACAGAAATGTCCTTCCTAGGTCATCTAGAAGAATTAAGATGGCATATTCTGCGATCTGTTGCTTCCTTTTTTGTCTTTGCGGTGGCCGCTTGGTTCTTCCGCGAGTTCATCTTCAGCTCGATCATTTTAGGGCCTACGAAGACAGATTTTTATACGAACCAAATCCTGTGCCAAGCCGCTGACCTCTTCAACATGCCTAGTTTGTGCATGCAGAAGGCGGACTTCATTTTACAAAGTAGAGAGGTTTCTGGTCAATTCATGATGGCGCTAACACAGTCCATCATCGTTGGTCTTTTATTTGCCTTCCCCTACATGTTCCACGAATTGTGGCGCTTCATCAAACCAGGCTTGAAGAGCAAGGAATTGAAAGCAGCACGTGGGGCTGTTTTCTGGGTTTCTGTCTTGTTTTTTAGTGGAGTAGCTTTCGGCTATTTCGTAGTGGCTCCTATGGCCATTAACTTCTTAGCGAACTTTAAGCTAGACCCAAGCATCCAAAACCAATTCGACATCAACGATTACATTTCCTTGTTATCGATGTTGACTTTGGCTTGCGGTATTACCTTCCAATTACCGATGGTAGCCTTCGTGCTATCTCAAGTGGGCATTTTAACCCCGTCTTTCATGCGGGAGTATCGCAGACATGCCCTGATTGTCATTTTTATCGTGGCGGCGATCATCACTCCTTCTCCGGATGTGGTTTCACAACTGTTAGTGGCATTTCCACTCTTAGGTTTGTATGAAATCAGTATCGGCGTTTCAGGACGTGTCTTGAAGCGTAAAATGAGAGAAGAAGAGATGGAATCGAATTCGTAATTGAATTCTCAACAACAAACAAATGAATTATTTATCGGCGGAAAACATTTCACGCAACCTGGGCGAAAGATGGGTGTTTAAAGGTTTATTTTTTGGCCTCCAAAAAGGCGAAAAAGTAGCCCTCATCGGAAAGAACGGGACGGGTAAAACCACCTTGATGGAATCCCTCATGGGTATGCAAACCCCAGACGAAGGTAAAATCTCCATCCGCAAAGGTATTCGCGTGGGTTATCTGCCTCAGAATCCCATTTTCGCCGAAAACGAACAAGTACTTAATTACCTGTTCTCAGACGACTTACCCAGCGCGGTTGCCATCAAATCCTACGAAAAAGCGATGCTTTCCGGCGATTCAAAAGAATTAGAAGATGCCTTCGCTTTAATGGAAGCACATAATGCTTGGGATTACGAAGCCCGTGCAAAACAAATCATCAGCCGTTTAGGTATTCCAGATGGAGATCAAAAAGTATCCACCTTATCTGGGGGCCAAAAGAAACGTCTCTCCCTTGCTAAACTGCTGATCGAGAGTCCAGACATTATGATTCTGGATGAGCCAACTAACCATTTGGACATCGAAACCATCGAATGGTTAGAAGGAATCATGTCTGGCCCAAACGTCACCGTTTTAGTCGTTTCCCACGACCGTTATTTCCTAGACAAGGTCTGCAATAAAATGATGGAATTAGCCGACGGCTCCATCTATACCTATGAAGGCAATTACGCCTATTTCCTAGAGAAAAAAGCCGAGCGCGAGGCCTCAGAAGCCAGCAGTATTTCAAAGGCTAAGAACTTATACCGCAAGGAGCTCGAGTGGATGCGCAAGCAACCGAAAGCCCGGGGTACAAAAGCCCAATACCGCATCGACGCCTTCCATGAAACGGAAGAAAAAGCAAATAAAAAGCTAGACGACAGCAAACTGGAATTAAACATCCAAATGTCTCGTTTGGGCAATAAGATCATCGAAATCAACCACCTGAAAAAGGCCTGGGGCGACAAGAAAATCATCAACGACTTTACCTATACGTTCAAGAAGAAGGACCGCATCGGTATCGTGGGCAAGAACGGCGCCGGCAAAACAACTTTCTTACAATTATTAACAGGTCTTGAACAACCGGATTCCGGCACCATCGATCCAGGCGAAACCTTAGTGGTGGGTTATTATACCCAAATCCCCTTCGATTTCCGACCAGAACAACGCGTCATCGATACGATCACGGAGATCGCAGAAGTAATCCCTTACGGAAAGAACGAATCGCTCAGCCCGAGTCAATTCTTGAGCAAGTTCCTCTTCCCTACCGCCCAGCAATACACTCCGGTGGAAAAGCTATCAGGTGGCGAAAAGAAGCGTTTACAACTCATGCGCGTGCTCGTTAAGAATCCCAATTTCTTGATTCTGGATGAGCCTACGAATGATTTGGACTTAGACACCTTACAATTACTGGAGGACTTCTTAAGCGAATTCCAAGGTTGTTTACTATTAGTATCCCACGACCGTTATTTCATGGATAACCTGGTCGATCAATTGATTCTAGTGGAAGGCGAAGGTGAGGTAAACTTCTTTAACGGAAACTATACGGACTACCGGATTGCCTTGGAAAACAAAGAAGACGAGCCTGTAGCAAAACAAAGCCCGGTAAAAGCCCCTTCGACCGCTGCTCCCGCAGCACCGAAAGGCCCAAAGCTAAGCTTCAAGGAACAAAAGGAGTTCGAGGAATTAGAGAAAGAGATGGCGAAATTAGAGATCGAAAAAGATTCATTCGTCGAAAAACTCAACCAAGGCTCAGAAGACTTTCAGTTATTGACCGATTGGGCGAAGGCCATTGAGGATATCAAAAACACCTTGGAAGAAAAAGAGCTAAGATGGCTTGAGCTATCTGAAAGAGCATAAAAAAAAGCCCCGATCTCTCGGGGCTTTTTTTTATTCACTTGCTTTCTGAGTTTAAAAGACTACATTTATCCCATGACCTTTTGAAATCTAATCAAAAGACCTCTTTTAAGCTTCGTATTAGTCGCATTTCTTGCCGCTAATCCTGTTCTCTCCCATCATAATTTGTTTTAATCGTCCTATTAGGGATGATTCTCACCATCTTCTATTTTGGCCTCGCTAAAATCGAGATAAAAACATCTTGTATTATGGAAAACAAAGTACCCAATTTACTGATCACTTTAAATGAATTTCGAATTATTCATTTGGCCAAAGAAGGTCTTCCCAAGCTTCTGCTCAGCTTTATCTTTCTGTTACTTTTAAATTCGTGTAGTAAGGAGGCTACATTTGATGAGGTAAGTCCTTCTTCTATTGAGACCACTTCGGTGTTAAAAGAATGGGCAACGAAAAATGATAAGTTAAAACAAGCTAAATCAATTGAATGGGATAATGCTATCCCAATTACATTTTCTGATAGTATCAAAGGTCATTCAGCATTTGTAAAGACAGCCTCTGGATTCAAAGAGTTTATTACATTTGAGTTAGGGGGCAAAAGACACGGATGGTTTAAATCCTACAAGCGTTTGAATGATACAGATATGGAGATTATTATTAACTCAATTGAAGGTAAAGTACTTACAGGAGGATTCATTCGTAAAAGTAAAACACCCATTTCAAAGGGTAAAATTGCTTCCAATAAAGAAATGAATTTATTGGAAATGGAAATAGATATGATCTACCAATACCTATTCGGAATTATGTTGGGTGATGTCAGAGTTTCAGCGCCTAGTTTATACCAACAAGGCGGAGGTGGAGGTGTCGGTAGACCACTTTATTTGAATTATTATGGATATTATGAAGGAGGATCAGGATCTGGTGGTGGAGGTGATGGGGCAAATATTAATTTTACTTCTTATACTTATCCAGAGATTACAAATAACCTAACTATTGATTGTTTTAATCAGGTTCTATATGAATTAACAAACAATAATTTAAAGGGTGAAATTGCTTGTATTATAGAACTATTCGACGATTCAAAAAAAGGAAGTGGATATGATTTTACTATAGATAATAATTATTATGAAGAGCCTAAGTCATTTAAAATTAATGGTATCTTATATACATCTACAATATATGGTAAAACTGTAGGTAAAAATATAAGTTTAAATATGGCTACTTTACAAAATGCTTCAAAAGAATTAATAGCAAAGACAATAATTCATGAAATATTACATGTTTATTTGAATGATTCAAATATGCAAGATCACATCAAAATTGCATCTGGATTTGTTGGGGAAATGGCACTATTTTTGGAAAAATCATATGGCATGAATTTACAGGAAGCAAAATCTATATGTGCTTCAGGTTTAGCAAAAATCCCAAATTATGAATTAATTCTAAAAACGATTGATTCTAATTTAACCCGAGAAAAAGTTGACAATACAATTTCTAAATTTTCAAATACTTTAAACACCAAACAATATGGCACATATTGCAATTAAAAACCTTGATAAATTAGTTATAATACTACTTATTTCATTTAGTACTTTTGGGCAAAAAATAGCTAAAGATATTCTCTCTTTCAAAGATCCGATTGAACCTAGAAATACGTTTTCAGAATATGTTGGAGAAAAACTTACTTTCGACAAAAAATCAAAGGCAACCATAACTCTTTTTGTTTTTAAAATAAACTCCAAAAGCGGAATAACTGAGATAAAAAACTGGGGGAAATTGGATAAATCTTTAGTGGATGAAGTAAACATTGCGATAAAAAATTCTGAAGTATATTGGAATTTTTCTGATTCTACAGAGAAAGAGCAATACGTTATTTTACCACTTTTTACAGGCAATCCGTTCCAGAAAAACAAAAACCTCGGCAGTGAGATTTTTTTAACATTAGAACACCAATTCGCCCAAGCTAGAGGGTATTTGGGATCAAATTTAACAAATGTGTATTTGTCCTTCCCCAGGAGGTCCTCTTCAATTTTTCAAGTAAATGAATATATTGAATAGGAATAATTATTTTATGGAAAAATGCAAATTAAATAATTAGGAGATGTCAGAATGGATAAATGGAACATACCGCAAAAATTAATTTGAAAAATCTAATTATTCTTTCGTCATTTCTAGTTTTACCATTGTTTGTTTTTGGGCAATATAGTAAAACCAAATTAGGTGGGGTCTTTTCCTACAAAGGTAATTCAAGCATTAAACTAACCGAAGATAGTTCAAGACAATTACTGATTAATGATTTAACCACAGGAGTTTATCTTTCTTCTCAAAATACATCATGTCGTTCCGATATTGGTCTTTACCTTTTTAAAGTTGATTCCCAAGGGAAGATTAACAAAAAAGATATAGAATATTTCGGCACTTTGGTGGATTCAACACATGAGAGCATTTTATATAATATCAATAAGACTTCTGGGAAGTATATAAAACCAACAAAAAATAATCGCCAAAAAGAGCATTGGTATCTATTCGAATATCTCTCAAAAGGATATAAATTTGGATGCTATGATCATAATTTTAGTAATGAACTAGTCAGGTTAGAGGCTCAAATAAGTCATTTTAAGATTATGATTTGGTCAACACTTGACAAAGTGAAAGGGATAAACAAAAAACTAACTTTTATTGATGGTAGCAATTATGATGAAGCCATTAGAAAAGGATTAGTTCCGCCACCAGAAGTTCTTTATTAATTAATCTCTTATATGCTTTGAGAGAGTAAATGATAAGTGAATCTGGTTATGGCGTGCTTTTAAATACACTTGAGGAACTAACTAATAAAAGAATGCGCGAACTGAAAATTTAAATTATGGCAAACGCTGCTTTTAAAAAACCGCTTTTATGGATACTAGTTTTCTTAGTATTCGAACAATCATATGCACAGAATAGTGTTGAATCTAAACCATTCTCCTTTAATTTAAGAACGGGTTCAAGTTTATCGGAAGAGTATAAACTAATTAGTTTTATCAATAATTATGAACTGAGTTATTTGAAAATGGAAAACGACAAACCGTCTTTTAATCTTTTTCTATTCAAAGTTAATGGCAATGGTAAAATTTCAGACATTTATCATTTTGGTGAAATGAGAAAAACTTCATCAGATGCTATAAAAACAAGAATAATTAAGACAGAACCTTTTTGGACATTACCAAAAGATGTAAAAGAATATAAGTGGGTTGCTATTCCTTATTTTTATGGTGATTACAAGCAGGCTGATTCTCCTGATAATAGCAAAATGTTCCTCTCTGGATTAAACTATTTTGAAAAGCTTTCAGAGATCCTTGGACCAGACAGTAAGAATTTATATTTAACCCCTCCCTTAGGAATCGGTTTATTATATAAGGAATAGATAAAAACATTGAAATTCTATCCTACCACTTACCCCATAAAAAAAGCCCCGATCTCTCGGGGCTTTTTTCGTATCAGTACTAAATCCTAGTTCTGGAACGTCAAGTTCATTAAAGCATATAATGCTCCTTCTTTCACCTTGTCATTCACGAATACTAAGTAGACATCATGAACACCAGAAACATTGAGAGGGAAGTTATAGGCCTTCGTTGCGTTTACTTCCACAGATCCTAACAATGGACCCGTTACGCTACCTGTTCTAAGCTCTAATTGACCGCCTACTGTTTGGCCTGCCATATACGTAGCCATCACTGATAAGTTCTTGATGCCTGTTAAGTCGATGGCATCGTAACGCGCATAGCCACCTGCACCAGTTGCTACTAAGATTTCACCGATTCCGTCCACTTTAAACTTCATCGTTTTAGCACTTGCATCAGCAGCCACAGCTGGGATTTTAGCGTCACGTAAGGTAACCACTTTCGAACCAGTCACTGGCGCAATTTTACCAGCACCTTTATCTGTGTACATCGCGCGGAAGATATAAGTTCCTGGCTTGCCTTTATCTTGTGGAACGTATTGTCCAGCCACTGGCTTAGAAGCCTTCTTCTTATCTGCTAATCCTAAGATGTATTTCACCATCTCACGTGCATCAGCAACAGATACTTGCGGGTGAGCCGCCATCGCGTTCTCTCCCCAAACACCACCACCACCGGAAATGATCTTCTTCGATAACTCATCAATGTTTTGTGAGCTAGCACGGTATTTCTTACTAACGTCTGTGTAAGATGGTCCTACCGACTTCTTATCAATTGCGTGACAAGTCTTGCAATCAGATAAATCGATCAAACGCTTTCCAGCAGAGAACGAAGTGTTCGCTTGGTGACCTTGTGCAATGACTGTTTTGTCAAAGCCCTCTAAATAATCGATCTGCATAATCACATCGTCTTCTGCAATCTTCTTATTGGCTAAGCTACCGTCTTCTTTATCTTGAACCGATACTTTGTACGTCACTGGCTTATCATTCCAGTAGAATGATTTATTTCCTTCGATTGCCACGTCAACACTTGGAACTTCGTTACCCGCAGTGATTTTGATCACCTCTGAATTGGAATTTCCGGCTGCGTCTTTCACCGTAAGTTTAACGTTATAAACTCCTGCTTTAGCGAACACGTGTACCGGATTAGCTGCAGTGCTCGTTCCGCCATCACCGAAGTTCCATGCGTACTTGATAGCATCACCATCATAGTCTACTGTACCTTCAGAAGAAAACTTCGCTTTTAAAGGCAAAGCCCCTACCGCCTTATCAACCGACACTTTTACTTTCGGCGTACGGTTACCCGCATTGTATTCAATCTTGTAAAGTGACGCTTCCTCACTCGCTGCAAACCAATTAGGACCGTATTCTAAACCATACATTGTACCATTTTTGTCAAACTCTAAATCCATAGGATGAGAGAAAGTCGTATTAGGCAAGAAACGCTCCATTTGAACGAAGTCTCCTTTTGCATTCATCGTTACGGTGTAGATCATATCACGCGACCAATCGTAAGCGAAGAATTTACCATCGTAATACGCTGGGAATTTCGTCTTAGAAGTAGCAGGGAAATCTTCACGGTAATAGATTGGACCCGCCATCGCATTACGAGAACCTTTAGAGATTACTGGACCGAACTCAGGAGAATCTACATAAGGATAGTAGATAAACGCTTTTTGAGCAGCTGGTAAGTGAGAGAATCCTGTGTTATGAGGGGAGTTGTTGATAGGCGCTTTGGGATTAAAAGTAGCCCAAGTGCTATCTTTTGCAAAATCACGTTGGTTATAAGGACGGTTATCCGCAACGAATAGCGGCCAGCCAAAATAACCCGCCTGACGTGCTTGATTCACTTCGTCATGACCTCGAGGACCATATTTCTTCGAATCTTCACCCGCATCTGGACCTACTTCACCCCAATACAAGAACCCTGTACGCTTATCCACCGAAATACGGTAGGGATTACGGTTACCCATCACATAAATCTCAGGTTTTGCATGGTAAATACCAGCAGGGTATAAGTTGCCCTCTGGAATCGTGTAACCACCTTCCGGAGTAGGTTTGATACGTAAAATCTTACCTCTTAAATCATTCGTGTTCGATGACGTTGCACGCGCATCCCAACCTGAACGGCCTGGACGGTTATCCATAGGACCAAAACCATTCGAATCAAATGGGTTCGTGTCATCACCTGTTGATAAAAACAAGTTACCTGATTTATCCCAAGCAATCGATCCACCTGTGTGGCAACATCCGTCACGCTTCACAGGAACACGCAAAAGCACTTTCTCAGAACTCATGATCAAGGTATCTTTCACGTCATCATACGTAAAACGTGATAAGTGCTGAGCTGTGTCTGCTTTCCCCGTTTGAGGAGAATAGAACAAATAAATCCAGTGATTCTTATTGTACTCTGGGTCGATATTAACCCCCATTAAACCATATTCGAATTTAGAGAATACGTCCAAATCAGCTACGACCTTCGTCTTGCCTTTCTTCGGATCGTACATCTTTAATTTACCTTTACGCTCACCAAAAAACACTTTCCCTGCATCCGTTACCGCTAATTCTGTCGGCTCATCTAAATTGCGATCTAAGGTGATTTTCGTAAAACGATTCTCCTCTGGAGGCAATTCTGAACGCAATTTTTTCGTGTAATCTTGTGGACGACCTGAAGCTAACCATTGCAATCCACCCCAAATATGTTGAACTACGATAGGCTCTTCAAATGACTCGTGTGTATGTCCCCAGTTCGTATAGAACGCGCGGCCACCATCGTATTCGTGGTACCAAGCCATTGGGTGAAAATCCCCCATTTTGCCATCTGTATACGATTTCTCGTCTAATGTCAATAATACGTGAACGTCTTTATTAAAGTTCTTTGTATCGTAGAATTCATCCGTGCGATCAAAGGTTTCTGGCATGTGGGCCGTCGAAATGTGGGTGCGATCTACCGCCGTGAACTTCCCTTTCTGTACGTTCGGACGACCTGGGTGAGAAGCGAATTGACCACCCGCTAATTTTGTGTACCAGTTCCAATCGTATTCCGTATCTGTCGCTGCGTGAATACCCATGTAGGCCCCACCCGCTTGGATATACCGCTCAAAAGCGATTTGTTGCACGTCATTTAAGACATTACCAGTCGTGTTCAAGAACACCACAATGCGGTATTGTTTTAAATTTTTCTCCGTGAAGTTGATGGCATTTTCCGTTGTATCTACGGCAAATCCTTTTTCTTTGGCCATCTTAAACAAGGCGATTTGGCCAGGTTTAATGGATGAGTGGCGGAAGCCTTTAGTAGAAGAGAAAACTAAGATTTTCTTGCCAGCTAATGGGTTTGCTGCCTGTGCGAAAACAGAAAGCGTTGAAACCACTAAGGCGATAATGAGTGTGATTCGGAAGATTCCGAACGAGGTATTTTTCATGTTAAAAATAAATAGGTTTGGGACAAAGTTAGGGCAAAACAGAAATTTTCGGCTACATTTAAGAAAAAATTTATCAAATCAAGCTATGAAAAAATATATCGCAACGTTGGCGCTCGTATTCGCCTCTTTCTTTGCCTTTTCTCAAGCCTCTTGCTGCTTCGTCAAGAAGGATGGCATGCAGCTTTTAGCCTCTAATAAAGCCTTCATTAAATCCCATGCCCTACCGAAAGCCTACCACCATGTGAGTAAAGCCGGAGGCGTGATGGTCGAATTCAAGACGCCGGATGATCAGATGGCCAAAGGATTCTACATTCCAGCTGACAAGCCGACTGATATTACCTTATTCGTTTTCCAAGAATGGTGGGGCCTAAACGACCACATTAAAAGAGAGGCAGAACATTTCTACAGCACTTTAGGCAATGTCAACGTATTAGCGATCGACATGTACGATGGAAAAGTAGCCACGACGCGTGAAGAGGCAGCAAAATACATGGGCGGTGCAAATCCAGCCCGTTTAGAAGCCATCATCAAAGGCGCTATTGCCTACGTAGGTACAAAAGCGAAGATTGCGACGGTGGGCTGGTGTTTTGGCGGATCTTTATCCTTAAAAGCATCCATCTTAGCGGGTAAACAAGCAGCGGCTTGTGTGATGTATTATGGTATGCCGGTGAAGGATGTGGAGCAATTGAAATTATTACAGACGGATGTGTTAGGCCTTTTTGCGGGTAAAGAGCAATTTATCAACCCGACGGTCGTAAAGGAATTTGAAGCCAATATGAAAACGGCTGGCAAAGGAATTCAAACAAAGATCTTCGATGCGGAACACGCTTTTGCGAATCCATCTAACCCTAATTTTGACAAAGCCGCGACCGAAGAGGCTTGGGGAATGGCTATTAACTACTTCAAAGCTCGATTAAAATAATGCGCTATTTCGTTTTGCTCTTATGTGTAGGTATGTTAGCCGGTTCTTGTGCAAGTCGCCGCTACCAAGCAAAACCCTACAAGAAGAAATGGTCCTTATTTAAGAAAAATGCCTGCGACTGTCCTAATCTCCGATAAGGGGATTTAGGGCAGATGCAGCTAGCGAACCTGGTGCTAAACCTTGCAGCCAGCGCTGGCGATCGGCCTCTTGGTTCGGATTTTGCGGTTCCATGACACGCGCCTCCGCATCCATATAAATGATGGTCATTACCTCCCGCATTTTAGACGATTCATTACCAGGCGCATTATGGAGCGTCCAACCTAAATGAAAGGTGGCGTCACCGGCTTTCATCGATTTTTGGGCGACGATTTCATAGCCCTGTTTTGCCACATAGTCTCCAATTAAAGCCTCCGATTCATCCGAAATTTCTAGCTTAGGCAGGTCAGCGCCAGCAGATTTCGAGGCAAACGTGAGCATTCCCATTCCTTCTTCTATGTCTACCAAAGGCATCCACATCGTCACCGTTTTAGGCGTATCGATGGGCCAATAATATTGATCTTGATGCCAAGGCGTATGGCCTCCGCCCGGTTCTTTGAAAAGTGCCTGATCGTGGTACAGGCGGACGTTTTTTACTCCTAATAACTGGGCAGCCACAGAAGCGAAGCGATTCGCGAGCGTGAATTCCTTGACCGTTTCCGATGATTCCCACAGATTCATCATCTGTAAAAATGCTTTCCCGTAGGTATCCCGCTCTGCCATCGGTTTTTGTTGCGCTCTAAAATCATCCGCCCAATCCAAGATGGCCTGGCGATAGGGTTGCAATTCTTCCGCAGAGATCAGCGATGGAATGTACACGTGGCCATTTTCAGCGAAATAGGCTTGGTTCTCGGGCGATACGGACAGGGGTAAGTGCAGCATTTTTTTTCTTGCAAAGATTTCTAAAATTTATTCCTACTTCTACCTTTATTTTGGCCAAAAAAGATGCAATTTTACCCTTCCACGATTCAAAGCACCCCAAAAGGCTAAAATTAAATGAAAGCGCAGCGCGAACACCTTTCTTCTGGATTTCAAATTAAGCATGTGAAACAGGCGCGTTTTGACGCTCCCTATCATTTTCATCCAGAGCTGGAATTAACGTTGATCATCGCTGGCGAGGGCAAGCGTTTTATTGGAAATCAGATCAGTGATTTCAGACCGGGCGACTTAGTTTTATTGGGCGAAAACCTCCCGCACTGCTGGCAAAACCACCGCAAGGACTGGCTGACGGAAGAACCTGCAGCAGATGGTGCGCAAGCACTCGTCATCCATTTTCGACGCGATTTTCTAGGCGAAGATTTTCTTTCCAACGAGGCCTGCGCGGGTTTGAAAAACCTATTTGAAAAGGCTAAAACCGGATTTTCCATTGTAGGACCTACCCAGGATAAAATCGCAAGGGATATGCTGGCCTTAGTGGATATGCCCCCTTTCCCCCGTTTACTCGCTTTCTTGCAAATTCTTCACACGATCGGGATCTCCACGGCGGATGTACAGCCTATCGATACGACGGAAGGTAACTATGCCATCGCAGAGGGCGATTTAGAACGCATTAATCGGGTCTATGCCTACGTGATTGCGAACTATACCCAGGAAGTGCATTTGGATGAGGTGGCTCATTTAGCCAATATGACAGAGACGGCATTCTGCCGTTATTTTAAGAAGGTAACTAATAAGACCTTTGTGGAATTAGTCACCGAATTCAGGGTGAAGCACGCCTGCACGCTATTGCGCACGACGAATAAACCGATGATAGAGGTGTGTTTTGAGAGCGGTTTTGGCAATATCTCCCACTTCAATAAGCAGTTCAAAGCCTGGATGAATACGCCTCCGCTACAATACCGTAAAATGGTGAACGAGTGGCATTAAGCCTTTTTCTTCTCTGGAAACGCGACGCTTAATAAGATACTAATCGTCAAGATTCCGATAATGACGCCTAGCGAAGAAAGTGTCCCAAACCCCCACTCCTCTAACTTCGAGTGAGCTAACATTTTTCCGCCCACAAAGCTCAGTAATACGCCTAAACCCATCGGTAAGAAGCGGAATAAGCCCATTAAACTAGATAGGAAGAAGAACAAAGAACGCAAGCCCATCACGGCAAAAACGTTTGAGAAGAAAACGATGTAGGGGTCTTTCGAAATAGAGAAAATAGCTGGAATTGAATCTACAGCAAATAAAATATCCGTAAATGCAATCACCACCACTACCACAAAAATGGGTGTAATGAACAATTTTCCCGTTTTCTTCATGCGAACAAAGAAGTGACCAATCACGTTTCTTCTGTATACATTGAAAAAACGAGATAGCAAACGAACAACAGGGTGATTCGCCGTATCAATCTCCTCCTCCTCGTGTTTCGAGAACAAAATCTTTACCCCTGTGTAGACTAAGAAAGCTCCAAAAACGTAGATAATCCAATCAAACTTCTGCAATAAGGCAGCGCCTAAGAAGATAAAGATTAAGCGTAAAATGATCGCTCCCAAGATTCCCCAAACGAGAATTTTCTTGTAATAGCGCTTTTGAACGCCGAACGAGTTAAAGATCAAAATAAAGACGAATACGTTATCTGCAGACAGCGAATATTCCACCAAATAGCCGGTGATAAACTCCAAGGACATATTGTTTTGAAAAGCGGCCAAAGCCTCGTAATAAGGTCCATTCCCTAAATCGATGTGAGAGGCATAGGCTTGTTGCACCGCTTTTAGACTTTGCATATCCGTTATCCCATGCACCATGGCGCCATTATAGCCTAGGAAAATATAAAAAATGATCGCTAATAAAACCCACATGCCGGTCCAGAAACCCGCTTCCTTGAAAGTTACTTCTTCACTGGTATCCTTTTTAAAGATGCCAAGGTCGATTAACATGACAGCCATCACACCCACTGAAAAAAGAAGAAAAAATAGCGTTTCGCTCATAAATATTTAATTTTACACTTTGGCCGCACAAAGGTCGCAAAAATAGCTTAGAAAAAATATGTACGAAGGTAAAAAGGTCATCGTCGTTATGCCCGCCTACAAGGCAGCGCTCACCCTGGAGAAAACATACCATGAAATCCCGCACGATTGGGTGGACGAGGTGATTTTAGTCGATGACCACAGCCCGGATAATACGGTGGAAGTGGCGAAGCAAGTGGGCATAAAGCACGTCATTCGCCATGATAAAAACCTGGGTTATGGTGGAAATCAGAAGACCTGCTATACGAAGGCTTTGGAGCTTGGTGGTGACATCGTCATCATGTTGCATCCAGATTACCAATACACACCCATGTTGTTAAAAGCGATGATTTCGATCATCGGGAATGGCTTGTACCCTGTCGTTTTCGCGTCCCGTATTTTAGGTAAAGGGGCACTAAAAGGGGGCATGCCTATTTACAAGTACATCGCGAATCGTTTATTGACTTTATTCCAAAATATCTTAATCGACCAAAAGCTTTCCGAATACCACACCGGTTACCGTGCGTTCTCGAAAGAAGCTTTGGAAGCCGTGAAATTCACGAAATGCGACGACGATTTCATCTTTGATAACCAAATGGTCTTGCAGCTTTTCTGGAAAGGTTTCGAAGTAGGCGAAGTAACTTGCCCGACGAAATACTTCGACGAAGCCTCCTCGATCAACTTCAAACGTAGCTCGATTTATGGATTGGGTGTACTTTGGTATTCTGTCCGTTACCGCCTCGCGAAGTGGGGATGGAAATGGGATTTAATGAACTAATAAAAAAGCCTCAGACTTTCGACAGATCTGAGGCTTTTTGCTTTTAGAAGCGTATACTCGCTCCCAGTAAGAAATTAAATCCGGCTTGCGGATAATAGAAATTCTCCGTCGTCGTAGCTCCACCATAGCGGTACGAATACGTATATCCATTCGAAGAATACTGCTCGTTCATCACATTGTTTAATAACAACGTGAAAACAGGGCCTTTCTTCAGCGTATATTTCAAGCGAATATCATGTGTATTATAAGCGGCTAGTGAACGTGCATCGTCTGAGGTATTGTCCAAAAACTGCTTTCCTACATATTTACGCAGCAAACTTGCTTCAAGAGCTCCTACCGTGTAGGTCAACGTACTTCCGTAAATGACCGATGGAGAATAAGCAATATCGGTATTCCCGTGATTGATCACAATTTGATCGTAAGTATCATAATCCGTCATTCGTTCCTTGAAGTTTTGAATGCGGTTTCGGCTTAGCGTCACATTACCACTCCAAACTAGGCGCTTTGAAATTTGGACGTTTAGCATGGTCTCCACACCTAAACGGTAACTCGATTCCACATTCGTCCGAATCGCATCACCCGTCGAATTAACCGCCCCAGTTAAAACTAATTGATCCTGGTAATTCATAAAATAACCATTTATCTGTAGCCCATACCGACGACCTGAACGCGCATACCCTAATTCGTAATCCTGCAAATATTCCGGACGGGGATTTCCAGCCGCATTATCCACGAAATCTTGGCGACTCGGCTCTTTGCTTCCAGCGGAAACCGAACCGTAAACTTTCGATTTTTCAGAGAGTTGATGTGTTAGGCCAAATTTGGGATTAAAAAAGGAATAGCTATTATCCGAATTCAAATTCAAAAACTTATCCGCTGTTCCAAACATGCAGTATCCTACCGTCCGGTATTGGACATCCACGTAGGCGTTCCAAGCAGCAGACAGATTGATATTCCCTTTTGCATATAGGTTCAAATCCGTTTTTTGAGATCTGCTTCGATACCATTCTCTGCCTGGATAAGGATCTTGCAACACCCCAAAATGACGACCCACATAGCGATTCCACGCGCCGCCAAAGGTGAATTTAATTTTTTGGGAACCGGTATAATTCAACGCAAAAGTCGATCCGTAGAAATCATTATCTAACCACTTGCGGCGAATGACATCTACGCTACGCAAGGAGTTGGCAAAACCATAGGTAATTAAATCCGCTGCCGGCTTGAATTCCTCATAATATCCTCGACCATAGGTATAATGCGCATTCAAATCAAGGTTCCAAGCCTCCGTCAACCGGTGATTCGTGATGAGCTGAAAGTGATCCTGCGCATAATTATCGGTCTGATTATCGTAGGTGTAGTAGTTATAGGTACGACCACTTTTCAATAGATTATCTGCATCCTGGGGGCTTAAATAATTTCGGTCGATAAAGGCCTGCATATCAGCCACAGAACCTGTGATTCTACTTTCTGGAGTACCATACCAAGACTGGTAGGTCTTTTCATTACCGGTAAAGTAGTTAAAACGGGCGAAGCTTTTCTTGCCAAAATATCCCGCAGAAAAATAAGCCGAAAGTAAATTAGATGAAGCACGATCAATAAATCCATCGGAAACGATGCGTGATAAACGACCATCTAATGTAAATTTCCCACCTAACAAGCCGGAGCCACCTTTAATCGTTGTTTTTAGCGTTCCAAAAGACCCACCAGAGGCGTGTACTTCACCGTAAGCTTTGGACTCAAAAGTATTCGTTTGCATATTCACCGATCCACCAAAAGCACCCGCTCCATTCGTCGAAGTCCCTACTCCCCGCTGGATTTGGACTGAATTCACAGAACTAGCAAAGTCAGGCATATTCACCCAGAAGACCCCCTGTGACTCTGAGTCGTTAATCGGAATACCATTCACCGTTACATTCACTCGCGTCGCGTCGGAACCCCGAATGCGAATCCCTGTATAACCAATTCCTGCTCCGGCGTCAGAAGTCGTCACCACAGAAGGAGTAAAGTTTAACAACATGGGCATGTCTTGGCCTAAGTTCGACTTCCCTAATTCCTCCGCAGATACGTTAGAATAAGCCATCGCCGAATTTTCATCCGCCCGAGTGGCCCGAACGACCACTTCGTCTTGTAAGTAATTGGATTTTTTCAGCGTAATGCTGCTTGACTGCGAGGCCTTGACCTCCACCGGATCGTAACCCACGAAACGAACCTGAAGCACCGCATCTGAAGGAGCGGAGAGGATGAAATGCCCTTTAGCATCCGTGACATTCCCTTTCTGACTTCCTTTCACGGAAACGGAGGCACCCCATAAAGGAGCTTTGGTTTCCTGATCGAAAACAAGACCTTGGATTTTTTGCGCAAAAAGACTTTGCACACATAAGATAAGCGTAATGATAAGCGTTGTTGCCTTTTTCATTTGTTTTTGAAGTTTAGCAACAGGTAAAGGAGCCAAATCCTGTTATGATTTAACTTTTTAACCCTTACATTGATGATTTTTTTGAGTTTTCAGCGCTAAAAACTCGACAAAATCCCTTCGACGGCACTACCCGCATCAGGTTCAATGGGTATAATCTCAGCCTTTTTTAGGGGCACCCCTTTTTGTAGATGCACAAAGATACAAAATTTCCTACCTTTGCAAGCCCTACGTAAATTTTGTAGGGAATTTTTGCACGTATGATCGTCAAAGAATTTCTCAGTATTTACCAGAACGATGGAATTGTCCAAAGCATTTCTGACAAGATAACTACGTCCAAACCGGGCGAATCCCTCCACCTAAAAGGCCTCTGCGGCTCCCTTGACACAGTTTTAATATCTGCTCTTTTACAGGAGAAGGAGCCGTTCTTGATCATTTGCGAGGAAAAAGAGGAGGCGCAGTACATCTATAATGACCTGCAGGCACTCATCGGCGACACGGCGGTGATCCTATTCCCGATGTCCCACAAAAAACCCTACGAATGGGAGGAAGTGGACAACGCGAATGTCTTGTTGAGAGCTGAAGTGCTGAATATATTGAGTAATTATTCCGGCCAAAGCCTCGCCATCGTCTCCTACCCCGCAGCGATGACTGAGAAGGTGATTAACCGAAAGTCTTTGGTGAAAAACACCCTATCCATCCGGGTAGGCGATAAAATCGACCGCAATTTTGTAGCAGAAACGCTAAATGAATACGATTTCGAGCGGACGGATTTCGTCTACGAAGCGGGACAATATTCTGTAAGGGGTGGTATTTTAGATGTGTTCTCCTACGCGGCGGAATATCCCTATCGACTTGATTTCTTCGGCGATGAGGTCGAAAGTATTCGAACTTTCCACCCAGAAACCCAGCTTTCCATCCAATCTGTTTCAGCGATGCACCTCATCCCCGATGTGCAGACGAAGCTGGTGCAGGAAACACGGGAATCCTTCTTCACCTTCTTACCAGAAAACACGAAGATCTGGATCAAAGATCTAAGCATCTTGAGCGATGTGTTAACTGAGAATTTCGAAAAAGGGACGATGGTCTACGAGGTCAATTCCTCTTCGGACATCAATCTGTTGAACAAGCCAGAGGAGCGCTGGGAAACCGCAAAGACGATTAAAAAATCGTTGCAGGGATTTGTCTGTGTGGAATTTGGCAAACGGTCTCATCTGAAAAATTCCGAGACGATTGTTTTCCCTTCGAAGAATCCGGGGGCCTTCCAAAAAGACTTCGAACGGCTAGCCACCACCCTTTTAGACAACCAAACCCACGGGTTTCACAATATCATCAGTTCGGAATCCCCGCGGCAATTAGAACGCCTCGAGGTGATTTTTAACGAAATTAATACGAGTATTCAGTTCAAACCTTTGCAGATTTCACTACGTGAAGGCTTTGTGGACGAGCAAACGAAGGTGGCCATTTACCCGGATCACCAGCTGTTCGAACGCTACCACCGCTACAAGGAGAAGAACAAGTTCTCGAAGAACAAAGCCTTGACCTTAAAGGAATTACGATCCCTTCAGGTGGGCGATTTCGTGACACACATTGATTATGGAATCGGACGTTTTGCCGGATTAAACTTGGTAGAAACGGCAAATGGAGAGCAGGAAGTCATTCGATTGATTTACCGCGACGACGATGTCTTGTCGGTTTCGATCCATTCTTTGCACAAGATTTCGAAGTATTCTGGAAAAGAAGGTGCCCCTCCGTCGATGTCGAAATTGGGATCGCCGGATTGGGATAACAAGAAGTCCCGAGTAAAAAAGCAGGTGAAGGATATTGCCAAAGAGCTCATCTCCCTCTACGCCAAGCGCAAAAACGCGCCAGGTTTTGCCTTCTCGCCTGACACCTACCTTCAAGCAGAACTTGAATCCTCCTTCCTATATGAGGATACGCCGGATCAAGCGAAAGCAACCATCGACGTGAAGGCAGATATGGAGAAACCGCATCCGATGGACCGATTGGTTTGTGGGGATGTGGGCTTTGGAAAGACAGAAATCGCCATCCGAGCTGCTTTCAAGGCCGTAGCCGATTCAAAACAAGTAGCTGTTCTAGTTCCTACCACGGTGCTTGCGATGCAACATTACCGCACTTTCCACGATCGCCTCGCGGCGTTCCCTTGCAAAGTGGAATACGTGAATCGCTTTAAATCGACGAAACAAATCAACGAAACCCTGGCCCGCGTGGCGAGTGGCGAAACGGATATTTTAATAGGCACACACCGTTTAGTGAATAAAGATGTTCATTTCAAGCAATTGGGCTTGATGATTATAGATGAAGAGCAGAAGTTTGGGGTGAAGGTCAAAGACCGCCTAAAAGAAATGCGTGTCGACGTAGATGTGTTAACCTTAACGGCTACACCGATTCCAAGAACCCTTCATTTCTCCTTAATGGGCGCCCGCGATCTAAGTATTATCGCCACACCTCCGCCTAACCGCCAGCCAGTTGAGACGAAATTAGTAGTCTTGTCTGATGAAATTTTGCGCGATGGCGTAAGAGAAGAAATTAGTCGAGGAGGTCAAGTTTTCGTGGTATATAACCGAATCGGTGAACTCGAAAGCATCGCGAACCGCATCTTGCGCCTAGTCCCAGATGCAAAAATCGCTGTAGCGCACGGCCAAATGGAAGGCGACCAGCTAGAGAAAATCATGATGGGCTTCATCGAGGGCCATTACGACGTACTCGTCGCGACAAACATCATCGAATCCGGACTAGACATCCCGAATGCAAATACGATATTCATTTTAAATGCAAATAATTTCGGACTCTCCGATCTACACCAAATGCGGGGCCGCGTAGGTCGTTCGAATAAAAAGGCCTATTGCTACCTGGCAACACCGTCTTTAGCGAATTTAACGAGCGATGCGCGCAAGCGTCTCAGCGCTTTAGAGGAATTCTCTGATCTTGGTGACGGTATCAAAGTAGCGATGCGCGACTTGGATATCCGCGGTGCCGGAAACTTGCTAGGAGCTGAGCAAAGTGGCTTTATCAATGATTTAGGTTATGATATGTACCACAAAATTCTCGATGAGGCAGTTCAGGAGTTGAAAGAGAATGAGTTCAAAAAGCTCTTCGAAGTCGATTTAGAGCAAGTAGCCGAAATACTGAAAGTGGATTGCACTATCGAAACCGATTTGCGGGTGTTGATTCCGGAAGAATATGTAACGAGCATCTCGGAGCGCCTAGCACTTTATACGCGTCTAGATGAAATCGAGGACGAGGAAACGCTGGCTGCATTCATTAAGGAGATCAAAGACCGTTTTGGCGATTTACCTCAAGAGGTAAACGACATGATTGAATTAGTGAAGTGTAGATGGAAGGCCCAGATTTTGGGAATTGAAAAAATTCTATTGAAAAACAATATTCTGAAGTTCCATTTCGTTTCTTCGGAGTCTAAACGACCACTTGACCAAAATACCGTTATCAAGGTCATTTCCTTCGTGAACAACAAAAAAGGTTTGTGTCAATTGAGAGAAAAAGCAGGAAAAATGATCTTGCAAATCGATAAGGTGAGTAGTATTAAAGAATTAAATACTATTTTAGTGGATATTTTGGGGTAATTAATACCTTTGTTAATTGATTCTACCTATTAAAGGAATATAAATGAGTACGAAATTAAGATTAATCCTGGGGGTCCTAAGTTGTGTGTTTTTGCTCACTTCTTGCCCTAGTGGACTTAAAAACGGCAATCCGAACAGCCTAAAAGTGGGTAAAAAATCCACGGTGACAGGCTTAGCTTATAATAGCAAAAAAGGCGGCTTCCAAGTCAACAAATCCTACAAAGGACCTATCGTAGGCCCTAATTTAGTGTTTATTGAAGGTGGACGTGTGACCTTGGGTGGTGGAGAAGAGGACGTAATGAAGCGCAACGACAACCGTCAGCGTACCGTAACAATTCAATCCTTTTATATGGATGAAACGGAGATCTCTAATTTACATTATTTAGAATATTTAGATGCGATTAAGCGTGATTCTACGCTAAATGCCTACACGGCAGCCCTTCCGGATACCACGGTTTGGTTAGATGAATTAGCCTACAACGATCCTTATGTGACACATTATCTACGTCACCCTGGCTTCCGCATGTACCCATTAGTGGGTGTTACGTGGAAACAAGCGAATGATTATGCAGCTTGGAGAACGGCAGTAGTGAATAAAAACGTGGCTTTCCCGAAAGGAAAACCAAGAAATCGTAAGAATCCAGTGGCTAACATGGAGTCTGGTTTAATTTTACCGGAATACCGTTTGCCTACCGAAGCAGAGTGGGAATATGCAGCGAAAGCCATGATCGGTACGCAGCAAGAAGATGAAAATCAAGAAAATCAGCGTATTTACCCTTGGGATGGGCCTTCAATGCGCCAGCCTTTCGGTAGAACTCGTGGTCAAATGCTCGCGAATTACAAGCGTGGTCGTGGTGATTACTCTGGTTTAGCGGGCCGCTCAAACGATGGTGCGATGATCACCGCTGAGGTTTATTCTTATCCAGCGAATGATTTCGGTCTATACAATATGGCCGGCAACGTGAACGAGTGGACAATGGATACTTACCGTCCGTTGACCTTAGATGACGTGAATGATTTAAACCCGGCGCGTCGCAACGAAGCACAAGATCCAGCAAAATTATACGATAAAGGAAATTCCTTGATTAATGATAATGCCAAAGTCTACAAAGGCGGCTCTTGGGCAGATGGACCGTATTGGTTATCTCCAGGTACACGTCGTTATTTAGACAAAGATGCGTCATCGTCTACCATCGGTTTCCGTTGTGCGATGTTCGCTCCAGGAAAACCAACGAAGCGATAATTAACCCTCATTTTAAAGCAGCCAGTGCTAGGAAAGACAATTTCCCTGTACTGGCTGCTTTTATTTTAGCCCCTGCTGCTAAAAAAGTCGCCCCCGTGGTCATCGTATCATCCACTAGCAAAATCCGCAAGCCATCCAGCTCGTCCGGCTTTAATACCTCAAAAGCCTCCTCCAGCGTCGCATAGCGCTCAGCCCGATTCAATCCGATCAGAGAAGATACCTGTTTGTTTCTCACTAAATTATCCTCTAGAAAAGGAATTCCAGATTCCCGCGCGATTCCTTTAGCAATGCAAGCCGCCTGATTGTAGCCCCGCTCTCTCCTCCGAGACGGATGCAAGGGCATCGGTACAATGACATCATACTCCTGTCGTGTGAATGACCTGCCTATACAAGTCCCAAGATACTCCCCTAGTTTCTGCTGACCCTTGTATTTTACCTGATGTAACAAATGCTGCACCTTCCCGCCTTCTGCAAACAAGAAATAGGCGTGCACCCGATCGTATTCGATCAGGCCATCGAGCTTGTGAGATATCCAATTCGGCTGTTCTAGGAATAATCCGGGCTTAGGCAGTTCGAATCGACAGGCGGTACAAAGCATTATTTCCGAGCGAATTAGCACCTGATCGCAAGCAAAACAACATTTGGGATAAAGTAATTGTAAAAAGCTTGTAATCATCTTGAAAAAACTTTTGTATTTAATTAAGTTTCAGTAATTTTGCACCCCTAAAAGAGAACCTAAAACGAAATCAACAAAAGATGTTGTCCAAGTTCTTGATAAAGAAAAAAGAGTCTAAAAAAATAGTTCATAATTAACCTTTTAAAATGGCACGCGATTTAAAATTCACTAGAAACATCGGTATTGCTGCGCACATTGATGCGGGTAAAACCACCACTACGGAACGTATCCTGTATTATGCAGGGGTGTCCCACAAAATCGGTGAGGTACACGATGGTGCGGCAACCATGGACTGGATGGAGCAAGAGCAAGAACGTGGTATCACGATTACATCTGCTGCAACTACAGTAAACTGGAAGTACCGTGAGCAAGATTACCACATCAACATTATCGATACTCCAGGTCACGTTGACTTTACAGTAGAGGTAAACCGTTCTTTACGTGTATTAGATGGTCTAGTATTTTTATTCTCTGCTGTTGACGGTGTTGAGCCTCAATCAGAGACTAACTGGCGTTTAGCTAATAACTACAACGTAGCACGTATCGGTTTCGTTAACAAAATGGACCGTTCAGGTGCTGATTTCTTAAACGTGTGTAAGCAAGTGAAAGAAATGTTAGGTAGCTACGCAGTACCTCTTCAATTGCCAATCGGTGCGGAAGAAGGTTTCGAAGGTGTAGTTGACTTAGTTAACTTCCGTGGCATCAAATGGAACGAGGCAGATAAAGGAATGACATTCACTGAGGTACCTATCCCAGATGATATGCTAGAAGAGGCGACTGAATACCGTGAGAAATTATTAGAAGCCGTAGCTGAGTTTGATGAGACTTTGATGGAGAAATACTTCGAAGATCCAGCATCTATCTCTGAAGATGAAATCTTAGCCGCTTTACGTGCAGCTACGATCTCAATGAAAATCGTTCCAATGCTTTGTGGTTCATCTTTCAAAAACAAAGGTGTTCAAACAATGTTGGATTACGTAATGGCTATCTTGCCATCTCCAATGGATAAAGAAGGTGTTCGCGGAACTCACCCAGATACGGGCGAGGAAATCTTGCGTAAGCCAAGCGAGTCTGAGCCTTTCGCGGCTTTGGCCTTTAAAATTGCAACTGACCCTTACGTAGGTCGTTTATGTTTCATCCGTGCTTATTCAGGTGGATTGGATTCAGGTTCCTACGTATTGAACAACCGTTCAGGAAATAAGGAGCGTATCTCTCGTATCTTCCAAATGCACGCGAACAAGCAAAACGCGATCGAGCGCTTAGGTGCTGGTGATATCGGTGCGGTAGTAGGTTTCAAAGACATCAAAACGGGAGATACCCTTTCTGATGAGAAACACCCTATCATTTTAGAAGCGATGGACTTCCCAGAGCCAGTTATCGGTTATGCCATCGAGCCTAAGAAAACGGCTGATGCGGATAACTTCTCTAAAGCAATCACTAAGTTGATCGAAGAAGATCCAACGTTACAAGTTGAATCTAACGAAGAGACTGGCCAAACGATCATCAAGGGTATGGGTGAGCTTCACTTAGAGATCATCATCGACCGTATGCGTCGTGAGTTCAAAGTAGAAGTTAACCAAGGTGCTCCTCAAGTAGCTTATAAAGAGTCTTTAACTAAGACAACTGAACACCGTGAGGTTTACAAGAAACAATCAGGTGGTCGTGGTAAGTTTGCTGATATCGTATTTGAAATCGGACCAAGAGAAGATGACAAACCAGGTTTAGAATTCGTTAACAATATCGTGGGTGGTGTGATTCCTCGTGAATTCATTCCAGCTATCCAAAAAGGTTTCGAAGAAGCAATGAAAAATGGTGCTTTAGCAGGATACCCAATGGATTCAATGAAAGTTCGTTTATTCCACGGATCTTTCCACGATGTCGATTCAGATTCATTATCATTTGAATTAGCAGCTCGTATGGGTTACAAAGAATCAGCGAAACAAGCTGGTGCGAAGTTAATGGAGCCTATCATGGCCGTTGACGTTGTTACTCCTGACGAATATACTGGACCTATCACAGGTGACTTAAACCGTCGTCGTGGTATCATGAAAGGTATGGATTCTCGTCAAGGTGCTGTAATCTTGAAAGCGGATGTGCCTCTTTCTGAATTATTCGGTTACGTAACAGATTTACGTACGATGTCTTCAGGACGTGCAACTGCCTCGTTAACGTTCTCTCACTACGAATTCGTTCCGCAAAACATCGCTGACGAAGTAGTTAAGAAAGCGAAAGGATTATAATATTCTTTGCAGATAATAAAAAAGCCCGAGCGAGAGTTCGGGCTTTTTTTATGCCAAAACCTCTCATCCTTCCCACGCTCAATTCATCCTCCCCCGCTATCTTTTGTCTAAAAAGAAGAATTCTTTCCTAGATTGGGTGTATTTTTGAATTCATTAATTTGATTGCTATGACTAAAATTATCGAGACCCAGTCTATTTCAAAACGTTACGTGATGGGAGAAGAAGTGATTGACGCCTTAAAAGACATCAACATCTCCGTGAATAAAGGCGAATACGTAGCTTTTATGGGTCCTTCGGGTTCTGGCAAGTCCACTTTAATGAATATCGTAGGCTGCTTAGATACGCCTTCTACGGGAAAATACATCTTGAATGGACAAGATGTATCGGAGATGTCAGAAAATGAGCTAGCGGCCGTAAGAAACAAGGAAATCGGCTTCGTTTTCCAAACCTTCAACTTACTCCCTCGCCAATCTGCCTTAGAAAACGTGGCATTGCCTCTTATCTATGCGGGTTATACAAAAAAAGAACGCACAGAAATCGCGATGAACGCCCTAAAAGGGGTGGGACTAGATAATCGCGCACTTCACAAGCCAAACGAGCTTTCAGGGGGGCAAAGACAGCGTGTCGCTGTGGCTCGTGCTTTAGTAAATGATCCGTCGATCTTATTAGCCGATGAGCCGACAGGTAACTTGGACACCAAGACTTCCTACGAGATCATGGATCTCTTCGATCAATTGCACAAAAAAGGCAATACCATCGTCATGGTTACCCACGAAGACGATATTGCCCAGTATGCTCACCGCATCATTCGTTTACGTGATGGCGTCGTAGAATCTGACACCATTAATACCAACGTGCGTAAGGTAGAGAAAGTCTAGAACTTCACGCGATCTGTCCCGTAAGGAGCACGTTGTGCTCTTCTTAACCAGGTATTTGCTTCTGCATCATTTACGAATTGTTCTTTCGTCGGATCCCATTGCAATTTGCGTGGAATTTTCATTGATATGTGCGTGATCAAGCAAACCGTACAAGCGCGGTGGCCTATTTCGATAGGTGAAATCGGCTCTTTGCGTGACTCGATACAATCCAGCCAGTTTCCATGTTGATCGTCCGAATGATACAAATGCGTTTCTTTCTCTCCGATTACTGATTGTAAAATCTTAGGGTCAGAGGCATTTAGAGCTTTCGATCTCACCTTGGCGGTAGGATCACTCGGCGTCGCCGCGTAATCGCCACGAGAAACGAAAATCCATCCTTCTGAACCTTCGAAGCGGATACCATTTTCATATCCACCAGAGGTGTACATCGTGATGCCATTTGCGTATTCGGCTTTCGACATGAAGTCCCCATGCACATTCCACAAACCTGATTTAGGGAATTCTGCCACTGATTCTACCGAGATCGGACCTGTATATTCTGTGTCCATTCCCCAAGCCGCAGAATCGTAATGGTGCTGTCCCCAACCCGTAATCATACCGGCGCCAAATTGCTCCATACGTAACCAACCTGGACGGTCATACCCTTTTTGAGGATGAACCGCAATCTCTGTGTAAGCCATTTCAGGTGTAGAACCTAACCACATGTCGAAATTAAAGCCCTTAGGCACAGGCATCGCAGGCGCTGGCGGACCGGATGGATCTCCAGGCAAACCAATCTTTACGGTATGTAATTTACCGATTCGGCCATTGCGCACTAGTTCTGCCGCGATTCTAAACTGAGAACTAGAGCGTTGTTGCGTTCCTACTTGCAGAATACGGCCGGTCTTTTTAATCACGTTCGCTAACTGACGACCTTCGTGGATCGTTAATGACGTAGGCTTTTGAAGGTAAATATCTTTGCCGGCAAGCGCTGCTTCCATTGCTGGTTGTGCATGCCAAAAATCCGGCGTACTGATCATCACCGCATCGATGTCCTTGTTCAAGAGCATTTCGCGGTAATCATCGTACATCTTCACATCGATGTAATTCGCTTGACCCGTTTTCTTTGTGTAGTATTCTTCGACTAATTGCTTGGTCTCCTCGGTCCGATGGCGATCTAAATCGCAGACAGCCATAATGCGCGCCTTCTCGTGCTTCCAAGTACCCGGTAAATCGTGGGTACGCGCGATGCGGCCACAGCCGATTTGGCCGATGTTAATTTTATTGCTCGGTGCATCTTTCCCGCCTAAAACGTGCGCTGGAACGATGGTAGGAAACCCTAACGTACCTACGGCACTCAGGGCTAGGTTATTGATAAATTTTCTCCTTTTCATGTTTTGATAGATATGTTAGTTGCGTTTTTTTGGGCAATCAATGCTAATTCCGTGGATAAGAAACAATGCGCTTGTGTCATCGCCGTTTCCGTTCTATTCAGGACGTCGTTTACCAGTAATTCTCCGTGAGGAAGATTCACATCTTTGCAATCGATGTACAAAGTTTCTTTGTTCGTCACCACATATAAATGACTACCTGTTCCGTGCGGAGAAGCAATATCCGTGTTTTTCCGTACTTCCATATAGCCATCTGTTCCCAGGATGGTCAGTCTACCGTCTCCCCAGGTATTTAATCCGTCCGGAGTAAACCAGTCCACGCGAATGTAACCCGAGCCTTTGTTGCTACGAAGCATTAGATCTCCAAAATCCTGGAATTTCGGGTATTGAGGGTGGTGATGGTTCGCGATTTGGGAAGCGACTACTTCTCCTTGTGTCGAACCGGTGAAATGTAAGAATTGATCCACTTGGTGAGAGGCAATATCCGTGATGATTCCGCCGTAATATTTCGTATCAAAGAACCAGTCAGGACGCGAATTAACACTCATGCGGTGAGGCCCTGTTCCCAAGGTCTGCATCACTTTGCCAATTTTGCCTGAAGCCACTAATTGGCTAGCTAACTCCGTCGCCTTGTTCTCAAAACGCTCGCTGAAGGAGATGGAATAAATGCGATTCGTTTCTTTTTGGACCTTACGCACCTCCGCTAATTGTTCTAGACTGATGATGCCTGGCTTGTCGACCATGTAATCTTTTCCATGCTGCATCACTCGGATGCCTAATGGAGCGCGCTCATTCGGTGTGATCGAACTAAGCACTAGTTTAATAGAAGGGTCTTCTAAGACCTCTGCTTCACTCTTCACAAGTTTCGCTTGGGGGTAGCGTTTCGCGAAGTCTTTGATTAAATCCGGTTCTTTTGCGTAATACGAAACAAACTCTCCACCGCCTCGAATAATCGAATTCGCCATCGAATAAATATGGCCGTGGTTGATTCCTACGACTCCGAATTTAAGGCGTGGCGCGATGATGCGTTCCGGCTGTTGCGGGGCAAAAGATTTCGTTGCGTCTTTAATGGAAGAGGGCAAAAAAGCCATTCCGCCTAACATTCCGGCTTGATGCAGGAAGTCGCGGCGATTCGCAGCTGTTGATTTCATTTTTAATAGGTTTAATTTACCTACAAAAGTAAAAATCTAGCTGAGATTACTGACATGTGGGCATAAAAAAAGCTGCTCATTTCTGAACAGCTCTTTAACTATATAAAAAATCTCAAACCTATTTTTTCTTTTCTTTAACACGAGCCGCTTTTCCTTGCTTACCACGCATGTAGAATAAACGTGCACGACGTACTTTACCACGACGTAATACTTCAATTTTGTCGATGTTTGGTGACAAGATTGGGAAAATACGCTCAACACCGATACCATTAGAGATCTTACGAACTGTGAAAGACTCACCAGCACCCGAATTTTTACGTTGGATAACTAAACCTTGGAAAACCTGGATACGCTCCTTGTTACCTTCACGAATTTTCACGTGTACGTTAACTGTGTCTCCTGCAGCGAATTCAGGGTGTTCACCTCTACGTGCTGCGTTTTCTTGCTCTACGAATTTAATTAAATCGCTCATCTGAACTAATTTTTATTTGATGATAATCAGCGCTTAGCGGCCCACTTGTGCATAAGATCGTCTGATTGGGGTTGCAAAGATAGGAAAAATATTTCTTTCCAAAAACAAATGACTACTTTTTACCTTTAATAGCCTGAACAAAGTCAACTATCTCAGCGCTAAGGTCTTTGGCCTGTGCAATCATCTTCACGAATGCACTACCGATAATCGCCCCAGAGGCATTCTTAGAGGCCTTCATAAAACTCTCATGATCGGAAATACCAAAGCCAATTAAACGCGGGTTCTGCAAATTCATCGCGGCAATCCGAGAGAAATAGACTTCCTGATCTGCCGAAATCCCCGTTTTCGCCCCGGTCGTACTCGCCGAAGAGACCATGTAGATGAAACCTTTGGAAACCGAATCGATGTGTCGAATACGCTCATCGTTCGTTTGAGGGGTAATTAACAGAATGTTGTATAAACCGTATTTTTCAAAAATCTCGCGGTAAGACGCCTCGTATTCCACCATCGGAAGATCCGGCAAAATCAAGCCATCCACTCCTATTTCCGCACATTTCGCACAGAAAGCCTCCACGCCATATTGCAAAACAGGATTAATATACCCCATTAATAGCACAGGAACCGTGATGGTCCTGCGCATATCTTTCAATTGCGCAAACAAATGCGCCACGCTCATTCCTTGCTCTAATGCCGCTTGATTCGAAAGCTGAATCGTTTCACCATCCGCAACCGGATCAGAATAGGGCATGCCTACTTCGATAATATCTACGCCACCTGCTTGTAAGGCATTTAAAACCGTCATCGTATCCTCGAAACGAGGGAAACCAGCCGTTGTATAGACGTTTAAAACAGGTTCAGTAGCTTGGGCAAAAAGGGCTGAAATTCGATTCATCTTAGTCATTCAATTTTAAACGGTTTTGGTAAGTCGATAAATCCTTATCCCCTCTTCCTGAAACATTTACGACCACAATTTCATTCGATTTTGCTTGTAATCTTTCGAATACGGCCAAAGCGTGTGCAGTCTCCAAAGCCGGAATAATTCCCTCTAATTGAGAGCATTCCACCGCTGCCACTAAGGCCTCCTCATCTGTCACACCATAGAAAGTCGCACGACCAGATTCGAACAAATGCGCATGCATAGGTCCAATTCCCGGGTAATCTAAACCAGCCGAAATCGAATAAGGCTCGATCACCTGTCCGTCTTCGGTTTGCATCGATAAACTCTTGCTACCGTGCAAGACGCCCGGTTTTCCTAAGAAAGTGGTCGCAGCAGAATGGCCAGATTCCACGCCTAAACCAGCTGCCTCCGCAGCGATTAAGGCCGTGCGTGGCTCATCTAGGAAATGGTAAAAAGCTCCTGCGGCATTCGATCCTCCACCCACGCAAGCAATCACGTAGTCTGGATAATCACGGCCTTCTTTTTCTTGTAATTGGTAGCGAATCTCTTCGGAAATAACCGCTTGAAAACGAGCGACCATGTCTGGATAGGGATGTGGTCCCACCACAGATCCGATAATGTAATGGGTGTCTACTGGATGATTAATCCAGTGACGCATCGCCTCGTTGGTGGCATCTTTCAGGGTTTGAGAACCCGATTTTGCCGCTACCACTTGCGCGCCTAACATGCGCATTCGCGCTACGTTAGGAGCTTGTCTTTCGATGTCGATGGCGCCCATGTAGACGATGCACTCCATACCCATCAAGGCACAAACCGTCGCAGTCGCCACGCCGTGTTGACCAGCACCTGTTTCTGCCACGATTTTGGATTTACCCAGGCGTTTTGCGACCAGGATTTGGCCTATCGTATTGTTAATTTTGTGTGCACCCGTGTGACACAAGTCTTCGCGTTTCAAATAGATGTTCGTATTGTATTTCGCAGACAAACGCTCCGCCTTGAAAAGGGGAGTAGGGCGACCCACGTAATCCTTTAATAAGGCGTGGAATTCCGCCTGGAACGACGGCTCCGCGATGATGTCTAAATAGCGGAATCGCAATTCCTCCACATTCGGGTACAACATTTCCGGAATATAGGCTCCGCCATAATTCCCGTAATACCCACGCTCATCTACATTAAATGACATATCTATTGCTGTTTTACAA
This sequence comes from Aquirufa novilacunae, assembly GCF_045310505.1. NCBI lineage: Bacteria > Pseudomonadati > Bacteroidota > Cytophagia > Cytophagales > Flectobacillaceae > Aquirufa > Aquirufa novilacunae. The sequence goes on from NZ_JBEWZG010000003.1 coordinate 554,385, forward strand.
TTTCCTTAACTTTCTCGATGTCCTTTAAACCGGGACTTACCTCGAGTTTACTATTAAAATCCAGAGCATACAATCCTGGTAATTTCCTCGCCTTTTCTACATCCTCCGCGCTTAAACCTCCCGCTAAAAAATAGGGAATGTCCAGCAGGTAATACGCTAACAAAGACCAATCAAAATGTTCTCCGGTTCCACCTACTTGCGCTCCTTTTTTCGTATCAAACAGATAGAAATCAGGCCTGTCCTTCAGTTTTAAATCTTCTGCTGAACCCACACTAATCGCCTTGATTACTTGCAATCCGGCGGCTTTCAATGTATCAATTTCTGTTTGCGACTCCTCGCCATGCAATTGCACGACGGAGAAACCGGCTTTTTTCGAAAGGGTAATAATATTCTCTGTGGTTTCATTCACAAATACCCCCACCGCCTTTGTATTCACTGGCAATGTTGGAATCACAAAATCAGGACCTACGTATCGGGGCGATTTAGCCACCCAAATAAATCCCATAAAGTCCGGCCCGCAAGCCGCAACTTCTTGGATATTTTGTAAATCCCGCATGCCACAGACTTTCCACTTCATGCTTATTGAATAAAGTCGCTTAAGGCTTTTCCTGGGTTATCCGTTTTCATGAAGCTTTCGCCTATCAAGAATCCACGATACCCGTAGGTTTTCAATTCTTTAATAATCTCTAGACCTGAAATACAACTCTCAGAAACCTTTACAAATTGCCCAGGTATTTTAGTTGCCAAAACCTTCGAAGCCTCCACATTTTGCTCGGAGAAATTCTTCAGGTTTCGGTTATTTACCCCTACCACGGAGATGTACTCGCCTAGTGAACGATCCAATTCTTCTTGATCGTGCACCTCCAGCAAGGTTTCCATTCCTAATGAACGGGCTAGCGTGCCTAATGTTTTGATTTCGGATGGACTTAAGGCCGCCGCGATCAATAAAACCACGTCCGCACCCATCGATTTGGCCTCGATGATTTGGTACTCATCAATCATGAAGTCCTTACGTAAAAGGGGCGTGTTTGGGTTTGTGCGACGAGCTAATTCAAAATCAGCATAGGTTCCTCCAAAATAGGATTCATCCGTCAGCACCGATAAACAGGCCGCCCCCGCCTCTACATAGCCACGTGTCACAACATCCACTCCCAAGCGATCGTTGATGATGCCTTTCGAAGGGGATTTACGCTTGAATTCAGCGATAACTCCCGTGGAAGCTGGCTGAATTAAGGACATAGCCAAGGAATGACAAGCACGAGCGAAATACCCTTGTTTCTCCAGCTGAGCTGTCGAGGTGCGCGCTTTGCAAGCGGCCACTTCCTGTCTTTTTGTTGCTATGATTTGGTCTAATATGCTCATCCTAGTCCATGATAAATTTCTTGAAAGCCTGGAACGCGCGACCGCTTTCCAAAGACTCTTTCGCTAAAGCATAGCCCTCCACTAAAGAAGCTGCCTTGCCTGCCACATATAAACCTGCTCCGGCATTCGCTAAAACGGCTTGCGTTTGAGCAGGTGTGCCTTCACGTTGTAAAATCTTATACAACATATTTGCCGAAGCCTCCGCATTAGAGCCGCCAAATAATTCCGACTGAGCCACTACATCACAGCCGATGTCGGATGGATTATAGATCGCCGCGCCTTCAGAAGTCGTTAGACGGAAAGCAGAGGTTAATGAGATCTCATCGTAGCCATCTTCCGCATACACGATCCCGTATTGCTTGCCAGAACCCGCAAAAAATCCTTCATACAAAGCAAAGGCTTCGGGTGAATAAACGCCGGAGATTTGCTTGGTTACTTTAGCCGGATTCAATAAAGGCCCTAGTAAATTAAAGAAGGTCTTCATGCCCAATTCCTTGCGTATAGGACCCACGAAGCGCATGGCTGGGTGGAAAAGTGGCGCGTGTAAGAAACACATGCCCGCCGTTTCCATCTTGCGCTTCAAGATTTTGGGATCATTATTGAATTTCAAGCCTAAAAACTCTAATACCGTAGACGATCCCACCGAAGAGGAAACGCCGTGATTGCCGTGTTTCGCGATTTTTTGGCCAGCTCCTACGATGATGAAAGAGGAGGTCGTCGAAATGTTAAAGGTATCTTTTCCATCTCCACCTGTTCCACACACATCCATGGCATCAAACTCCGATAAATCCACCGTTACGGCTAAATCCAACATCGCAGCTACGAAACCTTTTAATTCATCTACTTGAATCGGATTGAACCAATACGAAGATAAAAATGCGGCAATTAGGCTCGGATTAATTTCTCCTTGCCCCATGCGCAGCATGATTTCTCTCGCTTCATTTTCTGATAATGCTTCTCCCGCAACCCGTCTATTTAATATATTTTTCATTCTATTATTTCATCCAATTTTGAATCATTTGCTTTCCATGCTGCGTTAAAAACGCCTCCGGATGGAATTGCACCCCACGCACATCGTATTTCGAATGCGCCTCCGCTAAGACAAAACCTTTGTCATCTTGTGCCGTTACCTTTAGATCACTAGGCATCGTAGATGGAATCACCGTCCACGAGTGGTAGCGGCATACTTCGAAGCGAGCTGGGATATCTAAGAACAAGCGTTCTGTCGGATCCGTTACCACACATTCCGTTGTTACACCATGTAAAACCTCGCCCATATTGCTTAATTGAGACCCAAAAGCCTCCGCAATCGCTTGATGACCCAGGCAGACGCCTAGAATTTTTTTGGTCGACTTATATTCTTTCAATAAATCCATCATGATTCCCGCCTCCGATGGAATCCCTGGGCCTGGCGACAACAAGATATTGTCGTATTTACCCACTTCCTCGAGTGAGATCTTATCGTTGCGAAACACGTCCACCTCCGCGCCTAGCTCCTTTAACAGGTAGACCAAATTGTACACAAAGGAATCGTAATTATCTAAAACCAATACTTTCATATCCTTAGGCTAAATTTTCTGCCACCTCTAATGCTCTGCGCAAGGCTGCTAATTTGTTGTGTATTTCCTGCATCTCACTTTCCACCACGGACTTAGCGACTACGCCCATGCCCGCTTGGAAAAACAAGGTGTCTCCTTTACTTAAAAACGTACGGATCGCGATGGCATGATTAAAATTGCCCTCGAAATCCATAAAACCGATTGCTCCACCATAAATTGCCCGGTTAGTCGGCTCTAAACGGTTGATAATCGTCATCGCATTGTGCTTTGGCGCACCACTTAGCGTTCCCGCTGGGAACGTATCCGCCACCATTTGCAAAGGATTAACACCCTTTTGCAAGTGTCCGGTTACTTTAGAAACCAAGTGAATCACGTGTGAGAAGAATTGTACCTCCTTGAAGGTCTCCACTTTCACATTATCCGCCGAACGACTCAAATCGTTGCGCGCTAAGTCTACGAGCATCACATGTTCTGCTGATTCTTTCGGATCTGCAATCAATTCCTGTGCTAATTCCGCATCGCGAGCATCATCTCCAGAACGTCTAAAAGTTCCGGCAATCGGATGAATCTCCGCAACTGATCCCTCAATTTTAATCTGTTTTTCTGGCGAGGCCCCAAAAATCCGGTATTCCTCGTAATCAAAATAGAATAAATAAGGCGATGGATTCACCGAACGAAGCGCGCGGTAGACTTGAAAATCATCCCCCTCGAATTTTTGAGAGAAACGTCTAGATGGAACGATTTGGAACACATCCCCGCGTAAACAGTGCTTAATGCAGGTATTGACAATTTCTCGAGTTTGAGCCTCCGTTAAATTACTCACTTCTTCTCCCTTTCGCGCAAAAGAAGCAGTCGCATAATGCGGCATGTCTAACAGGTAGGTAATCGTATCAAAAGAAGGCTCTGAACCATCGTAGCTGTGCGCGTAGAGGCTCATTTGGTTATTAAAATGGTTCACCGCCACCACGTAACGGTACACATAATAACGGATCGACGGGATTTCGGATTCCGGATTTTTCGCCTGAATATCGATATCCTCGAAGTAAGTTACCGCATCGTAGGAGATATGGCCAAAAAGCCCGTTCGCCATCGGCGAATCCCCTTTATCCTTCTTAAAATCAAAACGATCCGCAAAGCTTTTCAAAGCAGCAACCGCCTCATGGCGATCAGCTAAAGTGAAATTCTCTTGCGTTCCGTCTGGAAAAGTTTGGGTGACTTTCGAATCCGTTAACTCGAAGCGAGCCACCGGGTCAAAGGCAATGTGAGAGAACCCATGTTCCTTACCGTGGTAATCCGCAGATTCCAAGATAACCGAGTTCTTATAGTTTTTGCGAATCTTCAAAAAGATCCCGATCGGCGTGAGCGTATCAGCCAAAAGCGTTTTCCGTGAAGTTCGTATATTTATGCTAGACATGTTTCAAAGGGCAAAATTAATAAAAAAAGGCTTACTGTCGAACAGCAAGCCTTTAGTAAACATATCATGTACACACAGCAAAACTGTTCAGGGATTATTATCCTTGCCACCAGTTTTTGTTGTATGTTGCTTTTGTCATTGTGTTGTTATTTAATACAAATGTAGAGTGAAATCTGTAAAATCAAAATTTTAACCGATCAAATCCCACAAATTTCCATATAAATCGGCGAATACGAGCACTTTACCATATTCTTCCTCACTCGGTCCACGCACAATCGTAATCCCCTGCTCTATCAAATTTGCATGATCTCGATCAAAATCATCCGTGTGCAAGAACAAGAAAACGCGTCCTCCTGTTTGATTTCCTACTCTCGTTTTTTGTTCGTCCGTCGCCGCTTTCGCTAACAATAATTGGCAAGAACCCTCCCCAGACGGTTGCACCAATACCCAACGCTTCACATCACTCAAAACGGTATCTTCCACTAGTGTAAAACCTAGTTTCTGCGTGTACCAGGCGATGGCTTCGTCATAATCGGCTACCACGAGGGCAATGTGCATGAGGTGGTGGGGCATAAGCAGTCGAAAGTCGCTAGTCACTAGTCACTAGTCGGGGGTTAGTAATCAGTTGTCGGTAATCGGTATCCAGTAGTCGCTAGTCGCTAGTCGAGAGTCGGATTTAAGTTAAATTTTAATTTTCGTCGCGGCCTACGAAGTTAAACGGTGAGATTAACTTCAATTCTGCCTTGATTTCATCGGAAACAGCTAATCCGTCGATGAATGCATGGAAAACAGCTTGGTCAATCTTTCCGTGGTGACGAGTCAAATCCTTCAGGGCCTCGTAAGGCTTAGGAAATGCTTCGCGGCGTAATACGGTTTGGATTGCTTCTGCGATGACCACCCAATTATCTTCTAAATCCTGGTGGATTTTGCTGTTGTTTAATTCTAATTTTCCCAAACCGCGTTGCAATGAATTCAAGGAAATCACCACATGCGCTAAAGGCGTACCCACGTTACGTAAAACGGTCGAATCCGTTAAATCACGCTGCAAACGAGAGATAGGAAGCTTCGCAGATAAGAACTCGAAGAAGGCATTCGCCATCGCTAAGTTTCCCTCCGCATTTTCAAAATCGATCGGATTCACCTTGTGAGGCATCGCCGAAGATCCGATTTCACCCGCTTTGATCTTTTGCTTGAAATAACCCATCGAGATGTATTGCCAAATATCTCTCGACAAATCAATCAAAATCGTATCTAAACGCTTCAATCCATCGAAATAGGCTGCTAAATTATCGTAATGCTCAATCTGAGTAGTGTATTGACTACGTTTAATGCCTAAATCTGCATGTAATTTTGCCGCAAATTGTGGCCAGTTAATTTCTGGAAAGGATACTTGGTGTGCGTTGAAGTTACCTGTCGCCCCACCGAATTTACCTGTGAAAGGAACCTGTGCTAACAAGTCTAATTGGCGATTCAAACGCTCTACAAAAACCTTGATTTCCTTACCTAAACGGGTAGGAGAAGCTGGCTGACCGTGGGTGTGTGCTAATAACGGAATCTCTTTCCACTCTGTTGCGTAGGCATCTAAAGTGGCCACCACTGCTTGGTAAGCTGGTAAAATCACCTCGCGATGAGCTTCAGCGATAGATAATGGAATAGCTGTGTTGTTAATATCTTGAGAAGTTAGACCAAAGTGAATAAACTCTACAAAAGGGCTCATATCACCCGGGAGGGCTAACATGCGGTCTTTGATAAAATATTCAACCGCTTTCACGTCGTGGTTCGTCACCTTTTCGGTATCCTTGATCCACGTGGCATCTGCCTCAGTAAAATTCGTGTACATGGAACGCAATGCGGCATAATGTTCCTTAGGGAAGCCTTTTAAAGGGGCCAAAGGAATCTCGCACAAGGCAATAAAGTATTCGATTTCTACTCGCACCCGGTATTGGATTAATCCAAACTCCGAGAAATAGGGAGCTAGTGCGGCGGTTTGTTTGCGATAACGGCCATCTACGGGCGAAATGGCAGTCAATAAATTTAATTCCATGCTATCTTATCAAAGCACAAAGTTACAACATTTTAAAAATTATCCGTAATTTCAAGCATGCTAAGTCCACGTTACCTTTCGTTTCTACTTGCTTTTGTCATCGCCGGGGTGGCAGCAGCCTTTATTTCCTTCTTACCTACCTCCGATTCCGCGACTATTTTCGTTGGATTTAGTAGCGTCTTGATTTTTGGTTCCATACTCATCTACTTCGCCCTAGACAACCTTGTTTTCAAGGAGGTGAACGTATTATATGACCAAATTAAACAAATCAAAAAGAAGAACTTCCCACTCATTTCTCGTAAGCAATTAGTCCAAAAAGAGAACCCCATCGAGCTCTTAAAAAAGGAATTAACCGCCTACGTATCGACTACTGAAGATGAGGTAAAAGAACTAAAAAAGGCCGCTGTTTATCGCCAAGAATTCCTAGCTGACGTATCCCACGAGCTCAAAACACCCATTTTCGCAGCCCAAGGCTTCGTCCATACTTTAATAGACAATCCAGATGAAGCACCTGAAATCAGACAGAAATTCTTAGAAAAAGCAGCCAAAAGCCTAGACGGCCTTGACGCCTTAGTGAAAGATTTGCTTACCGTTTCACAAATCGAAACTGGTGCTATCAAAATCGAAAAAAAACGCATCAATTTGCGTCCGATGATCGAGGAGATATTTGAACAATTAGAAGGGAAAGCCAAAAAACGCGGTGTAAAACTCTTTCTTAACTGCGCAGATGAAGCCATTGATGTAAAAGCCGACGCTCAGAAAATCGAACAAGTTTTAGTCAACCTGGTAGACAACGGCATCAAATACGGCAAACAAGACGGAAAAGTAACCGTCCTCATCGAAGACCGTAAAAAATCCTACCTTATTTCCGTCAAAGACAACGGACCCGGCATCTCCGAAAAACACCTTCCTCGTCTCTTCGAACGCTTTTATCGCGTCGACAAAAGCCGCACTAAATTGAGCGGCGGAACTGGCCTAGGACTTTCCATCGTAAAACACATCGTTCAAGCCCATGGCAGCAAGATCCAGGTTGAATCGAAGGTGGATAAAGGGACGAGTTTTAGTTTTAAGCTCGAAAAAGCTATTTAGCTTTTTCGAAAGCACAAAGAACAAAGCAAAAAGCACAAAGTTGGAATACAAAAAGGGACGCAATGCGTCCCTTTTTGTATTGATATATGAAATATCTTCTTCTTTAAAGTTTGGTTTGAAAATCAAATTCAGAAAAATAGGACGCAGACCATTCTGCATTTTTTTACCAAGAGTTTAAATTTTTTATTGTGGCTAAAAAATATGACATAGGCCATTTATGGCCACAATAAAAAAATTAAACCGCTCCTTCAGTCAACCTCTCCGCATTCTCCGCTATCCTCAACTGCTCAATGAAATCAGCAATTTCGCCATCCATTACGACTGGAAGATTGTAAACTGTTAAGCCGATGCGGTGATCGGTGACACGACCTTGAGGGTAATTGTAGGTTCTGATTTTGTCCGAACGGTCTCCCGATCCCACCATCGACTTGCGATTTCCGGCGATTTCGGCGTTGCGTTTAGCTAATTCAATTTCATATAAACGAGAACGTAAAACGGTCATCGCTTTGTCAAAGTTCTTTATTTGAGAACGTTCATCCTGACATTGCACCACCAAACCGGATGGAATGTGGGTCACACGAACCGCAGAATAGGTGGTATTTACGGACTGACCACCTGCGCCAGAAGAACAGAAGGTATCTTTACGGATGTCGTTCATGTTGATTTGAACGTCTACTTCGTCCGCCTCTGGTAATACCGCAACCGAGGCGGCAGAGGTGTGAATACGACCAGCTGATTCAGTAGCTGGCACACGTTGAACACGGTGGACACCGGACTCAAACTTTAATTTAGCATAGACATCTTCGCCTTGAACAGACGCGATAATTTCTTTGTAACCGCCTGCTGTGCCGTCGGTGAAATCCATGATTTGGAAAGTCCAGCCCATCTTTTCAGCGTAGCGTTGGTACATACGGAAGATATCTCCGGCGAAAATGGAGGCTTCGTCGCCACCAGCTCCGGCACGCACTTCGAGGATACAATCCTTTGAATCGTTCGGGTCACGTGGGATTAACATCTCCTTCAAAACCTCTTGCATTTCTTTTTCTGCGGGAACTAATTCTTCTAATTCCGCTTTGGCCATATCACGAAAATCCTCGTCTTTTTCCGTAGCGATCACCTGTTTAGCCTCCTCGATGGAGCCTAATAAGTTTTGGTAGGCCATGTACTGGTCCACGATCTTTTGCAAATCCTTGTATTCCTTACTCAAGGTCTTGAATTTCTTCAAGTCCGACACCACTTCTGGCATCGCGATTTGTTGTTCTACTTCTAAAAATCTTTCTCGGATGGCCTCTAGCTGCTCCAGCATAACATTTTGGTTTTAAAAAACGTTGCAAAGATAGTAATTAAATCCATTGCCCTTTGTGCTCGTTTAGAATACCTTTGTATATAATTTCCAAAACGATGAAACACGCCCTACTCCTTTTCGCATTAATCGCCCTTCAAGCTTGCGATTTTTCTAAACGCATTGATACGGCTGCGGCTGTTAAGGAAATGAAGGCCAGACAAGTGAAGCGCGTTTTACCGCAAGATATCGTCAATCAAGTGGATACTTGGGGGCAAGAAATTCAAGCAAAGGGTGCGTTGAAATTGGATAGCGCGACGAAGGCTTTGTCTATTTCTGTTCGACTAGGCGCTCCAGCTGAGTTGAAATTGAGTTTTAAGGATGCCAAAATGGTGGGTATTATGGATGCCTTGGATTATTCTATTTCCCAAAAACAGGACATCCCGCCTTCCATCCAGAAAAATACCGCTGGCGATAGTTTGTACTATTTCTACCCTTCGGAAACGGGTAAAATTACCGTTTTAGGATTCGCTAAGAACATCGTGATCCAAAACATGGACCGCCCCCTCATTAAATAAGGTTACGTTCGAGGATTTGATTGATTTGCAAGTTTACCTCGCGCAAATGTGGATCTGAAATTTCCTTCGAAAGTGGATTCCCGGTAAAGAATGCTTGAACATGTTGTTGCACGAGACCATGCAATAAACTAGGCTCTAGCTCAATCGATTGCAATAATTCTTGTGCATGCGACCACAGATTTTGGGTTAAAACACCCGCTAAAAGCATCGCTTTGTGAATCTTTTTGCGCTCCTCTCCATTCACTAAATACATCGCATCGGTGATATCTTTTGCGAGTGCCACTAAGGTATTTTGGGTTTCTTCCACCATCACCTCGAGGCAGATGGGCATCTGATCTAACTTAATTCGACGTCCTGATTCCAACTGCTGAACCGGGAAAAACACTCCTATTTGATTCGTGCTTACGCGTTCAGGATCATATAAAAGATTCGCCTCAGCGAGAGAGAAAGTACCTGAAACGAGGATGAGTGTTGCGTATTTTGGCAATAATAATTCTTTTAATACTTCCGGATAAGCCGATTCTGGGACACACAAGAAAAATACGGTGGCCGCGGAATCTGAGAAGTCCAGGTCTTCATGGACCTTAGCGTTGTATAAATAAGAAACGACGTCTTTTGCCTTCGAGGGCTCTCTACTAAATACTTCTTGAACAGAATTTCCGGCATTTTCAAGGGCCTTTGCGATGTGCCAAGTCACATGGCCGGCTCCGATAAACGATATTTTAAAACTCATGTGGTGGTCTCCAGTTTAGCACCTACAAACGGTGCCCATTGTTGATCCAAAATTCCAGAAAAATTTCGCAAAAACATAACAAAAGATGGCCTAAATGGCTGGCGCATTAAAACCATGCCCGCTTCTTCTGGAGTCATGTGCCCCTTCTTCGAGTTACAATATTTGCAGGCAGTAATCAAATTGTCCCACGAGGTGCGTCCCTGACGTGATTTAGGGATCACGTGATCCATCGTCAAGAAGTCTTTTGACCCACAATACTGACACGTATGATTATCGCGTTTTAAAATATTTTGTCGAGTCAGCATGACCCCTTTGAACGGAAAATACACATAGCGCTGTAAGCGAATAACCGAAGGGTATGGAAAGGTTTTAGAAACAGAGTGTAATTTTTCAGTAGTAGATTCAGCGACCAATTCTGCCTTGTTTAAGTAGACCAAAAGAAAGGCCTTCGGCATGGAACAAATGGTGAGCGCGCTGTAATCCTGATTTAAAACTAACACTTTCTGAGCCATAGACAAACTGGTTTAATTTGCTCAACAATTTAAATAATAATCAGTTGATTGTAAAGCATATAAGATTGCTTTTTTGTTAAGAATTCCGGGAATTAGGTCGTATTTCGTAGATTTGCCTAAATTAAATAAATGCCCATGTCCACTTTATTGGAAAAAATCAAACAGCTTTCGGCTGAACTAACTCCAGAAACGCTCGCAAATCGCCACCATATTCACGCGAACCCCGAGCTATCCTATCAGGAATTTCTGACACAAGCCTACGTTTTACAACAATTAGAGCAGATGGGAATTCAGGCCAAAAAAATCGCCACCACCGGCCTCATCGCCGAAATCAAAGGTAAAAATCCAGACAAAAAAGTCGTCGCCCTTCGTGCGGACATGGATGCATTGCCCATTTTAGAAACGAACGACGTTCCCTATAAATCCAAAAACCCAGGTGTCATGCACGCCTGCGGCCACGATGTGCACACCGCCTCCCTTTTAGGAACGGCCCACATTTTACAACAAGTACGCGACGAGTTCGAAGGAACCATCAAATTACTATTCCAACCAGCCGAAGAAAAAGCCCCAGGCGGAGCCAGCATCATGATTCAAGAAGGTGCTCTGCAAAACCCCACACCTGCCAGCATTTATGGCCAACACGTGGCAACCAATGTCCCAGTAGGCAAAATCGGTTTCAGAGAAGGCATGTACATGGCGAGTACGGATGAATTATACATTAAAGTAATTGGCAAAGGCGGCCATGGAGCTATGCCCGATGCCTGCGTCGACCCTATTGTCATCGCATCCCACATCATTGTGGCGATGCAACAAATCATCTCGAGAAATAAAAACCCAAAACTTCCCTCGGTCTTGACTTTTGGCAAAATAGAAGGCCTAGGAGCCACAAATGTCATCCCAGACGAAGTAAACATCGCAGGAACTTTCCGCGCCATGGACGAAACCTGGCGTGCTGAAGGTCTAGAAAAGATGAAAAAACTGGCCGAAGGCATCGCAGATGCGATGGGCGGCCGCGCCGAATTCGAAGTTTTAAAAGGCTACCCTTTCTTACAAAACAACCCAGAACTAACCCGTCGCTCTAAAGCCGCAGCCATCGAATACATGGGTGCAGAAAACGTAGTTGACTTGGATTTATGGATGGCAGGAGAAGACTTTGCCTTCTACACGCATCACGTGGATGCCTGTTTTTATCGCCTAGGAGTACGCAATGAAGAAAAAGGAATAACTAGCGGGGTGCATACGCCAGGGTTTGATATTGATGAGGGCGCTCTGGGGATTGGGCCGGGGTTAATGGCGTGGCTCGCAGTGAAAGAATTGGAAGCTTAAAATTTTGCTTAGACTCCTTAAAAGCATAAAGAATAAAGCACAAATAATAAAGTTGGAATCACCTGCGGAGATGGATTTAGCAAATTATCTATACTCTACTATTTCTAATCTTCTTTATGCTTTATGCTTTATGCTTTAAAATTTTTGAGGCCGAAACTCGGCCGCAAAAATTAGATTGGAAATTCCAAAGGATCCGGCCAACGGAATTCGTAATTCAATTCATCGCAGATCTTATCGCCGTTCACCACTTTCCCGCCTAGACAAGTAACTGAATAATCCCAATAGCCGGCAGGAAGACCGCGGCGTTCGATGTCGTTTTCGCCTACTTCGCCTTTAGTGGGGTGGATAGGCGCTACAATATTATAAATGCCCGATTCGATTTTTTCAGCGGCTAAGGCCACTAATGCAACCACATCATCTTTGTGTACATAATTGATAGGGCAATTTGCTCCGTCATTTCGCTTGCCGGAGAAGTACTTTCCTACAAAACGATCGCCTCCCATTAGACCAGCTAAACGCAAGATAAGGGAAGGGACTTTGGAGGAGGAAACGATGGCTTCGGCTTTGGCCATTAACGAATCCTCATTAATCGCGGAGTTTTCATCGACCGTGTCGGACACGTTTGAATAAACGGATGTCGAAGAAAGGAAAATGAGTTTTTTAACACCAGAAGTGGGTAAATTATCTACCCAAGCCTGCAAAATGGACAGATAAGTCTCTTCGGAATTCTTCTTACGACGTGGTGGGATCGCCCAAATCTGCACTTCCGAATAAATCATCGAAGTCCAGTTTTCTGCTGGCATATCAGGCTCAGCTCTGAAATCCAATACCTTGATTTTCGGATGGGCCGCTTGCGCGTGAACACTCGAAGCGGAAACGCGGACGTCGAAATCCGCTAAAGCTAATTTAAATGCCAATGGTGCGCCTACCCAACCGCCCCCGTAAATACTTATCGTCTTTTTCATGTAATTTTGCACCTTTGGAACAATTGAATTGCAAAGATAGTTTAAGTGCTATGAATAAAATGTTTTTTGTGCCTTTTATCAGTATTGTGTTAATCGCGCTGGACTATTATGTTTGGATGGCTGTCAAAACCGCTTTCAGAAACTCCCGCCAAAGCATTCAAAAAATCGCTAAAAATACCTTTTGGGGATTTACAGCCTTCATTCTAATAGGGATCATTTCCTATAATGCCTTGCCATTGCATGCTTGGAAAAATGAAATCCGGATCACCTTTATGGCGATCGTTATGATCTCCGTTATCACTAAACTGTTTATTATTATCTTCTTATTACTAGAAGATATCACCCGTTTCTTCCGCTGGGGCACTAAAAAAGTACTCAAGAAAGACCCTAGTGCTATTTCTCGCCACGAATTCCTGTCCCAAGCCGCGCTAGCTGTGGGGGCAGTGCCGGCTGCTACCTTTGCTTTTGGCATAATTTCCGGCGCCCATGATTATACAGTAGAGCATATTCCCTTAAAAATCAAAGGCTTGCCTTCTGCCTTCAAAGGCTTGAAAATTGCCCAAATTTCCGATATCCATACAGGTTCATTTTTCAATAAAACGGCTGTTAAAGGAGGTGTAGAGATGCTGATGCGCGAAAAAGCAGACGTCGTTTTCTTCACCGGAGATTTGGTGAATAATGAGTCCAAAGAGGTGCAGAATTACTTTGACGTTTTCAATAAGGTCAAAGCTCCACTGGGTGTATTTAGTACCCTGGGGAACCACGATTATGGCGATTATGTGCGCTGGGCGAGTCCAGCAGCTAAAAAGCAAAATCTAAAAGACCTGATGAAAGCCCATGAATTAATGGGTTGGGATCTATTGATGGATGAGCATCGATTGCTAGAAGAATCAGGTGAAAAATTAGCGATAATTGGGGTCCAAAATATCGGCTTAGGTCGCTTCCCTTGGTACGGAAATTTAGAAAAAGCGCACAAAGGAACAGAAGAGGCTTCTGCGAAACTACTTTTATCGCACGACCCAACGCACTGGAATGCGGAGGTAACGAAGAAATACAAAGACATCGATGTGGCTTTTGCGGGCCATACGCATGGCACCCAATTTGGGGTTAAAATCGCTGAAATGCGTTGGTCACCAGCTCAATATGTGTACAAACAGTGGGCAGGATTATACCACGAAGGCGAACAACAAATCTATGTGAATCGGGGCTATGGCTATTTAGGCTATCCGGGGAGAGTGGGGATGCCGCCAGAAATTTCGGTTTTCACGCTGAGCTAGTCGCTAGTCACTAGTCGGGAGTCAGAGAGCATAGAGTAGAGAGTATAGAATAGAGATGGTGAATGGTGAATGGTAAATGGTTAATGATAAATGTTTCTCCGGACTAGCGACTTTCGACTAGTGACTAGAGACTAGCGACTAGCGACTAGTGACTATCGACTAAATTTTCATCTACCGTCTTGCCTTTCTCTAAAAAAAAGCTAAATTTGCATCCCAATTAATTGGTTTCGTGGCCGAGTGGCTAGGCAGAGGTCTGCAAAACCTTCTACAGCGGTTCGAATCCGCTCGAAACCTCAGAAAACCTTCCAATCCGGAAGGTTTTTTTGTACCCATACACATTATGCAAAATATTCTAAAAATAGTTCAATTTTAATTTAAAGGCCTTATTTTGAAAAATTCTAAATAATAATTGTGATTAAAAAAATCCAAAAATTGAATGAAGAATTAATTGTTTCCTAAAAAATCGAATTGTAGTTTTGCGGACTGAATTAATATGAGAAAATCTATATTTATGTGTTGCAAAAAATTAACTCTCGTTAAGTTTCTATTTTCCTTCTTATTCCTAATTGCTGCGACTGCAGCAACGTTTGCACAAGATGCAGCGGAAGGTGAAACACTATTTAAAAACAACTGTGCGGCTTGTCACGCATCCACAGACGAAGTATTGGTAGGTCCTGGTTTAAAGGGAATTAGCGAGCGTCGTCCGATCGAATGGATCGTTAAATGGGTACACAACCCACAAGCAGTTATCGCTTCAGGAGACAAGTACGCAAATGACTTGTACAACAAGTTTAACAAGGCGGCTATGACTCCATATCCGAACTTCTCAGAAGCTCAAATTAAAGGTATTATCGCCTATATCGATGCATCGAATGCAGCTCCAGCGGCTCCGGCAGCAGGTGCAGCACCAGCAGCAGGCGCGGCAGCTCCAGCAGCGGCAGCTTCTTCAGGTGGTATGATGGAAGTCCTTTTAGTAGGATTATTAATCATCATGGTGCTGGTATTAATCGCTTTACTAGCGATTGTCAACTCACTTAGCAAGTTAGCGAAAGCGGACCAAGAAGAAGGGAAGCCTTTTTTCGAAAGAGTAGCTGAAAATGCTAAGTCCTTAGCTGCTAATTCGGCAGTGAAGACGGGAGTAATTGTTTTGGTCCTATTATTAGGAGGTAAAGCAACGATCGATGCGGCTTATGGCGTAGGTATCCACCAAGGATATGCTCCAGAGCAACCGATTAAATTTTCTCACAAATTACACGCAGGTCAATACCAAATCAACTGTAACTACTGCCACACAGGTGTTTACGAGGGAAAAGGTGCAAACGTTCCTTCAGCGAACATTTGTATGAACTGCCACAACGCGATCAAGCGTGAGTCTCCAGAGATTCAAAAAATCTACAAAGCATTAGAGAAAGATGAGCCGATCCAATGGGTACGTGTTCATAACTTACCTGACTTAGCGTATTTCAACCACTCGCAACACACAAACGTAGGTGGTTTAGAGTGTAAGAACTGCCACGGCGAAATCGAAAAGATGGAAGTGGTAGAGCAACGTTCTTCATTAACTATGGGCTGGTGTATCGATTGCCACCGTCAAACTGACGTAAATGCAAAAGGCAACGCTTACTACGATAAATTAGTAGAGGTACACAATAAGGATAGCAAGACTCCTTTGAAAGTTCAAAACATCGGTGGCTTAGAGTGCTCTAAGTGTCACTATTAATAGAAATAAAATTTTAGTCTGAATAAGAAAGATTATATGGAAAATTCGAACAAGAGGTATTGGAAAGGGATTGAGGAGTTAACCAATGAGCCATCGTTTGTCAAAAATATCCACAATGAGTTTGGCAATATGCCATCTGAAACGGATGCTAAAGGAGATTCTTTAGTTGATGGAGCGGGTACTCATCGTCGTGATTTCTTAAAGATGTTAGGTTTTGGAGTAGCGGCTGTGTCTTTAGCAGCTTGTGAGTCTCCAGTAAAGAACACGATTCCTTACTTAAACAAGCCGGAAGATGTCGAGCCAACTATCGCTAACTGGTATGCGTCTACGTATACAGATGGCGGTGACTACGCATCGATCTTAGTGAAGACACGTGAAGGTCGTCCGATCAAAATCGAAGGTAACAAGTCTTCTTCGATCTCGAAGGGTGTGCTTTCGGGCCGTGCTCATGCTTCTGTTTTGAGTTTATATGATAATGAAAAATTAAAAGGTCCTCAAGCTGCTGGTAAAGCAACGGATTGGGCTTCTTTAGATAAAGATTTTACAGCGAAGTTAGCTGAGGTAGCTGCCAAAGGTGGTCAAATCCGCATCGTTTCTAATACCATCCTTTCTCCTACTACGAAGAAAGTAATCGCAGACTTCGCAGCGAAATACCCAACAACACAACACATCACGTATGACGCAAACCCAGCTTATGGTTTAACACAAGCACACGGTGGCGTTTTACCTAATATTGATTTCAGCCAAGCTAAGACGATTGTGTCTTTAGGTGCTGACTTCTTAGGTTCGTGGATTGCTCCTACTGAATTTGCTGCACAATGGGCAATCACTCGCCGTGTTAGCTCTGAAAAAGGAGGAAAGAAAGACATGTCTCGCCACTACCAATTTGAGACTATCTTATCTAACACAGGTGCTAACGCAGATTACCGCGCCGCTTACAAGCCATCTCAAGAGGGTTTAGTAGCGGTTGCTTTATATAATGCAGTAGCGAAATTAACAGGAGCGGCTAGCATCGCGGGTGCTTCGGTTAAAGTAGATCATTTAGAAAAAGCAGCGAAAGACTTAGTCGCTTCAAAAGGCGCTTCGATCATCGTAGCTGGTTCAAATGACCCAGAAGTTCAAAAAATTGTTGCTGCTACAAACGCTTTAGTAGGCGCATATGGCACGACGATCAATACAGGCTTAGCTATGAACTACCGTCAAGGTAACGACATGGCGATGGCTAATTTCATTAAAGAAGCTAGCGCTGGTTCTATTGCAGCGGTTATCTTCTACAATGCAAACCCAGTTTACAACCACCCAATGGGTGCTGCGTTAGCGGCTGCTTTACCAAAAGTGGGTGTGAGCTTAGCAACAAACGATCGCGCTGATGAGACGGCTTCATTATGTCAATTCATCGCACCAGATTCTCACTTCTTAGAGTCTTGGAATGATGCTGAGCCTAAAGCTGGTTTCTACTCATTAACGCAACCTACGATCTCTACAATCTTCAAAACACGTCAAGCGCAGTCAAGTTTCTTAACTTGGGCTGGTTTATCAGGTGATTTTGCAGGTTACTTAGAGCGTAACTGGGAGCAAAACATCTTAAAAGGTGGCAAAGTAGCTTGGAACAATGCACTTCACAATGGTGTATTTGAACCAAATCCGGCAACGGTTTCTTCTGCAAGCCCATCTGTCGATGTGAATGCAGCGGCAGCAGCCATCAGCAAGTCTTATTCAGCGTCTTCTACTGGTTTAGAGATCGCAGTTTACGAGAAAGTAGGCTTAGGAACAGGTTCTCAAGCAAACAACCCTTGGTTGCAAGAATTCCCTGAGCCAGTTTCTAAAGCATGTTGGGACAATTACGCGGCTATCTCGCAACCAACTGCGACTAAATTAAAATTAAAGCAAGGTGATGTTGTTGAAGTAAGCGCGAAAGGATACAAAGTATCTCTTCCAGTTTTAGTTCAACCAGGCCAAGCGCAAGATACAGTAGCGATTGCTATCGGTTACGGTCGCACGAAAGCAGGTAAGTCTGCAGACGGTGTGGGTGTAAATGCTTATCCATTCATCTCTGAAGTAAATGGCGCTTGTGTAGGTATCTGCACAACAGGTGTTTCAGTAACTTCAACTGGTGAGACAAAAGAAATCGCTCAAACGCAAACTCACCAAACGGTGATGGCACGTCAAGCAGTCGTTCAAGAGACGGTGTTAGCTGACTTTGCAAAAGATGCAAAAGCAGGAAGCTTCACTCCTCGCGTGAAAACGTCTGAAGGAGAAAAGGATGCGACTGATTTAACGCTTTGGAACGGTCACGAATACAATAACCACGCGTGGGGTATGGTGATCGACTTAAATACGTGTACAGGATGTTCTGCTTGCGTGGTTTCATGTAACGCTGAAAACAACGTACCAGTAGTAGGTCGTCAAGAAGTGATTAACCGTCGTGAGATGCACTGGATGCGTATCGACCGTTACTACTCTTCTGATGCAGAGGTAGAAGATTTGAAAGGTTTAGAGATTGCATCTGATAATCCAGAGGTAGTTTTCCAACCGATGTTATGCCAGCACTGTAACAACGCTCCTTGCGAGACTGTTTGTCCCGTATTAGCGACGACTCACTCAACGGAAGGTCTTAACCAAATGACGTATAACCGTTGTATCGGTACACGTTATTGCGCAAATAACTGTCCATACAAAGTACGTCGTTTCAACTGGTTCCGTTATTTCCAAACGGATGACTTCGATTTCCACTTCAATAACGACTTAGGACGTATGGTGATCAACCCAGACGTAACCGTTCGTTCTCGTGGTGTAATGGAAAAATGCTCGATGTGCGTTCAACGTATTCAAGCTGGTAAGTTAGAAGCGAAGAAAGAGAAGCGTCGTCCAGTAGATGGAGAAATTCAAGTAGCTTGTGCTCAATCTTGCCCTACGAATGCGATTACATTTGGAGATATGAACGATCCAGCATCTGAGATCTCTAAATTATTATTAGTAGAGAAAGAGGGACGTGCGTTCCACGTAATCGAAGAGATTAATGTGAAGCCTAATATCTCTTACTTGAAGAAAGTTCGTAACAAGGATGCTAAGAAAGAAGCATAATTTTTTAATCGTAAAACAGTAAATAAAAATATGTCGCACGTTGTATCACCCATAAGAGAGAAACTAGTTACTGGTGGAAAATCTTATTCCGATGTTACCCACGATATCTGCAAGCAAGTAGAGGGAGAACCTACGAAAGAATGGAAAATTGCATTCGGGATCTCTTGTCTTGTATTCATGTATGGTGCTTATTGCCTTTTCTACACTTGGTGGCAAGGTATTGGCGTTTGGGGATTAAATAAAACCGTAGGTTGGGCTTGGGATATCACTAACTTCGTATGGTGGGTGGGTATCGGTCACGCGGGTACTTTGATCTCTGCCGTGTTATTATTGTTCCGCCAAAAATGGAGAACATCCATCAACCGTTCAGCGGAAGCGATGACGATTTTTGCCGTACTTTGTGCTGCATCCTTCATCTTAGCTCACATGGGACGTCCTTGGTTAGCTCACTGGGCTTTACCACTTCCAAATACGTTCGGTTCACTTTGGGTTAACTTTAACTCTCCGTTAGTTTGGGACGTTTTCGCGATCTCGACGTATTTATCCGTTTCTTTATTATTCTGGTACATGGGTCTAGTACCGGATTTAGCAACCATTCGTGACCGTGCTACAACAGCAGGTCGTAAGTTCTGGTATGGCTTCTTCAGCTTAGGCTGGACAGGTTCTTCTAAGACTTGGGCACGTTATGAGTACATGTCATTAATCTTAGCAGGTATCTCTACTCCTCTTGTACTTTCTGTACACACGATTGTATCGATGGACTTCGCGACGTCTGTTATCCCAGGATGGCACACGACTATCTTCCCTCCGTATTTCGTGGCGGGTGCGATCTTCTCCGGTTTCGCAATGGTACAAACCTTATTATTAATTACACGTGTAGTTTTCAAATTAGAGGATTATATCACAATCGAACACATCGAAATGATGAATATCGTTATCACGGTAACGGGTTCAGTGGTAGGTATCGCTTACTTAACTGAGTTCTTTATCGCTTGGTATTCAGGTGTGGAATATGAAAGCTATGCCTTCATTAACCGGGCTACTGGTCCATACTGGTGGGCATACTGGATGATGATGACTTGTAACGTTATCTCTCCACAGTTATTCTGGTCGAAAGCGATCCGTACAAACTTAATGGTTTCGTTCATCTTATCTATCGTGGTAAACGTAGGTATGTGGTTCGAGCGTTTCGTAATTATCGTGACTTCATTACACCGTGATTACTTACCATCCTCTTGGGCGATGTTCTCTCCTACGATGTATGATATCGGTGATTACATCTTCTCATTCGGTTTATTCTTTACGTTATTCTTCTTATTCGCTAAGTATTTACCGGTAGTAAATATGGCGGAAGTGAAATCCGTAATGAAAGGAGTTTCGTCTAACTTCCCAGCGAAGAAAGTGAAGGCTGCAAAGAAAACAGAAGAATAATTTTTATTTAGAAATTCGAAATTAAAACAATATGAGTTCGACAACTAACTACATTTTGGGAGTTTATGACGATGAGGACGAGGTTTTACACGCTGTAGGCGAGGTAAAAGCGAAAGGAATCAAAATCGAAGACGTATTTACTCCATTCCCTATTCACGGATTAGACGTAGCCGTAGGACATGAGCGTACACGTTTACCTATCGCTGCCTTCATGTTCGGTACTTTAGGAATGATCTGTGCTTTATCATTAATCAGCTACACGATGGTGTTTGACTGGCCGATGATCATCGGGGGTAAAGATTTCTTTGCACTTCCTAACTGGATTCCGGTAACATTTGAGGGAACAGTATTGTTCACGGCTTTTGGCCTTGTAACAACCTTCTGTATCTCAAACGACTTATGGCCAGGTAATCCTACGCTTCCATTAGATATTCGTACGACAGATGACAAGTTTGTCATGGCGATTAACGTGGATAAGAACAAAGTAAGTGCAGCTGATATCAAGAAAGCCTTGAAAGATTCAGGAGCCATCGAAGTAAATGTTAAATAATTAAACGAATAATTCTCAAGAAGATATGTTCAATTCAATTCATAAATTCACTTTACTAGTCGGCTTAACAGCTGGACTATTGTCTTGTGGAGATGACCATAACGATACAGGTACAGAGTTTGCACCTAATATGTACAATTCAGTAGGTTACGAGCCGATGACTCAGTTACAAGGTGACACAAACAAAATCAACCCATTAGGGATGAACATGCGTTTACCTGTGTCAGGTACAGTGCCTCGTAAAAAATATTCAGGTGCGGATAGCTTAAAGAAAGCGTTCTTAGCACAAGAATTATTAGCAAAAACGGTGCCTAACGATAGCTTATCGTATTCAGCAGCCTTATTGAAAAACCCATTAGCGGCTACTCCAGAAAACATCGAGGCTGGAAAGCTACAATACGAGCGTTTCTGCCAACACTGCCATGGTGAAGGAGGAAAAGGAGATGGCTTAGTTGCGAAACAATACAAGGGAGTACCTGTATACTCAAGTGATGCATTGAAAGACGTGAACGACGGACATATCTACCACGTAATTACACATGGTAAAGGACGTATGTGGCCTCACGGTTCACAGATTTCCTCAGAGAACCGTTGGAAAATCGTACTTTATGTACACGAGTTACAAAAACAATAAGATCAAATTCATTTAATTTAAAATAGAGAACAAGATGGCGGGACATTCACATTTTTCCCCAGCAAACGTAGAGGAGCATTTTGAGTTCACCTCTGAAGGCAAAAAGAGAATTATTTATGCTTTCATCGCAGGCGTTGTTGCTTTAGTTATTGGTATTTACCTTTTATCTAAAGGAGAAGCAGGTGGTCACGAAGTAGCGGCAGCAGGTCATGAGGCAGCGAAGGCGGGACACGAAGCAGCTGCAGAACACCTTTCTGGTGGAGCAGTTTCTCACCAGCCGGATGCGGAAGAACACTACAATTGGATGAATCGCGTTTGGGCGAACGTTTGGTTGAATGCAGTCTTCTTTACAGGTATCGCTGTAGTAGGTATGTTCTTCGTTTCTTTACAATACTTAACGAAGTCAGGTTGGTCATCAGTAATGAAGCGTGTTCCTGAGGCTTTCCCTAAGTTCTTATACATCTCCTTACCTATCTTGATCTTAACATTCTTCTTCAAAGGAGATGTTATTTTCCACTGGATGCACCACGGTGTAACAGAAGTAGGAAATGCAAACTATGATAAAATCATTGCAGGTAAGTCTGGCTATTTGAACAAAAATTTCTTCTTGATTCGTTTAGTGGTATTTGGAGGATTATGGATCCTTCTTTGGAACATGTTACGCAAGAAATCATTAGAAGAGGATTTGAATGGCGGAACAGAATACTTCACGCAATTAGTTAAGATCGGTACCGCTTTCATCGTGATCTTCGGTGCCTCTAGCTCAATTTTTGCTTGGGATTGGGTGATGTCGATCGACACACACTGGTTCTCTACTATGTTCGGATGGTACATGTTTTCTTCATGGCACGTGACTACCTATGCTGTAATCGTATTAGCGATTTTATACTTAAAGGACAAAGGCTTAATGGGCTATGTAAATGAGAACCATTTACATGATTTAGGCAAGTTTATGTTCGCCTTCTCAATCTTCTGGACTTACGTATGGTTCGAGCAATTCTTATTAATCTACTATGCTAACTTACCGGAAGAAACCATCTATTTCTTAGAGCGCTGGGAAGGTTATGATAAATTGTATAAAAGTTCAGAAATTTTAATGGTAATTCTAAACTTCTTACTACCCTTCTTAGTTCTAATGACACGTGATGCGAAGAGAACACGTATCTTCTTAAAGATCGCTGCTTTCTTAATTATTGCTGGTCACTACATTGATTTCTACCAAATGATTATGCCAGGCGTTGTAGGTAAGCACGGTGGTTACGGCTTAGTAGAATTTGGAATGGTTACAGTCTTCGCTTCTGCTTTCATCTATGTGATCTCAGGAGAATTAACGAAAGCAAGTTTAGTGGCGAAAAACCACCCATTCTTGCCAGAAGCATTACACCACGATATTTAATTTTTGAACTTGTCTTAAAATAAAGAATATGTTTTACCTAATAGGTCTTTTATCCCTTATCTTCTTTGCTCTTGCAATTAATGTAATCAGCAAAAGCATTAAGTTAAATAAGTCTCTTGCTGCCTCTGATTATACAGATGAAGCATTAGATGGAAGTAACAACGCCAATGCCTACGGAATGATTATTTTCTGGGCTTTAGGAACAATTGCAGGAGTTTGGTCATTTATGGTGGCTAAGCCAGATTTCTTACCTGTGGCAGCTTCAGAACATGGTCTAAGAACTGATAGTATGTTTTGGGTTTCAATGGCGGTAGTAACCTTAGCATTCTTTTTCACGAATACTTTATTGTTATTCTTTGCTTTTAAATACCGTTATAACAAAGATAGAAAGGCAACTTTCTATCCAGTGAACCACAAACTAGAGTTGATCTGGACGGTTATTCCAGCGATCGTTATGGCGATCTTGGTATTTACGGGTTGGAGAACTTGGAGAGATATCACTTCTCAAGCACCTAGCGATGCGGTAGTGATCGAAATCACAGGTCACCAATTCGGTTGGTATGTACGTTACGCAGGTAACGATGATAACCAATTAGGTAATTACAATTACAAATTAATCGACGAGACGAATAACATCGGTATCGACTTTACAGATAAGAATTCATTTGATGATTTTACAGCAACTGAATTACACTTACCAAAAGGCAAGCCGGTATTATTGAAAATCCACGCTCAAGACGTATTACACTCCGTATATCTTCCTTTCCACCGTGTAAAAATGGACGCGGTACCAGGTATGCCTACGAAGTTTTGGTTTACACCAAACATGTCTACGGACGAGATGCGTGCGAAATTGGGTAAAAAAGACTTCAACTATAAGTTAAACTGTACGGAGATTTGTGGTCGCGGTCACTTCGGTATGGCGATTACGGTATTCGTAGATGAGCCAGAAGATTACGCTAAATGGTGCGCAGAGCAAAAGCCATTCTTAGCTACGAACCCAACGTACTTAGCTAAAGTTCCTGAGAATTTAAAAGCGAAAGCTTTAAAATATATTCCTGCAGAGCCAGTTGCCGTAGATAGCGCAGCTGCACCAGCAGATGAAGCCGTAAGTGTAAACTAATTTAACAACGAACAGAAGAAAATAAATTCATATGTCAACTGCAACAACACACGCTGAAGAAGTTCACACACATGCACATGATCATGAGCATGAGCACCATGAGCTAAATTTTTGGACGAAATATATCTTCTCTACTGATCACAAAACGATTGCTAAGCAATACTTGATTTCAGGTATTCTTTGGGCTTTCATTGGTGGATCATTATCGATCATCTTCCGTTTGCAATTAGGTTTCCCTGAAATGCAATTAGATTGGTTACGCCCTATCTTAGGGGAGTGGATTGACGAAGGTGGAAAATTAGATAAAGAGTTTTATTTAGCCCTTGTGACGATGCACGGTACCATCATGGTATTCTTTGTATTAACAGCGGGTCTATCAGGAACGTTCTCTAACTTCCTTATCCCTTTACAGATCGGAGCGAGAGATATGGCCTCAGGGTTCATTAACATGTTATCCTACTGGTTCTTCTTCCTTTCTTCTATGATCATGTTCGCTTCTCTATTCTTAGAGACGGGTCCTGCCTCTGGTGGATGGGTAATTTATCCTCCTTTATCTGCCTTGCCTCAAGCAATGCCAGGTTCTGGTTTAGGTATGACGATGTGGTTAACAGCGATGACCTTCTTTATCGTATCTTCATTAATGGGTGGTATTAACTACATCTGTACCGTAATTAACTTACGTACACGTGGTATGACTTTCACGAAGATGCCATTGACAATTTGGTCATTCTTCTTTACAGCGGTATTAGGTTTATTATCTTTCCCTGTATTATTATCAGCGGCATTATTGTTAATCTTTGACCGTTCATTCGGTACTTCATTCTACTTATCTGAGATCTATATCCAAGGTCAAGCATTACCTAACATGGGTGGTTCTCCGATCTTGTACCAACACTTATTCTGGTTCCTAGGTCACCCAGAGGTTTATATCGTATTGCTTCCTGCATTAGGTATGACATCTGAGATCATTGCAACCAACTCTCGCAAGCCTATCTTCGGATACCGTGCGATGATCGGTTCAATGATGGGTATCACCGTACTTGCCTTCATCGTGTGGGCTCACCACATGTTCGTAACGGGTATGAATCCATTCTTGGGATCTGTGTTCATGTTCTTAACCTTGATCATTGCGGTACCATCTGCGGTAAAAGCGTTTAACTACATTACAACGCTTTGGAAAGGTAATTTAATCTTTACTCCGGCGATGTTGTTCTCGATCGGTCTAGTATCTCTATTCATCTCGGGTGGTGTTACTGGTATCATCTTAGGTAACTCCGCTTTAGATATCAACTTACACGATACGTATTTCGTAGTAGCTCACTTCCACCTAGTAATGGGTGCGGCATCGTTCTTCGGATTGATGGCAGGTGTTTACCACTGGTTCCCTAAGATGTTCGGTCGTATGATGAACAAGACTTTAGGTTATATCCACTTCTGGTTTACATTCGTGGGTGTGTACATGGTATTCTTCCCAATGCACTACATCGGTATCGCAGGTTTCCCTCGTCGTTACTACTCATTTACAGCAGTAGGTAATGATGGAGCAGCAGCCTTCACAGATATGAATGCATTCATCTCAATTGCAGCGATCATTACCTTCTCTGCACAAGCGATCTTTGCTTGGAACTTCTTCTACTCGATCTTCAAAGGTAAGAGAGCTCCTCAAAATCCTTGGAACTCAACTACCCTAGAGTGGACGACTCCTATTGAGCCGGGTCACGGAAACTGGGAAGGAGAAATTCCAGCTGTATACCGTTGGCCATACGATTATTCTAAGCCAGGTTCAGATGTGGATTTCATCCCTCAAAACGTTCCATTCTCTGCAACTAAGAGCTCTAACCTTCCAGAGGAAGAGGCTGAAATTGCAAAAGAAAATGAAATCGAAGGTTTATTAGGCGCTCAAAACGAAAGTTATAACCGTTAATTAACCCTACCATTGAAAGATGCATCCGAATGAATATCATTTAGATGCATCTTTTTTTTACCCTAAAAATGGCCTTTAGAAAATTCGCAACCCTTTCACTCCTGAGCATTTACTTGCTTATCCTTGCTGGCGGAATCGTCCGTAGTACGGGGTCAGGAATGGGGTGTCCGGATTGGCCGAAGTGCTTTGGTAGATTCATCCCTCCTACCAAAGTATCCGAACTGCCTTTACACTACGAAGTTATCTACAAAGAGAAACTTCATGGGGAAGTGGAATTCAATGCCACTAAAACCTGGATTGAATATATCAATCGATTATTAGGAGCTTTAACTGGCCTCATCGTTCTAGCAACGACTCTCTTAGCCTACAAGGAAGGGAGAAAGGTTTTTTTACCCACTTTAGCCGCGCTCTTATTAGTCATAGCGAATGCCGTGCTAGGCAAATTTGTCGTTGATTCGTTCTTGCTTCCAGGTGTGGTAACTGCCCACATGCTATTGTCGATCGGGGTCATCTTTTTTTTAATCAAAGCCCTAAACAATCATTCTTCCTCAGCGGTTATTAATCTAGAGAATCGCCAGTGGATAGGTATTAACTTAGTCATTGTTTTAGTCCAAATTATCTTAGGCACCCAGGTGCGGGAGAATATGGATCATGTGATTCAGGCACTAGGTGAAAATGCAAAGGATCAATGGGTGGCACAATTAGATGTGATCTATATTGTACATCGTACCTTTTCTTGGGTGATTGTATTGAGCCATTTGCTACTATGGAACAAACTAAAAAATGCTCCTTTGCAGAGTTACCGCCATGGAATGATGGTACTCATTGGAATTTCCTTTTTTACCGGAATTCTGATGGCTTATTTCGCTTTACCATTAGGAAGCCAAGCGGTTCATTTATTAATTTCGTTGGTATTAATGGGCTGGCACATTAGCTCATGGATCCAAACAAAAAACGCCTAAATGTCGAACTTAAAACCTTATATCGCCCTCTTAAAATCGAGACTATCCATGACGGTAGCCTTCTCGGGGACGTTTGGGTATTTATTAGCGCCCATTGAGCACAAGCCATTGGGTATATTCTTAATCTCATTAGCTGGATTCGTATTAACCGGAGCTGCAAACATCGTGAATCAATTGAAAGAAATTGAACTCGATAAGTTGATGAAAAGAACGGCACAGCGTCCTTTACCGACGCAAACTCTAACGCCTGCACAAGCGAGAAACTATGGCTATGTGTTAGCAGTCATTGCCATCGGACTTTTAAGCTATTTTACGTGGAAAGCCGCCTTAGTAGGTTTGCTGTCTTATATTTTATACGGCTATGTTTATACTCCATTGAAGCGAGTAGGACCTATTTCCGTATTTGTAGGCGCCTTCCCAGGGGCCTTCCCTCCCATGATCGGTTGGGTAGCGGCGACAGGACATTTTGGCTGGGAGCCGGGTATTTTGTTTGCGATTCAATTTTTCTGGCAGTTCCCACACTTCTGGGCGATTGCTTGGGTGGCGGATGCGGATTACCGCAAGGCTGGATTCAAGATGTTACCAAATGATGGGAAGAAAGACATAAAGACTGCTTTCACCATCATGATCTATACGCTCTTTTTAGTGCCTTTGGGATTTGTGCCGTATTTACTGCACATCACCGGAATTCAATCAGCCATTATTACGGTGGTCGCGGGAATTCTATTTTTATGCCAAACCTTCTACCTCATGATGCGCCCCACAGACAAGGCCGCAAAATGGATGATGTTTGGTTCATTTTTCTATTTAATCATCATACAAATTGCCTTATTATTTGATAAAGTTTAAACCATGAACGCACAACAAAATGTAATCGAACCGGCAGAAACCCGTTCGGTCAATCCAAGAATTTTTACGATGTGGTTATTTATCGTATCCATCATCATGCTATTTGCCGCCTTTACCTCGGCATATTTAGTGAGAAAAGCGGAAGGAAACTGGGTGGAATTTGAGATGCCTAGTTTATTTAGCTACAGTACGGGTGTATTAATTTTGAGTAGTATTTCGATGCATTACTCACTTTTAGCTGCAAAAAAAGACCAATTTAATGCACTTCGAATGAGTATTTCTATTACTTTTGTGCTCGGATTACTCTTTTTAGTAATGCAATTTTACGGTTGGATCCAATTAGTGGAGATGAACGTTTATTTTGTTGGTAATCCATCTGGTTCTTTTGTGTATGTTTTATCCGGTTTGCACGGTTTACACCTTGTATCAGGCCTTATCGTTCTAATCTTTGCACTGGTGGCAGCTTTTAGATTGAAGATAAACGCAAAGCAATTGACTCAGATTAAGATTTGCGCCACGTATTGGCATTTTTTGGATGCTTTGTGGCTTTATTTATTTGTATTTTTATTGATTAACAATTAAGCTTTTACCTATGTCAGTAGCACACGCTGCCCCAGCGGTTCCAGAAAATTTAACATGGCAAGGTGGTTCTGAACCACTTAAGGCGAGTTATGGAAAATTGATGATGTGGTTCTTCCTTTTATCGGATACCTTTACATTCTCAGCCCTTTTGATCACGTACGGAATGATTCGTTTTAGCCAACCAGCTTGGGAAGGCGCTCCTCACGATTTCTATTTCTCTACAACTCACTGGCCTATTCCAGAAAAAGTTTTTGAAGCAGTACCGTTCTTACACGGTATGTCATTGCCTTTAGTATTCGTAGGTATCATGACGTTCATTTTGATCGCATCATCCGTAACGATGGTATTAGCCGTTGAAGCTGGACACCGTGGTGACCGTAAGGATGTGGAGAAGTGGATGCTTTGGACGATTGTAGGTGGTTTTACTTTCTTAGGTTCTCAAGCTTGGGAGTGGACGCACTTTATCCACGGACCAGAAGATTTATCTTTAGCGGCTAAGCAAATCATTGATGGCGTTAGCACGCCTATCGAAGGAGCGAACCTAGTTCGTAATCCATATGGACCTCCAGCTTTCGCTGACTTATTCTTCTTCATTACAGGTTTCCACGGAACACACGTATTCTCTGGAGTTATCTTGAACATCTTGATTTTCTTCAACGCAGCTACGGGTGTGTATGAGCGCAGAGGTCACTATGAAATGGTAGAGAAAGTAGGTTTATATTGGCACTTTGTCGATTTAGTTTGGGTATTCGTATTTACCTTCTTCTATTTAGTTTAATCTTTTAATTGATTTATATATGGCTTCGCACGCAGCACACGGAACCTCAGAAAAAGAAATTCCAGCTCCTAATACAGGCGCGATTTGGAAAACATTTTGGATATTATTGATCTTAACTGCCATTGAATTCGTGATTGCTTTCACGATGCCTGCTAACACCTTACGTGTAGCGATCTTCTGTGGTATGACTATCGTTAAAGCATTCTATATCGTAGGTGAATTCATGCACTTAAAGCATGAAGTTAAGTCCTTGATTTGGATGGTTTTAATTCCTACTATTTTCGTAGTTTGGTTATTAGTAGCCTTGATCTACGAAGGTGGACACTTATATTGATTTTAATTTCCTTCTTGGATAATGTATAAAAAGACAGGCATATTATTTCTCGTATTAATATTGCCTGTCTTTATTTATTTAGGGCTGAAGGCATTTGGGACTAATCATTTTAGCCTTCCTCGCTACATCCCAGCCATTGATTCGACTACGGGAGAAATCAAAATGGCGAAGCGACTGAATCCTCGCTGGAATGAATCAGAGATGGATACGGTCTTCCAAACTATCCCCGACTTCAGTTTAACAGATGAAAGTGGAAAAGTCTTTTCCGCGAAGAGCTTGCAAGGCAAAATCTATGTAACGAGTTTTTTCTTTACGCGTTGCGGAACCATTTGCCCGAAGATCACTTCACAATTAAGCAGAGTACAAGACACTTTTTTGGGTGATCCAGAGGTACAATTACTTTCTATCTCGGTAGATCCGAAATTCGATCAGCCGGAAAAATTAGCTCTGTATTCGAAACGCTTCGATGCGAATAAGGGGCAATGGCATTTTTTAACAGGGGAGAAAAAAATGATTTACCCTTTAGTTCTGAAAGGATTTCATGTTCCGCTAGCCGATGCCTCAGAATATGATGCCGCAATTAAGAATCCCGACGAAACATTTATCCACTCAGAGCGGTTAGTATTAGTAGACAAAGAGGGAATCATTCGTGGTTTCTACGACGGGACAGATAAAAAAGAAGTAGATAGATTACTGGTAGAGATAAAAGTCTTGAAAAATATTTATTCAACAGATGGAAGCAACTAAGAAAAACGATCAATTAATTAATGTGTTGTCGGTAGCGATTCCGGTGGCCGTGGCGGTTTTGATTGGTATTCAAACCAAAATCTCTTTAGGTGAATGGACGAAAGTATTACCTCATGTCATCGGCTTATTGAATTCAACGACTGCCTTGAGTTTAGTGATTGGGTTGATTGGCGTTAAAAGTGGAAACATCGGTTTACACCGCAAGGCGATGGGAGCTGCATTCGTGCAAGGTACTTTATTCTTGGTATTGTATATTCTTTACCACATTTCTAATCCCTCTACCCCTTTTGGTGGCGAAGGTTGGATCCGTCCGGTATATTATTTCTTATTGATTTCACACATCCTTCTTTCGATCGGTGTCGTTCGTTTGGTATTGAAAGCGATTTATTACGCATTAACAAATAACATCGTGGCGCACAAAGCCATCGTTAAATGGGCCTACCCTATCTGGTTATACGTATCCGTTTCTGGTGTGATTGTGTATCTTTTGATTTCGCCTTACTATGTATAAGAAAATCCTTCTTTTCGTGGTTTTACTTTTGTTAACACAGGTAGATGCGGTAGCGCAGTGTGCTATGTGCAGAACTACCGTGGAGAGTAGCATTTCTAATGGTCGTTCGAATATCGCGACTGGATTGAATACAGGAATTTTATATTTACTATCAGCGCCCTATTTAATCGTGGGAGCGATTGCTTTTTTATGGTTTCGCCAAAGCAAGCAAGAGCAGCAAGCCCGCCTAGCGAAGCTTCAACTGCGTCAAAAAGTTTCTCAACTTTTCAGTAAAAATCTAGATTAATCCCAAATCGGGTATTGTGTTAATTTGATGGCCTTCCCGAAGAAGATTTGGGTGGACTTTTCGAATGAATCCGTATAATCTGATACGTAGAATTGACGCGTGGATTCTTCTCCATCGTGCAACATATCTTCTGCAGAAAGAATTCGTTTGATTTCCTCCGCCACGATAATAGACGTGTCGATCACCGGAATGCTTCCTTTGTAGTAGGCGTCGATCTGTGCTTTGATCAGTGGATAGTGCGTACAGCCTAAAATCAATCCTTCGATTCCTTGCAGCGTAGGCTGTGCTAGGTATTCTTTAATGATGGTTTCAGAGATGGAGTTCGAGAAGAATCCTTCTTCGATCATGGGCGCTAATAAAGGAGTGGCCAAAGACTTTACCTCGATATGCTTTCCTAACGCTTCTGCCTTGTTCGCATAAATCCCCGAGTTTACCGTTTGCTTCGTCCCGATTAAACCGAGGGTTTTGTTTTCCCAGTTTTGGTCTAAATACGAAATGACCGGGTCGATGACATTCACGACTTTGGCCTTCGTACCTACATAAACCTTCACTAAATCATAGGCTGCCGCCGAAGCCGAGTTACACGCGATCAAAATCAACTTGCAATTCTTTTCTAAAAGAAGATTGCAAATCTTCACCGAATAAGCCTGAATCGCCGTCGCCGATTTATCCCCGTACGGCAAGTGCGCCGTATCGCCAAAATAGATAATATTCTCCTGCGGCATCAACTCCGTGATGGCATGCGCCAGAGTCAATCCGCCAATTCCACTATCAAAAATCCCGATGGGCGCTGAGTTAGGCATAGATTTAATTTCGACAAAGAACGGAATTTTGAAATTCTTTTCAAACTGACGCAACCATTTAGCACTTTGTGCCATCTTTGCATTCGAATAACGAAAATACCCTTTGAGTACACGTTTACCTGCCTTCCTTTCTGAAACTGAGCTAATTGAAGCCTGTCGAAAAAACAATCGACAAGCCCAACACGCCCTCTTTCAAAAAATGGCCGGAAAGATGCTCTCCGTGGTGAAACGATATATTACAAATACGTCAGAAGCAGAAGATACCTTAATGGAGGGTTTTGTGAAAGTATTCTCGAAACTAGACCAATACCAAGGCGGCGGAAGTTTCGAAGGCTGGATTCGAAAAATCATGGTAAACGAGGCCTTGATGTCAATTCGAAAGAACAAAGACCGTTACCCAGTCGATATCGATGCCGCCTTTGATGTGGCGCATCCGGATGAGACCTTGATGCAATTAGGCTTGCAAGAGATCGAGAACTTAATCTCCTCTCTGCCCACAGGCTACCGAACCATATTTAATTTATATGCCATCGAGGGCTATTCCCATGCGGAAATCGCCCAATTATTAGATATATCAGAAGGAACTTCGAAGTCGCAACTTTCGCGCGCCAGAGCCCTTCTTCAAAACCAACTAGCAGCTTTACAAATATGAAAGATTGGAATTCTGTAGAGGAAAAATGGAGAGAGCAACTCCAAAGCAAATCAGACGACATTCCCGAAGGATTGTGGTCTCGGATCGAAGAACGCCTAGAGGAAAAACCCGTGCGTCGCTTCCCTATCTATTGGGCGGCAGCCGCGATGCTATTAATCGCCTTAGGCCTAAGCTGGAACTGGAATACTACGCCAGAAGAAACGCGTGCGGTGGCTAGCGAAGTAACCACTGCGCCTGCCTTTTCTGAAACTCCGCTCAGCCAGGGCGTACCAGAATCGACTGAAACAATCGCATCGAGCCCTATTTCGACTGTATCCGTTTCGTCTACAGCCGATGAGCAAGAATCGGTGCTACTATCGGAACCTGTCGTAATCGAGGAGATCAAACACAAAGAAGAGGTCGCAGCTGTTCAACCCTTTATTGAAAGCAAAACCGAGCCAGAGGAAATCGTGACCGTACGATTGGATATCGATCCTATACAAGAGGAAGAGAGACCGGTGGCCAAGAGACGTAAAAGATCTCTTTTTGGCAAAATCGTAGGTGAAATACGACAAGCTCTCGACGGGGAACCGGTGAACTGGCAACGTTTAAAAGAAGGGAATCCTGCCTTTGAAAATAATATCCACAACGTAGCAAACACCTACGTGAAAACAGAAGAAAACCTAAAACGCACATTACAAATCCAATAATTATATGAAAAAGTTCATCGCCATTATCTGCCTAGTAGTAAGTGTATTCAACCTTTCTGCAAAAGAGAGACAAGATTCACTGATATTAAAAATTGACAAACGAAACCAAACCTTGATCGGGGGGAAAGATTCGAAAAGGACCTTAAAAGAGGAATTAGAAAGTGCCTTCGAGAAAAAAGGTCTCGTGTTAACGGACAGCCTTTGGCAAAATATCAGACAAGCCATTAAAACAGATTCGGATGGAGATAGTAGTCTTTCTGTGCGGATTGGGAATAGTTCTGTGAAGATTGGGATACACAAGTCGCCGCTACGCGGCTCAGTAACTAGTCAAGAGTCGCTAGTCACTAGTCAAGAGTCTTGGAAAAATTCTGGCAAAAAAGAAGAGGTACGCATCGGATTAGACGGGGTGCATGTGAAAGACGGCAACGAAGAGACGCACGTGACTTGGGATGGCGTGTACCACCGTGAAGGGAAAGAAGTAACAAAAGTGATTTGGGGAAAAGATACGACGAAAGTAAAACGCCCTAATTTATATAGCAGACGAGGTTTAGATTTCAATTTAGGTCTAAATACATTGGTGGGTGGCGAACCTGAAATAGCCGTTGCCTATCCAGGAGCTCCAGCTTACATTCCTAATTTCACCTTGGACCCTTTAGGATCCCGCTATGCAAGCCTAGGCATTTCACGTTTTGTGACACTATCAGAGGGTAAGAAATCGGCCTTCCGATTGGGTTATGGCTTAGAAATCGATTGGTATAACTTCCGCTTTGACCATAACCGCATTGCAACAAAAGGCCCCAATGGAGTACTATTCAATACCATTACTTCTTCCACAGGGAAAGAGATTGTGATGAGCAAAAACAAGATGAGTGTATCTTATATAACCTTGCCTATTATGCCGCATTTCTCGTTTGATAAAAAATCAGCCGTTCAAATGGTTGCCATCGGAGGTTACGTATCCTATCGCATTGATACATGGACAAAAGCTGTCGAAGAAGAAAGTGGAAACTTGCGCAAAGAGACGACGAATTTATATGTAAATCCTTTCCGCTATGGTCTGCGTGCAGAATTTGCCTTGCGTCACTTCCCGGATTTATTCTTCAGCTACGACTTAAGTCCGCTGTTTGAATCAGGTAAGAGCCAAGAAATGCGCGGATTAGCCTTTGGAATCCGATTATTGTAAAAATTTATTGGAAATTTTTCACAGATGTGTTTGCGGAAATGAAAAAATGAGCTACTTTTGCGAACTATTTCAGTGGAACGTTACACTGAAAGCACAAATGAAGGGGATATACCAGAGCGGCCAAATGGGGCAGACTGTAAATCTGCTGGTGAATGCCTACGGTGGTTCGAATCCATCTGTCCCCACCATTTTTTTTACCTTGAATCCTTTTTACAGGAGGATTCAGCAAGCGGGAGTAGCTCATTTGGTAGAGCGATAGCCTTCCAAGCTATAGGTGGCGGGTTCGAGCCCCGTCTCCCGCTCGAAACGAAAAATGTTGCTAAGGGAGAAATCCCTCTTAGCGATATTTTTGTTTTTAGTTAATCGAAAGAGATTAACGAGAGGCCGCAAGGTTATGCCTTTGTAGCTCAGTGGTAGAGCACTTCCTTGGTAAGGAAGAGGTCGGCAGTTCAATCCTGCTCAAAGGCTCTACGATAAAGCGAGGCCCATTGAACGAGTAACATTTGAAACTTTTTATAATAAATTAAAAACTAAATAATCATGGCAAAAGAGAATTTTGACCGAAGTAAACCCCACGTTAACATTGGTACGATTGGCCACGTTGACCACGGTAAAACAACCTTGACAGCTGCTATCACTAAAGTTCTTTCTGAAAAAGGTCTTGCTGAGAAAAAAGATTTCTCTTCCATTGACTCTGCTCCAGAAGAAAAAGAACGTGGTATCACGATCAACACTGCGCACGTAGAGTACGCAACAGCTAACCGTCACTACGCACACGTTGACTGCCCAGGTCACGCCGATTACGTAAAGAACATGGTTACTGGTGCTGCACAAATGGACGGTGCTATCTTAGTAGTTGCTGCTACAGATGGTCCAATGCCACAAACTCGTGAGCACATCCTTTTGGCTCGCCAAGTAGGTGTACCTCAATTGGTAGTTTTCATGAACAAAGTGGACATGGTAGACGATCCAGAATTATTAGAATTAGTTGAAATGGAGATCCGTGAGCTTCTTTCATTCTACGAATTCGATGGCGATAACATTCCAGTAATCCAAGGATCTGCATTAGGTGGATTGAACGGAGATGGTAAGTGGGTAGCTACAATCGAAGCGTTAATGGATGCAGTAGATTCTTGGATTCCACTTCCTAAGCGTGATGTTGATAAGGCATTCTTGATGCCAGTTGAAGACGTATTCTCGATCACAGGTCGTGGTACTGTAGCAACAGGTAAAATCGAGACTGGTGTTATTAACTCAGGTGAAGCAGTTGATATCTTAGGTATGGGAGCTGAAAACTTGAAATCAGTAGTAACTGGTGTTGAGATGTTCCGTAAGATCTTAGATCGTGGTGAAGCTGGTGATAACGTAGGTTTATTGTTACGTGGTATTGAGAAAACTGATATCCGTCGTGGTATGGTTATCTGTAAGCCAGGTTCAGTGAAGCCTCACACTAAATTCAAAGCTGAGGTTTATATCTTGTCAAAAGAAGAAGGTGGACGTCACACTCCATTCTTTAACAAATACCGTCCACAATTCTACTTCCGTACGACAGACGTAACAGGTGAAATTACTTTACCTGCAGGAGTTGAAATGTGTATGCCTGGTGATAACTTAACAATTGATGTTACGTTATTGAACGCAGTAGCTATGGACAAAGGTTTACGTTTCGCGATTCGTGAAGGTGGCCGTACAGTAGGTGCTGGTCAGGTAACTGAAATCTTAGACTAATTTTTATTAGCCTATACGGAAAAGAGCGGTCAGTGACCGCTCTTTTTTTTTGTACCTTGCTGACCTAAAATAATCCAACCTATGAAAAAAATACTCTTATTGCTTCTCTTGTGCAGCTTTGCTGTTTCAGCACAAGAATATTATGAAATCAGAACTTACCAGATGAAGTTCAAAGGGAACACAGCTCTATTAGAATCCTACCTTTCGAAAGCCTTAATTCCGGCCCTTAATTCCTATGGTGTTTCCAAAGTAGGTGTATTCAAAGATTACGGAAAACCAGAACCGGGCATCGTTGTGGTGGCTATTCCATTCCCATCGCTAGCTTCTTTTGCTGGTTACAAAGACGCTTTAGAGAAAAACGCTACCTACCAGGAAGCGGCTAAAGCCTATTTTGAAAACGTAGGTTTAGATAAGCCGATGTTCGAAAAGATCTCTACATATCTTGCCAAAGGCTTTGCAGGACATCCTTCCTTGAAATTGCCGGTCATGAATCCAGGCCGTATCTACGAATGGAGAACGTATGAGGCATATAATGAAGATGCCCTAAAGCGAAAAATTGCAATGTTTAACGACGAGGAATTGAAGATTTTTGACATGGTGGGATTACACAATGTGTTCTTCGGAGAAGTACTAGCCGGCGAAAATACGCCCTGCTTAAGCTACATGGTTTCTTTCGAAAACATGGCAGAACGCGATGCGAACTGGGCAAAATTTCAAGCAAATCCAGATTGGAAACGTATCTCATCCGATGCAAAATACGCGAACAGCCACTCTAGAACGGTACGTAAATTCTTAGAACCTACGAGCTATTCTCAGTGGTAATCAAACAATAATGTGAAGGGGATTTGTTAATTGTTAAAATTTGGCTAAATTTGCAATCCTTTCTACGGGCATAGTATAATGGTAGTATGCAGGTCTCCAAAACCTTTGGTCAGGGTTCGAATCCTTGTGCCCGTGCTAAGTAAATTAAATACCGATATCGGTTAAATTATGAGCAAATCAACATCATTGATCAAAGAATCATGGACTGAGGTAACTGAAAACGTTACATGGCCTGCATTCTCTGACTTACAGTCGAGTTCTGTGTTAGTTTTGGTGGCTTCTTTAATCTTCGCTCTTTTAGTAGGAGCCGTTGATTTAGTCTTCAAATCTGGTTTGGATTTATTTTACACTTCATTTTAATCAATAGGTTACAACCATGGCAGAGACTAAATGGTATGTGTTGAGAGCAATCTCAGGACAGGAAAAGAAGGTAAAGACCTATATGGAGAACGAATTAGCGCGTCAAGGCGTGTTAGATTCTGTTCCTCAGATTTTAATTCCTACCGAAAAGATTTACGAAATCCGTAAAGGCAAAAAGGTGATTCGCGAGAAAAACTTATTCCCAGGATATATCTTGGTAGAAGCTGACTTAGCCGGTGAGGTAAGTCACATCTTAACATCCACACCAGGCGTTATTGGTTTCTTGCAAGCAAATAACGAAGAGGTAGAAGTAACGAAAGTAGAAGGCGGCAAGGTGAAGAAAACGAAAGTAATCGTTAAGAAACCTGTACCTATCAACCAAGCGGAAGTAAATCGCATCTTAGGTAAAGTAGATGAGTCTGCTGCGGTAGAAGAATTTGCTTCAGTTACCTTTATTAAAGGTGAGACGGTTCGCGTCATCGATGGCCCGTTTGCCACTTTCGAAGGTACGGTTGAAGAGATTCACGAAAACACGAAGAAATTATCCGTTATGGTTAAGATCTTTGGACGTAACACTCCTTTAGAATTAAACTACGCTCAAGTAGAAAAATAAATATCGCTCCTTCGAGCAGCTTGAAAAGTCCTGAACAAAAATTCAGGACTTTTTTTTGCGTAAGTATTTGTATTTAAGAATAAAAGCCCTAATTTTGCAGTCCGTTTAAAAAGCGGCAATCTCTGTTTTGAAAATTTCAAGAGGGGATTGGGCCGGAACGTCATTGTTACGCGGAAAGGTCACCCGGAGGGGAATCAGATAAGGAAGCTTCCACCCTTATTGGCAGATAAACCTCTAAATTCACTAAATAAACGATGTTTTAACATGGCAAAAGAAATAGCTGGCTACGTAAAGCTTCAATGCAAAGGTGGCCAAGCCAATCCTTCACCACCCATCGGTCCTGCCTTAGGTTCGAAAGGATTAAATATCATGGAGTTCTGTAAGCAATTCAATGCAAGAACTCAAGATAAGAACGGCGTAGTATTGCCGGTCCTAATTACTTATTACGCAGACAAATCGTTTGATTTCGTTGTAAAAACACCTCCTGCACCGATCTTGTTATTGGAAGCAGCGAAGGTTAAATCTGGTTCAGCTCAACCTAACTTGAAAAAGGTAGGTTCAGTAACTTGGGATCAAGTACGCGTTATTGCGGAAACTAAGATGCCGGATTTAAACTGTTTTACAGTTGAAGCAGCAATGAGTATGATTGCTGGAACGGCTCGATCAATGGGAATTACTGTTTCTGGTGATAAACCGTTCTGATTTAACCATCAGAAATAAACATTTTAATTAAAAGGTAATGGCAAAACTTACGAAGAAAATAAAGGAAGCCCTTTCAAAATACGATGCAACGCAAGCGTATTCGCTTGAAAAAGCAGCGGAGATTTTGAAAGAAATTTCTTATACAAAATTCGATGCCTCAGTGGATATTGATGTTCGCTTAGGAGTAGATCCCCGCAAAGCAGACCAAATGGTTCGTGGCGTGGTTGCCCTACCTCACGGAACCGGGAAAGATGTACGAGTATTAGTACTTTGTACACCCGATAAAGCAGAGGAGGCAAAAGCAGCCGGTGCTGATCACGTAGGATTAGATGATTACATTGCAAAAATCGAGAGCGGTTGGACCGATATCGACGTAATCATTACTATGCCGACTGTGATGGCAAAATTAGGCCGTTTGGGACGTGTTTTAGGACCTCGCGGTCTGATGCCTAATCCAAAGTCAGGTACTGTAACTTTGGAAGTAGGAAAAGCAGTAAACGAAGTAAAAGCTGGTAAAATTGACTTTAAAGTTGATAAAACTGGTATCATCCATACCTCTATTGGTAAGGTGAGCTTTGGAGCTGATAAAATTGTAGATAACGCTTTAGAAGTAATCAACACGTTGATTAAGTTAAAGCCGTCATCTGCGAAAGGAACTTATGTTAAATCGATCAACTTATCTTCAACGATGTCTCCGGGTATCATTATTGATAAGGGAACTGTAGCTGGATTGTAATCATGACAAGAGAAGAAAAAAATCAGATTATTGATGAGTTGAGCGAAAAGTTCGCGGCAACTCCGTACTTCTACATTGCAAGTACAGCCGGTTTAACTGTAGCCGAAGCTAATCAATTCCGTAGCCTTTGCTTTCAGAGAGGTGTTGAATACAAAATATTCAAGAATACGTTAATCTCTAAGGCATTAGCTAAGACTGGAACGGATTATTCCTCTTTAGATGCAGAAGTTTTGACAGGCATGTCAGGTATCATTTTCGCAACTGAAAATGCTAAAGTACCTGCAAAATTGATCAAAGACTTCCGTAAAGAAGCTGGAAAAGATAAAATTGCATTCAAGGCTGCGTCTATCGAAGGTGGTTTATACATTGGCGAAGGTCAATTAACAGCACTAGAGAACATCAAGTCTAAGAACGAGATGATTGGCGAAGTTATTGGCTTATTACAATCGCCTGCTAAAAATGTTGTTTCAGCATTATTAAGCAGCGAGAAGAAATTAGCTGGTATCGTGAAGACTTTGTCTGAGCGCCCTGAGTAATTATTACCACGTTTTACCGGAGTGGAAACTCCATCAAATTATTAATTCTTAACAATTAAATTTTCAAAAAATGGCAGATTTAAAAGCGTTCGCTGAACAATTAGTGAACTTAACTGTAAAAGAAGTAAATGAATTAGCTACTATCCTTAAGGATGAGTATGGTATCGAACCAGCTGCTGCTGGTGCTGTTATGGTTGCAGGTCCTGCAGCAGGTGGCGGTGCTGAAGGTGGTGATGCTGCTGCAGAGAAGACATCTTTTGATGTAATCTTAAAGGCTGCTGGTCCTAACAAATTAGCTATCGTTAAATTAGTGAAAGACTTAACTGGTTTAGGTTTGAAAGAAGCTAAGGATGTAGTTGATGCTGCTCCAAAGGCTGTTAAAGAAGGTGTATCTAAAGACGAAGCTGAAGGTTTGAAGAAATCTTTAGAAGAAGCTGGTGCTGAAGTTGAATTGAAGTAATTCATCCTTACCTATCTTACGAAAAAAGGGAATGGCAACATTCCCTTTTTTTTGTTTAAACCCGTATCTTTGTCCCCTCATTTTCCCTTTATTATATGCACAATCTGATCAAAATGCTTCCGGATTCCATCGCAAATCAAATTGCGGCGGGCGAGGTAGTGCAGCGACCAGCCTCTGTGGTGAAAGAATTAATGGAAAATTCGATTGATGCGGGAGCAAGTTTTGTCCAATTAATCGTCAAAGAAGCAGGCAAAGTGAGTATTCAGGTCATCGACGATGGCAAAGGAATGTCTCCTCAGGACGCGATCATGTGTTTTGAACGCCATGCTACTTCGAAGATTAGTAAGGCCGAGGATTTGTTTGCGATTCGCACGATGGGATTCCGAGGTGAAGCCTTAGCTTCGATTGCCTCCGTTGCGCAGGTCGAATTAAAGACCAAGCGGGAGGAGGATGAATTAGGTAGTTTATTGCGCATGGAAGCCTCCGTGTTGAAAGAGAATGAACAAGTGGCCGCACCTAAAGGCACGTCGATCTTAGTCAAAAACCTCTTTTACAACATCCCCGCACGTCGCAATTTCTTGAAATCCAATCCGGTGGAAATGCGCCATATTTTGGACGAATTCCAACGCATTGCGCTAGCCAATCCGGAGATCAAGTTTTCACTCATCCAAAACGAGCAAGAAACCTATTCCCTACCCGTAGAGAAATTAGGGAAGCGGATTGTGGATTTGTTTGGCAAAAGCTACCGGGAACAATTAGCGGCTTGTGAGGAAAACACGAACTACGTCAGCATTAAAGGCTATGTAGGCCGCCCAGAATATGCGAAAAAGACCAGAGGGGAGCAATTCTTCTTTGTGAATAATCGCTTTATCAAGAGTTCGTATTTGCACCACGCGGTGATGAGCGCT
This sequence comes from Aquirufa novilacunae, assembly GCF_045310505.1. Taxonomy (NCBI): domain Bacteria; kingdom Pseudomonadati; phylum Bacteroidota; class Cytophagia; order Cytophagales; family Flectobacillaceae; genus Aquirufa; species Aquirufa novilacunae. Next base: position 595,629 of record NZ_JBEWZG010000003.1, read on the forward strand.
TACGAGCGCTTAGTGCCGGAGGGGACCTTCCCTTTTTATGTGTTGTTCTTAACGATTGATCCAGCCCACATTGATATCAATGTGCATCCGACGAAGACTGAGATCAAGTTTGATGACGAGCGATCCATCTATGCCATTTTGCAAGCGGCGATTCGCAAGACACTTAGCTTGAACCATTTGATTCCTTCGCTCGATTTTGATGCGAATGTGAATTTTAGAAATCCCGGTGGAGCTCCGGCATCTACGGGTTCGATTTCTTCGTTTTCAGGAACGAATTCGCCACGACCTATTCAAGATGCATGGAAGAAGTTATACGAAGGCTTAAATGATAATATTGAGGCTTTTGAGAGGCAAACGGTTGCAGATCCAGCGGCAAACTTGTTTACTGAGTCTGCCACAACGATTCAAAGCAAAGCGAATAATTGGAATTCGGAGAGTTCAGTCCATTCGAATTTCCAGGTCATTCAAATTCTAAATACCTATTTAGTTGTGACTCTCTCCGGCGGAATGCTCTTAATCGATCAGAAAAAGGCTTACCAGCGCATTTTATTCGATCAATTCTCTGAGAATTTAGTCAAGAAGAATGGGGTGTCGCAACAACTGTTGTTCCCTAAGATTTTACGCATTAATCCAGCTGATGCCGTTTTAGTGGAAGAAATTCTGGGAGACATCACCGATTTAGGTTTTGGCTTAACGAAGGATGCAGAGGAAAAGTATTGGATTCAAGGTGTTCCTGCAGGGATAGGCGAGGAAGATGGCCAAAATTTATTAGAAGGAATATTAGAGCAAGTGAAGAATGAGGCGTCGGATTTAGGCCAAAACCATTCCGAAAAAATCGCCCGCATTTTAGCAAACCGGGCCGCTATGCGTTACCAAGCGAAGAAATTACAATCAGAGGAGATGTCAGCCTTAGTCGAACAATTATTCGCTAGCACGAATCCTACCTATTCTCCTAATGGAGAAATCATCAGTCGACAATTCAACGGCAGTGATATCAGTCAATTAATTGGCTAATTCTTTTGCTCGATCTTTGGCGGCAATAATTCCTTTCTGCAAGCCTTCCGCTACCGCACTTTCCTGGAAAGTCTTCAAGGCTGCTTCAGTCGTTCCTCCTTTAGAGGCTACAGCCTGAATCAATTCATCCAAAGTCTTATCACTCGTTTGCATCAAATGATAGGATCCTAGCATCGTTTGCTTGACTAATAAAGAGGCCATAGCAGGCTCAAAACCCATCTTCACCCCCGCATCAATCATCGCCTTAATTAGGTAAAAGAAATAAGCTGGACCACTCCCACTTAAACCTGTCACCGCATCTAATAAACTCTCCTCTTCTAAAAATACCGCACGCCCCGTTGAATTAATCAGGTTCTCCACTTTCCGAATATCGGACATGCCTACAGCAGAAGCAGCCGCAAAAGCCGTCATCCCCATCCCTAGAAGAGCCGGAGTATTAGGCATCGCACGAACCACTAAATCATGGGATAAACTAGCTTGAATATTCGCGATAGGAATACCTGCCATAATGGAAAGTACGATTTGATTCGGCTGAATGAACCGAGCAAGTTCTGCAGAAACGGAAGGATAATCCTGTGGTTTAACAGAAAGAATGATCAAATCGGCCGTGGCAACCTTTTCTGAAATCGTGTCTACCACAATTCCAGCCTTTTGCTCTTGCAAAATGTCCCCACGCTCTTTGTTTTTCTCGATGAGAATAAGCTCTTCCTTGGCAACTAAATTGTATTGAATAAAGGAATTAGCGAAGGCCATTCCCATGTTTCCACAACCAATAATGGCTATTTTCATCTTATTTATCTTTAAATAGTTGTGCTAAATACTGGTCCAAAGCCGCCCCTCTAAGTCCTTTTGCCAAAATACGTCCCTCTTTATCTAAAAGAAACGTCTGTGGAATGGAATTAACTTGATAAGCCTGCGCACCAGCTGAGCTCCAATATTTCAAATCTGATACATGTTTCCAAACCAATTGGTCTTTCTCGATGGCCTTCAACCAGGCCTCCCGATCTTGGTCTAAACTCACCCCATAAATCTCAAATCCCTTGTCTTTATAGGCGGCATAGGTTTTTACTACGTTCGGGTTCTCCCGGCGGCATGGACCACACCAACTAGCCCAAAAATCAATCAACACATATTTTCCTCGCAAAGAACTCAAGGCTAAATTAGGCCCCTCAGGGGTCGCCAAATTAATTTCAGGAGCCATAGCTCCCTCATTTACTCCTTGCAGTCGCTGCAGATTAGCCACGAATTGTTTCACCTGTGGATGATTCGGTCTCGCCTTGGCTAATCGATTGGCAATATCTTCTAGCGAAGCCATCTCCTTTTCGGCTGGCAAAAAATTAGTCGCCCAAAGGGCCACTAAATGGCTTCCCATTTGCGGAATCAACTCCTTAATCTTAGCCGTACTAGTAGCTTGAGCTTGCGTAAACTCTGCTTGAATTCTTTTTTCTTGCTTCGGATCGACTTGGATTTCTTGGTTCCACTTGCGGACTTTCTTCTCCATCTCTTTCGAAATAGCCATCAATTCCAGCATAAATTTCACATTCGGATAATCCCCCTTTAGTGTGAAATTGCTTTTCCCTTCCTCGTCATTTACTCCATCAGCTTCTACATCGATCGTCTCGCCACCCTCGAGAATGACCAACACTTTTTGGGGCTTAGGTGTATCAAAGAAATTCACTAGATAGAAAGCCCCCTGATCTTTCACTTGCCCTTTGAAGCTTACCTTTTGCTGAGCAGAAGGCGTTGCAGAGTCGACTTTAATGACTTTGCCTTGTTCATTTACATATTCCAAGTAGATTTTTTTCCCTGGGATAAGCGTTTTCGCCTGCACCCGAAGCTCAAAATTTTGAGCCTGTAAGGCAGTCGCAAACAACAGCAGGTATCCAAGTAGTTTCATCTAAGCTTTGGCTAATTCTTCTGATACCATTTGATTCACTTTTTTCGGATCCGCCGTTCCTCTCGATTTCTTCATCACCTCTCCGATAAACAACGCCACTAAACCCTTCTTCCCTTTTTGGTATTCCTTCACCTTATCTGGGTAGGCTGCAATTGCCTCCTGAACCCAGGTAAGCAATTCGTCCCCTGATTGCGCATCCAACCATCCCTGCTCTTCCACCAGTTTCATCGGAGACTTCGCTGGGTTTTCGATGGACAAAGGAAACAATTGATGTGCCGCTAAATTATGAGTCAACGTTCCCTTTTCCACCAATTCAATAATTTCTGCTAGGTGTTTAGGACTCAATTCAAAATCCGTAATCGATTGATTATTCTCGTTTAAATGAGATTTAACAGGCCCCATTAACCAATTTGAAATAGATTTATAGGCCTTCGTATACGTCGTAACTTCTTCAAAGTAAACCGCCATTTCACGCGTATCCGATAAGAAATGGGCATCATACGTAGGTAGGCCAAAATCCTTCACCAGCTTTTGTTCCTGTTCCCAAGGCAAAAGGGGCATCGTCGCTTTTATTTCTTGTAACCAAGATGCTGATATCTCCAAAGGCGCTAAATCAGGCTCTGGGAAATAACGATAATCATTCATCGTCTCTTTCACCCGCATCGAATGTGTTATCCCGGTATGCGCATCAAACGTCCGTGTCTCTTGAATTAAGGATCCGCCTTCATTCAACACCTTCGTTTGGCGAACAATCTCGTGTTCAATCGCCCGCTGAATATTACGCAGCGAGTTCATATTCTTAATCTCCACCTTCGTACCTAAGGTCGTCGTCCCAACCGGCCGAATAGATACATTCACATCAGCACGCAAGGAACCCTCTTCCATGTTTCCATCACAAATTCCCAGGTAACGTACTAATTTGCGCACTTCTGAAACGAGTGCAAACGCCTCTTCTGACGAGTGTATAGTAGGCTCGGTCACCATCTCAATTAAGGGAGTGCCGGCCCGATTATAGTCTAAAAAGCTAAAAGGATTATCACCCTCATGTAAGGACTTCCCTGCATCTTCCTCTAAGTGAATATGGTGAAATTCCATCTTTTTGTCACCCTCTTTCAAGTGAACAACTATGGATCCTCCGATACAAATAGGGGTTTTATCTTGAGTGATTTGGTAGCCCTTTGGAAGATCAGGATAAAAATAATTTTTTCTATCAAAATACTGCTTAGGTGCAATTTTCGAACCTAATGCCAAACCCATTTTAATCGCATACTCCACCACTTTTTTATTCAACTTAGGCAAAGTGCCCGGGTGCCCTAAGGAAATAGGGGAGATTAAGGTATTTGCTTCTTGGCCAAAAAGCACAGGATCGCTCGCGAATATCTTCGAATTCGTTTGCAATTGTGCATGAATTTCAAGGCCAATAACGGGTTGGTAAGTAATGCTCACTGATAGAATTTTATAATCTGGATAGACTATAAAGATACGAAATTCCCTCGTTTATAGATATAAGCTAACTGATTTTGCAGGTACAAGCCGTCTTATGCTTGTAATTATACCAATAGGCTAAGGTGATAAATACCCCCAGGGATAACCCAAATACCCATTCGATGGATTTCAAACCGACCAAAGTATCCACTAACTTGATAAATACACCAATTCCCAAAAAATACAAAGGCATCGGCTTGCGGTGTTTTCGATAGTCCTGCCAAAGCAACAATAAAGCCATCCCAAAACTAACCACTACTAATATCCATTCAACTGTTACACTAAAGGCGAAAGAACTCGCTAAATAAGGTGCAACAAAAAGGATAATGGGTAGCGCTAAGCAATGAATAGCACACAAAAGCGAAAGAAAGACTCCCACTTTTTCGGCTGGCAATAAATGTTTGTATTTTTTATTAGACATTTATCTAACTATTTAATCACTACAGGAAAACTTATATCCAAATCGGTACTGCCTGCCTCTTCATCTCCTGTTTTAACCACCTTCCCGTTTAATGGAGGCTGGTGTTTTAGGAGCACTTGTAATTTACCAGAGCCTGGAAAATATTGCGTCTTCGCCTTAACTTTCAAACCCACAGGTAACGCATTCTTATCCGTATCCGTAATCTGCATCGCTAATAAGGATATCGGATTCGGACGATACACGAATAAATGCACATCGCTTTCCTCTATAATGTCTTCTGTAATATCTTCCAAAGCACCTTTCGACTCATCTCCAATCTTAATCTCTACCGTGTAATCGGTATTCTTAGCTAGTTTAAGTGTATCAAACGCCTCAGGCGCTGTACGACTATCACCATCAATATCCCGAAACTTAAAGGACTTAGACACATTAGCACCATCCGTAAAGATTAGCTCAACGGTAGTAATTAGCTCATTATCATCCGTAGGCTCAATTTCAGCCTCCTTTTTACAAGAAAGAAGTACGACGAAAGAAAGGAATAAAAAGATCTGTTTCATTAGTTTTTGCAATAGTGTTGCAAATATAGTAAAAAAAAGGGAAAGTCGCTAGTCACTAGTCGCTAGTCACTAGTCGCTAGTCACTAGTCGCTAGTCGCTAGTCTACTCTATACTCTCTACTCTAATTCCGACTAAGTCACGAAGTGATGACTAAGCCGCATAGCGGCGACTAGCGACTGTTGACTT
>NZ_JBEWZG010000004.1:0-675 GCF_045310505.1 Aquirufa novilacunae
GCCGCAACAACACTGGTTTGGGCTAATCCGCGTTCGCTCGCCACTACTTACGGAATCACTTTTGTTTTCTCTTCCTCTGCTTACTTAGATGTTTCAGTTCAGCAGGTTCGCCTCCTATCTTAAATAGGATAATAGATCTTCAATCTACTGGGTTGCCCCATTCGGAAATCTTCGGATCGAAGGTCTTGTGCACCTCCCCGAAGCTTATCGCAGCTTAACACGTCCTTCATCGCCTCCAAGAGCCTAGGCATCCCCCATACGCCCTTAATTCACTTAACTTTTATAAAATATCTTCATCCGCAAGGGATTCAATAATTCTAATTTGCTCTTACTCTTTACTTTATTCTCACAATATGTCAAAGAACCTTGTGTGAAATTCAATCAGCTTACGCTCATCTCATTCACATCGTTCCCATCTCCGCTCTCCACATTTGGAAAGGGTAGGGGTGGTGTTTTTAGTCGCTAGTCACTAGTCGATAGTCGACAGTCATTAGTTACTTCTTTCAATCTGTTGATTAAGCTCGTTTGCCTAATCTTTACTCTATACACTATAATCTCTACTCTTACTTTGTACTCTGGTGGAGAATAACGGATTCGAACGCGGAATGCAATTCCGTTGACCCGGTCAACTTCACACTTGTGGAGAATAACGGATTCGAACCGTTGACCCCCTGC
>NZ_JBEWZG010000005.1:0-533 GCF_045310505.1 Aquirufa novilacunae
GCAGGGGGTCAACGGTTCGAATCCGTTATTCTCCACAAGTGTGAAGTTGACCGGGTCAACGGAATTGCATTCCGCGTTCGAATCCGTTATTCTCCACCAGAGTACAAAGTAAGAGTAGAGATTATAGAGTAAAGATTAGAGAGTAAAGATTAGGCAAACGAGCTTGATCAACAGATTGAAAGAAGTAACTAATGACTGTCGACTATCGACTAGTGACTAGCGACTAAAAACACCACCCCTACCCTTTCCAAATGTGGAGAGCGGACTTGGGAACGATGTGAATGAGATGAGCGCAAGCTGATTGAATTTCACACAAGGTTCTTTGACATATTGTGAGAATAAAGTAAAGAGTAAGAGCAAATTAGAATTATTGAATCCTTTGGGATGAAGATATTTTATAAAAGAGTAAGTGAATTAAGGGCGTATGGGGGATGCCTAGGCTCTTGGAGGCGATGAAGGACGTGTTAAGCTGCGATAAGCTTCGGGGAGGTGCACAAGACCTTCGATCCGAAGATTTCCGAATGGGGCAACCC
>NZ_JBEWZG010000006.1:0-255 GCF_045310505.1 Aquirufa novilacunae
CTGAAGATGAGTATTCCATGAAGGGTCCGTGTAGACGACACGGTCGATAGGCTACAGATGTAAAGACAGTAATGTCAAAGTCGAGTAGTACTAATTACCCGAAAGCTTACCTTTTATTAATTTACACCCTGCTGTTTATTTTATCTCACAATATGGCTAAAGGCTAAAACCTTGCAAAAAGTATGGAGCCGATAGGACGGGTGTTCACCTCTTCCCATCTCGAACAGAGAAGTTAAGCCCCGCACCGCTGATGAT
>NZ_JBEWZG010000007.1:0-255 GCF_045310505.1 Aquirufa novilacunae
GGGGATGCCTAGGCTCTTGGAGGCGATGAAGGACGTGTTAAGCTGCGATAAGCTTCGGGGAGGTGCACAAGACCTTCGATCCGAAGATTTCCGAATGGGGCAACCCAGTAGATTGAAGATCTATTATTCTATTTAAGATAGGAGGCGAACCTGCTGAACTGAAACATCTAAGTAAGCAGAGGAAGAGAAAACAAAAGTGATTCCGTAAGTAGTGGCGAGCGAACGCGGATTAGCCCAAACCAGTGTTGTTGCGGC